>NZ_JHEP02000021.1 GCF_000657795.2 Bordetella pseudohinzii
GGCGGCCGCCACAACGCCTTCGCCGTCAGTCGCCGCGATACGCCAATGCGGGCGGCGCCGGCTCGGGCGGTGTCAGACACCTTGATGCGCCGGCCCGCACCGAACCACCCTGCCACTCGGTGTCTGACACCTCGGGCGACGGCCGCGGCAAGGCCCGGCCGCTAGCCGGCGCGCATTTCCAGTGGGGTGCGATCCAGGAAGCGCTGGAAGGCGAGGACAAAGGCTTGTTCGGCGGCGCTGAGTTTGCGTTCTTTGTGCCAAGCGAGAAAGACGTCGATTTCGGCGATGGCCTGCTCGGGCGGCAGGCGTTTGAGGTCGCCCGCCAGGACGTCCTGGCCGATGAGGTGTTCGGGCAGGCAGCTCAGGCCCATGCCCGCGATGACCATGCGGCGGATTTCTTCGACGTAGGCGGAGGTGCCGACGATGCGGCCGGTAAAGCCTTCCTGGTCGCGGAAGATAGTCAGCGGCGACAGGGTGTCGCCGAGTTGGTCGCTGGCAAAGCAGACAAAGCTTTGGTCGCGCAATTCGTCGAGCTGGACGTGGCGGCGCGAGAAGAGGGGATGGTTGCGGCCGCAGACCAGGACGTAGCGATGGCGCAGAAAGAGGCGCCGTTCGAGGTTGTCGATCTCTTTGCGGCACAGGCACAGGCCCAGCGCGGGCAGGCGTTTGCTGAGTGTGTCGAGGATGGCGGCGCTTTGCATGACGTCGACGTCGAATTCGACCTTGGGATAGCGCCGATGGAATTGGCAGAGGAAGTCGTCATAGGCGGCGCTCTGGATCTTGCTCATGACCAGCAGGCGCAGGGGGCCGGCGACTTCATCCTGTTCCTGGGCAGCGGCCTCGTCGATGCGGGCGACCATGCCATACATGTCGCGCGCCAGTTGGTAGATTTCTTCGCCCAGCCCGGTCAGGCGGAATTCGCCGTTGCGCCGGTAGAGGAGCAGCCCGCCCACGGCGGTTTCCAGGCGTTTGAGGGCCTGGCTGACGGCGGGCTGGCTCAGGTGCAGGGCCGTGGCGGCGCGGCTGATGCCGCGCTCCTGCACGACAAACATAAAGGTTCGCAGCAGGTTCCAGTCCATGCGTTCGGGAGCCAGCGGTGAGGTGTTTGTCTTGCGCGCGGTGGACATAGGGCAGGGATGTGCAAAGAAAAAGGCGGCCGAGGCCGCCTTTTTCTTTGCCGGGCCGCGTGTCAGGCGCGGGCCAGGCCGGTGAAGAAGCGCTCGGCGTTGTTTTCGAGACCTTCGATATAGTAGCCGCCTTCCTGGACGATCAAGGTCGGCAGACCGAAGGCGCCGACGGTCTGGCCCAGGCGGTCAAAGCCGTCGGAGCTGACCGCGACCATGGCCTGCGGGTCTTTTTCGAAGACGTCGAAACCGAGGGAGAGCACGAGCGCGTCGGGCTGGAAGAGCTCGATGGCGCGGCGCGCCTGGTCCAGGCGGTCGAAGAAGACGGCTTCGGGCGAACCATGCGGCATGGGCAGGTTGATGTTGTAGCCCAGGCCTTCGCCGGCGCCGCGTTCGTCTTCGTAGCCGGCCACGACGGGGTAGAAGTTCTCCGGGTTGCCGTGGATGGAGACGTAGAGGACGTCGCTGCGTTCGTAGAAGATTTCCTGGATGCCCTGGCCATGGTGCATGTCGGTGTCCAGGATGGCCACGCGCTTGTATTGGCGGGTGAGCATCTGGGCCGCGATGGCCGCGTTGTTCAGGTAGCAGAAGCCGCCGGCCGCATCGCGGCGGGCGTGGTGGCCGGGCGGGCGGCACAGGGCATAGGCCTGGCGGTCGCCGTCGAGCAGCGCCTGGGCGCCGCTGATGGCGCATTGCGCGGCCCAGTAGGCCGAGCGCCAGGTGTTGGGCCCGACGGGGCAGCTGCCGTCGGCCAGGTAGCGGGCCGCCTGGGCCAGCACGCCGCGCAGGGCGTTGGGCTCGCGCACGAAGATGTTGGAGACGACTTCATTGCCCCAGTCGTCGGGCAGTTGTTTCCAGCGGGCGTGGGCTTCCTGCAGAAAGCGCAGATAGTCCAGCGAGTGCACGGCGCTGATGGCGCCGGCGCCGGCGTCAGCGGGTTCGATGACGTCGAACTTGAGCTTGCGCACGCCTTCGACGAGGGCGTCCAGACGGGACGGCACTTCTTGCGGCGTGCGCATCATGCCGCGCGAGAAGTAGGTTTGCGGATGATGCAGTTTCTGGTCGGGATGATAGAAGGCTTTCATGGCGTGTTCCAGAACAGCTTAGACGGCGCCGCCGTGGCGGCGATTGGCAAGGAAGACCACCGACAGCATCGACAGCAGCGAGATGGCCGAGAAGAGCAGGGCGAGCGGCCACCAGTGGCCCTGGAACTTCTGGGCCAGGATGGTGCCCAGGATGGGCGTCAGGCCGCCGAAGATGGCGCCGGAGAGCTGGTAGGCCATCGAGATGCCGGTGTAGCGGATCCGGGTCGGGAAGCTGTCGCTGACATAGCCGGCGATCACGGCGTAATAGGCGCCCATGAACAGCACGGCGGTGCCCACGCCCAGCGTCAGCGAGGTGCGCGAGCCCATGTCCACGAGGTTGAACATCACGTAAGGCGTGAGAATGGACAGGAAGGAGGTGATCAGCAGGAAGCGGCGGTTGCCGATCTTGCTCGCGATATAGGCCGACAGCGGGGTGATGAAGAACTGCATGATGGACACCAGCAGCAGCGAGTCGAGGATGACGGCGCGCGACAGCCCGACGTATTGCGTGGTGTAGGCCAGCATGAAGGTGTTGGTGAAGTAGAAGCCGGCAATGCCCAGCACATTGGCGCCGACCGCCAGCGCAAGCAGGCCGGGCGCGCCGCGCAGCACTTCCATGAGCGGCGTTTTCTCTTCGGCGGCCTTGGCGGCGGCTTGCTTGGCCTTCTTTTCTTGTTCGGCCAGGAAGTCGGGCGATTCTTTCACGCTCAGGCGGATGGCGAAGCCCACGACCAGCAGCGCGGCGCTGAACAGGAAGGGCACGCGCCAGCCCCAGCTCATGAAGGCGGCGTCATCCATGGCGGTGACGAGCTTGAACATCAGCATGGACAGGATGAGGCCGGCCGGGCTGCCCAGCTGGGCAAAGGAGGCGAAGAAGGTGCGCTTGCTCTGGTCGGGCGAATGTTCGCCGGCCATCAGCACGGCGCCGCCCCATTCGCCGCCTACGGCGATGCCCTGGATGAAGCGCAGCAGCACCAGCAGGATGGGCGCCCAGACGCCGATCTGGGCGTAGGTGGGCAGCAGGCCGATGAGCACGGTGACCGTGCCCATCATGAGCAGGGTGATGACCAGGGATTTCTTGCGGCCGATGCGGTCGCCGATATGGCCGAAGACTGCGCCGCCCAAGGGGCGGGCGAAGAAGCCCACGGCAAAGGTGCCGAAGGCGGCCAGCGTGCCGTAGAAGCCGTCAACGGAGGGGAAGAACAGCTTGCCGAAGACCAGCGCGGCGGCGGTCGCGTAGATATAAAAGTCGTACCACTCGATCATGGTACCGACGAAAGCGGCAGTGGATGCGCGCACCGGCTGGTGACCGGCGGTTTGGGGGTTCCCCTTCATTTTTTCTCTCGAAAGCAGACTGGCCGGCGGGATTGCTGCATGGCCGCCGACTTTATACGTCTACCCTCGTATATAAGAAAAATTCTATTTATTTATTCTTCATATTTGTCAGGATTATGGGGTGGCGGCAGGCGCGCCCGCCGCCACGGCGCCGTGCCGGGGCGATATGAAAAAAAACCCGTTAAATCAATGGGGTGTGCTGCCTTGGCCGGCTGAGGGCCGGGCGCCCGCGGCGGGCGGCGGCTTCAGGGCGGGCCGCCCGCCGCGGCGGTCATATTAGTGAAATCCCGGGGGTCGAAATGCCCAGGGCGCGTAGCAGCGGCCGCCGTTCGCGCTGGAAACTGTCGGCCAGGCTGCGCAGTTCGGCCAGGTTGCTGGCTTCGTCCGGCAAGGTCTGGCCGTCTTTCAGGAGGACCTGCCCGCTGGCGGCCAGCCGTTGCCAGGCGTAGTCCACCCAGTCTTCGGGTTTGTCGCTCGCCTGCGCCGCCGCGAGCATCAGGCGGCTGACATGATCCACGGCGATGCCGCCGCCCGTGACGGGGCTGGCCAGGTATTGCAGGATATTGTCGCCCTGATCCAGGATGTGGCGATTGAGCGCCTGCGCTTGCTGCCTTGCCTGTTCGGCGCCGTCCTGGACGGGGTGCAGGTGGCCGGAGCCTGCCAGCACCAGGACGGCTTCTCGGACCTGGGCCTGGCTGATGCCTTGCGGCAGCAGCTGCGATTGGAGCTCGCCGATGCTGACGGGCTCGTGGCGCTCGAGGAGATCGAGCAAGGGTCGATTGACGTCGTCCTTCATCGTGGCTTCGCGCGTGGCGCCGGTGACCGTCATGGAGATGTGGGCGCGCGGCGTGCACAGGATGACGCGCTGGCTGTCGATCAAGCGGTCGCGCTCGCCGGCCGATAGCATCCGCGCGCCCTTGATCCAGCAATCCTTGCGAAAGCTCCTGCCCAGCATCAGGTCACGGACATCCTGGCGCAGGATGGGGTCGGCGAGCTCGCCCAGCACGGTCTGCTGTTCGGCCGTGGTGTGCAAGGCCTCGACCTGGTCGAAAGCATCGGCGCTGCAGGCGAAGTCGAGCTTGGCCTTGGCCATCCAGCCGGCGAAGTCGCAGAAGGATTGGGGCTCCCATTGCCGGTTGAAGTACTCGTGCAGCAGATATTCCATGGGCTGCTCGCGCATGGCGGCCAGGCGCTCCTTGGTCTGCGGGGCGAGGCGCAGGTAGAGCGGGTCGCTGTCGACCAGCCGTTGGCAGAAGTCCAGGGCTTGCCGGGCGCGCTCGAGCGCGGCGCCGCCCGAGCGCAGGGCGTGGCCGGCCAGCAGCTGGCGTATCGGCATCATCGGCGCCCATCCGGACAGGGCGTTGTAGCTGATGTAGACCACGCCGCCGACTTTCAGCTTGCGGCGGATGAGGTCGAGAATGGCGTGGCGGCTTTCGTCACGGATCCAGGACCAGATCCCGTGCAGCGCAATGAAGTCGAAGTCGGGCAGGTCGCCGCGCGCGGCGAACTCTTCGAAGGAATCGTCGTGCAGCGAGGCGGTATGGCCGGCCCGCCTGGCCAGATCGTGGGCAAAACCCACCTGGGCGGGGTTGAAGTCCGTGCCATGCCACTGCCAGGCCGATGCGCTGGCGTGGATGTTGATGGACAGGCCCTGCCCGAAGCCGAGTTCGCAGGCATGGCCGGTGTCGGGAAAAGCGTAGCCGGCATAGGCCATGACGAACTTCAGCCAGAGGGGGTTGAGCTCCCGGTAGTAGCCGTGGGTATAGTTGACTTCCGTGATGTAACCGCCGTTCCATGCAGGCATATTCGACAACCGCAAAAAGTGCCAATCATGAGGCGGCGGTCGAAGGGGGTCTGAGTTCTGCACCATAATTCAGACAGACCCTGGACCACATCGAGGTCAAGCCTGGATGCGGGCGTTTTGCGAGCGCTTCGCGCAGGAATGGGGCGAGGCCGTGACTTGACAAAAAGTCTAGAAATAGACAAATATTCTGTATGTCCAAGATCCCTCATGCCGCCGAGCAGCAGGCTTTGCTCGACCAGCTCCAGCATATCGCCCTCGGAGTAAGCCGGACTTTCGCGCCTTTTTGCGAGGTTGTGCTGCATGATTTGCGCGATCCGCAGCATTCCATCCTGGCCATTCACAACAACTTGTCCGGACGGCAGGTGGGCGATCCCACCACGGAGCTGGGGCTGGCCCGCATCGCGGACCCGGATTATCCGCAGGTGGTGTCCAACTACGCCAATCAGTTCGCCGACGGGCGCCAGGCCAAGAGCACGTCCATCGGCTTGAAAGACAGCAGCGGCAATTATGTCGCCGCCCTGTGCCTGAATGTGGACCTGACGCTGTTTCGCAGCATGCAGAGCATGCTGGGCCAATTCAGCGGCATCGATGACGGCGCAGCCCCGCAGGAGTCGCTGGATCCGCCAGGCGCGCAGGCCTTGCGCGGCCGTATCGATCAGTTCGCCGCGCGGCTGGCCAGCACGCCGCGCTCGCTAAAGCCGGAAGAGCGCCGCCAATTGCTGCGCGAGCTCAAGGAAGAAGGGTATATGGATGTGCGCCGCGCCATGGAAATCGTGGCGCAGCATCTGGGCGTGTCGCGCGCGACGGTGTACAGCGACGCCAAATGATGGCCGCGTCCCGGCGCGCGCCGGGGCGGGCTTTCCGTTAATGCTTGCCAAACTTCAGATGACTTCGATCATGCAAAATCTTCCCACCTATGCCGATGTGGCGGCTGCCGCCGAACGCCTGCGGGGCCATGCGCACCGCACGCCGGTGGCCACGTCGCGCCGCCTGAACCAGGAGCTCGGCCTGGAGCTGTTCATCAAGTGCGAGAACCTGCAGCGCATGGGGGCTTTCAAGTTCCGGGGCGGCTTCAATGCGCTGTCGCGTCTGGACCCCGCGCAGCGCCGCGCTGGGGTGGTGGCGTTTTCTTCCGGCAATCATGCCCAGGCCGTGGCGCTGTCGGCGTCGCTGCTGGGGATTCCGGCCACCATCATCATGCCCGAGGACGCGCCGGCCGCCAAAGTCGCGGCCACCCGGGGCTATGGCGGCAATGTGGTGTTCTACAACCGCTATACCGAGGATCGCGAGGCGATCAGCCGCAAGTTTTCCGAAGAGCAGGGCCTGACCCAGATCCCGCCCTATGACCATCCGGATGTCATTGCCGGGCAGGGCACGGCGGCCAAGGAGCTGTTCGAGGAAGTGGGCGAGCTCGATGCCCTGTTCGTGAGTCTGGGCGGCGGCGGCCTGCTGTCGGGCTCGCTTCTGTCGGCCAAGGCCTTGTCGCCGGCCTGCAAGGTCTACGGCGTGGAGCCCGAGGCTGGCAACGATGGGCAGCAGTCGCTGCGCTCGGGCAAGATCGTGCACATCGATACGCCCAAGACGATCGCCGACGGCGCGCAGACCCAGCACCTGGGCCATTACACCTTTGAGATCATCCGCCGCGACGTGACCGATATCGTGACCGTCAGCGATGCCCAGCTGGTGGCCGAGATGCGCTATCTGGCGCAGTTTCTCAAGCTGGTGGCCGAGCCCACGGGCTGCCTGGGGCTGGCGGCCGCGCGCCAGGCCCGCGAACAACTGGCGGGCAAGCGCGTGGGGGTGATCATCAGCGGCGGCAATGTGGACATGGCGCGCTTTTGCGAGCTATTGGGCGCCTGAGTCCGGCGCGGCATAGGCCTGGCGGTCGATGCCGTGCCGTTGCAGCTTGTCGTAGAAGGTCTTGCGCGGCAGGCCCAGCGCGGCCAGCGTGGCCTTGACCTCGCCGCGATGCGCGGCGAGGGTCTGGCGGATGATCTCGGCTTCGTAGCGCTCCATGCGCTGGGGCAGGCTGAGCCCGGCTTCGGCGGGATCCGCCGCCCGCGGCGGATTGAGCACGCCCAGGACGAAGCGTTCGGCAAAGTGCGCCAGCTCGCGGATATTGCCCGGCCAGCTGTGTTCGGCCAGGTGATGGCGGATGGCGTCGGTCACGGGCGGCACCTCGCAATGGAAGCGCCGCGCCGCCTGGCCGATGAAGTGGGCGAACAGCAGGGGGATGTCCTCGCGCCGCTCGCGCAGCGGCGGCAGATGGATGGTGACGACGTTCAAGCGATAGAACAGGTCTTCGCGGAAACGCTCGCGCATGGCCGGGTCGCCCAGGTCGGCCTTGGTGGCCGCGACCACGCGCAGATCCACCTTGCGGACTTCATTGGTGCCCAGCGGCGTGACCTGGCGGGTCTCCAATACCCGCAGCAGCTTGACCTGGACGGCCAGCGGCATGCTTTCGATCTCATCCAGGAACAGGGTGCCGCCGCTGGCGTATTCGATGCGCCCAATGCGTTTTTTCTGGGCGCCGGTGAAGGCGCCCGCTTCGTGCCCGAAGAGTTCGGATTCGATGACGGTTTCGGGCAGGGCGCCGCAGTTGATCGCCACCAGGGGATGGTCGCGCCGGCGCGACAGGCGGTGCAGCACCGTGGCCACGACTTCCTTGCCCGTGCCGGTCTCGCCCTCGATCAGCACGTCCACGTCCGCGTCGGCAATGTGGCGCAGCGTTTGCTTGATACGCTGCATGGCAGGCGTCACGCCGATGAAGGGCATGTCTTCGTTCATGGCCTGCGCGGCGGCTTCGCGCAGCCGCCGGTTGGCCAGCACCAGGCGGCGTTTTTCGGCCGCGCGGTCGATGGCGGCCAGCAGCAGCTCGGTGGGATAGGGTTTGGACAGGAAGTCATAGGCGCCGTCGCGCATGGCCTGCACCGCCATCGGGATGTCGCCATGGCCGGTGACGAGAATGACGGGGATGTCTGGATCGAGGCCGCGCAGCCGCTGGAAGAAGGCAATGCCGTCCATGCCCGGCATGCGCACATCGGTGACGACCACGCCGCCGAAGCCGGCATCGATGTCGGCCAGCGCGGCCTGGGCCGAGTCATAGCCGCGCGCCTGCATGCCGCGCAGCCTTAGCGTCTGCAGGCCGGCGCGCAGCGCGTCGGCATCGTCGTCGACGAGGATGACTTCGGGAGGGGGGCCGGCGGCCGGGTCGGATTCGGGCAGTGTGCTCATGCAGAGGATTCCGTGTTGTCGGGCGCGCGGCGCAGGCGCATCAGGAAGACCGCGCCGCCGTGCTCGCCATTGCTGGCGGTCAGGGTGCCGCCGCATTCGGTCAGGATGTCGCGGCAGATCACCAGGCCCAGTCCCAGGCCTTCGGTCTTGGTGGTCTGGAAGGGCGTGAAGAGTTTCTCGAGCACCTGTGGGGCGAGGCCCGGACCATTGTCGGCCAGGCTGAGGCTGACGGTCTGCTCGTCGGCCTGGATGCGCAAGGCCAGGCGCGGGGTCCGCGCCGCCGCATCCAGCGCGTTTTGCAGCAGATTGACCAGCACCTGCTCCAGGCGCATGCGGTCGGCCCAGACGCACAGGCCGGGCGGCGGGGGCGTGTAGTCGAGCACGGCCTCCTGGCGGCGCAGGCGCGGGCCCATGAGAAGCAGGGCGCCATCGATGGCCTCGCGCAGCGGCAGGGCGGCGACCTGGGCGGCGGCCTTGCGCGAGAAGGCCCGCAGCTCGCCCGTGATGCCGCCGATTCTTTCGGTCAGGCGGGCAATGGCGCGCAGGTTGTCGCGGGTGTCCTGCATATCGCCGCGCTGCAGGAAGGCGTCGGCGTTGTCCGCGTAGGCGCGGATGGCGGACAGGGGCTGGTTGATCTCGTGGGCCACGCCGGCGGCGACCTGGCCCAGCAAGGCCAGCTTGTTGGCCTGGACCAGTTCATCCTGCATCTGGTGCAGGCGGTTTTCGGCGCGCTGGCGCTCGTCGATCTGGGCCAGCAAGCGTTCATTGCTCTGGCGTAGCTGGCGCGTGCGCACGCGCACCTGCCGCTCCAGCCGGGTCTTGGCCAGAGCCTGGGCCCGCACCCGCTCGCGCAGCAGGCGGCGGCGGTAATACATGAAGCCGCCGCCCGCGTAGATGGCGGCCATGACCAGGAGCACGGTCAGCTGGACATTGGACACCGCGCGCCGCACGCTGGCCTGCACCGGCACGAGGATGTGCAGCGTCCAGCTGGGGGAGGCCGGCACGGGAAGGGCGCTGTGCATGAGCAAGGTGCCCGAGGGCAGCTTGGGGGTGGCGGCGGTATTGCGCGTGAGCGCGTGGCGCCCGGCATCGGACAGGCCGGGCGACAGCGGCAGCTGGGCGACCGCCGCCTGGCCGAATTGCAGGCTTTCGCGCAGCCGCTGGGCCAGGGCGGGCGTCAGGGGCGCGATGGAACGGAATTGCCATTGCGGCACATTGCCGATCAGCACCACGCCTTGCTCGTCGGTGACGAAGAGGGGATCGGGCAGCGCCTGCCAGTCGGACTCCTGTTGCTGGAAATCCATCTTGAGGACGATCACGCCCAGCGGCCGGCCGTCGCCGCCGTCGATGCGGCGCGAGAGATAAAGCCCTGCCTCATGGCTGACCGTGCCCAGCGCGAAATACTCGGCCTGGCCCTGGCTCATGGCGAGCGTGAAGTAGGGGCGGAAGTGATAGTCCACGCCCACGAAGGTGGCGGGTTCGCGCCAGTTGCTCGCGGCGATGGCCACGCCCTGGATGTCGAGCAGATAGATGGCCGAGGCGCCCACGCCGCGGCTCAGGTCGGCGAGCTTGTCGTCCAGGGCTTCGATGGCGGCCTGGCCGCGCGTGGCCAGCACCGTGCGCACTTCCGGGTCGCGCGCCAGCACTTCCGGGACGGCGCGGAACTTCTCCAGGCTGCTGCGCAGCGCCACGGTATTGAGCTGCGCGGCGGCGTCGGCGCGCGCGGCGACCTCGCGCAGTGCGCGGCTTTCCGCCCATTGGGTGGCCAGCAGCAGGACCAGCACCATGAGCGCCAGGGCGGCCAGCATCCCGGCCGCCGCGCCGGACCAGCGCGGAACACGCTGCGCCGCAGCATTTCTGGGGCTTGCGGCGGAGGGCGGCGCGGAAGGAGGAGCGGTTTTCACGATGCAGGATGTGCGGGAATCCACACATTTTACTCCAGCTTTGTGCGTCCGTCCGCCATGTGTTGATACGCTTTTAACAAGGGACGCAAAAAAACGATGTCAGATCAGGCGCTTGTGATGGGCTCGGACGGGGGCGCGGTTGGCATGGAACTTGCAGGTAATAAGGACAGGGCCGCGCATGGCGCGCGGCCGAACCATGTCAAAAACAACCGCGTTGAATGATGCTGCACTGCAATAAATTTCGTGGAAACTGGTGGGGACAATCCCGATGATCGAAGTTGATCAACACGCCGGCGCGCCCGCGCGCAAGCCTAAGTTCTATCAAATCCTGTATGTGCAGGTGCTGTTCGCCATCGTGGTGGGCATCTTGCTGGGCTATTTCAAGCCGGACCTGGGCGAGGCCATGAAGCCCCTGGGCGATGGCTTCATCAAGCTGGTGAAGATGATCATCGCGCCGGTGATCTTCCTGACCGTGGCCACCGGCATCGCCGCCATGAGCGACCTCAAGAAGGTTGGGCGCGTGGCGGGCAAGTCCATGCTGTACTTCCTGGTGTTTTCCACCCTGGCCCTGATCGTGGGCATGGTGGTGAGCCATATCGTGCAGCCGGGCGCCGGCCTGCACATCGATCCCGCCACGCTGGATCACAAGTCGGTCGCCGGCTATGTGACCAAGGCGCATGATTCGACCATCACGGGCTTTCTGCTCAACATCATCCCGAACACCATCTTCAGCCCCTTTGTCTCCGGCGATATCCTGCAGGTGCTGTTCGTGGCGGTGCTGTTCGGCATCGCGCTGGCCATGGTCGGCCCGCGCGCCAAGCCGGTGACGGATTTCCTCACGGCGCTGGCCCAGCCGGTGTTCAAGCTGGTCGCCATCCTCATGAAGGCCGCTCCCATCGGCGCTTTCGGCGCGATGGCCTTCACCATCGGCAAGTACGGCATCAAATCGGTCGTCAACCTGGCCATGCTGGTGGGCACGTTCTACGCCACGTCGGTGCTGTTCGTGGTGGTGGTGCTGGGCCTGGTGGCGCGCTACAACGGCTTTTCCATCCTGAAGCTGGTGCGCTATATCCGCGAAGAATTGCTGCTGGTGCTGGGCACGAGCTCTTCGGAAGCCGCGCTGCCTACGCTGATGCAGAAAATGGAACGCGCCGGGTGCTCCAAGTCGGTGGTTGGCCTGGTCGTGCCGACGGGCTATTCCTTCAATCTGGATGGCACCAATATCTATATGACGATGGCGGCGCTGTTCATCGCGCAGGCCTGCGATATTCCGCTGTCGCTGGGTGACCAGATCCTGCTGCTGCTGGTGGCGATGTTGAGCTCCAAGGGCGCGGCCGGTGTCACGGGCGCGGGCTTCATCACGCTGGCCGCCACGCTGTCCGTGGTGCCCACCGTGCCGGTGGCCGGCATGGCGCTGATCCTCGGGGTGGACCGTTTCATGTCCGAGTGCCGCGCGCTGACCAATCTGGTGGGCAACGCCACGGCGTCGGTCGTGGTGGCGCGCTGGGAGGGCGAGCTGGACCACGACGCGCTGGATGCGGCGCTTAATGGCGCGCCCGCGCCCGCGCCGGCGGCCCCGGCCTTGCCGGAGCAGGAAGCCAAGCAGGCCGGCTGATCCGCGCAGGCAAAAAAAGAACCGGGCCATGATGGCCCGGTTTTTTTGGGGGTTTCTCAGGGCAGCGCGATGCCGGCCAGACGCAGCAGCTGCGCGGTCTCGAACAGCGGCAGGCCCATCACGCCGGTATAGCTGCCGCTGATATGACGGATGAAGCTGCCGGCCAGGCCCTGGATGCCATAGGCGCCCGCCTTGCCGTAGGGTTCGCCGCTGTCGCAATAGCGCTCGCGTTCGGCCGGCGTCAGTTCGCGCATGCTGACCTGGGTGATGGACACCGCCTCATGCAGGTCCGCGCCCTGGGCCACGACCACGGCGGTGTGGACTTCATGGGTGGAGCCGGACAGGCGGGCCAGTATGCGCAGGGCGTCTTCCCGGTCCGCCGGCTTGCCCAGCACCTGGCCATCGAGGATGACCGTGGTGTCGGCGGCCAGCAGCGGCAGCGCCGGCAACCCCTGATCGAGCATCCAGGCCAGGCCGCGCTGGGCTTTCTCGCGCGCGGTGCGGCGCACATAATCGGCGGCGGCCTCGCCGGCGAGCTGCGGCTCGTCTTCGCCGGCCGGCGCCGGGACGCGCAGCACGGTGTGTTCCAGCCCGATCTGGGCGAGCAGTTCGCGGCGGCGCGGACTGGCCGAGGCGAGATAGAGGCGGGCAGGGCGATCCATGGACGCTCAGGCGCGGTGATAGGGGTGGTTGGTCATGATGGCCCAGGCGCGGTAGAGCTGCTCGGCCAGCAGCACGCGCACCATGGGATGGGGCAGGGTCAGGGAAGACAGGCGGATCAGGCCGTCGCAGGAGGCTTTGAGCGCGGCGTCCAGGCCGTCCGGGCCACCGACCAGGAAGGCCACGTCGCGGCCGCCGCCACGCCATTTTTCGAGCTGCTGCGACAGCGCCATGGTGCTCAGGTCGCGGCCGCGCTCATCCAGCGCGATGCGCAGCGCGCCTGGAGGCAGGGCGGTTTCGATGCGGCGCGCCTCGGCGGCCATCATCTGGGCGGGCGTCTTGCCGCTGTTGCGGGGTTCGGGCTTGATTTCGCGCAGCTCCAGCGCGCAATCGGCCGGCAGGCGCTTGGCGTAGTCGTCCCAGGCGATCTGGACCCAGTCTGGCATACGGGTCCCGACCGCGGCGACGATGAGTTTCATGCCAGGTCTTCGTCGCTGCCGGCGGCATCGTAGCCGCCGCTGGCCGCGCGGGTGGACTCCGGCAGCAGCTTGACGCGCACCGGCTTGCCGCCCCAGATTTCTTCCAGGTTGTAGTACTGGCGGATGGCGGGCTGCATGAGGTGGACGACGATGTCGCCGAGGTCGACGACGACCCACTCGCCGGTGTCCTCGCCTTCGACGGTGATGCCGGTCAGGTTGAGCGCGCGGCCGCGGTCGGCCACGCTGGAGGCAAGCGCGCGGGTCTGGCGGTTGGACGTCGCGCTGGCGATGACGACGCGGTCGAACAGGCTGGTCAGGTGGGTGGTGTTGAACACCTTGATGTCCTGGGCCTTGACGTCTTCCAGGGCGTCGATGACGGCGCGTTGTAGTTTTTGAATATCCATGGCTGAAATAATAACCCGCGAGGGCGAAAAGAAAGGCCGGGGTCAGGCGGCCTGGTAAAGGCCGTGTTCGGCGATATAGCGGGACACGCCGGCGGGCAGCAGGTCCGCCGTGGGCAGGCCGCGGGCCAGGCGCTGGCGGATGTCGGAGGCCGATACCGCCATGGGCGCGAAGGGCAGTTCGCGCAGCCGCCCGCCGGTTTGCGCCAGCAGGGCCGCCAGCGGGGCGGGCGCCTGCAGCGGGCTGCCGGGTCGGGTGGCCACGGCCAGCTCCACGCGGCGGGCGATGTCTTCCCACTCGCGCCAGGTGCAGAAATTGGCCAGCTGGTCAGCCCCCAATATCCAGGTGTAATGGGCGCCGGCCGGCAGGGCGCGCAGGGTGTCGACCGTGTACGTCGCGCCGCCGCGCTCGATTTCGCTGGCATTGACCGTCAGGCCGGCATGGCCGGCGATGGCGGTCCGTATCATGGCCAGGCGGTCTGCGGGGCTGGCGGTCAGCGGGGCGCGCTGCCAGGGGTTGGCCGCGGGCACGAATTGCACCTCGTCCAGGCCCAGGTGGGCCAGCGCGCTTTGCGCCAGCGCCAGGTGCGCCAGATGGATGGGGTCGAAACTGCCCCCCAGGAGGCCGATCTGTTTCACACCCAGTCCCGGGGGGTGAGAAAGGCCGCCAGTCCGGCTTCGGGCGTGCCCGGCTCGGGATGCCAGTCATAGCGCCAGTGCGCCACCGGCGGCATGGACAGCAGAATGGACTCGGTGCGCCCGCCCGATTGCAGGCCGAAGAGCGTGCCGCGGTCAAAGACCAGGTTGAACTCGACATAGCGGCCCCGGCGGTAGGCCTGGAAGTCGCGTTCGCGCTCGCCATAGGGCAGCGCGCGGCGGCGTTCGACGATGGGCAGGTAGGCGCCCAGAAAACTGTCGCCCACCGAGCGCGTCAAGGCGAAGCTGGCCTCGAAGCCGGGTTCGTTCAGGTCGTCGAAGAAGATGCCGCCCACGCCGCGGGTTTCCTGGCGGTGCTTGAGGTAGAAGTACTCGTCGCACCAGCGCTTGTAGTGCGGGTAGTAGTCCGGACCATGCGGGGCCAGGGCGTCGCGGCAGGCGGCGTGGAAGTGGCGCGCGTCTTCCTCGAAAGCGTAGTAGGGGGTGAGATCCAGCCCGCCGCCAAACCAGAACACATCCTGTTCGTCGTGGCCGGGGCGGGCCTGGGCCACGAACATGCGCACGTTCATGTGCGTGGTCGGCACATAGGGGTTGCGCGGGTGCAGGACCATGGACACGCCCATGGCTTCCCAGGAGCGGCCGGCCAGTTCGGGACGGTGCGCGCTGGCCGAGGGCGGCAGGCGCGAACCGGTGACATGGCTGAACAGCACGCCGCCGCGCTCAAGCAGCTGGCCGCCTTCGATCAGGCGCGACAGGCCGCCGCCGCCCTCGGGGCGCTGCCAGCTGTCGCCGCGGAAGGACTCGCCGCCGGCGGCCTCCAGGGCCGTGACGATGCGGTCCTGCAGGCCGAGGAGATATTGCTTGACGGCGGAAGTGTCGACGCTCATGCGCGGATCAGGCCTTGGCCTTTTGCTGGGAGGGCTTGAGCGCGCGCCAGCCGATGTCGCTGCGGTATTGCCGGCCATCGAAATGGATGGCGCCGACGGCCTCGTAGGCGCGCTCGCGCGCGATGCGCACCGAGTCGCCCAGCGCGGTGACGCACAGCACCCGGCCGCCGGTGGTCTTGACCTGGTCGCCATCGCGCGCGGTGGCGGCATGGAAGACCATGCAGTCATCGGTCTCGGCGGGCAGGCCGTTGATGACGTCGCCCGTGCGCGGCGTGCCCGGATAGTTGTACGCGGCCAGCACCACGCCCAGCGCGGTGCGGCGGTCCCAGGTGATGTCGGCCTGGTCCAGCGTGCCGTCCACGGCATGCTCCAGGGCGTCGAGCAGATCGCTCTTGACGCGCATCATGATGGGCTGGGTTTCGGGGTCGCCCATGCGGCAGTTGAACTCCAGCGTCTTGATGGGACGGTCGGGATCTTCGCCCGGGGCGATCATCAGGCCGGCATAGAGAAAGCCGGTGTAGGGAATGCCGTCGCGCGCCATGCCTTGCACGGTGGGCAGGATGATTTCGCGCATGATGCGGTGGTGCAGCTCGGGCGTGACGATGGGGGCGGGCGAATACGCGCCCATGCCGCCCGTGTTGGGGCCCTGGTCGCCGTCCTGCAGGCGTTTGTGGTCCTGGCTGGTGGCCAGCGCCAGCACGTTGCGGCCGTCGACCATGACGATGAAGCTGGCCTCTTCGCCGACCAGGCATTCTTCGATCACCACGCGCGCGCCGGCGTGGCCGAGCGAGCCATCGCCCAGCATGGCGTCGATGGCGGCATGGGCCTCATCGAGGGTGGCGGCGACCACCACGCCCTTGCCGGCGGCCAGGCCGTCGGCCTTGATGACGATGGGCGCGCCTTCCTGGTCGACATAGGCGTGGGCCTGGGCCGGGTCGGTGAAGGTCTGGTAGCGCGCCGTCGGGATGTTGTGGCGCACCATGAAAGCCTTGGCGAAATCCTTGGAGCTCTCCAGCTGGGCGGCGGCCTTGGTGGGGCCGAAGATCTTCAGGCCGCGGGCGCGGAAGACATCCACCACGCCGGCGGCCAGGGGCGCCTCGGGGCCGACCACGGTCAGCGAGACGCCTTCGCGCTCGACGAAGTCGGCGAGTTCCTCGGCATTGGTGAGCGGGACGTTTTCGAGCAGGTCGCCCGTCTGCGTGCCGCCGTTGCCCGGCGCCACATAGACCTTGTGCACGCGCGGCGAGCGGGCCAGACGCCATGCAAGGGCATGTTCGCGGCCGCCCGAGCCGATTACCAGGAGTTTCATGTTGCGGTGAATCTAGAAGGTGTTGCCGCCCGGCGAGGGCGCGGGAGCCAGCCGGTCCCGTCGGGATAAAAAAGCCCGCCCCGGCCAGGCCGGGACGGGCTCCACTCGTTACTGCGCTTCGTCGAAGACGACGTTGGTGTAGACCTCTTGCACGTCGTCCAGGCCTTCGAGGGCGTCGAGCAATTTCTGCATCTTGATGGCGTCGTCGCCGGTCAGTTCGGTTTCGTTCAGCGCCTTCATGATGATGCCGTCGACCTCGGCCTTCAGGCCGGCGGCGTCGAAAGCCCGGCGCACCGCGGCGAAATCGGCCGGCGCGCAGATGACCTCGATGCCGCCTTCGTCGTCGGTCACGACATCCTCGGCGCCGGCTTCCAGGGCCACTTCCATGACCTTGTCTTCGGAGCTGCCGGGGGCGAACAGGAACTGGCCGCAATGCTTGAACATAAAGGCCACCGAGCCTTCCTGGCCCAGGTTGCCGCCGTTCTTGGTGAAGGCGTGGCGCACTTCGGCCACCGTGCGGGTGCGGTTGTCGGTCATGCAATCGACGATGACCGCCGCGCCGCCGACGCCATAGCCTTCGTAGCGCACTTCTTCGTAGTTGTCGCCGTCGGCGCCGCCCGCGCCACGCTGGATGGCGCGCTGGATGTTGTCCTTGGGCATATTGGCGTCCGTGGCCTTGTCCCAGGCCAGGCGCAGGCGCGGATTGCTATCCGGATCCGCGCCGCCGGCTCGCGCCGCGACGGTGATCTCGCGAATGATTTTGGTCCAGAGCTTGCCCCGCTTGGCGTCTTGGCGGCCTTTGCGGTGCTGGATATTGGCCCATTTACTATGTCCGGCCATGGCTTCCCGATGAAAGATCTGCAAAGCGGTATTTTACCGTGCCCGGGACGGACCCGCCGGGGCGTTACGCTTCTGTGTCCCGGACGCCACGCCCGCGACCGCCGCGCAGGCTCTAAACTTGACGCTCTTTCAGGGAATTCCGGAGATCCGCCATGCCCGATCCTATCGTCATCGCCAAGAATGCCAAGACCGAGCTTGCCCTGCTGCCTGGCCTGGCCAACCGCCATGGCTGCATTACCGGCGCCACGGGGACGGGTAAGACCGTCACCCTGCAGGTGCTGGCCGAATCCTTCTCCCGTATCGGTACTCCGGTGTTCATGGCCGACGTCAAGGGCGATCTGACGGGGATTTCGCAGGCGGGGGCTTCCTCGCCCAAGCTGCAAGAGCGTCTGAAGACTCTCGGCCTGCCCGAGCCGGCCTGGGGCGCCAGCCCGGTGGCGCTGTGGGATGTGTTCGGCGAGCAGGGGGCGCCGGTGCGCGCCACGGTCTCCGACATGGGCCCGCTGCTGCTGGCGCGCATGCTCGAACTGAACGACACCCAGGAGGGCGTGCTGGCGCTGGTGTTCAAGGTCGCCGATGACGAGGGGCAGCTGCTGCTTGACCTGAAGGATCTGCGCGCCATGCTGCAGAACGTGGCGGACCGCTCGGCCGAGCTCAAGGTGCGTTACGGCAATGTCTCGGCCGCCTCGGTGGGGGCGATCCAGCGGGCGCTGTTGCAGCTGGAGTCCCAGGGGGCCGACCGTTTCTTCGGCGAACCCATGCTGGATGTCGCCGACCTGATGCGCACGGACGCCCAGGGGCGCGGGGTGGTCAATATCCTGGCGGCCGACAAGCTCATGCAGGCGCCCCGGCTCTACGGCGTCTTCCTGCTGTGGCTGCTGGCCGACCTGTACGAAAAACTGCCCGAGATCGGCGATCCGGAGCAGCCCAAGCTGGTGTTCTTCTTCGACGAGGCGCACCTGTTGTTCAACGATGCCCCCGGCGCGCTCCTGACCAAGATCGAGCAGGTGGTGCGGCTGGTCCGCTCCAAGGGCGTGGGCGTCTATTTCGTGACCCAGAATCCGCTGGACATCCCGGACAGCGTGCTGGGCCAGCTGGGCAACCGGGTGCAGCATGCCTTGCGCGCCTTCACCCCGCGCGACCAGAAGGCGGTCAAGACCGCCGCCCAGACCATGCGCCCGAACCCTGGTCTGGACATCGAGGCCGCGATCACCGAACTGGGGGTGGGCGAGGCGCTGGTCTCGCTGCTGGACGCCAAGGGCCGCCCCACGCCCACCGAGCGCGCCTGGATCCTGGCGCCGGGCAGCCGTATCGGCCCGGCGACCGACAGCGAGCGCGCGGCCTTGCGCCGCGCCATGCCGCTGGCGGCCAAGTATGAACAGACCGTAGACCGTGAGTCGGCTTATGAGCGGCTCAACGCGCGCGCCGGCGCCGAGGCGGCGCCCGGCCCGACCGCGGCGCCGGCCGGCGGCAAGGGCGGTGAGAGCGGCGAGGAGGGCGGCCTGGCGGGCGGCCTGCTCAAGGGCTTGAATGATGTGCTGTTCGGCTCGACCGGCCCGCGCGGCGGCAAGCACGACGGCATGGTGCAGACCGCGGCCAAGTCGGCGGTGCGCCAGGTCACGCGCGACCTGGTGCGCGGCGTGCTGGGTTCGCTGCTGGGTTCGCGCCGGCGCTGAGGCCGGCCGTAGCGATTGTCAGGGATGCTCACCAGATCCCTGACAGTGTGTGACAGCGCGGGGGCAGGCATTTCGGCGGGTTTCAAGCCTGTATCGGTCCGCGCGGCGGCGGCGCATCATGGCCTGGCCGGCATTTGCCGGGATGGAGCAGGTTAATGAATATGATGATGCGCGCCGCGGCCGCCCTGGCGCTGCTGGGCACCCTGGCCGGATGCGTGGTGGTGCCCGCCAGCCCCGCGCCCAGGCCTCACTACCATGGGCACCCCTATTACTACTATCCGGCCTATCCCGCGCCGTATTACCGCTGATGGCCCAGATGCGCCGCGGTATCGTCCAGCACGCGCGCAAAGCGCGCCACCATGTCGCGCACCTGGGCCGCGGTGATGATGAGCGGCGGGCAGAAGGCGATCGTGTCCTGGATGCCGCGCACGATCAGGCCATGGTCGTGCGCGCGCTCATAGGCATAGGCGCCGGCGCTGCCCAGGGGCTCGAAGGGCGTGCGCCTGGCTTTATCGGCCACCAGCTCCACGCCGGCGATCAGGCCCACGCTGCGGATCTCGCCCACCAGGGGATGATCGGCCAGCGCATGCAGCTCCTGGCGCAGGATCTCGCCCATTTCGGCGCCATGGGCGATCAGGCCGCGCTCGTCGATGATGCGCAGGTTCTCGAGCGCCACGGCCGTGGCCACGGGGTGGCCGCTGGCCGTGTAGCCATGGCCGAAGGTGCCCAGGCGGCCGCTGTATTCCTCGATGACGTCGGCCACCTTGGCGTTGATCAGCACCGCGCCCAGCGGCTGATAGGATGAGGTGATCTGCTTGGACAGCACCATCAGATCGGGTTCGATGCCGAAGACGTCGCTGCCGAAGCGCTTGCCCAGCCGGCCGAAGCCGGTGATGACTTCGTCGGCGATCACCAGGATGTCGTACTTGCGGCAAACGGCCTGGATCTTCTGCCAATAGGTGCGCGGCGGCACGATGACGCCGCCCGCGCCCATGACCGGCTCGCCGATGAAGGCGGCCACGGTGTCGGGGCCTTCGCGCAGGATGAGCGCCTCGAGCTCATCGGCCATGCGGGTGGCGAAATCTTCTTCGCTTTCGCCCGGCAGGCCATGGCGGTAATAGTGAGGGCAGGCGGTATGCAGGATCTGGGGCAGGGGCAGGTCAAAGCCCTTGTGGTTGCCCGCCAGGCCGGTCAGGCTGGCCGAGGCGACCGTCACGCCGTGGTAGCCGCGCTGGCGCGCGATGATTTTCTTCTTGTTTTCGCGGCCCAGCGCATTGCTGTAGTACCAGACCAGCTTGACGACGGTGTCGTTGGCCTCGGAGCCGGAGTTGGTGAAGAAGGCCCGCGCCATGCGGCCCTCGGTGTAGTCGATCAGGCGCTGCGAAAGCTCGATCACGCTGGGATGTGATTTGTGCGTGAAGGTATGGTAGTAGGGCAGCTCTTGCAGCTGGCGCGCGGCGGCATCGACCAGGCGCGGTTCGCCAAAGCCCACGGCCACGCTCCACAGGCCTGACATCCCCTCCAGATAGCGGTTGCCCTTGTCGTCGTAGACATAGATGCCTTCGCCGCGCGTCATGATGCGCGGCCCGACCTGGGCGTGCTTGACCGCGTTGGTATAGGAATGCAGTTGATACTGGACGTCTTGCTGTTGGGCCTGGCTGAGGTTGGACATGGGAGGTTTCCGGAAGTGGCCGCGCGCGGCGGCCCGTAGCGTGGCTTTCGGCCTGTTATATGATCGGGACATTATCCAACAATCCCGCGCATCGCATCGCGCCGAGTCCACCGTGAAGATCATTTTTTCCTCCAGCCACGAAATCGAACCCGCCGAATGGCTCCAGCCCCTGGCCGAGGCCGTGCCGGGCGCCGAGGTCGTGATGTGGCATGAAGACCTGCCGGCGCAGGATGCGGAGATCGCTGTGGTCTGGGGACCGCCGGCCGGCCTGTTCGAGCGCGAGCGCAAGCTGCGGGTGGCCTTCAACCTGGGGGCGGGCGTGGACGCCTTGTTCCGTTTGCCGACGCTGCCGGCCGACCTGCCCATCGTCCGTCTCGAGGACGCCGGCATGGCGGTGCAGATGGCCGAGTACGCCGCGCATGCGCTGGTGCGCGCCAGCCGCCAGTTCGATCAATACGAAAGCCTGCAGCGGGAAGGCCGCTGGCAGCCCCTGCCCGAGTTGGACCGCGGCCTATGGCCGGTCGGTGTGCTGGGCATGGGCGTGATGGGCGCGCGCGTGGCCAGCAGCCTGGCCGGCCTGGACTATCCGGTGGCCGGCTGGTCGCGCAGCGGCAATGCGCCCGAGGGCGTACAGGCCTTCGGCGGACGCGATGCGCTGGATGCCTTTCTGCGCCGCACGCGGGTGCTCATCAATACCCTGCCCCTGACCGACGACACGCGCGACCTGCTGTGCCGCGAGACGCTGTCCAAGCTGCTGCCGGGCGCCTATCTCATCAATATGGGCCGCGGCGCCCATCTGGTCGAGGAAGACCTGCTGGCGCTGCTCGACAGCGGCCATATGGCCGGCGCCACGCTGGACGTGTTCCGCACCGAGCCGCTGCCGGCCGGCCATCCCTTCTGGACGCATCCGCGCGTGACCATCACCCCCCACGTGGCGGCCCTGAGCCTGCGCCGCGAGACCATTGCCCAGGTCGCGGGCAAGATCCGCGCCTATCTGCGCGGCGAACCGCTGTCGGGCACGGTGTCGCGCGAGCGCGGTTATTGACGCGGGGGAGGCCCCCCGCGCCGGCCGCCTCGCGGCGGCCGTTCAGAGCTTGAACCAGGTGGACTTGATCGCGGTGTATTTCTCCAGCGCGTGCAAGGACTTGTCGCGGCCGAAGCCGGATTGCTTGACGCCGCCGAAGGGCACGCTGACATCGCCGTCGAAATAGCAGTTCACCCAGACCAGGCCGGCGCGCAGCTGGCGCGAGACGCGGTGAGCGCGCGACAAGTCGGCGGTCCACAGGCCCGAGCCCAGGCCGTATTCAGAGCGGTTGGCCAGGGCCAGCACTTCTTCCTCGGTCTCGAATTGCGTGACCGCCAGCACGGGGCCGAAGATTTCTTCCTTGATGATGGTCAGGTCGGGTGTGGCGCACTCGAAGATGGTGGGCTCGACGTAGTAGCCGCCCGTTTCGCCGCGCACCCGCTTGCCGCCCACGCGCAGGCGTGCGCCTTCGCGGCTGCCGGCCTCGACGTATTGCATCACGCGGGCCAGCTGCCGTTCGTCGACGATGGCGCCCATCATCGAGGACGGGTCCAGCGGGTTGCCCGGCTGCATCTTGGCGGCCCAGGCCTCGACCTTCTCCATGAAGGCTTCGTAGATGGCCTTGTGCACGTACAGCCGCGAGCCGGCGATGCAGACTTCCCCCTGGTTGTTGAAAATGCCCACGGCGGCGGCCAGCGCGGCGCGGTCCAGGTCCGGGCAGTCGTCAAAGATGATGTGGGGCGATTTGCCGCCGCACTCCAGCCAGACCTGCTTGAGGTTGGACTGGCCCGAGTACTCCATGAAGCGCTTGCCGGTGGCGGTCGAACCGGTGAAGGCCAGGCAGTCCACGTCCATGTGCAGGCCCAGCGCGCGGCCGGCGACCGGACCGGTGCCGGGCGTGACGTTGAACACGCCCGGCGGGATGCCGGCGGCTTCGGCCAGTTCGGCCAGTTTCAGGGCCGTGAGCGAAGATTGTTCGGCCGGCTTGAGGATGACGCTGTTGCCGGCGGCCAGCGCGGGCGCGACTTTCCAGCTGGCCATCAGCAGCGGGTAGTTCCAGGGCACGACGGCGGCGACCACGCCCAGCGGCTCGCGGGTGATGGTGGCCAGCGAATCGCCATCGGTGGGGGCGATTTCGTCGTACAGCTTGTCGATGGCTTCGGCATACCAGGCATAGGTCGTGGCCGATTCCGGGATGTCGAAAGCCAGGGTGTCCGAGATGGGCTTGCCCATGTCCAGCGTTTCGATGAGCGCCAGCTCCTCGCTGTTGTCGCGGATCAACTGGGCCAGCTTCAGTAGTCTGGCCTTGCGCTCGCGGCGCGGCAGGCGCGACCACACGCCCTCCTCGAAGGCGCGGCGGGCGGCGGCCACGGCGCGGTCGATGTCGGCCGCCGAGCAGCTGGCCACTTGCGTCAGACGCTCGCCGGTGGCCGGATTGATGGCGTCGATGGGCGTCTCGCCGCCCTCGACCCATTGTCCGTCGATATAAGCCTTGTTTTGCAGGCGCACCGATTGGGCGCGCGCCTGCCAATGCGCGAGTGTCGTCATGAGGGTCTCCTGGGCGCGGCGCGCCGGGTCACGAGGAATACGCCGGCGCCCACGATGAGCGCCATGCCGGCGACGGCCAGGCCGTCGGGCGGGCGATTGAACAGAAAGGTGCTGAAGGCCATGGCCATCAACAGGTGGCAGTAGTTCAGGGGCGCCAGCGTCGAGGCCTCGACGCGCTGGAAGGCCGCGATCAGCAGGATCTGGGCCACCCCGTTGCACACGCCCATGGCGATGATGAAGAGCCAGTCGGCCGCGTCCGGCCAGGGGTCGGGCAGGAAAAACGGCGCGGGCAGCGCCGTCATCGCCAGGCAGACAAAGGCCGTATAGGCGTACTGCACATGGCTCGCGACCTTGCCGGCGAGCTTGCGGGTCAGCACTTGGAAGACGGCATAGGCAAGCGCCGATATCGCCATCAGCGCCGTGCCCAGCGCCGGCAGGTTGCCGCCGGGGCGCACGATAAGCAGCATGCCCGCGAAGCCGGCCGCCACGGCCAGCCATTGCGCCCGGCCGACCTTCTCGCCCAGCAGCCAGGGCGAGAGCGCGACCACGATGAGCGGCGAGGTGAAGTAGATGGCCGTGGCTTCGGACAAGGGCATCCAGATGAGCGCCGTCATGAAGCAGGTGCCCACCGTGCCCAGGGCCAGGCCGCGCGCCAGCAGCAGGCGCTTGGCGGGCTGGCGCGACCAGCGGGGCGCGCCGCCCCGGCTGGCCAGCAGGAACAGCGCGATGGTGGCCACCGCGCCATAGCGCATGATGTTGAGAAAGGGCGCGGGGTAATAGGCCAGCATATGCTTGGAGGCCGCGTCGAAGCTCGCCAGGGCGACGAGCGCGGCCAGGAAGCAGAGAATGCCGGCGGCGCGCGATGGCGCCGCCTTGACGGTGTTCATGGCTTGGCGATCCCCGCATGGCTGAGCATGGCGCCCAGGAGCACGTTGGCGCCAGCCTCCAGGTGCTCGGGCTTGGCGTCCTCGACCTCGTTGTGGCTGATGCCGTCCTTGCAGGGCACGAAGATCATGGCCGTGGGCGTGACCGTGGCGACGTAGACGGCGTCGTGGCCGGCGCCGGTGACGATGTCCATCTCCGACAGGCCGCGGGCCCGCGCCTGCTCGCGCACCGCCTCGATGAGCTCGGGGGCGAAGGGCGTGGGCGGGAAGTGCTGCACGTCCTGCAGGTCCACTTGCACCGGATAGCCGGCCAGCTCGCCCCGGGCCAGGGCCTGGCAGGCCTGGCGCAGCCGGGCGTCCATCTCGGCCAGCTTTTCGGCGTTCTCATGGCGCAGGTCGGCCGTGAAAGAGACTTTTCCGGGGATGACGTTGCGCGAGGAGGGGTAGACGTTGGCCACGCCCACCGTGCCGCGTCCCTGCGGCGCGTAGTCCAGCGCGATGCGGATGACTTCCTGCATGAGATGGGTGGCGGCGTACAGGGCGTCGCGGCGCAGCGGCATGGGCGTGGGGCCGGCGTGGGCCTCCATGCCGGTCACGGTGATGTCGTACCAGCGCAGGCCCAGCGAGCCCGTCACCACGCCGATCATCTTGTCTTCGGCCTCCAGGATGGGGCCCTGTTCGATATGCGCCTCGAAGTATTTGCCCAGTTTGCGCTGGCCGACGGGTTCGCTGCCGGCATAGCCGATGCGGGCGAGCTCGTCGCGCACCGACTTGCCGTCTAGGTCGCGGGCCGACAGGGCGGTCTCCAGCGGGAAGACATTGCAGAAGACGCCCGAACCCATCATGACCGGCACGAAGCGCGTGCCTTCTTCATTGGTCCAGATGACCAGCTCCAGCGGGGCTTCGGTCTGGATGCCGCGCTCTTGCAGCGTGCGCATGACTTCCAGCCCGGCCATGACGCCGAAGCAGCCGTCGAATTTGCCGCCCGTGGGCTGGGTATCGATATGGCTGCCCGTCGCCACCGACAGCTTGGACGGATCGGCGCCGGGACGCCGGCCGAAGATGTTGCCCACCTGGTCGACGGTGATTTCCAGGCCGGCTTCCCGCATCCAGCCCACCACCAGGTCGCGTCCCTGGCCGTCCAGTTCGGTCAGGGCCAGACGGCAGTTGCCGCCTTTTTCCGTGGCGCCGATGCGCGCCAGCTCCATCAGGGATTGCCACAGACGCTGGCCATTGATCGAAATATCGGAAATCGTGCTCATGATCTACTCCTGTGTTCAAACGGTGGCCGGCGACAGGCCCTGCAGAAAGGCGTCGAGCGCCGGCCCGATGCTCTCCACCATATAGCCGCCTTCCTGGACGACCACAGTGGGCAGCGCCAGCGACTGGATGCGCTCGCCGATGTGGCGATAGGCGTCCAGGTCGAGCTTGAGCACGCTGATGGGATCGTCCTTGTAGGTGTCAAAGCCCAGGGCCAGCACCAGGGCCTGGGGGCGATAGTCGCGCAGGGCCACCAGGGCGCTGTCCAGGGTCTGCAGGAAGACGTCGTTGTTGGCGCCGTGCGGCAGCGGGAAATTGAGGTTGTAGCCGTGGCCGCTGCCATAGCCGCGCTCATGGGCGTAGCCGGTGTAGAAGGGGTAGTAGCCGGTCGGGTCGGCGTGCAGCGACAGCGTCATCACGTCGGCGCGCTGATAGAAGATGTTTTGGGTGCCGTCGCCGTGGTGCGCATCCACGTCCAGCACGGCCACGCGCTTCCAGGTCTGGGTCAGGCGCTGGGCGGCCGCCGCGCTGCTGTTCAGATAGCAGAAACCGCCGGCGCGGTCGCGGTGGGCGTGATGGCCGGAGGGGCGGCACAGGGCGTAGGCCGTGCCCGCGTGCTGGCGCACCCAGTCGGCGGCGGCCACGGCATTGTGCGTGGAGCGCAGCGCGGCGCGCCAGGTATGCGGGCCGATGGGGCAGGACAGGTCGCTCAGGTAGTAGCCGGTCTGCGCCACGATGGAGGTCGAGGGGCAGGGCGGACGGGCCGGCAGTTCATGGCGTCCGCTGTAGTAGGGCGACAGATTGGGCAGGACCTCGGGGCCGGGATCCAGGCCCTGGTCGCGCAGCGCCTGCCAGCGCTCATAGGCGTGTTCCAGATAATCGAGATAGGCTTCGCTGTGCACGCCGGCCAGCGGTTCGCGGCCGAAGTCGGGCGGCGTCTCGACGCCGACGCCGCGCGATTGCAGCAAGGCGCGCAGCGTCTCGGCGCGCGCCGGCACATCGGTCGGGGCGCTGATGCGGCCCAGCCGCATGAATTGCCGCGGCAGGTGTTGCAGTTGTTCTTCGGAAAAAAAAGCCTTCATGGTCGTCCTCTCAGGCCTTCTTGATTTCGATCTCGACGAACACGAACTCCGTGTCGTTGGGGTTGATGACGTTGTGCTCCACGCCGATCTGCCGGCTATAGGCCACGCCGGTGGTCAGCTGGCTCTCGCGCGGGCCGTCCGGCGTTTCCAGCAGCAGCTTGCCGGTGGTCTGCGGCACGACGACGTAGTGCATGCCATGGCGATGCCAGCCGGTTTCGCCGCCGGGCGGAAACCGCCATTCGGTCACGGTGACGTGTTCGTTGTCGATCTGTACGGTGGGGATGGCCGCAGGACGTTGCATAGGGGTCTCCATGGTCTTGTCAGGGGGCGGGCTGGCCGCGCAGGGCCCGGCCCAGGATGTCCAGCGCTTCGTCCATCAGCGCGTCGCTGATGGTGAGCGGAAAGAGAAAACGGATCACATTGCCTTCGGCGCCGCAGGTCAGCAGCAGCAGGCCGCTCTCCAGCGCCAGGGCCTGGATGCGGCGGGCAAAGCCCGGGCTGGGCGCATGCGAGCCGGGCTGGTTGAATTCGGCCGCCACCATGGCGCCCAGGGCGCGCACTTCGGCCAGTTCGGGCACCTCGGGAGCCAGTTCGCGCAGCTTGCCGGCCAGGCGTTCGCCCAGCTGCCGGCCGCGCGCGAGCAGGTCTTCTTCGTCGATGACGCGCAGCACTTCCAGGGCCGCGGCCACGGCCAGCGGATGGCCGGCGTAAGTGCCGCCCAGGCCGCCCGGCGCGGGCGCGTCCATGACCTCGGCGCGGCCGCAGACCGCCGACAGGGGAAAGCCGCCAGCCAGGCTCTTGGCCATGACGATGAGGTCGGGCGCCACGCCATAGTGCTCCATGGCGAAGATGCGGCCGCTGCGGCCAAAACCGGTCTGGACTTCGTCGGCGATCAGCAGGATGCCGTAGTCGTCGCATAGCGCGCGCAGGGCGCGCATGAACTCCGGCGGACAGATATTGAAGCCGCCTTCGCCCTGCACCGGCTCGATGATGAAGGCCGCCACGCTGCGCGGATCGACCACCGTCTTGAACAGAGCCCGGATGCCGGCCAGCGCGTCCTCGCTGGTGATGCCGTGCAGGGCGTTGGGGTAGGGGGCGTGATAGATGTCGGCCGGGAAGGGGCCGAAGCCCAGCTTGTAGGGCACGACCTTGCCGGTCAGCGCCATGCCCAGCAGGGTGCGGCCGTGGAAGGCGGAGCCGAAGGCGATGATGCCGGGCCGCCGGGTGGCCGAGCGCGCGATCTTGACCGCGTTCTCGACCGCTTCGGCCCCGGTGGTGAACAGCGCGGTCTTCTTGCGGAAATCCCCGGGCGCGCGGGCATTGATCTGCTCGGCCAGCTCGACATAGCTGGTGTAGGGCACGATCTGGTAGGCCGTATGCGTGAAGCGCGCCATCTGGGCCTGCACGGCGTCCATCACCCGGGGGTGGCGGTGCCCGGTATTGAGCACCGCGATGCCGCCGGCGAAATCTATGTAGCGCCGGCCCTCCAGGTCCCAGACCTCGCCGTTGTCGGCGCGGTCCGCATAGAAACTGCACATGACGCCCACGCCCCTGGGCGTGGCGGCGGCCCGGCGCGCGTTCCAGTCCTCGGGCTTATCGCTCTGGTCGTTCATGGTCCGGACTCATGAGGTCTGTGCCTGCGTCGGGTCCCAGTGCTGGCCCGGCACGGCGGCGATCAGCTGCTGGGTATAGGGGTTCTGCGGCCGGTCGAAGATCTGCGCCGGGCTGCCATGTTCCACCACCTTGCCCCGGTGCATGACCAGCACGGCGTTGCAGATCTGCGCCGCCACGCGCAGGTCGTGGGTGATGAAGATCAGCGCGATGCGCAGCTTCTGCTGCAGCTCGTGCAGCAGCTGCAGCACCTGGGCCTGCACGGACACGTCCAGCGCCGAGACCGACTCGTCGGCCACCAGCACCGTGGGTTCCAGCGCCAGGGCGCGCGCGATGCCGATGCGCTGGCGCTGGCCGCCGGAGAACTGATTGGGGTAGCGGTCAAAGGCCGAGGGGTCCAGGCCCACCAGGGTGAGCAGTTCGCGCGTGCGCGTGTCGGCCTCGGCGCGCGGCGTGCCATTGGCCACCGGTCCGTCGCTGATGATGCGGCCCACCGTCTGCCTCGGGTTGAGCGAGGCAAAGGGGTCCTGGAAGATCATCTGGATGTCCTTGCGTATCGGGCGGAACTGGCTTTCGGTCAGGCCGGCGATGTCGCGGCCGTTGAAGATCAGTTCGCCGCCGTCGATGCCGATGAGCTTGAGCAGGCATTTGCCTATGGTCGATTTGCCCGATCCGGATTCGCCCACGATGCCCAGCGTCTCGCCGCGCCGAACCTCGAAGCTCACGCCGTCCACGGCGTTGACCACGCGCTTGCGCCCGAACCAGCCGCCATGGCCGGTGAAATAGGTTTTCTTCAGATTGCGCACCTGGAGCACGGGCTGGTCCCGGCTGGCGGTTTCGCGCTCCTGGGCGCGCCGGTGCGGCACGGCGGCGATCAGCCGGCGCGTATAGGGATGGCGCGGCCGGTTCAGCACCTGTTCGGCCGGGCCTTCCTCGACCAGGATGCCTTTTTCCATGACCGCGACCCGGTGGGCGATCTCGGCCACCACGCCGAAGTCGTGGGTGACGAACATCACGCCCATGCCTTTTTCTTTCTGGATGCGGGCGATCAGGGCCAGGATCTGCGCCTGGGTGGTGACATCCAGCGCGGTGGTCGGTTCGTCGGCGATCAGGAAGGCGGGCTCCAGGGCCAGCGCCATGGCGATCATGACGCGCTGTCGCTGGCCGCCCGACAGGCGGAAGGGGTAGACATGGTAGAGCGTGGCCGGATCGGGCAGGCCGACGAAGTCCAGCAGCTCCAGCACGCGGCGCTGGCGCGCCGGGCCCGGATAGGCGTTATGCACCCGCATGACTTCGCCGATCTGTTCGCCGACGGTCATCAAGGGGTTCAGGGCCGACAGCGGCTCCTGGAAGATCATCGCCATGTCCTTGCCGCGCATGGACAGCAGGGCGTCCTCGCTCTGCGTCAGCAAGTCCTTGCCCTTGAACAGGATCTGCCCGCCTTGCGGTTTCAGATAGTCGGGCAGCAGGCCCATGATGGCGTTGGCGCTCATGGACTTTCCCGACCCGGACTCGCCCACGATGCACAGGATCTCGCCGGCGCGGATGTCGTAGGAGATATCCTGCACGGCGTAGGGCCGGTCGCCGCCCGCGGGCAGGGCGATGGTCAGGTTGCGCACGGACAAGAGCGGCGCGTTGTGTTCGGTCGTCATGCCGGTCTCCTTATTCGCCGCGCTTGCGCAGTTGGGGGTTGAGGGCGTCGTTGAGCCCTTCGCCGATCAGGTTGATGGCCAGCACGGTCAGCAGGATGGCCACGCCGGGCCAGACGCTCATCCACCATGCCTCGCGGATCATGGTGCGCGCCGCGCCGATCATGAAGCCCCAGCTCATCATGTTGCGGTCGCCCAGTCCCAGGAAGGACAGCGAGGATTCCGTCAGGATGGCCGTGGCCACCATGAAGGAAGCCGACACGATGATGGGCGACATGGCATTGGGCAGGATCTGCGAGCAGACGATGCGGCCCGGCGTCTGGCCGATGACGATGGCCGCCTGCACGAACTCGCGCTGCTTGAGGGTCATGAATTCCGAGCGCACCAGGCGCGCGGCCGGCGGCCAGGACACCACGGCGATGGCGCCCATGATGGAATACACCGAAGGCCCCAGCACCGCCACCAGCACCACGGCCATGGCCAACTGCGGGATGGTCTGGAAAAACTCGGTGAAGCGCATCAGGGCGTCGTCGATGCGCCCGCCGCAATAGCCGGCCACGGCGCCGACCAGGATGCCGAACAGCAGGGCCACGCCGGTCGACAGCAGGCCCACCATGAGCGAGACGCGCGCGCCCCATACCAGGCCGGCGGTGATGTCGCGCCCCAGCATGTCGGTGCCGAAGGGATAGGCGGGATCCGAAAAGGGCGGGATCAGGGGCGTGGCCACCATCATCCAGGGCGAGTCTTCATAGAGCAGGGGCGCGGCCAGGGCGACGAGGACGACGGCGGCCACGATAAGCAGGCCGGCGACCGCGCCGTAGTTGCGCATATAGCGTTTGATAAAGCCTTTCATGCTGCCGCTCCTTGCTTGCCGCCGGCGGCGATGCGGGGATCGATCAAGCGGTAGATCACGTCGGTGATGAGGTTGAACACGACGACCATGATGGAGGTGACCAGGAAGATGCCCAGCAGCAGCTGGTAGTCGCGCTGCAGCAGGGCATCGAACATCAGCCGGCCGATGCCCGGCCAGGCGAAGACGGTTTCGGTGAGCACGGCGCCGCCGGCCATCTGGCCGAGCTGGATGCCGGCAAAGGTGATGACGGGCAGCAGCGCATTGCGCAGCACGTGGGCGCGGATCACCCGGTTGGGCGATACGCCCTTGGCGCGCGCGGTCTTGACGAAGTCCATGCCGATCACCTCAAGCATGGAGGCGCGCGTCAGGCGCACATAGACGGCCATGAAGAAGCAGCCCAGCGTGACCGTGGGCAGGATCAGGTGCTGGGTGATGTCCCAGGCGCGGGCCAGGCCGGTCAGGTTGGAGCCGACCGTCTCCATGCCGAAGGCGGGCAGCCAGCCCAGCATGACCGAGAACAGCAGGATGCCCATGAGCGACAGCCAGAACAGCGGCGTGGCATAGAGCAACAGGGCGCCGGTCATGACGCTGCTGTCTATCCAGCGGCGCTTGTTGGCATAGCGCGAGCGCGCGGCCACCACGCCCAGCAGCACGCCCAGGATGATGGAGAACAGGAAGGCGCAGACCATCAGCAGGAAGGTGGCGGGCAGGCGCTCGACGATGAGGTCCAGCACCGGCACGTGATTGCGGTAGGAAAAGCCCAGGTCGAGCTGGACCACGCCCTTCAGGTAGAGGCCCAGCTGGGTCAGCACCGGCTTGTCCAGGCCGAACTGGGTGCGCAGCTGTTCGACATAGGCGGCGTCGCCCGCGCCGGCCTGGCCGGCCAGCACGGCCGCCGGATCGCCGGGCGCCAGCCGGATCAGGAAGAAATTGATGATCACCACGCCGAGCACGACCACCAGGGCCTTGCTCAAGCGCGAGGCGAAGAAAGACAGGAATTTCATGTGAAGCATCTCCAGGCAACGGCGCGGGCCGTTCTGAGGGATCAAGCCCGGGGCGGCCCGCGGGCGGCCCCGGCCTGCCGCGGCCCGGGCCGCGGCAGAACCTACTTACTTCTGCTCGATATAGACGTCGTCAAAGCTCTCGTTCAGGCCGATGGCGGTCTTCACGAGGTTCTTGACCTTGGCGCGGTAGAGCGTGGGGAACTCCATGTCCACCAGATAGCCGTTGGCCACTTCGTTGACCAGCGTGGTCTGCAGCTGGGTGTAGAGCGCCTGGCGCTTGGCCGGATCGACTTCGGAGGCCGCCTCGGCCCACCACTTGTCGGTCTCGGGATTGCTGTAGCCCTGCACGTTGGCAAAGGGCGAGCCCTTCACGATGTTGGAGCTGACGTACAGGCGTTGCACGCCCAGCGCCGGATCGCCGTACTGGTAGGTGTAGTTGGTGGTCAGGTCGAAGTCCCAGTTGCCGGTGCGCGACGCCCAGCCGCCGGCGTCGGTGGATTCGATCTGCACCTTGAAGCCCAACTGCTCCAGCGACTGCTTGGTGTATTCGGCCAGGCGGTCCCAGGTCGAGCCATAGGGGAAGGACAGCTGCCGGATGGTGTAGTCCTGCGGCTTGATGCCCGATTCCTTGATCAGCTCGCGCGCCTTCTTCATGTCGAAGGGCATGGCCGGCATGTTCTTGTCGTAGAACATCTCGGTCGTCACGAAGGGGCTGGTCGAGACCTTGCCCAGGCCGAAGAAGATGTTGTCCACGACCAGCTTGCGGTTCATGGCGGCCATCACGGCCTGACGCACCTTGAGGTTGTCAAAGGGCGGCTTGCGCATGTTGAAGATCAGGTAGGCCTGCGGCGAGAACATCTCCCAGCCCTGGGTGGTGTACTCCGTATTGGGCAGGGCGCGCAGGCGCTTGACGTCCACGTTGTCGACATCGCCGCCGCGCAGCACATCCACGCTGCCGCGCTCATAGGCCACCGCGCGCGAGGCCGCGTCGGGGATCACATTGAAGATGATCTCGTCCAGGTAGGGCTTGCCCGGCTTCCAGTACTCCGGGTTGCGCGCCAGCTTGATGTATTCGCCGCGCTTCCATTCCTTGAACATGAAGGGGCCGGTGCCGACGGGTTTCTGGTTGGCCGGGTTCGTGGCGTAGTCGGTGCCCTCATAGATGTGCTTGGGCATCATGGGCGCAAAGCCGGGCTCGAACATCAGCATGAAGGCCGGGAAGGGCGATTTCAGCGAGATCTTGACCGTCTTGTCGTCGATCTTCTCGACCTTGTCGATGAACTTGGTCAGGATGACGCGGGCGCGGGCGTGCACCTTGGGCAGCAGCTCGGTGAGCGAGAACACCACGTCGTCGGCCGAGAAGGGCTTGCCATCGTGCCACTTGACGTTTTCCTGCAGATGGAAGGTGTACGACAGGCCGTCCGGGCTGGCTTCCCAGGACTTGGCCAGACCCGGCTGGGGCTTGAGGTCGAAGGAATAGGTCAGCAGGCTTTCATAGATCTTGCCGGCGACGAACTGCGTGGGGCCTTGCTGGTTCAGGGCCGGAATCAGGATGGGCGGCTCGGGCTGCACGATCATGCTGAGCGTGCCGCCCTTGGTCTGTGCCCAGGCCGCGCCCATGGGCAGGGCGGCGGCCAGGGCGAGCGCGCAAGCGGAGAGTTTGATGGCGTGTTTCAGTTTCACTGCAGGCCTCCCGGCTGTCTTGAGATGAATGGGCACGGCGCGCTTGAGGATTCAAGCAGGCTCCGTGCCAGGGCGGATTGGTTGGCCGGCCGGCGCGGATGGCGCCTGCCGGTTGCTGCGTTGCGGTGCTGGAACTGCCCGCCGCGCACCGCGGCGGCGTTGAGTTCAGGCGGCGGGCCGTGAGGGCCGCCGCTGTCGGCGCGGTCGGTAAACCGGCGCTGGGCGAAATTCCCCCGCCTTCATGGGTCCGGTCTGGACCTGTATTTTGTCCGGCTGCAAGTTTTTCCCCTTGGCATTTATGTGGACGTCGTTTTGAAGCAGCAGCGTATCGAATATTTGGTACTCTCAATAGATCCAAATTGATTCGAGTTTCTGGTGCCACTTTGAAAGAGCTGATTCTTTCCGAGCGTCTGCTGCAGCGCCTGGAGCGGCGCGGCGCCGTTGCGCTGTCCCGGCAGATCTGCGACACGCTGCGCGGGCTGATCCTGGCCGGCGAGCTGCCGGCCGGCACCAAGCTGCCGGCCACCCGGGCGCTGGCCAGCGACACCGGGTTATCCCGTAATACCGTATTGCACGCCTACGACCAGCTGCTGGCCGAGGGGTATCTGATCTCGGCCTTCGGAAGTGGTACCTTTGTTTCGGATACCGTGCCGGCGCCACAAGAGCCCCTGCCGGGCCTGCCGGCCGATGCGCCGGCCAGCCCCTTCCTGCTGTCGCGGCGCGGCAGCAAGCTGGTGCAGGATGCCTCGGCCTCGGATCGGCAATGGGGGGCCTTTGTTTCCGGCGTGCCGGATGTGTCGGCCTTTCCGCGCGCGGTCTGGAACCGGCTCCTGAACCGGCGCTGGCGCCAGCAGACGCCGGAACTGCTGACCTACGCCAGCGGCTCGGGCTATATGCCGCTGCGGCAAGCGCTGGCCGAGCATCTGCGCCTGGCGCGCTCCGTGCGCTGCGAGCCCGACCAGATCGTCATCACCACCGGCATCCACCAGTCCATCAGCCTGCTGGCGCGCCTGCTGGGCGACACCGGCAATACCGCCTGGATGGAAGATCCGGGTTATTGGGGCTCGCGCTCCACCCTGGTGGCCTGCGGCATCACCCCGGTGCCCGTGCCGGTCGATGAAGAGGGCATGGCGCCCAGCGCCGAACAGATGCGGGAGCCGCCGCGCTTTATCTTCGTGACGCCCTCGCACCAATATCCGCTGGGCATGGTCATGAGCCTGGCGCGGCGCCGCATGCTGCTGGAGTACGCCCACAAGCGCGGCGCCTGGATCGTCGAGGACGACTACGACAGCGAGTTCCGCTTCGACGGCCGGCCCATCGGTTCGCTGCAGGGCCTGGACGCGCATGACCGGGTGCTCTACCTGGGCACGTTCTCCAAGACCCTGTTCCCGGGTTTCCGCATGGGTTATATGGTGCTGCCCAGGCGGCTGGCGCCGCACTTCGCCACGGGCCTGTCGGAGTTGTATCGCGAGGGCCGGCTCATGGACCAGGCGGTGCTGGCCGACTTTATCGAGGGTGGCCATTACGCCAGCCACATCCGCCGCATGAAGCAGCGCTACGCCGCCCGCCAGGCCGTGCTGCGCGGCGCCATCGCGCGGCATTTCGGCGCCGACTGGCCGGTGTCCACCCACGAGGCGGGCCTGCACCTGGTCTTGCACCTGCCCGAGGGCACCGACGACCTGGGGATCTCCATCGCCGCGCGTACGCTGGGGCTGACGGCCCGGCCCTTGTCGCGCTACTACGCGGACGAACGCCGGGCCCGGCCCGGTCTGCTGCTGGGCTATGCCTGCGTGCCGGAAGAGGAGCTGGGGCCGGCCTTCGACCGCCTGACCCAGGTCATCACCCCCGCCCTGGAGCATGTGCAGCGCTCGCAGGGCGCGGCGGTCCACAGCGACCGCCTGAACGAGCAGGCCTGGAGCGGCGCCTGAAGACTGGCCGCGGCCGGCGCGCTGCCTATATGATGCGCGGAAGGCGCGCCGTGGCGGCGCGCCGTCTTGGAGACTTCGGGTGGCAGGAAAGACACATAAAATCGCCGTGATTCCCGGCGACGGCATAGGCAAGGAAGTCGTGCCGGAAGGGCTGCGCGTGCTGGACGCGGCGGCCACGCGCTTTGGCATCGGCTTCCAGTGGGATCATTTTGATTGGAGCTGCGACTACTACGCCAAGCACGGCAAGATGATGCCGGACGACTGGGCGCGGCAGATCGGCGGGCATGAGGCCATTTTCTTCGGCGCCATCGGCTGGCCGGCCGCCGTGCCCGACCATGAGGCGCTGTGGGGCTCGCTGTTCCGCTTCCGGCGGGATTTCGACCAATACATCAACCTGCGTCCGGTGCGGCTGATGCCGGGCGTGCCCTCGCCGCTGGCCAACCGCCAGCCTGGCGAGATCGATTTCTATATCGTCCGCGAAAATACCGAGGGCGAGTATTCCAACAGCGGCGGCCGCCTGTTCGCGGGCACCGAGCGCGAGGTGGTGATCCAGGAGAGCGTCTTTACGCGCGTGGGCGCCGACCGGGTGCTCAAGTTCGCCTTCGAGCTGGCGCGCAAGCGCGGCAAGCACCTGACCGCGGCGACCAAGTCCAACGGCATTTCGATCTCCATGCCCTGGTGGGATGAGCGCGTGGCCGATATCGCCACGCAGTATCCGGACGTGCGCTGGGACAAGTACCACATCGACATCCTGTGCGCGCACTTTGTGCAGCATCCGGACTGGTTCGATGTGGTGGTGGCCTCGAATCTGTTCGGCGACATTCTTTCCGATCTCGGGCCGGCCTGCACCGGCACCATCGGCATCGCGCCTTCGGCCAACCTCAATCCCGAGCGCAAATTCCCCTCGCTGTTCGAGCCCGTCCATGGCTCGGCGCCGGACATCTATGGCAAGGGCATCGCCAACCCCATCGGGCAGATCTGGAGCGGGGCGCTGATGCTGGATTTCCTGGGGTATTCGCAGGCCGCCCAGGCCGTGGTCTCGGCCATCGAGACGGTGTTGGCCGAAGGGCCGCGCACGCCGGACATGAAGGGCCAGGCCAAGACGGCCGACGTGGGCCGCGCGATCGCGGAGATCGTCGCCCGGGCCTGAGGCGACAAGGCCCGCCCCGCAAAGGGCGGGCCCGGCTTCAGTGCGCGCCGGCCGCGGCCTCGGCCGCGCCGTCGTCCTTGCCCTTGCCGCTGGAGGACTTGGGGCGGGCGAACCACACCGTGCCGATGAGCAGCACGAAGATGATGGCCGAGGCATAGAAGACATCGACCGCGGCCATGGTGTAGGCCTGAGTGTTGACCAGCCCGTCGATCACGGTAAGCGATTGCTGCGGGTTCAGGCCCAGGCTGCCCTGCAGGGTGCCTTGCACCTGGTCGAAGGCCTGCTGGCCCGGCTTGGCCACTTCCGTCAGCTGCGCGTGGTGCAGCGTCGCGCGGTTGTCCCACAGCGTGGTGGCGATCGAGGTCCCGAAGGCGCCCGCCGTCAGGCGCGCGAAGTTCGACAGCCCCGAGGCGGCCGGAATGCGGCCAGGCTCCAGGCCGGACAGCGTGATCGAGGTGAGCGGCACGAAGAACATGGCCATGGCCGCGCCCTGGATGATGGTCGGTATCATCAGCGTGCGCACATCGGTCTGGGTGTTGAAGCCCGACCGCATGAAGCACACCAGGGCGAAGATCATGAAGGCCACGGTCACGAGCTGGCGCGGATCGCGGGTGGCCAGCAGCTTGCCGACCACCGGCGTGAGCAGGATGGCGAGTATGCCCACCGGCGCGGTCACCATGCCGGCGTAGGTGGCGGTATAGCCCATATTGCTCTGTAGCCATAGCGGCAGCAGCACCACATTGCCGAAGAAGACGCCGTAGGCCGTGGCCAGGGTCAGCGCGCCGACCGTGAAGTTGCGTTCCTTGAACAGCCTGAGATCGACCACCGGATGCGCGTCGGTGAGTTCCCAGATCAGGAAGAAGACAAAGGCGACGAAAGCCACGGCGGCCAGGCCGATGATGGTCGGGCTGGCGAACCAGTCCAGCTCCTTGCCCTTGTCCAGCATGATCTGCAGCGAGCCCACCCAGACCACCAGCAGGAGCAGGCCGATCTTGTCGATGGGCAGCTTGCGCGTGAGCGATTCGCGGTCGCGGAAGATGCGCCAGCTGATCCAGGCCGCCAGCAGGCCCACCGGCACATTGATATAGAAAATCCAGGGCCAGGTGTAGTTATCCGAAATCCATCCCCCCAGCAAGGGGCCGGCCACCGGCGCCACCAGTGTGGTCATGGACCAGACCGCCAGCGCCATCCCGGCTTTTTCGCGCGGAAAGGCGCCCAGCATCAAGGCCTGCGACAGCGGGATCATGGGGCCGGCCACCAGGCCCTGCAGCACGCGGAAAGCGATCAGGGCCTCCAGCGTGGGCGAGAAGCCGCACAGCCAGGAGGCCAGCACGAAGAGCAGGGTGGAGGTCACGAAGAGGCGGACCTGCCCGAAGCGCTGGGTCAACCAGCCCGTCAAGGGCACCGTGATGGCGTTGGCGACCGCGAACGAAGTGATCACCCAGGTGCCCTGGCTGCTGCTCACGCCGAGGTCTCCCGAGATGGTCGGGATGGACACGTTGGCGATGGAGGTGTCCAGCACGTTCATGAACACCGCGGTCGACAGCGCGATCGAGCCGATGATGCGGGTCGCGCCTTCCAGGGGCGGGTAGGGCCCGCCCGTCGGCGCCTTGCGGGCTTGCTCGCTCATGATTGCAGATTGTCTTTGATGATCTTGGCGATGAGGGCGTCGACCTCGTCATGCGCCGGCTCGAAGGCGCGGGTGGACCAGGCCGGCTCGGCGCGCGCCGCCGTCAGCGCCTGGCCCTCGTCCTTGCCGACATCGACTTCGACGTCCATGGACAGGCCGATGCGCAGCGGATGCTTCTTGAGGTCCTCGGGGTCCAGCGTGATGCGCACCGGCACGCGCTGCACCACCTTGATCCAGTTGCCGGTGGCGTTCTGCGCCGGCAGCAGGGCAAAGGCGCTGCCGGTGCCGGCGTCCAGGCCGACCACCTTGCCGTGGTACTTGACCGAGCCGCCATACATATCGGCCGTCATCGTCACCGGCTGGCCCTCGCGCATATGGCGCAGCTGGCCTTCCTTGAAGTTGGCCTCCACCCAGATCTGGTCCAGCGGCACCACGTTCATCAGCACCGAGCCGGGCGCCACGCGCTGGCCGACCTGCACGCTGCGCCGGGCAACCATGCCGCCGACCGGCGCGGGCAGCACGGTGCGCGAGCTGGCCAGCCAGGCGTTGCGCAGGTCCGCGGCGGCCCGGCGCACGTCGGGGTGGTTCTCCACCGTCGTGCCCTGGGTCAGGGCCAGATTGGTGGCCCGCTTGGCCTGGGCCGAGGCCAGCGCGGCGCGGGCCTGGGCCAGGCCGGCCTGGGCGGTCTTCAGCGTGGTTTCGGCGTGCAGGATTTCTTCGCCGCTCACGCCGCCGGAGGCGGCCAGCGCCTGGCGGCGCTTGAGATCGCTCTGGGCGCGGTTCAGGTCGGCCTGGGCGCGGCCGATGTCGGCCTGCCGGACTTCGACGTCGGCGGCCAGGCTGTCGTTCTGCACATAGAGCGTGCGGACCTGGCGCACGGTCTGCGCCAGCCGCGCCTCGGCCTGCTGCAGGGCGACATCGGTGTCGGCCGGATCCAGGCGCACCAGGGGCTGGCCGGCCTTGACCATCTCGGTGTCGTCGGCTTCGATGGCCACCACGGTGCCGGGCACCTGGGGCGTGATCTGCACCAGGTTGCCGTGCACATAGGCGTCATCCGTGCTCTCGAAATGCGAGCCGAAAAGCGCCCACCAGGCGCCGTAGCCCAGGGCCAGGACGATGAAGGCGCCGGTTGCGATCAACAGCAGGCGCTTGCGTGCGGGATGGGTAGTGGGGGAGGTCATGGCAAGCGATCAGTGAGTATGGGAAGGTTGGGCGTCCGCGGCGGGGACATAGCCGCCGCCCAGCGCATAGGCCAGGTCGGCATCGAGCTGATAGGCGCGGTACTGGAGATCCGTCTGCAGCCGGGACTGGGCCAGCACGCCGTCCTGCGCCAGCAGCACCGACAGATAATTGCCCAGGCCGTTGCGGTAGCGCTTGACGGCCAGGTCGTAGGCCGCTTCGATGGCGTCGTGCGCCTGCGCGCGCTCGGTCTTCTCGCGGTCGATCAGGCGCAGGGCTTCCAGCGCATCGCCCACCTGCTGGATGGCGGTCAGCACCGTCTGGTTGTAGTCGGACACCGCCAGGTCGGCATCGGCGCGGCGGCCGGCCAGGTTGGCGTTCAGCTCGCCGCCATGGAAGATGGGCAAGGTGATGGCGGGCCCGACCCCGGCCGTGCGGCTGAAACTGTCGAACAGCATATTGGTGCCCAGGGCCTGCAGGCCGGCGAAGGCCACGATGTTCACATTGGGGTAGAACTCGGCCTTGGCGCTGTCGATCTGGTGGCGCGCGGCTTCGGCGCGCCAGCGGGCGGCCACCACGTCGGGGCGGTGGCCCAGCAGTTCCAGCGGCAGGGCCTGCGGCAGCACGCCATCGGGCGCTTTCAGGGTCACCGGCGCCAGCGACTGCATTTGCGCGGGGCTGGACGCGGTCAGGGCGGCCAGCTGGTTGCGCAACTGGGCGATGGTGGTCTCGACCTGGGTCAGTTCCACCCGCGCGGCGGCGGCGGCCGATTCGGCCTGCTTGACCTCGACCTCGGTGTCCAGGCCCGCCTGCCGGCGCCCCTGGGTCAGCTTGCGCACATCATCGCGCTGCGCGATGACGCGCCCGATCACCTCGTGCTGGGCGAAGGCGTTCTGCAGATTGAGATAGCTGCGCACCACCGAGCGGGCCAGCAGGTTGCGCGCGGCCTGGGCATCGGCGTCGGCGGCGTCGCGCTGGGAGACCGCGGCCTTCAGGCGCGAACGGTTCTTGCCCCAGAAGTCCAGCTCATAGCTGAAGTCCAGCGCCAGCCGGTTGTCGGAGGCCACCGATCCGCCCAAGGGGGCCGGGTAGACGTAATTGCCCGACATATGCTCGCGGGTCAGCGTGTAATTGGCGTCCACGCGCGGCATGAGCGGCGCGCGCGCGCCGGCCACGGCCGCATTGGCCTGCGCCAGGCGGGCCTGCGCCGCCGTCAGCGAGGGATTGTTCGCCAGGGCGGCGTCGACCAGGCGGTCCAGTTGCGGGTCGCCATAGCGCTGCCACCACTGGGTGGCGGGCCAGGCGGTCTTTGCGTCGGCCAGGCCCAGGCGGGCCGGCTCCAGCTCGGCCACTGGCTGGGGGGCCGGTTCCATCAGCGCGCAGCCCGCCAGGGCCAGGACCAATGCGGTGGAAAGTAGGCGTTTCATCCTGACAATTTGCTGAAAGTTATTGATTGGTCTGTTATTGACTAGGCAGTAATTAAATCGCAGCAAGGCCTGTTTTGCGCGAACAACCCGATTACGAGCGGGGTTAACGGCGCGCGGGCCTCAGGCGCTGCCCTGGGGCGAGCCGTTGGCCAGCATGCGGATGAGCAGATGGCGCAACTGGCGCACCTCTTCGGGACTGAAACCGCGCAAATGGGTGTTGAGCGCCTTGGCGATATAGGTGGGGATCTCGCGCGCCTTGGCCAGGCCCGTCTCGGTCAGCTCCAGCTTGACCACGCGGCGGTCCTCGCAGCTGCGGGCGCGGCGCAGCAGGCCTTTGCTCTCCAGCCTGTCCAGGGTGCGGGTCATGGCGCCGGCGTCCACGCCGATGATGCGCGCCAGCTCGGCCGAGGTATCGGCGCGGCCGCGCTCCAGGAGCGCCAGCGGGCGCCACTGCATGGCCGTCAGGTCCAGCGGAGCCATCTCCTGGTCCAGCATGCGGTTGAGCGACTGGTGCACCAGCTTGATCAGAAAGCCGCAATTGTCCTCGCTCATCGCGATCTTGTCGGCGCGGTAATGGACGTTGCTGGGGGCGGCGGGGTCAGGCTTGGATGAACTCATGAGGCAGGATTTTACTGCCTAGGCAATCATTGTCAAGACTGGGTATCCGGCCTCAGTGGGCGGCCTTGCGCAGGCCCGACCAGACGATGGCCGCCACGATGAGGGCGGCGCCGGCCAGCATGCGCAGGCTGGGCTGCTGGGCGAACAGCGCCCAGGCGAAGCCGATGGCGTAGACCGGTTCCAGCGCGATCACCAGGCCGGCGCTGCGCGCGTTGAGCCGGGTCAGCGAGGAGACGAAGAGGTAGTGCGACAGGCCGGTGCAGAAAATGCCCAGCAGCCCCAGCCACAGCCAGTCCAGGGCGGCCAGGGTCGGCAGCTGGCCGACCGCGAAGGGCAGCACGATGAGGGAAACGATGGCGTTTTGCCAGCAAGCCACCTGCATGGGGTCCATGCCGGAAGCGGCGCGGCGGTTGGTCAGGGCCAGCAGGGCGAAGGACAGGCCCGACAGCAGTCCCCAGGCCAGACCCACCGTGCCCTGGTCGGCGAAATCGAAGGACGGCGTGACCAGCACCAGGCCGGCGGTGACCAGCGCCAGCACCAGCCATTCGGCCATGCGCACTTTTTCGCGGAACAGCAGGCCTTCAAACAGCGTGATGAAGGCCGGGAAACTGGCGAAACCCAGCGTGGCGATGGCGATGCCGCCGACCTTGACCGAAATAAAGAAGGTCACCCAATGCACGGCCAGCAAGGCGCCCGCGATCACCAGGACGAACAACTGGGCCGGGGTGAGCATGCCCAGCAGCGGACGGCGCTGGATACGGGCAAAGACGGCCAGGGAGGCCACCGCGAACAGGGCGCGGCCCAGCGTGATGACGGCCGCGCTGGCCTGGATGAGTTCGCCAAAGACGCCGGTCAGGCCGAAGAGCACGGCGGCAAAATGGATATAGACAAGGGCTCGCTGGCGGGTCATGGTGTGTCGGCGAAGAGTCGATTGAGCCGGTTTTCTGGCCGGGATCGATGGCGCGCGCCAAAATTCGCGGGGCGGGCGCGCGTTAGGCGCGGGGGCAAACTAAAATCATCGCATGAATCGCATTTCCGAGCATTTTGCCGCCTCCCGCCAGACGCAGATCCTGGCGGGCTATTTTTTGGCCGGGCTGGGCGCCATCCTGTTTTCCGCCAAGGCGGTCGTGGTCAAGTTCACCTATCGATACGGCATCGACGCGGTGACGCTGATCGCTTTCCGCATGCTGTTCGCCATGCCGTTTTTCGCCGCCGTCGCCTGGTGGGAGTCGCGCCGCGCGGCGCGCGGCCAGATCGTGACGCTGACAGCCAAGGAAAGAATCCAGATCTGCGTGCTCGGGCTTATCGGTTATTACCTGTCGAGTTTTCTCGATTTTCTCGGGCTGCGCTATGTGAGCGCCAGCCTGGAGCGCCTGATTCTATTCCTGTCGCCCTCGCTGGTGGTGCTGCTGTCGGCCTGGTGGCTCAAGCGGCCGATCACGCGGCGCCAGCTGTGGGCCATGATCCTCTCCTACGCGGGCGTCGTGCTGGTCTTCGCCCATGATCTTTCGGAGACCGGCGGCGGTTCCGATGTCGTCAAAGGGTCTTTGTTCGTCTTCGCCTCGGCCCTGAGCTATTCTGTTTACCTGATTTGCTCCGGGGAGCTGGTCAAGCGGGTGGGCGCGACGCGGTTGGTGGCCTATGCCATGCTGGTGTCCTGCGTGGCCTGCGTGATCCAGTTCTTCGTGGTGCATCCGCCGTCGGTGTTGCTGCAACCCGCCGGCGTCTACGGTTATTCCCTGATCCACGCCACCCTCAACACGGTGCTGCCCGTCTTCATGATGATGTGGGCGGTCGCGCTGGTGGGGGCGCCCACGGCCTCGCTGCTGGGCATGCTGGGACCGGTCTCGGTGCTGTTCCTGGCAGCCTGGCTGCTGTCCGAACCCATCACGGTCTGGCAGCTGGCCGGCACGGCGCTGGTGCTGGCAGGGGTTTTTGTGCTGACCGGCAGGCGCCCCGCCAGGGCGGGCTAGCGCGGCCGGCAAGTGGTTTTGCTTTATCGTCAAATTCAGAAAGGAGGCCAGAATGGCCAGCAAGCTCGTCAAGGCGGTCCGTATTGAACAGCACGGCGGCCCCGAGGTCCTGAAGGTCGTGGAGGTGGAGGTCCCGCCGCCCGCCGCCAATGAAGTCACCATCCGCCAGCATGCCGCCGGCTTGAACTTCATCGACATCTATTACCGCACCGGCCTGTATCCCCATCCCCTGCCGCACGGCCTGGGGTTCGAGGGCGCCGGGGTGGTCGAGGCGGTCGGCGCCGGGGTCGGGCACCTGAAGGTGGGCGATCGCGTGGCCTATGGCCAAAGCCCGCTGGGCGCTTATGCGCAGGCGCGCAATGTGCCGGCTGCGCAAGTCGTCAAGCTGCCCAAGGGCGTGAGCTTCGAAGAAGCCGCCGCCCTGATGCTCAAGGGCCTGACGGTCCAGTACCTGTTCCGCCAGACCTACCGCCTGCAGGGCGGCGAGACCATTCTGTTCCACGCGGCCGCCGGCGGCGTGGGCCTGATCGCCTGCCAATGGGCCAAGGCCCTGGGCGTCAAGCTGATCGGCACGGTCTCCAGCCCCGAGAAGGCCGAACTGGCCCGCGCCAACGGCGCCTGGGAAACCATCGACTACTCGCGCGAGAACGTGGCCGAACGCCTGCTCGAACTGACCGGCGGCAAGAAGGTGCCCGTGGTCTATGACGGCGTGGGCAAGGACACCTGGGAGACCTCGCTGGACTGCATCGAGCCGCGCGGCCTGATGGTGAGCTTCGGCAATGCCTCCGGTCCCGTCACGGGCGTGAACCTCGGCATCCTGAACCAGAAGGGCTGCCTGTATGTGACCCGCCCCTCGCTGGCCGTGCACGTCAACACGCCCGAAAAGCTCAAGGCCGCCGCCGACGAGCTCTTCGGCCTGGTGCAGAAGAAGAAAATCAAGGTTCGTATCGACCAGCGCTACAGCCTGGAGCGGGCTGGCGAGGCCCAGGCCGCCCTGGCCGGCCGCAAGACCACCGGCGCCACGATTCTCACGCTGGATTGAGCGGCTCGTCCCGAGCCATGGGCAGGGGCTAGCCGCCCCGGCCGCCAAAAGAAGAACCCGGCCTGCGGCCGGGTTCTTTTGCTTGGGGCAGGCGCGTTTTCAGGACACGCGCATCTGCTGCAGGGCCGCGATCCGGGCGGGGATGGGCGGGTGCGAGGAGAACAGCGCCGAAATCGCGCCGCCGCCGGCAATGCCCGAGGCCTGGAAGGACTTGGGCAGCTCGCCGGGCTCCACGCCGCCCAGGCGGGCCAGGGCATGGATCATGGGCTCGCGCGCGCCCAGCAGCTGGGCCGAGCCGGCGTCGGCGCGGTATTCGCGCTGGCGCGAGAACCAGGCCACGATGATGGAGGCCAGCACGCCGAACACGATCTCACAGACGATCACGGTGATGTAGAAGCCCGGCCCGGTGCCGCGCTCGGTGCGGAAGATGGTGCGGTCGACGAAATAACCGACCACGCGCGCCAGGAAGACCACGAAGGTGTTGACCACGCCCTGGATCAGGGTGAGGGTGACCATGTCGCCGTTGGCGACGTGGGCGACTTCGTGGCCCAGCACGGCGGCGACTTCTTCTTCGCTCATGCTTTCGAGCAGGCCGGTGGACACGGCCACCAGGGCGTCGTTCTTGAAGGCGCCCGTGGCGAAGGCATTGGGCGCGCCGTCATAGATGGCGACCTCGGGGCGGCCGATGCCGGCGCGGTCGGCCAGCTGGTAGACGGTGTCCAGCAGCCAGGCTTCGCGCTGGTTGCGCGGGGCGTTCGGGTCGATGACCTGCGCCCCGGTGCTGAACTTGGCCATGGGCTTGCTGATCAGCAGCGAAATAATGGAGCCCGTGAAGCCCACGACGACGGAGAACACGAGCAGGGCGTTGACATTCAGGCCCTGAGCCGTGATGTAGCGATCCAGGCCGAGGATGCGCAAAGTGGCGGACAGCACCAGCATCACGGCCAGGTTGGTGATCAGGAACAGGATGACACGTTTCATTCGATTGGGTTTCCTCTGCGAGCGGGAAAACGATTTTTAGGCCCCGATTTGACCAGCCCCGTGCTGGTCGGTTCCCCGAGGGGCGCCCGGCGGCGGCGCGGGATGGGGAGTATAGTATCGCTTTCCCCAATATTCCTTCTGGTTTTTCCTTACGTCAGGCTCCCATGCAGGCACTCTGGATGTTGTTGGCATCTGCCATGTTCGCCATCATGGGGTCGTTCGTGAAGCTATCGACCGAACACGGCGCCTCCCTGGCCCAGGTCGTCCTGTTTCGCGGGCTGCCGTCCATCATCCTGCTGCTGATCTGGGCCCGCGCCGCGCGCCAATCCATCGTGCCCAATTCCTGGCGCCTGCATGTCTGGCGCAATCTGTCGGGCGTGACGTCGATGTGGCTGGGCTTTTATGCCATCTCCCACCTGCCGCTGGCCACGGCCACCAGCCTGAATTACACCGCGCCGCTGTTCATCGCCTGCTGGATGCTGGGCTGGGGCGGGGCGCAGCGCGACCTGGTGCGCGTTGTGGCCGTGGTGCTGGGTTTTCTGGGCGTGATCGCCGTGCTGCGGCCCAGCATCAATGACGACCAATGGCTGGCCGCGCTGCTGGGACTGTTGGCCGGCGCCTTGTCGGCCATCGCCATGATGCAGATCCGCCAGCTGGGGCGCGTGGGCGAGCCGGAGTGGCGCACGGTGCTGTTCTTCTCGCTGGCCGTATGCCTGAGCAGCGTGGTCGGACTGGCCCTGCAAGGTTGGGGCAGCGCCGATCTGATGGGATACTTCGCCCTGGTGGGCGTGGGCACCGCCGGCCTGTTCGGCCAGCTCGCCATGACGCGCGCCTTCGGGCACGGTTCGGCCCTGCTGACCGCGGCGCTGCAATACACCACGATTATTTTCGCCGCCTTCATCGGCGTGGGCGTCTGGGGCGACATGCTCGACAGCCTGGCCTGGGCCGGCATGGGCCTGATCATCGCCGCGGGCCTGCTGTCGGTTTGGCGTACCATGCGGGATCCGGCGCAGGGCTGATGTTCTGCGGCCTGTTGTAGAGGAAGCCTCCATGACCAAGACCTTGATTTCCGTCGCCGACCTGGCCGCCCGGCTGGGCGAGCCCGATTTGCGGATTTTCGATGTGCGCCACGACCTGACGGACCACGCCGTCGGCCCGCGCGCCTACGAGCAGGCGCATATCCCGGGCGCGCGCTACCTGAACCACGAAACCGAGCTGTCCGCCGCGCGCACCGGCAAGAATGGCCGCCATCCCCTGCCGGACCGCGATCTTGTCGCCGGCCTGATGGCCGCGCATGGCATCAAGCCCGCCACGCTGGTGGTGGCCTATGACGCCAGCGGCGGCATGTACGCCGCCCACCTGTGGTGGATGCTGCGCTGGATAGGCCATGAGCGCGTGGTCGTGCTCGATGGCGGCTGGCAGGCCTGGACGGCCGCCGGCCAGCCCACCGAAAGCGGCGCCGCGGCGTCCCTGGCGCCCCTGCCCGGCGTGAAGGCGGCCGAGCCCCTGGCCGGCGTCGTGGATGCCCAGGCCGTGCTGCAGAACATCCCCAAGCAGGTTTTTACCGTGATCGACGCGCGCGCGGCCAACCGCTATCGCGGCGAGGTCGAGCCCATGGACCCGGTCGCCGGGCATATTCCCGGCGCCCTGAACCGGCCCAATGTCGAAAACCTGGGCCCCGAGGGGCGCTTCAAGGATGCCGCGCAGCTGCGCGCCGAATTCAGCGCCCTTCTGGAGGGCCGGGACCCGCAAGCCATCGTGCATCAATGTGGTTCGGGCATCACCGCTTGCCACAATCTGCTGTCCATGGAGATTGCCGGCCTGGGCGGTTCGCGCCTGTATCCGGGCTCCTGGAGCGAGTGGTGCGCCGATCCCGCGCGGCCCGTCGCCAAGGGCTGACGCCCGCGCCATGGCCCGGAGGGGCCGGGCCGACAAACCCCTGGCGTTTGCCAGGGGTTTTTCTTTTGCCCCGCCGTCAGAAGGCCCAGCGGGCGTTCAAGGTGACGGTGTGTTGCTGCGATCGGGAGGCGAA
>NZ_JHEP02000022.1 GCF_000657795.2 Bordetella pseudohinzii
GGCCGGCGGCGGCGCCCGACCCGGCCTCGCCCCCTGTCGCGGGAGCCGCCCCCGAGGCCGCGCCTGCGCCTGCGCCGGCGCCCCAGCAATGGCAGGTGGCCGTGGACGCCATCAATATCCGCGACGCCGGGCTGCGCCTGCGCGACGCCGGCACCCAACTGGATTATCTCGTCACCGGGCTGGACGTGGCGGTCGAGAACGTGCAGCTGCCGCAGCCGCCCGAGCAGCCCATCCAGCTGTGGGCCAATATGGAAAACAGCGCCGATGGCGGCTGGCTGCGCGCCAAGGGGCCGCTCAGGCTGGAGCCGCTGGCGCTGGACCTGGACCTGCATATGGGCAATATCGCGCTGGCGCCTTTCGCGCCGGCCGTGCAGGCCGCCGCGCCCTTCATCATCAAGGATGGCCGGCTGGCCCTGGATACCCGGGTCCGCCTGGCCCAGGCCAATGACGCCACCCAGGCCAGCGCCCATGACCTGAAACTCTCGCTTGAGCGGCTGCTCGTCCGCGACGAAGGCATCAAGCCCGCCGTGGACATCTCGCTGGGCCAGCTGGATTTCGGCGCCGATCAAATGTCCCTGGGCGCCACGCCCTCGAACTTCACGCTCAAGGCCAGCGATATCCAGGGCAAGGGGCAGTTGGACATGAAGGGCGTGCTGACCTCCGCCCCGGTCACGCTCAAGAGCCAGGTCGACCTGGCCGGGCTGGATCTCGCGCCCTTCGCGCCCTATGTGGCCTCCAGCCTGAACGCGACCGTGCGCGCGGTGACGGTGGGCGCGCGCGGCGAGGCGGAATTCGCCATGGCCAACGGGAGCGCTCCCATGAGCGCGGCCTGGCGCGGCACGGCCGAAGTGAACGACTTCGACCTGCAAGACCGCGTCAACAAGGCCGACTTCCTCAACTGGAGCAAGCTTGCCCTGTCCAATATGCAGGTCGCGGTGCGCGGAGACCAATTCTCGGCCAACCTGGGCGACATCGTGCTGGACGATTTCTATGGCCGGGTGCTGCTCAATGCCCAGGGACGCCTGAACGTCATGGACATCGTCGCCGAGCCCGGCCAGGCGGGCGGCTCCATCACGCAGGACACGCAGACCCGGGCGCGGGCGGCGCCGGCCAAGGCCGCCTCGGCCATGCCGGATATCTCGCTTAACAGCGTGACGCTGACGCGCGGCAAGATGAATTTCACCGACCGCTTCGTCAAGCCCAACTATACGGCCGAGCTCTCGGCCATCGAAGGCTCGGTTTCGGCGGTGTCTTCGCGCCATCCAAAGCCGGCGCGGGTCAAGGTGGGCGGGCGCGTCTATACGACGGCGCCTTTTGCCATCAGCGGGACGGTCCAGCCTTTCGCGCAATACCTGGCGCTGGATATCAAGGCCTCGGCCAAGGGGGTGGACCTGCCGCGCTTTACGACCTACTCGGCCAAATACGTGGGCTATCCCATCAAGCGCGGCAAGCTGTCGCTGGACGTCGAGTACAAGATCAAGGACCGCGAGCTGCAGGCCAGCAACCGCGTCGTGCTCAACCAGCTGACCCTGGGCGACAAGACCGACAGCAAGGACGCCCTGCAGCTGCCGGTCTTGCTGGCGGTGGCGCTGCTCAAGGACAGCAAGGGCAACATCGATATCAATCTGCCGATTTCGGGCTCCCTGGACGATCCGCAGTTCTCGGTGGGCGGCATCATCGTGCGGGTCTTCGTCAACCTGATCGTCAAGGCCGTCACCTCGCCCTTCAGCCTGCTGGCCTCGATATTCGGCGGCGGCGAGGAGCTTTCCTATATCGAATTCGCCCCGGGCAGCGCCGAGCTCTCGCCCGACAGCGAACAGCGCCTGCAGACGCTGGCCAAGGCCTTGAACGACCGGCCCAGCCTCAAGCTGGACATCGCCGGGCGCGCCGACCCGAAGACCGACGAGGAAGGCCTGCGCCAGGCCTGGGTGGACCGCCAGATCCGCCTGGCCAAGGCGCGCGATACGGCGGGCCGCGGCAAGAAACCCAATCCCGACGGCGTGACCGTCAGCGCCGCCGAACGCGCCAAATACCTCGAAGATGTCTATGACGACACCAAGATCGAGGGCAAGCCCAGGAACTTCATCGGCATCGCCAAATCCATTCCCGCCGACCAGATGGAGGCCTTGTTGCGCAGCGCGGCCACCATCTCGCAAGACGATCTGCGCAAGCTGGCCGACGCGCGGGCGCAGGCCGTGTTCGAGAAGCTGCAGGCCGAAGGGCCGGCCGATCGGATTTTCATCGTCGCGCCCGTACTCGACGCCGAGGGCATCAAGGATGACGGCAAGCCCTCGCGCGTCGATTTCTCTTTGAAGTGATCCCACCCGGAGGGTGTTGCCATGGTTTTCAAAGATGCCGAAATCGATAGTCTCCTGCCGCCCCTGAAGCTGAATCGGCGCGGCTTCATCGCCACCGGCGTGGCCGCCGGTTTTTCGCTGGCCGCCGGCCCCGTGGCGGCCCAGACGGCCATCAAGACCGACAGCAAGGGCCTGGTGGCCGGGCGCGTCGACATCCCGACCACTGACGGCAAGATGCCGGCCTATCGCGCCGCGCCCGAGGGCAAGAAAGGGCTGGCCACGCTATTGGTGGTGTCCGAGATCTTCGGGGTGCACGAGTACATCCAGGACGTCTGCCGCCGGCTCGCCCACCAGGGCTATCTCGCCATCGCGCCCGAGCTCTTCGCCCGCCAGGGCGACCCGGCCAAGTATTCCGACATCGCCACGCTGCGCGCCCAGATCATCGACAAAGTGCCCGACGCCCAGGTCATGGCCGATCTGGACGCCACGGCCGCCTGGGCGGCGGCCAATGGCGGCGCGGCCGACAAGCTGGGCATCCTGGGTTTTTGCTGGGGCGGCCGCATCGTCTGGCTCTACGCGGCCCATCGCGCCGGCCTGTCGGCCGGGGCGGCCTGGTACGGCCAGCTGGGCGGCGCGCCCAGCGAGCTCAAGCCGCGCTCGGTGCTGGACGTGGTGCCCAATCTGCAGGCGCCCGTGCTGGGCGCCTACGGCGGCAAGGACGCCGGCATTCCGCTGGCCGACGTGGACAAGATGCGCGTGGCGCTGGCCAAGGGGCCGGCCGCCGCCAAGGCTTCGCGCATCGACGTCTATCCCGATGCGCCGCACGCCTTCCATGCCGATTACCGGCCCAGCTTCCACAAGGCCGAGGCCGAACAGGCCTGGCAGCGCATGCTGGACTGGTTCAAGCAGAACGGGCTCTGAGCGTTTGCGGCGCGCCGGTCAGCGCGCCGGTTTTTCCGGCAGGCCATCGGTCACTTCGGCGATGGCCTGTTTCATTTCGCCATAGCCGATCGCGCGTTCGCGCTGGAAACTGCCCAGCACGCCGGCGCAGCCGTCGACCCCGCCCTGGCGCATCTGCTCCATCATCTGTTTGCCATTTTCCTGGCCCTGCGCGAAGCGGCTGTCCAGGTTGGCGGCGTCGTAGCGGTATTCCTGGGCATAGTGTTTAAGGTTCACATGCCAGTTCGATTCGTGCTGGCGCAGGTCGGGTTCCGCGGCGCCGCAGATGCGCGCCGCGCCATTGGTGGCGCCGGCGGCGATGACGATCTGCTCGAAAGTGACTTGGCCGCCGGGGTCCGCCGGGGCCTGGGCCTGCGCCGCCGGCGCCAGGGCGGCCAGCGCCATCCAAAAGGCTCGCATGGTTCTGTCCTCCGTCGCTTGTTCGCAACGTTTGATTATCGCCATCCGCGGCCGCAACAGGCCCTTCAGGCCGGTTTGCAGTCGTTTCAGTCTGTGCGCAGGCTTTTCCCGGCCGGCCGCGGCCCCCGGGCCGCCGACAAGAACTATGATGGAGGGCAAGCCGCGTCCGTGGCCCGCCGAGAAGGCAAACAACAAACATTCCTGCTGGAGAGTTCCATGACCATTTCCGTTGGCGCCCGCGTGCCGGACGGCACGCTCACCGAGTTCATCGAAACCGAAACTCCGGGCTGCCAGCTCGGCCCCAACGCCTTCCAGGTCGCCGACCTGACGCGCGGCAAGAAGATCGCGCTGTTCGCGGTGCCGGGCGCCTTTACGCCGACCTGCTCGGCCAAGCACCTGCCGGGCTATATCGCCCGCGCGAAGGATTTCGCCGACAAGGGCGTGGATGAAATCTGGTGCGTGGCTGTCAATGACGCCTTCGTGATGGGCGCCTGGGGCCGTGAGCAGCAGGCCGGCGGCAAGGTGCGCATGCTGGCCGACGGCTCGGCGCTCTGGACGCGCGAACTGGGCCTGGAGCTGGACCTCATCGCGCGCGGCATGGGTGTGCGTTCGCAGCGCTACTCGGCCCTGATCGAAGACGGCGTGGTCACCCGCCTGAACATCGAAGCCCCCGGCAAGTTCGAAGTCAGCGACGCCGACACCCTGCTGTCGCAGATCTGATGTTTCTCCGGAGGCCGGCGGTCCGGCCTCCCGTGCAGCCCCTCCGGAACCCCTGCTGCCCGCCCGCCCATGTTATCGACCATATTCTCGTTTTCCTCGCTGTACCTGGCCACGTTGTTGATGTTGATCGGCACGGGCCTGTTCAACACCTATATGGGGCTGACCCTGACGGCGAAATCCGTCAACGAAATCTGGATCGGCTCCATGATCGCGGGGTATTACCTGGGCCTGGTCTGCGGGGCGCGGCTGGGCCACAGGCTCATCATCCGGGTGGGGCATATCCGGGCCTTCGTGGCCTGCGCGGCCGTGGCCACCAGCATGATCCTGCTGCAGGCCCAGATCGACTACCTGCCCGTCTGGCTGCTGCTGCGCCTGGTCTCCGGCATCATGATGGTGACCGAGTTCATGGTCATCGAAAGCTGGCTCAACGAGCAAACCGAAAACCACCAGCGCGGCCGCGTGTTCTCGGTCTATATGGTGGTCTCCGGCCTGGGCACGGTGCTGGGGCAGCTGGCGCTCACGCTCTACGGCGCGCTGGACGACGGACCGCTCATCCTGGTAGCGATGTGCCTGGTCCTCTGCCTGGTGCCCATTGCCGTGACGGCGCGCTCGCACCCGCCCACGCCGCGTCCGGCGCCGCTGGACTTCCTCTTCTTCGTCAAGCGCGTGCCGCTGGCCATGACCGTGCTCTTCGTGGCCGGCAACCTGAGCGGCGCCTTCTATGGGCTGGCCCCGGTCTATGCGGCCAAGCACGGCTTGCAGACCCCGCAGGTGGCCCTGTTCGTCGCGGTGTCCGTCACCGCCGGCCTGCTGTCGCAATGGCCCATAGGCTGGCTGTCCGATCGCGTCAACCGCGCTGGCCTGATCCGCTTCAACGCGGCCGTGCTGGTGCTGCTGCCCACGCTGATGTGGGGCTGGCTGGACCTGCCTTTCTGGCTGCTGCTCTGCCTCTCGGCGCTGCTGGGCGTGCTGCAGTTCACCCTTTATCCGCTGGGCGCGGCCCTGGCCAATGACCATGTCGAGGCCGAGCGCCGGGTCAGCCTGAGCGCCGTGCTGCTGATGGTCTACGGGGTGGGCGCCTGCCTGGGGCCGCTGGCCGCGGGCATCCTGATGTCGCTTGGCGGGCACGCCATGTATTACGTTTTCGTGCCGGTCTGCGCCATGATCCTGGTCTGGCGCGTGCGGCCCAGCGCCGTCACCGGTCTGCACCAGGTCGAGGAGGCGCCGGTGCAGTTCGTGCCCATGCCCGACACGCTGCAATCCTCGCCCGCCATGGTGGCCCTGGATCCCCGCGTGGATCCCGAGGTGGACCCGGCCATGGAGATGGTCACGCCCGAGGCCGGCGTGATGCAGCCGCCGCAGCCGCCTGCCGAGCCCGCGGCCGGCACGGCGGCATTCGACAATGTCGTGGCCGAGCCGGGCGAGCCGGCGGCCATCGTGCCGCCCGAGGAAACCGCGCCCCCGCGCACGGGAACCTGAACTTATCGGGTGATGGGCAGGCAGGCCGCGCCCTGGGGCAGCGGCGCGCTGGTCTCGCCCAGCAGGGCGCGCGCGCCGCAGGTCGAGCCGAACATGGCCGCCACGTTGTGGCCGGTTTCCACCACTTGCTGCGCCTGGTGCGCCAGCGCCGGCCAATCCGGGTGGCGCTGGGCGCTGTCCAGCTCATGGCGCCAATAGCCCAGGCCGCGCGCCCAGCGCGTGGCGCCCTGGGCTTCGGCGCCGCAGGTCTTGTCCAGGAATTGATGCTCGGGGTTGTTGTCGGCGCTGCCCAGCAGATAGGTGACATGGCGCGCCGCATAGCGCGCCGCCAGCCGCGCGCGGTCCACGTCGTGCAGATAGGCGGGCAGCTGGTCCAGGCCGTATTTGTATTGGTTGTAGGTGGGGCAGATCCCGCGCTCATAGGGCGCGAAACCGCGGCCGTCGGGGCGCGGCCGGTCCGGCGTCAGGTACAGGTAGGAGGACGGGTTGGCGACCACATAGCGCACGTCCAGGCCTTTTCTGCGCAGATCCTCGTCCACATTGTTGAGCACCGCATAGCGCTGGATGAGCTGGCCGCCGGCCGAGTGGCCGGCAAGCACCACCGTGCGCAGCGCCGGCAGGCGCTCGGCGCCGGCCAGTTCCTGCAGGATGTCGTCGAGCACCCGCATCGAGCTGACCGGGGCGGGCCGGCCCTTGGCCTGCATGCTGGGTTCGCCGTCTTCCCAGCTGGCGCGGCGCCAGGCCGGCATATGGCCGAAACCGGCGTCGATGGCGCTGGAGAACTTGGGCGCGATGATGAGGGTGTCGTCCAGGCGGTCCGGATTGCTGCCCATCAGGGCGGAGACCGCCTCATAAGAGCGGGTGGCATCGCGCTTGACCCCGTGCACGACGATGACCAGCCGGCGGATGCCGCGCAAATCGTCGCGCTTGAGGTTCTTGCTGGCATAGACCGGGAAGGGGTAGCGCTGCCCCGCGCGGCCCAGCTCCAGGGGCCGCCAGGGCGGCGTGCGCGCCAGATCGGTGACGATGGGTTCGTCATAGGGGTCGGCCGCCTCGTCGGCAGGCTGGGCGGCCTGGGCCCGCGGCGCGGCGGCGGGCAGGCCCGCCAAGACCGCGGCCAGGACCAGGCAGTACCTGACACGCAGGGGCTTCATGCCGCCTGTCAGCAGTGCTCGTGGCCGAGCAATTGGCGCAGGGCCTGCGGGTCGAGCAGCCGGACCTCGCGCTGGTTGATCCGGATCAGGCCCTCACGGGCAAAGCGCGAGAACAGGCGGCTGACCGTCTCCAGCGTCAGGCCGAGATAGTTGCCGATTTCTTCGCGGCTCATGCGCAGCACGAATTCGGTCGAGGAATAGCCCAGCGCGGCGTAGCGCTGCGACAGATTCAGCAGAAAGGCCGCCAGGCGCTGTTCCGAGCGCAGCGAGCCCAGGGTGGCCAGCATCTGGTGCGAACGGCTGATCTCGCGGCTCATCAGGCGGCGGAACTGCTGTTGCAGGCTGGGCAGGTGGCTGGCGACGCGGTCGATTTCGGCGATGCGGATGACGCAGACTTCGGAATCTTCGAGGGCGACGGCGTTGGACACATGGCGCGATTCGAGCATGCCGTCCAGGCCGACGATCTCGCCCGGCAGATGAAAGCCGGTGATCTGCAGCTGGCCGGCGGCGTCTTCGAGCTGGGTCTTGAGCGAGCCATAGCGCACCCCGAAAACGGCGTCCAGCGGTGTGTCGAGTTCGTAGAGCGTATTGCCTTTTTCGACCCGCACGCGCTCATTGACCAGATCGTCCAGCTTCTCCACCTCGGCGGCGGCCATGCCGATGGGGATGCAGACATGGCCCAGCATGCAACTGGAGCAATGCGCGGCGTCAGGCGCAATGGGAACCCGCTTCAGCATTCTTGACCTCGTTGTTTTGATGCACCGGCTCCGGGAGATGGCGCGGCTTGTTCGTATCGATACATTGTAGTCTTCTTGCCGGAATTTCGCCGATTTATGCAGTCAGCTGACAGAATTTGACGGTTTGCGCTACCAGCCGCCAAAGCGTGCCCAGATGCCTTCGACATGGCCGCTGTCCTGCCGCACGAGGTGGTAGCGCGCGTGCTGCGCGGCCGTCGCGCAAGCATGGTTGGGCAGGATGCGCAGCTGCGAGCCCACGGGGTAGGCGGCGGCCAGGTCGATGGCCGGCGCAGGGTCAAAACTGAGCACGCCGTGCTCCTGGTTGGCGTCGGTCATGCGCAGCCCCGGTATGGGCCGCCCCAGGCGGTCGCAGACCAGGCCATAGCCCTGATCGACGGGCTGGCGCGCGGTGCCCCGGTCGCGGCTCAGGGCCATCCAGCCGCCATCGGTGATGATCCAGCCGCGGTCGGGCTGGTGGCCCAGCACCGTCACCAGCACCGACAGGGCGATCTCATCGGGCGTGCAGGCGCCCACGCCGGCCATGACCAGGTCGAAGAAGACATAGACGCCGGCGCGCAGCTCGGTGACGCCTTCGAGATGGCGCGCATAGCGGGCCGTGGGCGTGGAACCGACGCTGACGATGGGGCAGGGGTGGCCATGTTCACGCAGGCGCTGCGCGGCGGCCAAGCAGGCGGCGCGCTCCTGCTCGGCCAGGGCCACGATGGCTTCGCGGCTGCGGCAGTTGTACGACTCGCCGGCATGGGTCAGCACGCCGGCCACTGTCACGCCGCCGGCGCGCAGCAGATCGGCGATGGCCGGCAGCTCGGGATCGTCGGGCTTCAGGCCGCTGCGGTGGCCGTCGCAATCGATCTCCAGCAGGCAGGGCAGGTCCAGGCCGAGGCGGCTGCGGGCCGCGCACACGGCTTCGGCCGCCTTGCGGTTGTCGAGAATGATTTTCAGGTCGCAGCCGGCGCGGCGCAGGCGGCCGGCGTGTTCGAGCTTGTTGGGCGTGATGCCCACCGCATAGAGGATGTCGTCAAAGCCCGCGGCATGGAAGCGGTCGGCTTCCTTCAGGGTCGATACAGTAATGGGGCCGGGTCGCCCGCCGCTGGCGGCCAGCGCCACCTCGATGCACTTGGCCGTCTTGACGTGGGGCCGCAGCGTCACGCCCAGGGCCGCGGCGCGCGATCGCATCATGTCGGTGTTGGCGCGCAGGCGGTCGAGGTCCAGCAGCAGCGCCGGCGTCTCCAGCGAGCCCAGGGCGGCGGCGTCGCGCGCCACGCGGTAGGACACCCAATCGTCGGCGGGGATGCCGCGCGCGCCGGGGGCGGCGCCCGGATTGATCGGGTAGTACTGGCACAGGACCGGGCCCAGGGCGGTCTCGGCCCGCACTTCGGCGCGCAGGAAACAGGCGTTTTCCTCGGGAGAGATCTCCTCGACCTCGTCCAGCAGGGGCAGCAGCCGCGGATCCGCCTGGTAGATGTCGCCGGTCACGAAGCGGCCGTCCTGGGCGGGCACCAGCCCCGGCCAGTCGCCGAAATCGACCAGATAGCCGGGCACGCGGCCCGGGCCGATCAAGCGCGGGGCGGGCAGGCCGTGCCTGGCGGCCAGTTGCGTCAGATCATTGATTTCGCCGCTGCGTAGCGTGCCGTAGACAAAAACGTTTATGCTCATTGGGACCGCCTCAGGATACAGGCGGTAGTGTAAGTCAGTGTAAGTCGACTTTCCGCGTGCGGCGGGGGCTTGAAAAGTCCCTTTTTGGCCGCACATTCAGGTCATCGAGCCGGCTGACGGGTTTCGGCATGGCTCCCCAACTGCCAACCGACCACTATGCGATTCGACAAACTTACGACCAAGTTCCAGCAAGCCCTGGCGGACGCGCAAAGCCTTGCCGCCCGCAACGACAATCCCTATATCGAGCCGGTCCATGTGCTGGCCGCCCTGCTCGCCGACGCCGACAGCGGCGCGGGCAGCCTGCTGGCGCGCGCCGGCGTGGCGGTCAACCGCCTGCAGCCCGCCCTGGAGACGGCCATGCGCGCCCTGCCGCAGGTCGCCGGCGAGGACAACGTGCAGGTCGGCCGCGATCTGCAAGGCGTGCTCACGCGCACCGACAAGGAGGCCGCCCGCCGCGGCGACACCTTCATCGCCAGCGAGCTCTTCCTGCTCGCCCTGGCCGATGACAAGGGCGAGGCCGGGCGCATCCTGCGCGAGGCCGGCCTGCAGAAAAAAGCGCTCGAGACCGCCATCGACGCCGTGCGCGGCGGCGAGAAAGTCTCCGAGGCCGAAGGCGAATCCAACCGCGAGGCGCTGGCCAAGTACACGCTGGACCTCACCGAGCGCGCCCGCGAAGGCAAGCTCGACCCGGTCATCGGCCGCGATGACGAGATCCGCCGCACCATCCAGATCCTGCAGCGCCGCACCAAGAACAACCCCGTGCTGATCGGCGAGCCCGGCGTGGGCAAGACCGCCATCGTCGAAGGCCTGGCCCAGCGCATCGTCAACGACGAAGTGCCCGAGACCCTGCGCGGCAAGCGCGTGCTCTCGCTGGACCTGGCCGCCCTGCTGGCCGGCGCCAAGTTCCGCGGCGAATTCGAAGAACGCCTGAAGGCCGTGCTCAAGGAGCTGTCGCAGGACGACGGACAGAACATCGTCTTCATCGATGAGCTGCACACCATGGTGGGCGCCGGCAAGGCCGAGGGCGCGATGGACGCGGGCAATATGCTCAAGCCCGCGCTCGCGCGCGGCGAACTGCATTGCATCGGCGCCACCACGCTGGACGAGTACCGCAAATACATCGAAAAAGACGCCGCGCTGGAGCGCCGCTTCCAGAAGGTGCTGGTGGGCGAGCCCGACGTCGAGTCGACCATCGCCATCCTGCGCGGCCTGCAAGAGCGCTATGAGATCCACCATGGCGTGGAGATCACCGATCCGGCCATCGTCGCGGCGGCCGAGCTTTCGCATCGCTACATCACCGACCGCTTCCTGCCCGACAAGGCCATCGACCTGATCGACGAGGCGGCGTCGCGCATCCGCATGGAGATCGACTCCAAGCCCGAGGTGATGGACAAGCTGGACCGCCGCATCATCCAGCTCAAGATCGAGCGCGAGGCCGTCAAAAAGGAGACCGACGACGCCTCCAAGCGCCGCCTGGCCGCCATCGAGGAAGAGCTCGAACGCCTGCAGCGCGAGTACAACGACTACGAAGAAATCTGGAAGGCCGAGAAGGCCGCCGTGCAAGGCACGCAGTCCATCAAGGAAGAAATCGACCGCGTGCGCGCCGAGATGGCCGAGCTGCAGCGCAAGGGCCAGTTCGACAAGCTGGCCGAGCTGCAATACGGCAAGCTGCCCGAGCTGGAGGCGCGCCTGAAGGCGGCCGACCTGGCCGAGACCGACATCGAGCGCGCGGAGACCGCCGGCGGCAAGCCGCGCCTGCTGCGCACCCAGGTCGGCGCCGAGGAGATCGCCGAGGTCGTCTCGCGCGCCACCGGCATCCCGGTGTCCAAGATGATGGAAGGCGAGCGCGACAAGCTGCTGCACATGGAAGACGCCCTGCATAAGCGCGTGGTGGGCCAGGACGAGGCTTGCAGCCTCGTGGCCGACGCCATCCGCCGCTCGCGCGCCGGCCTGGCCGATCCGTCCAAGCCCTATGGCTCCTTCCTCTTCCTGGGCCCCACGGGCGTGGGCAAGACCGAGCTGACGCGCGCCTTGGCCGACTTCCTGTTCGACTCCGAAGAGCACATGATCCGCATCGACATGAGCGAGTTCATGGAAAAGCACTCGGTGGCCCGCCTCATCGGCGCGCCTCCGGGCTATGTGGGCTACGAAGAGGGCGGCTATCTGACCGAGGCCGTGCGCCGCAAGCCCTATAGCGTGGTGCTGCTCGACGAGGTCGAGAAGGCGCATCCGGATGTGTTCAACGTCTTGCTGCAAGTGCTGGACGATGGCCGCCTGACCGACGGCCAGGGCCGCACGGTGGACTTCCGCAACACCGTCATCGTGATGACGTCCAACCTGGGCTCGCAGCAGATCCAGAGCATGGCGGGCAAGTCCTACGAAGTCATCAAGGATGTGGTGATGGAAGAACTCAAGCAGACTCTGCGTCCGGAGTTCCTGAACCGCATCGATGAGGTCGTGGTCTTCCATGGCCTGGACGCGCAGCACATCGAGTCCATCGCGCGCATCCAGCTCAAGCGCCTGGCCGACCGCCTGGAAAAGCAGGAGATGCAGCTCGAAGTCACCGATGCCGCGCTGGCGGAGATCGCCCGCGTGGGCTTCGATCCGGTGTTCGGGGCGCGCCCGCTCAAGCGCGCCATCCAGCAGCAGATCGAGAACCCGGTGGCCAAGCTCATCCTGCAAGGCGTTTTCGGGCCGCGCGATGTGGTGCCGGTGGACTACCAGGACGGCAAGTTCGTCTTCACCCGCACCTTGCAGTAAGCGCGCGCAAGCGCCACCAAGCCGGCCGCGAGGCCGGCTTTTTTTTGCGCGGACGGGTTTTCAGACGCAGCGCCTGCAGCCGGCGGGCAGCCGGGCCTGGCGCGCATAGGCCGCGATGGCCTCGATGAGCGCGGCCGCCGCGGGGCTGGGCGCGCGTTCGCGTTCGCGGACGATGCACAGCGTGCGCACGACCGTTGGACGGGCCAGCAAGGCATAGCTCAGGCCGGGCAGCATGACGCGGTGGGCGGCCAGGGCGGGCAGCAGGGCCAGGCCCAGGCCGGCCTGCACCAGGGCGGCCTGGGAAGTGGTGCTGGAGGCTTCGTAGAAAGGCGCGGCGGCCTCGATGGGCAGGTCGGCGCGCGAGCGCAGCAAGGCCATGATGCCGGTTTCGTCCACCACGCCGACCAGCTTGCGGCCGGCCAGGGCGCGCCAGGAGAGATAGCCGTCGCGGCCGGCCCGCAGCTGCGGGTCATCGCTGCGGTAGAGCACGCCGAAGCGGTCTTCCAGCAAGGGATCGAAGGCCAGGCCCGGCGCATCGGCCCAGCGGCTGGTCAGGCCGAAATCGACCTGGCCCGCGGCCACCAGGCGCTGGATGCTGCCGGAGTTGTCGTCGCGCAGATAGAGCCTGATGCCGGGGTAGCGCGCGGCATAGTCCGCCGCCGCCGGGGAGATGAGTTCGGTAATGGCCGAGGGCGCGGCGGCCACGCCCACGCGGCCGCGCTGCAGCGAACCATAGCGCACGGCATCGTCGATGGCGCCGTCGAAATCGGCCAGCAGGCGCAGCACCCGGGGCAGGAAGTCCCGGCCCAGCGGCGTGAGCAGCACGCGGCGGCTGGTGCGCTCGAACAGGGCGGCGCCCAGGGCCGTTTCCAGCTGGCGCACCAGGGTGGTGATGGAGGACTGCGTCTGGAACAGCCGCTTGGCGGCATGCGTGAAGCTGCTTTCCTGGGCCACGGCTACAAAGGCGTTCAAGTGCTTGAGCGTGACGTGCTTGGGCAGGCGATGCATTGCAAAATCCGATAGATGGATCAACTAAAACAATTTTCCCAGATTGATGGCAAGGCGGATACTGCGGGACGCCGGCTGTTCCGGCCTCCCGATACGCAGATGACACCGCATTCTTCCGACACCGCCGACTTCATCATCCTGGGCGCCGACCTCATCGACGGCAGCGGCGCGCCCCGGCGCCGCGCCGATCTCGCCGTGCGCGGCGACCGCATCATCGCCATCGGCCAGCTGGGCGACATGCCCGCCGCCCGGCGGATCGATGCGCAGGGCCGGGCGCTGGCGCCGGGTTTTATCGATGTGCACGGCCACGACGACCTGATGTTCGTGGAAAAACCCGCGCTGCCCTGGAAGACCAGCCAGGGCATCACGACCGTGGTGGTCGGCAATTGCGGCGTGAGCGGCGCGCCCGCCCCGCGGCCCGGCAATACCGCCGCGGCGCTTGCGCTGCTGGGCGAGACGCCCTTGTTTGCCGATATGGCCGCCTATCTGGCCGAGCTGGAGCGCCTGCGGCCCATGATCAATGTGGCCGCCCTGGTGGGCCATGCCAATCTGCGCCTGGCCGTCATGGAAGACCCGGCCGCCGCGCCCAGCGCGCAAGAGCAGGCCGCCATGGAGGCCCTGCTGGAGCAGTCGCTGCTGGCCGGCGCCGTGGGTTTCAGCACCGGCCTGGCCTATGAGCCCGGGGGGCGGGCCCAGCCCGCCGAACTGCACGGCCTGGCCCGCGTGGCGGCCAGCCATCGCCGCCTGCACACCAGCCATATCCGCAACGAGGCCGATGCCGTCGAGCAGGCCGTCGAAGAAGTCCTGGAGATGGGCCGCGCCACGGGCTGCGCCACGGTGGTCTCGCACCACAAATGCATGATGCCGGCCAACTGGGGCAAGAGCCGCGCCACCTTGGCCAGTATCGACCGCGCTCGCGCCCAGGGCCTGGAGGTCGGCCTGGACATCTATCCCTATCCGGGCAGCTCCACCATCCTGATCCCCGAGCGGGCCGAGTTGATCGACGAGATCCGCATCACCTGGTCGGTGCCGCACCCGGAGTGCAGCGGCCGCGGCCTGGCCGACATCGCCCGGGAATGGGGCTGCGACAAGACCACGGCGGCGCGGCGCCTGCTGCCGGCCGGCGCGATCTACTTCGCGATGGACGAGGCCGAGGTCCAGCGCATCTTCCAGCATCCGGCCTGCATGGTGGGCTCGGACGGCCTGCCCAATGATGCGCATCCCCACCCGCGCCTGTGGGGCTCGTTTACCCGCGTGCTCGGACGCTTTGTGCGCGAGGCCGGCCTGATGACGCTGGAAGCCGCGGTGGCGCGCATGACCGGCCTGCCCGCCCGCGTCTACGGCCTGAGCGGCCGGGGCGAGCTGCGCGTGGGCGCCTACGCCGATCTGGTGTTGTTCGACCCCGCCACGGTGGCGGATCGCGCCACTTGGGAGACCCCGGCCTTGCCCTCGGTGGGCGTGGACGGCGTCTGGGTCAACGGCCAGGCTGTTTTCCCGGAGCCGGCCCGCGGCCGGCCGGGCCGCGTCCTGCGCCGCGCGGCGGCCTGAGGCCGCCCGACCTGCTTGCCATCCTCAACTGTTATTGGAGACCTGACCATGCTGCGCAAGAGCTGTGCCGCCCTGGCACTGGCCGCTGCCGCGCTGAGCGCGCACGCGGAATTTCCCGACCGTCCCATCACGCTGATCGTGCCTTTCCCGGCCGGCGGCCCCACCGACATCGTCGGCCGCGTGGCCGCGGCCAAGGCTGGCGAGATCCTGGGCCAGCAGATCGTGGTGGAAAACCGCACCGGCGCCTCGGGCACCATAGGCATGGCCGCCACGGCCCGCGCCAAGCCCGATGGCTACACCGTCGGCCTGGCGACGGTGTCCACCCACGGCACCGCGCCGCATCTGTTTCCCAAGCTGGCCTATGACCCCGTCAAGGACTTCACGCCCATCAGCAATCTGGTGACCAGCCCCAACATCCTGGCCGTCAATCCTGCCTTTCCCGCCAAGGACCTGGCCGGCTTCGTGGCCCATGTCCGCGCCAATCCGGGCAAGGACGGCTACGCCAATGCCGGCGCGGGAGGCGTCAATGACCTGGGCATGATCTGGTTCCTGCAAATCATCGACGGCAAGATGAACAGCATTTCGTATCGCGGCTCGGCCCCAGCCCTGACGGACACCGTGGCCGGCGTGGTGCCGGCGATCTTCGACAACTTCCCGTCGACGCTGCCCTACGTCAAGAGCGGCCATCTGCGCGCCCTGGCCATCACCGGCAATGCCCGCAATCCGCGCCTGCCCGGGCTGCCGACCTTCGCCGAGCTGGGCTACCGCGATTACGATGTGACGGCCTGGTATGGCGTGGTGGCGCCGGCCGGCCTGCCCGATGCGGTGCGCGACAAGCTGGCGCAGGCCTTCGCCCAGGCCGTGCGCGATCCGGCCACGGCCGCCAAGATGGAAGAGGCGGGCGCCTTCCCGCTGGGCAATACGCCCGCCGAGTTCGCGGCCCAGATCCGCACCGAGAAAGACCGCTGGCAGCGCGTCATCCAGCAGGCGGACATCAAGATCCAGTGATGGCCGGCGCCGCGGCCTCAATAGACGTCGCGGCGCAGCCTGCCTTGGGCGCGCAGGGCAAGCACGGCCGGCGCGCCCAGTATCTCCGTGAGCGCCTCCTCCACACCCTGGGCCATGCCTTGCAGGCTGCCGCAGACCGCGATGAGGGCGCCTTCATCGACCCAGCCGCGCAACCGCCCGGCGCGTTCGCGCAGGCGGTCCTGCACATAGCCCTGTCCCTGGCGCGAATACACGAGGTCTAGTTCGGGCAGGAGCCCTTGCGCCTGCCAGGCGCGCAGCTCTTCGGCCAGCAAGGCATCGTGCGCCGCGTGCCGTTCTCCGAACACCAGCCAGTTGCGCGCATGGCCGGCCGCGATGCGGGCCTTGAGCCAGGCCCGCAAGCCGGCCAGCCCGGTGCCATTGCCGATCAGGATGAGGGGCTGGGGGCCCGGCGGCAGGTGAAAGCCGTGATTGCTGCGGATGCGCAGGGCCACCTCCGCGCCCACCGGGCATCGCTCGGTCAGCCAGCCGCTGCCCAGGCCCAGGCGGCCGTCGGCATGGCGCTGCTGCCTGACGAGCAATTGCAGGCAGCCATCGGCCGGCAGCGAGGCGATCGAGTATTCGCGATGGTTTTGCAGGGGCGCATCGGGCGCGGCGCGCGGCCCGACCTCGGCGATGTCGCCGGCCTGCCAGCTCGTCTCGCGGTCGGGCAGGAGACTGAGCAGAAAGCAGGGGCCGCCGGCGCTGCCGGGATTGAGGTGTTCGCGCCGGACCAGGCGCCAGGCCTGGTAATCGGGCGCCTGCCAGTCGTCCTGTTCGGCCGCGCCGCAGGCGGCGACCAGTTCGCCTTGCCAATGGCGCAGGGCCGCCGGATCGGCCCGGTCCACGTCCACCCGGTCGAACAGACTGCGCGCGCCCTGGGCCGCCAGCCAATGGTCCAGCGCGCGGCCGAAGCCGCAGAAGTTCGCATAGCTGCGGTCGCCCAGCGCCAGCAGGGCGTATTGCAGCTGCGCCAGCCGGCCTTGGGCGGCCGGGCGCATGACGTCCAGGGCAAAGCGGGCCGCGCCATCGGGCGCATCTCCCTCGCCATAGGTGCTGGCCACGAAAAGGGCGCGCCGGCATGAGGCCAGCATTGCGGCATCGACCTGGTTGAGCGGCCGCACGTCGGCCTCATGGCCGGCGGCGCGCAGGGCCGCCGCGCTGTGTTCGGCGAGTTCCTGGGCCAGGCCGGACTGGCTGGCATGCGCCACCAGCCAGCCGCCGGCGGGGCGCGCCGGCTGGCGCGCGGGCCTGGCGCGCCGCCAGGCCCGCCAGCTCAGGAGCATCCAGGCCGCCACCAGCAGGGCGGCGGCGGCATAGCGGGCCGTCATAGGCCGATCACATCCAGGGCGAGAAAGGCGGGGCTGGGCGCCAGGCGCAGGCCCTGGCTGCCGCGCACGATGAACAGCGCCGCCAGCTCATGGCGCCGGGCATAGGCCATGCCCTCGGCCTCGCCCATGACGTTCAAGGCCGTGGCCAGCGCGTCGGCCTGCATGCAGCCGGCATGCAGCACGGTCACCGAGGCCAGGTCATTGTCCAGGGGCTGGCCGCTGCGCGGGTCCAGCGTATGGGCATAGCGCCGCCCGCCGTGTTCGGCGTAGCGCCGATAGTCGCCCGAGGTGGCGATGGCCTGTCCGGCCAGGACCACGCCCAGGGCATGGGCGCCGCTGCCATCCGGCACTTCGACGGCCACCCGCCAGGGCTGGCCATCGGGCCGCCTGCCGCGGGCGCGCAGCTCGCCGCCCACCTCGATCAGATAGTGCCGCAGGCCCAGGGCGTCCAAGGCCCAGGCCGCGGCGTCCACGCCATACCCCTTGGCGATGGCCGACAGGTCCAGTTTCAGGCCGCCGGGCTGCCAGGCGCGGCCGCGCTGCGGATCCAGCGCCAGCCGCTGCCAGCCGCAGCGCGCGCGGGCTTCGGCGATCATGGCCGGCGAGGGCGGTTCGGACACGCCGCGGCGCGGACCAAAGCCCCACATATCCACCCACTCGCCCAGCGTGGGGTCGCAGGCGCCGCCGGTCTCGCGGGCCAGCGCCAATGCGTAGTCCAGCACGTGCAGCAGGGCCGCAGGCAAGACCTGCCAGCCGGCCGGCGCGCGATTGAAGCGCGCCAGGTCGCTTCCCGGCTCCCAGTGGCTCATCTGCGCCACCACGCCATCCAGCGCGGCCTGCGCGGCGGCCTGGATGCGCGTGTCGGACAGACTCAAGGGCGCGGACAGCCGCGCCGACCAGGTCGTGCCCATGGTGGCGCCGGCCAGCGCCGCCGGGCGGGTGAGCGAGGCGCCATAGTGCTCGGCGGCGGCAACGGCGATCTGCGGCATGCCGGGCTCAGGGGCGCAGCACTTCCAGCGTGCCGGCATAGCTCAGGCGGCGCTTGCTGGCCTTGGGCACGGTCACCTGCTGGTCTTCCAGGCTGGCCTCCAGCCAATACATGCCGGGCTGTGGCCATTGGACCTGGAACTTGCCCTGCGCATCGGTCTTGAGCGCAATCTCCCCGACCTTGTCGCGATAGCGGCTGCCGTCGGGCACGACGGTCACTTCCAGGCCGGCGGCCGGCTTGCCGTCCACCATCATCTGGAAGGTCGCGGCCTCGTCGGAGTACAGATCGTTCGGGTGCGTCACGGCCACCAGCTCCAGGCCGCGGCCCACGGGCTTGAGCGGGCTGGGCTTGCCGGAGGTCACGAAGGTTTCGACCCGCCCCAGGCTCTGGCTGATTTCCAGGTCCTGGGCCTGGGCCGGCACCGCCTGGGCCAGGCCCTCGGCCTTGCCGAAATAGCGCTTGGGCTTGCCGTCTTCTTTCCAGCGCGCGAACACGCCGTCATTGACCACGGCGACGCGGTAGGTGCCAGGTTGCGCGAGCTGCAGATCGAAGGTGCTGCGCAGCTTGCCGCGCTGCGCGTTCTCGGCCTGGACGCTGCTGCCGTCCGGCGCGACGATCACCAGGTTGTCCAGACGCAGCGGCGCGTGGTTGACGTAGAACTTGTCGTTGCTGACCGCGCCGTCGAAGGTCACCCAGGTGCTGTTCCCGGACAGCACGGTGGACGAAGGCAGCAGCCACACGTCGTGCGCGTGCGAGACCAGGGGCAGGGCGAGCGCGGCCGCGAGGCCCAGCTTGGCGAAGAGTTTCATGTCTTGTGCTCCGTTTGCGATGCGATCAGGGCTTGAGTTGGATGGCGACTTCGCCGAGTTCATGTTCGCCTTTGGCGGCCTGGCTGGCGGCGGCCTTGGGCGGCCAGGCAAAGGGCAGGCGCAGCAGCTCGCGGCCGCCGACTTCGCGCGCGGCCTCGACCACCACGGCATAGTTGCCCGGCTTGAGGTCGGACAGGGGCTTGGCGCGGTCGGAGAAGGCCAGCGCATGCTTGCCCGCCGGGCGCGTGGCGCCGCTCACGCCATCGACCGGGAACTGCTGGTTGCGGCCGCTGCGGCGCCACCATTGGCGCATGTCCTTGAGCCATTCCGTGCCTTCGTTGTTCTTCTTGGCCACGTCATACCAGACAGCCAGGTCGCCGGCCACGCTCTGGTCTTCGCGTTCGATCCAGATGGCCACATAGGGGCGGTGGTATTCGGCGACATCCAGCCGCGGGATTTCCACCGTGATGTTGAGGTCGGCCGCCTGGGCCGTGCGCGCGATGGCGCCAGCCAGGACAAGGGAAAGAATCAGTTTGCGCATGTCGTTTTCCGCGAGGGCGATCAATGGATGAAAAGCAGTGCCAGCACGACGGGGATCACCACGCCCAGCCCCACCATGGGCCAGGTGGCGGCGCGGTGGCCGGCGTGCATTTTCAACAGCACCAGCCCGGTCAGGGAGAAGACCAGACAGGCCACGGCGAACAGGTCCAGAAACCAGCTCCAGGCCAGGCCGGTGTGGCGGCCCTTGTGCAAATCGTTCAGGTAGGAAATCCAGCCCCGGTCGGTGCGTTCGTACTCGACCTCGCCGGTCTGCATATCGACCGACAGCCAGGCGTCGCCGCCGGCGCGCGGCAGGGAAAGATAGGCCTCGTCGGCGGACCACTCGGGCTTGGCCCGCGCCGTGTCGACGCCGAATTCATGGTCCAGCCAGGCCCCGGCCTCGGCGGGCAGGCGGGCGGCGCGTTGGCCGCCGGCGGCCTTGACGGCCTCGTGCAGCGGCCCGGGCAATTGCGCGCGGCGGGTCTGCACCGTGGCCTTGCTCTCGATATGCGAGGCGTTGTTCAGCGTCAGCCCGGTGACGGCGAACAGCAGCATGCCCAGCAGGCAGAGCGCCGAGCTGATCCAATGCCAGGTATGCAGGGTCTTGAGCCAGTAAGCGCGCCGCTGGCTGGCGTTTTTCTCGTTCATTGTGCAGGACCACAAAGGTGGGGCGCATTCTAACACTTAATGAGAATGACTCTTAAAATCGACTCGAATGCGGTCATTTCAGCTTGTTTCAGCCGGGGCCATGGCGCAGGGACGGATGAGGGCGATAAGATGAGCCATCCCGCCTGGGGCGGGCCCGACACGGAGAGAACCATGATCGACGTTACGCAAAACGTGGGACGGCAATGGGGGTGGGTGGCTTTGCGCGGTGTGGTGGCGGTGCTGTTCGGCCTGCTGGCGCTGTGCCTGCCCGGCATTACGCTGGCGGCCCTGGTCCTGGTCTGGGGCGCCTACGCCCTGGTCGACGGCGTCTTCGCCCTGATCGCGGGCTGGCGCATCCGAGACCAGGACAAGCCTCTATGGCCCTTGATCCTGGTCGGCATCACCGGCTTGGCCGCCGGCATCGTGACCTTTCTGTGGCCCGGCGTCACGGCCCTGGTGCTGCTGTACATCATCGCCTTCTGGGCCATCGTGGCCGGCGTGTTCCAGATCGTCGCGGCCATCCGTTTCCGCAAGGAAATCCAGAACGAATGGCTGCACGGGCTGTCCGGCCTGGTGTCGCTGCTCTTCGGTCTCATGCTCTTGATCCAGCCGGGCGCGGGGGCCTTGGCCCTGGTCTGGGTGATCGGCATCTACGCCGTGTTTTTCGGTATCCTTCTGCTCGCCCTGGCCTGGCGCCTGAAGCGTCACGCGGCCTAGGGTTTCTTCAGTCCGCGGATCCCGATGCTCATTCCTTTCAATTTTCTCGTCATCGGCCTGGGCGCGGCCGCCGGCGCCTGGCTGCGCTGGCTGCTGGGCCTGAGGTTCAACAGCGGCGGCTGGCCCTGGGGCACGCTGGCGGCCAATCTGGGCGGCGGCTATCTGATCGGACTGGTGCTGGGCCTGGTCGCCCTGCACCCGGAATGGCCGGCCTGGATACGGCTGGCGGCGGTGACCGGCTTTCTGGGCGGCCTGACGACGTTTTCGACGTTCTCGGCCGAAGTGGTGCAATACCTCGAACGCGGGCAGTTCGGGCCGGCGGCCGGCTATGCGCTGGCCAGCCTGGCCGGTTCGCTATGCCTGACCGCGCTGGGGCTGGCCACGGCCCACCTTCTGGGCCGTTAAGGCGCGCTCAGGCCGGCCCGGCCGCAAGCAATACCCGCGCGGCGGCCAGGCCGCTGCGCACCGCGCCTTCCAGCACGCCCGGATAACCCGTGTCCGTCCAGTCTCCGGCCAGCGCCAGGTTGGGCCAGGGGGTGCTGTTGAGCGGCCGGCTGAGCTTGGGCAGGGCGGCGAAGGTGGCGCGTTTTTCGATGAAGAGTTCCGCGACCTCGATGGCGGGCAGGGGCGGCAGGCCGGCGCGCGCGGCCTGTTCTTCGATCTGGCCGACCAGCGCGTCGATGGCGTCCTGCCGCTCCATATTGGCCAGGGTGGCCGCGGCGCTGCATACCAGGGCCAGCTCGCCCGTCTTGGACTTGCCGGTCAGGCGGGCGCGGTCGAACAGCCACTGGCCGGCCTGGCCTCGGCTGATGTCCTCGCGCAGCATCATCATGGGCTCGGGCAGCGACCAGGGCGCGGCCAGGCGCAGATTCAGGGTGGCGATGGGCTCGTACTCGAAGGCCTGCAGGGCGCGCAGCAGGCCCGGCGACTGCGAGGCGCGCAGCGCATTGCCCAGCAGCCGCGCGGCGATGGCCGGCGGCACGGCCACCACGGCGGCGTCGAAGCGCTCGTCATTGACGTCCACGCCCGTGGCCGAGGGCTGCAGCCGGCGCACGGTGTCGCCATAGCGCATCTTGACCTGCAGCGCGATCACATCGGGCCATAGCGCGGAAAGATCCACGCAGGGCAGCAGCACGTCGCTGTTGCGGCGATGGCCGGCCAGGGTGTCGCGCAGCACGGCGGCAAACAGCGATGCGCTGGCCTGCACCAGGGGGGTGTTGAGCGCGGCCAGGCATAGCGGCCCCCAGATATTGCGCACCACCGCTTCGGGCTGGGCGTGGTAGTCCAGCAGGCTGGCCACGGTCCAGTCGCGCGGCGGCTGCCAGTGGCAATGCCGCAAGGCGCGGATCAGGCGCAGCGCGGCCACTTTGTCGCCCAGGCGCAGGCCGCGCGCCAGCAGCAGGCCGGCGGCCGCGTGCAAGGGGGCGGGCAGCGGCGGCGCCGACAGCAAGAATTGCCGGTCCAGACTGGCCAGCCGCAGGGGGCGGCGCATCAGCAGGGCGTCGGGGTTGCGGCCCAGGCGGCGCATCAGCGCCAGGGTTTCGGCATAGGCGCCCAGCATCACATGCTGGCCGTTGTCCAGGTCGGCGCCGAAGGCAGGATGCACGACGCGCCGGGCGCGTCCGCCCGGGGTGCGGCCGGCCTCGAACACCGTGACCTTGGCGTCGGCCTCGCGCAAGGCCGCGGCCGCGGCCAGGCCGGCCCAGCCGGCTCCGATGACGGCGACCTTCATCGTCCCAACCTGCGCACGACGCCGTGGCCTCCGCCCACCCAGGTTTTCCAGGCCAGCCAGAGCTTGCGCAGCGGCGTGAGCGAGATGCGCTGATGCAGCACCTGCCAGTTGTCGCGCTCGATTTCATCGAGCAAGGCGTGATAGATGGCCGCCATCATGAGGCCGGGGCGCTGGGCGCGCACGTCGGCCTTGGGCAGGGCTTGCATGGCCTCGCGGTAGAGTTCGCGGGCCCGCGCGGCCTCGAAGGCCATCAGGGCCGAGAATCCCTCGGAGTAATTGCCGTTGAGGATGTCGCTGGCCTTGACCTCGAATTGCTGCAGGTCGTTGACGGGCAGATAGATGCGGCCGCGCCGCGCGTCGTCGCCGACGTCGCGGATGATGTTGGTGAGCTGGAAGGCCAGGCCCAGCTTGGCGGCGTACTCGACCGTGGCGTCCTCGGTGTAGCCGAAGATGGAGGCCGACATTTCTCCCACCACGCCGGCTACATGCCAGCAATACTTGCGCAGGCCGGGCCAGTCCAGGTAGCGGGTCTGGTCCAGGTCCATTTCCATGCCGTCGATCACGGCCATCAGGCGCTGGCGGCTGATGCCATGGGGCTGCACATGCGGTTGCAGCGCCCGCGTCACGGGATGCTCGGGATTGCCGGCGAACATGGCGTCGATCTGCGTGCGCCACCAGCCCAGCTTCACGCGGGCCAGCTGGGCGTCGGAGGTTTCGTCCACGACATCGTCGACCTCGCGGCAGAAGGCGTACAGGGCCGTGATGGCGCGCCGCCGTTCCGGCGGCAGGAACAGAAAGGCGTAGTAGAAGCTGGAGCCGCTCTGGGCGGCCTTGTCCTGGCAGTATTCGTCAGGGGTCATGTCAAATTAGCGCGCGCCACGCCATGAGCGCCCAATCGCGGGCGCCCAGTTGCGGGCGGTTCATGAAAACATCGTAGTCGGCCTGCTCGATGCGTTGCAGGATGCGCAGGCCGCCCTGGACCACCAGCTTCAGTTCGAAGCCGATGCGGCCAGGCAGGCGACGCGGCAGCGCAGCGCCAGAGTGTAGCAGCGCGCGCGTGCGGTTGATTTCGAAGGCCATCAGCGAGCGCCAGGCCGGGCTGAGGCGGCAGGCGGCCAGGTCTTCCTCGCTCACGCCATGGGCCTGGAGGTCTTCCTGGGGCAGATAGACGCGGCCCTTGTGCCAGTCCACGCGCACGTCCTGCCAGAAATTGGTCAGCTGCAGGCCGGTGCAGATGGCGTCGGCGTCGCGGATGTTGTCGGGGGTGGCGGCCTCGTAGAGGTGCAGCATCAGGCGCCCGACGGGGTCGGCCGAGCGCGCGCAGTAGTCGCGCAGGCTGGCGAAATCCGCGTAGCGCTTGGTGCCCACGTCCTGCTCGAAGGCCGAAAGCAGGTCGAAAAACGGCGTGATGGGCAGCTGGTGCCGGCGGATGGTGTCGGCCAGCGGGTCGAAGATGGGCGCCAGGTCCGCCTGGCCGGAAGGGCCGGGGCCGGCGCCGATGCGGTGCAGCTCGGCGCGATAGCGTTCCAGGGCGGCCAGGCGCTGGGCGTCGTCGGCCTGGCCTTCGTCGGCGATATCGTCGGCGGCGCGCGCATAGCGATAGATGTCGCGCACGGCCTGGCGCAAGGGCCGGGGCAGCAGCAATGAAGCGACGGGGAAGTTTTCGTAGTGATCAACAGCCATGGCGACATGGGGAAAGACATGCGGGGCGGCCGGCAGGGGGGCGTGGCCGCCATGCGCGGATACGTTAGACTATCCGACTCAGGAAGAAAGCTACCATGCCCCGTCCCATTTCCGCCTTGATTTCGTCTTCGGCTTTGCGTCATAACCTTTCCGTTGTGCGCCAGCGCCTGGAGCGCCAGGCCGAGGTGGAGGGCGGCGTATCGCCGTCCATCTGGGCCGTCATCAAGGCCAATGCCTATGGCCACGGCATCGAGCGCGCCGTCGGCGCCTTCTCCGAAGCGCAGGGCCTGGCCATGCTGGATCTCGAAGAAGCCGTGCGCTGCCGCGAGGCCGGCTGGGGCGGGCCCATCATGCTGCTAGAGGGATTTTTCCAGCCGCGCGACCTGGAGCTGCTCGACCGCTACCATCTCAGCACCGCCATCCATTGCCAGGAACAGCTGGACATGCTGGCCCATGCGCGGCCGGCGCACCGCATCAACGCCATGGTCAAGCTCAACAGCGGCATGAATCGCCTGGGCTTCGCGCCGGCGGCCTATGCGCGCGCATTCGAGGCCGCGCAGGCGCTGCAGGCCCGCGGTGTGCTGGGCGCCGTGGGCAAGATGACGCACTTCGCCACGGCCGATGGGCCGCAGGGCCCGCAATGGCAGTGGGACGTCTTCGAGGAAGTCACGCAGGGCCTGCCCGGCCCGGTCAGCGTCTGTAATTCAGCCGGCACGCTGCGTTATCCCCAGCTGGCCATCGGCCGCGCGGGCCAGGATGCGCACTGGGTGCGTCCCGGTATTTGCCTCTATGGCGCATCGCCGTTTGAAGACCAGCGCGCCGCCGAACTGGGCCTGCGCCCGGCCATGACGCTGCGCTCCGAGCTGATCGGCGTGCAGCAGCTGCGGCCGGGCCAGACCGTGGGTTATGGCGCCACCTTCACCGCGCCGCGGGTCATGCGCATCGGCGTGGTGGCCTGCGGTTACGCCGATGGCTATCCCCGCCATTGCGGCACCGGCACGCCCATCACCGTGGCCGGCGTGCCGACCCGGCTGCTGGGCCGGGTCTCCATGGACATGCTGGCCGTCGACCTGGAGCCGGCGCCGGCCGCCGGCGTGGGCAGCCCGGTCGTGCTCTGGGGCGAAGGCGGTCCGGACGTGGACGAGGTGGCGGCCGCGGCCGGCACCATAGGCTACGAATTGTTGACGGCGCTCGCCCAGCGGGTCCCTGTCACGGAAACGCCCTGAAACCGAGGGTAAAACCTCGGTGGATCCAGGGCTAGCCAAGGCGCTCCAGCCAAGTTACAAGACGCCTTGTGCTTTTGCGGCACCAAGTTGATAGACAAGCGAGGTTGAAATCCATGAAGGACAAATGCGTGCTCGTGACGGGCGCAACCAAGGGTATAGGCTGGGCGCTCACGCAGCGTCTGGCCGACCTGGGCTGTCACGTGGTCGGCATTGCGCGCAACACCACGGACGTGGATTTCCCGGGCTATCTCTACGCCTGCGACCTCGCCGATGCGGGCCGCACCGAAGAAGTGCTGCGCGAGATCCGCGAGAAATTCCCCGTCGACGCCATCGTCAACAATGTCGGCGTGGCGTCGCCCCAGCCCCTGGGCGAGATCGATCTGGCCACGCTCTATAGCGTGCTGGATCTCAATATCCGTGTCGCCGTGCAGGTGACCCAGGCATTCGTCGACTCCATGAAGGCGCGCCGCGCCGGCCGCATCGTCAATGTCGTCAGCCGCGCCATCCACGGCGCCTATGACCGCACGGCGTATTCGGCCGCCAAGAGCGGGCTGGTGGGGGTGACCCGCAGCTGGGCGCTGGAGCTGGCCGAGTATGGCGTGACGGTCAATGCGGTCGCGCCCGGCCCCATCGAGACCGAGCTGTTCCGCCGCGGCCATCCGGCCGGCAGCGATGCCGAAAAGCGCACGCTGGCGTCCATCCCCATGAAGCGCATCGGCGCTCCGGCGGACGTCGCGGCGGCGATTGCTTTCCTGTTGTCGGATGATGCCGGCTTCATTACCGGCCAGGTGCTGGGCGTGGACGGCGGCGGCAGCCTGGGCGGACGCTGACGCCTGCGCGGTCAGGGCGCCGTCTTGCTTGAGGTCGGGCCGGATTCTGTCTGGTCGGGCTCGGGCAGGGCCTCGGCCTCGGGCAAGAGGCTCAGCAGGTCGGGCGGCAGCTCAAGCTCGTCTTCGTCGCGGTGCAGGGCGCCCAGCTGCACCAGCGCCGCGTCGCGCTGGTCGCCGCGCAAGAGGTTGCGGATGTACTCGATGCGCGAGGTGGCGTCGGGGCCGGCCGGCGGCGGCACTTGCTTGAGCACCGGCCTGGCGGCGTCGGGGGTGGTCAGCGAGGCGGGCAGGGCGGGCGGCGGCGCGGCCGTATAACTGCCGATCTCGGGCGGCTCGGTCAGCGTCTCGTCGGGCCCGTCGCTTTGCGCCACCACGTCGTCCTCGTCCATCGTGGCCGAGTTGTCCAGGTTGCTGTAGTCGGTGAACACCAGCAGGCTGAACACCACCGCCACCGAACCCGCGATGCCCCAACCCGGATGCCAGGTCCCGTGGGGGCGGCGCAAGGCCGCGCCCGTCGCGGCCAGCTCCGGCGCGAGAGGAGGCGTACTGCGATAGTGCGCGCGCAGATCCAGGTCTTCAGTGTCGTCATCAGGCGACAGGTGAGGGCACATACAACAGACTCCTAGCGGGCCGGGCAATGAGGGGCGTGCGGCGCCGCATCATTGCAAAGGATAGCCTTCCCGGCGGGCTGTGCGCCAGGGGTAAATGCCCGTTGAAATAATTTTAATTCAAGGGCGGGATCATGCCCCATGGCCGGGGCCGCCTTGCCGGTACACTTCCGGCATGGCTAAAACCCGAACCGTCTATGTGTGCGCCGAGTGCGGCGGCACCAGCTTGAAGTGGCAGGGCAAGTGTCCGCACTGCGCCGCCTGGAATACCCTCGAAGAAACCGTCGAGTCGTCCGCGCCCGCGGCCGGCCATCGCTATGCGCCCCTGGCCTCGTCCAGTCCCGTGCGCAGCCTGGCCGATATCGAGGCGCGCGAGACGCCGCGCCAGCCCACCGGCCTGGACGAATTCGACCGCGTGCTGGGCGGCGGCCTGGTCGAGGGGGCCGTGGTGCTCATCGGCGGCGATCCCGGCATCGGCAAATCCACCTTGCTGCTGCAGGCCCTGGCCTCGCTGTCGGCCAGCGTGCCTGTCCTTTACGTCACCGGCGAAGAGTCCGCCGAGCAGGTGGCCCTGCGCGCCCGCCGCCTGGGCCTGCAGACCGGGGCGGTCAATCTGCTGGCCGAAATCCGGCTGGAAGCCATCCAGGCGGCCGTGTCCCAGCAAAAGCCGGCCGTGGCCGTCATCGATTCCATTCAGACGCTCTACAGCGGCGAACTGACCGCTGCGCCCGGTTCGGTCTCGCAGGTGCGCGAATGCGCCGCGCAGCTCACGCGCCTGGCCAAGCAGACCGGCATCGCCATTGTCATGATCGGGCATGTCACCAAGGACGGCGCGTTGGCCGGGCCGCGGGTGCTTGAGCACATCGTCGATACGGTGCTGTATTTCGAGGGCGACACGCATTCCTCCTTCCGCCTGGTGCGGGCCTTCAAGAACCGCTTTGGCGCGGTCAACGAGCTGGGCGTGTTCGCCATGACGGACCGCGGCCTGCGCGGCGTGGCCAACCCGTCGGCGCTCTTTCTGTCGCAGCACCAGGACCAGGTGGCGGGCTCCTGCGTGATGGCCACGCAGGAGGGCACGCGGCCCATGCTGGTCGAGATCCAGGCGCTGGTCGACAGCTCGCATGCGCCCAATCCCAAGCGCCTGACGGTGGGCCTGGAGAGCAACCGCCTGGCCATGCTCCTGGCCGTCATGCACCGGCATGCCGGCGTGAGCACCTATGACCAGGATGTCTTCGTCAATGCCGTGGGCGGCGTGCGCATCACCGAACCGGCGGCCGATCTGCCCGTCCTGCTGGCCATCATGTCCTCGCTGCGCGACCGGCCCCTGCCCAAGGGCCTGATCGCCTTTGGCGAAATCGGCCTGGCCGGCGAGATCCGGCCGGCGCCGCGCGGCCAGGAGCGGCTGCGCGAGGCGGCCAAGCTGGGTTTCTCCATCGCCCTCATTCCCAAGGCCAATGCGCCGCGCCAGGCGATCGAAGGCCTGGAGATCTGGGCGGTGGACCGCCTCGAAGAAGCCTTGGATAAATTGCGCTAAAGTGCGTCGGCCCGCCAGGCGATGTCGCCGGCGGCGTCGCACAGGGTGGGGAGAGCAGTCTTGAGTGGTCTGGTGGTGGCGGCCTGTCTGGCCAGCGGGGCATTGATCGGGTTCCTGGGCGGGGTGCTGGGCATAGGCGGCGGGCTGATCGCGATTCCGGCGCTGGTGCTTCTGATGGGCATGCCGCAGCAGCTGGCGCAGGGCACCGCGCTCATCATGGTCTTGCCGACCATCGTCATGGCGGTGCGCAAATACAACCAGCATGTGCGGCTCGACGTGCGTGCGGCGGTGGCCGGCGCCGCGGGGGCGGTGGTGTTCACCTGGGTGGGCGCGCGCCTGGCGCTGGGCATCGCCTCAAGCACGCTGCGCCTGACGTTCGCGGTTTTTCTGTTCGGCATCGCGCTGTTCTATCTCTACCAGACCCTGCGCAAGCCCAGGCCGGCCGCCGCGGGCGCGCGTGCGGCCGCGCCGGCCTTCACCCAGGGCCGCGCCGCGCTCCTGGGCGTGGTCTGCGGCACCTTGGGCGGTTTTTTCGGCGTCGGCGGCGCGGTGCTGGCCGTGCCCATCCTCACCTCGGTGTTCCGCCTGGCGCAGACCTCGGCCCAGGCGCTGGCGCTGTCCATGATCATCCCCGGCTCCACCATTGCGCTCATCACCTACAGCTGGGCAGGGCAGGCGGATTGGTGGGTGGGCCTGCCGCTGGCGGCGGGCAGCCTGCTCTTCGTGCCCGTTGGTGTGAGGCTGGCCTATCGCCTGCCCGAAAAGCGATTGCGCGCCGCCTTCGCGGCCATGCTGCTGGCCACCGTCGTGCTGTTGATTGCCGAGGCCTGATCTTTCAGCCGTCTGTCGTCGATATGACGAGGTTTTACGTGCGCAAAAAAGCGCTGCCGCCCTGAACCTTTTGCGGGCCGCCAGCCTCCAACTCCGTACAAGAAACCCGGCCTTCCGCCGGGTCTTGAAATGGAGGATGCCCCTCCAGAGGAGTACCCGCATGACGACTCAAACCCGTATCGCCGCCTTCCTGTCCACCTCCGCGCTCTGCCTGGGCCTGGCCGCCGCGCCGGCTTTCGCCGCCCAGGATGATGCCGCGGCCGGCGGCACCTCGGCCAGCACGGCCAAGAGCGGCGCCGGCAAGGCCGGCCATCAAAAACACGCCAAGAACAAATCCCACCACAAGGCCAAGGCCGGCGGCCAGAGCGGCACGCCAGCCAAGTGATCGCGTCTTGCCGACAGCCCGCCGCCGGCCCTTGGGGCCGGCGCGGCATTTCAGGGGCGTCTCAGGCGTAGCGGCGCACGATGCGCCGGTACCACAGGTGCAGCAGCGTGGCCGACAGGCCCAGCCCCAGCATGGCCATCAGCCACATGGTGCCCGCGCCGGCGGGCGAGCCGGGCAGGATCCATTCGCGCAGCCCGTCCAGGCTGCCCCGGCCGGGCCCGAAGCCCAGCCACCAGCCGCCGGCCAGGCCGACGCCGGCCAGGGCCACGGTCTGCAGGATCAAGGGCACCACCGCCACTTTGTAGGCGCGCAGCAGATAGGAGTTGATGCACTGCATGGAGTCGCAGAGGTGAAACAGCGGGATCATGGCCAGCAGCGTGCCGGCCACCGCCGCCACCCCCGCGTCATCGGTATAGGCCGCGATGATGGCCGGACGGCCCACCAGCAGAATGGCCGATGTCAGCAGGGCGCCGATAAGGCCCAGGGCCAGGCCGGCCGTGCCCACGCGGCGCGCCAGCGCGTGATGGCCGGCGCCGATGGCCTGGGCCGCCATGGCGGCGCTGGCCACGCCCAGCGCCATGGGCATCATGTAGCACAGCGCCGCAAGATTGGACATGATCTGATGGCCGCCCGACACCAGCGTGCCTTCGCGCGCGACCAGCAAGGCCATGAAGGTGAAGGCCGACACCTCGACCAGGTAAGAGCCGCCCATGGGCAGGCCCAGGCGCAGCAATTCCTTGAGCACCTTGGGATCGGGCCGGCCGATGCGCAGCTGGAACTGCCGGAAATATGGGTCGTGGCGGATGATCCACCAGCCCGCCGCCAGGCTCAGCCATGACACCAGCGCGGTCGACAGGCCGGCGCCCGTGGCGCCCAGCGCCGGCAGGCCGAACTTGCCGTAGATCAGTATCCAGTTGAACAGCGCCTTGAAGACGATGGCCGTCAAGTTGATCGTCATGACGACCTTGGGCCGCGAGACGGCGGTGCCCAGCGCATAGATGGTGCGGAATACCAGCGCGCTGGGCAAGGCCAGCACCAGCGCGCGCAAATACCAGGCGACGCGGTTGCGCACTTCGGGATCCACGTCGCCGGAGAAGGCCAGCCACATATCCGGAAAGCACATGAGCAGGCCGCCGACGACCGACAGGCCGAGCGCCAGCCACACCCCCTGGCCCCAGACATGGCCGACCTCTTGCGGGCGTCCCGCGCCATAGTGCTGGGCGGCGATCGGGATCAGGGCGTGGATCACTCCCATCAGGCCGACGAAGACGGTGATGAAGACGGACGCCGACAGCGACATGGCCGCCAGGTCGCGCGCGCTGGCGTGGCCGGTCATGGCGGTGTCGAGCACGCCGAAGGCGATGCCGGCCCATTGGCTGACAAGGACGGGCCAGGCCTGGCGCGCGATGCCGCGCATCGTGGCGCCCAGGCCGGCTTGCACCGGGAGTGTCATCGTGGCGGGGCGACGCGCAACAGGCGGAAGACTTCGTGCCGGTCGGCGCGGCGTCCGCCGCGCCACAGCTCTTCGGCGCCTTCGCTATAGGCGGCGGTGCCGTCGCGCAGGCTGCTGGCGGTGGTCTGCTGCAGCACCAGCGTGCAGCGCGAGTCGTAGCTGAAGGAGAGGTTGTCGAAGATGAGGAAGGAGGCGCGCTGGCCGCTGCCCAGGCTCAGGCCGCGCACGCATTCGCCTGGCTGGCGGTTGGCCTGGATGGCCGCGGCCAGCTCGCCCGAGACGGTGCGATAGCTGCGCGCATAGTCCACCGCCGGCTGCCACAGCAGCACCAGCAGCAGCCAGGTCGCGGTCAGGCCGCCGGCCGACAGCACGGTGCCGCGCCACAAGGCGGCCGGTTTGGCGCGCAGGCGCCAGACCACCAGCAGCGCCCAGGCGGCGGTGACCGCCAGACCCAGGCCGAAGGCGAACCAGGAAATGACCGGCTCATAGCCCGTGGTCTGCCGCGCGATATTGCGCGCGATCTGCGCCGGCCAGCCGAAATGCAGGGCGATCCAGCCCAGCCAGGCCGTGGCCACCGTGAGCGAAAAACACATCACCGCGAACCAGTCCAGCGTGTTCACGACGCCGCGGCGCAGCGTGGGCAGGGAAAACGCGCCCAGCACCGCGCAGGGCACAGCCAGCAGAATGTATTCCGCGTCGTTGGGATCTTCCAGGAAGAAAAGCATCAGGCAGGACGTGGCCAGCAGCATCAGGGCAAGCCAGATGTGCGGGGCGAACAGCCAGCTGCGCCAGCGCCAGATCGCCAGCAGCGCCAGCGGCCAGGTGGGCCAGAGATACCAGGGCAGGTCGCGCAGCGTGCGCGCCGACAGGCCGAGCTCGGGCAGCGAGAAGGAGGCGAGGTTCCAGATCTTCCAGTTGCGTATCCAGTACTCGCTGCCGTGCGAAGCCGGAATCCACCACGCGAGGATCAGCGCCGCGGCCAGTATCGCGGCCCAGGGCAGCCAGCGCACCCGCTGCCACAGGACGCTGCGGGGCATGAAGGCCAGGAAGGCGGCCAGCATGATGGGCGCGCCGCCCATCCAGCCGCGCGTGAGAAAACTGCCCGCCAGGGCCAGGCCCAGCGTGGTGGTGCCCAGCAGCGGGCGGTCCAGCGTGCGCGCCATGGCGTAGAAGGTCAGCGCCTGCCAGGCCATGATGGCCGGCACCACCGAGGTTTCGTGCACGCGCTGCAGGATGCCGACGGTGGCCACCAGCAGCAGCAGGGCCGCGTCGGCCAGCATGCGGCCGTAGTCGCGCGGCGGCGGTTCGCCGCCAAAGGGCAGGGCCAGGGGCTGGGCCTCCTGGCGGCGGCCCAGCAGATAGGTGCCGTACCAGACGCTGATGGCCGTCATGGCGAACCAGAGCAGATTGGGCAGCCGGGCAGCGGTGATGTCGCCGAAGAGGGGGCCGAAGAGCCAGATGCAGACGGCGCCCACCCAGGTGATCATGGGGCCTTCTTCGGCGTGGGCCAGCTCGCCGACTTGCGGCAGCAGCCAGGTCAGGCCGCCTTCGCGCAGCGCGGTGACCATGGTCGCCATGCCCACCGCGTCATCGGTCTTCCAGGGGTCGCGCATGAACAGCCCGGCCACGATATAGGCGAGCGACAGACCAAGCAGCACCAGGCGGGGCAGCTTGGATGTGGCTGAAATGGTCAGCCGGGCGGGAGTGGAGCGCGTAACTGGGGACACGGACGTAATGTAACCGACCGGCGCGATACCGGCTGCCTATGCTGACAAATAACCGAAAGCCCGGCTTGCCGCGGCTTGCGGACAGAGGAAAAAAAAGCAGCCCGGAGGCTGCTTTTCTTCGCGCGACCTGGGGTGGCGCAAGCGACGTCCGATCAGGAAGAAGCCTTGACCGTGCCGGCGGTGCGGGCGAAACGGGCGCGGAACTTCTCCACGCGGCCGGTCTCGACGATGCGGGTCTGGGCGCCGGTGTAGAACGGGTGCGATTCGGAGGTCACGTCGCACTTAAAGAGCGGGTAGGTCTTGCCGTCCAGCTCAATGGTTTCGCGGGTGTTGATGGTCGAACGGGTCACGAACTTGCTGCCCGTCTGAACGTCCATGAACACCACTTCGCGGTATTCGGGGTGGATGCCTTCTTTCATGATGAGTTCCCTGGTTTGCGGGTCGCCAACAAGATTCAGGCAGCCCGCAGGGCCCACGCTGTACTCTTGCCACGTATCCAAAAAGTAACCCCGCATTCTAGCATGGCCTGCCTGCCCCGGGTAGGGGGGCGGGCCAAGGCGCTCACAGATCCGTGCGCAGCGTCCATATTTCGGGAAAAAGGACGACCTCCAGCATCTTGCGCAAATACGCCACGCCGGACGTCCCTCCTGTCCCCTTTTTAAAACCGATAACGCGCTCCACCGTGGTGACGTGGCGGAAACGCCACAGGCGGAAGGCGTCCTCCAGGTCGGTCAGTTTCTCGCCCAGCTGGTAGAGATCCCAGTAGCGCTCGGGATCGCGGTAGACCGTCAGCCAGGCGGCCTCCACCTCGGCGCTGGCGTGATAGGGCTGCGTCCAGTCGCGTTCCAGATAGCCGTCCGGGATGGGCAGCCCCTGGCGCCCCAGCAGGCGCAAGGCCTCGTCATAAAGCGAGGGGGCCTCGTAGGCCGCCCGCACTTCGGCCAGCAGATCGGGCCGGTGGGCATGCGGACGCAGCATGGCGGCATTCTTGTTGCCCAGCGTGAACTCGATCTCGCGGTATTGATAGCTCTGGAAACCGCTGGAGCGCGCCAGATGGGGGCGCAGGGCGGAGTACTCGGGCGGCGTCATGGTGGCCAGCACGTCCCAGGCGTGCACCAGCTGCTCCATGATCTTGCTGACGCGGGCCAGCATCTTGAAGGCCGGCGGCAGGTGGTCGCCGCGGATCTGCGCCACCGCGGCGCGCAGCTCATGCAGCATCAGTTTCATCCAGAGTTCGCTGGTCTGGTGCTGGATGATGAACAGCATCTCATTGTGTTCTTGCGACAGCGGGTGCTGGGCGCTCAACAGCGCGTCCAGCTGGAGATAGTCGCCATAGGTCATGTCCGCGCGGAAATCCAGCTGGGCGTTTTCCTGGCGGACAATGTCTTCGGGGTTGCTCATGGGCGAGCCTCATGGTCGGTTCCCGGGCCGGCGGACCGGGAACCTCGTGGTCGTATGGCGCCGCGGCGGGCGGCGCGGTTCAGCCCAGTTCGCGCAAAACGGCGCGCACCGGGCTGGCGTCGGCCTGGACCAGGGCGAGCGGCAGGGCGATCAACTCGTAATCGCCCGGCTCGACCGCATCGAGCACCAGATTCTCCAGGACACGCATGTCGCGGCGCAGGATGGTCTGGTGGCTGTCCAGGGTCTTGCTGCTGGCGGGGTCGATGCTGGGCGTGTCGATGCCGATCAGCTGGACCCCGAGGCCGGCCAGCCACTCGATGGTTTGCGGCGCATAGGCCGAGAAGTCGTCCGTCCACCAGTGCACGGCCGCATGCTGGGCGGTGCGCACCAGCACCCGCGCCGGCATGGCCTCGGCGGCATGGGCCAGGTGCCGCGGCAGGATGAGCGGGCCGCAGCCGATGGCGTGAATGACGCGACAGGGCCCGAGAAACGGCTCCAGCGGCAGGCTGCCGACGGCGGCCGCGCCATCGGCATAGTGCAGGGGCGCATCGGCATGCGCGCCGACATGCGGCGACATGGCGATTTCGCTGACATTGACCGGGCATTGCGGCGAGCGCTCCCACGTCCATTGCTGGCGATAGGGCGTGTCACCCGGGAAAACAGGTGACTGGGCCGAGACCGGCGGTGAAATGTCCCAGATGCGCTTCATGAAAACCTGGCGGAAGAGTCTTGCCAGCTAGTCTAGCGAAGCCTGCGCCGCCAGCCTAGAGCTGGCCGTGTTCGGCCATGGAATAGACCTGGTCGCGGGCCACGATGAGGTGGTCGATGAGCTGGACGTCCACCAGGGCCAGGGCCTGCCCCAGCTGGCGCGTGAACAGGCAATCGGAACTGCTGGGCCGGGCGCTGCCCGAAGGATGGTTGTGGGCCAGGATGATGGCCGCGGCATGGCGGCGCAGGGCTTCCTTGACCACCTCGCGCGGGAAGACCGAGGCGCGCGCCAGCGTGCCCTGGGCCAGTTCGCCGCAAGCCAGCAGCTGCAGCTGCTGGTCCAGGAAGAGCGCGATGCAGTGCTCGATGGGCTGGTGGCTCAGGGCGGTGCGGCAATAGCGCTTGACCTCGTCGGGGTGGTTCATGGTCTGGCGGCCCCGCAGCGACTCCTCGATGGCGCGCCGCGACAGCTCCGGCGCCACCAGCAGCGAGCAGGCCTTGGCCGCGCCCAGCCCGGGCTCGGCGCAGAGTTCCTGGGCGGTGGCGGAGAACACGCCGCGCAGCCCGCCGTAGCGCACCAGCAGCCGCTGGGCCAATTCCAGCGCGTTGCAGCCGCGCCGGCCGGTGCGCAGGGCCAGCGCCAGCAGCTCGGCGTCATTGAGCGGGGGCGCTCCCAGGCGCAGCAGGCGCTCTCGGGGACGCTGGCAGGGAAGCAGGGTGTCGGGCAGGTTCATGCGGGAGGCTCTAAAATGTCGGATTCTCGGTTGCTGAAATGATGGCGCCCCGCCGCGCCCGATTTGCCCACTATGACTGTTTCCATCCATCCGGACTCCTACCTGACCCTGCATTACCGCGTCGTCCTGGCCTCGGGTCCGGCCGAGGGCTCGGTGTTCACCGACACCTTTGACGGCCGCCCGGCCACGCTGCAGATGGGCAGCGGCCAATGGGCGCCCGGCATGGAGGCCGCCCTGCTGGGCCACGGCGAGGACGAGCGCTTCAGCTTCACGCTGGAGCCGGCCGACGCCTACGGCGACCGCAACCCCGAGCTGCTCCAGAAAGTCACGCGCCGCATGCTCGCCGAGCATGCCGGCGCCGATGCCGGTTTCAATCCCGGCGATCTGGTCGAATTCGCCGCGCCCAATGGCGGGCGCTACTCCGGCGTCCTCAAAGAAATCAACGACGACTGGGCGCTGTTCGACTTCAACCATCCGCTGGCCGGCACCCGCCTGCGGATCGATGTCCATATTCTCGGAGTCCTCTGATGAGCGAGCTCGTCAAGCCGGTCACCGCCGCCGATGCCGAAGTCCTGCTGGCCCAGCCGCGCGGCTTCTGTGCCGGCGTGGACCGCGCCATCGAAATCGTCGAGCGGGCGCTCGAACTGCATGGCGCGCCCATCTATGTCCGCCATGAAATCGTCCACAACCGCTATGTGGTCGAGGATCTGCGGGCCAAGGGCGCCGTCTTCATCGACGAACTGGACCAGGCGCCCGAAGGCGCCATCGTGGTGTTCTCGGCCCATGGCGTGTCCAAGGCCGTGCGCGCCGAGGCCGAGGCGCGCGGGCTGCGCGTCTTCGACGCCACCTGCCCGCTGGTCACCAAGGTCCACGTCGAGGTCGCGCGCATGCGCGCCGCCGGCCGCGAGATCATCATGATCGGGCACAAGGGCCATCCCGAGGTCGAGGGCACGCTGGGCCAGGCCCAGGGCGGCATGTATTTGGTCGAGACGGTCGAGGACGTCGAGGCGCTGCGGGTCGCGGATCCCGACAATCTCGCCTACGTCACCCAGACCACGCTGTCGGTCGACGACGCCGCGGCGGTCTCGCGCGCCCTCAAGGCGCGCTTCCCGACCATCGTCGAACCCAAGAAGAGCGATATCTGCTACGCCACGCAGAACCGCCAGGATGCGGTCAAGGTGCTCGCGCCCGAATGCGACCTCGTCCTCGTGGTGGGCAGCCCCAACAGCTCGAATTCCAACCGGCTGCGCGAAGTGGCCGAACGCATCGGCGTGCAGGCGCATCTGGTCGACGGCGCCGCGGCCATCGACCCCGCCTGGCTGGCGGGCCGGCATCGCGTCGGCATCACGGCCGGCGCCTCGGCGCCCGAAGTGCTCGTGCGCCAGGTGATCGACCGGGTCCGCGAGCTGGGCGCCGTATCCGTGCGCACCATGCCCGGCCTCGAAGAAAACGTCGCCTTTCCGCTGCCCAAGGGCTTGTCGCGCAAGGGCGCCCAGGTCGAGAACCTCGACTGACCATTCATAACACACCTCACCAGGCGGCCCGGCCGCCGGCAGGAGACACCATGCAGTTGTTCAGCTACTTCCGCAGCTCGGCCGCCTATCGTGTGCGCATCGCCCTCAACCTCAAGGGCCTGCCCTACGACTACAAGCCCGTGCACCTGCTCAAGGACGGCGGCCAGCAGCTGTCGGAAGGCTATCGCGCCCTGAATCCGGCCGCGCTGGTGCCCACGCTGGTCGACGGCGACCATGTCATCGGGCAATCGCTGGCCATCATCGAATACCTGGACGAAACCCATCCGGCCGCGCCCTTGCTGCCGGCCACGCCGGCCGCGCGCGCCCGCGTGCGGGCCATCGCGCTGAGCATCGCCTGCGACACGCATCCGCTGAACAATCTGCGCGTGCTGAAATACCTCAAGCACGAAGTCAAGGCGGCGGAAGAGGTCAAGAACGCCTGGTATCGCCACTGGGTGGACACCGGCCTGGCCGCCGTGGAATCCATGCTCGCGAATTCTTCCGAGACGGGCCGCTTCTGCCATGGCGATACGCCCACCCTGGCCGATCTTTGCCTCGTGCCGCAGGTCTTCAATGCGCGCCGTTTCGGCTGCGACCTGACCGCCATGCCGACCATCCTGCGCATCGACGAAGCCTGCAATGCCTTGCCGGCCTTCCAGAAGGCCGCGCCGGAAAACCAACCCGACGCCGAATAAACCGGGCTTGGCTTGCGCGGCGGAAAAAATTTCTGCTATTATCGCGGTCTCCTTTCTTTGGCCCCTGATTTTTCAGGGGCAAGATCGAAGGCTCGCAGGTAGTCAGATCGGCGAGGCGCAAGAATATTGCCGGCATAGCTCAGTTGGTAGAGCAGCGCATTCGTAATGCGAAGGTCGTAGGTTCGACTCCTATTGCCGGCACCAGTTGCAAGTCAAAAAGGCCACCCACCGGGTGGCCTTTTTGCTGCCGGCTTGGCCGGTATGGCGTCGAGTTTGCGCGCATCGTTGGGGGCGTGCTGTTGCGTAAAGCGGGCGGCCGAGGCCGACTTGCACGCAAGAAAAAAATACCGCATAATCTCGTTTCTTAGCAGTTCCCCGATAGCTCAGTCGGTAGAGCGACGGACTGTTAATCCGCAGGTCGCTGGTTCGAGCCCAGCTCGGGGAGCCAAAGAATTCAGGGTCATCTACGTAAGTAGATGGCCCTTTTGGTTTTGGGCGGCCCTGTCCTTATCGGTTATCGGCTTATCGGGGCGGGATGGGCCCGCGGTCCAGGCAGAGCGTGAGCAGGATGGCGCAATCGGTGATGGCGCTTAAGCGATGCGGCACGCCCGCGGCCAGAAACACCAGCTCGCCCGGGCTCAGGGCTTGGCTCACGCCATAAGCGTCCAGCATGGCCTGGCCCTCCAGGCACTGCAGGGTGATCGCGCTGGCCGCGACTTCATGGCTGGGCTGGATGTCGCCGGCTTTCAGAATCAATCTAAGCACTTCTATCTGGTCGGAGCGCACCAGGGCCTGCGAGGGCGTGTCGCGCAAGGCGGCGCCCAGGGGCCTGATGTCGATCCGTTCGCCTGGGCGGGCGTGGTGCAAGGACATGGCGCTCTCCCGGTAGGGGTGGGGTGTTTGTAATATTATTCCCGCGCGCGCCAGCCGGCGCGCAAGGCAGGGCGGCGCCGGGCCGCCGAGGACAGGGCAGGGCAGCATGGAAACGGTAAGCGGCAGCCAGCCGGACACCCGTATCGGCGTGACCGTCCTGACGGGTTTTCTGGGCAGCGGCAAGACGACCCTGTTGAATCGCCTGCTGCTCGATCCCGCCTACGCGGACGCCTTGGTCATCGTCAATGAGCTGGGCGAGATCGGCGTCGATCATGTGCTCGTGCGTTCGGTCGATGACCGCATCGTGCTGCTCGAAGGCGGCTGCATCTGCTGCACCGTGGCTGGCGGCCTGGTCGATACCTTGCGCGATATCTTCATGCTGGCGCTGCAGCGGCGCATCAAGCGCTTCAGGCGGGTGCTCATCGAGACCACGGGCATGGCCAGCCCGGCGCCGATACTGTTCACCTTGCGCAACGATCCCTTTCTCGCCGCGCGCTATGTTTATCGCGGCGCGATCGCCGTGGCCGACGCGCAGCATCTGCTGCGGCATCTGGGCAACGAGGCCGGGGGCGGGGCGGCGCAGCAGGAGGCGGCGCAGCAGTTGGCGCTGGCCGATGTGGTCGCCATCAGCAAGGCGGACCTGGTCGGCGAGGCGCAATTGGCGCGTGTGCGCCAGGCCATCGCCGAGGTGCATCCCGGCGTGCGGGTCCTGGCGCTTGAGCCGCGGGGGCCGGTGCCGGCGGCCTTGACCGAAATGTCGCTGCGGACCGAGCGCCGCGAGCCGGCTCCCCTGGGACGCTGGCTGTCGGCCTATGGGGGGCAGGGGCAGTTGGGGCGCCATGCCGGGGTCGGGCATTTTGTGCTCGACATGGTGGCGCCGGTGAGCCGCGGGCAGTTTTTCGCCGGCATGCACGATATCCAGGCGCGCTATGACCAGGGCTTGCTGCGCATCAAGGGCCTGGTCTGTTTCGAGGCGGAGGCCCTGCCCCATGTGGTGCATGGCGTGCACCGCCAGCTCTATCCGCTGGAGCCGCTGGCGCAATGGCCCAGCGACAGCCGGGCCTCGCGGCTGGTCTTCATCCTGCGCGGCTTGGACCCAGGCGCGGTGGGCGCGGTGGCGCGCCAGGCGCTGCGCCAGGTGTAGGCGGCCCGCGCCGCCATTTGATTGCGCGCAGAATCCGTTATAAAACTGTTCTGTCTGATGCGTGGAACGAGACAATCATGGACAGGCTCAAAGCCATGCAGGTGTTTGTCGAGGTCGCGGACCGGGGCAGCCTGTCCGCCGCGGCCACTCATCTCGATATGTCGCGTGCGATGGTGTCGCGCTATCTGGCCGAACTCGAAGAGTGGGTGGGGGTGCGCCTGCTGCATCGCACGACGCGGCGCCTGAGCCTGACCCCGGCCGGGGCCGAGACGCTGCCGCGCTGCCGCCGCATGCTCGACCTGGTGGGCGATATGCGCGACGCGGTGGCCACGCCCGAGGCCGCGCCCAAGGGGCTGTTGCGCGTGAGCGCTTCCCTGTCTTTCGGCAGCAGCCAATTGGTGCCGGTGGTGGCCGACTTCGTCAAGCGCTATCCCGGCACCTCGGTGGACCTGCTGCTGGTGGACCGGCTGGTCAATCTGGTCGAAGAGCGCGTGGATCTGGCGGTGCGCATCACCAATGATGTGGACCCCAATCTCATCGCGCGCCGCTTCGCGGATTGCCGCTCGGTGGTGTGCGCCAGCGATGCCTATCTGTCCGAGCGCGGGATGCCGGCCCGGGCCGAAGATCTGGCCTTGCATAACTGCCTCACGCATTCCTATTACGGGCGCAGCCTGTGGCGTTTCGTGCGCGAGGGCGAGACCGTCGATGTGCCGGTCAGCGGCACGATCACGGCCAACGAGGCGCAGGTCCTCATGGGCGCGGCCTTGCGCGGCGCGGGGATCGCCATGCTGCCCACCTATCTGGCCGGGCCGGAGATCCTGGCCGGCCGGCTGCGGGCCATCCTCGCCGATAGCGAGCCCCAGGTGCTGGGGGTCTATGGGGTCTACGCCTCGCGCCGCCAGATGCCGCTGGTGCTGCGCACCATGCTGGATTTCCTGGTGGAGCGCCTGGGCCAGGCGCCTTGGGATGTGCCCCTGGCTGGGCGAAAATGAAGGGGCTATAATGAAGAAACATCGCCATATAAGCGCGTATCGCCGCAAGCGGCTTGCGGGTGGCGCGCATTCCCGGGTGGATCGGTTTTGATCTTGCGGTTTTGCCGCCCCGGTCCGGCCGTCGTCCCCGGCGGGGTAATGGCGGCGATGTCCTTGAATATCTTGAGTACCGTTCGGCCCTGTGGCGGCGCGCCCGCGGCGCGGCAGCGCGCAGACGCTCGCTGTCCGGGACGGTTCAGGTTTCTTATTCAGTTTTCTTTTGTCTTTGATCCGGCGGGCCGTGCAGGCCGCGCGGCGGGTTGCGGGCCACGCCGCGAGCCGTCAGGACAGGAAGAGGGTAATGATCGTTAAGGCAAGCGCATCGGCATTCGCTGATCGGCTGGCAGATGGCCAGGCGGGCGCGGCTGCGCGCTGCCTGCCGGGCGGCCTTGGTTGCCGTTTTTGCGCCCGCCCGGGCCAGGCAATGAAAAAGGCCCGGCAGATGCCAGGCCTTTTCGAATTTGGTTGCGGGGGCAGGATTTGAACCTACGACCTTCGGGTTATGAGCCCGACGAGCTGCCAGACTGCTCCACCCCGCGTCTGAGAAGAAGAACTTTACTCTGAAATCAATCCCGGCGCAAGTTGGCCGACTTTTATTATTAGGTATCGATGAACGATAGCGAGGCAATTCTCGTGCTGGAAACGGCGCTGCTATGTGCCGCCCAGCCTATGCAATTGGCCGAGATGCACCGGCTTTTTGGCGATGACCCCGAGCTGACCAACGGTACGTTGCGGACCTGGCTCGAGACCTTGCAGCAGCAGTGGGACGGGCGCGGCATGGAATTGGCGCATCTGGCCGGCGGCTGGCGTTTCCAGAGCCGCCCGGCCATGCAGCGCTATCTCGAGCGCCTGAATCCCGAGCGGCCGCCCAAGTATTCCCGCGCGGTGCTCGAGACCTTGGCCATCGTGGCCTGGCGCCAGCCGGTGACCCGGGGCGATATCGAGGATATCCGCGGGGTGACGGTGTCGTCGCAGATCGTCAAGACGCTGGAAGACCGCGGCTGGATCGAGGTCATCGGCCATCGTGACGCCCCTGGCCGTCCCGCGCTGTTCGGCACCACGCGGCAATTCCTGGACGACCTGGGCCTGCGGGCGCTGGACGAGCTGCCGCCGCTGGAGTCCTCCCAGGCCGCCGCCGCGCTGGCCGGGCTGGACCTGGGCGGCACCGAGATCCAGCTGGAGGAAATCGCCGCGGCGGCTGGCGAGGCCCTGCCGGCGGAGGGCGAGCCGGGCGCCGACACAGCGGACGCTGACGCGCCGGCCCAGGATGGCGTAGAATCTCGCATCGCTTCCGAGTCTGCGGCCGAGTCCGCCGCGCCGGATGCGTCTTTGCCGGAGCCGGCGGATACCTCCGCCGATCCGGATGACGGGCGCCCCGCGACACCTGAGGTGCCCGTGCCGGAACCCGACCGGATTCAGCCTCCCGCCGAACCCGACGAGACGGTCCCGCCGTCGACTCCCGAAGTGGAGCCGGTTCAGCCCGAACCCGAAATCGTGCCGCCGCCGCAACCCGCCACCCCCGAGGTGCCGGAAGTGCCGCAGCGTCCCCAAGACCAAGACAACAATGGGCTTGCGCCAGGCAAGTCCGAGCCAGTTTGAAATCCGGAGCTGTCCCAGTGACAACCAATACAACGACAACGATGCAGGACGACAATTCCACCGTTGATCAGGCGCCTTCGGCCGACCAGGCCGCCGGCGCCTCCCCCGAAGGCGAGGGCGGCGGCCGCAGCCGCGGCCGCAAGCTGCGCACGCCGTTTCGCCGCCGCCGCGCCGACGCCGCGGGCGAAGAAGCCAAGGATGCCGGCGAAGCCGCCGATGAGGCGGCCGCCGAGGCCGTCCGTCCGAGCGACAATGCCCGCCAGGCGGAACGCGAGGCCGATGAGGCCCTGTCCTATCTGGACAAGGCGGCGCGCAGCGAACAGCGCCTGGGCAAGTACCTGAACAGCGAAGCCATCATGCCCAAGCTGCACAAGGTGCTGGCCGACGCGGGCATCGGTTCGCGGCGCGAGATGGAAGAGCTCATCGTGGCGGGCCGTGTGTCCGTCAACGGCGAGCCGGCCCATATCGGGCAGCGCGTGGCGCCCAATGACCAGGTCCGCGTCAATGGCAAGCCCATCGCGCGCCCCAACGCCAAGAAGCCGCCGCGCGTGATCCTGTATCACAAGCCGGCCGGCGAAATCGTCAGCCATGATGATCCCGGCGGCCGCGCCAGCGTGTTCGCCCGCCTGCCCAAGCTGCGCACCGGCAAATGGCTGTCGGTGGGCCGCCTGGACCTGAATACCGAGGGCCTGCTGATTTTCACGACCTCGGGCGATATGGCCAACCGCATCATGCACCCCCGCTACGGCACCGAGCGCGAATACGCCGTGCGCGTGCTGGGCGAGATGGACGAGGCGCAGCGCAAGTCGCTGGTCGAGGGCATCGACCTGGATGATGGCAAGGCCGCTTTCGGTTCCTTCGATTATCTCGGGGGCGATGGCAGCAACCGCTGGTACCGCGTCACGCTGCAAGAAGGCCGCAACCGCGAAGTGCGCCGCATGTTCGAGGCCGTGGGCGTCACGGTCAGCCGGCTGATCCGCACCCGGTTCGGTGATCTGGTGCTGCCCCGTTCGCTGCGCCGCGGCCGCTGGGAAGAGCTCGATGCCTCGCTGGTGTCCGCGCTGATGGTGCAGCTGGGCCTGTTGCGCGACGGCGACGACGAGGCGGGCGGACGCCGCGGCAAATCGCGTCAGCCGCAATCGCATGACAGCGCGCTGCCGCCGGGTTTCGGCACGATGGAGCGCAACGGCATGAACGGCGCGCGCATCGGCCGCCGGGGCAAGCTGCAAGGCGGCCGTGCCGGCGCCTCGGCGCCGTGTCCTTCCGATCCCTTTGGCACCGGCCTGATGTTCACGGGCGGCTATGCCAACGGGCACCCGCTGGGCAATGACGGCGGCGGCAAGGCCAAGCCGGCCGGCAAGGGGCGCGGCCGCAAGCCGGCCTCGCCGGCGGGCGGCGG
>NZ_JHEP02000023.1 GCF_000657795.2 Bordetella pseudohinzii
GGCAACGGCTCCGCCGTGGCGGCGAGGCTTGCGGCGGGCGGCCGCCTCAGGCGCGCTGGATCCATCCGCGATAGACGGCGCGCCGTTCCGCCTCGGTGTTTCCAAGCGCCAGATAGACCATGTCCGGCGTGAAGCAGCCCTCGCCGCCCATGCCCATGCGCAGTCGATAGCTGGACCAGGGATAGGATGCGGGATGGCCCGCCAGCCCTGCCTCGACGGGGTTGCGCTCTATGTAGCAGCAGCAACGAAGCAGATATTCCGTCGTGTCGACCAGACGGCAGCGATAGCGCGCTTCCCACAGGGAGCCGGACCGGTCGTGCCGGCGATTGTGGCGGCGCGTCGCCTGGCCGGACAGGGTTTTCATCAACAAGGGAATGGCCTGCGCATCGCGCAGGGGATTGAGCAGCAGATGGACATGGTTTCCCATCAGGCACCAGGCGTGGACAGCGACATCCTGTTGCTTCGCCAGCCGGCACAGGTCGTGCAAATAACTGCGATACGCAGCCGGACCATCGAAGACGGGCTGGCGGCCATGTCCCCGCTGGACAATATGATGGGCCAGGCCAAGCACTAGCCTGCGATGCGGACGAGGCATATCGGGGAGTTCTCAAGGCAAAGACCGGATTAGGCCAGCCAATTGCCGCGCCGGGGCTGGGATGAGAGACCGTCATGCCAGCGGACAAATACGAATGGCCTGCGCCCCCGGCGCCTGTCCAACGGTCAAAAAAAGGGCCCCGAGAGGGGCCCCTTTTCGATTGCCGGACGGCGTTCAGCCCGCCACGATGAAGCGATCGGCGTCGTCCATGAAGGCCTTGTCGGTCTGGGGCGCTTCGTTCGAGCCGAAGGGCATCTGGGCGCGCAGCTTCCAGGAAGCGGGCACTTTCCACTCACGCGCCACGGCGGCGTCGATCAGCGGGTTGTAGTGCTGCAGGCTGGCGCCCACGCCGGCATTGGCCAGGGCCGACCACACCGACAGCTGGGCCATGCCGCTGGCCTGTTCCGACCACACCGGGAAGTTGTCGGCGTAGAGGGCGAACTTCTCTTGCAGGCCGCGCACGACATCCTGGTCTTCGAAGAAGAGCACGGTGCCCACGCCGGCGGCAAAGCCCTTGAGCTTGGCCTCGGTCTTGTCGAAGCCCTCGGCGGGCGCGACCTTGCGGACCTCATCGGTGGCCAGGGCCCAGAGCTTTTCGCTTTCGGCGCCAAACAGCACCAGGACGCGCGACGTCTGCGAATTGAAAGAAGAAGGGCTGTGCTTGACAGCCTCCTGGATCAGGGCGACCAGGGCTTCCTTGGACAGGGACACATTGCGGCCCAGGGCGTACTGGGTGCGGCGTTGCTTGAGTGCCTCGATATATGCGTTGCTCATGACCTTTGTTGCCTTTCGACTGGTAGATAGGGAGAAGACGTGCAGGGATTCTACCTAGCCGCCATGCCTGCGATCCAGCCTTTATTGGCCCTGATCGCCAGGATGGGACAAGACAGTTCGTTCTATCCATAGCAACAATCCTTGCACTGGCGGGAACTTTTTGGGCGATTCTGTTGCTCACCCCATACATCCCTTTCAAAAAGTTTCCGCCTTACCCATGCCCACCTCCTCTTTTTCACGCCCCCGTCTTCGCCCCTTGACCCTGGCCGTCGCCCTGGCGCTAACCCCACCGGTCGCCTGGTCGGCCTCTTATGGCCTGATCGGAAGCGGTGGAGACGGCGGCACCGGGGGATTCACGGGCTCCGGCGGCGGCGGCGGCATAGGCGGAGGGGGCGGCGCGGGCGGCCTCAACCTGAACGGCGGCGTCGTGACCGGCGGCGCGGGCGGTGGTTTGCGCGCCGGCGCCGATGGCGTGGCCCCGACCGGCGGCAGTAGTCCGGGCGCGGGCGGCGGCGCGGGCGGCGCGCCCCAACACGGCGGCGGCGCCGGCCTGGGCGGGGGCGGCGGTGGCGTGTCCTCTGAGTACACAGGCGGCGGCGGCGGGCTGGGCGCCAACGGAGGCGCCGGATGGGAACTCATCGGCCAAGGCGGCAGCTCACAGCCATTGACCAACCCGCTGACAGGAGTGACGCAGCCGGCGGCCGGCTATGCCGGCGGCGGCGCCAGAGGCTCGGCCTCGGGCATATTGAACGCCGGTCAGGCAAGTACTGACGTGCTCGGCATCGGAGGAGGCGGAGGCGGCGGCGGCGCCTCCAACGGCAGCAACGGCGCAGACGGGGAACTCATCTTCTCCCAATCCGATGTCTCCATCCTTGGTTCGGCGCTGGTGGGCGGCGGCGGCGGCGGCGGCGGTTTCATCGGTAATGGCGGCGCGGGCGGCTACGGACTGCTGCGCCTGATTAGCGGCGGCTCCTTCAGCGTGGGAGACACCTTGCTGGTGGGCGGCTCGGCGGGCGGCCGAAGCACGGGGCTGGGCGGCGCGGGCGGCGCGGGCAAAATCGACATGGTGGACTCCACTCTCGTCATCGGCAAGAACCTGGTCCTGGGCGGCTATAGCAGCGGCTCGGCGGCGGGCGGCGCCGGCGAGATCTCCATTGGCGCGACCAACGGCGGCTCTGCCGCGGTCAACTTCCAGCCCGGCGCCAGCTTCACGATCAATCCCAACGGCACGCTGCGCGTGGGCAACACCAGGAACGGCGCCGCCTTCAATGGACTGGATCGCCTGACCAACAACGGCAATATCTTCTTCACCCAGGCGGATATCCTCTATGTCTTTCAGCCCGGCCTTGCGGGCGATGGCAAGGTCACCATCAGCAACGCGGGCACCACGATTCTGAGCGGGGATCTTTCCGCCTACAACGGCTCGATCCTGACGGACAGCGTGGTGCAGATCGGCGACGCCGGCTCCACTTGGGCCCGCGCCGCCGGAAGGATCTCCGGATCCGGTCGACTGATCTTCGGCCAGAACGCGGACCTGATCTTTGGCGGCAGCATCGAGAGCATCGGCAACCTCTCTCATGCCGGCACGGGCCGCCTGACGCTGACCGGGATCAACCAGATGGCCGGCGGCATCACTGTCGAACGCGGCACGCTGGCGCTGGACGGCGGGTCGCTGATCGCCCTGCCCGGCCGCCTGAGCGTGGGCACGGCCGCCAATGCCAGCGTGGACTTGCGCAACAACGCCCTGATGCAGACGGGCGACGCTGGCATCGGCCTTTCCGGCCCCGGCGACTTGAACATCAGCAGCCGCAGCTTCTGGAAGGGCAATTACGTCTATGTCGGCCAGGCCAACCGGGGCACGCTCACCATCGCCGGCGGCGGCACCGCCGCCAGTACGCGCGGCATCATCGGTTACGCCGCCGATGGCAGCGCGATCGTCACCGGCCCGGGCAGCCAATGGAATGCGTCCACCGGCCTGCTGATGAACCCCCTGGGCAGTTTCCAAGGCTCGCTCACCATCTCCGACGGCGGCGTGGTCAACGCCCCGCAAATCGAAATCGGCAGCACCGCCGGCGGCATAGGCCGAGGCACGATCACCCTCAATGGCAATGGTCTCGCGCGCGGCGTGCTGGAGACCGAAGGCCTTATCCGCCACGGCGCCAATGCCGCGCTCAACTTCAATGGCGGCATCGTCAGGGCCACCCGGGACAATAGCGACTTCCTGGTCAATTTCCTGCCCGGCCAGGCACAGCTGACCGGCGAAGGTCTCTTTTTCGATACCAACGGGCGTCAGGTGGCGATCACGACCGCGCTTGAGGGCACGGGCAATCTCACCAAGCTGGGCAGCGGCACGCTCACGCTCAACCAGCTGAACGCCACAGGCGCGGTCACGGTACAGGCGGGCACCTTGAAGCTGGGCGGCGCCACGGCGATGGCCTCGGGTTCAAACACCCTCATGGTGACTGCTGGCGCCAACGTGGACCTCGACGGCCATGACGCCACGATCGGTGGCTTGACGGGGATGGGCAGTATCGCGCTGGGCAGCGGCACGCTGACCGTCGGACAGAACAATGCAAGCTCTGTCTTCGGCGGCAACCTCAGCGGCGCGGGCGGCCTGACCAAGACCGGCAGCGGCACGCTCACCCTCGCGAGCACCAACAACCACACCGGCACGACCCTCGTCGCGGCGGGCTCCCTGGCCGCTGACGCGGCCAACGCCCTAGGCCGTGGCAGCCTGAATATGGGCCCAGGCGCCTTGCTTGTCCTGGGCGCTTACTCACAGACCGTGGGCGATTTTTCCGGAGACGGCATCGTCATCATGAACGGCGCGACGTTGACCACCGTCAACAACGTCGCCTCCGGCAACTATGCCGGCGCGCTGACCGGCACGGGAAATTTTGTCAAACGCGGCAACGGCCTCTTGGCGCTGAGCGGCAACAACAACTATGCCGGCACAACGCATGTCCAGCAGGGCTCGCTCATGCCCCAGACGCCGGGCTCCCTTGCCCCCGGGGCGCTGCAGATCGATATCGACGCCTTCGTCGGCCTGGCCGGACGCAGCCCGTACAGCATCTCATCGCTGGCGGGCGGCGGCGTGCTCGATCTGGGCCAGGCGCCGCTGAACGTAGGCGACAGCACCAGCACCACGTTCTCGGGTACGCTGGCGGGCGCGGATGGCAGTCTGCTCAAGACAGGCGCTGGCACCCTGACGCTGTCGGGTAGCAATCTCTATTCAGGCGGTACCGAGGTGCTAAGCGGCACGCTGCGCGTGGATGGGTCCATCGCGCGTTCCAGCAACGTCACCATCCACGACAGCGGGACGTTGGCCGGCAACGGCGTCGTCAGCGCCACCACCGTGAAAAACGGCGGCACCCTGGCCCCGGGCAGCGCCGGCAGCACTCTGGCCGTCAACGGCAACCTGACGCTGGAACAGGGCTCGCGCCTGAATGTTGTGCTGGGCGCGCCCGGCACGCCGGCCCTGCCCGGCGCAAGCAGCCGCGTGGATGTCACGGGCGACCTGGTCTTGAACGGCATGCTCGACCTCGCGTCGAGCGCCAGCGACCTCATCGGCTACTACCGCCTCATCTCCTACCGCGGCGCGCTCTCGGGCAATGGTTTGACCGTGGGCAACACGCCCGCCGGCTACCTGCCCGCACAGTTCATCACCCTGAACAACGTGCCCGGCAATATCGACCTGAAGGTCGCCGTCCTGGGCGACAACGCCTTGCAGACCTGGCAAGGCGCCGGCGGCAGCTGGACCGCGGCCGGCAGCAACTGGCTCAACGACGGCGGCCAGGCGCCCGTGCCCTGGGCAGGCCAGCACGCCGTCTTCATCGGCACGCCCGGCACGGTGACCGTGGACAACGCCGCCAGTTTCAAAGGCCTGCAGTTCGTCAGCGATGGCTGGCAACTGGCCGGCACGGCCTCGCTGTCCACCGATGCAGCCGGCAGCGAAGTCCGCGTGCTGGGCGGCAACACCGCCGCCATCGCCACCGAGATCCATGGCGGCGGCAGCCTGAACAAGACCGAGGGCGGCACGCTGGTGCTCTCCGGCGCCAACGGCTACGCCGGCGGCACCATCGTCTCCGGCGGCGTACTGTCCGTCTCCCGCGACGCCAACCTCGGGCAAGCCGCCGCCGGCGTGACGCTCAATGGCGGCACCCTGCGCGTGAGCGACCCCGGCTATGCCCTCACGTCTCGTGACCTCACCGTGGGCGCGGGCAATGGCGCGCTGGACCTGGCCGGCGACTTCCACCTGAACGGACATCTGGCCGGCAACGGCGTGCTGAGCAAGCTGGGCAGCGGCACCCTGTTCCTGGAGCAAAGCGGCAGCGCCTTCACCGGCAACCTGGTGCTGCAGGCCGGCACGATCTCTGCCCAGGCCGCCAACGCCCTGGGCGCGCCGGCCATCACGCTGGCCAGGGGCACGACGCTGGCGCTGAACAACCACGACCAGACCATCAAATCGATCGCCGGCGCGGGCGACGTGGCGCTGGGCGCGGCCACGCTGCGCACCGGCGGCGACAACACCAGCACCACCCTGGCCGGCGCCATCACCGGCAGCGGCAGCCTCATCAAGCAGGGCGGCGGCCGCTTCACGCTCATCGGCGCCAACCACTACTCCGGCGGCACCACCATCGAAGGCGGCACGCTCATCGCCGGCTACAGCCAGGCCCTGGGCACAGGCGGCCTGACCGTGGCCAACGGCGCCCTCATGGACTTCAATGGCTACGATCAGACCCTGACCTCCCTGGATGGCGCGGGCAACATCGAGCTCGGCGCCGCCGCCCTCGCCGTGGGCGCGGGCGATGGGGACAGCCATTTCGCCGGCACGCTATCCGGCGGCGGCTCGCTGACCAAGCTGGGCACAGGCACCCTGACGCTTTCGGGTATCAGCAGCTACACCGGCCCGACCACGATCTCGGCCGGCACCCTGACGGTCGACGGCGCCATCAACCGTTCGGCCGTCCAGGTGGCCAGCGGCGCGCGCCTGGCCGGCAATGGCGTCGTGGGCTCGACCACGGTGGCCAGCGGCGGCCGCATCGCGCCCAGCGGGCTGGGCAGCCTGCATGTCGCCGGCAACCTCTCCCTGGCCGCCGGCGCGCTGCTGGACTACCAGATCGGCGCGCCCGGCACGCCCTCGACGCCCGGCGCCAGCAGCCATCTGCAGGTCGACGGCGACCTGTCGCTCAACGGCACGCTCAATCTGGACGACACCGCCGGCGGCCTGGGCTATTACCGCCTCATCCGCTACGACGGCGCCCTCCTGGGCGGCGGCCTGGCCCTGGGCACTTCCCGCTTGGATGCCAGCCACTACCGCATCGTGCAGGACGTGCCCGGCAGCATTGACCTGCGCGTCGGCACCGCGGGCAGCAACCTGCTGCAGACCTGGACGGGCGGCGATGGCGTCTGGAACACCAGCACCCAGAACTGGAGCAACGACGGCGGCGACCTGCCCGTGGCCTGGGCCGGCAACCACGCCGTGTTCATGCAGAACGGCGGCGGCCGCATTGACGTGCAGGGCAACCCCGCCTTTGCCGGCCTGCAATTCGTGGCCGACGGCTATCGCCTGCAAGGCAGCGGCCGCCTGCTGACCCAGGCCGGCGGCAGCGAGATCCGCGTACTGGGCGGCAACACCGCCACCATCGCCACGGCCATCGGCGGCGCCGGCGGCATCGACAAGACCGAAGGCGGCACGCTGGTGCTCTCCGGCGCCAACAGCTATGCCGGCGGCACCCGCATCTCCGGCGGCGTGCTGTCGGTCTCGCGCGAGGCCAACCTCGGCTCGGGCGGCATCACGCTCAACGGCGGCACGCTGCGCATCGCCGACGCGGCCTATGCCTCCTCGGCACGCGCCATCGACGTGCAGGCCGCCGGCGGCGCCCTGGACCTGCCGCACGACTTCACGCTGCGCGGCGCGCTCTCGGGCAGCGGCGCGCTCATCAAGCGCGGCGCGGGCCTGCTCACGCTCACCGCCGACAGCAGCGCCTACCGCGGCGCGGCCACGCTGGCCGCCGGCGGTCTGTGGCTGGGCGACGCGGCCCGCCTGGGCGGCACGCTCACGGCCCGCGACGGCGCCCTGCTCGGCGGCACCGGCACCTTGGGATCCACCACCATCCAGGCCGGCGCCGTCCACTCGCCCGGCAGCCCTATCGGCACCCAGACCATCGCCGGCGATTACGTCAACCGCGGCACGCTGCTCATCGACGCCACCCCCAGCGGCCACGACCGCCTGGTGGTCTCCGGCGACGTGGACATCGGCGGCGCCACGCTGGACCTGCGCCTGTCGCCCGATGACGCGGCCAGCTGGAAGCCCCAGACCGGCCCCTACACCCTCATCGCCAAGCAGAGCCCGGGCGCCGTCGCGGGCGCGTTCACCCGCCTGAACAACCCCCTGCTCTTCATGAACGCCTTGGTCAGCACCGCCGGCGGCGACGGCAACGATGTCACCCTCACCCTGCGGCGCAATGACCGCAGCCTGGCAAGCCTGGCGCTCAGCGCCAACCAGCGCGCGGTGGCCAACAGCACCGAACGCCTGCCGGACAGCCATTCGGTGTGGCGCACCGTGATGTTGAGCACCGATCCGGGGGCGCTGGGCCAGGCCTTGAGCCAGCTCGCGGGCGACACCCACGCCGGCGTGGTCTCGGCGCTGCGGGCCACGGGCCCCGTGCCTGCCGCGCAGAACGGCCTGACGGCCCTGCGCGGCAACCTGGCCGCGCCCATGACGCCGGGCGCGCCCACCGCCGCGGCCGGCGCCAGCGACGCGCCGGTCGCGCCCGCCGCCCTGCCCACGCTGGCCACGGCCCCGCTCTGGGCCCAGGTCGGCGGCGATTGGAAGCGCCTGGCCGGCGACGGCAATGCCGCCGCCATCCAGCAAAGCAGCACCAACCTGACCCTGGGCGGCGATGCCGCCGTGGGCGCCGGCTGGCGCCTGGGCGGCGCCTTCGGCTACACCGACGCCCGCATCAGCGGCCAGGACCGCGCCGCCAGCGCCAAGACCGGCAGCTATACCGCCACCCTCTATGGCGGCAAGGCCTTTGCCCTGGGCGCGGGCACGCTCAATGTGCTCGCCGGCGCGGCCTACTCCTGGCATGACATCAACTCCCGCCGCCAGGTCCGCTACGGCAGCCTGGACGAGACCTTGAAGGCCGACTACAGCGCCAGCAGCACCCAGCTCTTCGCGGAACTGGGCTACGCGCTGCCGCTGGGCGCGCAGGCCAGCATCGAACCCTTCGTGGGCCTGTCCTGGAATGATCTACGCATGCGCGGCTTCTCCGAATCCGGCGGCTCGGCCGCCCTCTCGGGCCGCTCGCAAAACGACGACAGCGCCAGCACCCTGGCCGGCCTGCGCGGCCAGTGGCAGCTGCCGGACTCGGCCATCGCGCTGCGCGGCCTGCTCGGCTGGCGCCACGCCTACGGCGAGCTGCGGCCCAGCAGCACCCTGGCCTTCGACCAGGGCCCGGCCTTCAGCGTGGCCGGCGCGCCCATCGCGCGCGATGCCGCGCGCGTCGAACTGGGCGCCGACCTCGTCGTGGTGCGCAATATGACCGCCGGCCTGGCCTATGCCGGCGAGTTCGGCGGCGGCAACCGGCAGCACACCGGCAGCCTCAACCTGCGCTGGCAGTTCTAGGCGCGCTCCAGGCGCGGCAGCAGTTCGCCCGCCTGGAGGCTCTCGCCTTCGAGATGCATCTCCAGGCTGCCGCGCGCGATCGTCAAGCGCAGGGCGGGCGCATCGCCCGGGTAGCGGCGCAGGGCCAGCACCAGGCAATCCTCGTCCTCGCCGCTCACCCCGCACAGGTCCCAATCGCTGCCCGCCAGATCGAACAGCAATTGGCCATCGAGCGCGCGCCACGCCCGGGGGGCGTGGATCCAATGGCTCATGCGGACCTCGCGGGGTTCCACCGAAATCACCAGGGCGCCATCCCAATACGCGGTTTCCAGCTCCATCGCCACACTCCTCGAGTCTGCCTCGCCATGATAAGGGCCAAGCACAGGTTGGCCAGCGGCACGTGCGTCACGGTCGCCGCGCCGGACGCCGGCGCCACACACATACGGAAACGCCTCGATACCCGGACCGGAAATGCGCGGGTGTACCCTAGGCCAACGTCGCGCACAGACGCGCCCAGGGAGACTCCGCATGACCTCTAGCCCCCCGTCCGGCGAAGTGGCTTTCTGCCTGCCGCCCCTGCCCCTGTCGCAACAGGCGCCGCCCGCCTTCGAGGCGCCGCCCCTGGCCTGCGACACGCATGCGCATGTGGTGGCCGCCGACAGCCGCGCCTATCCCATGGTGGCCGAACGCAGCTACACCCCGCATCCGGCCGCCGAAGACGCCTATCTCGCCATGCTGGCCGCCAATGGCATGCAGCGCGGCGTGCTGGTGCAGATCAGCGTCTATGGCACCGACAACCGCTACATGCTGGAGGTCTTGCGGCGCCACCCGGACCGCCTGCGCGGCATCGGCGTGGTGGCGCCCGCCATCAGCGATGCCCAGCTGCGCGACATGCACGAGGCCGGCGTGCGCGGCCTGCGCATCAATGTGCTGTTCGGCGGCGGCATCGGCTTTGAGGCCATGGAAACACTGGCCCACCGCATCAAGGACATGGGCTGGCATATGCAATTCCTCATGGACGCGCGGCAATTGCCCGAGCTGCTGCCGCGCATGCGCAAACTGCCCGTGCCCGGCGTGGTCGACCACATGGGCCATATGCCGGTGGCCGAAGGCCTGCAAAGCCCGGGCTTCCAGGCGCTGGCCCACCTCGTGCAGGACCATGGCTGGTGGGTCAAGCTCTCGGGCGCCTACCGCATCAGCACCCAATACGACGACTATGCCGATGTCCGGCCCTGGGCCCAGGCCCTGATCGCCATGGCGCCGGACCGCATGGTCTGGGGCAGCGACTGGCCCCATGTGCATATCTCGCCCATGGTCAACACCGGCAAGCTGCGCAACCAGCTGGCCGATTGGGCGCCCGACCCCTGGACGCGGCAGGCCATTCTGGTGGACAACCCGCAACGGCTATACGACTTCCCTTCACGCTGACCCCGCACAGGCAAGGATGACACCATGCAATGGTATCGAGAGCTGAATCAAACCGAACGGCGCACCTTCGTCGCCGCCTTCGGCGGCTGGGCCATCGACGCGCTGGACTTCATGGTCTTCACCTTCGTCATCTCCACCCTCATCAGCCTGTGGGGGATAGAGAAAGGCCAGGCCGGCATGCTGGGCACCGTCACCCTGCTCTTCTCCGCCATCGGCGGCTGGCTGGCCGGCATCCTCGCCGACCGCTACGGGCGGGTGCGCATCCTGCAGATCACGATTCTGTGGTTTTCCGCCTGCACGGTGGCCATCGGCTTCGCGCAGAACTTCGAACAGCTGTTCGTGCTGCGCGCGCTGCAGGGGCTGGGTTTTGGCGGCGAATGGGCCGTGGGATCCGTGCTGATGGGCGAGATCGTGCGCGCCGAACACCGCGGCAAGGCCGTCGGCACCGTGCAAAGCGGCTGGGCCGTGGGCTGGGGCGTGGCGGCCATCCTCTATACCATCGCCTTCTCGGTGCTGCCGCCCGAATGGGCCTGGCGCAGCCTCTTCTGGATAGGCGTCATCCCGGCCCTGCTGGTGCTCTATATCCGCAAGCACGTGCCCGAGCCCGAGGTCTTCCAGCGCGCGCGCAGCCAGCTCGAAGCCGCCGCCGCGCGGCCCTCGTTCTGGACGATCTTCTCGCCCGCGCTGCTCAAGACCACGGTCATCACCGCCCTGCTCTGCACTGGCGTGCAAGGCGGCTATTACGCCATCACCACCTGGCTGCCCACCTTCCTGAAAACCGAGCGCCAGCTGTCGGTCATGGGCACGGGCGGCTATCTGATGGTCATCATCGTCGGGTCTTTCTGCGGCTATATCGTCGGCGCCTACCTGGCCGACCGGCTGGGCCGGCGCGCCAACCTGCTGATCTTCTCGGTGCTCTCGGGCATCAGCGTCTATGTCTACACCCTGGTGCCGCTGACCGATGCGCAAATGCTTGTGCTGGGATTCCCGCTGGGCTTTGCGGCCTCGGGCATCTTCAGCGGCGTGGGGGCCTACCTGACCGAACTGTTCCCCACCGAGGTGCGCGCCAACGGCCAGGGCTTTGCCTATAACTTCGGCCGCGGCATCGGCGCGCTGTTTCCCAGCCTGGTCGGCTTTCTGAGCCAGACCCACGGCCTGGCATGGGCCATCGGGGCCTTCGCCACCGGCGCCTATGCCATCGTCATCGTCACGGCCCTGCTGCTGCCCGAAACCCGCGGGCGGGTGCTGAAGTAAGGCCGCGCCGGCCTGGCCGGCGGCGCCTCTTGCTAACATACCGGGGTGCCCGCGTTACGGGCGCTGGAGCTCCCCATGACCACCGTCCTGCTGGTGGACGATCACACCATGTTCCGCGAAGGCCTGGCCCTCGCCTTGCAGCACGCCGCCCCCACGCTGCAGCTGCTGCCGGCGGCCACCGGCGCGCAGGCGCTGGCCCTGCTCGACGACCTGCGCGGCGTCGATCTGGTCGTCATGGACTATTACCTGCCCGACATGGCGGGCACCGAACTGCTGCGGCGGCTGCGCCAACGCCGTCCCCAGCTGCGCATCCTCGTGCTGTCGGCCTCGGAAGACCCGGAAGACCGCCGGCGCGCCCTGGAGGCAGGCGCCCAGGACTACCTCCATAAATCCGCCAGCTCCCGCACCCTGGCCGCCGCGCTGGCCTCGCTGGGCCAGGCCAGGCCCGGCATGCCTCCCGCGGCCGACGCGGCGCCGGATGCCGCCGCCCTGCTGCGCACCCTCACTCCGCGCCAGGTCGACGTGCTGCGCCTGATGTGCGACGGCCTGCGCAACAAGGCGATCTCCGAGCAGCTGAACATGAGCGAGAAAACCGTCAAAAGCCATGTCTCGGCCATTCTCGGCACCCTGGGCGTGCTCAACCGCACCCAGGCCACCCTGGTCGCCCGGCGCGGCGGTCTGTTCGGCAAGCCCGCCTGAGACCGCCTGCTAGGGCTTGAGCCACTCGCCGATCACCGCCAGCACCGCCTCGGGCTGTTCGCGGTGCGGCACATGGCCGCAAGCGGCGAACACATGCTGGCGTCCGCCGGTCAGGCGCGCGATGCGCTCGGGATGGACCAGCGAACCATACTCATCGGTATCGCCATGCAGGGCCAGCACGGGGCAGCGCACCCGGCCCAGTTCGGCGTCCAGCGTCCATTGCGCGAAATCCGGCGCCAGCCAGCTGTCGACCCAGGCGCTCAGAACCCAGGCCGCCTTCTCGCCGTGGTATTTCTTCAGGCGGTCCAGCTGGCCGGGTTGGGCGAAATCCTCGCGCGCCTGGCGGATGCCCGCGAGCGTGCGCGCTTCGGCGAAGACCTGGGCCGATTCGGTGATGAGGCCGCGGCAATCCGGCGAGCCGGCGGCCACGATGGCCATCCCGCCGCCCACGCTATGCCCCATGGCGGCAAAGGCGCCGATGCCCAGCTGCTCGCGCAGGCAGCGCAGGCCTTCTTCCGCCTCGCGGCTGACGAAATCCAGGGTCAGCCGCCCGGGGTGGGGATCGGAGCGGCCAAAGCCCAGGCGGTCATAGGCGATCACCTCGCGCCCGGCCGCCTCGGCCAGGCGCTGCGGAAAATCGCGCCACAAGGCCACGCAGCCCAGGGAATCATGCAGCAGCACCAAGGGCGGCAGGCCGGCATCCCCGGCGCGCCAGCGGCGGGCGTACAGGCGGCCCTGGTCGGTCTCGATGAAATAGTCTTGAATCGTGGACATGGTTCGGCGTCGGGCGAAGGAGAACACGATAGTAGCGTCCCGGCCGGCCTGATGCCCGCCGCGCCCGCCCGATGCCTCATTGCCCGCGCAGCAGCGGCAGCAGGTCCCGGCCCTGGCGCTCGATCTCGCGCAGATAGGGCGTGTCGGAGAGCACGAAATGGCTGATGCCCAGCGCCTGGTATTTGCGCAAGGCCGCCGCCACTTCCTCGGCCGAACCCACCAGCCAGGTCGTGCCCGCCCCGCCGCCGCCGTGGCGGCCCGGCGCGGTGTAGAGGTTGTCGTCCAGCACATCGCCGCGCGCCTGCAGGTCGAGCAGGCGGCGCTGCCCCACCGCCACCGCGTGGCGATGGTCCTGCCAGCCCTGTCCCTGCACGCGCGCCATCTCGGCCACCTTGGCCTCGGCATCGGCCCAGGCCTGCGCGCTGGTCTCGCGCACCAGGGTCGTGACGCGCAGCCCGAACTCCAGCGGCGCATGGCGGCGCTCCAGCCGCGCCGACAGCGTCTTCAGCCGCTCGATCCGCTCGGCCACATCGGCCAGCGGCTCGCCCCAGAACAGCTGCACATCGGCCTCGGCGGCCGCGACCTGTTCGGCCGCCTCCGAGGCGCCGCCGAAATACAGCCTGGGATGGCGGCGCGCGCCGCGCACGACCGCGCGCGGACGCAGCCGCGCCTGCTTGACCTGGAAGTGCTCGCCTTCGTAGCTCACTTCTTCCTCGGTCCACAGCCGGCGCGTGAGCTGCATGAATTCGCGCGTGCGCGCATAGCGCTCGGCCTGCCCGCTTTCATGGTCGCCATAGGCCTGCAGCTCATCCTTGCCCGAGACGATGTTCACACGCACCCGGCCGCCGCTCAGCTGATCCAGCGTGGCCGCGGCGGCGGCGAACTGCGCCGGACGCCAATAGCCCGGGCGGATGGCGATCAGGGGCTCGAAGCGGGTGCTGCGCGCCGCCAGCGCGGTGGCCACCGTAAACGTATCGGGCCGCCCCCAGCCCGCGCCCAGCAGCGCGCCGGTCCAGCCATGCGCCTCCAGCGCCTGGACCTGGCGCGTCAGCGTCTCCAGGCTGTTGTGATCCTCGACCGCGGTATCGCCGCGATGCCCGGGATCGGTTTGATTGGGGATGTACCAAAGATATTCGGAAGCAGTCATGCTTGCGGCCGGCCGTGACAAAACGCCAGCTTGCCGCATCCCCGAGCCGGGGTCGAAGAACGATGTCTTGGACGCTTATAGCCGCTGGAAATAAAACGGCGCCGTCCGCCTGGGATGTAGGCGCGCTGCTATACTTTTTTTCCAGCGACTCCATGGCCCGCCCCAGCGTGAACCCGACTCCCCTGGAACGCCAGCTCTCCTTCCTGCGCGAAATCGACCAGCTCAAGCGCGTGCTGCGCAAGACATCGCTCATCGATGGCTCGCGCCGCGAAAACAGCGCCGAGCACTCCTGGCATCTGGCCATGTATGCGCTCATCCTGGCCGAGCACGCGGCCGCGCCGGTCGACGTCCTGCGCGTCGTGAAAATGCTGCTGGTGCACGACATCGTCGAGATCGACGCGGGCGATGCGCCCTTTCATGACGCCGCGGCCCAGGCCGGCCAGGCCGAGCGCGAACAGGCCGCCGCGCAGCGCATTTTTTCCCTGTTGCCGCCGGCGCAAGCCGCCGAGCTGCGCGCGCTCTGGGATGAGTTCGAGGCCGGCGCCAGCGGCGACGCCAGGTTCGCCAAATCCCTGGACCGCCTGCAGCCCCTGTTGCACAACATCGCCACCGACGGCGGCAGCTGGGTGGAGGGCGGCGTGAACGAGGCGCAAGTCATGGCGCGCTATGGGCCGCCCATCGAAGGCGGCGCGCCGGCCCTCTGGGCCGAAGCCGCCAGGCGCGTGCGCGGCCACTTCCATCCCGACTCCGGCGACGATTCCCCCCCCCATGCTACGTATTGACAATCTGGGCAAGCGCTATGGCGATCATGCCGTCTTCCAGGGACTGACGCACCGCTTCGGCCCGGGCTGCGTGGCCTTGTGCGAGCAGGAAAGCACCGGCAAATCCAGCCTCCTGGGCATCATCGCGGGCGCGCTCGCGCCCGATGAGGGCGAGGTCTGGATCGCCGGACATTCGCTGACCCGCGAGCGCCCCCAGGCCCTCGCCCGCCTGGCCTATGTACCCGACGACTGCCTGAGCCAGCCCGCGCAGACCGGCATCGGCTTGCTGCGGCAGACCGCCGCCGACAAAAACCTGCCGCTGGACGAAGCCACCCTGGACCTCGCCCGGCGGCTGGGGCTGGAGCCCCACCTGGAAAAACGCTTCGACCAGATGTCCACCGGCACGCGCCGCAAGGTCTTCCTGGCCGCCGCCGCGCTGGGCGCGCCGGCCGTCGTCGTCGCCGACGGGCCGGACAAGGGCCTGGACGCCCAGGCCCGCGCCGTGCTGGCCGAGACCTTCAGGGATTGGGCGCGCGACCGGCTCGTGCTCTTCGCCAGCCACGACCCCGAACTGGTGCAGGCCTGCGGCGCGCGCTTGACCGACGTCGGCGCGCTGCGTTAGCGGCCGGCCGGTATCAATCCACCTCCGCGCCCGAGCGGCGCACCACTTCGCCCCATTTGCCGACTTCGGCCGCGATGAAGGCGGCGGTCGCCGCGGGCGTGCCGGGCATGGGCTCGGCGCCACGGTCGTTGAGAAACTTGCGCATCTCGGCGCTGTTGAGCGCCCGGCCGATATGCTGGCTCAGGCTGGCCGTGATGTCGGCCGGCGTGCCGGCGGGCGCGAGCACCGCCGCCCAGCCTATGGCCTCGAAGCCCGGATAGCTTTCGGCCACGGTGGGCACATCGGGCAGCTGGGCCAGGCGCTTGGCCGTGGTCACGGCCAGCGGCACCGCCTTGCCCGATTGGATATGCGGCAGGGCGGCCGTGACCGAATCCACCATCAGCGGCACCTGGGCGCCCAGGAAGTCGGCCTGGGCCGGGCCGCTGCCCTTGTAGGGGATGTGGCGGATGTCGACATTGGCCGCCGCCTTGAACATCTCGGCCGACAGATGCTGGGTGCCGCCGATGCCGGCGCTGGCGTAGACCAGTTCGCCCGGATGAGCGCGGGCGCGCTCGACCAGGGCCGGCAGGCTGGCGATGCCCGAGGCCGGCGTGGCCAGGAAGACCAGCGGCACGGAGAACACGCCCGAGACCGGCGCGAAGTCCCCGGTCAGGCTGTAATTGATGGTTTTGTACAGCGTCTGGTTGACCGCCGCGGCGCTGCCCGCGATCACCAGGGTGTAGCCATCGGGCTTGGCGCGGGCGGCTTCGGCCATGCCGATATTGCTGCCGGCGCCGGCGCGGTTCTCGACCACGATGGTCTGCTTCAGCGTGCCGCCGAGTTTCTCGGCCAGCGCGCGCGCGAAAATGTCGGTGGCCTGCCCCGGCGGGAAAGGCACGATCAAGCGGATGGGGCGTTCGGGATAATCGGCGTGGGCGGCCGCGGCCAGCGCCAGGCTGGCGCACAGGCCGGCAAGAATACGTTTCATGGTCAGCTCGAAAAAGGAAAATCATCGCGGGCCCTGCCCGCCCTGTCTCGGCACGCCTTTTGAGCCGCCGCCGGGACGGCTTGCCGCCATCCCGCGGCCCTTGTCGGGCCCGGCCCCCATGATACGGGCAAACGAACGGCGCCCGCATGCCGCCGGGCCGTCGCGGGAGGCGCCGGACACCGCGGACAGCCGGCGGACGCCACGGCGCCGCCTTGGCATTTGCTCATAAGCACAAGAAAAGAACGAATCCTTCGTTGGGCGGGCACCACTGCTGTCTTAGAGTCTTCGACAGCAGTGGTGCCCGCCTTTCTTCTTTTCTGGAGCCAGCCATGAACGACCGCCTCAGCCGTGTGCAAGCCTCGCGATCCGCCGCCGTAAAGGCCACCCTGGACTATCCGGTGATCGACACCGATGTCCATGTCAATGATTACGCCCCCATCCTGGAAGACTATGTGCAGCACTATGGCGGCTCCAAGCTGGTGGACGCCTTGCGCCGCGCGCTGGGCTCGCGCTTTGCGACCAAGGCCGAGGGCCGCGACTGGTACGCGCAGACGCCCGAGGAGCGCCACTACCACCGCACGCTGCGCGCGCCCTGGTGGGCGCGCGTGACGCGCAACACCCTGGACCTGGCCACCTATACCCTGCCCGAACTGCTCTATGAGCGCCTGGCCGAACAAGGCGCGGATTATTCGGTGCTGTTTCCCAATGATGTGCTGGCGCCGCTGGCCGCGCGCGACGACACGCGCCAGGCCCTGCACCGCGCCATCAATCATTTCCATGCCGACCAATACCGCAAGTACAGCGACCGGCTCACGCCGGTGGCCGGCATCCCGCTGAACACGCCGCAGGAAGGCATCGAGGAACTGGAATTCGCGGTCAAGACCCTGGGTCTGAAGGTGATCAACATCGCCGGCGGCGTCAAGCGTCCCATCAAGGCCATCGCCGACAAATACCCGGCCGCGCAATATCCCGAGATCGCCAAGCACGCGCACTACATCGACTTCTACGGCATCGACAGCGAGTACGACTACGATCCCTTCTGGGCCAAGGTGGTGGAGCTTGGCGTGCCCGTGACCACGCATTACGGCAGCCAGGGCTGGACCGGCCGGCACTCCATCAGCAACTATATGTTCAACCACATCGGTCACTTCGCCGATGGCTCCCAGGCCTTCGCCAAGGCGCTGTTCTTCGGCGGCGTGACGCGCCGCTTCCCCGGCCTGCGGGTGGCCCTGCTCGAAGGCGGCGCGGATTGGGGTTCGCATGTCTACACCCATCTGGTGGACCGCTGGGAAAAGCGCAACCGCCAGGCCGTGCAGCACTACAACCCGGCCAATGCCGATCTGACGCTGCTCAAGAGCCTGTTTGAACGCTACGGCGCCGATTTCATCCGCGGCCGCGAGCTGGATCCGGCCCAGCTGTTGCGCGACAGCCTGGGCATCTCCGCCCTGCCCCACAGCCGCGATCCCAACCCGGACGAGCTGGACGACTTCGCCCTGGCCGGGATCGAAAAGGTCGAGGACATCCGCGACCGCTGGGTCAACAGCTTTTATTTCGGTTCGGAGGCCGATGACCGCACCGTGGCGGCCGCCTTCAATGAGCGCGTTCATCCGCTGGGCGCGAAGATCAATGCCATCTGGTCCTCGGATGTCGGCCACTGGGACGTGCCCGACCTGACCGAGCCGCTGGCCGAGAGCTGGGACCTGGTCGAGCAAGGCGTCCTCAGCGCCGAAGACTTCAAGGCCTTTGTCTTCGGCAACCCCTATCGCTTCTACACCGAGGCCAATCCGGCCTTCTTCGCCGGCACCGAGGTCGAGCGCAAGCTCAACCGCGCCCCCCAGGCCAAAGCCGCCTGATTCCTGGAGTGATTGCATGAACAAGCTGTCCAAGACGGCCGCGCGGGCGGCCCTGTTTCTCGCGCTGGCCGCCGGCGCCGCCCAGGCCGCCGATGTGGTCCGCATTGGCGTGGCCACCGCCGGCGGCGGCGACCCCATCACCTGGGGCGGCTCGCCCGGCGGCGTGGTGCGCGCCAACCATGCGCTGGAAGAAGCCTTCAAAGCCGACGGCGTCAAGGTGGAGTGGCTGTTTTTCAAGGGCGCCGGCCCCGCCGTGAACGAGGCCCTGTCCAATAAGCAGATCGACTTCGCCTACCAGGGCGACCTGCCCCAGGTGGTGGGCCGCGCCAATGGCCTGAAGACCAAGCTGCTGCTGGTCAGCGGCGCGCGCAACAATCTCTATGTCGTGGCGCCGCCCTCCTCCCCGCTGGCGCGCATCGAAGACCTGAAGGACCGCAAGGTGTCCATCTTCCGCGGCACCAACGGCCATCTGGTCGCCATCAATGTACTGGCCGCGCATGGCCTGGCCGAACGCGACATCAAGGGCGTGAATCTCGATTCGGGCAGCGCCCAGGCCGCCCTGGTCTCCCATGGCGTGGACGCGGCCTTTGGCGGCTATGAGTGGTTCAAGGTGCGCGACCAGGGCCTGGCCAAGGTCATCTACTCCACCCAGGGCCAGGACCCCGCGTTCACGCGACAGGCCTCGCTGCTGGTGCGCGAGGATTTCGAGCGCGAGAACCCCGCCCAGGTGCAGAAAGTGGTCGATGTCTTCGTGCAGGCGGCCAAATGGGCTTCCGATGAGGGCAACCGCGAGGCGCTGTTCAAGATCTGGGAAAAGAGCGGCGTGCCCTATGCCTCCTGGGCGGCCGAGTTCGACAAACAGGATCTCGCCACGCGCAACTCCCCCCTGGTCGACGATTTCATCATCGCCCGCTACCAGGCCGTGGCCGCCGATGCGCTGAAAGAAAAGCTGATCCGCCGCGAGGTCTCGGTGGACGGCTGGTTCGACACGCGCTATCTCGACCAGGCGCTCAAGACGCAGGGGCTGACCCAGTACTGGCCGCGCTATGACGCCAGCGGCAAGGTTCAGTCCGCGCCGCGCCAGGCCAGCACCCGCTGACCCGTCCACGTCGAAGGAGCCCGCATGAGCACCTTGAGCCTGCCCCGCCTGCCCGGGATCGCGCTGGACGGCCGCGCCCTGGCCTGGCGGATCGCCCCCTGGCTGCTGCCGCTGTCGCTCTATGCGCTCTGGCACCTGGGCGCGGCGCAGGGCTGGATTTCGCCCCAGGTCCTGCCCCCGCCCTCCTATGTCTGGGACACGCTGCGCGATCTGGCCGCCAGCGGCGACCTCTGGCTGAACCTGCGCGCCAGCATGATGCGCGTGATCATCGGTTTTGCCTGCGGCAGCCTGCTGGGCCTGGTCCTGGGCGCCGCCATGGGCCTGTGGCGCCCGCTGCAAGCCTATCTGCTGCCCAGCTTCAATGCCCTGGTGCAGATTCCGGTGCTGGCCTGGCTGCCCTTCGTGCTCCTGCTGGTGGGTATCGGCGAGCCGCTGAAGTACATCCTGATCGCCAAGGCCGCCCTGGTGCCCGTCACGCTGAACACGCTGCAGGGCTTCCGGCTGGCCAGTCCGGCCCTGCGCGAAGTGGCGCGGGTCTATGGCTATACCCGCCGCCAGGAGGTGCTCGAAGTGATCCTGCCCCTGGCCACGCCCACCATTTTCACCGGGCTGCGGCTGGGCTTCACCAAGGCCTGGCTGTCGCTGGTCGTGGTCGAACTGGTCGCCTCCAGCGAGGGACTGGGCTATCTCATCGTCTATGGCCGCCAGCTGTTCCAGCTCGACCTGGTCATGGCCGCCGTCATCGTGGTGGGCGCGGTGGGCTACGCCATCGACCGTCTGCTCGACTGGAGCGAGACCCGCTTCATCGGCAGGCGCGGCGCGTCCGCTGTCCAGGGAGAAGAAGCATGAGCGCGCTGCCACTGCCGCCGGCCGACGAAAACCGCCGCCGCTGGCGCGGCCTGGTGCTGCCGGCGGCCGCCCTCCTCGTCTGGTGGGCCGCCTCGCAAGCCGGCGTGGTCAACTCCGCCCTGCTGGTCTCGCCGGGCAAGGTGCTGCAGACGGCCGCCGACCAAGTCCTCTCCGGCAAGCTCTGGCGCGCCCTGGGCGCCAGCCTGGCGCGCGAATTCACCGGCTTTGTGATCGGCGCCACGGCCGGCCTCCTGCTGGGCGCCCTGTTGGGCGTCTCGCGCGCCTTCAATCGCCTGGTCGGCCCCAGCTTCAACACCTTCAAGCAGATCTCGCTGTTTGCCTGGATTCCGCTGATCTCGGTGTGGTTCGGGCTGGGCGACACCGCCAAGGTGGTGTTTCTTTCGCTGGCCGCCCTCGTGCCCGTGGTGGTCAACACCTGCGACGGCATACGCGGCACGCCGCCGGCCTTGCTGGAAGTGGCCCGCGTCTACGGCTACACCCGCCTGCAGACCTTCACGCACGTCGTGCTGCCGGCCGCCACGCCCGCCATCTTCACCGGCATCTACCTGGCCCTGATCTATTCCTGGCTGGCCACCATAGGCGCCGAATACCTGCTGGTGGCCGGCGTGGGCATCGGCAATCTGCTCATCGAGGGCAGCGAACACTTCCAGATGGACCTGGTGATCTTCGGCATGTTTGTCGTCGGCCTGGTGGGCTGGCTCATGAACGCCCTGGCCCGCCTCATCGAACGCCGCCTCGCCTTCCTGCGCGGCGCGGCGCAATAACCACAGGACAGACCGCATGACATCGACCTCTTCCTCCGCGCTGGACCTGCTGCTGCAAGGCGTGGGCAAGCGCTACGCCAGCCCGCAGGCCGACCAGGGCGTGCTCCAGGTGCTCGACGGCATCGACCTGCGCATCCCCGCGGGCGAATTCCTCTCCATCGTCGGCGCCAGCGGCTGCGGCAAGTCCACCCTCCTGCGCCTTGTCCTCGGCCTGGACGCGCAGTACGAAGGCCAGATCACCCTGGGCGGCGCGCCGCTGCGGGGCACCGGCCCCGAGCGCGGCATCGTGTTCCAGGATCACCGGCTTTTCCCCTGGCTGACCGTGGCGCAGAACATCGCCGTGGGTCTGCGCAATGCGCGCGCCAGCGCTGCCGAAAAACGCGACCGCGTGGCCGAGCACATCGCGCTGGTGGGGCTGGAGGGCTTTGAGCAATCCTATCCGCATCAGATATCGGGCGGCATGGCCCAGCGCGTGGCGATCGCGCGCGGCCTGGTCAACCGGCCCCGGGTGCTGCTGCTGGACGAGCCCTTCGGCGCGCTGGACGCGCTGACGCGGGCGCGCCTGCAGGCCGAGCTGCAGCGCATCTGGCAGAAAGAGCGCATCACCATGATCCTCGTCACCCACGATGTCGAAGAGGCCGTATTCCTGGGCGACCGCATCGTGGTCATGCAGCCGCGTCCGGGCCGCATCCGGCGCATCGTGCCGGTGCCGCTGGCCCACGCCCGCAACCGCAGCGATCCGCGCTTCATCCAGATCCGCGACGATGTGCTGTCGGATTTCCTGGCGCCGGACGCTGGCGAAGACCTGCCCCGCGAGCGCCCCCTGCCCCAGCCTTCCCTCGCCTCGCTGCGCATGGCCTGGTGATTTCCCGGAGACTCTGATGACGACAAGACAGATCAAGCTCGGCGCCTTCCTGATGCAGACCGGCCACCACATCGCCGCCTGGCGCCACCCCGGCGCCCAGGCCGACGCCGGCGTCAACATCCGCCATTACGCGGACCTGGCCCGACGCGCCGAGGCCGCCAAGTTCGACGCCATCTTCCTGGCCGACTCGGTGGGCGTGCGCAATAGCGAGCTGGACTCGCTCTCGCGCACCGCGCGCAGCGACCATTTCGAGCCCTTGACGCTGCTCTCGGCGCTGGCCATGGTGACCGAGCGCATCGGCCTGATCGCCACCGTATCGACCACCTACAACGAGCCCTACCATGTGGCGCGCAAATTCGCCTCGCTGGACCACATCAGCGGCGGTCGCTCGGGCTGGAACCTGGTGACCTCCAGCGGCCAGGGCGAGGCGCAGAACTTCAATCTCGATGAGCATGTCGAGCACGCGCGGCGCTATGCGCGCGCGGCCGAGTTCCATGATGTGGTGCTGGGCCTGTGGGACAGCTGGGAGGACGACGCCTTCCTGCGCGACGCCGCCAGCGGCCAGTACTTCGACCCCGGCAAAGTGCATCCGCTCAATCATCGCGGCGAACACTTCCGCGTGCGCGGGCCCCTGAACGTCGCGCGCTCGCCGCAGGGCCGGCCCGTGGTGGTGCAGGCCGGCGCCTCGCCCGCCGGCCGGGACCTGGCCGCGCGCACGGCCGAAGTCATCTTCGTGGCGCACCAGACGTTGGACGAAGCCCAGTCCTTCTATCGCGACATCAAGCAGCGCGCCCAGGTCTATGGCCGCGATCCCGACCAGATCAAGATCATGCCTGGCATTTTCCCCGTCATCGGCCGCAGCCAGGATGAGGCCGAAGAAAAATTCGCGCGGCTGCAGGACCTCATCCCTCCCGTGGTCGGCGTGCAGCTGCTCTCGAACATGATAGGCGCCGATCTCAGGGGCTATCCGGTCGACGGCCCCCTGCCCGATCTGCCGGAAACCAATGGCGGCAAGAGCCGCCAGCAGCTGCTGGCGGACCTGGCGCGCCGCGACGGCCTGAGCATACGCGAACTGTATCTGCGCATCGCCGGCGCCCGCGGACACCAGCAGATCGTGGGCACGCCCAAGCGCGTGGCCGATCAGCTGCAGCAGTGGTTCGAGGAAGCAGGCGCCGACGGCTTCAACATCATGTCGCCCTGGCTGCCGGGCGGGCTGGACGACTTCATCGAACTGGCCCTGCCCGAACTGCGCCGGCGGGGCCTGGTGCGCAGCGAGTACCAGGGCAGCACCCTGCGCGAGCACCTGGGCCTGCACCGTCCGGCGCATCCGGCGGCCGCCGCGCGCGGCGCGCGCGCGGCGGCCTGAGCCGCGCCTCAAAGCTTGGCGACCGAAACCTCGGTTGCCTTGACGAAAGCCAGCACCTCGGTGCCGACCTGCAGCTCCAGCTCCTTGACCGACCGCGTCGTGATCACCGAGGTCACGACGCCGGCCGGCGTTTCGATATCGACTTCGGACACCACCGAGCCGAACACGATCTCCTTGATCTTGCCCCGGAACTGATTGCGCGCGTTGATGGATGGAATGGCCACGAAGAATCTCCTGCGTCATGCGCCCGGAAAGCCCCGGGAAGGCGGACCCGCGCGCATTCTGTGCGCGGCTGTCCATAGCCTAAGGCGATAAGCGGCGCCGGCAAACGCACAATTGCGACTAAGGATATGTCGTGTGAAAGGTGTCAGACACCCCCCAGCGCCGCGGTTCATCGCAAGACCTTGCCATCCGGTGTCTGACACCTCCATGAAGCACGTCTCGATGCCAGGCAACGGCCGGCGCCAGAGGTGTCAGACACCCCCAAGCGCCACGGTTCATCGCAAGACCTTGCCGCCCGGTGTCTGACACCTCCATGAAGCACGTCTCGATGCCAGGCAACGGCCGTGCCAGAGGTGTCAGACACCCCCAAGCGCCACGGTTCATCGCAAGACCTTGCCATCCGGTGTCTGACACCTCCATGAAGCACGTCG
>NZ_JHEP02000024.1 GCF_000657795.2 Bordetella pseudohinzii
ACGCGGCCGTCTCTTCCAGCGAGGCGGCCTGCTCTTCGGTGCGGCTGGACAGATCCGTATTGCCCGCCGAGATCTCGCGCGCGCCGACGTTGATCTCGTCCACGCCGCGGCGCACCGTCGAGACCGTGCGCGTCAGGCTCTCCTGCATGCGCTTGAGCGCGGCGAATAGCTGACCGATCTCATTGCTGTTGCGCACTTCCACCCGCGCCGTCAGGTCCCCGCCGGCGATCCGGTCGAAATGGCCGCCGGCCTCGACCAGGGGCTTGAGCACATTGCGCGCGATAAACAGCCCGCCGCCCACGGCCAGCAGGACGGCCAGCGCCACCAGCACCAGGGTCACCGTATTGGACTGCTTGTGCGCGGCTTCGGCTTCGTCGACATAGACATCGGTGATCGCGTCCACATAGCTCGTATAGGCCTGCATGGCCGTGTCGAACTGTGTGTTCTGCGTCGACGCCGCGGGCGTGAGCTGCATGTATTCCGCAATGGCCTGGCGCGCCACCGTGTCCTGCAGGCGCTTGAGGACTTCCATATAGGACTTGAACTGGGCCAAGACCGGCGCGGCCTTTTCTTCCACGTCGGGCGACTTGGGCGCCTTGGCGAAGACCTCGAAACGCTTGGCCGCCTCGGCCAGGGCGTCGCCGGCCCGCTTGGCCTGCTCTTCGAATTGCCGCAGCCGGCCTTCCTGCAGGTCGGAGACGGCGTTGTTCATATTGATGCGCGCGCGCAGCGCATAGGTATAGCCGGCATAGCTCGGCATCACCTGATCCGAGAAGATACGATTGACTTCATCCAGGCGCGTATTGCTGGCGTTCATGCCCAGCCAACCGGCGGCGTTGGATACCAACATCGCCAGGAAGAAGAGCCCGAGCACCAGGATCATGCCGGTACGGACTTTCAGATTCGCAAACATGCTATTTCCGCTCTTTATCGAAATCGCGCTCCCCGAGGGGAGCGCGAGGGTCTTTCCATTGAGGTCTGGGAGGCCGGGCCTTATTTGTTCATGGAGAACAGGCTGGAGCCGATGATCTTGGAGAAGGACGACGATGCCGCCTGCAAGGCCACTTGCCGCAGCAGCAGCTCGGTCGTCGTTGAATAGATGTCCACGTTCTCCAGGTTGGAAAGCTGCTGCGTATAGGACAGGCCATTTTGCGTGCCGGTCGCATCCAGGGCGTCGAGCTCGTTCATGCGCGCGCCCACCGAGGCGCGCACCGTCAGCACATTGTCCAGGCCCAGCGTCAGGGTCTTGTTGGCCGTCGCCAGCTTGTTGACCAGCTCGGCCGTCTGCACGCCGCTGTTGCCCGTGGGCGTTTCCAGCGTCGTGATCAGGTCATTGAGCATGGCGAACATATCCATATTGCCGCTGTCCGGCGTCTCCACGGAGAAGGTGTCGCCCGCGGCGGGCTGGCCCTTGAGGGTCAGCGATACGCCGCCCATGTCGATCCGGGCGCCTTCCTTGTACTCGGCGGTGATCGGCGTATAACCCGGCGCATCGCTGGTGATGGTGTATTCCAGCGCGCCCGTGGCGGCATTGTTGCCAAAGGTGATCTTGAAATTGGAGCCGACGAAATTGCCCGCGGCGGGCGCATCCAGCGACACCTGGCCGAACTGGCCCGTGCCGGCATTGGGCGCCGCGGCGCTGCCCGCCGAGGTGATATAGGCCAACGTGCCGGCCACCGCGCGGCTGAAGATGTCGGTGCCGATGTCGCTGCCGGCCAGCTGGCGGCTCTGCTCGACCTGGACCATGCGCTGGCCCGTGTCCCCGTTGTAGGTCACATTCCCATTGCCGTCGATCTCATAGGGCTGGGTAAAACCCTGGTAGCCCGAGAACAGATACTGGCCGTTGCCATCGGTGGCATTGGCCAGGCCGACCAGCTCGTCGCGGGCGCTCTTGAGCACCGAGGCCAGCGATTGGCGGTCGGAATCGCTGATCGTGCCGTTGCCCGCCTCGACCACGCGCTGCAGCACGCTCTGCAGGGTCGTGACCACGGAGTTCAAGGCGTTTTCTTCCAGGCCCAGCGATTGCTTGATGGTGTTGCGGTTGGCCGCATAGGTGCTGTTCATGCTGGCCGTCTGCGAGACGTTGATGGCCAGCGAGGCGGCCAGGGGGTCGTCCGAAGGCGCCAGCACGCGCTTGCCGCTGGCCAGCTGCTCCTGCAGCCGCGACATCAGGCTTTCCTGGTTGAGAATACCGTTCAGGCCGTTCTGGTAGATCAGGGAGGTGCTAAGACGCATCATCTAACTCCGGGGCTCAGCGCAGGCCCAACAAGGTATCGAACAGCACGCCCGCCACATTGATGATCTTGGCGCTCGCCTGGTATTGCTCCTGGTAGACGGCCAGGTTGACGTATTCTTCGTTCAGGTTGACGCCGGAGACCGAGGCAAAGGCCGTGGTCTGCTGCGTGGTCAGGTTGTTGGCCGCCGTCATCGCGGTCTTGACCTGCTGGGTCTGCACGCCGACGTTGTTGATCAGCCGCGAGAACTGCTCATTCAGGCTGGTGGTGCCGTTGTTCAGCACCTTGGCGGTCTGCAGCTTGGCCAGCTCAAGGCCGTTCTGGCCATTGGTGGTGCCGCCGTTGCTGTCGGCCAGGGCCCACTGGTTGGGGTCGCTGAGCACCATGCCGATGTCGCGCGCCGCATCCCGCGTGGGCTGGAACTGCCAGCTGTCGCCGTCGGCCGGCAGGCCGCTGGGCGTGATGGTCACGCCGTCGAAGCTCATCGCGCCCGTCACGGGGTCGGTCGTGTAGCTCACTTCGGTGTTGTCGGACAGCCGCGTGATCTTGTAGCCATCGGCCGCGTCATACTCGATCTTGTAGGCGCTGGCGTGGATCTGCGAGGCATCCGTATACGCCGAAACGATGTCCACATTGCCGCTGTTCTTGGCGCCGGGGATGGCCGCCGGGGCCTTGATGTCGAATACATCGCCGCCCGGCTGGCCGTTCAGGTCCAGGCCCTTGGCGTTCTGCGCATTGACCGCCAGGGCCAGGCCGATGGCCAGCTGGCCCAGCTGATCCTGCACGGCGTCCAGGGCCGAGCCGCGGAAACTCAGCAGCCCGCCCAGCTTGCCGCCGCTGACCTGGCTGTCCTTCAGCTCGATGGTCAAGGTGCCGCCATTGCCGTCGGGCAGCGTATAGGCCAGCGCCGTGCGGCTGGGATCGGCGGCCGAATTGACCGCCGCCAGCGGATAGATCGTGCGGCCGGACAGCAGGGTCTGGCCGGATTGCAGCGAGATGTTCAGGGTGTCGCCCTGCTCGTACCAGCGCACGCCCACCAGCTCATTGAGCTCGGACAGCGCCTTGTCGCGCTGGTCCAGCAGGTCGTTGGGCGGCTGGCCGCTTTTGCCGCGCGCGATGGTGATCTGCTGATTGAGGTCGTTGATACGCTCCAGATAGCTGTTGACCTGGGAGACCGTGGTCGAAATCTGGGTATTGAGGCCGTCGCGCTGGTTCTGCAGCTGCTGATAGGCCGAATTCAGCTGCGAGACCAGGGTGCTGGTCTTGCCGGTCAGGTCCTGGCGCACCGCCGGATCGGCCGGCGAGCTGGCCGCCGCGTTCATGCTGCTGAAAAAGCCCGCCAGCGCCGGCGTGATGCCCACGGTGCGGTCCGCGAACTGGTTGTTGATGGCCGAAAGCTGGTCGTACTGGGCGCTGAGCTGGGCGGCGCTGCCCTTGGCGCCCACGAGCTGCTTGTACAGAAAACTGTCGTATTGGCGCTTGACCGTGTCCACCTGGACGCCGCGGCCGAAGAAACCCTGGCCCGTCCCCGTGGCGCCGGCCGTCGAAGTCACCACCCGCTGGCGGGTATAGCCGTCAGTGGCCGCATTGTTGATATTGTGGCTGGTGACTTCCAGGCCCGCCTGGGAGGCGTTCAGGCCCGTCATGGCCAAGTTGTACAGATTCATGCTTTCCCCGGGGTATGCCGCTGCCGGCTCAGAGAGGGTTCGGATACATCCTTAACGGCGGCTGGCGGCCTGAATTTAGGGCTTGCCCGAAAAATCCACCCGCGCGACCGAAGCCTGCAGCTGGCCCATGATGCTGATCAGTTTTTCCGCGTAGCGCGGGTCCGTGGCATAGCCCGCATCCTGGATGCGGCGCGCGGCCTCGATCTCATTGCGCGACTGGGCCACGCTCTCGTAGCGCGCGCTGTTGCCGATCAGGCGCGCGTAGTCGGCAAAGGACTCCTCATAGGAGTCATAGGCGCGGAAGGGTTGCGTCACCTTTTGCGGCACGCCGTCGACATACTCGGTCGTGAGCACATGGACGACCTTGCCCTTCCAGCTCGCGCCGGCCTTGATGCCGAACAGGTTGTAACTGGTGCTGCCGTCGGGCTGGCGGATTTCGCGCTTGCCCCAGCCGGACTCCAGGGCCGCCTGGCCGAGGATGAGGCGGGCCGGCACGCCGCTCTGGGCGGCGGCGGCATTGGCCGCGTGCGACATGCGCGAGACAAAGTCCACCACATGGTCGGGCGCGCCCTCGGCCGCCGCCACGGCGCGGTCGCGCGCGCGGTTGTTGCGCAGCACGTCCAGCAAGGCCGAAATCCCCGCTTCCGGCTTGGCCGCCGCATAGCGGCCGGCCTGGTCGCGCGTCACGCCCGCGGGCGCGTCGGCCGCGGCGCCGGCGGCCGGCCCGGCGTTTTGCTGCATCTGCTTGAGCAAGGCGTCGGCCAGCCCGAGGCCGGGCTTGGCCAGCTGCAAGGCCATCTGCTCATCGGACATGGATTGCAGCATCTCGGTCTGCTGCGAATCGAAAATCCCGTCCTTGGGCGTGGCCTCGCGCATGCGCTTGAGCATCATCTGTATGAACAGGGCCTCGAACTGCTGGGCGACCTGTCTCTGCTGCTGGACGTCGTCCGGGCGCTGGCCCACGCCGCGCTTGAGCTCGCTCAGCTTGCCCAGGTCGAATACCGAATCCGCGGCTTGCCCGCCGGCCAGGGAGGAAGTCAGCGCCATCTGCCCCGGGCCTCAGATGATTTCCAGGTCGGCGCGCAGGGCGCCGGCCGACTTCATGGCCTGCAGAATGGCCAGCAGGTCCTGCGGCGTGGCGCCCAGGGCGTTGAGCGCCTTGACCACATCGGCCAGATTGGCGCTGGTGGTCACGCGCTGCAAGGCGCCGCTGTCCTGGCGCACTTCGATCTGGGTATTGGGCACGACCACGGTCTGGCCATCGGTAAACGGCGTATCCGGCTGGAAAACCTGGTTCTGGCGGTTGATGACGACCGACAGATTGCCATGGGCCACGGCGGCCTCCTCGATCATGACCGTGCGGTTCATCACGACCGAGCCGGTACGGGCATTGATGATGACCTTGGCCGCCGCCGGCGCGCGCACGATGGGCAGATTCTCGATCTGCGACAGGAAAGCCGGCATCTGGTTGGGATCCAGCGGGCCGCGCAGCTGCACCACGCGGCCGTCCATCACCGTGGCCGTGCCCGCGCCGAACTGGCGGTTGATCGCGGCCGCCGCGTTCTGCGTGGTGCCGAAATCGCTGGTGTTCATTTCCAGATAGACCATGCCGTCCTGGGCGAAGGTGGTCGGCACCGGCCGCTCCACAATGGCGCCGGCCGAAATCCGCCCGCCGTTGAGCGAATTGATCTGTACGCTGGAGCCGCCAGCCGAGGCCCCTGCCCCGCCCACCAGCACATTGCCCTGGGCAATGGCGTAGACGCTGTTGTCGGCGCCCTTCATGGGCGTCATCAGCAGCGTGCCGCCGCGCAGGCTCTTGGCATTGCCCATGGAGGAGACCACCACATCGACGGTCTGGCCCGGACGCGCGAAGGCCGGCAGCGTAGCCGTCACCATGACGGCGGCCACGTTCTTCAATTGCATATTGGTGCCCGCCGGCACCGTGATGCCCAGCTGCGACAGCATATTGGTCAGGCTTTGCTGCGTGAACGGCGTCTGCCGCACCTGGTCGCCGGTGCCGTCCAGGCCGACCACCAGGCCATAGCCGATCAGCTGGTTGCCCCGCACGCCCTGGAAGGTCGCCAGATCCTTGAGCCGTTCGGCGGCCACGGCCGGCGCGGTCGCCAGCACGGCCGCCGCCAGGCAGACCCGGGCGGCAAGAGACAGCAAGGAAAAAGGCGATGTGCGTTGTGTCATGAGATCAGAACGGCGAAGCGATCAGGAAAAAGCGTTGCAGCCAGCCCATGGTCTGGACCTCGTCCATCACGCCCTTGCTGCGATACTCGATGCGGGCGTCGGCCACGCGCGTCGACGACACCGTATTGGTGCCCGTGATGGAACGCGGATCGACCACGCCCGACAGGCGCACATACTCGCTGCCCCGGTTGATCGCGATCTGCTTCTCGCCCGCGATCTGCAGATTGCCATTGGGCAGCACGCCCACCACGGTCGTGGTGATGGAGCCTGTAAAGGTATTGTTGGCGCTGCTGTTGCCCGTGCCCTTGGAGGTGTTGTCGCCGGAAATATCGGTATCCAGCTTGCCGTTGATCACCCCGTCCATGAACTTCGGCGCGGCCGTCACGCCCAGATTGCTGCTGCCCGAACGGCTGGTATTGGTCGATACCCCCTTGGCTGCATTGGTCTTTTCTTCCAGCATCACCGTCACGATGTCGCCGACGTTGCGCGGCCGGCGATCCTCGAACAGGGGATAGTTGCCGTAGGCGGTGGGCTGGTAGATGGAGCCATTCGGACGGCCCGCCGGCGGCGCCGGCATGGGCGGCGGCGCCGTGGTCGGGCCGATCACCACCGGTTCCGGCGGAATCATGGCGCAACCGGCCGATAAAACCATCAGCAGGCCGGCCATCGAGCGGGCAGCAGTTTTCAGCATCACAGTTGGGTCAGGCGAGCCAGCATTTCATCCGAGGTCTTGACGGCCTTGCTGTTCATTTCGTAGGCGCGCTGGGTGGTGATCATATTGACCAGCTCTTCGGCCACATTGACGTTGGAGGTTTCCACGTAGTTCTGCATGAGGCTGCCCGCGCCGTCCACGCCCGGCTGCAGCAGATTGGCCGGCCCCGAGGAGTCGGTCTCCAGATACAGGTTCTCGCCCACGTTCTGCAGGCCGCCCGGATTGATGAAGGTCGCCAGCTGCAGCTGGCCGATCTGCACATTGACCCCGGCGTTGCCCGGCTGGGTGACCGAGACGGTGCCGTCCTTGCCTATGGTCAGCGACAGCGCGTTGTCCGGCACGTTGATGGGCGGCTGGATCACATAGCCGCCCACGGTGGTGAGCTGGCCGTTCTGGTCCACGCCCAGGCCGCCGTCGCGGGTATAGGCCTGGGTGCCGTCGGGCAGATCCACCTGGAAAAAGCCGCGGCCCTGGATGGCCACGTCCATTTCGGCGCCGGTGTTGTTCAGATTGCCCTCGCTGTGCAGGCGCTGGGTGGCGGCCACCCGCGCGCCCGTGCCCAGCTGCAGGCCGGTGGGCAATTGGTTGGCGTCGCCAACCTGGGCGCCGGGCTGGCGCAGGGTCTGGTACATCAAGTCCTGGAAGACCGCCCGGCCGCGCTTGAAGCCATTGGTCTGGACGTTGGCCAGGTTGTTCGAAATCACGTCCATCGAGGTTTGCTGACCCTCGAGGCCCGTCTTCGAAATCCACAACGAACGCATCATGATGAAAACTCCTGGCGCGGCCCCATGGCGCGCGCGCTCTGACTAATCGGATTCAGCTTGAAATCGACAGCAGCCCGTTGGCGCGGTCGGCATTGCGGTTGGCCTCGTTGATCGCCTGCATCTGCATCTCGAAGCGGCGGGCATTCTCTATCATGGCCACCATGGCGCCCGAGGGGCTGACATTGCTGCCCTCCAGCACGCCGGCGATCAGGCGCTGCGTGGGGTCGGCCGGCAGTGCGGCGGGCTGGCCGTTGGCCTGCGGCGGCATGCGGAACAGGCCATCGTCGCCGCGCACCAGCTGCGCCTCCGGCGCATTGACCATCTTCAGCCGTCCCATGTTCAGGATGTTGTTGGGCGGATCGCCCGCCCCGATGGCCGTGATGGTGCCGTCGCTGGCGATGGTCAGCGACGCCTGGTCGGGGATATCGATCAGGCCGTTCTGGTCGGACAGCACGGGCTGGCCATTGGCCGTCTGCAGCAGGCCGTTGACCCCCACCTGCAGGCTGCCGGCGCGCGTATAGGCCTCGCCACGCGGTGTCTGGACCGCGAACCAGCCGGGCCCGGACAGCGACACATCCAGCTCGCGGCCGGTGGACTGCATCAGCCCCATGGCGAAATTGCTGCCCGGGGTGGTGGTCGCCGTGGCCACGCGCGTGGGCAGCGAGGTGCCGTCGTTCACGGGCACGGAGCGATACATCGCCAGCTGCTCGCGGAAACCCGGCGTGCTCACATTGGCGAGGTTGTTGCTCAGCACGGCCTGGTGTTCGGCCGTGCGCGCCGCGCCGTTCATGGCGGTGTAGATGACGCGATCCATGAGCCGCTTAACGCATGTTCATCAGGACCTGCAGGACTTCATCCTGGGTCTTGATGGTCTGGGCATTGGCCTGGTAGGTGCGCTGGGCGACGATCATATTGACCAGCTCCTGGCTCATGTCCACATTGGACGCTTCCAGCGCCTGGCCGACCAGGGTCGCCAGGCCGTTGCTGCCGGGCTGGCCCAGCGTGGCCTGGCCCGACTCGCTGGTCTCGGCCCAGGCATTGTCGCCCACCGGCTTGAGACCGCCCACATTGTTGAAATTGGCCAGCGCGATGGTGCCCACGGACTGGGATTCGCCATTGGTGTACTGGGCCACGATGGTGCCGTCCTTGGCGATCGAGATGCCCGAGAACTCGCCGCTGGCATAGCCGTTGGCCGTGACCTTGGGGCTGAAATCGCTGCCGAACTGGGTGACGTTCTGATAGCTCATCAAGATCGTCATGTTGTCGGCCGGCGAGGTCGTGCCGCCGGGATTCGGAATGTCGATCGTGCGGTCCGGGCTGGCGCCAGTCAGCACGCCCGCGCTGTTGAAAGTCAGCGTAGTGTGGTCCTGGCCGCCATCGACCGTCATGGCCTTGCCGTCCACGGTGTAGTAGACGTCATACTGGCTCTCGCCCGTCGGGCTGGCCGCGCGCTTGACGAAGTACTGCACCAGCTGGTGCGCATTGCCCAGCGAGTCGTAGATGGTGGTGGGCACCGAATCCGTATAGGTGGCGCTATTGGTCGGGTCGAAGGCCGGCGCGGCGGGCACCACCTCGGCATTGGCGTTCAAATTGGTCTGGGTGCTGGCCGTGCTGCTGACCTGGGGCGCGATATTGCCCTGCGGGACCGACAAGGCCACCGGATCCGTGCCCACGCCGCCGGCCGGGTAGCCGGTCAGGCGATAGCCCAGCGCGTTGGTAATGAAGAAATCCTTGTCGATGCCGAACTCGCCGTTGCGGCTATAGACGATATTGCCGCTCGTGTCCGCCAGGCGGAAGAAGCCCTTGGCGCCGTCGATGGCGATGTCGTATTCGCCGCCCGTGGTCGTCACCGTGCCCACCGTGAAACGCTGGTTGATCCCGGCGACCTTCACGCCCAGGCCCACGCGCGAACTGGCGTACACATCGGCAAACGACACCGAGCCGGATTTGAAGCCGACGGTGCCGGAGTTGGCGATGTTGTTGCCGATGACGTCCAGGTTCTGCGATGCGGCGCGAAGCCCGCTCAATCCTTGTCCGAAGCCCATGTCTTTATCCCATCAATCCAAGTTTGAAAAGCGCCGCCGCTGGCCGCGGCCAGGCGGCGGGCACCGCGTCAGCCGTTCAATACCTTGCGGATGTCCAGCATGCTGACCTTGCCGCCATTGAGGCCCAGATCCAGCCGCAGGCCGTTATTCGAGTAGTCCACGCTCTTGACCACGCCGTAGGACAGCGCTTCGGCCGCGATCGCCTTGTTATCGGCGTCGAAAGCGGTGACCTGGAAGGTGTAGGCGCCGTCCTTGACCGCGCTGCCGCTGTCGTTGTTGCCATCCCAGGCAAAGGTGTAGACGCCGGTGGCGACATCGGTCTGCTCAACGGTGCGCACCACGTTGCCGGCCGCGTCCATGATCTTGATCGTGAGCTTGGCCGCGTCCGAAGGCACGTCGTAGCCCAGGGGCGTGGCCACGCGGCGGGTCGGATCATCGGCGTCCGTGCCCAGCGAGGTCTTGTTGCCCGGCACCAGCACCGCCTTGCCGATCAGCGACACCGCATCCATGGACTGCGACACATCGATCTGGCCGCTGATGGACAGCAGGGTATTGTTCAGGTTGGTGATGCCCTCGACCGTGGAAATCTGCGCCAGCTGGGAGGTCAGCTCGGCGTTCTCCATCGGGTTCAGCGGATCCTGGTTCTTGAGCTGGGTGACCAGCAGGGTCAGGAACTGATCCTGGATGCTCTTGGCCGCGTTGGACGTGGCCTGCCCCACCTGGGCATTGTTGACTTTGTTCGTGCTATTGACGGCGGTCATGGCGATTCCCTTCAGCTCTGGCCGATGGTGAGCGTGCGCTGCATCAGCTGTTTGGCCGTGTTCAGCACCTCGACGTTGGCCTGGTAGGAACGCGAGGCGGCGATCATGTTCACCGTCTCGGCCACCGGGTCCACATTGGGCATGGCGACATAGCCCTGGGCGTTGGCCAGGGGATGCCTGGGGTCATAGACCATCTTCAGCGGCGACTGGTCCTCGACCACGCCGACCACCTTCACGCCGCCGATCTCCTGGCCCTGGGCCTGGCCGGCGGGCGGGTTGACCTGGAAGACGACCTGGCGCGCGCGGTAGGGCTGGCCGTCGGGGCCGGCCACGCTGTCGGCGTTGGCCAGATTGCTGGCTGCCACGTTCAGGCGCTGCGACTGGGCCGCCAGCGCCGAACCGGAAATGTCGAAAATACTGAGCAAGGACATGCGCCTGGACTCCTGGATACTTATTCTGAAATGGCCGACTGCAGGCTCTTGATGCGGTTCGAGAGCACCTGCAGGCTGCTCTGGTAGTGCAGCGTGTTATCGGCGAACTGCACGCGCTCGATATCCATGTCCACCGTATTGCCGTCCAGGCTGGCCTGGTAAGGCAGGCGATAGAGCAGCTCGGCGGGACCGCCCGTGCTGGCCGCCTTGGCCGGGATATGCCGCGCCGAGGTCAGCGTCAGCTGGGTGTCGGGCAGGCGCATGCGCGCGTCCACCGCATTCTGCATCGCCGCCTTGAAATCGAAATCCCGGGCCTTGTAATTGGGGGTGTCGGCATTGGCGATATTGGACGACAACACTTCCTGGCGCTGCGCGCGCAGCGCAATGGATTGCTGGAAGAAGCGGAAGTCCTCGTTTAGCCGATCTAGCATGGGTCACGCCTTCAATGTTGGGTAGCGGGCCGCCCGCGCGGGCGGACAGACCTTTTTGGCATGACGGCATCTTAGGGGGGGGCCGGGCAAGACAATCAGCCAAATAAACCGCTATTTCCAACGCAATTCCGGTATTGCCCGGGCAGCCGCGGTTTCTACAATCTGGTCATCATGCGAGCCGCCCTCCTCTCCATCGCCCTGCTGTGCAACGGTTTGAGCCTGACAGGCGCCCACGCCCAGGCCACGGAACCGCCCGAGAACATCTCCCGGGCGGCGGAGGATTTCCTCAAGAGCCAGCTGGCGTTGTTGTCCAGCCAGGCCAGCGTGACCATGGACCCGATCAAGAACGACCGGCTGCCGGCCTGCGAGGCGCTATCGCCCTTCATGCCGGCCTCGCTGCGCCCGCGCGCGCGCATGACGGTGGGCGTGCGCTGCGGCGCGCCGCACAACTGGACCACCTATGTGCAGGCCAGCGTGAGCATGACCGGCACCTACTATGTGGCCGGCCGGCAGATTCCACCCGGCAAGACCCTCGGGCCCGAGGACCTGGACGCGCGCGAGGGCGATCTCATCACCCTGCCCGCCGGCGTCATGACCGATACCGCCCGCATCCTCGGCATGCAGGCGCGCCACCGCATCAATGCCGGCCAGCCCATACGCGGTTCGGCCCTGCGCAACGCCGATGCCATCGCCCGGGGCCAGAACGTGCGCATCATCGCGCGCGGCAATGGCTTTACCGTCAGCAGCGAAGGCCAGGCAATGGAAGACGCCCCGCCGGGCGCCACCGTCCAGGTGCGCACCGCCTCGGGGCAGGTCGTCAGCGGCGTGGTGCAGTCCGCCGGCCAGGTGGAGGTCCAGCTGTAAGTATGTTACAAATTCAAAAAGGCCACGATGCCCCTAAAGTTTGCGGCAACGCGGCCGTTACCCGGGCATGACAAGGCAGAGCAGGTCCTGACAACCGCAGCCCATCTCTCGCCCAGCGGAGAATATCTTGAAGATCAATACCACCCTCGCCCGCCCGGTAGCCGCCAATCCGGTGCAGCGCTCCGATGGCGCCCTGGGCCAGGCCTATGGCGCCGGCGGCAGCAATGCGAGCAGTGCGCAGGTCGCCCTGAGCGGCGCTTCGCGCCAACTGCTGGCCCTGCAGGAAGGGGGTAGCGATATTGACATCGAGCGCGTGGCGGCCATCCGCGCGGCCATCGCCTCCGGGCAGCTGCGCATCGACCCCTCCCGCATTGCCGACAGCCTGATCGCCAGCGCCAAGGAATTGATCAAGTGAATCTGGTTTCCCTGCCTGGCGCCCTGGCGTCCTGCATCGAGGACGAAACCGCGCTCATCCTGCAATTCCAGGCCGCGCTGCAGGCCGAGGGCGAAGCCCTGCTCGACCGCAAGGCCACGCAGGCCCTGAAAGAAGCCGCCGAACACAAAGAAATGCTGGCCGACAAACTCGTGGCCGCCAGCCAGGAGCGCGACCGCATCCTGGCCGCCATGGGCCTGGCGCCCGGCCACGCCGGCACCGAAGCCGCCGCCGAGCGCCACGCCGAACTGGCGCCGCTGTGGCAGGCGCTGCAGCATCAGGCCGCCCAGGCCCGCGAAGCCAACCAGCGCAACGCCATCCTGCTCGAAGTCAATCTGCGCTACACCGAACAGACCCTGGAGGCCTTGCGCCGCCTGGGCAGCCAGACCGCCTCGACCTACGACGCCAATGGCCGGGGCCGGCGCATGGGCGGCGGCGCCAGCCGCGCCATCGTCGCGACCTGACAGCCGCCGGGCGCCGGCCAGCCCGGGCCGCCGGCATGCGGCGCGCCCTCAGCGCCCTTCCGACATTTCCAGCAAGGCAAACATCTTCAACAGCGCCACCGGCAGCAGCCGGCTGGGCATCTTGCGCTCGGCCGGTCCGATCAGGCCCGCCAGCGAGGCGCGCGCCTGCTCGGCATGACTGAGCTGCCAGCAGGCGGCGGCCAGCTGTCCGGCCAGCAAGGCCTGGGCGCGCAAGGCATCCACCCCATGGGCGCGCGGCAAGGCCGCCCAGGCGTGCGCCATATAGCGGAAAGCCGTCTTGGCGCGCTCATGATGGACCAGCCAGCCGGCCACCGTGGCCGCATCGGCCTGGGCGGACGTCAGATTGCTCAGGCCGAAGTACTGCGCCTTGATGTCGCCGCCGCGGGCATCGACCACGCGCGCGCCTATCATGCGCAAGGGCCGGCCTTCGTGGCCGCGGGCCGCCAGATTGAGTTCCGTGCCGCAGGCCCAGAGCGTATCGCCGCCCGGCAGCTCGCCGGCCGGCATATAGCCCAGGCTGCGGGCCACGGCATTCAGGGTGGTCGGGCAATCATCATGCAAGACACGCTGGCCGCCCGCGCAGCGCGCCAGCCAGAGCTCGCCCGCCTCGGAAAGCGCCTGGGACAGGCCGGCCGTGCCCATGTCGAAGACCTGCACCTGGGGCAAGGCGTCCAGCGCCTCGCGCAGCCAGGCCGCGCGCGCCAGCAAAGCCTCGGCCGGCTGGTCCGAACCCAGGCCCATGGTATTCAGCGTGCCATGCGGCAGCATCAGGTGCTGCGCCGGCGCGGCCAGGGCGGCGCCCCGGTCGCTCATCATCAGCGTGGCGTGCAGTTGGCCGCCCGGCAGGCCTTCGCCCTTGAGGGCGCTCTTGCCGTGCACGGCCAGCAGATAGCGGCCGCACTGCGCCGGGAACTCGCGGCGCAGCATGGCCACGGCCTGGGCCCGCGCGGCCTCGGCGGCCGGCGCGCGCGAGATGGCCCGCCACAAGACCCTGCCCTGTTTGCAGGCCGGATCGCCGGCCAGCCAATCCAGCGCCTCGTCCAGCGCGGCCTCCTTGCCCGCCGGCTGCATGGCCGTGGCCAGCAGGCGCCGTTGCTGCTCGGGGTCCTTGCCCGCGTTCTGCCACAAGGCGGCCAGGTCGGCTTCGCTGGGCGCATACAGCGCGCGCTGCAGGCTGGCCAGGGCGTGGTCCACCAGCGGCTGGGCCTGGGCCGGCACCAGATGCTCGGGCACTTTCTGGCCGTTGGAAATGTAATGGATGGGCAGGCGGTGGCGGATGGCCGTGTCCAGCGCCGGCCCCAGGCGCGTGGCCTCGTCCAGCTTGGTGATGATGCAGCCCACCACGTCCTCGCCCACGCCATGGCGATAGGCGTGCGCCACCTCGTCCAGCGTATCGCCCTGGCTGGCCGCGTTGAGCACCAGCAGGCGGCGCACCTGGCGTCCGCCGCTGCATAGCAGCGCGGCCTGCTCGGCCACATTGCGGTCGCGCTGGCTGATGCCGGTGGTATCGATCAGGATGATCTTGCGGCTGCCCAGCTCGTCCAGGGCCTCGCGCAGTTCGGCGGCATCGCGCACGGAGCGGGCCGGCACGCCCATCAGGCGGCCGTAGATCTGCAGCTGCTCCAGGGCGCCGATACGGAAATTGTCGGTGGTCAGCATGGCGACCTGGTCACGGCCTTCGCGGGCTACGCAGCGCGCGGCCAGCTTGGCCAGCGTCGTGGTCTTGCCCACGCCGGTCGGGCCGACCAGGGCCAGCACGCCGCCCGCGGCCAGAAAGGCGCTCTCGTCGCGCAGCACCGGCAGATGGGTCAGCAACTCATTGCGCGCCCAATCGCGCGCGCGCGCGGCATCCAGCTCGGCAGGCAGGCGCTCAAGCAGCGCCCGCAGCAGCGGCATGCTGAAGCCCGCCTCCAGCAGGACACGGAACAGGCCCGCATTGACGGGTTCGCGCGCCAGCTTGCGCCCGCCCCACAGCAGGCCGTCCATGCGATTCTCCAGCGCGCCGCGCAAGGCGTCGATGGCCTCGTGCACATTGGGGACCTCACCGGCGGGCGGGGCCGGCGGCAACGCGGCCGCCGCGCCTCGCATGGGCGCATCGGGCAGGCGCGCCATGGACGCGGGCAGCGCGGCCTCGGCGGCCGGGATCGCGGGAGGCTGGACCATGGGCGCGGCCGGCGCCGGGACGGCCGGTCCGGCGGGCGCCGCCATGGCCGCGCCATAGGCGGCCGCCGAGCGGGTGGCGAGATAACTGTCCGGCCGGGCGCTGACCGAGGGCGGCGCGGGCGGCAGCGGCTGGACCTGGGGCGGCGCGGGCGGAGGCGGCGCGGGCCGCGCCTCGGCCGACGCGGACGCCGGCGCGGCCTGCGCATCGCTGTCCAGCGCGGCCAGCACCTCTATGCCTTGCTCCACCGTGCGGTTGGAGATGATGAGCGCATCCTCGCCCAATACTTCGCGCACCTGGCGCATCACATCCCGGGTGTTGGGCCCGGTAAACCGATGAATCTTCACTCGTTGCCACCCCCGATCAGCGCCGTGACGCGCACCACGCGCTCATCCGGAATTTCCGCGTTGGACAACACTCCCAGCTGCGGCAGGTGGTGCCGCAGGAAGCGCGACAGCGGCGCGCGCAAGGGCGGCGACACCAGCAGCACCGGCGCATTGCCCTGCCCTTCCTGGCGCGCCACCGCCGCCTCGGTCTCCCGCAGCAGCGTCTCGGCCAGCCCCGGCTCCAGGCCGCCGCTGGTCGCCATGGCCTGCGACAGCACGCGCTCCAGCTTGACGTCCAGGCCGATGACCCGCAGTTCGCCGTCGCCGGGGAACCATTGCTGTGTGATGGCCCGGCCCAGGGAGCGGCGCGTCAGCGCGATCAGCTCGTGGACATCGGGCTGGCCGCCCGCCGTGCCGGCCTGGGCGGCCAGGCGCGGGGCGTGCTCGGCCACGGTATCGATGATGGTGCGCATGTCGCGGATGGGGACCTCCTCGGACAGCAGGCCCTGCAAGACCTTCTGCAGCGTGGTGAGCGATACCGTCTTGGGCACCAGGTCTTCGACCAGCTTGGGCGCATCGCGGCCCAGGCGGTCGAGCAGCTGCTGCACTTCCTGGCGGCCCAACAGGCTGGAGCCATGGCGATGCATGAGATGGTTCAGGTGCGTGGCGACCACCGTGCTGGCGTCGACCACCGTATAGCCCGACACCTGGGCCAGATCGCGCTGGCCGTTGTCTATCCACACCGCCGGCAGACCGAAGGCCGGATCCGTGGTGGGCGTGCCCTTGACCGGCGCCGAGACCCCGCCCGGATCAATGGCCAGCCACTGGCCGGGCATGGCCGAGCCGCGCCCGACTTCCACGCCCGAAAGCAGGATGCGGTAGTCGTTGGGCTTGAGTTCCAGGTTGTCGCGGATATGGACCACGGGCGGCAAAAAGCCCACGTCCTGGGCGAACTTCTTGCGCAGGCTGCGGATGCGATGCAGCAGCTCGCCGTTCTGGGCGTGATCCACCAGCGGGATGAGGCGATAACCCACCTCCAGGCCCAGCTGGTCGACCATGGTCACGTCATCCCAGGTCGCCTCGGCCGCCGCGGCCTGGGCTTGCGCCGCCGCCTGGGGCTGTTCTTCGACCGCCTTGCGCTGGCGCGCCGCCTCGCGCTTGGTCAGGCTATAGCCCACGCCGGCCAGCAAGGCCGCCAGCGTCAGGAAAGCGACATGCGGCATATTGGGAATCAGGCCCATGATGCCGACGATGGCCGCCGTGAGATACATCACATGCGGGTTGGAGAAGAGCTGGCCCAGGATCTGCTGGCCGACGTCCTGGTCGGTGGACACGCGCGAGACGACCACGCCGGCGGCCGTGGAAATCACCAGGGCCGGAATCTGGGCGACCAGGCCGTCGCCGATGGTCAGCAGCGTGTAGACGCGAGCCGAGTCGCCCAGCGACAGATCGTGCTGGGCCACGCCCACGATCAGGCCGCCCACCACGTTGATCACCATGATCAGCAGGCCGGCCACCGCATCGCCGCGCACGAACTTGCTGGCGCCGTCCATGGAGCCATAGAAGTCCGACTCCTGGGCCACCTCGGCGCGCCGCCGCCGCGCTTCGTCCTCGCCAATCAGGCCGGCGTTCAGGTCGGCGTCGATGGCCATCTGCTTGCCCGGCATGGCGTCCAGGGTGAAGCGCGCCCCGACTTCGGCGATACGCCCCGCGCCCTTGGTGATGACGATGAAGTTGATGATGGTCAGGATGACGAAAATGATGATCCCGACCGCGAAATTGCCCCCCACCAGGAAGTGGCCGAAGGCCTCGATCACCTTGCCGGCGGCGTCCGGTCCCTGGTGGCCGTGCAGCAGCACGACCCGCGTGGAGGCCACGTTCAACGACAGGCGCAGCAGGGTGGCGAACAGCAGCACCGACGGAAAGGCGGCGAAATCCAGCGGCTTGCGCGTGAACATCGCCACCAGCAGGATCATGATGGACAGCGCGATATTGAAGGTGAACAGCAAGTCCAGCAAAAAGGTCGGCAGGGGCAGCACCATCATGCCCAGCACGAGCACGATGAGCACCGGACCGGCGAGAATCCGCGCGTTGGCCGCGCCATTGGTTTTCAAGAGCGTGAGCAGGCCGCCCATTTCTTAGACTCCTTGCGTCGCGGGATCCAGTTCGGCTGGCACCGGCAGGGCCGTCGGCGCCGCCGGCTCGGCGCCCGCGCCCGCATGCCAACTGCGCAACTGGAAGACCCACGCCAGCACTTCCGCGACCGCGGTATAGAGCGCCACCGGGATTTCCTGTCCCAGTTCGACGTGTTGATGCAAAGCGCGCGCCAACGGCGGCGCCTCCAATGTGGGGATGCGGCTTTGCGCCGCGATTTCGCGGATGCGCGTGGCCACCAGTCCCGTTCCCTTGGCGATCACCCGGGGCGCGCCGCCCTGGCCTTCGTCGTAGCGCAGGGCCACGGCATAGTGCGTCGGGTTGGTGACCACCACGTCGGCCCGCGGCACCTCGGCCATCATGCGGCGGCGCGCCATGGCGCGCTGCTGCTGGCGGATGCGGGCCTTGATGTGGGGGTCGCCCTCGCTTTCCTTGTGTTCCTGGCGCACGTCCTCCTTGGACATGCGCAGCTTCTTCAGGTGCGACCAGATCTGCCAGGGCACGTCGATCAGCACCACCAGCAGGAGCGAGGCGACGATGAAGGCGCAGCACAGCGCCACCATGCCCAGGGCCGAGGTCAGCGCGGCCGAGGGCGCCACATGCATGAGCCCCAGCATATCGTCGTGGTAACGCCAGATCACCCAGGCCGCCACGCCGCCCACCAGGAAGGCCTTGGCGAAGGCCTTGACCAGTTCGACCAGGGTCTGGGCGGAGAAAATCCGCTTCAGGCCCGAAATGGGGTTGAGCTTGGAGGCCTTGAAATCCAGCGGCTTGCCGGAAAACACCAGGCCGCCCAGGGCGACGCTGCCCAGCACCGCCACCACGGCCAGGATGAGGAAAATCGGCAGGATGGTCCACAAGGCCTGGCCCGCGCCGTGCGCGGCCAGGCTGACCATCACCGTCGTATCCTGCGCCACGCGCTGGTCAAAGCCCATGCCGCCGCGCATCACGCCGGACAGGCCGCGGTAGAGCATGCCGCCGCTGAGCCACAGCCCGGCCACGCCGGCGGCCAGCATCAGAAAAGTCACCAGCTCGCGCGAACGCGCGATCTGCCCCTCCTCGCGCGCCTTTTCCAGGCGCCGGGGTGAGGCGGCTTCTGTCTTTTCGAGATCGCTTTCTTCGGCCATATTCTGCGCAGGGGCCAGCCGCGAGGATGCAGATGGCCCGCCGAGATTCTAGGGGGGCCGCCTCTGGCGCGATCATCCAAGAAAAGGGGGGAAAGCCTCCCTATTCCGCCGCCTCTGCGTGCCGCGCCTCAGGCGGCCTGCCCGGCCGGCGCGTCCGCCCTGGCGCGCGGCCGCCGCGCCGGCGCCTGGAGGGTCTCCTGGAAACGCATGAAATCCAGGCCGATGCGCACCGCGCCCCAGTGCTGGCCGTCCACGAAGACCGGCACCGACACGTCGTTGACGATCTCGCCGGTGTCGCGCGGATAAGTCTGGAACAGCAGATTGCCCGTATTGGCGGCCAGTCTCGCGCCCACCGGATCGTCGAAAATGCGCTTGTGCCGCACGCGGGCGATGTCGACCTGGCGCTCGCCGGTCGGCGCGTGCGAGTAGCGGCTATTATGCGCCGGCGCATAGCCGTTGGCGTCCACCAGGATGGTGTAGATGGCGCCCGGCACCGAGGCCAGCACCTCGTCCAGCAGCCCGGTCAGGCCGTCATCGATGCCCCGGTCGTAGGCCGTGTGATAGCGGGCGGGGTCGCTGCCCGGTATGCGCTGGTAATGCCGGTCAAAGACGTCCAGTCCGTGCGCCTGGGCCTCGCGCAGCAGCGCGGCGGCCTCGTCCCGGAAGCGCGTCACCGCCTCGCACAGCGCATCGAAAGCCGTGTTGCCGGTCCGCATGCCGGCCAGCACTTCCTGCACGCTTTCCGTCTGCCGCCGGATGCGGTCAACCTCGCCCGACATGGCGGCCACGCGGGCCTGGACATCGGCGCCCAGCGTCGCCAGGCGCAGCACTTCCTGGCTCATGGCGTGGTTGGTCTGGTCCACCTCGGCAATGGCGCGCACCACCTCCCCGACCTGGTGGTTCATGCCGTCGAAATCCTGCACGAAACGCGCGAAATCATCCTGGGTGCGGCCCAGCACCTGGCCCGAGGCATCGGCATCGCCGCGCAGCTGCGCGGTGCGCTGCCCCGTGGTCTCGGCCAGGGCCAGCATCTCCGAGCCATGGGTGGAGATTTCGCTGGTGGCCGCATTGACCCGCTCGGCCAGACGGCCGACTTCGCTGGCCACCACGGCAAACCCCCTGCCGGCCTCGCCGGCGCGCGCCGCCTCCACCCCGGCGTTGAGCGCCAGGAGCTGGGTCTGCAAGGCGATGCCCTTGATCTGCCGGCTGATATCGCTCACCGAGCGCGCCCGCCCGGTCAGTTGCTCGACCACCTGGCCGAATTCGGCCATCTGGGCGTTCATGCGCGCGATGCGCGCGGCCACCTCCCGCAACTCGTCCAGGGCGCGGCGGGCCGCGCCCAGGTTGTGCGCCGAGACCGTTTCGATCTCGCGGGCGTGTTCGGAAGTGGTGGCCGACAGCGCGGCGATCTGCCGTCCGCTGGCCGCCAGCGCCTCGGCGGCCGCGGCCTGTTCGCGCGTCAGCTGGGCGCACTGCCCGGCCTGGTACTGGGTGCGCGCGGTGTTCAGGGCGATTTCGATGCTGGACTGGCGCACCGTGATGATGCGGGCGCGGATCTGGGCCACGAAGCGATAAAAGGACCAGGCCGCGGGGCTGATGGACCAGGCCCGGTCGGCCAGCGTGGACTGCCCCCGGTTCAAGCGGCGAAGCAAGCGCCAGAGCCCGCCGATACGGACTGTGCGACTACCCATGAAAGTCTCCCGTCAAGCGCGGACGTTCTCCATGGGCAGCGCCCTTGCATCCGTCGCCACGGCGCGATGCGCCGTCCCTTATGCTGCGGGCCCCTGTTTATTGTGGCCTCCAGTCTAGCCCAGAACCCCGGGCTCCGGGCCAGACAGGCTGCTAGGGAAAGTACGGCTGGCTTGACGCGGATCAGAAGCCCAGGCTGGCCAGCAGGTCATCGACCTGGTCCTGGCTGGTGACCACATCGGTGCGGCCCTCGGGATTGATCTGGGGGCCGTTGAGCAGGCTTTGCGCCTCTTCGCGGCGCTCCTGGGGCACGTTGTCCAACAGCACCTGCAGCAGTTCGCGTTCGATCGCGCCCACCACGTCCATCATGCGCATGATGACCTGGCCGGTCAGGTCCTGGAAGTCCTGGGCCATGACGATTTCCATCAGCTTGGCCTGGGTGAACTGCGTGCGCTCGGGCACATCGGCCAGGAAGGCGCGCGTATCCTTGACGAGCTCGCGCGCCTCGGGCAGCTCCAGGGGCTGGTCGAACCACTGCTGCCAGCGCGCATCCAGCGCCTTGGCCGAGCGCGCCATGCCGTCCTGCGCGGGGCCGGCGGCCTCGGTGGCGTTGAGCACGCGATTGGCGGCCTGCTCGGTCATCTGCGCGACATAGCGCAGGCGGTCGCGGGCATCCGGGATGGCCTCGGCGGCATCCTTGATGGCCTGGTCCAGGCCCAGTTCGCGCATGCTGTCGCGCAGCATGCGGGTCAGCGACGCGATCCGGTGGATCAGATCACCCGTGTCCTGCGGGGAAGCCGTGGTCTCTGTCATGGCGCACCTCAGCCGGCCAGTTTCTCGAAGATCTTGTTGAGCTTTTCTTCCAGCGTCGCGGCCGTGAAGGGCTTGACCACATAGCCGCTGGCGCCGGCCTGGGCGGCGGCGACGATGTTTTCCTTCTTGGCCTCGGCCGTCACCATCAGCACCGGCAGCGAGGCCAGCGCGGCGTCGGCGCGGATCTGCTTGAGCATTTCCAGGCCGTCCAGGTTGGGCATATTCCAATCCGAGACCACGAACTGGAAGCCGCCGTTGCGCAGCTTCTCCAGGCCGATGACGCCGTCCTCGGCCTCGTCGACGTTCTCGAACCCCAGCTCCTTGAGCAGGTTGCGGATGATGCGCCGCATGGTGGGAAAGTCATCCACCACCAGAATCTTGATTCCCTTATCTACCATTTCAACTCCAATAGGATTGTTGTACTGCGCGCCGGCCGGTCTCTAGACGCGATGTCCCCGGTCGCCGGCGCGCATGAGAATGCGCTCACTCATTTCCGACAAGGGCACCACCTCGTCGGCGGCCCCCAGCTGTATGGCTTCGCGCGGCATGCCGAAGACCACGCAGCTGGCCTCGTCCTGGGCCAGGGTATGGGCGCCCGCCCGCTTCATGGCCAGCAGGCCGGCCGCGCCGTCCTTGCCCATGCCGGTCAGCAGCACGCCGATGGCGTTGCGCCCGGCCGCCTGCGCGGCGGACTGGAACAGCACGTCCACCGACGGGCGGTGGCGGTTGACCGGCTCGCTGGCCTGCAGCGCGATGACATAGTTGGCGCCGCTGCGGTCCAGCTTCATGTGCTGCTCGCCGCCCGGCGCCAGATAGACGTGGCCCGGCAGCACGCGCTCGCCATGGGTCGCTTCGCGCACCGTGACCGCGCACAGGGCGTCCAGGCGCTGGGCGAAAGAGCGCGTAAAGCCCGCCGGCATATGCTGCGTGATCAGGATGGCCGGACTGTCCGGGGGCAAGGGCTGCAGGACCTCGCGGATGGCTTCGGTGCCGCCGGTCGAGGCTCCCAGGATGACGAGTTTCTCGGAGCTGGTGTAGGGGCTGCGCAAGCGCAGCGGCGCGACGGCGGCCGGCGCCGGCGCCCGCAGCCTGGCCCGCGAAGCCGCGCGGATCTTGTCGGCGATCAGCTCGGAATACTCCAGCAGGCCGTCGCGTATGCCCAGCTTGGGCTTGGTCACGAAATCGATGGCGCCCAGTTCCAGGGCGCGCATGGTGATTTCGCCGCCCCGCTCGGTCAGCGAGGACACCATCACCACCGGCATGGGGCGCAGGCGCATGAGCTTCTCGAGGAAATCCAGCCCGTCCATGCGCGGCATTTCCACGTCCAGCGTCAGGACGTCGGGATTGTGCTGCTTGATCAGCTCGCGCGCCACCAGAGGGTCTGGGGCGGTCGCCACGACCTCCATATCCGGATGGCCGTTGATGATCTCGGTCATCAGCCCGCGCACCAGGGCCGAATCATCCACGCAAAGTACTTTTATCTTCTTCATCAGTGACCGGCCGCGCACTCATAAACCGTCTGCCCGCGCAGACGGAAATCCTGGCTGATATAGGTAAAATTCTCGGAATGCCCGGCAAACAGCAAGCCGCCCGGCTTGAGCAAGGGAACAAAGCGCCGCAGGATCTTGGCCTGCGTCGGTTTGTCGAAATAAATCATGACATTGCGGCAGAAAATGGCGTCGAACTTCTCCTGGATGGGCCAGGACGGGGCCAGCAGGTTGAGGGTCTCGAAGACCACCATGCCGGCCAGTTCGGGCCGCACCTTGACCTGCCCTTCGTTGGCGCCCTTGCCGCGCAGGAAAAACCGCCGCAGGCGCTCATCGCCCAGCTTGGCCACCCGCTCCCAGGCGTAGACGCCGGCGCGCGCGCGGTTCAGGCAATGGGTGTCGATATCGGTGGAATAGACCCGGCTGCCGCCGCCGCGTCCGCTCTCGGCCAGGGTCATGGCGATGGAGTACGGCTCTTCGCCGGTCGAGGCCGCGCAGCACCAGATCGACACCGGCCCGCCGCGGCCGCGCGCGAAATCGGCCAGCACCGGAAAATGATGCGATTCGCGGAAGAAGGCGGTCAGGTTGGTCGTCAGGGCATTGACGAATTCTTCCCACTCCGGCGCGCCCGTATCCTCTTGCAGGGCATTCAGATAAGAGCCGAAATCCCCAACGCCCAGGGCGCGCAGGCGCCGCGCCAGGCGGCTGTAGACCATCTCGCGCTTGTGCGCGCCCAGGGAAATCCCCGCGCGCGCGTAGATCATGCTGCGCACGCGCGAAAAGTCCGCGTCGCGGAAATCGAATTGACGCTCCGCCGTGAACGGGGCGTTGGCCATAACGGTGCTCACGCCAGCCTCAGTGCTCCAGCGCCAGGGCATCCTGGCCCGGCAGCGGGCGCGTCCGCGCCCGGCCGGCCAGCTGCGCGGCCGGCACATCGATGACCTCGCCCGCATTGAGCTTGAACACCGCCACGGCATCGGCCAGTTGGCGCGCCTGCTCCTGCAGCGAACCGGCGGCCGCGGCCGCTTCTTCGACCAGGGCGGCGTTCTGCTGCGTGACCTCGTCCATCT
>NZ_JHEP02000025.1 GCF_000657795.2 Bordetella pseudohinzii
CCAGCACGGCGGTGCCGTTGGAGATCACGCCCACCAGGTTGCCGCGCGCGGTGTAGCGGAAGGCATTGGCGGGGTCATCGACGATTTCTTCGCAGGCCGCGGCCACGCCCGGCGAATACGCCAGCGCCAGATCGCGCTGATTGGTCAGTTGCTTGGTCGGTGTGACCGAGATTTTGCCGGGACGGCCGTGCTCGTGATATTCCAGCGCGGCTTTGCGAAGATTGGCATCCATGGTGGGCGGTCGGAAGTAAACGTCGATAAAAGAAACAGGGTGCCGCCATGCCGCAAGGGCCGGCGGATGTGGCGCTATCTTACTCTTGCGCCCACGATTGCCGGATTTCGGGGAAACGCCCAGGCGGGTCGAACAAGGCCTTCACACGCCTGTCCAGCCGCCAGCCTTCGCGGCTGAGCGGGCGCGGCGCGGCGGCCGGCCGTCCGCGCGTCCAGCGGCTTTCCTGCACCCAGCCAAGCGCCCCCCCATGGCCCAGCAGGACCTGGGCGAGATTGGCCGGCTCGCGCATGGCGTCAAGCCGAAAACGCGCCGTCCAGCCCCGCGGGCCGGCGCAGGCTTGCGCATCGGCGCTGCCCGCCAGCTGGAAAAGCGCGGGCACCAGGCTTTGCACCGTGGCCGAACGCAGGGGCTGGGTATCGGCGGCCCCGAAGGCGCCCAGCGGCTCCACCGCGCCATCCGAAAACATCACCGTCGCGGCGAGCAGGCCGCTGTCGGCCGGCGCGAGATAGCCGGTGGCGTCGGCCAGCCAGGCGGCCACCGTCTGCGCCGGATCGGCCTGGGCGAACTGCGCGCAGCCCTGCGCGGCCAGCAGCCCGACCGGACAGCCGGGCTCGGCCACGATGGCCTCGCCCTCGGCGCGCCAGGCTGTCAGGGCGCCGGGATCCAGCCACAGGCAGGGAGCCTGCCCGGCCGCGTCTGCCGGGCCTTCCCACAGGGCCAGGGTGACGCCGTGGGCGTCGGCCAGTTCGCGCGCGCGCCAGGCATCCTGCGGATGGCCAAGCACCAGGCGCGGTCTGTCCCCCTGCTTCAGTTCGCCCACGGCGGCGGCCGCGACGCGCTCGCAAAAGGTGTCCCAGGGCGAGCGCGGCGGCCTGCGGCCGGTCAGGAAAGCGCGGCGGGATGGCTGCATGGCTAAAATCGCTCTTTCGCTGTGAGATTCATGATGCCGCGCCTTGCCTCCCGTACCAATGATTTTCTGACATTCCAGGTTGTAGAACTCTTCAAAGAAGCCCAGGCGCTGGCCGCCGCCGGCCGCGACATTATCAGCCTGGGTATCGGCGAACCGGACTTTACCGCCCCTGCCCAGGTCGTGGAAGCCCTGGAGCGGGCCGCCCGCGCCGGCTTGAGCGGCTATTGCGCGCCGGGCGGCCTGACGCCGCTGCGCGAGGCCATCGCCGAGTTCTACGCCGACGAATTCGGCGCGCGCATCAACCCCGAACGGGTCATCGTCACCGCCGGCGCCTCGGGCGCGCTGTCGCTGGCCTGTGCCGCCCTGGTCGACCCGGGGGCCGAAATCCTCATGCCCGACCCCTCCTATCCGGCCAATAGCAACTTCATCCTGGCCGCCGGCGGACGCCCGCGCCTGGTGCCCAGCAATGCGGGCCAGCGCTTCCAGCTCAGCGCCCAGGACGTGCGGGACCACTGGACGCCGGCCACCCGGGGCGTGCTGATCGCCTCGCCGAGCAACCCGACCGGCACCAGCATCGCGCGCGACGAACTCGCGGCGCTGCTGGCCGAGGTCCGCGAGCGCGGCGGCTACACCATCATGGACGAGATCTACCTGGGCCTGTCCTATGAGCAGGCCCCGCAATCGGCCCTGACGCTGGACGACGACATCATCGTCATCAACAGCTTCTCGAAGTATTTCCACATGACGGGCTGGCGCCTGGGCTGGATGATCGTGCCGGAGTCCATGATAGGCACCATCGAAAAAATGTCGGCCAGCCTGCAGATCTGCGCGCCGACGCTGGCCCAGCATGCCGCCCTGGCCTGCTTCAGCCCCGACGCCCTGAAGATATTCGCCCACCGCCGCGACGCCTTCCGCCAGCGCCGCGACTATCTGCTGCCGGAGTTCGAACGCCTGGGCATCCCGGTGCCGGTCAAGCCGGACGGGGCCTTCTATATCTATGCCGACATCAGCCGGCTGGGAATGGACAGCATGGCCTTCTCGAAGCGCCTGCTGCACGAGGCCGGCGTGGCCGCCGTGCCGGGGGTGGACTTCGGCCCCGCCCATGGCCTGTCGACCATGCGCTTCTCCTACGCCACGGGCCTGGACCGCCTGCAAGAGGCCGTCGCCCGCATCGAGCGTTTGCTCTGACCCTGAAAAAAACCCTCCGGTGGAAACCGGAGGGCAGGCAGGTCAGTCGCGGGCCAGGGCGATGCCCGAGGCCAGCGCCAGGCGGCGCCGCTCGGCCTGGACCTTGGCGCCATAGCCGCCGTCGTCCGGGCCGGTGGCCCCGACATAGCAGGCCAGCCCGCCATTGACGGAGCCGCGGCGGTCGATGCAGTCCTTCAGGATGGTGGCGCCCACATGGATGTTGGCCACCGGATCCAGCGCTCCCGCCTTGCCGGTGGCAATGGCATCGAACTTGTCCTGGTGTATGCGCGTCATCACCTGCATGAGGCCCTGGGCCCCCACCGCGCTTTCGGCGAAGGGGTTGTAACGGGACTCGATGGCGATCACGGCCAGCAGCAGCAAAGGATCGAGCTGTTTCTCGCGGCCCACCTTGTAGACGGTATTCACGAGCACGCCGGTGGCGTCATACGCCACTTTGTATTTGCGCGAGATATAGTTGCGCAACGCCTCCACCTGGCCGCTGTTCGTGCCGGCAACGGCTTTGCGTTGCGGCGGCAGCGGCTCCGAGCGTAGCGGCCCCAAAAAACCGGTAGCATTGCTGGCCGGTGCATTGGGCACGGCCATGACAACGGCGGCGGAGCCTTCGGGCTCCTGTGCGGCGTCCGGGCCGGCGGAGATAGACGTTGGCGCAAGGGCGGTCAACAGGGCTTTGTGCACCTGCAAGGCCTGGTCGCGCAAACCAGGCAAGGCAAACCCCATACTGACGGTCACAATGACCGCGATCCCCAAGTAGACCGAGCATAAGCGCAGTCCCTCGGCGAGGTTGTGATGCACTCCCTGGGCCAGCTGCCGCAGCAGGCCGGCCATTGACGCATCGGGCATAGTGACCTCCTGCGTGGGGAAAGTAAGGGGTGGATGTTAACCTGTAAATGCATCAAAAATGTAACCAACCTGCCGGGATCTGTAGTGAAGTACCGCGACCTCCGAGACTTTCTGAACCAGCTTGAGCGCCAGGGCGAACTCAAGCGCATCTCCGCGCCCGTGTCCACACGGCTCGAAATGACGGAGATCGCCGACCGCGTGCTGCGCGCCGGCGGCCCGGCGCTGCTGTTCGAGCAGGCCGTCCACCAGGGCCAGGCCGCCGGGATGCCGGTGCTGGCCAATCTCTTCGGCACGCCCGGCCGCGTGGCCTGGGGCATGGGCGCCGAAGACGTCGCGGCGCTGCGCGATGTGGGCGAGCTGCTCGCCTCGCTGCGCGAACCCGAGCCGCCACGGGGATTCCGCGATGCCCTGGCCAAGGTCTCCATGCTCAAGGCCGCCCTCTGGGACATGAGCCCCAAGACCGTGCGCGGCGCGCCCAGCCAGGAGGTGGTCTGGGAGGGCCAGGACGTCGATCTCTCGCGCCTGCCCATCCAGACCTGCTGGCCCGGCGACGTGGCGCCCCTGCTCACCTGGGGCCTGGTCATCACGCGCGGTCCCAATGCCCGGCGCCAGAACCTGGGCATCTACCGCCAGCAGGTCATCGGCCGCAACAAGCTCATCATGCGCTGGCTATCGCACCGCGGCGGCGCGCTCGACTTCCGCGATCACCGCCTGGCCCACCCCGGCCAGCCCTTCCCCGTGGCCGTGGCCTTGGGCGCGGACCCCGCCACCACGCTGGGCGCCGTCACGCCGGTGCCCGACAGCCTGTCCGAATATCAGTTCGCGGGGCTGTTGCGCGGCTCGCGCACCGAAGTCACCCAGGCCCTGGGCAGCGAGCTGTCGGTGCCGGCCACGGCCGAAATCGTGCTGGAAGGCCATTTGCTGCCGGCCGACGATCCCCGCGCCCTGGCGCCGCGGATCCCCGAAGGCGCGCCGCCCCCGCCGGACACCGGCTACGAAATGGCCCTGGAGGGCCCCTACGGCGACCACACCGGCTATTACAACGAGCAGGATTGGTTCCCCGTTTTCACGGTCGAGCGCATCACCATGCGCAAAAACCCCATCTATCACACCACCTATACCGGCAAGCCGCCCGACGAGCCGGCCGTGCTGGGCGTGGCGCTCAACGAGGTCTTCGTGCCGCTGCTGCGCCGGCAGCTGCCCGAGATCGTGGACTTCTATCTGCCGCCCGAGGGCTGCAGCTACCGCCTGGCCGTGGTGTCCATCCGCAAGCAATACGCCGGCCATGCCAAGCGCGTGATGTTCGGCGTCTGGAGCATCCTGCGCCAGTTCATGTACACCAAGTTCATCGTGGTGGTCGACGAAGACGTCAACACCCGCGACTGGGCCGAAGTCATCTGGGCCATGACCACCCGCATGGATCCGGTGCGCGACACGCTGCTGGTCGAAAACACGCCCATCGACTACCTGGATTTCGCCTCGCCGGTCTCCGGCCTGGGCGGCAAGATGGGGATGGACGCCACCAACAAGTGGCCCGGCGAAACCCAGCGCGAATGGGGCGTGCCCATCAAGATGGACGACGACGTCAAGGCGCGGGTGGACGCCATGTGGCAGCAGCTGGGCCTCTAGGGCGCAGCAAGTCCGATCTTCACGGTCCGGCCCATGCCGCGCGCGCGGGCGCACGCACAATAGGCGCTCCATGCGCCGCCATCCCAGGCTCGCCGCGCCCGCGCGGCGCCGCAGGCGCACCCGCCCTCCCGGGCTCCCCCCTTCAAGGAGCTTGCGTGCGTCGCCTGTTCATCCTGTCGCTGCTTGCCGTCGGCGCGCTGACCCTCCAGGGATGCGCCCCGACGGTGAAAACCGCCTGGTCCACCGTCGCCCTGCATTGCGCCGGCTCGGACATCGACGGCAATGCCCCCCTGCTTTTCTTCGGCCCCTCCAATGCGCTGGGGCCCGGCTCCATCTGGCGCCAGGCCGATGCCGCCACCGGCGGGGGCTACCGGGTGCGCTGGCGCGATCACGCCATCCCGGGAGCCCAAGACTGGTCCATCCCCGGGCGCAGCTTCACCTGCAACGGCAAGGACGCCGTCAAGCTCTCGGGCAAGGCCGCCGCGGCGTTCGGCTCGGACATCCTGCGCATCAGCGGCCAGATGCAGGCCGATATCGCCCTGGCCAAGCAGGTGGAATTCAAGGCGGCCTCCATGCGCTGGGATGAGGTCGTCGAAGGGCCTTTTGAACACGCTGTCGGCAAGCTGCCCGGCAACAACCCCGTCAAGCAGGACCTCTCCAAGCCCGGCCGCCTGGTGCTGTACCGCGCCCTGAAAGTCTATGGCTTCGAGGCCAAGCTGATCTTCGACACCCCGGTAGGCGCGACCCTGCAGAGCCGCTACCCGGGCAACATGGTGCTGCCCGGCCACGATACGCTGTCCGCCAATCTCTCATGGCGCAGCCAGTCCGAACTGCATATTTCCGTGCCCAATGGCTTCTATGTGGCGGGCCAGCTGGTGCCCTTTGACGCGCAGGATGGCTTCTGCCCCTGCTTCGATGACAAGCCCCGCCGCCCTTGATGGCGCCGGATAAAAAAGCGCCGCCCGCCTTGCGAGGCGGCGCGGGGATCAGCCCTGCACGCGTTCGCCCGGCTTGAGCCAGGCGCGCACCAACTGCCAGCCGACCAGGCCTAGCCCGGCCCAGCGCAGCGCGCCCAGACGCTTGCCGCCGCCCATGAACAGGGCCGAGGCCGCCGAACTGACAATGGGATAGCGGCGCGCCAGCCGATAGGCCTGCCACATCCACTGCGAGGCGCCGCTCTGGCTCAAGCGGGGCAAGAGGCCGCGCACCAGATTGGCGGGTTCAAGCGCCTGCCCGGCCTCGGCGATGCTCTGGGCCAGGCCTTCGCGCTCGATGGCGGCGCGGGCGCGCAGCAGCTCGATACGGACTTGTCTTTCCACGGCGGGAGATTGACGGTGTGCCATCAGCGCCCCCCCGCGGATCTTTCGGCGGCCTCGCTGCGCTCCAGATCGGCCTGCGCATCGCGCACCCGCTCCAGCAGGTCCGCGTCGCGGCCCAGCTCCTCGAGCGTGGCCGAAAACGGCAAGGGCCCATCCAGCAGTGCGCGGCGCACCAGGAAAAGCAGCAACACGCCGATCACGCCGTAGATGGCGGCCAGCCAGCCCAAGGCCACATAGCGGTCTTCGGTCGGCCAGAAAGCCACCGCGATCGTCACCGTGAAGACCAGCACCGCCAGGGTCAGGAATAGCAAGGCTCCGAAGGCCATGCCCAGGGTCTTGAGCAGGCGCAGCTTTTCGTTGCCGGCTTCCAGCGCCAGGAGTTCAAGACGTGTGCGCAACAGCCCGACCAGGCTGGCGGCCACGCCGAATACCGAGGTACGTAAGCTCATGGATCGGCGGGCCTTCGGGCAGCCGAAGGCCCTTGGCCGCTTAGCGGCGGCTGATCAGCAAGCCGAGCAGCAGGCCGGTCACGCCCGCGATACCGATGGCTTGCCAGGGATTGTCGTGGACGTAGTCGTCGGTGGCGCGCGCGGCGCGGCGGCCGCGCTCGAGCATGGCGTCCTGGGCGTCGTAAAGGGCCTCGCGGGTGCGCTTGAGCGAGCTCAGGGCGCGCTCGCGCAGCTCGGAGGCCTTTTCGCCGGACGAGGCGGCAGCCTCGCGCAACAGGCTCTCGGCATCGTTGAGACTGCTTTTGACACTGTCAATCAGTTTGTCCTTGGCGATATCGTCGGATCGTTTCGCAGTCATAGAGCACTCCTTTTGATGTGTCGTCGGTTAAACCATCATACCAGCGAGCCAATCCTGGGCAAACGCCCGGCCCGCCTAAAAATTTGCGCTATTTGATTTCGGTTATCTCGACCAGGGATTTGCTGCCCGCCATATCGATCTCCTGCTTCATGACAAGGTTGACCGCGGGGCAGAACCAGTCGGTGACCGTGGTATTCATACCCGGAATGGGCAGGGTCAGGCCATTGAAGGTGGCCATGGTGGGATCGCTGCTGCGCGCATAGCTGACCGGCCAGCAGGATTGCTGGCCCAGCGCGGTGGCGATGCTGCGCCGCGCGCCGACCGTCTTTTCGCCTATGCGTATCGTGGTGCTGGGCTGGCCGCCCACGGGCGCTTCCTTGCCGATATTGAGGCGGTGGCTGGAGCCGGCGAATTTCTGCCCCTGGCCGGTGATCTTGTCATAGGCGAACAGCCCCAGGATGCGCAGGTCGAACTGCCCGTCCTTGCTGGGCGCCTCGCCCGCCTGCGCATAGCGCACGAAAGTGGCCTGGCCGTTCTTGACCGTCATGAGGTAGTCCAGCTTGGACTTGCCCGGCGGCAGGCCGGCATAGGAAAAGCTGGCGACCCCGCGCACGCGGGCGCGGCAGTTGTCGGCATTGCCGCGGCTGACTTCGTCGAAGCTCAGGTCGGCGCCCAGGCTGATATTGCCCGAGCCGGAAAACTGCACCTGGCCGCCATCGTGCATGAACTTGGCGTCACAGACGCCGGCTTGGGCAAAGGGGGTGATGCCGGCCAGAACCAGCGCGGATATCCAACGAGCCACCGTGTACTCCTGTAGGGCTGCGCCGTTGCCGGCGCCTCGCGGCGATACTACACCGGTTGCGCGGCAAGGCCTGTATCCGTCTGCGCCAAAACCCGCGCCAGCAGAAAAGGCGTTTCGCGCCGCCGGAACGGCGAGCGCGAAACGCCCCTCTTGCTTGCTTTCCCCTTGAGCCATCACTGGGACGGCATTGAACGGCCGTCGCCAGCCGTCTTCCCAGGTACAAGCAAATCGCGTGCCAGCCCCGCGCGCCCCGGGGCGGCCGGCGTTTTCCCGGCAGACCCGGCCGGAACTTGCGGCAGGGCGGTGCACGATGCACCAAAACCGTGCGCATTCCGACCCAAATCACTTTTGGCTATATGAATGAAAGCAATCAAAAGTTGTAGGGATGAGCGGCGGTCCCTATGATCGTCGCACGATAGCTGGGTGCGGCCCTGAAGTTCATGAAGCTCTTTCCGATTTTTTCCGATATCCAGGGCCGGCGGGTGCTGGTGGTGGGCGGCGGCGCTGTCGCCACGCGCAAGGTCCAGGCCTTGCTGCAGGCCGGCGCCCTCGTCACCGTGGGCGCGCCCGCGCTCGCGCCCGAATTGGCCCGTCTGGCGGACGGGCAAGCCATTGCGCATGCCGCGGGCGAATTCGATCCCGCCTGGCTGGACGGCGCCTGGCTGGTCATCGCCGCCACCGACGACCGCGCGGTCAATGCCCGCGTCTACGAAGCCTGCTGTGCGCGGCAGCGCTTCTGCAATGTGGTGGACGACCCCGCGCTCTCCAGCTTCCAGGTGCCGTCCATCGTGGACCGCTCGCCCCTCATCGTGGCGATTTCGTCCTCCGGCGTGGCGCCGGTGCTGGCACGGCGCCTGCGCGAAAGACTGGAATCCCTGTTCGACCACAGCCTGGGCGCCCTGGCCGACCTGGCCGCGCGCTACCGGCCGCGCATCCGCGCCGCGCGCGCCGACCTGGGCGAGCGCCGCCGCTTCTATGACTGGCTGCTCGACGGCCCGGTGGCCGCCGCCCTGCGCCGGGGGAATCCGCAGCAGGCCGAAGCGGCCCTGGACGAGGCCTTGTCGCGCCCGTCCCTGCCCGCCCCCGGCCGGGTGACGCTGGTCGGCGCCGGCCCCGGCGATCCCGGCCTCTTGACGCTCAAGGCGCTGCGCGCCCTGAACGAAGCCGATGTCATCCTGCATGACCGGCTGGTCAGCGCCGAGGTGCTGGCGCTGGCCCGCCGCGATGCGCAAAGCATCACCGTGGGCAAACGCCTGGGCGAAGACCATCAGGCCACTCAGGCGCGCATCCATGCCCTCATGGTCGAGCATGCGCGCGCCGGCCGCCACGTGGTCCGGCTCAAGGGCGGCGACGCCTTTATCTTCGGGCGCGGTGGCGAAGAGCTGGAACACCTGCGCGCGCATGGCGTGGACTATGAGGTGGTGCCCGGCATCACGGCCGCGCTGGCCTGCGCGGCCTATGCCGGCATCCCGCTCACCCACCGCGAGCATGCCCAGTCGGTCCGCCTGGTCACGGCGCACTGCCGCGCCGACGAAGACGCCCTGGACTGGGACGGCCTGGCGCGGGATCGCCAGACACTGGCCTTCTACATGGGCGTGGGGCAGCTGGACACGCTGTCGGCCCGGCTGATCGGCCACGGACGGGCCGCCGACACGCCCTTCGCCCTGGTCGAAAACGGCAGCCGCCCGCAGCAGCGGGTCGTCACCGGCCCGCTGTCGCGGCTGGCCGACATCGCGCGCGCGCAGGCCGTCGCCTCGCCGGCGCTGTTGATCGTCGGCGAAGTCGCGGCGCTGGCGGACAAGCTGGCCTGGTTCGGGACCCGGGCCCGCTAGGCTTATTCGACCTTCTGCTTGGTGCCGAAGATGCGGTCGCCGGCATCGCCCAGGCCGGGCATGATGTAGCCATGCTCGTTCAGGCCCTGGTCGATGGACGCGGTATAGATGTGCACATCGGGATGCTGGTCCATCACGGCCTTGATGCCCTCGGGCGCGGCCACCAGGGTCAGGGCGCGGATTTCGCGCGCGCCGGCCCGCTTGAGCATGTCGATGGTGGCGACCATGGAGCCGCCGGTGGCCAGCATGGGATCGACGATCAGCGCCAGGCGCTGGTCCAATTCGCCCACCAGGCGCTCGAGATAGGTATGCGCCTGCAGGGTTTCTTCATTGCGGGCCAGGCCCACGACGCTGACTTTGGCGCCCGGGATCAGGCTCAGCACGCCGTCCAGCATGCCGATGCCGGCGCGCAGAATCGGCACCACGGTGACCTTCTTGCCGGCGATCTTCTCGACCTCGACCGTCCCGCACCAGCCTTCCACGGTGGACGGCGCCAGGGCCATGTCCTTGGATGCCTCGTAGGTCAGCAGCGCGGCGACTTCCTGCGACAGCTCGCGAAAGCTCTTGGTGCTCAGGTCGGCGCGCCGCATGATGCCTAGTTTGTGCCGCACCAGCGGATGACGGATTTCATGCACGGGCATGTCCGGATTCTCCAAAAATTGACTACTCGAAGCCCGCTCACGCGGGCGATAAACCTTTACTGCTCGGCCAGCCAGGCGATCAGCGCGTCATCGAAGCCGCGCACCGCGCCCGCATTGTCGTGATTGACGATGCTCACCACCACGAAGCGCTTGCCGCTATTGCCCAACACATAACCGGCGATCGAGCGCACATCGCGCAGCGACCCCGTCTTCAGATGGGCCATCCCCAGCGCGCCATTGCCCTTCATGCGCCGGCGCACCGTGCCGTCCACCCCGGCGATGGCCATGGAGGCCAGGTACTCCGGCATGACGGGCGACCGCCAGGCCAGCGTCAACAGGGAAGCCAGGCTGTCGGCCGAGACGCGCGCCTCGCGCGACAGCCCCGCGCCGTTGTCGATGACCAGCTCGGGCATGTCCAGGCCCTGCCGCGACAGCAGGTCCTTGGCGACCGACTCGCTGCTGGCGACCGTCGCCGGGCGGCGCCCGCGCTCGGCCCCCAGGGTGAGCAGCAGGGTGCGCGCCATGACATTGTTGCTGCGCTTGTTGATCACGCGGATCGCCTCGCCCAGCGTGGGGGACTCATGAGAGGCCAGCACCACGGCGTCGGCCGGCACCACGCCGGCGCGCATCTTACCCTTGAATGTACCGCCCAGCTCGCGCCACAGCAGCCGGAACACCGCCTCGGTGTACTCCTGTTGCGACAGGGCCAGCCGGTAGAGGCTGAACTCGCCGCAGGAGCCGGCCACCGAGCCGGACAGGCGCAGGGTGATGCCCTGCTGGGTGACCACCGGCTGGGTCGCGACCACTGGCGGCCCCGGGCAGCGCGCCTCGCCCCACTGGACCTCGCCCTCCAGGCGCAGTCCGGGCACGGGAGGATCGACCGTGGCCACCCATTTGCGGGCCGCCGCGTCGGGCGTGACCAGCAGGCGCAGCGCCCCAAAGCCCACCATCAGCGCATCCGGGCTGGCATTGTAGGCGCGGTCGGGCGCGCCATCGAAAGCGCCGGGGTCGGTCGCCACCTGACCGAAGATGCTGCGGTCGACCACCAGGTTGCTGATTTCCTTCACGCCGCGCAGGCGCAGCTCGCGCAAGAGCGCCCAGAGATCCTGCAGCAAGAGCTGCGGATCCCCGCCCGCGCGCCAGTACAGGGGCGCCTTGAGCACGCCATGGGCATCCGGCCGCGAGCCGGGGTCGGTGAGGAAATCGGTGCGCCACACATAATTCGGCCCCAATTCGGACAGAGCCGCCCAGGTCGTCACCAGCTTCATGACGGAGGCCGGATTGCGCGGCGCCTTGGCATTGATGGCCACCAGGCGCGGCCCATTGACCTCCTGCACGACCAGAGAGAGCGCGTCATCGGGCAGCTTGGTGGCCTTCCAGGCCTGCGCCAGGCTGGCCGGCAGCCCCAGCGCGCCCGCGGGCCCCTGGGCCCGCCCCGTTCCCGGCAGCCAGGCCGCCAGCGTGATTCCCAGCGCCAGACAAGCGCGTCCCCAAGCCAGATATCCCATGTCCGCTGTAACACCATCTTATGGACGAAGATGAAAGCATACATAAGGCGGGCGCCGGGCGGCGCGCGGTTACAAGCGGCCGGGGACGGGAGGCGGCCCGCCCGGCGGGCGTCTACAATAGCGGGTTGCGCGCCGACTGCGCCGCCTCTTTTTCTTCGCCGGTCCTGTCAGGCCGGGATAACACCGTGTCCACCTTTACCCTTTCCGATTTTGATTACGACCTGCCGCCCGAATTGATCGCGCAGACGCCCGCCGCCGAACGCGCCGGCAGCCGCCTGCTGCACCTGGACGGCCAGGGCAAGCTGCACGACCGCCAATTCCCCGATCTGCTGGCGCTGCTGCGCCCGCACGACCTGCTGGTCTTCAACGACACCCGCGTCATCAAGGCCAGGCTGGCCGGCCAGAAGGCCACCGGCGGCAAGGTCGAGGTGCTGGTCGAACGCATCACCGAGCCCACCCGGGCCCTGGCCCATGTGCGCGCCAGCAAATCGCCCGGCCCCGGCATGCGCCTGGAGCTGGCCGGCGGCGCGGTGACGGCCGAGGTGCTGGGACGCCAGGGAGAGTTGTTCGACCTGCGTTTCGCCGGCCCCGTGCTGGACCTGCTGGAGGCGCATGGCGCCACCCCCCTGCCCCCGTATATCACGCATGCCGCCGAGCACGAAGACGAGCAACGCTACCAGACCGTCTATGCCCGCGAGCCGGGCGCCGTGGCCGCGCCCACGGCGGGCCTGCATTTCGACCAGGCCATGCTGGAGCGCCTGGCCGCCGGCGGCGTGCAGCGCGCCTTCGTGACCCTGCATGTGGGCGCGGGCACCTTCCAGCCCGTGCGGGTCCAGAACCTGGACGAGCACATCATGCATGCCGAGTGGTACACCGTGCCCGAGACCACCGTGCAGGCCATCGCCGCGGCGCGCCGCGCCGGCGGCCGCGTGATCGCGGTCGGCACGACCAGCGTGCGCGCGCTTGAGTCGGCCGCCGCCCAGTCGGCAGACGGCCCGCTGGCCGCCTGCCAGGGCGATACCCGCCTTTTCATCACGCCCGGCTACCGCTATCGCGTGGTCGATGCCCTGGTGACCAACTTCCACCTGCCCCAGTCGACCCTGCTGATGCTGGTCTCGGCCCTGGCCGGGATCGACCCCATCCGGCGCGCCTACGCCCACGCCGTGGCCGGCCGCTACCGTTTCTTCAGCTACGGCGACGCCATGTTCATCGAATCTGCCCAGCCATGACCGGACTCTCCTTCGAATTGCTCGCCACCGATGGCGGCGCGCGCCGCGGGCGCATGACGCTGAACCACGGCGTGGTCGAGACCCCCATCTTCATGCCCGTGGGCACCTACGGCAGCGTCAAGGCCATGCTGCCCCATGAGCTCAAAGAAATCGGCTCACAGATCGTCCTGGGCAATACCTTCCATCTCTGGCTGCGTCCCGGCACCGAGATCATGGAGAAGCACGGCGGCCTGCACGGTTTCATGCAATGGGACAAGCCCATCCTGACCGACTCCGGCGGTTTCCAGGTCTTCAGCCTGCAGGGCATGCGCAAGATCACCGAGGAAGGCGTGAAATTCGCCTCGCCCATCGATGGGGCGCGCCTCTTCCTCACGCCCGAGGAGTCCATGCGCATCCAGCGCTCGCTGAACTCCGACATCGTCATGGTGTTCGACGAGTGCACGCCCTACGAGATAGACGGCCGCCCGGCCACCCCGGAAGAAGCCGCGCGCTCCATGCGCATGTCGCTGCGCTGGGCGCGCCGCTCGCGCGAGGAGTTCGACCGTCTGGGCAATCCCAACGCGCTGTTCGGCATCGTCCAGGGCGGCATGTACGAGCATCTGCGCGACGAGTCCCTGGCCGGGCTGACCGACATCGGCTTTCATGGCTATGCCATCGGCGGCCTGTCGGTGGGCGAGCCCAAGGAAGACATGATGCGCATCCTGGGCCATGTGGCCCCCCGGCTGCCGCAGCACGCCCCGCGCTACCTGATGGGCGTGGGCACGCCCGAGGACCTGGTCGAGGGCGTGGCGCGCGGCGTGGACATGTTCGACTGCGTCATGCCCACGCGCAACGCCCGCAATGGCTGGCTGTTCACGCGCTTTGGCGACGTCAAGATCCGCAACGCCAAATACCGCGATGACACCCGCCCGCTGGACCCCAGCTGCGCCTGCCATACCTGCCGCCATTTCTCGCGCGCCTATCTGCATCACCTGCAGCGCGCCAACGAAATCACCGGCGCCCGTCTGAATACGCTGCACAATCTGCATTTCTACCTGACCATCATGGGAGAAATGCGCGAGGCCATCGCCGCCGGCCGCTTCCAGGCCTGGCGGGCGCAGTTCGCGGCCGACCGGGCCCGCGGCGTGGACTAGGCCCCGCCGGGGCCGCGCTTGCGGCCCCCTTGGGGGCTCAACATCGCTACAATAGCCGGCTACCCTGTCCAAGGCTCGCGCGGGGACGGGGACAAAACAAGGCTATAGCCGATAGCAAAAACGCAAAAACTCAACCAGGAGCACTTCCAATGTCCGTTACCGACACCGCCGGCCTCGTCCTGGCCCAGGCCGCCCCCGAGGGCAATATTCTGGGCGGCATTCTGCCCATCGTCCTGATGTTCGTGATCCTCTATTTCCTGATGATCCGTCCTCAGATGAAGCGCCAGAAAGAACACCGCAACATGGTTGCCGCGCTGGCCAAGGGCGACGAAGTCGTCACCGCCGGCGGCATCCTCGGCAAGGTCTCCAAGGTGACCGACAGCTACATCACCATCGAAGTGGCCGACCTGGCCGACAAGCCGGTGGAAGTCACGCTGACCAAGAGTTCCGTGACCTCGGTGCTGCCCAAGGGAACCATCAAGGCCCTGTAACAGTCGCATAGGGCCCCTCGCGGGGCCCTTGTCCGTTCCACCCCTTGACCCCTTGCCGGCAATGAACCGCTATCCCCTCTGGAAGTACATCACGGTTTTGGTTGCGGTCGTCATCGGCCTGCTCTATACCCTGCCCAATTTCTACGGCGAGTCCCCCGCCGTGCAAATCTCCAGCGCCAAGGCCACCATCAAGGTCGAGCCGGCGCTGCTGTCGCGCGTCGAGCAGATCCTGGCCGATGCCAAGCTGCCGGCCACCAGCGTCTACTACGAGCAGAACGGCACGCTGGGCACCGTCCGCGCGCGCTTTGGCTCCACCGATATCCAGCTGCAAGCCCGCGACCTGCTGGACCGCAGCCTGAACACCGTCGCCGGCGATCCGCACTACACCGTGGCCCTGAACCTGCTGCCCGCTTCGCCGCCCTGGATGCGCACGCTGGGCTGGTTCGAACCCAAGCCCATGTACCTGGGCCTGGACCTGCGCGGCGGCGTGCACTTCCTGCTGCAGGTCGACATGCAAGGCGCCCTGACCGCCCGCTACGACTCGCTGGCCGCCGACGTGCGCTCCATCCTGCGCGACCAGAAGGTCGAGGTCGGCGCCGTCGAGCGCGCCGGCCAGGCCGTGCTGGCCAGCTTTGCCAGCGCCGATGCGCGCGACCGGGGCCGCGATGCCCTGCGCAGCCGCATGGCCGACCTGCAATTCACCGATCGCGACGAAGGCGGCCGCTTTTTCCTTGAAGGCGCCCTGAGCCCGCAAGCCGTCACCCGCGTGCAGGAAAGCGCGCTCAAGCAGAACATCAACACCCTGCACAACCGGATCAACGAACTCGGCGTGGCCGAACCCGTGATCCAGCAGCAAGGCGCCGACCGCATCGTGGTCCAGCTGCCCGGCGTGCAGGACGTGGCCAAGGCCAAGGAGCTGCTGGGCCGCACCGCCACGCTGGAACTGCGCATGGTCGATGACACGCCGTCCTCGCAGGCGGCGCTGGCCAATGGCACCGTGCCCTTCGGCCTGGAACGCTACTCCGACCGCGACGGCCGCCCCATCCTGGTCCGCCGCCAGGTCATCCTGACCGGCGAAAACCTCCAGGACGCCCAGCCCGGCCGCGACCACCAGACCCAACAGCCTTCGGTCAACCTGACCCTGGACTCCAAGGGCGCGCGCATCTTCCGCGACGTCACCCGCGACAACGTGGGCAAGCGCATCGCCATCCTGCTGTTCGAAAACGGCAAGGGCGAAGTGGTCACCGCGCCAGTCATCCGCAGCGAGATCGCCGGCGGACAGGTGCAGATCTCGGGCAGCATGAGCGCCGAAGAGGCCGCCGACACCGCGCTGCTGCTGCGCGCCGGCGCCCTGGCCGCGCCCATGTCCATCATCGAAGAGCGCACCATCGGCCCCAGCCTGGGCGCCGACAATATCGCCAAGGGCTTCTATTCGACGCTCTACGGCTTTATCGCCATCGCGGTCTTCATCATCATCTACTACCACCTGTTCGGGGTCTTCTCGACCATCGGGCTGACCTTCAACGTGCTGCTGCTGCTGGCATTGCTGTCCATGCTGCAGGCCACGCTGACGCTGCCCGGCATCGCGGCCATCGCCCTCACGCTGGGCATGGCCATCGACTCCAACGTGCTGATCAACGAGCGTATCCGCGAAGAGCTCAGGGCGGGCGCCTCGCCGCAACAGGCCATCTACCATGGCTTCGAGCGCGCATGGGGCACCATCCTGGACTCCAACCTGACCACGCTCATCGTCGGCCTGGCGCTGCTGGCCTTCGGCTCCGGCCCCATCCGCGGCTTCGCGGTGGTGCACTGCCTGGGCATCCTCACCTCGATGTTCTCATCCGTGGTGGGCGTGCGCGCGCTGGCCAACCTCTGGTATGGCCGCCGCAAGAAGCTGGCGTCCATCTCCATCGGCACGGTCTGGAAACCCGGCACCAAGTGATAGCGCCAGGGCGGCGCGCCGCGCCGCCCGGCTCCTGAAAAGACAGCAAGGCGAAACATGGAATTTTTCCGGATTCATCGCACCATCCCGTTCATGCGCCACGCACTGGTGCTGAACATCATCAGCCTGGTGACCTTCATCGCGGCGGTGTTCTTCATCATCACGCGCGGCTTTCACCTGTCGATCGAGTTCACGGGCGGCACGGTCATGGAGGTCAACTACGCCCAGACCGCCCAGCTGGACCAGGTCCGCGGCGTGGTCGGCAAACTCGGCTACAGCGACTTCCAGGTGCAGAACTTCGGCACCTCGCGCGACGTCATGATCCGCCTGCCGCTGGCCGAAGGCCAGACCTCGGCCACCCAGAGCGAAACCGTCATGGCCGCCCTGAAGGCCGCGGACGCCTCGGTCGAACTGCGCCGGGTCGAGTTCGTCGGCCCGCAGGTCGGCCAGGAACTGCTGCACAACGGCCTGATGGCGCTGCTGGTCGTGGTGATCGGCATCATGGTCTACCTGGGCTTCCGTTTCGAATGGAAGTTCGCCGTGGCCGGCGTGATCGCCAACCTGCACGACGTGGTCATCATCCTGGGCTTTTTCGCCTTCTTCCAGTGGGAGTTCTCGCTGTCCGTGCTGGCCGGCGTGCTCGCCGTGCTGGGCTACTCGGTCAACGAATCCGTGGTCATCATGGACCGGATTCGCGAAAACTTCCGCAAGTACCGCAAGGCGAGCGTGCAGGAAGTGATCAACAGCGCCATCACCCAGACCATCTCGCGGACCATCATCACCCACGGTTCGACGCAGATGATGGTGCTGGCCATGCTGTTCTTCGGCGGCCCCACCCTGCACTACTTCGCCCTGGCCCTGACCATCGGCATCTGGTTCGGCATCTACTCGTCCGTGTTCGTGGCCGCCGCCCTGGCGATGTGGCTGGGCGTCAAGCGCGAAGATCTCGTCAAGCCCGTCAAGAAGGCCGAAGACGAAGTCGAAGCGCCCTGAGCGTCACCGCCCTTCCCCTGAAAAACCGGCCTCGCGCCGGTTTTTTCATGGCGGGCCTCAGCGCCGGGCGACGGCGCGCTTTTCCCGCTGGACGAAGCCCAGCAGCGCCTCGGCGGCGGGCGACAGGCTGCTGCCCCGGCGGCGCATGAGCACGAAGGCGCGCGAAATGGCCGGGCGCACCAGGGCCACGGTTTCCAGCATGGGATAGGCTCCCGGCTGCATGGCCAGGCTGGGCACGATCGCCACGCCCGCGCCGGCGGCCACCATGCCCACCGCCGTGGCGCTGCGCTGCACTTCGAAACGCGCCCGCAGCACGATGCCCGCTGGCAGGTGCTGGTCCAGCAGCGGCCGGTTGCTGCTGCCGCCGCCCGGCAGGATCAAGGCTTCGCCGGCCAGCTCCTGCCAGGCCACCGATTTGCGCCGCGCCAGGCGATGTCCGGCCTGGCAGACCAGCACGAAACGGTCATGCAGGAGTTCTTCGTACTCGATCTCCGGCGCCGGGCGGTCGGCAATGCCGATGCCGAACTCGGCCGCGCCGTCCCGAACGGCCTGCTCCACCCCGGCCGAGGAGTGATCGAGCACGCTCACGCGGTTGTCCGGAAACGCGGCGGCATAGGCCTGCAGCACGGCCGGCAGGAAACGCACGCCGACCGTGGGCACGCAGGCCATGGTCACATTGCCGGCCAGCACCTCGCGCTGTTCGCGGATGCGCTGCAGCGTGCTTTCCAGCTCGCCGAGCAAGCGCCTGGCCTGGGGCAGGAAACCGCGCCCCACCGTGCTCAAGGACACCGAGCGCGTGGTCCGGTCCACCAGCCGCACGCCCAGATAGGTCTCCAGGTTGCGGATGCGCCGGCTGAGCGCGGCCTGCGAGATATAAAGCGATTCAGCGGCCTTGCCGAAGCTTTCGCGCTCTGCCAGGGCCACGAAGGCCTGCACGCCAAGCACATCCAGTTTCATAGCTTTTTTGCATCAATAGGGGAAATTGTTTCATTTTACGAGGATGGGCATGCGGCGTGACAATGCCTCGTTCTTCCCCCGCCCGGCCCGATCATGAAAATCACCATCCTGGACGACTGGTTCGACACCCTGCGCCGCCTGCCCTGTTATGCGCTGCTGCAAGGCCATGAGGTCAGCGTCTGGACCGATCACGAAGAAAACGACCAGCGGCTCGCCGAACGCCTTGCCGACACGGACGCGCTGATTCTGATCCGCGAACGCACCAAGATACGCCGCGAACTGATCGAGCGATTGCCCAAGCTGCGCCTGATCAGCCAGCGCAGCGTCTACCCGCATATCGACGTGGCCGCCTGCACCGAGCATGGCGTGCTGATCTGCTCCAATCTGCATGCGGACACGCCTTCGTATGCCGCCGCCGAAATGACCTGGGCCCTGGTGCTGGGCGCCATGCGCCAGCTGCCTCAGCAAGTCGCCTCCATGCGCCAAGGCCGATGGCAATCCGGCATGGGCCACACCCTGCGCGGCAAGACCCTGGGAATTTTCGGCTATGGCCGCATCGGCCGCGTCGTGGCGGGCTATGGGCGCGCCTTCGGCATGCGCGTGCTGGTCTGGGGACGGCCCGACGCGCTCGCGCGGGCAGGGGCCGACGGCTACGACACCGCGGCCAGCAAGGCCGATTTTTTCGCCGCCTGTGACGTGCTGTCTCTGCACATGCGGCTGGTCGAGGCCACGCGCGGCATCGTCGACGCGGCGGACCTGGCCGCCATGAAGCCCGGGGCCCTGCTGGTCAACACCAGCCGCGCCGGCCTCATCCAGCCCGGCGCGCTGCTCGCGGGCCTGCGCGCCGGCCGGCCCGCCATGGCGGCGCTGGACGTCTTCGAACAAGAGCCTCTGACCGACACCTCGGATCCGCTGCTGACCTTGCCCAATGTGCTGTGCACACCGCACATCGGCTTCGTGACCTATGAGGAATGGGATCTGCAATTCAAGGATGTGTTCGAGCAGATCCTGGCCTTCGCATCGGGCGCGCCCATCAATATGGTGAACCCGGCGGCGTTCAAGCCATGAACGCCCCCCTGGAGCGCCTGGCCCGCCAGTTGGACCTGCCAGGCGATGAGCGGCTGCGACTGGCCTTTGGGCAGGCCTGCGTCTTGAGGGTGGCGCATCTGCTCGAAGATCCGGCGGCAGTGGATTGCTTGGCGGGCCTGGGCTGCTATCTGCAAGGAAGGCTGGACCGCGAGCAACTGGCCGCGCTGGCCCTGGCCGCCGCCGGCCTGGCCAATCGCCATCCGGGTTCGGTTTCGCTGGATGGCTGCGGCCATGCCGCCGTCTCGGCCACCTATGCCGTGGCCGCCGCGCTGGCCGGCAAACCGCTGCAGGCCGCCGAATACGCCGCTTACGCGGCGGTGTATGGGCAAGGCGGCTATGGCGCGGTCGCCGACCCCGCCTCTTTTGAGCCGGAACGGGCTTGGCAAGTGGAGTGCCTGGCCACACTGGCCGGCGCGCGTTAACGCGCGCGCCCAAAAGCAAAAGCCGCATGATCTTGCGACCATGCGGCTTTTTGAATTTTGGCGGAGCGGACGGGGCTCGAACCCGCGACCCCCGGCGTGACAGGCCGGTATTCTAACCAACTGAACTACCGCTCCGCAGCGGTCGACACCTTGCGGCGTCTTGCCAAGAAATCTTGGCGTCCCCTAGGGGATTCGAACCCCTGTACTCACCGTGAAAGGGTGATGTCCTAGGCCTCTAGACGAAGGGGACTTGGACTGACTTGTTACCGGAAACTTGGTGGAGGTAAGCGGGATCGAACCGCTGACCTCTTGCATGCCATGCAAGCGCT
>NZ_JHEP02000026.1 GCF_000657795.2 Bordetella pseudohinzii
ACCGCACACCGCACACCGCACACCGCACACCGCACACCGCACACCGCACACCGCAACTAAATGCGCGGGATTCGCCCTCTTGCTGGGCTTGACGCTGGGCACGGCCCATGCCGTTGACGGCACCATCATCATCAACGGCGAGATCATCGACCAGACCTGCAAGATCAATGGCCGAGAGCCGCAGGTTCATATCATCGTGTCCTTGCCCAAGATATCGACGTCGGCCTTGAAGAGCGTCGGCGATACGGCCGGCGCCACGCCCTTTGTCATCAAGCTGACGGAGTGCCCGGCCGCCCTGAGCGGCAACGTCAAGGCCTATTTCGAACCGGGGTTCTCCACGGACTACGACAATGGCAGCCTTTACGCCTACGTCGCTACCGGTATAGACGTGGACGAAGCCCAGAAGGTCGATAACCTGGGCGTACAGCTGGCCAATCCCGATGGCCAGAAGATCGAGCTCGGAGGCACATCGTCCTTTGGCGCCGAGGCCGCCTTGAGCACAACCAAGGGCGCCATGACCAAGGAGGCCACCTTGCGTTATCTGGCTCGCTATGTCAAAACCGGCACTGGAAACATCAACGCCGGCAAGATCGTGACCTATGTGCAGTACTCCATCGTCTATCCCTAGGCGAAGGCCTGCTCCATCTCGCGCCGAAAGCGCGCCGCCACGGTTTCCTCATCGCAGCTGACGTCGCTCAGGCGTATGGGCTGGGACTGGCGCACGGCGTGCTTGAGCACCGCGCCTTCGGCCAGGCCGATGGGCAGGTAGGCATCCTCGACCGAGCTGCGGGCGGGCACCAGGCGGCCATAGACGGTATAGCCGCCGGAGCCGTCGAGGATTTCGCCGGCCTCCATGTCGCGCTTGGCGGTGGCGATGACGTCGGCATGCCAGGCAGTGGGGCTGCCGGTGGGTTCGCGCCGCAGGCCGATGCTGGCCACGCTCACGCCCAGCTCCATGCCGATGAGGTGATAGGGCTTGTACATGGCCGCGTAATGGCCGGAGGGGTCGGTCACCAGGCCATAGTCGCGGAAAGAGTCGCGAACGAAGTCGCTGCCGGCGGCCAGGGTGACGTAGACGCCCCAGCGCAGGTCGCGGAACACCGCCCGGCCATCGCGCTCCAGCGAGGAAACGACCTCCACCTGGCCGCGATGGTGCAGCATGCCGCCGTGTTCGCGCGGCCGCAGCACGCGGGACAGGTCGTCCACGCCGCAGGGCGGGTAGAGCAGGCCTTGGGGCGCGGGCGTCAGTCCCGTGGCGTTGGAGACGCAAGCCATCTCCAGCGCGCTCTTGGTGCCATCCAGAAAGCTGTTGAACAGGCGCGCGTCAAAGTCGCCAGCGGCCACCATCTCGTCGGTAAAGCCGTAATACGGCCACACGGTGTCGGGGGTGGAGGTATGGAACTCAGGGAGGTATTTGGTGCCTTTGCCGGCCGCCACCACCTCGAAGCCGCAGGCGCGGGCCCAGTCCACCATTTCGCAGATCAGGGCGGGCTGGTCGCCGTAGGCCAGCGAATAGATGATGCCGGCCTCGCGCGCGCGGCGCGCCAGCAGCGGGCCCGCCAGGGCATCGGCGGCCACGTTGACCATCACGATGTCCTTGCGGTATTCGCAGCACAGCAGGGTGTGGGCGATGCCTTCGGCCGGCATCGCGCTGGCGTCAATGACGATTTCGACATCGGGGTCGGCAATGACGTGCAGCGCATCGTCGCAGCAGAACACCTTGCCGCCGCGGGCGGCTTCGTGGATGCTGGCCGCGCCCAGGGCGGCGGCTGGCCAGCCGCTGCGGGTGAGCGCGGCGCGGGCGCGCGAGGCATTGTCCTCGACCACCGCGACCAGGCGCATGCCCGGTGTGCGCTGCACCTGGCTCAAGAACATGGAACTGAACTTCCCTGTGCCGATCAAGGCCACCTTCAGCGGCTTTTGGTCGGCTTCGCGCTGTTTGAGCAGGCGGTGCAGATTCATGGGTCACCTTGTCCTGGCGGGGGCTGTCCATTGAGCATAGCCCCAATCGGCTGTCATGAGGAACTCAGGCGTCGGCCTGGTAGAGGGCGCCGGCCAGGACGTTGCGCCAGTTCTGCCAGCTCAGGCGCAGGCGGCCGGTTTCCTGGCGGTTATAGGGGGCGTCATAGATGACATGCTGCCAGCGCGGGCGGGCCGCGCCCTCGATACGGGGACGGTCATCGATCAGCAGGTCGCCCTGCACCAGGGTTTTGTCGCGGGTCAGGATGAGGCGTTCGGTCGCGGCCCGCCCGAAGTGGCGCTCTATCCATTGATACTTCTCCAGCACGCAGTTGTCATACTGGCGCAGGGGCGAGCTGCAGAAGCGCACGTCCATGCCCAGCGCCAGCAGCTCGGCGACGGCCTCCAGGGCGCCCGGCACCGGAGGCAGGTTGCGGATGAAGCCAGGTTCGGTATAGATGGCCTCGGCCTGGGCGCGCAGCGCCGGGGAATAGTCTTCCAGGATATGGAAGGAGCGGCGATCCTCGAAGGCGACGGGCGCGATGTCGGGATGACGCCGCCGCCAGGCCTCGATGAAGGCGTGTTCGAAGTCGGCCAGCACGCCGTCTTGATCGAGCAGGATCAACATGATGTTGGGAAGGAGTTGGGTTGGCTGATTGTGCCACGCGGCCGTCGCGGCGGCCGCGCGTTCAGCGGCTGCGCGCCAGCTCCCGGTAGCGGGATTGTCCGCCGGGCTCGGAGGCCATCAGGCAGAAATGCGCGTAGGGCCAGTCCAGCGCGCCGGGCGGATCGGGCGGCTCGAATCCGCTGGCCTTGCGCAGCAGCGTGACATGGGGCGTGAAGTCCGGTTCTTCCTGGATCCAGCCCAAAGGCGCGATATCGCGCCAGATCTGTTCGTGCAGCGCGGCCAGTGCCTCATGGCGGCCCTCGGGGCCGGCCCAGATGATGCGCGGCCGCTTGAAGCTGCCATAGCGGGCAATGCGGATTTCGCCGGGGGCGATGCGGCTTTGGCGGGTGTAATCGATGAGCTGCCGGGTCCGCGCCGGGCTGGCCGGGCCCAGAAAGGCCAGGGTGATATGCAGGGTGTCGGCGCGCATGATGCGCCCGCCGCAATACGGCTGGGCGTGCCGGGCCCAGGCCGCCAGCTGGCCGGCCAGCGCCGCGCTGGGCCACAAGGCGAAAAAAAGCCGGGCGGACCCGGCGTAACTTGGGATTGCCATGGGCCGATTATGACCCGATGGCATGGGGAGTCCCAAGAGGGCGAAACCTGTGTCAGCGCGCGGCCACGGCCGGAGGCGGCAGCTCCCAGCCGCCGCCCAGGGCGCGGATCAGCTCCACCGTGGAGCGGGCCTGCTCACCGGTGAGCTGGACCGAGACGCGGCGCTGCGCCAGGACGGTGCGGTCGGCCTCGATCACGTCCAGGTAGCTGATGGAGCCTTCGCGGTACTGGGCATGCGAGATGCGCGCGGCGCGGGCGGAGGCATCGACCGCCTCGCCCTGGGCGCGCGTCTGGTCGCCCAGGATGCGCAGATTGGCCAGGTTGTCTTCCACCTCGCGAAAGGCGGTCAGCACGGTCTGGCGGTATTGCGCCACGTCTTCCTCGTAGACCGCGCGGGCGCGATCCACGCCGGCCTGGCGGCGTCCGCCATCGAAGATGGGCAGCGACAGGGCCGCGCCCACCAGCGGGCCGAGCAGGAAGGTGCGCGACGACCATTGGAAGAGATTGCTCAGCTCCGAGGATTCATAGCCCAGCGCGCCGGTGATATCCAGGCGCGGAAAGAAGGCCGCCTTGGCCACGCCGACGCGCGCATTGGCCGCGGCCATGGCGCGCTCGGCCGCGGCGATGTCGGGGCGGCGCTCCAGCAAGGCCGAGGGCAGCCCGGCCGGCACGGCGATGGCGACCGGCGCCAGCGGCTGCGGCGGCATGGTGAACTCGGCCGGCGTCTTGCCCAGCAGCACGGCCAGGGCGTGTTCGGCCGTGGCGCGCTGGCGGTCCACGCCCAGCGCCTCGGATTGCGCCTGGGCCAGTTCCGACCGGGCGCGCGCCAGGTCCAGTTCGCTGATATCGCCGGCGTCAAAGCGGCGCTGGATGAGCTGCAGGGTTTCTTCGCGCAGGGCCACCGTCTGGCGGTAGAGCTGGGACTCGGCGTCGCGCTCGCGCACCAGGAAATAGGTGGATGCCACATCGGCCTGCAAGGCCAGCAGCACGGAGCGGTAGAGCGCTTCGCTTTGCTGGGCGTCGGCCGTGGCGGCGTCCACCGTGCCGGCGACGCGGCCGAAGAGGTCGGCCTCATAGGCGACGCTGGCCTGCGCGCGCCAGAGCGTGGACGGGCTGCTCGAGGCGTTGTCGGGCAGGCCCTGGGAGGCGGGCGAAGGCCGTTGGCGCGTCGGGCCGAAGCCGGCGTCCACCTTGGGGAAGAAATCCGAGCGGGCGTCGCGCTGCAGGGCGCGGGCCTGTTCCAGGCGGGCGGCGGCGGCCTTGAGGTTCTGGTTGGCGGCCAGGGCCTCTTCCTGCAGCGTGTTCAGTCCCGGGTCGCCGAAGACCTTCCACCATTCACCGCGCAGCGCCTCTTCCGAGGGCTGGGCGGGTTTCCAGCTGCCAGCCTCGTGCGCGGCGAGAGCGGGCGCGGCCTCCTTGTATTGGGCGGGCGTGGCGGCGGCGGGTTTCTGGTAGTCGGGGCCCACCGCGCAGCCTGCCAGCACCAGAAGCGCGGCGAGCAGGCCGGATATGCGAGCAATGCGTGTTGTCATGATGATTTCCGGGCTCAATGTTCGAGGTGGGGCGTGGTCACCGGCGCTTCGTGATGCGAGGCCGAGTGCAGCTTGCGCTTGCTCAGCGTGCGCAGGACCACATAAAAGACCGGCGTCAGGAACAGGCCGAAGAGCGTCACGCCCAGCATGCCGAAGAACACGGCCACGCCCATGGCATGGCGCATTTCGGCGCCGGCGCCCGAGGACAGCACCAGCGGCACCACGCCCATGATGAAGGCGATGGAGGTCATCAGGATGGGGCGCAGGCGCAGGCGGCTGGCTTCGATGGCGGCCTCAAGCGGCGTGGCGCCCTGGATCTCCAGCTCGCGGGCGAACTCCACGATCAGGATCGCGTTCTTGGCCGACAGCCCCACCAGCACCATGAAACCGATCTGCGTGAAGATATTGTTGTCGCCGCCGGTGAGCCAGACGCCGGTCAAGGCGGCCAGGATGCTCATGGGCACGATCAGGATGACGGCCAGCGGCAGGGTCAGGCTCTCATAGAGCGCGGCCAGCACCAGGAAGACCAGCAGCACGGAGATGGGGAAGACCCACAGCCCGGCATTGCCGGCCAGGATCTGCTGGTAGGTCAGGTCGGTCCACTCCATCTTCATGCCGCGCGGCAGCACCTCGGCGGCAATGCGCTCGGCCGCGGCCTGGGCCTGGTTGGTGGAATAGCCCGGCGCCGGACCGCCATTGATGTCGGCGGCCGTGTAGCCGTTGTAGCGGACCACCATCTCCGGGCCGAAGGTCTGCTTGAGCGTCACCAGCGAGGACAGCGGCACCATATCGCCGGCGGCGTTGCGGGTCTTGAGCTGCAGGATGTCGTCCGGATGGGCGCGGAAGGGCGCATCGGCCTGAGCCCGCACCTGGAAGACGCGGCCAAAGCGGTTGAAGTCATTGACATACATGGAGCCCAGATAGATCTGCATGGTGTCGAAGACCTCGGTCACGGGCACGCCCAGCTGCTTGGCCTTGACGCGGTCCAGGTCCACGTCCAGCTGCGGGACATTGATCTGGTAGCTGGAGAACGACGGGCCCAGCTCGGGCGTTTGCGCGGCGCGGGCGAGGAAGGCCTGCGCGGCGCGGTCCAGCTCGGCATAGCCCATGGCGCCCCGGTCTTCGATCTGCAGCTTGAAGCCGCCCAGCGTGCCCAGGCCGAGCACGGGCGGCGGCGGGAAGACGGCCACGAAAGAGTCCTTGATGACGCCGAACTTCTGGTTCAGGTTGGCCGCGATCGCGTTGCCCGACAGCGCCGCCGACTTGCGTTCGGCAAAGGGCTTGAGCGTGACGAACACGATGCCGGCGCTGGAGCTGTTGGTAAAACCGTTGATCGACAGGCCCGGAAAGGCGATGGCGCTTTGCACGCCGGGCTCGGCCAGCGCGATGTCCGACATGCGGCGGATCACCGCGTCGGTGCGGTCCAGCGAGGCGCCATTGGGCAGTTGGGCAAAGCCGATCAGGTACTGCTTGTCCTGGGCGGGCACGAAACCGCCGGGCACCAGATAGGAGATCCCCACCGTCAGCGCCAACAGGACGACGTAGACGCCCAGCGCCTTGCTCTTGTGCCGGATGACGCCCTGCACGTTGACGGCATAGCGCTCGGAGGCGCGCCCGAACATGCGGTTGAAGGCGGCGAAGAAGCGGCCCAGGAAGCGGTTCATCTGGCGCGTGAGCCAGTCGGGCTTGTCATGGTGGCTGCGCAGCAGCAGGGCCGAGAGGGCGGGCGAGAGCGTGAGCGAGTTGAAGGCCGAGATCACCGTCGAGATGGCGATGGTCATGGCGAACTGCTTGTAGAACTGGCCCGACAGCCCGGTCATGAAGGCCAGCGGCACGAACACCGCGCACAGCGTCAGGGCGATGGCGATGATGGGCCCGCTCACCTCGCGCATGGCGCGGTAGGTGGCCTCGCGCGGCGTCAGCCCGGCCGCGATATTGCGCTCGACGTTTTCCACCACCACGATGGCGTCATCGACCACGATGCCGATGGCCAGCACCATGCCGAACAGCGACAGGGCGTTGATGGAATAGCCGAACATCAAGAGCAGCGAGAAGGTGCCGATGATGGACACCGGCACCGCCAGCAGCGGAATGATGGAGGCGCGCCAGGTCTGCAGGAAGAGAATGACCACCAGCACCACCAGCGCGATGGCTTCGAGCAAGGTGTGGATCACGGCCTCGATGCTGGAGCGCACGAACTGCGTGGGGTCATACTCGATGCGGTATTCCACGCCCGGCGGGAAGTCTTGCGACAGCTCCTTCATGGCGTTGCGCACGTTGGTGGCGACGTCCAGCGCATTGGAGCCCGGCGACTGCATGATGCCCATGCCCACGGCCGACTTGTTGTCCAGCAGCGAGCGCAGGCCGTACTCCTGGGCATCGAGTTCCACGCGGGCCACGTCGCCCAGCAGCGTCACGCCGCCGTCGGGAGAGGTCTTGAGGATGATGTCGCGGAATTCTTCCTCGGTCTGCAGGCGGCCGCGCGCGTTGACGTTGAGCTGCAGCGGCACGTCGCCCACGGTCGGCGAGGCGCCGATCACGCCGGCGGCGACCTGCACGTTCTGTTCGCGGATGGCATTGACGACCTCGCTGGCCGTCATGCCGCGCTGGGCGACCTTCTGCGGGTCCAGCCAGACGCGCATGGAGTAGTTGCCCGAGCCCCACACCGTCACCTCGCCCACGCCGTTGATGCGCGACAGGCGATCCTTGATGTTGATGATGGCGTAGTTGCGCAGATAAGTGATGTCGTAGCGGTCGTTGGGCGAGAGCAGATGCACCACCAGCGTCAGCGTGGGCGAGCTCTTGACCGTGGTCACGCCCAGGCGCTGGACGTCCGGCGGCAGGCGCGGCAGGGCCTGCGAGACCCGGTTTTGCACCAGTTGCTGCGCCTTGTCGGGATCCACGCCCAGCTTGAAGTTCACCGTCAGCGTGAGGTTGCCGTCGCTATTGGCCTGCGACTGCATGTAGATCATGTCCTCGACGCCGTTGATGGCTTCTTCCAGCGGCGAGGCCACGGTTTCGGCGATGACCTTGGGGTTGGCGCCCGGGTATTGGGCGCGCACCACCACCGAAGGCGGCACCACTTCCGGATATTCGGCGATCGGCAGCTGGAACATGGCCAGCAGGCCGCCCAGCAGGATCAGCACCGACAGCACGCCCGCGAAGATGGGCCGGTCGATGAAGAACTTGGAGATATTCATGTGAGGCTCCGGGCCTTGTTGTTCTTTATTGCAGCGCCGCCGAAGCCGTCTTGACGGCCTGAGGCGCCGTGTCCATGGACACGACATTGGGGGCGACCACGGCGCCCGGGCGCACCCGTTGCAGCCCGTTGACCACGATGCGCTCGCCGGCCTCCAGGCCTTTTTCGACCACGCGCAGCGGGCCCACGTTGGCGCCCAGCGTCACTTCGCGATAGGCGGCGTGGTTCTTGTCGTCCAGCACCAGCACGTAGCGCTTGTTCTGGTCGGTGCCGATGGCCTTCTCGTCGACCAGCACGGCCTCGCGCGGCGCGCCGCCGCCCAGGCGCACGCGGGCGTAGAGGCCGGGCACCAGGCTGCCGTCGCGGTTGTCGAACACGGCGCGCACGCGGATGGTGCCGGAGGTGGTGTCCAGGCGGTTATCGACATACTGCACCTGGCCTTCGCGCGAATAGCCTTCTTCGTTGGCCAGGCCCAGCTGCACCGGCACGTCGGTGCCGGTGGTGCGCGAGGGATTGACGTACTTCAGGAAGGTCTGCTCGTCGACATCGAAGGAGGCGTACATGCGCGATACCGACACCAGGGTGGTGAGCGGCACCGACTGCGCGCCGGCGTTGACCACATTGCCCACCGTCACTTCGGCGCGCGAGACCCGGCCGTCCACCGGCGCGGTGATGCGGGTGTAGCCCAGGTTGAGGCGGGCCGATTCAAGCGCGGCGCGGGCGGCCTGCAGATTGGCCGCGGCTTCGCGCGCGGCATTCTGCTTTTCCTCGAAGTCGCGCTTGGCGATGGCGTTCTCGCCCAGCAGGCGCTGGCCGCGCGCCAGGTCGCTGGCGGTATAGGCGGCGCGGGCCTGGGCCGCGGCCAGCTGGGCGGTGGCGCGATCGACCTCGGCGACATAGGGACGCGGGTCGATGGTGAACAGCACGTCGCCCTTCTTGACGAGCGCCCCGTCCTGGAAATGGACTTCGGTCAGCGTGCCCGGGACCAGGGGGCGGATATCGACCCGGTCGATCGCTTCCAGGCGCCCGGAGTAACGTTGCCAATCCACGATGGTGCGCCCCAGCGCGGGGGCGACGTCCACGGGCGCGGCGGCCGGCTGGCCCTGGGCATGGGCCGCATTGGGCGAGGAGGGCAGCAAGGCATAGCCCGCGCCCGCGGCCAGGAGGGCGGCGGCAATCGACAGGACTGCAATGCGATGGCGCGAAGGCGTCATGGTGTTTCCTTGAACGAATATTGGGGAAGGATCGGGCGGGCCGGGGAGAGGGGGGCCGCGGGGCAGGAAATGCTGCGCTGCGGTATCGCGGGAAAATCCGGCGGGCCGATACAGATGAGGCGATTCTGAGCTTTTCGTCGGTCAGGATAAACAATGCTTGTTCGGCAATACTGTTCGTTCCAGGCGTACAATCACGGCCGGATCCGCGGTATCCTAGGCGGACAACTCATTGATAGGACAGGAACATGGATCGTTTCCAAGCCATGCAGGTCTTCGTCCGCGTGGTGGAAGCCAACAGTTTCACGCGGGCGGCGGACAGCCTGACGCTGCCCCGCACAACGGTCACCACCATCATCCAGAATCTGGAGCGCCACCTGGGCGTGCGCCTGCTGAACCGCACCACGCGGCGCATCAGCCTCACGCCCGACGGCGCCGCGTACTACAAGCACGCCACGCGCATCCTGGCCGAGGTCGAGGAGACCGAGGCCTGTTTCCAGGACGCGGCCCTGCGTCCGCAGGGGCGTTTGCGCATCGACGTGCCGGCGTCGATCGGCCAGCTCATCCTCATCCCCGCCTTGTGCGAGTTCCACACCCGCTACCCGGATGTCGAACTGGTGATCGGCATGGGCGACCGCCGCGTGGACCTGGTCCAGGAAGCCGTGGACTGCGTCATCCGCGGCGGCGAGCTGGAGGATTCCAGCCTGGTGGCGCGCCGCATCGGCACCTTCCAGACCCTGACGTGCGCCGCGCCGTCCTACCTTGAACGCCGCGGCATGCCCGGGTCCCTGCAAGATCTGGAAAGCCACCAGGCGGTGCATTACTTTTCTTCCGTCGGGCGCAATTGCGCCTGGGCCTTCGTGGTCGACGGCAAAGAGCAATTGGTGGACGTGCCCAGTTCGGTCTCGGTCAATGACTGGGGCGCGCACCTGACCTGCGGCCTGCAGGGCTTCGGCCTGATCCAGACCGCGCGCTACATGGCGCTGCCCCATCTGCAATCGGGCGACCTGGTCGAAGTGCTGCCGCAATGGAAGCCCAAGCCCCTGCCCATTTCGCTGCTGTATCTGCAGAACCGCCAGCTCTCGCCCAAGGTGCGCGTCTTCTCCGATTGGGTGGCGGACTTGTTTGCGCGCTGCCCGCTTTTGTCCGGCCGCGACGAGAAGGATGCCGGCATGTACAACTGCGGCATCGAGCAGCCCACGCTCCTGCCGGCCGGCGAACACGCCGCGCGGCGCAGGGTGCCGCAGGATGTGCCCGAGTTCATCATGTAGTCTGCGGGCTATCCCTTATGTCGGGGACGGGGCGTAAAAACTAGGTATATTGCGAGGGTCTTCACCGCAATACCAGAGAGCCGCCCCGCCTATGCAGCAGCCTGTCTTTCCCGCCTACCTCATCGCCCGTTGGCTGCTGCTGCTGGTCGTTGCGGCGGGAATCTACTTTCTTTCAGGCTTTCTGGTGCCCGCCCTGGCGGCGCTCATCATCGGCCTGGCCACATGGCCGCTCTATGAGCGGGTGGTCGTCTTTTGCAAGGGGCGCAATGCGTTGGCGGCCACGCTGGCCTTGTGCACCGTCATCCTGGTGCTGGTCGTGCCGCTGTCGCTGGCGTTGACCTATGCCTTCAAGGAAGCCAGCAATTTCTTCGGCTGGGCCCTGGCCGCCAACAAACACGGCGTGGAAGTGCCGCTCTGGATTTCTTCCCTGCCCGTGGTGGGCGAGCGGCTGTCGGTTTATTGGTCCACCTATCTGGGCGAACCCCATGCCCTGGGCGCGCTGGTGGAGATGGTCAGCGGCGAACACCTGGGCAACATCTACCGCATGGCCCTGTCGGCCACCGGCAATGTGTTCCAGTGGCTGCTGACCCTGCTCTTCATGCTGATCACGCTGTTCTTCGTCTACAAGGACGGCAGCCGCATGGTCTCGCAGCTGGATGTGCTGGGCGAGCGCGTGCTGCCGGCGCGCTGGAAGCGCTTTTCGCGCGTGGTGCCGGCCACCGTCAGCTCCACCGTCACCGGTATGTGCCTGATCGCGCTGGGCGAGGGCGTGGTGCTGGGCCTGGCCTATTGGATCGCCGGCGTGCCCTCGCCCGTGCTGCTGGGCGTGATCACCGGCTTCATGGCCCTGATCCCGGGCGGCGCGCCGCTGTCCTTCACCCTGGTCTCGCTCTACCTCATCGGCTCCAACCATCTCGTGGCGGGCCTGGGCCTGTTCATCTGGGGCACGGTCGAACTGTTCATCGTGGACAAGACCCTGCGCCCCAGGCTGGTGGGCGGGCCGGTCAAGCTGCCTTTTCTGCCGACCTTCTTCGGCCTGGTGGGCGGGGTCAAGACCATGGGCATCGTGGGCCTGTTCGTCGGCCCGGTATTGATGGCGCTGCTGGTGGCGATCTGGCGCGAATGGGTGCGCAATACCGAACGCGAGCGCGACCTGGAGCGCGGCCTGCCGGCCGAGCGCGGGCCCGGGCCGGCAGACTGATCCGGGCAGGAGTATGCTTGCCCTGAGGCCGCTCAGGCAGCGGTTTCACCGTAAGCCACCTTTGCCCGTAGAGAGGAAAAATGTCCACCCCTTCGGTTGCCGACCTGGTCGCAACCCTGCGCCAACAGGGTTTCGTGGTCGCCCGCAACTTTGCCTCGCCTTCCGATGTCCAGGCCCTGCGCGCCGCCGCCTTGCACGATCTGGAACACGCCATTGCCCCCATTGAGTACGAAGCCGACCTGAAATACCCCGGCGCGCCCGCCTCGCGCGACGCCGCCGGCGGCCTGACCGTGCGCCGCCTGCTCGACGCCTACGGCCGGGGACCGCGGTTCCGGCAATGGGCCACGCAGCCCGCCTTGGCCGAGGTCCTGCGCGCCTATTACGGGGGCCGCGCGCCGGTGCTGTCCACGGTGCACCACAACTGCATCATGACCAAGCATCCGATGTACGGCAGCCTGACCGGCTGGCACCAGGACATCCGCTATTGGTCGTTCTCGGAGCAGGACCTGGTCTCCTGTTGGCTGGCCCTGGGTCCGGAGACGCCAGCCAACGGCGGGCTGTTTTTCCTGCCCGGCTCGCACGCCGCGGCCTATGAGGCCGAGCGCTTCGACGGGCAGAAATTCTTCCGCGACGACCTGCCCGCCAACCAGGAGTGGATCGCCCGCGCCGTAAGCCCCGAGCTGGCCGCCGGCGACGTGGTGTTCTTCCATTGCCGCACGCTGCACGCGGCGCAGCAGAACCGCAGCCAGGCGGTCAAGCTTTCCCTGGTGCACACCTACTATCCCGAGGATTGCCATCCGCTGCCCGGCAGCCGGTCGGCCTCGCGCCCGGGCGTCCCCCTGGGCTGACCCTGCTGCAAAATCGCCACACCCCGCCGCCCGCGGCTAGGCTGTTTAATTGATAACCATTATCATTACTGCCTTTCCAGTTCCTAAGGCGGTGGGCGTGTGTCGGCGATCAAGCAGCCGCATCCTTCTTTGGATGCGCTGTATCGGAACCATCATGGTTGGCTGGTTGCGTGGCTGCGCCGCCGCCTGGGCTGCGCGCACGATGCGGCCGACCTGTCGCATGATGCCTATGAGCGCTTGATGGTCAGCGGCCGCCTGCCGGCCGAGGGGCAGGACAGGGCTTTCTTGATGCAGATCGCGCGCGGCCTGGTGATCGACCTGCATCGCCGGCGCGCGCTGGAGCGCGCCTACCTGGATGCGCTGGCGCAATTGCCTGAAAACCATATGCCCTCGGCCGAGGCGCGGGCCCAGGCCCTGCAAACCCTGGTCGCCATCGATGCCGCGCTGGACAGCCTGCCGGCCAAGGCGCGCGAAACCTTCATCCTCTCGCGCTTCGAGGGGCTGACCTATTCCCGCATCGCGCAGCGGCTGGGGATCTCCGTGGCGCTGGTGCGCAAGCACATGCTGCGCGCCGCCCAGGTCTGCCTGGAGTGGCTGTGAGCGGCGCCGACATTCCCAAGGCCGTGCTCGCCCAGGGTCTGCAGTGGCTGGTGCGGATGTGGTCGGGCGAGGCCAGCGAGGCCGACCAGGCCGCCCTGCGGCGCTGGCGCGGCGCGCATCCCGACCACGAGCGCGCCTGGCAGCGCCTGCGGCATATGGACGCCCGCCTGCTGGACGTGCCGCCCGCGCCAGCGATGCGCGCGCTGGCCGCCAGCGGCCGCCAGCGCGCCCGGCGCAAGGCCTTGCGCCTGATGGGGCTGGCCCTGGCCGCGGGCGCCGGCATGGGCGCGGTGGGCCTGGCCTGGCGCGAGATACCCGTCTATGCCGCGGCTTATCGCAGCGCCACCGGGCAGCGGCGCGAAATCGCGCTCGATGACGGCACGCGCATCACCTTGAACTCCGACAGCGCCATCGACGTCGATTACGACGCCGGCGCGCGGCGCATCCTCCTGAGGCGCGGCGAAATCTATATCGAGACCGGGCATGCGCCCGCGGCGGCAGGGCGGCCCTTTCTGGTGCGCACCGACCTGGGCGAGGTGCGCGCCCTGGGCACGCGCTACAGCGTCTGGCGCCAGCCGCGCCAGGTGTCCGTGCAAGTGTACGAGGGCGCCGTCGAAATCCGCCCCGACGCGGCCGAGGCCATGCGCCTGCAGGCGGGCGAGGGCGCGGTTTTCGATGCCGGCGGCGCCGGGCGGCCCGGGCCCGCCCGTCCCGCCGACTGGGTGCAGGGGCTGCTGGTGGCCGACCGCATGCGCCTGGAGGACTTCCTGGCCGACGTGGCGCGCCACCGGCCGGGCCTGCTGCGCTGCGAGCCCGAAGTGGCCGGCCTGATCGTCTCGGGCGTTTATCCGCTGGACGACACCGACCGCATCCTGGCCGCCCTGCAAACCGCCTTGCCGCTGCGGGTTTCGCGCCTGACGCGCTATTGGGTCAGCGTCGGCCCGGCCTAGTTACAAAAAACATGGCGATCCCGCGTAGCACTTTGCGCGGCTCATTCGGGATACCTGCATAACCCGCAACGTTATGCTCCAAGAGGATCTCCCGCATGCACGTCTCCGCCCTTTCCGCCGCGCTGGTCCTGGCCCTGGCCAGCACCGTGGCGCCGCCCCGCGATGCCCAGGCCGCCGAGGCCGCGGCCCAGCTGCGCCGCTATGACATCGCGGCCGGCCCGATGGATCAGGTGCTCAACCGCTATGCCCAGGATGCCGGCGTCATGCTGGCCGTGGACGGCGCGCTGACCGCGGGCCGCCAGAGCGCCGGCCTGCGCGGCAGTTATGGCTTGGCCGAGGGCTTTGCCGCGATCCTGTCGGGTTCGGGCCTGGCGGCGCGGCCCCAGGGCGCCGGCTATGTGCTGCGCCGCGCGCCGGCCGGTGACGTCGCCACGCTGGCGCCGGTCAGCGTCAGCGGCGCCAGCGCCGCCGACAACAGCTATGTGGCCGAGACCAGCCGCGCCGGCACCAAGACCGACACCGCCATCCTGGAGGTGCCGCAATCGATCTCCGTGGTCACGCGCCGCCAGATGGAAGCCCAGAACGCGCAGAGCGTCACCGAGGTGTTGCGCTATGTGCCGGGCGTCACCGTCGAGACCTACGGCATCGATCCCAAGGGCTTTGACTGGGTGATGATACGGGGCTTTAATGCGCAGTCTTCCAGCGACTACAAGGACGGCCTGCGCCAGGGCGGCTCGGGCTATACCTTGTTCCGTTCCGAGCCCTATGCGCTCGAACGCATCGAAGTGCTGCGCGGGCCTTCGTCTGTGCTCTATGGCCAGGGCGACGCCGGCGGCGTCATCAACCGCGTCAGCAAGCTGCCGCAGGCCACGCCGCAATACGAAGCGGAGCTGGAGTACGGCAGCTTCCAGCGCAAACAGGCCGCCGTCGACCTGACCGGCCCCATCAACCAGGACGGCACGCTGATGTACCGCCTGATCGGCGTGGCGCGCGACGCCAACACGCAATTCAGCTATCCCAACGGCGACCGCATCGGCGATGACCGTCTCTACGCCGCGCCATCCATCACCTGGGCGCCTACGGCCGACACGCGCTTCACCCTGATGGCGGACGTTCTGCGCGACCGCAGCGGCGGCACCATAGGCACGGTGACCATCCATGGCAAGCCCACCGGCCTGCGCAACGGCGATCCGGACTTCAACCGCTTCGACCAGGACCAGAAATCCATCGGCTATCAGTTCGAGCATCGTTTCAACGACACCTTCCAGGCGCGCCAAAGCCTGCGCTATGGCCAGGTCAACGCCATCCTGGACAACATCCTGCTCTCCGGCATCGGGCCCACCGGCATCCAGCGCGTGGCGCGCCGCTTCGAAGAGACCATGGCCAACCTGGCGCTGGACAACCAGCTGCAGGCCGATTTCCGCACCGGGCCGCTGGCGCACACGGTGCTGCTGGGTCTGGACTACAGCCGGGTGCACGCCGACGCCCGCCGCGACACCGGCCCCGCGCCGGCGCTCAATCCCGACAACCCGGTCTATGGCGTTCCCGTGCCCACGCCCGCCACGCCCATCTACGATGGCCTGGAGCGCAACTACCAGACCGGCCTGTATCTGCAAGACCAGGTCAAGATCGCCGAGCGTTGGATGCTGACGCTGGGCGGGCGCTATGACTGGTACGAACAGAAACTCGAAAACCGCCTGACCCGCAAGGACAGCCGGCAGGAGGGCGAGCGCTTCAGCGGCCGCGCGGGCCTGAACTACGTCTTCGACAATGGCCTGGCGCCCTATGTCAGCTATTCGCAGTCCTTCCTGCCCAATGCCGGCGTCTCGGCCGCCGGCGACACCTTCGCGCCCTCGCAGGGACGCCAATGGGAGGCGGGCGTCAAATACCAGCCCGTGGGCAGCCGCGCCCTCTACACCCTCGCCGTCTTCGACATCCGCAAGACCAATGTCCTCACCAACGACTTGAGCAATCCGGGCTTCGCCATCGCCGCCGGCGAGATGCGGTCGCGCGGGGTGGAGCTCGAAGGCAAGTTCAGCCTGGGCGCGGGCTGGGATTTCACCGGCTCTTATACCTATATCGACGCCGAAATCACCCAGGCCAACGACGGCTCCAAGGGCAAGCGGCCCGCGCTCGTGCCCGAACACAGCGCCTCGGGCTGGCTGAACTACACCTTCGGCGACAGCGCGCTGGCCGGCCTGTCGATCGGAGCGGGCCTGCGCTACGTGGGGGCGACCTATGGCGACAACCGCAATACCCTGAAGATCGACGCCCACACCCTGGTCGATGCCGGCCTGTCGTACACCTATGACAAGCAGCTCACCTTCTCGGTCAACGCCACCAATCTGTTCGACAAGGACTACCTCGCCACCTGCTCGGACCTGACGGACTGCTACCCGGGCAACAGGCGCTCGGTGATCGGACGGGTGAAGTACCGGTTTTGATCGCGGGGCGGCGTCCGCGGCCTGGCGGGCGCTGATACACTCAAACCGCCCTGGCCACCCGCATTCCGTCCATGCCCGCCAAGCTGTCTTCCCTGCTCGCGCGCTCCGTCCACCTGCTGTTGGCGATCGCGGTCGCCTTCGGCGGCTATCTGCATCTGGTCTCCGTCTTCGAGCACGCCGGCCGGCCCGATTTCGCCTTCTTCTCGGGCTTTGACTCCTGGCGCGAAGCCATCGACGCGGTGGGCTTGCTGGATGCGCCGCGCGCGCTGCTCGGCCTGGGCCTGATCTGCATGGCGCCCGGCCTCTTGCTGCGGGCCCGCATCGCCTGGGCGTTTTCGCTGCTCATGCTGGTGCTGGTCGGCGTGCTGGGTTTTCTCGGCAGCGCAAGCCATCTGCTGGAAATCTACAACCTGCTGGTCTTCGTGCTGCTCCTGGCGGCCTGGCCGGTCTTCGACCGCGCCAGCCTGGCCGCCGGCAGCCTATTCACCGTCATCGCCATCTGCTCATTGCTGGGCTATGCCATCTTCGGCAGCCTCTACCTGGGCCGTGAATTCGGCCCGCCCATCGAAGGCATGCCGGCCGCCGTCTACTTCTCGGTCGTGACCATGTCCACCGTGGGCTTTGGCGACATCGTCCCGCGCAGCGATGCCGCGCGCTACTTCACCCTGTCCATCATCATCCTGGGCATCACCGTCTTTGCCACCTCCATCAGCGCGATCGCCGGTCCCGTGATCGGCGGCAACGTCAAACGACTCATCAAAGGCAGGATTGCACACGCCATGCGTCACGATCACATCATCCTGGCCGGCGCCTCCTCCCTGGCCGCCGCGGTCTATCCCGTGCTGCGCGAGCACGGCTATCCCGTCACGGTCATCGTGCCCGAGAACCAGCCCCACAACTATCCCGACGACGCCGACCTCATCGTGGGCGACGCCACGACTTCGGCCGTGCTGCTCGAAGCGGGCGCGCCCAAGGCGCGCTACGTGCTTGCCCTGCGCAGCGACGATGCCGAAAACGCTTTCATCGTCCTGGCCGCCAAGGACGTCGGCGGGCCGTCCACCAAAACCGTGGCCGTCGCCAACACGCCCGAACACCTGGCCAAGCTCAGGCGCGTGCAGCCCGACATCGTCTTCTCGCTGCAACAGCTGGTGGGCGAGCTGCTGGCGCGCACCCTGAGCGGCCAGAAAATCGACCAGGACTTCGTCGACAGCCTGTTTACGAACGACAAGCGGGCTTGATTAGTCGGGGCAGATCCGGCGGGAAAAGCGCGACCAGATCCGGGTTCAAGCCCTGCCGCGGGTGCGGCGGCAAGACCTCCCTGTTGGGGTTCGATCTGATTCTGTGTGTCGGGGGCGGGGCGGCGGCTGCGCTACGACAGGCGCGGGGCAAGGAAACGCGCTACGTGATTTCGCACTTCATCCCACAAGGCCGCCACGGCACACTCCTGGCGTCGTATCGGGAAACAAGACAATGAACGCAATCCGCAATCCGCAATCCGCAATCCGCAATCCGCAATCCGCAATCCGTGAG
>NZ_JHEP02000027.1 GCF_000657795.2 Bordetella pseudohinzii
TTCGCCTCCCGATCGCAGCAACACACCGTCACCTTGAACGCCCGCTGGGCCTTCTAAAGCAAAGGCCCTGGTCGTCCACCAGGGCCTTGCCGGGGCCGGCCTTCGCGGCCGGCTTATGCCTGGTTGCCCAGATGCAGCGTGAAGCGCGTGCCGCGCCGCGGGCCTTCGCGCGCGGCGTCCACGGTCAGCACCCACCCTTGTACATCGCAGACCTGCTTGGCGATGGCCAGGCCCAGACCGCGCGGCAGGTCGTTGTCATTGGGCTGGCCGCCCGCGTCGCGCAGGCGGCTGGTGTAGTAGCGCTGGAAGACAAAGGGGAGTTCTTCGGGAGCGATGCCGCGCCCGTCGTCGGCCAGCACCAGGTTGCCGTCCTCGTCCAGTCCGGCGCGCAACTGAGCGGGCGCGGCATGCTCGATGGCATTGCGCACCAGATTGCGCAGCACCGTCAACAGCGCGTAGCGGTCCAGCTGGCGCACCGCGTCCGGATCGATGTCATTGGCAAAATCCAGCCCGGCCAGCTCGGCGCTGCCGGCGAATCCCTGCCAGGCCGCCTGCATGCAATCGGCCAGCTTGACGCGCTCGGCCGCGCGCGGCTCTTCGCGCGCCATGGCGCGGGCGCTTTCCAGCGAGGCGGAAATACTGTCCACGCCATCGACGATGCGCGCCAGCCGGCGCTGCGCATCCGCCGGCAGCTTGCCGTCCATCTGCATCATCTCGCTGTCGGAGCGGATGCTGGCCAAGGGGGTACGGATTTCATGGCTCAGGTTGGCCGCGAACTCGCGCTGGCGCGCGATAGAGCGATCCACCTGGTTCTGCACCCGATTGAAGGCCTCGACCAGCCGCCCCGCTTCGTCGTCGCGCGTCACCGCCATGTCGGGCGCGCCCGGCGCCCAATTGGCAAGATGGTCCGTGACCGCGACAAGCGGCCCCACGACATAGCCGGCAAGACGACGCGCCAGACCGTAGGCCACCACGATGCACACCGCGCCCACGCCCAGCACGAAAAGACCGAAATTCTGCACCCGCTCTTCGTTGTCGGTGGCGTCGTACATGACATAGACCTTGCCCCTGCCGTGGCCGGCGTCGGCCACCATCACATGCCAGGTGTCGGGGCCCGGCTCCAGCAGATGCAGCCCGTTGTCCAGGCCGCGCAGCGGATCGGGCATATCGTCGTCGACCTCGCCGGGCACGTGCAGCCAGGCATGCATGGATCCGCCCAGCTCGCGCGAGCCGCGGTCCGGCACATAGGCCGGCTCGGCGGCCAGGTGCTGGATGACGCGCTCGGTTTCCGTCGTGAGAATGTCGTTGACCAGATCATCTTCCATCTGGTCGAAGGTGATGTAGGACAGCAAGGCCAACACCGTGACGAAGACCGACACAATGCCGGTCAGCGCCCAGACCACCCGCTGAGTCAGCGTGCCGCTTCCTGTCATGATGGATCCGCCTGAACGAGGCGCCAGCCTGTGCCGTGCACCGTCTCTATGCCGTCGAAGCCCGCCTCGGCCAGCGCGCGCCGCAGCAGGTGGACCTGGCTGCGCAAGGCGTCGGATGCCGGCGGCTCATCGCCCCACAGCGCGGTCTCCAGGGTCTCGCGCGAGACCACCTTGCCCGGATCGCGCAACAGCATCTCCACGATGAGCACCGATTTGCGCGCCAGGTGCACGGGCTTGCCGTTGACGCTGACCTCGCGGCTGCGGCTGTCCAGGGACAAGGGACCATAGCGGTAGACCGCGTCCACCACATTGCGGCGCGAGCGCTGGATAAGCGCCAGCAGGCGCGCCTTGACTTCGGCCAGCGCGAAAGGCTTGGTCAGATAGTCGTCCGCGCCGTGCGAGAAGCCCGTCAGTTTGTCCTCCAGGCCGTCGCGCGCGGTGAGCACCAGCACGGGCACGGGTTTGCGCAAGTCCACGCGCACGGCATGCAGCACGGCATAACCGTCCATGCCCGGCAGCCCGATGTCCAGCACCACGGCGTCGAACTCCTGGCGCTCCAGCATGCCCACCGCGGCGCGCCCGTCGTAGGCCACATCGGGCATGAAACCCTGGGCCTGCAAATAATCGTAGAGATTGCCCGCAATGGCGAGGTTGTCCTCGACGATGAGCACGCGCGCGGTCGTCATCGCCGTCAGGCCTGCAGGACTTTGCCGGGATTCATCAGGCCCTGCGGGTCCAGCGCCGCCTTGATGCGCTTCATGAGGGCGAGTTCCACGGCGCTCTTGTAGCGCGGCAATTCATCGCGCTTGAGCTGGCCCACGCCGTGTTCGGCGCTGATGGAGCCCGCATGCGCCTGCACGCTTTGATGGACCACGTCGTAGATGGCCGGCTGCAGGGCCAGGAGGTCTTCTTCGGTCTGGCCGGCGCTGCGCGCCACGTTGTAATGCAGGTTGCCATCGCCCAGGTGGCCGAAGATGACATTGCGCACGCCCGGAAAGCGCTCTTGCAGCGCGGCATTGGTCTCGCGCACGAAATGCGCGATGGACGAAATCGGAATGGACACGTCGTGCTTGACCGACTTGCCCAACTCGGCCTCGGCCAGCGGAATGCTTTCGCGCAGGTGCCACAGCGCCTGGCTCTGCGCCAGGTTTTCGGCGATGGCCGCATCGCCCGCCAGCCCGTCCTCGATGGCCGCGCCCAGCACAGCCTCGAAACGCTCGCGCGCATGCGCTTCGCTCTCGCTGTCGGAAAGCTCCAGCAGCGCGAACCAGGGCGCCTTGAGCGATTCGCCCTCGAAAGGCAGCCGCTGCTGCGGGAACAGCCGCAGCACGGCCTGCAGGCAGTCCGCCGCCATGAGTTCAAAGCCGGTGAGCGAGGCGCCGAAGCCGGTGCGGGCGCGCGACAGCAGTTCGACCGCGTCGTCCACGCTGGCCAGGGTCAACAGCGCCGTGCAGCGGGCCACGGGCAAGGGGTAGAGTTTGAGCGTGGCCGCGGTAATGATGCCCAGCGTGCCTTCGCTGCCGATGTAGAGGTCGCGCAGGTCGTAGCCGGTATTGTCCTTGCGCAGGCCGCGCAGCCCGTTCCAGATTTCGCCCTCGGCGGTGACGACCTCCAGGCCCAGCGCCAGCTCGCGCGCATTGCCGTAGCGCAGCACCTGAGTGCCGCCCGCGTTGGTGGCCAGGTTGCCGCCTATGGTGCAGCTGCCTTCGGCCGCCAGGCTCAGGGGAAACAGCCGACCGGCCTGCTCGGCGGCCTCCTGGACGGCCTGCAGCACGCAGCCGGCCTCGACGGTGATGGTGTCGTTATCGGTATCGATGCCGCGCACGCGGTTCAGGCGCGCGGTGGACAGGATCACGGCCGTACCGCTGTCGTCGGGCGTGGCGCCGCCGCACAGGCCGGTATTGCCGCCCTGCGGCACGACCGGCGCGCCGTGCCGGCGGCACAGGCGCAGCACGGCGGCGACTTCGTCGGTGGAGCCCGGCCGGACAACGGCCAGCGCGCGTCCGCGATAACGGCGGCGCCAGTCCAGGGCATAGGGTTCGGCGTCCTCGCCGACCAGCACATGGGCCGGTCCCAGCAAGGACTGGAGTTCTTGCAGCAGAGTCATGTCAGGCGCACTCGCGGTTGCTTCCGGCCCAGGCCGGTTCGGAATAGCGCCTTTATTGTAGGATCATCCCGACTCAACCGGCGGCGCGGTGATCGCTCCAATCGGAAATCCGCGCCAGGCGCGCGCCGGTCAGGCCGGAACAAAAGGCCGGCGAGGCGATGCGGTTGAGCAGGAAGGCGCGCTCGGGCACCGCCAGGCCGGGCATGTCGCCGATGGCCTGATAGGCGCGCCGCAGCGCGTCGCCGCGCGTGACGCCCCACACCAGCAGGTTGGCGCCGGGCCGCCCGGAAGCCGCGCAGGCGCCGATGCCAACCTCCAGCGCATGGGCGGCCAGGGGTTCCATCAGGGCCGCCTTGCCGCTGCGCCCCTGCAGCGTGGCCTCGATGAGGCGGAACTGGCCGCTTTCGTCGTCCAGCGAGAACACCACCGTGCCCAGCCCCAGCCAGCCGCGGTCCAGGGCGATCCGCGAGGCGACATCGCGCAGCGTCGCCTCCATGCGCGCCGACAACCGCGGCGCCGGGCACTCGGCGATCAGCACGCGCTGGTCGCGCCAGACGCAGCGTTCCCAGGCCCGCCCGGTTTCGGCGCGGCCGTCTTCCTGGACAAGCACATGAATGTCCAACCTGCGCTCGGCCCCGCCGGCCGGGCCGCCCGGCGGTCCGTGGCGTTTGCCAACGGCGTCGGCCGAGGGTGTGACGAACGAAACCTTGGCACCCATGAGCCACCTCCCGTTCAAGTTCGTGCAGATAAGCGTAGCACTTCTGCGAAGACGCAATATCCGTGCCGGGCCGGAATCCGCCGCGAGCGCCCCGCGCGGCCCCGGCTGGCCCGCCGCGCGCACCGCCGTGATGCACCGCCCGCGCACCATGAGCGCCCTCGGACAGAAATAGGGGATAATTCTCTCCTGGCTGCCGCTCGCGGCCCAGCTCGACCGTGCCAGAAGGAAGCCTCGTGAAACAACCATATCCTGCCTCGGTATTCAAAGCCTACGACATCCGCGGAACCGTCCCTGATCTCATCGATGCGCGATTCGCGCGCGCGCTGGGATTCGCCCTGGCCGGACGGGCCCGTCAGGCGGGCAATACGGAGCTCGTGGTCGGCTACGATGGCCGGTTGAGCAGCCCGGAACTCTCCGTCGCGCTCCAGGAAGGCATTCTCGAGGGCGGCGTGAACACCCTGGACATCGGGCGCGTGCCCACGCCGCTGGTGTATTTCGGCGCCTATGCCGGCCAGCTCGGCGCCGGCGTGGCCATCACCGGCAGCCATAATCCGCCCAAGTACAACGGCTTCAAGATGATGCTGGGCGGCCGCGCCCTGTATGGCGACGATGTGCAGTCCCTGCGCCAGGCCATGGAAGCCCCCGAGGGCCTGGCGGCCGCGCGGCCCGGCACGCGCCGCACCGCCAACCTGGTGCCCGACTACATCAAGCGCATCGTCTCCGATATCAAGCTGGCCCGGCCCATGAAGATCGCCATCGACTGCGGCAACGGCGTGGCCGGCGCGGTCGCGCCGCAGCTGTTCCGCGCGCTGGGCTGCGAGGTGACCGAGCTGTTCTGCGAGGTCGACGGCAACTTCCCCAATCACCATCCCGACCCGGCCGATCCGCACAATCTGCAGGATCTCGTCCATTGCCTGGCCACCACCGATTGCGAAATCGGGCTGGCCTTCGACGGCGACGGCGACCGCCTCGGCGTGGTGACCAAGTCCGGGCAGATCATCTGGCCCGACCGCCAGCTCATCCTCTTCGCGCGCGACGTGCTGCAGCGCTGCCCGGGCGAGACCATCATCTACGACGTGAAATGCAGCCGCCATGTGGGCCTGGCCGTGGCGGACGCCGGCGGCAAGCCCCTCATGTGGCAGACCGGCCATTCGCTGGTCAAGGCCAAGCTGGCCGAGACCGGCGCGCCGCTGGCCGGCGAGATGAGCGGCCATATCTTCTTCAAGGAGCGCTGGTATGGCTTCGATGACGGTCTCTACACCGGCGCCCGCCTGCTGGAGATTGTCTCGCGCCATGCCCATCCTTCCGAGGTGCTCGAAGCCCTGCCCACGGCCGTCTCCACGCCCGAGCTCAAGCTGGAGATGGAAGAAGGCCAGCCGCACGCCCTGGTGCGCGAGCTGCAGGCGCAAGGCCGCTTCGACGACGCCACGCAGATCATCACCATCGACGGCGTGCGGGCGGAGTTCGCCGACGGGTTCGGGCTGGCACGCGCCTCGAACACCACGCCTGTGGTCGTGCTGCGCTTCGAAGCCGAAAACGCCGAGGCTCTGGCCCGCATCCAGAACCAGTTCAAGCGCGAGCTTCTGCGCCTGGCTCCGCAGGCCCGCCTGCCCTTCTGAGCCCCTCCCATGACCGCGCCCCTCTCTTCGAGCCCCGCCTGGCAATCTTTTGCCGAGGCCGTGCACGGAGCTTCGCACCGTGGCGACCATCTGCGCGTGATCGAAGCCGCCGGCCTGTCCGTCGACCTGACCGCCCAGGCCTATTCGCCCGCGCTCGAACAGGCCGCCCTTGGGCTGTGCGCCCAGCAAGGCTTGACGCAGGCCATCCGCCGGCTCTTTGATGGCGGCGAGGTCAACTGGACCGAACATCGTCCGGCCTGGCATACCGCGCTGCGGGCGGCCGCGCCGCCGCCGTCCGTGAGCCAGGCCGTGCTGGCCGAACGCGAGCGCGTGCGCCGCTTCGTCGAGGCGGCGGATGCCCGCGGCGACTATAAATATGTCCTGCATCTGGGCATCGGCGGCAGCGACTGGGGGCCGCGCATGATCGTGCGCGCCCTGCGCCACCAGGGGGTCAAGCGCGAGGTGCGCTTTGCCTCCAATGTCGATTCCCACGCGGTGGCCGATGCGATGCACCAGCTCGATCCGCACAGTACCCTGGTCATCATCGCCTCCAAGTCCTTCACCACGACCGAGCCGCTGGCCAATGCCCAGGTGGCCATCCACTGGCTGGAAGAAGCCGGCGTGGCCGATCCGCTCAAACAGGTGGCGGCCATCACGGCCAACGTCGACGCGGCGCTGGCCTTCGGCATCGCCCCCGAACGCATTTTCCAGTTCTGGGATTGGGTCGGCGGCCGTTATTCCCTATGGTCGGCCATCGGCGCCCTGCCCGTGTCCCTGGCCCTGGGCTGCGAGACTTTCGACCAGTTGCTGGCCGGCGCGGCCGCCATGGACGAGCACTTCCTGAACGCGCCGCTGGCCGTCAATGCGCCGGTGCAGATGGCCCTGGCCGGCATGGCCAACCGCAGCGTGATGGGCTTCGAGACGCTGGCCATCACGCCCTACGACTCGCGCCTGACCCATCTCGTTCCCTGGGCGCAGCAGCTCGAAATGGAATCGCTGGGCAAGGTGGCCACGCAGGACGGCAGCCCGGCCGGCGTGCCCACCGGGCCAGTGGTCTGGGGCATGACAGGCACGGATTGCCAGCACACCTTCTTCCAGTGGCTGCATCAGGACACGGCCGGCGCGCCGGTGGACTTTATTTTCTGCGAACGCCCCGACCATCGCTACGATCACCATCACCGCCTGCTGATCGCCAACTGTCTGGCGCAGCGCGCGGCGCTGTTGCGCGGCAAGTCCTTCGACGAGGCCCTGGCCGAGTGCAGCGCCCAGACCGACGATCCGGCGCAGGCGCGCGTGCTGGCGCAGCATCGCATCCATCCGGGGCGCCGCCCGTCCACCCTCATCGTCTTGCCGCGCCTGACCGGCCACGCCTTGGGCGCCCTGCTGGCGCTCTACGAGCACAAGGTGTTCGCGCAAGGCGTGCTGTGGGGCATCAACCCCTTCGACCAATGGGGCGTGGAATTCGGCAAGGCCCTGGCGCGCCACATCATCGACGAACTCGACCAACCCGGCGAGACGCCGGGACCGGACGATCCCTCGACCCGCTACTGGATCGGCGTCCTGTCGCGCCCGGACGCCTAGGCCCGGGCGGCCGCCAGCAGGCTGGCGTAGATCGCCAGGTGGCGGCCACAGACATCCTCGATCGAGAACTCGCGCTCGGCCAGTGCGCGGCCCGCCTGGCCGAGCCGCCGGCGCTGCGCCGGGTCCATGGCCAGACGCGCCAGCGCGGCGGCCAGCGCGGTCGCATCGCGCGGCGGCACGAGCAGGCCGGTTTCTCCCGGATCGATGGCGTCGCGGCAGCCCGGCACATCGGTCGTCACCACCGCCCGTCCGCAGGCGGCCGCTTCGATCAGCGACTTGGACAGCCCCTCCCGGTAGGAAGGCAGCACCGCGATATGCGCGGCCGCATAGAGCGCGGCCACATCCTGGCGCTCGCCCAGGAGCTCGACTAAGCCTTCCTCGCGCCAGACTTGCATTTCTTCGGCGCTGATCGAGGCGGGATTGCCCGGGTCGATATCGCCGGCCACGCGCATGCGCATATTCAAGCCCTGCTGGCGCAGCAGCGCGGCGGCCTCGACAAATTCGCGCACCCCTTTGTCGCGCAGCAGGCGCGCCACCATCAAGGCCACCACGGGGGGCTCGGGCGGCTCGGGTTCGGCGCGGTACTGCGCCAGATCCACGCCCGAGCCGCGTATCAATTCGACCTGGCCGGCGCGCACCACGCCCAGCTTGCTCAGGACGTCGCGATCATTGGTGTTCTGGAAAATCACGCGGCTGTTGCCATGCCCCAGCGCCAGGCGATAGAAACCGCGCACCACGGCGCGCACCAGACGGGCGCGCAAGCCCTCGGCCACGAAGACATAGCCCAGGCCGGAGATGGCCGCCACCATGGCGGGCACGCCCGCCATGCGCGCGGCGATGCCGCCATAGAGCACGGGCTTGATGGTCACCAGATGGACCAGGTCCGGACGCAGGCGCTTGAACAGCCGATACAGCGCCCAGAGCGTCTTGAGCTCCTGCAGCGGGTGCTTGCCGCTGCGGCTCATGGGAATCACATGATGCGCGACGCCCATGGCCTGTATGCGCGGCACCGAAGGCCCGTCCATGGTGGCCGCATGCACCTCATAGCCCGCGGCCAGCGCGGCCTCGGCCAGCGCCGCCCGATGGGAAAGAAAGAAGGCCGGGTTGTTCACCACGAACAACAAGCGCTTGGCGCGGGCTTCCATCAGCGTTCTCCAGCAATGCGGCGCCACACCGCCTCATAGGCGCGCACCATGCGGCCCAGGTCGAAAAGCGCCAGCACCCGTTCGCGGCCAGCCGCGCCGGCCGCGGCGCGGCCGCGCTCGGCCACCTCGCGCAATGCCTGCGCAATGCCGCGCGCCAGGGCGGCAGGCTGCTCGGCGGGCACCACCACGCCCGTGTCGCCGACGATATGGGCGGCATCGCCCACGTCGGTCACCACGCAAGGCGTGCCGCAGGCCATGGCCTCGGCCACCACATTGGGAAAGCCCTCTGCGCAGCTGGGCAGCACATGCAGGTCCAGGCTGTTCATCACGGCGGCCACATCGTCGCTGGGCCCGGTCAGAAGCACGCGGCCCTGCAGCCCCTCGGATTCAATCAGCGCCACCAGATCGGCATTGCCCGGCGTCATGCCGCGCCCGACCAGCACGCACTTGAGCGCCTGGCCCTCGCGCAGCAATTGGCCCAGCGCGGCCAGCAGATTGCGGTGGTCTTTGAGCGGATCCCAGCGCGCCACGCAGCCGATAAGCGGCGCATCGTCGCCCACGCCCCATAGCGCGCGCATGCGGCCGCCGGCCTCGGCGTCCGGCGCGTAGCGCGACAAGTCGTAGCCATTGGGAATGACGACCATCTTCCGCCCGTCGTAGCCCAGCTCGCGATGGCGCTGGGCGGCATCCTGGGCGGCGCAGACAATGGCGCGCGGCACCCAGCGCGACAGCGCCGCGCAGGCGCGCAGCACCAGCCGGGCCGAACGGCTGCTGCGGCCCAGGTGATTGCCGGAATTCCGTATGCCCCAGGCCACTGCCTTGATGCCGGCCAGCCTCGCGGCCAGTCCGCCGATGAGATCGGCGTGGTACATCCAGGTCTGCACGGCATCGGGCGCCTCGGCGCGCAGCAGCGCGCGCAAGGCCAGCACGCCGGACATGGTCACGCGGCCGCGCGGCATGCCCAGGGCATGCACGGTGATGCCGGCCGCGCGCAGGCGCGCGCCGTAGACGCCTTCATCGGTCAGCGAGATCACCACATGGCGGGTGCTGGTGTCGGTATAGCAGGCCAGGCGGTAGAGAACCGATTCGGCCCCTCCCTGCCCCAAGCCCGTGATGATGTGAGCGATACGCATCCTGGTCTCACTGGCGCGCGAGCGCAAACAAGTCGTCCCACTGCGCCAGCACCTTGGACAAGGCGTAGCGTTCACGCACCGAATGGGCCGCGCGCCGCCCCAGCTCCGCGCGCAGGGCGGCATCGCTCATCAGGCGATCCAGCGCATCGCGCATGGCCGGCGGCTCGCGCAGCAACAAGGCGTCGGCCCCATCGCGCGTCATTTCGCGCGGCCCGCTGGGGCAATCGAAGGCCGCGCAAGGCAGCCCCTTGGCCATGGCTTCGAGCAGGACATTGGGAAAGCCTTCCACCGCCGAACTGAGCACGAAGGCGCTGGACTGCGACAAGGCTTCCCAGGGCTCGCTGGTGCGGCCCGGCAGGCGTATGCGCTGCCGCATGCCCAGTTGCGCCACGCGCGCCTCGAGCGCTTGCCGCTGCGGTCCCTCGCCCCAGATCCAGAGATCCCAGTCGGGATGGGCGGGCGCCAGCTCGGCGAAGAGATCGATCAACAGGCCGAATTGCTTGTCGGGCACCAGCCGGCCCATGGCCATCAGACGCCGCCGTCCTTGCGCATCCGGCGCGAGCGCGGCCAGGGGCGCGTCCAGCAGCTCGGCAGGCAAGGGGTTGGGGATCACGGCCAGGTGGCGGATGCCCGGCACCTGGGCCGCGAAAGGCGCCACGGTATCCTCGGCCTGCACGGTGACGACATCGGCGCAAGGATAGAGCCAGCGCCGCAAGCGGCGCCAGACCTTGCCCGTCGTGGTATCGACGACAGGATTGGTGCGCTCGCAGACGATGAGCGGCTGCTTCAGGCCTCGGGTGGCGAGGATGGCGCCGACATTGACGTTGGTCAGGAAGGAGACCAGCACATCGGGCCGGCGCTCGCGGATCAGCCGGCGCAGACCCAGCAGACGCTTGAGGGGGGCCAGCGTGCCGCTGGCCGGCACGGCGCGGGCCAGCCACAGCAGCTCGACCTTCGGGTCCAGCGGATAAAAGCAGTCGCCGCCGCCCGAGAAGGTCGGCAGCAGCGTGACCTGATCGCCCCGGGCCGCCCAGGCATTGGCCAGGGTCGCCGCCACGCGCTCGGCGCCGCCGGCATGCATGGAGCTGACCGCCAGCACGATCTTCATTGCGCGCCGTCGCGGTGATAGCGGTCCAGCCAGGCCTGCATCATCAGCACGCCCCACAGATGGCTGTCCCATTTGCGGTGGCCGCTCAGATGCTCGCGCCATTTGCGCAGGATGGGTTCGGGTTCGAACCAGCCTTCCTGGCGCAGGCGCGCCGGATCCAGCAGCGCCTCGGCCCAATCGCGCAAGGGCCCGCGCAGCCATGCCGCCAGCGGCACGGCAAAGCCGCGCTTGGGCCGCTCGACCAGGCTTTGCGGCACATGGCGATGCAGCACCTGGCGCAGCAGCCACTTGCCCGTGCCGCCGCGCACCTTGTATTTGAAGGGCAGGCTCCAGGCGAATTCGTAGACGCGATGATCGATGAGCGGCACCCGGGTCTCCAGGCTCACGGCCATGGCCGCGCGATCCACCTTGACCAGGATGTCGTCGGGCAGATAGGTGATCGTATCCAGCTTCATCATGGCTTCGTACAAGGGGCCGGCAAGCGGCGCCTCGAAAGGCGAAGGCGGCTCGGCGGCGCCCTTGACCACACTGCCCGGATCCGACCAATACGAAACGAAAAGGCGATAGAACTCACCCTCGGAATCGGCGCGCAGCAGTTCGCCCATCTTGCCGACCTTGCCGCGCCAGGCGCCGGCGCCCGGCAGCGTGGCCGAGCCGCGCATCATGCCGCCGGCCAGATGCCGCAGCGGCGCGGGCAAGCGGGCGCATTTGTCCCACCAATTGGCGACACGCAGATAGCGCGAATAACCGCCGAACAGCTCATCGCCGCCATCACCGGACAAGGCCACGGTCACATGCTGGCGCGCCATGCGCGTCACCAGCGCCGTGGGGATTTGCGAAGAGTCGGCGAAAGGTTCGTCGTAAATATCGGCCAGGCCCGGCACGACGTCCAGGGCATCCTGCGCCGTGACGTAGAGCTCGGAGTGATCCGTGCCCAGATGCGTGGCCACGGCCTTGGCATGCGGCGCCTCGTCGTATTCCTTTTCGTGAAAGCCGATGGCGAAGGTGCGCACCGGCACATTGCTCTGGCTTTGCATGAGCGCGGCGATGGTCGACGAGTCGATGCCACCGGACAGAAAGGCGCCCAGGCTCACATCCGAAATCATCTGCCCGCGCACGGCCTGCGTCAGCACGGCCTGCAAGGCATCGGCCGCTTCGTTGTCGCTGGCGAACTCCCGCGGCTGGCGCTGGCCGGCGTCGGCCACCTGCATCGCCGACCAATAGACCTGGGGCGCGGGCATCTCGCGCGCGCCGAGCTGCGCCTCGCTGATCACGACCCAGCTGGCCGCCGGCAGCTTGCGTATGCCTTCATAGATGGATTGCGGCGCGGGCACATAGTTGTGCCGCATGAAGGACGCCAGGGCATTGCGGTCGATATTGCGGCCGAAGCCCGGCACGGGCGACAAACCCTTGAGCTGGGAGGAAAACGCCAGGGTGGCGCCGACATAGCCGTAGTAAAGCGGCTTTTCGCCCATGCGGTCCCGCGCCAGGGTCAGGCTGCGGGTCTGGCGATCCCAGAGCGCGATGGCCCACATGCCCACGGCGGCGCGCAGCATGGCTTCGACGCCGAAGGCGGCCGCGTAGGCCAGGATGGTTTCGGTATCGGAGTGGCCGCGCCAGGCGGGCGCGCGGCCGGCCTTCTCGAGTTCGGCGCGCATGTCCAGATGGTTATAGACCTCGCCGTTGTAGGTGAGGACATAGCGCCCGCAGGCCGACACCATGGGCTGGTGACCGGCTTCGGTCAGGTCCTGGATGGCCAGGCGCACATGCCCGAAGGCCACGCCGGCCTGGCCGTCTTCCCAGAAGCCCTTGCTGTCCGGGCCCCGCAGGCGGATGCGATGGCAGCTTTCTGCCAATATCTGCGCCTTGCCTTCAAGAGGTCCCCAAAGACCGACGATTCCGCACATGATTTTTCTGTTCTCTAGGTAGAGGAACGCCCGAGAGCGTCGTCAAAAAGTTGTTGCCACAGACCGAGCACGCGGCGGGCGGAAAAACGCTCGCGCGCGGTGACGGCTTCGGCGGCCAGGCGCGCGCGCGCCTGGGGATCGCTCATCAGGCCGGCCAGCGCATCGGCCAGCGCATCGGCCTGCCCGACCGGGCGCACCAGCAGGCCGTCGACGCCTTCGCGCACGATCTCCCGTGGCCCAGTATCGCAATCAAAGCTGACGGGCGCCAGTCCGCTGGCCATGGCTTCAAGAAGCGTGTTGGACAGGCCTTCGAAACGGGAACTGAGCACATACAGGTCGGCCGACTCATACCAGTCGGCCACATTGCCGCCGCGCCCCGGCATATAGACCCGGCCCGCCAGCCCGGCCGCCTCGGCCTGGGCGCTCAGGCGGGCGCGTTCATCGCCCTCGCCCAGGATGAGCAGGTCCCAATCGGGGAAACGCCCGGCCAGCCGCGCGTAGGCGTCGATCAGGACGTCGAAGCCCTTGTCCGGATGCAGGCGCCCGACGGCCAGCAGATAATGCCGGCCGGGCACGGCCGGCGGCGCCAGCCGGGGCTCGCTGCGCGGCAGCGGCCAATGCACTGGATTGGGGATAACGGCCAGGCGCGAGCCCGGCACATGCCGGGCCAGCCAGTCGGCCGTGCCGCGCGTGAGCGCGACCACGCGCGCGGCGCGGGGATAGGTCAGGCGGCGCAGGCGCTGCCACATGCCCGAGAGCTGCTGCGAAGGGGGATGCGTGTGCTCGGTGGCGATCACCTTGGCCGGCAGCCCCCAGGCGGCGAGCACGGCGAGGATGGACGAGGTCGTCATCATGCCCAGCACGATCTCGGGCTTGAAATCGCGGATCACGGCGCGCAGGGCCCGCAGCCGCCGCAGATTGTCCAGGATGCCGCGCAGCCCTCCGCCCCCGCCGCCATCGGTGCCCAGCGCGCGGCGCTGCACGCCGGCCGGCACCGGATAGGCGTCGCCCTCTGCCTGCGTGAGGATCATGACTTCCCGCCCCTCGGCGGCCCAGTGGCCCGCCAGGTCCACCGCCACGCGCTCGGCGCCGCCGCCGTGCAGGGAATGGATGAAGATCAGGGTGCGCGGGCCGGACATCTAGGCAGTCTCCTCGGGATCGGCGACCGGACGCATCGCCACGGCCGTGTAGCAGACGAAGGACAGGAAATACATCAGGCTGGTCGCCAGCATGATGCCTTCGGTGCCCATGCGCGGCGCCAGCACCGCATTGAGCACCGCCTTGAGCAGGAAGTTGGCCACCGCGATGAGCGCCATGATGCGGTAGCGGTTCTGGCTGGCGAGCAGCTGGACCAGGATCAACACGCCAAAATAAAAGGGCAGCTGCAAGAGGCCCCAGCGCAGCACGCCGGCCACGGCCTCGGTGTTCTGCGCCGTGAAAGCGCCGCGCTCGAACAGCAGGGCCACGCCCCAGGGCGCCAGCGCCCAGCCGAGCGCCACGGCCGCGATACCCGCGCCGACCATCATCCACGACCACTTGAGCGCCATGCTGCGCGCGCGCCGGGCGTCGCCGCGATGCTGCACATCGGCCAACACCGGCAAGGCCGCGCGGCCCACGGACACCGCGCCTATGCCCAGCACCAGCGACAGCAGGCGGCTGGCGTAGCCCAGCGTGGCGTTCGCGTTGCTGCCCAGGTTGGCCGCGGCGTATTGATCCAGCGGATTGACGAAACTCATGGCCACTTGCCCGATCAGCATCACGCCGGCCGCGCTCATGAGCTCGGGCCAATGCGGCGACCGCAGGCTCAGGCGCGGCGCGCCCCAGAAACCCTGGTCGGCGCGTGCGGCCAGCCAGGCGAGCCAGGCGGCCTGGATGACATAGCCCACCAGCGTGCCCCAGAGCAGCGGCCCGATCTGGTCGCCGCCGGCGGCGACCAGCATGACCCAGCCCAGCGTGGTGACCGCCGGCACGCTGTCGAGCAAGGTGTTGACGTGACGCTCATGCGAGCGCAGGCGCGCCGCGCTGATGCCGGCGATCAGCAGAATGGCGCTGACCGGCACGAAGGCCCAGAGCAGCTCGTGGGTCATGCGCGCCACGGCGCCCGGCAGGCCCGGCCCCAGCCAGGCCAGCACATAGGGCCAGGCCAGCCAGGTCAGGCCGGCCAGCAAGAGCCCGGCCAGCAGGGTCCATCCCTGCAGTTCGCTGACAAAGACATTGCGCTCGGCGCCGCCCTCCCGGCGCAGCCGCACCAGCACCGGGATCAGCACGACCGACAGCACGCCCACGATGGTGACGGGCAGCCAGGTCGCCATGGTCATGGTGAACTGATAGGCATCCACGGCATCGCTGATGCCGTAACGATAGGCCACCGCCATCTCCTTGATGGCGCCGGCGGCCTTGCCGAGGATAAGGAAAACGGCTACCCGGAACGCGCCCTTGAAGATGCGCTGGTGGTCCGGGTGCAGGGTGCCGATTTTGCGTAGCAGGGCTTTCAACTCAACGCAGGAATTGCGTGTACCAGGGCATGGCGGCATCCAGGCCACGCAGGATGTCGAAGGCCGGCTGGTAGCCCAGCAGCTTGCCGGCCTTGCCGATATCGGCCTGCGAGTGGCGCACATCGCCGGCGCGGAAATCCGCGTGCTCGGCCGACTTTTCGTAGCGCACGCCCTGGCGGCCCAGCGATTCTTTCAGGAAGTCAAAGAGCTGGTTGAGCGTCGTGCGCCCGCCAAAGGCGACGTTGTAGACCTGGTTGCGGCCTTCCTGGGGCGCCATGGCGCCCAGGATGTTGGCCTGCACCGCGTTGTCCACATAGCAGAAGTCGCGGCTGGTTTCGCCATCGCCGTTGATGACCACGGTCTCGCCCTGGATCATGGCGGCGGTCCACTTGGGAATGACCGCGGCGTAGGCGCCATCGGGATCCTGGCGGCGGCCGAAGACATTGAAGTAGCGCAGGCCCACCGTCTCGAAGCCGTAGGAACGGGCGAACACATCGGCGTAGAGCTCGTTGACGAACTTGGTCACCGCATAGGGCGACAGCGGCCGGCCGATATTGTCTTCCAGCTTGGGCAGCGCCGGGTGGTCGCCATAGGTCGAGCTGGACGCCGCGTAGACAAAGGCGCCCACGCCGGCGTCGCGCGCGGCCACGAGCATGTTCAGGAAACCATCGATGTTGACGGCATTGCTGGTGAGGGGGTCTTTCAGCGACCGGGGCACCGAGCCCAGCGCCGCCTGGTGCAGCACCTTGTCCACGCCCTCGACGGCGCGGCGGCAGGTGTCCAGGTCGCGGATATCGCCCTCGATGAAGGAAAAGCGCGCCCATTGCTCGGGCGTCACCAGGCCGCGCACCTCGTCGAGGTTGCGCTGGTGGCCGGTTGCGAAATTGTCCAACCCCACAACGGTCTGATCCAATTTGAGCAAGGTTTCCAACAGGTTGGAGCCGATGAATCCGGCGCAACCGGTCACCAGCCACTTGCGTGGCTGGGCTTGCAATTCGGCGCGGACGACTTCGTAGCGGTTGGTCATTGTGGCAATTCCTCCAGCGTAAAAAACTTACAGGCGCAGATCCGACTCGTCGGCGGTCAGCACGTATTTCAGGTCATAGAGCACATGCTCGGGCTTGCCGAGCT
>NZ_JHEP02000028.1 GCF_000657795.2 Bordetella pseudohinzii
GGTGGCTCAGATTTACTTTGCGCGAAGTGGCTCATTATTACTTTGCGCGCAACACCTTCTAACAGGCCTAGGGCTCCGCCGCACTCGGGCACAGCCTTTGCTCGATCCTCGGTCCATTCTTACCGGGTGCGCCGCCGTCTTCCGAAGACAGCAAGGGTACAGGCCTCGCCCGGGATCTTCATCCACTCCCCGTGTTTTTGCTCAAGCAGCGGCTTCCGATCGCGCCCGTAACGCCTCCTTCAGCCAAACACATTAGCGCCGGTATTTCCCTCCCGAAGTAGATAACGGATGAAGGCGAGGTGCTGCCTGCAGGATGAAAGCACGGCCCCTGGCCGCCAAAACATGCTGTGCCCTTTTCGAACTGCCCCAATCTAGACAAAAACCCCCCAACTTCTTGTAAGATCAAGTTACCTACAGCAAGGGGGACACCATGGCTGGCGAAGGTAAATGCGGGTTACAGCCCCACAAAACCATATTAGATGCCGAAACGCGGTCGACGCCAATCGGCTGTTAACTACGCGCAGGCCTCCGTCGGTCTAGAAGGTTTCTCGCTCAGTGAAGCAGATGAGGCCCACGCCCAGCGTTTCATAGATGGTCAGATCAGCCTGCAAGAGTTTGTGCAGCCGCGCGCTGATGCGCTAACGCTCCCAAAGTCTTCGTCATGACGAAGGAATTTAGGATTTGGGGACTAGTGCAGGATAGGCTGTCGCCGGCATTTGTATAACGCTGCACAACTTTGAACTTAGGAAATCTCTGCTAGCTAGCCGACACACGCCCCGTCGCAAGTCGTTTGTTCATGCAAAAAATGAATGCGTCGAGAGATTTATCAATATAGATCGAATCTCAATCCCACCACCTCTAGAGTTCCCTTGAGTTCGGAGTGAGCCGTAAGGAATTCGGCGTATGGCCCCTGGGTAAATTGAGTCGCAATTAAAATCAACCTCAACTGCGAAAAATCGGTGAAATTAATTAGAGTTTGAAAATGACTGCTTCGCTCCGTTAGAGAAAACCCTTCAGCATCGCTTAGCCTGTCTGTCACTAGCTTTGCGGCAAGATAAAAAGACCGAAGCATTCCGAAGATACAGTCTTTAAAGTCAACTTCTTCCAGATATTCCTCTATATCCTTGTCAGAAGCTCCCCCTTCTCTCAGTGTCTCAATTTCCTTCTCAAGATGCAAAATAGCATCAATTCCAGAAATTGTTTGACTGGCTTCCTCTATTTTGGTCTTGATAGACAAATGCCCAATTTGGGTCTTTTGGGCTTCTATGATGTTGAAAAAAAGGAGGTTGAATGAGCGAAGTTTTTCGTGCTGCTTTGTTTGTTTCAACTCTGCGCGAAGGTCTGCATTTGCTTGATTCTGTAGCGTAAGCGACTGGATGAGGCAGATTAGAGCTATGAAGCTCAGCAGCGGATTTAAAATTCCGCCGAAGTAATCTCCAAACTGCCCCCACGCATCGGTATCAGATGATACGCCGTAGTTCAGTGTCCCATAAAAATGATATACATAAACACCGATTGTCAGAAGCAAGACAAAAAAAGCAGCAGCTATTAGGCCGAAGTATTTCACTCGTAATAGCCTTCAATTAGATATTTGACTACTGGCCCATCAACTAGGTTTATGGGCCTAACCAAGAGTTTCAAGAAAACCCAGTCTTCTTCCTCCAAGCCATTGTTGTGATCGAGATTTGCCGAAAAAGCTTTTTTTGCTTTAAGACTAACGGCCTTGTATCCCGCCGCAAAGCTGAACGGCACGGTATGGTCTGCGCCTTCCTCTTGAAGCCTACCATTACCGGTATGTATATTTAGACGCGAAATTATTGCAGAAAGAGTCGACTGCTGTTTTCCCTCGACGGCCTTGAAGAACTTAGCGGTATTTTGATCAAAACGGGCAAGTACCGTCTGATTGTCTCGATTCTTCCTAAACCGGAGCTTGACGTCATAATCGAATTTGATTGGCACTTCATGAATGTTTCTCACTGACGACTTGCGAAGCTGGTTCGTTAATGCTTCAGAAACCTCGCCAAGCCCTTCGACGATTTTTTGAGCTTTTGGGTTCAAGTCTCGCGAATCAACATTCATCGCTTCGTTCAAGTAAAACGCAATAAGTTCGGAAAAAGTCTCGCGTCCTATACGATTGAATGCAGACTGAAGCTCACCATCAAGGATTTCAAGCTGAAAAACCTGCCCATAAGATCCCTTGAAGCTTTGCTTGAGCAAAGTTCGAACTTTACTTTTATGTGTCAAGCGCTCCGGAACTTGTTTCGTCAATATTGACTCGGAAATACACCTGATGGCATCAGACGAGCCTTGCAGGGTATCCAGCCCCGCTTTCATATCCACCTCATCCTGCGGTGTCTCAATCACCACGTCTAAGTTATATGCCATGACTTTTCCGGTAAATGTTGATGTCTTATCGAAACAATTTACCTTTTACTACAAATTACCGCTCAGCGTCTTTCCTCAGCTGGGCCGCTAGCAGGTACCAACACTGATTAGCCGTCCTCGCACTGTACCGAAATTTCGGTACAGTGCAGGTACAGTGACCAGTTTTCACCAATTCAGCTAAAATTCGCTAACCTACTGATTTAAAACTGGTTTTACCTATTTCAACCTTCGCTAAAATTCGCCTCGTTTCCCTGTAGAAACACTGTAAATCACCGACTCAAAATCCCCCGCCGCAAGGCGTGCCGGTTCGATTCCGGCCCCGGGCACCATCTCCAAATCTTCTGCTAATTCAAACTGTTAGAAGATTTCGCAGTACAAACCCCGCACCGGGGGATTTTCCTAAAATTGTGGTCAGGTACAGTGATGCGGCGTTGCCCCATACGGAGTACTCGTGGCTACGCTTGTTAAGACGTCCTCGGGCACTTGGAAAGCCCTCATTCTCAAGACTGGCTGGCCGACCACGGCCAAGACGTTCCGCACCAACCGGGACGCCGAAGACTAGGCGCGCCGTACCGAAGACGAAATGGTGCGCGGCGTATACATCCAGCGCGCGCCGGCCGAGCGCATGACCCTCGAAGCGGCGCTGACCCGAGTCTCAAGAGAGTCACGCCCACCAAGCGGGCCTCCACCCAAGCCGGCGAGCACAAGAAAGCACAGGTCATCATCCGGCATCTTGGCAAATATTCGCTGGCCGCCCTGAACGCCGAGATCGTGGCGCAGTTCCGTGACATGCGACTGGCCGGCGACCCGGACAAGAATGGCAAGCTACGGCCTCGCAGTAACAACACGGTACGCTTGGAACTGGCGCTGCTGGGCCACCTGTTTACCGTCGCGATCAAAGAATGGGGCTTCGGCCTGCCCTTCAATCCAGTGTCCAACATTCGCCGCCCTGCCCCCGACTCGGGCCGCAACCGGCGATTGACTTCCGAAGAACAGACCCGCCTGCTACAAGCCGTCGATAAGCACTCGAACCCGATGTTCGGATGGATCGTCCGCATTGCCGTTCAAACCGGCATGCGGCTGTCCGAGATTGCGACGCTGCGTATTGCAGCGTCGAACGTTCCATTGGTTCAGCGGCCATGGAAGATGCCCGATACCTGTTGATCCTGGAGGTCTATCGTTGACCCGCCGGGGACGCTGACTGCCGCTGCGAATACGCGCTTCGTGCCTAACACAGTCGTTTGCGAGGACGTGTTCAAGGACCGCGTCGGGCCGGAAACCGGCGCCGAGTTAGGCGCGCTAGCGACCCGTAGCAGTCGTTGGGTTTGGGCGGTCGGGCACTCACAGTGCAGCGAAAGCATTCATCGATCCAGCGAGATCCGCCCTGAAGCCGACGCTCCCCGTCCAAAGTAAGTGAGGACTCGCAAGCAGGCAGCACACTTTTCGCGGCCAGTTCAGTAGCGCTACATTACGTAATACATCACTGGAGACTTTCGCGTGCCTAAGCGGCCTATTCATCGCTCGATCAAGACAGCTCTTGGGTATGAAGAGAACATCCGCGATAGCGAACTTCTGCGTGACTGGAATCAACGACTCGAGCAAATCTGTAAACCGTGCTGGGAGCTGAAGTATTGCCCCTACGGCCCGTTAGTCGAAGAATTCCCGCTGCTTCCGGTTTTGCGGCGTAAGGCTGAGGAGCATCACGCCTACTTGAAGAACTGCCTTGAAACGAAGGTTCTCGGCGACGGTCGCCCGCTAGACGATCAACGCAAACAAGACTTTGAAGAACGTGTCAGCGCGTTCAAGGCAGAAGAACATCCCGAGGAAATCCCGCCAATCTTAGAGGAGGCAGCGTGCCGTGTTTTCGGGCATGTGTGCCCGGTCTTTCTTATTGCCGAACCTCTGACGGAGACAAAGACTCGGCGGGCACACAGCCGTTATATCTCCAACGAAGTGATGCTTAAGGTAGTCCGGCGCGACGGGCAGGTCTGCCAGATCTGCCACCAAGCCGTCCCAGACAACCAAGTTGAGTTCGACCATATTATTCCGTTCTCGCGAGGTGGCACCACCACTGCGGAAAATCTTCGCTTAGTTCACGCAGACTGCAATCGAGAGAAGGGTGACGTGCTAGACCATATTCTGCACCCATCGCCCATCGAGCATCTCTTTGAGATCCAGCAAGAAGACAAGCGAAGCCCTCGGCAAAAGAAGCGGTGACGTATAACAATCCATCCTAGCCGACGCCGCTTGGCGGCTCGGCTTAATTCAGGTGTTGAGTGCCGGCTTCCTGATACCGTTAGTGGCGGCTCCTGGCCGAACTCGGCCGCATGTCTTCCTGAGCGAATCATCCCCCCTACGCGGTGACCGAGTGGCGCGCAAGATCACTAGGTCCTCGCGCTGGCTACTACTGCGCGATCTCGAAAACGCCAGGCGAGAACAACAAACGTTTTAGCCTTGCCACCGCCGAGGTCTTGATCTAAGTTGCCCTTCGCTGCTGCGACCCTGCATGACATAACGCACTTCACATAGAACACGGTAGTCAGATAGAAATTTAGCGATGGTGGCGTGTATTTCAGCCGCCCATGCAAGGCGTTCTCCGTCGTCGGCGAAGAAGCCCACTACATCCTTGATGTCGCTACGGAGATGAAAGACATTGTTGCGGAATTTCCGAAGCGAATTCCAATGCCGCTTTATTAGACCGTTTATGTCGTCAGCTTGCGGAATCAGTTCATGGAAGTCTGTTGGACGATGGTCTGTCAGTAGACTACGCATATTAAGTTTCCCAAAGCCTTCGCACGTCTCGAAAAGATAGCCTAGCCAAGAGGAAAGGTAGATGCGAAGGTTAACTCTATCGTTGACGTTCAGACGGTCGTTTTTTTTGTATTTCTGCCATAGTTTTTCATAGTTCATTCGCATCAGATCGGCCGCTAGATAACAATGTGCATATAAGGCCATCACATGATCACCATCACGGTTCGGAAGCGAGTCGTTCGGAAATTTGTCGCGCACTTCAATTGCCAGTGAGCGCGCGGAGCCCGCCACGTAGTAAAGGATGTATCCGGAATAAACCACCGAACCTGATTGCACTGCCGTCTTAAAGCTTTCTTTAAATGCATCGAGGGTTTCGAAGCCATATTCCGCCATCCTAGATCCAGCAAAGGAAATAAGCCTCCACTCGTCGAAACCGTTGATCTCCCCGAACCTCCCAAAGTCAAAGTCAATCGATCCCGACGGAAGCCATACCTTGCATCCGTAGCCATGCTTGAGGTAACGAATGCTGCCTTCCAGTTCGCCGCTTCCGGGAACGTCAGTCTCAATCCATTCCGAGCAAGTGGCCGGCAGCGGGATGCCGGACTTGTGCATTATTTCCACCGCGGTACGGACGCTCGCCTGATAATCCCTGATCAAATCGGTAAGGTTTTTATCCATACCATCCATCTTTTGCCGTTGTAATTGACAGAGTTTGCGTTACACGACGACCCGTTGGGATCTGATACCTCACCCAGCGCTTAAGTCCAAGCGGTAGTTGCGCGGCATGACCCTAACCTCGAATTAGTCCGGATCAGAAGTAGAGATTTCCGACTCATTGAGGTTAGTACTTTGGCCGCAGGCCAAGTGTTGGCGCGCGTATTCAGCAGGTGCCTGCCACTTCAGCGCGGAGTGGGGACGAACCTCGTTATAGTACGTCCGCCAGGCGTCGATTTTCTCCTTGGCGTCGGCAAATGACAAGAACCAGTGGCTGTTCAGGCATTCCTGACGGAAGCGGCCATTGAAGGATTCGCACTGCGCATTGTCCGTCGGCTTGCCGGGCCGGCTGAAGTTGATTTCCACCCCATTTTCGTATGCCCATTTGTCCATGGCTTTGGAGATGAACTCACTGCCGTTATCGGTTTTGATGACGCGCGGCAAGCCGCGCAGTGCGCATACGCGACCGAGCGTCGCCACCACATCGCCACCCCGCAGGTTTTGCCCAATGTCGATGGCCAGACACTCTCTGGTGTAATTGTCGACCAGAGTCAACGCACGCAGGCGGCGACCATCGAACAATTGGTCCATGACGAAGTCCATGCTCCAGATGTCATTGATGGCTTGGGCGACCGCTTTGGGTTGGCGACGTTGCGCCGACTTACTGCGCTTAGGGCGATTGTGCCGCAACGACAAGCCTTGTTCTCGATACAAACGGTAGACCCGTTTGTGATTGTCTCGATAGCCTTCGCGGCGCAGCATCACGTGTACACGCCGGTATCCGTAGTGAACGCGCGTATGCGCTATCTCGTGGATTCGCATGACCAGCGCGCCGCTGTCGCGTCGGCACGATTCGTAGCGATACAACGACCGGGAAATCATGACTGCGGCGCCTGCCTTGGTCACACCGACGCCGTAGCGCTTCATCAGATCATCCACGAGTACACGGTGCCGCGAAGGCTTCAGAGCTTTTTTGCCAGAACGTCCTGCAACATCGCCTTGTCCAGCGACAGGTCCGCGACCAGGCGCTTGAGTCGATTGCATTCCTCTTCAAGCTGGCGAAGTCGTCGCAGCTCCGAGGGACCAAGCCCGCCGAATTTCTTCTTCCAGTTGTAGAAGGTGGCTTCGCTCACGCCCATCTTGCGGCAGACCTCGGGTACGGCCGTTCCCAGTTCGGCCTGCTTCAGCGCAAAGGCGATTTGCTCTTCGGTGTATTTCGATCTCTTCACGGCATGGCTTCTATTCCATATGGTGAAATCATGCCGGATTTCTCTAATTTAGATCGGTACTAAAAACTGGGTTAGGGTCACTCCGGCTACTCGCGGTTACTCGGGCGCGATTGTTTTAGACGCGGATTCAGTTTTGCGGTCGCTGAATTGGCCTTGTCTCGCCTATGACTCGAAACGCATCGTTGAGACGCAGCAATTTTGTTGGCCGATCCGGAATTGACCAACCACCCAATAATGCCGCACATTTGTGCGTAACAACGGAATTTGACCGTACATACGAAGAAACCATGGGAAAGAGTGAACGACTCGAACTACGACTCGACGAGGAGCTCGTCGAACGCATCGACAACTGGATGAGCGAGACGGGTCAAGCCAGTTCTCGAGCTGAAGCCGTCCGCCAGCTAGTGGACATCGGGCTGGGCACGATGACGGGCAAAAGCATCCACCTCACGGATGGTGACAAGCTGAACTTTATGATGCTGCGAGACATCATGAGGCACCTGAAAATCAGGGACACCGAGACCGATGTTGATTTCGTCGCCGATACCATCTATGGGGGACACTACTGGGCCCCGACTTGGGAAATGCAGGGTTTGTTCCATAAGCACACAGATCGACCCGCAGACGTCACTCTGGTCGTAGATACGCTGGACATGTGGGATTTCATCGAAGGCAGCATCGAGAAGCTGACGCCGGAGGAAACCGAACGCCTGAAAGCCGCGAACCATGGCTACCTGCCAAAATTCGCAGGCTTCGACGGCAATAACGAGAGCGCGCTGATGAGTATCGCCCGCTTCATTGTCGAGAAAATGGACCGCTTCTCCCGATTCAAGAAGCGCGACTTCAACTCGCACGCCCCGACCGCCGCGCGCTATCGCCGCATGACGAAAGCTTTCGAGCCGATCCGGGCGACGTTAGGCTTTGGCCGCGACCTCGGCGTTGACCAGATCCTGGAGTTACTCAAGGCCGAGCGCTAAATAGGGCGTTCGGTCAGCGAGCCTCCACCAACGGGGATTCACCCATTTCCGTCACACAACGCGCGACTGATTGAATAGGAACTCAAGCGAGCTCTGCCCGAAGCCATCGAAGAAAAAGCGTGAACGATCTGCACCGGCAAAGCGGTACCGTTCGGTGTAAGCGTCCCTTTCTGGTTGACTCGGCTTGTAGTCGACGAAACGTGCATAGTCTTTGAGTACACCGCCGATCATTGGCGTGTCCCACCATGACGAGTAGTTGCTCAACATCTGGTGCAGCCCGACGCGAATGTATTCATCATGCGGTGGGAGCGAAAAACCGATGACTGACACGCCTAAGTTATACCCGCCACCCCGTCCGAGGCCGTTCCACAGGCTCATGATGGGTGAGGCATATACGAACTTCACGTGTGAAGGAGACAGAATAAAAGGCGCATTGAAGCCACCGTCTTGGCTGTAGTAGCGCGCGACATCTTGTATTGCATGGAGGTGAACCAGGGGATCGCCGGACGGCAGCAGACCATCAACCAGGGGTTTGGCACCGTACTTCGTCGGGTCATCGAAAACACTATGCAACCCGACTTTGTCTACCCCTTGGGTCTGAAGCGAGGCGCGCAGGTCCAAGAAGTGACTATCGTCAAACCAGTCCAGCGACCCATGTAGCTTCAGGAGTACTACTTCCTCAGTATCCGAATCGAGGATGCCACCATGCGCATTGACCGATTTAAATCGATGAGGGAACCGCCGGAAGCGTTTGCCGACGTATGTGAGCGCGTTCTCAAGGAGCAAATCATAGTTGAATGTCAGAACGATGTCCCTCGGTGACAGCAGTTCGGCAAACTTGTAGTAGCAGTCGGGAAGTTTGTCGGCCGCGGGAGTGGCATCGTGGATTACCTTGCCGATTGCCCTCCTGATCATCAACTGCGACTCATTACCCTCCTTGCTCCAGGTATCGCTGCCCCGAAGCTCCAGGTAGTGCTCGATGTCTAGGTAAGACATGAACAGCTCTAGGTCGAGCGCGTCTTTAGTTTGCCCAGTAACACCACAGTCACTGCAATACGCCAGGTAGTAAGTCAGGTCGCGATCGAACTTCGTATTAGTACCGTGTTGCCGCTCAATCAGCGACCTAACTGCGGGATACAGCGCGCTCGCCAGCGGCAGCCCGGCCGGGCGAGAGAAGCCCGCGCCAAGAATGAATATGCGAAAGCCTGGATGCGTTGGAGTAGTCATTTGTCGAGCAGGTATCTCTTCTGCCATTGTCGAAGTTTCAGGGACAAGAGAATTGCCGCTAAGCCACTGGGCGTTTTTTTCCGGGGCCGCCGACGTGTGCTGCCTCGATGTGCATTATGCGGGCTCGACCGGCAGCTTCGAACGATTAGTTCAGGAGAGCCTATGCCTCCTCCGAGGAGACAGCGGTCATTACGCGTGCCCGTTCTTTTCTGACACCGTACCGAAATTTCGGTACAGTACCGGGACAGTGATTAGTTTTAATCAATTCAGTTAGATTTCGCTAACCTACTGATCAGAAATTGGTCTTACCTACTTGAACCTACGCCCAGCTTCGCCCCATTCCTCTACACAGACACTGTAAATCACCGACTCAAAATCCCTCTCCGCCAGTCGTGCCGATTCGCGTCCTGCGCCGAGCACAATCCAAAACGTTCCTAGTTAAGCATTCCGCCCCGCCCAGAAGCGCACGACGCCGTCGCGATTCTCGCCGTTTTCCCTCGCATCCCTCCCCCCGGCGCAAACACCACAGGCTGTAGATCCCCATCTCGGCGATACGGCTTCAGCGAGGCAATGCATTTCGCTGCGCAAGCAGCAAGCACCCTCTCTATTCCCCCGCCCCAACCGCAAACCCTCTTCCCTGGCCATGGCCTGGTCACCAGGGCCGCGTGGGCTATGAGCGCGCGCCGACTGGGAATTATCTCTACTATTGATCAATCGACCGAAATTTCTCATTTGTCTTTATTTATCGCCCTTCCTACTATCAGCCCTCGAAACATAAAACTGTCTAACTGGCTGACAAGGGGCAAGTGTGAAGACCATAAGAAAAACGATGCGCGCGCATCTGGGCGCGGCGCTGGTCGGGGTATTGGGGCTGGCTGGCGTGGCCCAGGCGGCGGACTATCCTAGCGGGCCGATCACGATGATCATCCCGTTTTCGGCGGGGGGATCCACCGATGTGATCGGGCGGCTGCTGGGCGAGCGGCTATCGGCGGCCTTGAAGCAGCCCGTGGTGGTGGAAAACCGGGGCGGCGCCGGCGGCAATATCGGCGCGGCGATGGTGGCCAAGGCCGCGCCCGATGGGCAGACGATGCTGTTCGGCACGACGGGGGTGTTCTCGATGAACGAGGCGCTCTACAGCAATCCAGGCTATGCCATTGGCAAGGATTTGCTGCCGGTGGTGTACACGGCCTCGATCAGCAATGTGCTCATCGTGAACAATAATCTGCCGGTCAAGACGGCGCAGGATTTGTTGAAGCTGGTGAAGGATCATCCGGGCAAGTACACCTTCGCGTCGTCCGGCGCCGGCAGTTCGACGCATATGTCGGGCGAGCTGTTCAAGAGCATGGGCGGCGTGGACATCATGCATGTGCCTTATCGGGGCAGCGGGCAGGCGCTGGTGGATCTGATGGGCGGCCAGGTGGATATGATTTTCGACAATGCGCCGTCTTCGGTGCCGCTGGTGAAAACGGGCAAGGTGCGCGCGCTGGCCGTCACCAGCCAGGGCCGCCTGGCGGCGCTGCCGGATACGCCGTCGATCAATGAGTCCGTGCTGCCCGGCTATGAGTCTCTGTCGTGGACAGGCATCGCGGTGCCGGCCGGCACGCCGGCGGCGGTGGTGCAGCGCCTGAATACGGAGTTCAACAACATCTTGCGGCAGCCCGAGGTGCAGGCCAAGCTGGCCGAGCTGGGCGCGCAGGCGACGGGCGGTTCGCAAGCGGATTTCGAGCGGCATATCGCCGGCGAACGCGCCAAGTGGTCGAAGATCATCGTCGAGGCGAAGATCCCCAAGCAATAGGGCTTCAGGGCTTGGCCAGCACCCTCACCCCGTCGGGGACGGGGGTGTTGCGCAAGGTGCGCAGCAGGTATTGCACCAGGAGTTCGGAGCCGGGCGATAGCGAGCGCAGCTTGCGGGTCACCAGCGATACCTGCCGGGTGAGCACGGGCGCGCCCAGCGGCCGGAAGATCAGGTCTTGCCCGCCGATGCGGGCCGCGGCCAGCGCGGGCAGGACAGAGTATCCGCCCGTGTGGCGCAGCACCGCCGACAGCGTCGACGTGTTGGAGACTTCGCTGCCGCCGCCGGCCATGAGGTCCTGGCGCGGCGCGTGTTGGCGCAGGAAGGCCCCGATGCCGGTGTCCGCGGTAAACCCCACATAGCCTTCGGCATCGAGGTCGGCCCAGTTCAGGGCGCGCCGGCCGCGGGCATAGGGATGCTGGCCATGGCACAGCAGGCCGAAGCGGTCTTCGAACAGCGGCGTGTAGATGAGTTCGTCCAGCGGGTGGTGGGGGCTGGCGAAGGCGAAGTCCACCTCGCCCTGGATCACCATGCGCTCGACCTGTTCGGATGCCGCGTCGTAGAGCGACACGGTGATGTCGGGATAGTCGCGCTTGAGTTCGCCCATGGCGCGCGCCAGGAAGTACTGGGTGACGGAGGCCGCCGCGGCGATGCGGACATGGCCGCGGCGGCCTTGCGATAGCGATTCCAGGTCGGCCACGGCGCTGTCGAACTGCCTGAGGATGTGTTCGGCCTGGGCTTCGAAGCGCTCGGCTTCGGCGGTGAGGTTGACGCGGCGGGTGCTGCGGTCAAAAAGCTTGAAGCCGATTTCTTCTTCGAATTGCTGGATGGTGGCCGTGAGCGCGGACTGGGTGAGGAAGAGATCTTTGGCGGCGACGGTGAACGAGCCGGTCTTGGCCACGGCGACAAAGGCGCGGAAATGCCGCAGCGACAGATTACGGTTCATGGGCGGCGCTCCAGTTATCGGCAAACCATAATAATAGAAAAATTTTTATCATTTGTAGACATTAATGCGCGCTTCTAGAATGGCCCGGTCGATGCGCCATGCGCATGCCATTCACCCGCAAGGAGAAGCCCAGATGACCCCGCGCCCCGGCGTGCTGAACCTGCCGTCCATGAAAGAACGCTGCACTCCCCAGGAATGGGAGGCCCGCGTCAACCTCGCGGCCTGCTATCGCCTGATCGACCTCTACGGCATGTCGGACATGATGGCCAACCATATTTCTTCGCATGTGCCCGGCGAGGAAGGCGCCTTTCTGATCAATCCCTACGGCATGATGTACGAGGAGATCACGGCCTCTTGCCTGATCAAGGTGGACCTGGACGGCAATATCCTGTCCTCGCCGGATTTCGGGGAGCTGAAGTACGGCGTGAACAAGGCCGGCTATGTCATCCATAGCGCGGTGCACGCGGCCCGCCCCGAGATCGCTTGCGTCATCCACACTCACAGCTGGGCCTCGATGGCGGTGTCCGCCCTGGAATGCGGCCTGCTGCCCATCACCCAGACCTCGATGCGTTTTCTGCGCATCGGCTACCACGACTTCGAGGGCGTGGTGCTCAAGACCGATGAGCAGGCGTCCATCGTGCGCGACCTGGGCGACAACGAGGCCTTGCTGCTGCGCAACCATGGCGCGCTGGTGGTGGGCCGCAGCGTGGGCGAGGCTTTCAACTGGATGCATCGCCTGGAGCTGGCCTGCCGCAGCCAGCTGGCCGCGATGGCCGCCAACACGCCCTTGCGCGACGTGCCCGCCGAGGTCCTGCGCGAAACCTGGAACAACTACCAGCCCGGCACCCGCCGCCCCTATGGCGTCATGGAGTGGCCGGCGTTGCTGCGCAAGCTCGACCGCCTGGATCCGGGCTTTCGGGATTGATGTCCATGAGCCATCCCCGAAGCATCAAGCTGCTGATATCGGCCAAGGCGCGCGAGCGCCTGGGCGCGGGCCTGGACCAGGCCCTGGACGGCCTGCCCTGCGAGATCCTCACGCCTGCCGATGCGCCGGCCGCGGCGCCAGGCGGCGCGGACATCGCCTATTGCTCGCGCGATATCACCGGCCTGTCGACCAAGCATGACGTCAAGCCGCCGCTGGAGGCTTTTTATGCCAGCCTGCGCGCTTCGCCCGCCCTGCAATGGGTGCATTTCCATTCGGCCGGGGCCGACCGGCCCATTTTTGCCGAACTGGCCGGGCGCCAGGTGCGCACGACGACCTCGCCCGGCGCCAATGCGGAGGTGGTCGCCCAGACCGCCCTGGCGGGCCTGCTGATGCTCGCCCGCCATTTCCCGCTGATGCTGGCCCAGCAGCGCGAGCGGCGCTGGACGTCGCTGGTGGCCACCGGCATGCCCGCCGACCTCGCGGGCCAGACGGCCCTGGTGGCCGGCTGGGGCCCGATCGGCCAGCGCATCGCCGTGTTCTTGAGGATGCTGGGCCTGAAGGTCATCGTGGCCCGCAGCACGGCCACCCCGGTCGACGGCGAGACCGAAACCCTGGCCTTCGAGGCCCTGCCCGCCCATGCCGGCCGGCTGGACTGGCTGATCCTGGCCTGCCCGCTGACCGAACGCACCCGCCATTGGATAGACGCCAGGGTGCTGGGCGCCATGAAGCCCTCGGCGCGCCTCATCAATGTCGCCCGCGGCGAAATCATCGACGAGGCCGCCCTGACCGAGGCCCTGGCGCGGCGGCGTTTGGCCGGCGCCTATCTGGACGTCTTCGCGCACGAACCCCTGGACGCGGACAGCCCGCTCTGGACCCTGGACAACGTCATTGTCACGCCGCATGCCGCGGGTCATTCCGATGGCAACGAGCGCCGCGTCGACCGCATCTTCCTGGACCATTTGCGCGCCTGGGCCTTGGCCGCGCGCGCCTGAACCTTCAGCACGGAACCCCATGGACATCATCGCTTCACGCATTCATCGCATCAAACCTTCTCCCAGCTCGATGGCCGGCCAGCGCGCCCGCGAACTGGCCAAGTCGGGGCGCGACATCATCGCGCTGACCGCCGGCGAACCCGATTTCGACACACCCGAGAACGTCTGCCAGGCCGCCGCGCGCGCCATGGCGCAATCGCGCACCAAGTACACCGACGTGGGCGGCACGCCCGAGCTCAAGGCCGCCATCCGCGCCAAGTTCAAGCGCGAGAACGAGCTGGACTACGACAACAGCGAAGTGATCGCCTGCACCGGCGGCAAGCAGGTCATCTTCAATGCGCTGATGAGCACGGTGGAAGCCGGCGTGGAGGTGATCGTGCCGGCCCCCTATTGGGTGTCTTATCCGGACATCGTGCTGCTGGCCGGCGGCACGCCGGTGGTCGTGCCCTGCCCGGCCGACAACGGCTTCAAGCTGCGGCCCGAGGATCTGGAGCGCGCCATCACGCCCAAGACGCGCTGGCTCATCCTCAACGCGCCCAACAATCCCAGCGGCGCGGTCTACAGCCGCGACGAATTGCTGGGCCTGGCCGCCGTGCTGGCCCGCCATCCCCATGTCTGGGTGATGACCGATGATATGTATGAGCATGTGCTCTATGACGGACGCCGCTATTACACGATGGCCCAGGTCGCGCCCGAACTGAAGCCGCGCACCTTGACGGTCAACGGCGTCTCCAAGGCCTATGCCATGACGGGCTGGCGCATCGGCTATGGCGCGGGGCCGGCCACGCTCATCAAGGCCATGACCAAGCTGCAATCGCAGTCCACCTCCAACCCCTCCTCCATCAGCCAGGCCGCGGCCGCCGAGGCCCTGGCCGGCCCGCAGGACTTCATCGCCCAGCGCTGCGCCGTCTTCCAGGACCGCCGCGACAAGGTGGTGGCCGCGCTCAATGCCATCCCCGGCATTCACTGCCACCTGCCGGAAGGGGCGTTCTATGTCTATCCCTCCTGCGCCGAGCTGCTGGGCAAGACCACGCCGCAAGGCAAGGTGCTGCGCACGGACGAAGACTTCGTGCTCTACCTGCTCGATGAGGTCAACCTCGCGGTGCTGCAGGGTGATGCCTATGGAATGTCGCCCTACTTCCGGATCTCTTTCGCCACCAGCATGGATCTGCTGGAGCAAGGCATCTCCCGCATCGCGCAGGCGGTCGAGCGCCTGCGCTGAACGTGGCGGCGGCAGCTTCAGGGATAGACAATGGAGTACTGCACATACGTCTCCAGCTTGCCGGCCGTGATGGCATTGGCCGAGGTCCTGACATAGCGCGCCATATAGCGCAGTGTCGCCGTCTGGTTGGTGACGGTCACGTCCTGCGCGGCCTGGGTTGCGCTGTCCACGCCCATCTTGATGGTGTTGCCGTTCAGGTTGGCCAGCTGGATCTGCACATTGTTGAACACCGTGGCGCCGGCTCGGTCCGGGATGGAGGCCTGGGCCACCGTCTTGGCGGCCGCCGTGGTGTAGGCGAGAAGGTTGCCGGTGCCGTAATCGGTGGTCGCGCCCGGCTCGAAGTAGGCTTTTAGCTTGCTGTTGTTGAGCGCGGCGGGGCAGTCCGTCAGCTTGATATCGAACACGGTGGCGCCAGCGGTGTCATTGACGCTCTTGATGGCCTTGGTGCCGATCTTGGGCAGATTGACGATCAGGTTGTAGGGCGGTTCGGCGTTGTTGATTTTGCAGGTTTGGTCGGTGATCTCGCCGTTGATGGTGATGGTGCCATCGACGGCGTGGGCCGGCGGGGCATTCAGCGTCAGACCCAGCAGCAGGGCATAGCCCGCGCATTCAATTGCGGATTGCGGATTGCGGATTGCGGATTGCGGATTGCGGATTGCGGATTGCGGAT
>NZ_JHEP02000029.1 GCF_000657795.2 Bordetella pseudohinzii
AGATGGACGAGGTCACGCAGCAGAACGCCGCCCTGGTCGAAGAAGCGGCCGCGGCGGCCGCCGCCTTGCAGGAGCAATCGCAGCACCTGGCCGAAGCGGTGGCGGTATTCAAGATCAACACCGGCGAGGTGATCGATGTGGCCACGCCGACGCTGGCTGGCGGCTACCAGGCGCCGATGGTGGCCCAGAACTGAGCCATTCCGACGATCCGGCTCGTCTGGATCCCCGTGCGGTCCGCGTAGCCGGGCCGGTTTTTCCCCGCGACGATCCGGCTTGTCCGGATCGTTTTTTCCTTCAGGAAGCGCGGGTGTCGCAAAGAAGAAGACAGGAGACTAGGCAGTGCGCGTCAACCTACCCATTTACGATGTCGAAACCCGTCTGCGCGAGGATCAGTATCTGATCTCCCGCACGGACACCAAGGGGCGCATCGTCTATGCCAACCCGGCATTCGTCGAGGTCAGCGGCTTCGAGCGCGAAGAGCTGATGGGCAAGGCCCACAATATCGTGCGCCATCCCGACATGCCGGCCGAGGCCTATGAAGACCTCTGGCGCACGTTGCAGGCCGGCCGCTCATGGCTGGGCGTGGTCAAGAACCGCCGCAAGGACGGCGGCTATTACTGGGTGCTGGCCAATGCCACGCCCATTTATGAGGATGGCGAGGTGGTGGCCTATTCGTCGGTGCGCGTGCGGCCCACCGACGAGCAGATCGCCGACGCCGAAGCGCATTATGAAGAACTGCGGCAGGGGCGGGCCCGCGGCTGGCGCATCAAGGGCGGGCAGATCGTGCCCACGGGCTGGCGCGGCCTGCTGTCGCGCCTGAGCCAGCCGCTGCGCCGCGGCGCCGGCCCGCAGATGCTGCGCGCGGCGCTGCTGTCCAGCGTGCTGTTCGGGGGGCTGGCCGCCTGGCTGCTCGAAAGCCGCTGGGCGGACTTGGACCGGCTGCAGGCCGGCCTGGGGGTGGCCGGCATCCTCGCCGGCGTAGGGCTCATCGGCCTGGCGCAGTGGCGCGTCTGGCGCAATGTGCTGCGGCCTTTGCGCGAAGCGGCCGACATGGCGCGCCAGGTCGCCGCGGGCAATCTGACCAGCCAGGTGTTCGCCGACACCAAGGACGAGGTGGGCAATCTGGCTTTTTCACTGGACGTGATGCGCAAAAGCCTGATCGGCATCGCGCGCGACGTCTATGCTGGCATAGCCGGCACGACGCATGCCGCCATGGGCATCTCGCAAGGCAATCAGGAACTCGCGCTGCGCACCAGCGACCAAAGCGCTTCGCTGCAGAACACCGCGGCCAGCATGCAGCAGCTGACCTCGACGGTGCGGCAGAACGCCGACCATGCGCGCCAGGCCAATGACCTGGCGGCCAGCAGCATGGACGTGGCGCGGCGCGGAGGCGAGGCGGTCGACCAGGTGGTGCACACCATGCACGGCATCTCCGACAGCTCGCGCCGCATCGCCGATATCGTCACCATCATCGAGGGCATCGCTTTCCAGACCAATATCCTGGCGCTCAATGCGGCGGTCGAGGCCGCGCGCGCGGGCGAGTCCGGCAAGGGCTTCGCCGTGGTGGCCGGCGAGGTGCGCAGCCTGGCGCAGAAAAGCGCCCAGGCCGCGCGCGAGATCAAGGACTTGATCAGCGAGTCCGTGGACCGCGTCACCGAGGGCTCCTCGCAGGCCGAGCAGGCGGGCGCGACCATGCACGACATCGTGGCCGCCGTGCGCCGCGTGACGGACATCATCGGCGAGATCTCGGTGGCCTCGCAGCAGCAGGCCAGCGGCATCGAGCAGATGGAGCAGGCCGTGGCCGAGATGGATGGCATGACGGAGAAAAACAGCGGCCTGGTGCAGCAGCTGGGCACGGCGGTCTCTCAGCTGGGCGGGCAGTCGGTGGCCTTGCGCGAGACCATCCAGGTCTTTCGCCTGACGCGCGAAAGCGTGGACAAGCGCCTGTCGCAACGCGCCGAGGAGCTGGCCTGAGCGCCAAGGCGGGCGCCGGGCCGAGCCGCTTCAGCGGGTGGCAAAGCCCTGCGCCACGTCGCTCATGGTCTGAAGGCCGCGCTGGAACAGGTTCTCCAGGAAGGGGCCGGCGTGCGGCAGCACCGCGGCCAGCACCAGCAGGCCCACCGTCAGCATGATGGGAAAGCCCACCGCGAAGACGGTCAGCTGGGGGGCCGCGCGGTTCAGGATGCCCATGGCCAGGTTGATGGTCAGCAGCGCGCAGACCAGGGGCAGGGACAGCAGCAGCCCGGAGACGAAGATGGTGCCGCTCCACTGGACCAGCACGCCCAGGCCATTGCGGTCCAGCACGGCGGGGGTCAGGGGCAGCACGTCGAAGCTGCGCACCAGGGCCGCCAGCATCAGCAGATGCCCGTCCAGCGCCAGAAAGACCAGCATGGCGATGATGTTCAGGAACCGGGACAGCACGGCGGTGTTGGCGCCGGTCGCCGGATCGAAAAAGGAAGCGAAGGACAGGCCCATCTGCAGGCCGACGTATTCGCCGGCGGTCTGCACGGCGGCGAAGATCACGCGCATGGCAAAGCCCAGGGCCACGCCGATCAGCACCTGCTGCGCCAGCAGCAGCAGGCCTTCATAGCTGCTGGGCGAGACCGTGGGCATGGGCGGCAGCCCCGGGGCGATGGCCGCGGCCAGGACGAAGGACAGGCCTATCTTGACCTTGATCGGAATGGTCGATTCGGAAAACAGCGGCGAAGCGCCCACCAGCGCCAGAATGCGTATGAAAGGCCAGAGAAACTGCCCCATCCAGCCATTGAGCTGATCGATGGTGAAGCTGAACACGGTCTTCAGGAGATCAGCATGGGGATGCCGCTGATGAGCTGCCGGATATAGTCCACCAGCAGTTCGATCAGCCAGGGGCCCAGCAGCACCAGCACGCCGCACATCGCCAGCAGCTTGGGGATGAAAGACAGGGTCATTTCATTGATCTGCGTGGCCGCCTGGAACACGCTGATGATCAGGCCCACGACCAGCGTCACCAGCAATAGCGGCCCGGCCAGCGCCAGGGCAATCTTCATGGCCTGGTAGGCCATGGTCATGACGGTTTCCGCGGTCATGGCTGCCAGCCCCTTGTCATTGATAGAAGCTCTGGGCCAGCGAGCCCAGCAGCAGGTTCCAGCCGTCGGCCAGCACGAAGAGCATGAGCTTGAAGGGCAGGGAAACCGTCACCGGCGGCACCATCATCATGCCCAGCGCCATCAGCACGCTGGCCACCACCAGGTCAATGATGAGAAAGGGAATGAAGATGGTGAAGCCGATCTGGAAGGCGGTCTTCAGTTCGCTGGTGATGAAGGCCGGAATCAGGATGCGCATGGGCACCTTGGAGGGGTCCTCGATCTTGGGAATGTTGGCCAGGTTGGCGAACAGGGAAAGATCGTTTTCGCGCGTCTGATGCAGCATGAAGGTATGCAGCGGCGCGCCGGCCCGCTCGACCGCGGTCTCGAACGGTATGCTGCCGGCCGACAGCGGCTGGTAGGCTTCGCTGTAGATTTTGTCGAACACCGGCGACATGGTGTAGAAGGTCAGGAAGAGCGCGATGCCGACCAGCACATGATTGGGCGGCGACATGGCCGTGCCCATGGCGCTGCGCAGCAGGCCGAGCACGATGATGATGCGCGTAAAGCCCGTCATCATCAGCAGCGCGGCCGGCAGGAAGGACAGCGAGGTCATCAGCAGCAGGGTCTGCATGCTGAGCGAATAGGTTTGCGCGCCGTCGGCGCCGGGAGTGGCGGTCAGGGCGGGCAGGGTGGCCTGGGCGATGGCGCCATCCGGCCATAATGACAAGGCGGCGATGGCCGCCATCCCCAGCAGGGGCAGGCTCGGGCGTAGGGCGGGCTTCATGGGTAGCAGACAGCGGGCTCAGCGGCGCGTGAGCGCCTGGCCGAGCTTGTGCGCGAAAGTGGCGGTCTCGGGCGCGGGCGCTTCGCCGGCGGGCAGGGTGTGCAAGGTGGTGATCTGGCCGGGGGTCACGCCCAGGACCAGCCAGGTCTTGTCGATCTCGATGACGACCACGCTCTGGCGCGGCCCCAGCGTCTGCGCGGCGACCTGGCGCAGCAAGGCGCCCTGGGCGCGCTGGCCCATGCCGGCGCGCCGGGCCAGCCAGCCGGCGGCGAGGATGGCCGCCAGGACCAGCAGCAGGCCGATCACCACGCGCAGGAGGCTGGCTTCGTTCATGGCGCTTCAGCGGCGGTTGTTCAGGCGGTTGATGCGCTCGGAGGGCGTGATGATATCGGTCAGGCGGATGCCGTACTTATCCTCGACCACCACCACTTCGCCCTGGGCGATCAGGTAGCCGTTGACGAAGATATCCATCGGTTCGCCGGCCAGGCCATCGAGCTCCACGACCGAGCCTTGGCCCAGCTGCAGCAGGTTCTTGATGGTCAGGCGCGTGCGGCCCAGTTCGACGGTCAGCTGGACAGGCACGTCCATGATGAGGTCGATGTCGGCGCCGCCGGCGTTCTCCTTGTTGGTCAAGGGCTTGAACACCGTCTGCGCCGCCGACTGCGCCGCCGGCGCGGCCTGGGGGGCAGCGGCGGAGGCGGCCGGGGCGGCGGCGTTCTGTTCGGCCATCGCGCTGGCCCAATCGTCTTGGCCGCGCAGGCCATCGGCCTGGGTGGGAGGCGCGCTGCGGGATTGTTCGGCGAGCGCGTCGGCCCAGTCATCGGCCGCGCCGGAGGGTGCGCTGGCGCCGGTCTGGTCGGGCCGCTCGTTCGTGTCAGTCATGGTCGGGGGCCTCGTTGGAGTCGTCTTGATTAAGCATGTTTTGCACGCGCAGGGCGTACTGGCCGTTGAAAACGCCGTAGCTGCATTCCATCAGCGGTACGCCGTCCACATGGGCGGTTACGGTTTGCGGGATCTCGACCGGCAGGATGTCGCCCACCTTGAGCTGGGTGAGCGCGCCGATCGACGAGGGAATGCGGGCGAATTCGGCCACCAGGTCCACGTCGGCGCTGCGCACCTGGCGCGAGAGCTGCTGCGACCAGCGCTGGTCGACCTCTTCGAGCGCCGAGTCCTGCAGCGGGCGCGTGAGCAGGTCGCGCACCGGTTCGATCATGGAATAGGGCAGGCAGATATTCAGGTCGCCGCCGGTGGCGCCGAATTCGATATGGAAGGATGAGACCACCACCACTTCGTTGTCGCCGGTGATGCTGGCGAACTTGGTGTGCATCTCCGAACGCACATAGTCGAACTCGATGGGGTAGACCGGGTCCCAGGACTTGCCGTAGCTCTCCAGCGTCAGGTTGAGCAGGCGGCGGATGATGCGCTGTTCCGTCGTGGTGAAGTCGCGGCCCTCGACGCGGGTGTGGTAGCGCCCATCGCCGCCGAACAGGCTGTCGATCACCAGGAAGACCAGGCTGGGGTCGTAGGTGAAGAGCGCCGTGCCGCGCAGCGGCTTCATCTGGATCATGTTCAGATTGCTGGGCACCGGCAGATTGCGCTCGAAATCCGCGTACTTCAGGATTTTGATCGAGCCGACGGTGATGTCGGCGCTGCGCCGCATGAAATTCAGCAGCACATGGCGCATATTGCGCGCGAAACGCTCGTTGATCAGCTCCAGCGTCTGCATGCGCCGGCGCACGACGCGGTCCGGCGAACTCAGGTCATAGGCGCGCGTGCCATCCTGCTCGTCGGGCCGGCTTTGCTTGTCGTCGCTCTCGCCGGTGACGCCGGCCAGCAGCGCATCGACTTCATCCTGAGAAAGAAATGCCTCGTAGGCCATGCTTATTGCACCACGAACGCCGTGAAGAGCACATCGGTCACGTATTGACCGTCGGGCAGAGGCGAGAAGGGTTTGTTGACGGCCGCCTGCAGGGCCTTGGCCATGGCTTGCTTGCCTTCCAGCGTCTGCACCGATTGCGGGGTCTGCGAAGACAGGAGCATCAGGATCCGGTTGCGCACTTCCGGCATGTAGCGCTCGATGCGCTGGCGCGATTGCTCATCGCTCACGCGCAGCGTCAGGCCCACGTGCATGATGCGCTCGGAGTCGGCGTCGCGCAGCGTGACCGTGAAGGCCTCCAGCGGGATGAAGATGGGCGCGGGCACCACGGCCGGCTGGGCGGGCGGGGACACGAAGGTCGTCGGCGTGGCGCCCTGCTGGCCGACACCGAGCTGCACGGCGGCCTGCTGCTGTTGCTGCTGGTAGCGGGATATGAAGTACCAGGTGCCCGCCACGCTGGCCACGACCACGATCAGCAGAACCAGCAGCGCGATCAGAGGGCGCAGCAGCTTGCTGGAGCCGCCGGCAGGGCGACGGAAAGCAGGCATGGCGGGAGATTTGGAAGTGGCCATCGTTTAAAGAGTTCGGGCTTGGGTTCGGGTTATCGGATGGGATGATTCTGCCCCAAGTCTCGCGCGCCCAGGCAGGCGAAAAACAGGGCGAAAGCGGGGTATCTCAGCCTATTGCTGCGCCGCGCGGACAGGGGTTCAGGCGTAGGTGTTGACCAGCCCGTCATGCGCCTGGGCACGCGGCGCCTCGGCCGTCCCGCCCTGCGGCGAGCCCTGGGCATAAGCGCCGTCCTGGCGCTGGCCGCCCGGCGCATGGCCGGAAGACTGCCCCTGGGGCTGGCCGCCCATGGCTTGCTGGCCCTGGTCGCCGACATGGGTCTGCCCGAGCGAGATCCCCGCCTGCGACAAGGCCTGATGCAGTTGCGGCAGCGCCGATTCCACGGCCTGGCGCACGGCCGCATGGGCCGACACGAAGCTGGCGCTGGCGACACCGTCATTCAGGCTCAGCGTGACGCGAAGCGGGCCCAGGTCGGGCGGGTCCAGGCGCAGCTCCGCGGTATGGCTGCCCTGGGCCAGGTTCTGGCTGAAACTCAGGACCTGGCGGCTCAATTCCTGCCCCCATTGCGTGGCGCCCACGGGCGTATTCACTTGCAGACTGGGCGCGGCCGGGGCGATGTCGGCGGTGGCCGCCTGGCGCGGCGTGGACGGCGTCAGCACCGTGAGCGGTTCGGCGGCGGGCGCGGCGACGGATGCGGCGGCATGTTCGACGGCCGGGTGCTCCTCCTGCGTGGCGGGCAGATCCGGGTGAGGCAGCGGCGGCTGCGCGGCAGCGCCGGCCGGCGTTTGCGCGGCGGGCAGGGGCGCGGCGGGCTCGCGGCTTGCGGCCTGCGCGACCCGGGCTTGGGCATGGGGCGCCGGCATGGCCGCCGCCGGCGTCGCGGTCTTTGCCACGTCCGTCGCGGCAGCCTGGGCTGCGGCTGGCAAGGCGGTTTCGGGCAGGGCCTGCGCGGCGTCGGCCGCGGCGGTCCGGACGGCGGCTGGCGTGGACGGGGCGGCATGGGCCGCGGCCACGCGCGCCTGAACCTCGGCCGCCTGGGCGGCGATGTCCAGCGCCTGTTGCGGCAGCGTGGGCGCGGCGGGCATGGCGGGCAGGACCGGCACGGCCTGGGCCAAGGCCAGCGCGGCGGCGGCTTCGGCCTGGCGGGGATCCTCTTCGTCGGCGCCGGCTTCGCTGTCCTGCCCGGCCGCCTGGGCGGATTGGGGCGGCGCGCTTGATGCCTGGGCGGGCGGCCTGGGGGCATCGGCGGGGGCGGCCGGCCTGTCCTTGTCCTTGCCCTGCGCGGCGGGTCTGGCCGGCGCCGGGCTATTGTCGCTTTGCTGCTTGAGGACCTTGGCAAAACTGCCGCCGCCGTCGGCTGTCGCCGTCACGCCGGCCGTGGGCAGGGGCGTGGCGGTCGTGGCGCTCGTGAAGGGAAGGGTCATGGCGGAGGGGCTCATCATGGCGGCGTTCCGTGGATTACATGCCGGCCTGGCGGCGAACCAGGCGGGCCGAGATTTCATCATTGGCGCGCTGTTCGCGGCGCGCCTCGGTCAGGGCGCGGCTGCGGGCGTCGCGCTCGGCCAGGGTGTCGAAGGAGCTGAGCTTGCGCTTTTCGCGCTGCCAGGCCTGGCGTCCCTGCATCAGCTGCATGTCGGCGTTGTGCAGCACATGGGTCTGCTGGCTGATGGCGTCGTCCAGCGTGCCGATGAAGCGCTGGTAGTTGTGGCAGTCGGCCGCCGACATGCCGGCCACCATGGCGTCCTGCAGCCGCTTGAGATAGTCCTGGCGGTAGTCGTGCAGCATATTGAGCTGGCGCTCGGCATTGCTGCGCTCGGCGTTCAAGCGGCCCAGTTCGCGCGCCGCCTCGTCCGTGCTCTCCTTGGCCAGGCCGATCAGCATGTCCAGAGGCAATTGGCTAGGCATGGACCTCTCCCAGGGCGAAGGTGGCGCGCAGGATTTCCACGGCGTCGCCGTAGCTGACGTTGTCGCCGATGTCCTGCTGCAGATAGGCTTCCAGGCGCGGGTAGCGCGCGATGGCCTCGTCGAGCTGCGGATCGGCGCCGGCGACATAGGCGCCGACGGAAATCAGGTCGCGGTTGCGCTGGTAGCGCGACAGCATCTGCTTGAAGCGGCGCACCATGTTGAACTGCTGCTGCGTGATGAGCGAGGTCATGGCGCGCGAAATCGAGGCCTCGATATCGATGGCCGGGTAGTGCCCAGCCTCGGCCAGGGTGCGCGAGAGGACGACGTGGCCGTCCAGGATGGCGCGCGCCGCGTCGGCGATGGGGTCCTGCTGGTCATCGCCCTCGGTCAGCACGGTATAGAAGGCCGTGATCGATCCGGCCTTGCCGTTGGGGCCGGGCGCGCCCATGCCGGTGCGCTCGACCAGGGCCGGCAGCTTGGCGAACACCGAGGGCGGGTAGCCCTTGGTGGCCGGCGGTTCGCCGATGGCCAGGGCGATTTCCCGCTGGGCCATGGCATAGCGGGTGAGCGAGTCCATGATGAGCAGCACGTCCAGCCCCTGGTCGCGGAAGTGCTCGGCCAGGCGGGTCGCGTAGGCCGCGCCCTGCAGGCGCAGCAGCGGCGAGACGTCGGCGGGCGCGGCCACCACGACCGAGCGGGCCAGGCCGTCGGCGCCCAGGTTGTGCTCGATGAACTCCTTGACTTCGCGGCCCCGTTCGCCGATCAGGCCCACCACGATGACGTCGGCGCGCGTGTAGCGGGCCATCATGCCCAGCAGCACGCTCTTGCCCACGCCCGAGCCGGCGAACAGGCCCATGCGCTGGCCGCGGCCCACGGTGAGCAGGCCATTGATGGCCCGCACGCCCACGTCCAGCACGGCGTCGATCGGCGCGCGCGACAGCGGGTTGATGGGTTGGGCCGACAGCGGGGCCAGGTCGGCGCCGCTCAGGGGACCCAGGCCGTCGAGCGGACGTCCCGCGCCATCGACCACGCGGCCCAGCAGCGCATTGCCCACCGGCAGGTGGCGGCCCAGCTGCGGCTTGGCATTGCCATTGAGTTCGGCCTTGCGGGGCAGGGGAACCGGTCTTTGCACGGCCGGCTCGGCGGGCATGACGCGCGCGCCCGGCGGCAGGCCGGAAATATCGGCCTGGGGCATCAAATACAGGGTGTGACCGTCGAAGCCGACGACTTCGGCGTCGGCCCAATGATCGTGGCCGCGCGCGATCTCGATGCGGCAGGCGGCTCCTACCGGCAGCCGCAGCCCGGTGGCGTGCAGCACCAGACCGGTAGCCCGGGTGATGCGGCCGGTGGCCAAGGCCGGCTCGGTGGAGGCGGCGCGGATCGAGCCGATCTGCAGCTGCGTCTGCCAGCGGTCGATGGCCGGGGCGCTCACGCGCTTGCCTCCCAGGCGGTGGCGCGGCCCAGCGAGGCCGCCACGCGGCGCCAGCGCGTCTGCAAGGTTGCGTCGATGTCGCCGAACGGCGATTCGGCCCGGCAGCCGCCGCGGCTGATGGATTCGTCGGCCAGCACGCGCCAATTGCCGTCGCGCAGCTCATCGGCCAGGTGCAGCCGCACCAGGTCGAGGTCTTGCGGGTGGACCCAGAGACGCAGCACGCCGCCCTGGCCGGGCGCCGGTGTATGCAGCACCTCGCGCACGGCGTGCAGCATGCTTTCGGGTTGCTCGGCCAGGGTGGTGCGCAGGATCTGGCCCGCGATGTCCAGGGCCAGGGTCACGAGCGCCTGGCCCATTTTTTCTTCCAGCTGGCCCAGCGAGGCGGCCGCGGCCGTCGACAGCGCAGCCAATTGCAGGCCTTCCTGGCGCGCCTGCTCGCGGCCCTCGGCCAGGCCGGCCGCATAGCCGGCCTCATGCCCCGCCTGCCAGCCTTGGTCCTGGCCCGCCTGATGACCGGCGGCCAGGCCGGCCTCGTGGCCTTGCGCATAGCCGGTTTCGCGGCCCTGCGCCTCGGCCTCGGCGCGCCACTGGCGCTTGAGTGTTTCCGGATCGGGGCCCGGATCCGGCGGCGGCGGCGCCACCGGTTCGGGTTCCGGCTCGGGAGCGTCGAACGACACCATCTGCCAGCGGCGCCAGGCGTCGCTGCTCAGGGCATCGCAGGCCGGCAACTCAGACATAGGCGTCGTCGCCCTGGTTGCCCAGCGTGATCTGGCCGCTTTCGGCCAGGCGGCGGGCGATCTGCAGAATCTTCTTCTGCTCGCCCTCGACCTTGGACATGCGGATCGGGCCTTGCGCATCCAGGTCTTCGCGCAGCATTTCGGCCGCGCGGCTGGACATATTGCGCAGGAACTTGGAGCGCAGCTCCTCGGTGGCGCCCTTGAGCGCGACCATGAGCGTGTCGTTGTCGATTTCCTTGAGAATGAGCTGGATGCCGCGATCCTCGACGTCGATGAGGTTGTCGAAGACGAACATCTCGTCGACGATCTTCTGGGCCAGGTCGGCATCGCGTTCGCGCAGGCTCTCGACCACGGCCTCTTCCTGGTTCGAGTTCATCATGTTCAGAATCTCGGCGGCCGTGCGCACGCCGCCCATCTTGCTGCGCTTGGCGCCCTGGCCGGCCAGCACCGAATTCAGTACCTCGGTCAGCTCGGACAGCGCGGCCGGCTGCACGCCGCCGAAGGTGGCGATACGCAGCATGACGTCGTTGCGCAGGCGGTCGGTCAGCATGCTCAGCACGCCGGCGGCGCGGTCGCGCTCCAGGTGCACCAGGATGGTGGCGATGATTTGCGGATGCTCGTCGCCGATGAGTTCGGCCACGGTGTGCGGGTCCAGCCAGTTCAGCGCGTCGATGCCGCTGCCGCCTTCGCCGGCCTCGAGGATGTCCTCGATCAGGCCGGCGGCGCGGTCGCTGCCCAGGGCCTTGGTCAGCACGGTGCGGATATAGTCGTCCGAACCCAGGGTCACGGCCATGAACTGATCGGCCTCCTGGCGGAACTCCTCCAGCACGCCGGCCACATCGCCCCGGGTGACCTGCTTGAGCGTGGCCATCGCCGCGCCGACTTGCTGCACTTCGCGCGCGGTCAGGTATTTGAAGACTTCGGCGGCGGCATCCTCGCCCAGCGACATCAGGAGCACCGCGCTGCGGGTCATGCCGTCCAGCGGCTTTGCATCACTTTTCATCTTTCGTCATCCAGGCGCGCAGGACCATGGCAACGGCGCGCGGATCCTTGGTGGCCATGTCGCGGGCGCGTTGCAGATTGTCTTCGTAGCGGTTGACTTCCTTGGCGCGGGCCGTGGCCAGCGCTTCGCGCTCGGCCTCGGCGCGCGCGGCGGCGGCTTCCTCGGGATCGATCTGCGGGTAGAAGTAGTCGGTGACGACCGGGCGGACCTTGCGATACAGCCAGAAGAGGATCAGCAATCCGAAGACCCAGCCCAGCACCGTCTTGAGCGTTGCGATCAGCTCGGGATCGCGCCACATCGGCACCGCGGGCGGCGTGTCGTTGAACTGGCTGTTGACCACGTTCAGCGAGTCGCCGCGCGACTCCGAATAGCCCATGGCTTCGCGCACCAGGTTGGTCAGCTTGTTGAGCTCCTCGGGCGGCAGCGCCTGGGGCTCGCCGTCCTTGCCGGGCAGGTGGTTGACCACCACCGCCACCGACAGGCGCTTGAGCTGGCCCACGGGCTGCTTGACGTGGCTGATGGTGCGGTCGACTTCATAATTGGTCGTGGCGTCGCGGCGCTCGGTGCCCGGAGGCTGTTGCTGCTGTTGCTGCGTGCCGGCCGCTTGCTGCGCCTGTTGCTGGGGCCGCTGCGGCTGCGCGGGGGGCGTGGCCAGGGGCGCCTGGACGCCGGCCGGCGGCTGATTGCTCAGGGCGCCGGGCACGCCGACGGCCGGGTTCACGCCCACCTGGCGCGAATCGCTGGTCTGCTGGCTGCGCACGGCGGCCTGGCCCGGCTCCTGGTTGGGACGATAGGTTTCCGAGGTTTCCTCGCGGCGGGCGAAGTCGACTTCGGCGCTGGCCTGGGCGTGGACGTTGCCCGGCCCGACCAGGGGATTCAGGATGGTGAGGATGCGTTCGACCGTGCGCTGCTCGACCTCGCGCACGAAGCGCATCTGGTCGGCGTCCATGCCGCGGCCTTCGCCGGCGGGCGCCGACAGCAGACGGCCGTTCTGGTCGACGATGGAGACGTTGTCGGCGCTCAGGTCGGGCACGCTGGAGGCCACCAGCCAGGAGATGGCCGAGACCTGGGCGTCGGCCAGGCTGCGGCCCGGATGCAGGTTCAGCAGCACCGAGGCGGTGGGCGGCTGCCGGTCGCGCACGAACAGCGACTGGCGCGGCAGCGCCAGGTGGACGCGGGCATGCTGCACCGAGTGCATGGCTTCGATGGAGCGGGCCAGTTCGCCTTCCAGGCCGCGCTGATAGTTGATCTGTTCGGCGAACTGGCTGGCGCCGAAGCGCGCATTGTCCATCAGTTCAAAGCCGACCGAGCCGCCGCGCGGCAGGCCCTGGCTGGCCAGCTGCATGCGCGCATCGTAGACGCGGCCGCCGGGCACCAGGATGGCCGCGCCGTTGTCGCTGAAGCGGTAGGGCACGTTCATCTGGCCCAGGGCCGTGACGATGGCGCCGCCGTCGCGATCATCCAGGTTGGAGAACAGCACCTTGTAGTCCGGCTCCCGGCTCCAGAGCGCCGCGGCCACGATGAGGGCGACCAGGGCTGCCGCGCCGCCCAGCAGGACCGGCTTGGGCAGGGCGCGCACTTTTTCCAGAAACGGGAACCTGGCCAGCAGGGAGGTGCTCAGCGTCGCTTGCTGGTTCATTGGCGGCTCCCGCAGGCTGCGCGGAGCGGATAAGAGGACAACATGGGCGGGATAGGCAAGTTGCACACTATGGCTATGGGAGGCTGGATTATGGCTGGCCGCCCGGCAGTCCCAATCGATGAAAACAAGCGTTTTTTGGCGTTATTTGTCCCCTATGTGCGCGGCCGCGCCGCAAGCGGGGAAGTGCGCCGGTTTTTGGCGCTTTTTAGGCGCTATGGCCGCGCCTGGCGGCTGCTAGCCTGTCGGCCTATCGTGTACAGACCGAGCAAGGATTGAATATGGCGGTTTCCGGCGTCTCCGGTATCGAAAACATGTTGCAGCAGATGCGCGCCGTGATGCGCGCCGCGCAGAACGGCTCGGCCATCCCGGCGGATCTGTCGCCGGCGGCCGCGCCCACGAGTTTCGCCGCCGAACTGCAGAACTCGATCCGCAAAGTCTCCAATGCCCAGAACGCCGCGACCGCGCAGTCCAAGGCCTTCGAGTTGGGCGCCTCGGAGGTCTCGCTCAACGATGTGATGATCGATCTGCAGAAAGCCAGCCTGGGTTTCCAGACGGCGGTGCAGGTCCGCAACCGGCTGGTCGCGGCCTATAAGGAAATTTCCTCGATGTCGATCTGATTCCGGCCTCAGGCCGGGACGTCCTGCGGGCTGTCGCGGCGCAGCAGCGCGGGGAACTCCGAGACCATGCTCAGGCTGGCGTCGGGAAAATTGAGCACGATGGGCCGGCCCGCCTGGAATTGCAGATGGCTGCCGTCATCGACCGAGACCAGCAGTTCGACCGGCAGCGACCCGCTGAGGAATTGCGGCCCGCCGGGCATGAGGGCGGCCTGCGCCGGATCCCTCGGGCGCCAGAACAGGATGCCGGCCTGCCAATCCGCGCCCAGCAGCTTGACCGGCCAGTTGCGGCCCTGGCCGTCGCGGGCCTGAGCCTCGTTGGCGGGCTGGATGGCGTATCTGAGGATGTCCGCGATCTGCCGCGCTTCGCGCAGTAATTCGGTGTGGAACAGCGCCTGGGCGCCGGGCGGGTTAGGCATGCGGCTCCCCCGCCGTATCGGGCAGGGCGCGGGCCTCAAGGCGATACAGCCAGGCGAGCAGTTCGGCCACCGCGGTGTACAGCTGCGGCGGGATATGCGAATCCAGGTCCACTTGCATTAACAATCCAACCAATTCGGGTGACTCGTGCACGTAAAGGCCATGTTCTCTGGCCGTGCGAACGATGGCGTCAGCCAACTGGCCATAGCCTTTGGCGACGACGCGCGGCGCGTTGTCGCTTTCGTCATAGCTTAGCGCGACCGCGGTCGTGCGAGATGTGTCGTCAGACGAGGTCATACTTCGGGAAGCAGGAAATCCGGCAGCGCAAACGGCGAGGGGGGCATGGCCTGCACGGTCAGGTCGCTCAGGGTCAGGCCGGCGCGGGTCAGCTGCTGGCGCAGCGCCTCGGATTCGCGGTTCAGTTCGCCCGCGCTTTGCGGCGCGGTCAATTGCAGCACCAGTTGCGAGCCGGCCAGCGACAGGCGCGCCTCGACCTCGCCCAGGCGAGGCAGGCGCAGTGTCAGCCGCGTGGCCCAATGTTGGTCCGGATCCTGCGGTGATTCGCCATAGGGGTCGCGGCGGACCTCCCAGTCCATCTCCGCGCCGGGCCAGGGCTGCCCCTGCCAATGCACCACATGGTTGGCGAGGATTTCCAGCTGCTGGCGGACCAGGCCATTGGTGTCCGGATGCAGGCCGCCGATGGGCGTGCCCGGCGCCGGCGGCGGGCCGGTGTCGGCCTGGGCGCTGAGCGTAAGCACGGCCGAGGTGGTGGCCGATCCCGGCGCGGCATGGGCGGCGGCCGGCGCGGGCAGGGAAGGGGGCGTGGGCGCGACCTGGGGCGCGCGCGGCAGCGCGGCCTGTGGTTCGGCGCGCAGAGCCTCCGGCGGGCGCTGGCCATAGACCATGTCGGTCAGGTGCGATTCGTAGAACAGCCCGCTGGTCTGCAGTGTTTGCCGCAGCGCCTGGGCAAAAGCGGCCGGCGTCGGCAGGGCGCCGGGCTGCGCGCTTTGCGCAGGCTGGGCTTGCGCGGCGGGGGCGGAAGAAGCGGGAGCGGCGGCAGCGGCCTGGCCCGCG
>NZ_JHEP02000003.1 GCF_000657795.2 Bordetella pseudohinzii
CCAGCACGGCGGTGCCGTTGGAGATCACGCCCACCAGGTTGCCGCGCGCGGTGTATCGGAAAGCATTGAGCGGCTCATCGACGATTTCTTCGCAGGCCGCGGCCACGCCCGGCGTGTAGGCCAGGCCGAGGTCGCGCTGGGTGACCAGCGGCTTGGAAGCCGTGATGGCGATCTTTCCCGGGGTGGGAAACTCGTGATAGTCCAGCGCGGCCTGGCGGTCGTTGGGATTCTGGGGCATGTCTTGTCTCGCTTGGTACGTGCCGGCATCGGGGCGATGCTGCTCAGCATTTACGCAAGTCTAAAGACCAGATATAAGGTAGCGATTTGAGCTTTTTATAAGTACATAAGGTTTACCTTATGCTTATTCCATGAAATCTGTATATGTAAACGGGGCCGTATCGTGAGCCTGAGCGCGGCCGAGATCCTGCACCGGCTGGCAAGCCGCCTGAAGATGCGCCATCTGCGTCTCTTGCTGCTGATCCGCCAGCACGGTTCGCTCACCCGGGTGGCCCAGCATATGGCGACCAGCCAGCCGGCCGTCACCAGCGCCCTGGCCGAGATCGAATCCATGTTCGGTGCGCCCTTGTTCACGCGCTCGATGCGCGGCATGGTGCCCACGGCCCTGGGGGAGATTGCGCTGGCGCGCGCCCAGGCCATGTTGCAGGACCTGGACCACCTGGCCCGCGATATGGAAGCGGCCGCCAGCGGCCATGCGGCCCATGTCAATGTGGGGGTCATCCCTTTTGTGTCCGGGCAATTGCTGTCGTCGGCCATTGCGCGCACCCTGCCCGATGGGCGGCGTATCACGGTGACGGTGCACGAGGGCACCAGCGACGTCCTGTTGAGCTTGCTGCAAGAGCATGCCCTGGATGCCGTGATCGCCCGCGCGGCCGCGCCCACCATGCGCGAAAAACTGCAGTTTGAAGTGTTGTACCGCCAAAGGCCCCGCCTGGTGGCCAGCCGGCGCCTGGCGGCGCGGCTGGCGCGCGGCCGCCTGAACTGGGACGATCTGGCCGATCTGGACTGGATACTCGGGACGGCGCAGACGCCCATGCGCGAACAGGTGGCCGCGCTCTTCCTGGCCGAGGGTCTGCCGCCGCCCATGCCGGTCGTGGAAACCAACTCTTCCAAACTCATCGGTGAAATGGTGGCGGCCAGCGAACGCGCGGTCACCGCCCTGCCGGCCGATATCGCCGATGAGCTGGTGCGTATCGCCGGCGTGGCCATTGTCCCCTTCACTTTTGAGTGGGCCTTGCCGCCTATCGCGCTGTTTACCCGCAAGGACGGCCAGGCGCGCGAGGCGGATGGCCTGTTCGCCCAGGCCTTGCGCGACGTCTGCGGCCAGATCTACGGGGCCGCCGGCTAGGGATCTGCCAGCCTATTGCGTGACCGCCCGCCACAGAAAACGGGCTTCGAGCGCTTCGGCGTGGGCGATGCTGCGGGCCTCGACGCCCGCGCCATGGCCGCCGTCGCGCCTTTCCAGATACCAGACCCGGTCGTGGCCCTGCGCCTGCATCCGGGCGGCCATCTTGCGCGCATGACCCGGATGCACGCGGTCATCGGACGACGACGTGGTAAAGAGCACCGCGGGATAGCGCACGCCCGGCTTGACCTGGTGATAAGGCGAATAGGCCAGCAGCCAGGCGCGCGCCCGCGGATCGTCCGGATCGCCGTATTCTTCGATCCAGGTGGCGCCCTGCAGCAGCTTGTGAAAGCGCATCATGTCCAGCACCGGCACGGCGCAGAGCACGGCGGCGAACAGATCCGGGCGCCGCACCATGCAGGCGGCCACCAGCAGGCCGCCATTGCTGGCGCCGCTGATGGCGAGCTGCCGCGCGCTTGTGGCGCCCGTGTCGATGAGGGATTCGGCCACCGCGATGAAATCATCGAAGGCGACCTGGCGATGCTCGCGCAAGGCGGCCTGATGCCAGGCCGGCCCGAATTCTCCGCCGCCGCGCGTGCAGGCGATGGCGTAGAGCCCGCCGCCTTCCAGCCAGGTGACGCCCGCGGTGGCCATATAGGCCGGTTCGTCCAGGGCTTCTTCAAAGCCGCCATAGCCGTAGAGCAGGCAGGGTTGCGGCCGCGCAGATCTGCGTCCGATGAGCCAATACGGTATCTGCACGCCATCGGGCGCGGTGGCATGGCACAGTTGCGCGCTCATGCCTTCGGTGTTGAATTGCGGCGGCAGGCGCGCAAGCAATTGCCAGGCATCGGGACCGGCATCGCTGGCGCGCGCATGGTAGAGCGCCGTGGGTTGCAGAAAGTGGTCCACATGCACGAGCACGGTGTCGTCGCGCAGACTGTCCACGGCCGTCATCGCCACCGCGCTGTCTCCGGGCGTGGCGATGGACTCGGCCTGCCAGCCGCCTTCGGGCCTGGGCCGCAGGCGGCGCAGATGGGTCACGCAATCCTGGCGTTCGGTGAGGATGAGGTAATTGAGCGTGAAATCCAGGTCGGCCAGCACGCGGCGCGGCGCTGGCGTGAACAGCACATCGGCGCGGGTATCGCCCGCCAGGAAGCGCTCGCGCCGCAGGGCCAGCAGGCTGCCGGCCGCGTGCTGGGCGTCGGCCGTCGGCCAGGCCGAGCGCAAATGGATGAACAGCCATTCGCGCCACTCGCTGATTTCGGCGTCGGCCGGAACGTCATAGCGCCGCCATTGTTCCGCGGCCTCGTCCAGCCAAAGCCAGTCCGTGCTCCACATGCTGAGATAACGCACGGCCAGGTGGCGTTTGAGTTCATGGTCGTACCAGGCGTGCACGGAGATATCGCTGCTGGCGCATTCGAGCACGACGGGAGATTCTTCTAGCGGCGTGCCGCGCCGCCAGCGGCGCAGCAGGCGCGGATGGCCGGCATCCGTGAGTTCGGCATCGTCGTCCCAGCCCACATAGACGGTGTCGCGGTCTATCCAATCCATGCTGTGCTGGCCGGGCTCCGTGAGCTGGAAGCCATCCGGCACGAAGCGCCGCGTGGCGACGTCGAACTCCTGGATGATGCAGGCATCCGAACCATCGGGCGAAAGCGAGACCAGGGCGCGCTCGCCATCGGGATAGCGCAGGTCGAAATCGGCCAGCGTCCAGCGCGTGCCGTCCGGGCTGTCGCCGTTGACCGCCAGCGCGTCCACATCCAGCACGGTTTCCCAGCGGGCCTTGCCCGCCAACCAATCCTGCCAGGGCGCGCGCCGCACCAGGCCGAGCGGATGATCGGCGTCGGTCCAGGTGTTGTAGGCCCAATCGCCATGCCGCGAGCAGGTGACGATGCGATCGGGGGAGTCATAGATATCGACCAGGCGCTGGGTCAGGGCCGGGATGGCCGGATCCTGGTCCAGATGGTCGAGGGTCCGCTCGTTTTGCGCGCACACCCATTGCTCGGCCTTGCGGCTGTCCAGTGATTCCAGAAACAGAAAGGGATCTTGGGGAAGGTCGGGGGCGTTCAAGCTGCGCGGTCCTGTGGCGGTTGCGAAGCTGCCATCATAAGGTCTGGCGGCTTGGCCGGCGGCGTGTTGAACCGGCATGGCGCCGGCTCGCCTCACTTGCCTATGCAGAAGCTGGAAAAAATCTCGCCCAGCAAGTCGTCGCTGGTGAAGCGGCCGGTGATGCTGGACAGGCTGTCGTGCGCCAAACGCAGTTCTTCGGCAAAGAGGTCCAGCACGCGGTCATCGTGGCTGGCGTGTTCGGCGGCGATGTCGAGGTGATCGCGGGCGGCCTGCAGGGCGTGCAGGTGGCGTTCGCGCGCCAGCCAGGGCGATTCGGCGCCCGGGTTCCAGCCGGCCAGCTGCAGCAGCCGGGCGCGCAAGGCGTCCAGCCCCTGGCCTTGCTTGGCCGAGATGCCGATCTGGTTGGCGCCCAGCCGGGGCGGCGCGGGCAGGAGGTCGATCTTGTTGAAGACGGCGAGCACGGGGGTGCGGGCCGGCAGCCGAGCGGTGATGTCGGCGTCCAGGGTATCGCCGGGAGCGGTGGCGTCCTGCAGGTGCAGGATGACGTCGGCGCGCTCGATTTCTTTCCAGGTCCGCGCGATGCCTATGCTTTCGACGGTGTCGTCGGTGTCGCGCAGGCCGGCGGTGTCGACGATGTGCAGGGGCACGCCGTCGATATGGATTTCTTGGACGACTTTGTCGCGCGTGGTGCCGGCGATGGGCGTGACGATGGCGATGTCATCGCCCGCCAGAGCGTTGAGCAAGCTGCTCTTGCCGACATTGGGCTGGCCGGCCAGCACGACGTGCAGGCCTTCGCGCAGGATGACGCCCTGGCGCGCCTGCGCGATCAGGACATCGAGGTCGGCGCGCAGGGCCTGCAGGGTCGGGCGCGCCTGGTATTTCTCCAGGAAGTCGATTTCTTCTTCGGGGAAGTCCAGCGTGGCCTCGACCAGCATGCGCAGGTGCACGATGCGGTCGGCCAGCGCCGTGACGCGCTGCGAGAACTCGCCCGACAGCGAGGCCATGGCGCCGCGCGCGGCGGCTTCGGAGGAGGCGTCGATGAGGTCGGCGACGGCCTCGGCCTGGGCCAGGTCCATGCGGTCGTTCAGGAAGGCGCGGCGCGTGAATTCGCCGGGCTCGGCCAGGCGCAGGCCGATGCCGCGGCCGGCCTCCAGGCAGCGCGCCAGGAGGCGCTTGAGCACGGCCGGGCCGCCATGGCCCTGCAGTTCGAGCACGTCTTCGCCGGTATAGGAACTGGGCCCCTGGAAATAGATGGCGATGCCCTCGTCGATGGCCTGGCCATCCGCGTCGGTGAACGGCAGGTAATGGGCATGGCGCGGGGTCAGGTCGCGGCCCAGCAGCGCGCGGACATAGGCCCGCAGGCTGGGCCCGGAGACGCGCACCACGCCGATGCCGCCGCGGCCGGGGGCGGTGGCGATGGCGGCGATGGGAAGGGCATTGCTCATGGCGGACGAAATCAAAACAGCGGAAAGGGGCAATAAGGGAATATAACTGTTGCGCAGCACAATGGTTGCTGGTTATGGTCAGTGCGCGGTATTTGAACTCGAAACATTCTTGGGAGATCCAGATGGCATTTCGGTTTTCGCGCGGACTGAGCTGTGGCGCGGCGGCGCTGTTGCTCGCATTCGGCACTCAGGCCTGGGCCCGCGATCTGGTGATCGCCCTGAAAACAGAGCCGAGCTCGATGGATCCGCAGTATCACGCGCTCACGCCCAATACGCAGATCTCCCAGACCTTGTTCAATTCCCTGGTCGAGACGGACGAGAAACTGCAGCCGAAGCCCGCCCTGGCCGAGTCCTGGACGGTGGACGGCAAGGTCTGGACGTTCAAGCTGCGCCCCAATGTGAAGTTCGCCGACGGCTCGCCCTTTACGGCCGAGGACGTGGTGTTCTCCTATGACCGCATCCCCAAGGTGCCCAACAGCCCGTCGCCGTTCACGCTCTATCTGGGCTCGGTCGCCAAGACCGAGGCGGTGGATCCGATGACGGTGCGCATCACCACCAAGGAGCTGGCGCCCAATCTGCTGGTCAACCTGGCGCAATTGCCCATCATGTCCAAGAAGGCGGCCTCGGGCCCGGCGCCGGAAGGCAAGACGACCACCGAGCTCAACAGCGGCGACGGCCTGGTGGGGACGGGTCCTTATAAATTCGTGTCATGGAAGCGCGGCGCCGAGCTGGTGTTCGCCCGCAATGAAAACTACTGGGGCCCCAAGCCGACCTGGGACAAGGTGATCTACCGTCCCATGACCAATGCCGCGGCCCGTGTGGCGGCCCTGCTGGCCGGCGATGTGGACATGATCGAGGATCCCCCGACCGACGACCTGTCCAAGCTCAAGGCCGACAAGAAGCTCTTCGTCGAGGAAACGCCCTCGGTGCGGGTGGTGTATGTGGCCCTGGACCAGTTCGCCGAACCCAGCCCGGGCGTCAAGGGCACCGACAAAAATCCCATGAAGGACAAGCGCGTGCGTCAGGCGCTGTCGCTGGCGCTGAACCGCGACGCCATCGTCGAGCGCGTGATGGGCGGCGTGGCCCAGCCGGCCGGCAACCTGCTGCCCTACCCCATGTTCGGCGCGTCCAAGGAGCACGCCAAGGCCGCCAAGCCGGATGTGGAGAAAGCCAAGGCCTTGCTGAAAGAAGCCGGCTATCCCAATGGCTTCGAGATCACGCTGGGCGCGCCTTCGGGCCGCTACGTCAATGACGCCAAGGTCGCCCAGGCCATCGCCTCGATGTGGACGCGCATCGGCGTGAAGACCAATGTGGACGCCATGGCGCCGCCCGTGTTCTTCAAGAACCGCGACAGCTATTCCTTCAGCGCCTATCTGGCGGGCTGGTCGGTGACCAGCGGCGAGATGTCCAATGCCTTGACCTCCTTGCTGGTGACGCGCAATCCCGAGGCCGGCCTGGGCACCACCAACCGCGGCCGCTATTCCAACCCGGCGATGGACGCGCTCGTCAAGGAGGCCTCCGGCACCATGGACGATGCCAAGCGCGCCGCCTTGCTGCAGAAGGCCAGCAATCTGGCCATGGACGACTACGCCATGCTGCCAGTGCATTTCGAGCTGTCGGTCTGGGCCATGAAGAATGATGTGCGCTACAAGGGCCGGCCTGACCAGATCACGCTGGCGCAGAACGCGACGTTGAAGAAGTAAGCGGCAGCCCGGATGCTTGCAACCATCATACGCAGGCTGCTGCAAACCATCGTCGTGATGGTGGTGATGTCGGCGGTGGTCTTCGCCGGCATCTACATGGTCGGCGATCCCGTGTCCATGCTGGCCAGCCCGGAAGCCACGGAGGCGCAACGCAGCGCCATCCGTGCCGCCTTGGGGCTGGACCAGCCACTGTGGCGGCAATACCTGATCTTCATGGGCCAGGCCGTGCAGGGCAATTTCGGCAACAGCTTCCTGACCGGCGAGCCGGCCATGCGCCTCATCCTGCAGCGCATGCCGGCCACGATGGAGCTGGCCGTGGTCGCCATGACGCTGTCGGTGCTGATCGGCGTGCCCCTGGGCATCCTGGCCGGGCTGCGGCCGCGCGCGGTGAGTTCCCGGGCCATCATGACGGGGTCGGTGCTGGGCTTTTCGCTGCCCAATTTCTGGGTGGGGCTGATGCTCATCATGGTGTTCGCCGTCAGCCTGGGCTGGCTGCCGGCCAGCGGCCGCGGCGCCACCGTGAGCGTGGCCGGCGTGCCGTTGAGCATCCTGACGCTCAGCGGTTGGGCGGCCATCATCCTGCCGGCGGGCACGATCGCGCTGGCCAAGTGCGCGCTCATCATTCGCGTCACGCGGGCGGCCACGCGCGAAAGCCTGCCGCAGGACTACATCAAGTTCGCGCGCGCCAAGGGCCTGTCGGAAAAACGGGTGCTGGGCGTGCACCTGCTCAAGAACATCCTCATCCCCATCGTGACGGTGGCCGGGCTCGAACTGGGCCAGGTGGTGGCTTTCGCCGTCGTGACCGAAACCGTGTTTTCCTGGCCGGGCATGGGCAAGCTCCTGATCGATTCCATCATCACGCTGGACCGGCCCGTGGTGGTGGCCTATCTGATGCTGATCGTGTTCTTCCTGGTCATGCTCAATCTGGTGGTGGACATCATCTACACCGTGCTCGACCCCCGTGTCCGCCTGGAGGCCCGCCGATGACCAGCACCACGGCCGCGCTGGCCAAACCCATGACGCCGTCGCGGCGCTTCGTGAGCGATTTCTGCGCCAGCAAGCTGGCGGTGCTCGGGCTCGTCCTGCTCATCGTCACGATAGGCGCGGCGGTGTTCGCGCCCTGGATCGCGCCGCAGAATCCCTACGACATCGGCGGCCTGGATATTCTGGATTCCAAGCTGCCTCCGGGCAGCGCCAGCGGCGACGGCGGCATGACGTATTGGCTGGGCACCGATGGCCAGGCGCGCGACATGCTGTCGGCGATTCTCTATGGCATGCGCACCAGTCTGCTGGTGGGCGCGGTATCGGTGGCCGCGGCCTTTGTGATCGGCGCGGCCGTGGGATTGATCGCCGCCTATTTTGGCGGGCGTATCGATGCGCTCTTGATGCGGATCGCCGATATCCAGCTGTCCTTCCCCGCCATCCTGGTGGCCTTGATCCTGTTGGCCATCCTGGGCAAGGGGGTGGACAAGGTGATCATCGCGCTGGTGGTGGTGCAATGGGCGTATTTCGCGCGCGCCGCGCGCGGCGCGGCGCTGGTCGAGCGCGGCAAGGAGTACGTGGAGGCGGCGCGCTGCATGTCGCTGGGCTGGACGCGGGTGCTGTTCCGCCATGTGCTGCCCAACTGCATGCCGCCGCTGATCGTGATCGCCACCATCGACCTGGCGCATGCCATCGCGCTGGAGGCCACGCTGTCTTTCCTGGGTGTCGGCGTGCCGGTCACCGAGCCTTCGCTCGGGATGCTGATCGCCAATGGCTTTGAGTATCTGCTGTCCGGGACGTACTGGATCTCGTTCTTTCCGGGCATCGCGCTGGCCCTGCTCATTATCGCCATCAATCTGGTGGGCGACCATCTGCGCGATGTGCTCAATCCCCGCAACGAAGCATGAGGGCGGACATGATGGACAAGGCGCCCGTGCTCGACGTCAGGAATCTGAAGACGCATTTCTTCACGCGCGCCGGCGTGGTCAAGGCCGTCGACGGCGTGGATCTCTATCTGCGCCAAGGCGAGATCCTGGGCCTGGTGGGCGAGTCCGGTTCGGGCAAGAGCATCACCGGCTTTTCGCTCATGGGCCTGCTCGACGAGCCGGGCCGCATCGTCGAGGGCGCCATTCTGTTTGACGGCGAGGACCTGCGGCAGGCCGACGCGAAGCGCTGGCGGGCCTTGCGCGGCGAAGAAATGGCCATGATCTTCCAGGATCCCATGATGACGCTCAACCCGGTCTTGCGGGTGGACACGCAAATGGTGGAGACGGTGCTGGCGCATCATGACGTCAGCCGCTCGCAGGCCATGGCGCGCGCGCTGGAAGTCCTGACCATGGTGGGCATCCCCTCGCCGCGGGAGCGTTTGCGCGCCTATCCGCATGAGCTGTCGGGCGGCATGCGCCAGCGTGTGGCCATCGCGATCGCCTTGCTGAATTCGCCGCGCGTGATCATCGCCGATGAGCCGACCACGGCGCTGGATGTGACCATACAGGCGCAGATTCTCTACGAAGTCCGGCGCCTGTGCCGCGAGACCGGCACGGCCCTGATCTGGATCACCCATGACCTTGCCGTGGTGGCCGGGCTGGCCGACCGCATCGCCGTCATGTATGCCGGGCGCGTCGTCGAGACGGGCACGAGCAAGGATGTGATCGGCCATGCCCTGCATCCCTATACGCTGGGGCTGATGGCCTCCATTCCGAGCGCGCAGGGGCGCGGCCAGCCCCTGGCGCAGATTCCGGGCATGACGCCGTCGCTGCTCAACCTGCCGGAAGGCTGCGCGTTTCGCCAGCGCTGTCCGCGCGCCAGCGACGCCTGTCTGCGCGAGCCCGAGTCGCGCGAAATCCGGCCCGGGCATTGGGTGCGCTGCTGGCATGCGGGAGAGGCATGATGGATAAGTCTGTGGACAGCCCCCTGCTGTCGCTGCGAGGCCTGGAAATGCGCTTTGAGCGGCGGGTGGACATGGCCGGGCGTATCGCGAATCTGTTTGGCGCCGGCCTGAAAGACCAGGTGGTGCACGCCGTGGCCGGCGTGGACCTCGATGTGCGGGCGGGCGAAGTCATCGGCATCGTGGGCGAGTCCGGCTGTGGAAAATCCACGCTGGGCCGCATGGTGGCGGGGATTCTGTCGCCCTCGGCGGGCCAGATCCAGTATCAGGGCGAGGATGTGGCGAGCCTGGGCGCGCCGGCGCGGCGGCGCTATGAGCTGGCGGTGCAGATGATCTTCCAGGACCCCTATGCCTCGCTCAATCCGCGCATGCGCGTCATCGACATCATAGGCGAGGCGCCAGTGGCGCATGGGCTTATCGCGCGTCGCGAGCGCGATGACTATGTGGCTGGCCTGATGCGCCAGGTCGGGCTGGACCCGGCTTATGCACAGCGTTATCCCCATCAGTTCTCGGGCGGGCAGCGCCAGCGCATCGGCATCGCGCGGGCGTTGGCGCTCAAACCCACCGTGATCGTGTGCGACGAGGCCGTGGCGGCCCTGGATGTTTCCATCCAGGCCCAGGTCATCAATCTGTTCGGCCAGCTGCGCCGCGATCTGGGCTTGACCTATCTGTTCATCAGCCACAATCTTGGCGTGGTGTCCTATATCTCGGACCGCGTCGCCATCATGTACTTGGGGCGCGTCGTCGAGCTGGCCGACACCGACGCCATTTTCGGCCAGGCCAACCATCCCTATACCCAGGCCTTGCTGCGCGAGCTGCCTACCCTGGATACCGAGCGGCGCGAGTACCGGCCCATCCAGGGCGAGCTGCCCTCGCCCTTGGCGCCGCCGGCCGGCTGCGCGTTTCATCCACGCTGTCCGCGCGCCATGCCGCGCTGCGGCGAGCAACGGCCTGTGTTGCGCGAAATCGCCCCGCGGCACTGGAGCGCCTGCCACCTCAACGACGAGGCCGGCGGCGGCGCGTGCTAAAAGAAAACCGTTCTCTCCACCCCGGCAACCATCATGAAGACCCTAGACGAAATCCAACGCGCGCACGGTGAGCTGACCGCCTTGCGGCGCGACATCCATGCGCATCCGGAGCTGGCCTTCCAGGAGACCCGCACCGCCAACCTGGTGGCCGAGCGCCTGCGCGCGCTGGGACTGGAAGTCCACACCGGCCTGGGGAAAACCGGTGTGGTGGGCGTATTGCGCGCCGGCAGCGGCAAGAAATCGGTGGGATTGCGCGCCGACATGGACGCCCTGCCCATGCCCGAGCACAACCGTTTCGAGCATAAGTCCACCATCCCGGGGCGCATGCATGGCTGCGGCCATGACGGCCACACCGCCATCCTGCTTGGCGCGGCCCAATACCTGGCCGCGCATCCGGATTTCGACGGCACGGTGAATTTCATCTTCCAGCCCGCCGAAGAAGGCGGCAATGCCGGCGCGCGCGCCATGATGGAAGACGGTCTGTTCGAGCGTTTTCCCTGTGATGCGATCTTCGGCCTGCACAATATGCCGGGCATGCCGGTCAACCAGTTCGGCTTCCGGGCCGGCCCGACCATGGCCTCGAGCAATCGCTGGGACATCGTTATCAAGGGCCTGGGCGGCCATGCGGCCCAGCCGCATGCGGCGGTCGATCCCATCGTGATCGCGGCGGAAATGGTGCAGGCCTTGCAGACCGTGGTCTCGCGCAGCCGCAATCCCCTGGATCCGGCGGTGCTGTCCATCACCCAGATCCACGCGGGCGACGCCTATAACGTCATCCCGGGCGAAGCCGTGCTGCGCGGCACGGTGCGCACCTATACGGTGGAGGCGTTGGACAAGATCGAGGCCGATATGCGCCGCATCGCCACCACGCTGCCCCAGGTCTATGGCGGCAGCGGCGAGCTGGACTTCGTGCGGGCCTACCCGCCCCTGGTCAACTGGGAAAAAGAAACCGCCTTCGCCATCCAGGTGGCCGAGGAGGCCTTCGGCCGCGAAAACATCAATCCCCAGGTGCCGCAATTCATGGGCGCGGAGGATTTTTCTTTCTTCCTGGAAAAAGTGCCGGGCTGCTATCTCTTCCTGGGCAACGGCGATGGCGACCACCGCCTGCAGAGCTATCACGGCATGGGGCCTTGCCAGCTGCACAACCCCAACTATGACTTCAATGACGCCCTGCTGCCGGTGGGCGCCAGCTATTGGGTCAAGCTGGTGCAGGCTTTTCTGCCCAAGGCCTAGGGTTCTGCACAGGCTGTGCACAGCTTATCCACTGGATGCTCACATTTTGCGCACATGCTTGTTCCCAAGGTTATCAACAGCCCTTCTCCCTGGGGAAACCGGCGCGGTCCCTGGGGGATAACCACAAGCTGTGGATAAACAAGTGAGCAGATCGCGGGCGGCGCCAGCTGGCGGCCGGCCATATGACTGCCAGGATTGAACAAAGGCGGATTAATTCGTTGGCCGGCGGGCCCGGGGTTTCCATAATCGGTCCATGGCCTCCCGCTGGGGGCCGATCTCAGGAAGCATCCCGATGCCGACCCGTCTGGCCGATTACCTCGCCGGCGCCGCCCTGGCGCTGTTCATTGCCCTGCTGGCCCTGGCCTCGCCCACGCCGGCCCAGGCCGCCACGGCCATCGTGCAGGCGCGCTGATCCGGCCGCTTTGCGCCGGTTTCCCGGCGTCTCCATGCCCTCATAGCCCCCTACTATTGCGCGGATTGCAGCAATCAAACCTGCGGGCCCACCCCTTCACGTATAGTCAGCCGCATGCAAGCGCTTGATGGCATCGCGCGAGGCTTGGTCGCACCGCGCGGCGGCTTGCACGTCGTCAAGGAGAGAGAGCATGTCAAATGAGGCAAAGTGTCCTTTCAACCATAGCGCCGGCAGCGGCACGACCAATCAAGACTGGTGGCCGAAACGCCTGCGCCTGGAATTGCTCAGCCAGCATTCCGAAAAATCCAATCCCCTGGACCCGGCCTTTGATTATGCCCAGGCCTTCAAGAGCCTCGATCTGGCGGCGCTGAAGAAAGACCTCGCCGCCCTGATGACGGACTCGCAGGATTGGTGGCCGGCCGACTTCGGCCATTACGGCCCGTTGTTCATCCGCATGGCCTGGCACAGCGCCGGCACCTATCGTATCGGCGATGGCCGTGGGGGGGCCGGCCGTGGCCAGCAACGCTTTGCGCCCTTGAACAGCTGGCCCGACAACGTCAGCCTGGACAAGGCGCGCCGCCTGTTGTGGCCCATCAAGCAAAAGTACGGCAACAAGATTTCCTGGGCCGACCTGCTGATCCTGGCCGGCAACGTCGCGCTGGAGAGCATGGGCTTCAAGACCTTCGGTTTCGCCGGCGGCCGCGAAGATACCTGGGAGCCGGATCAGGACGTCTATTGGGGCAATGAGCGGACCTGGCTGGGCGGCGACCTGCGCTATGGCAAGCAGGCCGGCGGCAAGGACGAAGGCACGGTCGTGGCCGACGAGCAGCTGCATGGCAAGGAAAGCGGCCGCAAGGATGGGGGCCGCAACCTGGAGAACCCGCTGGCCGCCGTGCAGATGGGCCTGATCTACGTCAATCCGGAAGGTCCGGATGGCCATCCGGATCCGCTGGCCTCGGCGCAGGACATTCGCGACACCTTTGGCCGCATGGCCATGAATGACGAGGAGACCGTCGCGCTGATCGCAGGCGGCCATACCTTCGGCAAGACGCATGGCGCCGGTCCTGCCGACCATGTGGGGCCCGAACCCGAGGCCGCCGAACTGGAGAACCAGGGCCTGGGCTGGAAGAGCAGTTTCCGCAGCGGCAAGGGCGGCGATACCATCACCAGCGGCCTGGAAGTCACCTGGACCTCCACGCCGACCCGGTGGAGCAATAACTTTTTCTGGAATCTCTTCGGCTACGAGTGGGAGCTGACCAAGAGCCCGGCCGGCGCCCACCAATGGATACCCAAGCACGGCGCCGGCGCCGGTTCCATCCCCGACGCGCACGACCCGGCCAAGCGCCACGCGCCGGCCATGCTCACGTCGGATATCGCGCTGCGTGTGGATCCCGTCTACGAAAAGATCGCCCGCCGTTTCTACGAGAATCCCGACGCATTCGCCGACGCCTTCGCCCGCGCCTGGTTCAAGCTGACCCATCGCGACATGGGGCCGCGCGCGCGCTACCTGGGTCCGGAAGTCCCGGCCGAGGCGCTGATCTGGCAAGACCCCATCCCCGAAGCCGATCATCCCTTGGTCGATGACAAGGATGTGGCCGCGCTCAAGCAGGCCCTGCTGGCGTCGGGCCTGACGGTGGCCGAACTGGTATCCACCGCCTGGGCTTCGGCATCGACTTTCCGTGGTTCCGACAAGCGCGGCGGCGCCAATGGGGCGCGCATCCGGCTGGCGCCGCAGAAAGACTGGGCCGCCAACCAGCCCGAGCAATTGGCCAAGGTCTTGAAGACGCTGGAAGGCATCCAGGCCGACTTCAACGGCAAGGGCGGCAAGCAGATCTCGCTGGCCGACCTTATCGTGCTGGGCGGCTGTGCCGGTATCGAACAGGCGGCCGCGAAGGCGGGCTACACGCTCACCGTGCCGTTCACGCCAGGCCGCATGGACGCTTCCCAGGAACAGACCGATGTCGAGTCCTTTGCCCCGCTGGAACCGCTGCACGACGGTTTTCGCAATTTCCTGAAGGGGCGCTATGCGATTCCGGCCGAGCATTTGCTCATCGACCGCGCCCAGCTGCTGACGCTGACCGCGCCCGAGATGACGGTGCTGATCGGCGGCCTGCGGGTGCTCGATGTGCGCAGCGGCAAGGACAAGCACGGCGTGTTCACCGACCGTCCGGGCGTCTTGAGCAACGATTTCTTCCGCAACCTGCTGGACATGGGCACGGAGTGGAAGCCGCAGTCGCCGGCGCGTGAAGCCTTCGATGGCCATGACCGCAAGACAGGCAAGATCAAATGGACGGCCAGCCGCGTCGACCTGGTGTTTGGCGCGAACTCGCAGCTGCGCGCGCTGGCCGAGGTCTATGCCAGCGACGACGCGGGCGAGAAGTTCGTGCATGACTTCGTGGCCGCCTGGAACAAGGTGATGAATCTTGACCGCTTCGACCTGAAGTAAGCGCCAAACGGCGGCATCGGCCCCCGGCCGGCCTGCGGGCCGCCGGGGGTTTTTTCATGCGCCTTCGGAACACCCAAAAAAATGCCGCGCACCAGGCGCGGCATTTTGTCAGGAGCGTGGCCGGGGGATCAGCCGCGCTTGGCGGATTCCGCCTGGCGCGCGATGCTGCGCGTGATGCTCCATTGCTGCAGGATGGACAGCGTGTTGTTGACGCACCAGTACAGCACCAGGCCGGCCGGGAAGAAGAACATCATCCCGCCGAAGACCAGCGGCATGACCATCATCACCTTGGCCTGCACGGGGTCCGGCGGCGTGGGGTTCAGCTTGATCTGCAGGAACATGGTGGCCATCATCACGGCCGGCAGGATGAAGAAGGGATCGCGCACCGACAGGTCGTGGATCCAGAGGATCCAGGGCGCGCCGCGCATCTCGACGCTGGCCAGCAGCACCCAGTACAGCGCGATGAAGACCGGGATCTGCACCACCATGGGCAGGCAGCCGCCCAGCGGGTTGATCTTCTCGGTGCGGTACATCTCCATCATGGCCTGGTTGAGCTTCTGGCGGTCGTCGCCGAACTTCTCTTTCAGGGCCTGCAGGCGCGGGGCGACCTGCTTCATGCGGGCCATCGACCGATAGCTGGCCGAGGCCAGGGGGTAGAACAGCGCCTTGATGATGACGGTCAGGGCGACGATGGTCCAGCCCCAGTTGCCCAGCAGGCTGTGCAGCCAGGTCATCAGGGTGAACAGCGGCTTGGCGATGATGGTCAGCCAGCCATAGTCGACGACCAGTTCCAGGCCGGGGGCGACGGCCGACATGGCCTTCTGGTCCTGCGGACCGACCCACAGCTGCGCCTCGGAGGACACGCTGCCGCCCGGCGCCACCTGGCCCAGGGCCTCGATGGAGCGCACGGCGTACAGATTGGGTTGCAGCTGCAGCAGTTCGTTGGCGCGCGGCTTGCCTTGCTGCGGCACCCAGGCCGTGGCGAAATAGTGCTGGACGATGCCGATCCAGCCGTTGTCGGCCTGCTTGATGTAGTTGGCCTTGTTCTTGCCGATATCGCCGAAGGTGATCTTCTGGAACTTGTCCTGCTCGGAGTAGACCGCCACGCCGGTGAAGGTGTGGTAGAAGCTGGACGTGCCGGCCGGATCGTTGCCGTCGCGTTCGAGCTGCAGGTAGACCGAGGGGCTTTGCGGGCTGGCGCCGACGTTGGTGACGTCATGGCGCACGTGGATGTCGTAGCTGCCCCGGTCCAGGGTGTAGGTCTTGACCACGCGCAGGCCGCCGGATTCGGCTTCGAAGCGCACGTCCAGTTTGTCGCCCGAGAGTTCGCGCTCGGTCGTGGTGACGGCGAAAGGCGTCAGGTGGGTGGGGAAGTTCTGGCCCGAGCCGATCACCCCGGTCTGCGCGGTGTAGGTCAGGTCGCGGGAGTGGTCCAGCAGCACCATGGGCTTGTCGCTGTCGGCGCTGGCGGGATACTTGAGCAGTTCGGCGCGGATGAGCTGGGCACCGGTGGTGCTGAAGGTCAGGCGCAGGACGTCGGTCGTGATGACGACTTCCTGGGCCTGGGCGGGCGCCGCGGCAGCGCTGCCGGGCACCGAGCCAGGCGCGCCGGCCGCCGCGGGGGCGCTGGGCACCGACGGCGTGGCCGCGGCATTGGGCGCGGCGTTGGCCGTATTGGCATTGGCTTGCGCGTTCTGCTCGGCGCTGGCCGGGGGCGCGCCAAACAAGGACGGCTTGCCGTTATGGATCTGCCAGTTGTTCCACAGGAGCAACAGCGAGAAGGAAAAAATCATCCAGAGGACAGTTCGTCGAATATCCATGGTGCCTGAGGAAGAGAGAGCGGAACAGCAAAGCCCGCCAGTTTAACTGCAATCGTGTCCGGTACGGGGGTGGCTGCCTGAGCAGCCGCCGCCCCGGTTTTTTTGAGCCTGGTCCGGAACGGGATCCAGCCCGCCTGGCGACCAGGGATGGCAGCGGCCGATGCGGCGCGCCGCCAACCATAGACCGCGAACCGCGCCGTGGCGTTCAATCGCCTCGATCGCATAGGCCGAGCAGGTGGGCGTGAAACGGCATTGCCGGCCGATCCAGGGGCTCAGGAAAAACCGGTAGAACCGGATGGGTGCGATGAGCAAGGCCTTGATCATCGCGCGATACGTCCGAAGTGAGCGTCCGCTTCGGTGCGCGCGGCGCGCTTGAGCGCGGTCAGGGACAGCGGCCCCACCTTGCTGTGCAGGCGCACCACATAGTCTTGCGCCGGCAAGGCCAGGCGCCGGTGGCGGAAAGCCTCGCGCAGCGCGCGCTTGATGGCGTTGCGGGTGGTCGCCAGCGCGGCATGGCGCTTGGCGATGACCAGGCCCAGACGTGCGCAGGCGGCCTGCCCGTCGGCTGGCGTAGCGGGAGCGGCGCTCACAATGAACATCGCCCCTCGGGCCAACCGCCGGCCTTTCAAGGCGGCGGCAAACTCGGAGGGGCGATGCAAGCGCGCCTCCGCGGGAAGCGTGGCGCGCGACATGGCTGACTGAATCGAAGCGTCGTCTGATTGCCGGGGAGCGACAGGCTTGAGGCTGGGCGCTATGCCGTGGCCAGGGGCTTGTTGCGATCCGGGCAATGGGGCGGGCTGCGATGCGTCGGGCTTAGACGGCCAGACGCTTGCGGCCCTTGGCGCGACGGGCGTTCAGGACGGCGCGACCGGCGCGAGTCTTCATGCGCACGCGAAAGCCGTGGGTGCGCTTGCGGCGGGTGACGGAAGGTTGGTAGGTGCGTTTCATGGACGATCCACAAAAAGAACAAAGTCAGTAGGAAGCTGCCTGGAGGTTCCTGGTTGCAATGACCCGGGCGGGTATCCCGGCGCCGGCACGAGGGCTGGCCATGGGACGGGGCTCGAGGCTGGGAACATTACACGGCGCGCGCCGAACCGGTCAAACCAGGGTGTTGGTGCAAAAGGGGCCGAAGCAAAATCCGGTTGGATTCCGAACGGAACCCCTGGGTGCGTACAACAATGGGTGACAGTTCTGCGGCACCCCCGCGGCGGCAATCAATCGGGCGGGCATGGGTAATGCCTGCCGACCCATTCACCAATTTGGGGCGTAACGCTTGCGGCGTAAGCCCCTGAGATACTGGGGTTTTCGCCGCTTCCCGTGCAGTTCCAACGGAACCTTCTGACAGGCAGAATTCGGAAAAGCCCACCATTTCATCAAGTTTTCCCAGTCTTGTCAATCAGTTAGGTCGCAGGGTGTACGCTTGGGCCCCCCGGGGGCTGTGGATAACTCATGCCCAAAAGCGGTAGAATCGAGGTTTGAACAAGAGCGACATGAAAGAATTCTGGCAGACCTGCGTCAGTCGTCTTGAGCAGGAACTCCCCCCCCAACAAATCAGCGCGTGGATACGGCCGCTGGTCCCGCTTGCCTATGACGAAGCGCAGGCGGTGTTGCGCGTGGCTGCCCCCAATCGCTTCAAGCTGGATTGGGTGCGCAAGAACTTTTCGCATCAGATTGAGGCGCTGGCCACCGAGTGGTACCAGCGCCCTGTGCAGGTGCAGTTCGAATTGCCCAGCCACGGCGCAACGCCACGCATGTCCATGACGCCGCGCGCGTCGGCTCAACCGGTGCCGCAGGCCGCCGCGCCCCTGGCCGCGCCTGCCGCGCCCGCGGCCCCTGCCGCGCGGGTGGAGGCGCCGCCGCCGCCGGCGCCGGCGGTGCAGATATCAGCGGCCGCCGATGCGGCCAATATCGTGTACGAGCGCTCGCGCCTGAACACCGACCTGACGTTCGAGAATTTCGTCACCGGTAAGGCCAACCAGCTGGCGCGCGCCGCGGCGCTGCAGGTGGCCGAGAACCCGGGCACCTCGTACAACCCGCTATTCCTGTATGGGGGCGTGGGCCTGGGCAAGACCCACCTCATCCATGCCATCGGCAACGCCATGGTGGCCGCCGGGACGGGCGTGCGGGTGCGCTATGTGCACGCCGACCAATATGTCTCCGATGTGGTCAAGGCCTATCAGCGCAAGGCCTTCGATGACTTCAAGCGTTACTACCATTCGCTCGATCTGCTGCTGATCGACGATATCCAGTTCTTTTCGGGCAAGAACCGCACCCAGGAAGAGTTCTTTTACGCCTTCGAGGCGATGGTGGCGCAGCGCAAGCAGATCATCATCACCAGCGACACGTATCCGAAGGAGCTCTCGGGCATCGACAGCCGCCTGATCTCGCGCTTTGATTCGGGGCTGACGGTGGCCATCGAGCCGCCCGAGCTGGAGATGCGCGTGGCCATTTTGCTGCGCAAGGCGGAGTCCGAGGGCGTGCCCATGCCCGAGGAAGTGGCTTTCTTCATCGCCAAGCATCTGCGCAGCAATGTGCGCGAACTCGAAGGCGCCCTGCGCAAGGTGCTGGCCTATGCGCGCTTTCATGGCCGCGAGGCGCTCAACGTCGATGTCTGCAAGGAGGCGCTCAAGGATCTGCTGTCCGTCTCCAACGGGCAGATCACCGTCGAGAACATCCAGAAGACGGTCGCGGATTTCTACAAAATCAAAGTGGCCGACATGTATTCGAAACGCCGGCCCGCGAATATTGCCCTTCCGCGCCAGGTCGCCATGTATCTGGCCAAGGAGTTGACACAGAAAAGCCTGCCTGAAATCGGTGATCTGTTCGGGGGCCGCGATCACACGACGGTGTTGCACGCGGTGCGCAAGATTTCCGATGCCCGCGCCAAGCAGGCCGAGCTTAACCATACCCTGCACGTGTTGGAACAAACTCTAAAAGGATGACTATGCAACTCGTACAAACCACACGCGATGCATTGCTGAAACCGCTGTCGACTGTGGCGGGCATCGTCGAAAGACGTCATACCCTGCCCATCCTGGCGAACATCCTGATGCGCAAAGAGGGCAACAAGGTCGCGTTCATTGCCACCGACCTTGAAGTGCAAATCACCACGCACGCCGATTTCGGCGTCGGGTCGGACAACGAGTCCACCACCGTGGCCGCGCGCAAGCTGCTGGACATCCTGAAGGCCCTGCCGGACACGGGCGATGTCAAGCTGGCGCTGGCCTCCAACAAGCTGTCGGTGCAATCGGCCAAGAGCCGTTTTGCCTTGCAGACGCTCGCGGCCAGCGAGTTCCCGACCGTGGCCCAGCCCGAGCAATGGGATGTCTCCTTGACCATGCCGCAGCGCACCCTGCGCCATCTGTTCAACATGGTGCACTTCGCCATGGCCCAGCAGGACATCCGCTATTACCTCAACGGCATGCTGCTGGTGTTCGAGCCCGGCCGCGTGCGCGCCGTGGCCACCGATGGCCACCGCCTGGCGCATTGCGCCACCGAGGCCGACGGCATCAGCGAGCGCCATGAAGTCATCGTGCCGCGCAAGACCGTGCTGGAAATGCAGCGCCTGCTGGAAGACTCCGACGAGCCGGTTGCCCTTGACGTGGCGCCGGGCCAGATCCGTTTCCGCTTCGGCGATGTCGAGCTGGTGTCCAAGCTGGTCGAAGGCAAGTTTCCGGATTTCTCGCGTGTGATTCCCACCAACTACACGCGCCACTTCTCCGTGAACCGCGAAGCCCTGCAGGGCAGCCTGCAGCGCGCCGCCATCCTGACCACGGACAAGTTCAAGGGCGTGCGCCTGCAGCTGGGCCAGAACGTCATGAAGATCTCGTCCTCCAACGCCGAGCAGGAAGAGGCGCAGGAAGAAATCGACATCGATTACGGCTACGAGGCGCTGGACGTCGGTTTCAACGTCGGCTACCTGCTCGATGTGCTGGCCAACGTCAAAGTGGAAAACGTGCAGTGGTCGGTCATGCCGGACGCCAATGCGTCGGCGCTGATCACCCTGCCAGGCGACGATCAGTTCAAGTACGTCGTCATGCCCATGCGGATTTGATCCGCACAACGTGGGTGTAGACCGCTGGCGGTTTGCGCCAGCGGATCGGCCGTGAGGCCGCCTTTAATTATTGAACACAGATATGTCAGATCAACAGAACACCACTCCTGAGAACAACGGCTACGGCGCCGATTCGATCAAGATGCTCAAGGGGCTGGAGGCCGTGCGCAAGCGCCCCGGCATGTACATCGGCGACACCTCCGATGGCACCGGCTTGCACCACATGGTGTTCGAAGTGGTCGACAACGCCATTGACGAAGCCCTGGCCGGCTATTGCGACGATATCGTCGTCACCATCCACACCGACAACTCGATCTCGGTCACGGACAACGGCCGCGGCATTCCGACGGCCATCCACAAGGATGACGAATTCGGCCGCAGCGCCGCCGAAATCGTCATGACCGAGCTGCATGCCGGCGGCAAGTTCGACCAGAACTCCTACAAGGTGTCCGGCGGCCTGCACGGCGTGGGCGTGTCCTGCGTGAACGCGCTGTCCGAATGGCTGCGGCTGACCATCCGCCGCGATGGCCAGGTGCACGAGATGGAATTCCGCCAGGGCGAGCGCGTCGCGCCCCTGGCGGTGACCGGCACCACCGACAAGCGCGGCACCGAGGTGCGTTTTCTGGCCGACCCGGTCATTTTCAACAATATCGAGTACCACTACGAGATCCTGTCGAAGCGCCTGCGCGAGCTGTCCTTCCTGAACAATGGCGTAAAGATCCGCCTGATTGACCAGCGCCAGGGCAAGGAAGAGAACTTCGCCTTCTCCGGCGGCGTGAAGGGCTTCGTCGAGTACATCAACCGCGCCAAGACCGTGCTGCACCCGAATGTCTTCGCGGTGAGCACGGACTCCTCCGCCGGCGGCGTGCCGGTGGGCGTGGAAGTGGCCATGCAATGGAACGACAGCTACAGCGAAAGCGTGCTGTGCTTCACCAACAATATTCCGCAGCGCGATGGCGGCACCCACCTGACGGGCCTGCGCGCGGCCATGACGCGGGTGATCAACAAATACATCGCCGACAACGAGCTGGCCAAGAAGGCCAAGGTCGAGACCACCGGCGACGATATGCGCGAAGGCCTGGCCTGCGTGTTGTCGGTCAAGGTGCCCGAGCCCAAGTTCAGCAGCCAGACCAAGGACAAGCTGGTGTCCAGCGAAGTCCGCCCCGCGGTTGAAGACGCCGTGGCGCGCTCGCTGGAGACCTGGCTGCTGGAGCATCCCAACGACGCCAAGGCTTTGTGCGGCAAGATCGTCGAGGCCGCGCGCGCGCGCGAAGCCGCGCGCAAGGCGCGCGAAATGACGCGGCGCAAGAGCGTGCTGGAAGGCGCCGGCCTGCCCGGCAAGCTGGCCGACTGCCAGGAAAAAGACCCCGCGCTGTGCGAACTCTACATCGTGGAGGGCGACTCGGCAGGCGGCTCGGCCAAGCAAGGCCGTGACCGCAAGTTCCAGGCCATCCTGCCGCTGCGCGGCAAGGTGCTCAACGTCGAGAAGGCGCGCTTTGACCGCCTGATCGCCAGCGAACAGATCGCCACGCTGATCACCGCGCTGGGCACGGGCATCGGGCCGGATTTCAATATCGAGAAGCTGCGCTATCACCGTCTCATCATCATGACCGACGCGGACGTCGACGGCGCGCATATCCGCACGCTGCTGCTCACGCTGCTCTATCGCCAGATGCCGGAGCTGGTCGCGCGCGGCCACGTCTATATCGCCCAGCCGCCGCTCTACAAGGTCAAGGTCGGCCGCGAAGAGCGCTACCTCAAGGACGAGGTCGAAGAAGCGAAGTTCATGCTGCAGCTGGCCCTCAAGGATGCCGAACTGATCCCCAGCCAGGGCGCGGCCGCCATCACCGGCGAAGCCCTGGGCGAGCTGGCGCGCCAATACGTGCTGGCCGACGCCGTGATCTCGCGCCTGTCGCGGGTCTTCGACGTGCCCGCCCTGTCGGCCCTGGCCGAAGGCGTGCAGATCAACCTGGACGACCAGGCCAGCGCCGAGGCTTCGGCCAAGCGCCTGCATGATGTCCTGCACGACGCCACCAGCGCCAATGGCGTGGAGGTCACGGCCGAGCTGGAGGAAGACAGCGGCAAATACCGCCTGGTCATCCGCCGCATGCACCACGGCAATGTGCGCATCAGCATCATCGACGCGGACTTCGTGCGCGGCGCGGACTACGCCATCCTGACGAAATCGGCCCAGACCTTCCTGGGCCTGATCGGCGCCGGCGCCATCGTGGCCCGCGGCGAGGGCGACAAGCGCAAGGAGCAGTTCGTCTCCGACTTCCGCGAAGCCATGCAGTGGCTGCGCGCCGAGGCCGAGCGCGGCTTGTCCAAGCAGCGCTACAAGGGCCTGGGCGAAATGAATCCCGAGCAGCTCTGGGAAACCACCATGGACCCCACCGTGCGCCGCCTGCTGCGCGTGCAGATCGAGGACGCCATCGCGGCCGACGAGGTCTTCACCACCCTCATGGGCGACGATGTGGAGCCGCGCCGCGCCTTCATCGAGACGCATGCGCTGTCGGCGGGCAATATCGACGCCTGAGCGTGTAGGATCCCATTGGAATTTAGATTTTTCCCACTAAATCTAGATTTCAGAAAGCAAACCCAGCCGGCAGCGGCTGGGTTTTTTATTGATGGCGGGTAGTTGCAATGTGACGACCGGCTTCTTTGCTCGATGCGCCCTGGATAACGACGAAATTGCAGTTCGGCAATGTCACAACCTTACCCAACCAATCGGGACGCCGGCTGATCGTTGCGTACTCACGCGCCCCGGCTTCGATGATGCGCTTATGCCGAAACCCACCTTTGGCTACAGGCTTAACCGGATTCGAAGTTTTTCAAGCGTCGTCGTGAGTTCTGAATCCGAATCTTCATATGGATGCGAAAAGCTATCAATGCAAATCCATTGAGCGTGCTGTCCAGGATGTACGTACGCCTCGAAGTCGTCGACGAGCAGGCAGTCCTCAACAGCAGCATCGCGGATCAACGCCAGATCTTTTGTGGCGCCAGTCCACGACACGTACTCAAGATAGGCAAACCATGTTGGGGCCGCGTGCTCCTGGGTGAGCATGTCGGCGATCCCGCGAAATCGAGCCTCGTCTACCGTGGTGAACATTACGATGCGAGGGAACAGCTCTCTGCAACGTTCCAGAAAGTTGAAAAGCCCGGGACGCGGAATCTGGCTCACCGCATTCGAGATGAGCGTGCCTTCCAAATCGAGCGCTAGTACGGAAAGGCGTGGCATGGGCAGGATAGTGCGGGGCGAAAGACGTTTCGACAGTTGTAGAGGCGGTGGAGAAGGTTTCGAATCAGAGAGGCCTCATCTGTCAGCTCGGTTAAAGTTTTCCCGGTACTGGCTAACAATGTTGAAGACACACTCACACGAAGCCTCACGGATACGTTAATCGGTCTTGTCTGAGTGTAGGTCCGGGTGGGGTAAATCGCGAAATGCGATTTACCCCAGTGTCGAGGCTTTTGGCTTTCGAATTTAGAGCGTTGGCGTCGTCGTCAGGTAGCATCCCTTCGTCTTGATCGGCAGACGCGCGGCCATCGCGGCGCTCGACAGGTTGGAAGCTGGTTCCTGGGCCGACGCCTTGCGAAGTACCGCCCCAGGTGCAAGCCGAGATTGTTGCCCAATCTCTCCCAAACATCGTGGAGCACCTTTTGCAGATAGCAGTTGGCCCTACTAGGGCCACCTTCGGGCTGTCGTGACGCGACCGGGTGGGGGCATAATCTCAGTAGCGCTGCCGCGCAAGTACGCTTCTCGGGTAATACAGAACGACCGTGTCCTGTTAGGATCGAAGACCGGATAGGAAGGCGTTGACCTAGTAGAGTCGATGTACAGCTGGAATCCAAACGCGTTGCATGGAACGACACCTCAGCGCAAAATTACACGTGGCGCGACCACGAGGTTGTTCATGAAGACATCGATCATCAATTCCCAAGTGCAAAAGCATAAGAATGCGCGAAACATGGCAGGGTTGCGCCTCGTGGAAATTTGGGTACCTGACACCCGGCTACCGGGCTTCGCCGAGGAATGCCGGCGCCAAAGCCGCGCAATCGCATCGTCTAGCAAGACCGACGAGCAGGTGGAGCGCCTGATGGATGACGCCGTTGCCGCCGTGGATGGTTGGACGAAATGATGGCTTATAAGAGCGCGTGCTGATCGCTCGTTACTGGGGCAAACGAAGGTTCACCTCTAGAGTCTGCCGCAGCCACAACACTCATTACCGACGCCGGTCGGCTCTGGATAGCGTTGATGGAAGGCTTTTCGCCTTCTTTGCGCCCAATCATGGCCTCGAGCCGTTCTGTCGAAAGGGCGAGGACGACCCGGAGCGGTCCGTTTCGGCTATAACTCTTTGAAGCGCTACTAAGTCGGCCTCCGGGACCTAAATCTGATGTCCATATCGCTGATCGGAACAGTCCACGCCGCAAGCGGGCGTGCCAACTTGGCGGAACTGGTGGCTATCCTCGCGCGCCATCAGCCTGACATCATCTTTGCTGAAATTCCCGCTGCCAACCTCGATGCCTATGTCAACGGCTCTCATGGCAATCTCGAATCCAATGCTGTTGCCCTCTATAGCAAGCGCCAGCAGGTCGATGTAGTACCCGTTGACCTAATAAGACCAGGTGACGAATTCTTCAGACAATCGGAGGAGATGTTCCAACAGGTCGAGAGGACCAGCTCTACATTTCGCCGCCTAATTGACCAGCATAGCCTCGACACGAGAGATCACGGTTTTCCATACCTTAACAGTGATCGGTGCGATCAAGCATGGGCGGCAATCTACGAGGAGGTGCGTGCAACCGTCGAATGGATCGGCGACGCCAGATTGCGACAGATCTTCGCTCTTTGGAGCGAGACGAATGACCGGCGCGAGACGGCAATGCTAGAGAACATCAGTGGCTATTGCATCCGCAGTGGTCTCTCTTATGGAGTGCTTCTCCTTGGCGCTGGGCACAGGAAGGCCTTCATGGCGAAGGTAAAGGCACAACGAGACATTGGCGCTCCAGGAGTGTCATGGAATTTTGAGGATCTCGTGAATGAGGCTGTGTGAGGCAATATCCGTTTCTGGCCGCAACCAGGCGTCCGCGAAAAGCTGCTTGCGACCCAGAGCGGTCCTATGTGCGGTCAGGGTGTACAGATTGAAAGCCGAGGCCACCGGTGGCTGAATCGCTTGGAATTCACCCGGTGCATAAACGTTGAGACGCTCGCCCGCCGAGGGTTGTGCCGAACGCGCAGTTCAAACAGGTCATTCAATCCGTACGGCGCTATGACCTTCAATGATTCATCACCGTCCAGGTAAATGCCAACGCAAGTGGCAAACTCTGGCCAAGTGGCCAGCCCATCGTCCAAAGACGTTAGGGGTGAAACCACCTGGCCGAGGGCTTTTGCGAACCACTCGTGCACTTTGGCCTGGTTTGTCACTTCCCAAGTGAGCGAGGGAAGGAGCCAATGCAGCCGCTCTTGAAGTTCGGCATCCAGAGCTAGAGGCGCTTCAGCATCAAAGTACGCAACGTCCACGTCATCCGAGTTCGAGGGCTCCTGAAAGCCATGCAAGCTATCCCAAACCAAGGATCTGATGGCCCCTGCACCGATGCACCACGAGGGCAAACCAAGGCAGCGAACCGCCCGCAGCGCAGCCATCAGTTGCTCAGAGGATTCGACGAGGTCGCATAGTTGTTGCTCATAGCCCACTCGAACATTTGTCATCATTTCGCAAGGAACTAGAATTTCGGGTTGCTTGTATGTGGAAGCAGCATATACGGAATTGTCGGCTGACCGCTCCTGGCCGGGAGCGGCCATCGATGACCGACGGCTTTCGACCCAAAGCAGTCATTGCGCTTAGATGCCCAGCTCTAACACTAGCCGCGGATACCAAGCCATCCGTTCATCCCCACGTAAATGCCTACGGCGATGATCAGTAGGCTGGAGAGATAAGGTGCCCGCTGGGCCACCGCGCTGAACCATGGCGCGCGCTTATTGACCTGACGCACGCTGAGTGCCGCGACGGCTCCAACCGTCACCAGCGTGATGGCCAGCCCGATCGAGAAGCACAGCACCAGCACGGCGCCTAGCGTGAACTCCTTCAACTGAAGACACAACAAGAGAACGGTAATCGCCGCCGGGCACGGAATCAGCCCGCCGGTCAGGCCGAACAAGGCGATCTGCCAGTTGGTCACGTTCCGGTTTGTGAACCGCCGGCGGATGTCGTTGGCATGCGCCAACTGGTGCGCATCCTGGTATCCCTCGCCAGCCACATCCAGCCCTCGCAGTTCTTCATGGAGGTGGTCATGCTGGCGCTCATCCGGTTCCATGAAAGCGACGTCATAGCTGTGAACGTGCCCGCCGTGGCTCAGGGCCAGGCGCGCCATGAACTCGTGTGGTTCCGGAATTTCCTCGAGGGACTCCAGGTAGCCGTCCTTCTGAGCGAAATGGAATTCATGGCGCGTCCCGTCGACTCTTTCGGTCGTCACAGAAACGTCCTGCGCCTGCCAGTTCCCGCCCCGCAGGCTGCTCAACCTCCACCGCGGCGGAATGCCGTCCTCGAACACCTCCAGCGCGATCAGGCCGTGCCCGGTATCGATTTCGTGCCGCTCCGCACCATGGGGATGGCCCTCATGCCCATGGCTGTGGTCGTGGTGATGATGGCCATGGCCCGCGCCATGCTGATCCCGCCAAGTCCGCCAGAACATCCATGCCGCGATCAGCACGATGATGACCCCAGACGCCAACTGGAAATATGGCTCTAGCTCCTCCGCCGCGACCCCGCGCCACAGATACATGCCGCCTAGGCCGATGCCCCACACAATAAGGGTGTGCGAAATAGTCGCGGTGATGCCCAGCAGCACCGCCTGTCCCACCGAGCCTCGAATCGCGACGATGAACGCCGCCATCATCGTCTTGGAATGGCCGGGCTCCAGCCCGTGCAGCGCGCCCAGCAGAATGGCGCTTGGAATAAACAGCCAGGCGTGCGACGCACCCTGGGCGATCAGATCGGAAAACGACAACATGGATAGTGTTCTTAGAGGTACTTGGTGATTTCTTTGAACTCGTCGATCGCGCGCTGCCTGTCCTCGTCCAGCTCGCCCACCGCATCCTGGAGGCAGTGGTCGATATGGTCTTGAATGAGGATCTTCTTGGCCTGGGAAATGGCACGCTCCACGGCATGCAACTGCTGGGCCAGCTCAAGGCAGGGCCGGTGTTCTTCCATCATCGAAATAATGCTGCGCAAATGTCCTTCCGCCCGCTTTAGGCGTTTGGCCACGGCGTCGTGATGATGATGAGGGTCGGGCTTTTTCATGCGGCCATCATATCCCCCCCGGGGGGATATAACGCAAGAAACCATGCCGCCATTCGGGGAAACAAAAAGGCTGATGTAGTGATGTCTACATGATTGCAGAGATCACAACGTTTTCTTATTCTGCTCCCTATGGACACCCAACTCGCGCCCTCCTGGTTTCTGCTTATTGTCAGCCTGCCCACGGGCGGCGCCACGGCCCGCATGCGCATCTGGCGCAAGCTCAAGGCCCTGGGCTGCGCCGCCTTGCGCGACGGCGCCTATCTACTGCCTGCGCACGCCGAGCAGGCATCCCAGCTGGCTGAGCTGGCTGCCGAAACAAGCGAGGAAGGCGGCCAGGCCTGGCTGCTGCGGGTCCAGCCCCAGGACAACGACGAGTCCGCCTCGTTCCAGGCCCTGTTCGACCGCTCGGCCGACTACGATGCCTGGCTGATGGAACTGGCCCAAGCGCGCCAGACACTGACCGCTTTGAACGCGACGGAACTGAATCGCCTGTTGCGCCGTAACGAACGCAGCTACCAGGCGTTGCGCCGGATCGATTTCTTCCCGGCTGAAACCTCGTTGCGCGCGCAGGCGCAGCAGCGCGATTTCGCCAGTGCCATTGAATCTCTCCTGTCGCCCGGCGAGCCCCACGCGGCCCAGGGAGGCATCCCACGCCGTGATCCCATTCATTACCGGGGACGGCTCTGGGCTACCCGACGTCATATCTGGGTGGACCGCGTTGCCTGCGCGTGGCTGATCCAGCGCTTCATTGACCCGTCCGCGCGCTTTCTATGGCTGGAGACCCCGGCGGAGTGCCCCGCAGATGCCCTGGGCTTCGATTTCGACGGCGCCACCTTCACGCACGTGGCCGACAGGGTGTCGTTCGAGGTCCTGCTCGCCAGCTTCGGCCTGGACGAAAACCGTGGCCTCGTGCGCCTCGGCGCAATGGTGCATGTGCTGGACGTAGGCGGCGCCGCGGCGCCGGAAGCTGCCGGCTTCGAGGCCATGCTGGCCGGCGCGCGCAAACGCCTGCCCGATGACGACGCATTGCTGGCCGAAGTCAGCGCTGTGCTGGACTCCCTGTACGCCCACTTCTCCAGTGGGCGTAAGGCCTGATCTCTTTTCCGTTCAAGTGAGCAACCATGAGCTCCACTCAAGAATCCGCCAGCGATAGCGCGGAGCCACTCGTCTCGCGACCCGCCTATACCCTTTGGCAACTTGTCTGGTATTTCACCCGGCTGGGGATGCTGGGCTTCGGTGGCCCGGTTGCCCTGGCCGGCTATATGCATCGCGATCTGGTGGACAGGCGGGGCTGGATTACCGACGGCGACTATAAGGAAGGCTTGGCGCTCGCCCAACTCGCGCCTGGCCCTCTGGCCGCGCAGCTCGCGATCTACCTCGGTTACGTGCATTACCGTATCCTCGGCGCCACGCTCGTGGGAATCGCATTCGTGCTGCCGTCGTTCTTCATGGTCGTGGCCCTGGGATGGGCATACGTGCGTTTCGGCGGCCTGACCTGGATGCAAGCGGTGTTCTACGGCGTGAGTGCCGCCGTGATCGGCATCATTGCTATCAGCGGCTACAAGCTCACTACCAAGAGCGTGGGCAAGGACAAACTGTTGTGGGCCATCTATCTGGCGCTGGCCGTCGTCACTGTCATCACCGAATCTGAAATCGCCTGGCTGTTTCTCGCGGCCGGCTTGCTTGTCTGGTTTTGGCGCTCGCCACCCAAGTGGCTAAAGTCCGGACATCTGTCGGTCGCCGCAGCGGTTTCGGTGCCAGCCGGGGCTACGCTGAGCACGCTGGACTGGCCACTGCTCTGGCAGATCGGCGTGTTCTTCGCCAAGGCAGGGGCTTTCGTCTTCGGCTCAGGGCTGGCCATCGTGCCATTCTTATATGGCGGCGTGGTCACCGACTTCCAGTGGCTCAACGACAAGCAGTTCGTCGATGCTGTAGCGGTAGCCATGATCACGCCCGGCCCCGTGGTCATCACCGTGGGCTTCATCGGATATTTGGTCGCCGGGTTCCCTGGGGCCTGTGTGGCGGCCTTGGCCACTTTTTTGCCTTGTTATCTGTTCACCATCATTCCAGCGCCGTACTTCAAGAAGTACGGAAAGCTGCCCGGTATTCTCGCGTTCGTTGATGGCGTGACGGCCGCGGCGATCGGCGCCATCGCGGGCGCGGTCATCGTTATCGCCCGGCGCACGCTCGTCGATGTGCCGACATTGATGTTGGCAATAGCGGCAGTGCTGTTGCTGTTGCGATTCAAGAAACTGTCCGAGCCGATGATCGTTGCTGGCGCGGCGTTGATTGGCTTGGCGGTTTATCCACTGGTGCACTAAGTCCTTTTTTCAGGAGCCCATCATGCAATGGATCACTCGTGAACGGCCTAAGATCGACCGCATCGCCTGCCCGTGGCTAATCGCCCGTTTTATCGACGAAACGCCAGAATTTCTCTACGTGCCGGCAGGCGACGTTCTACGCATTGCCAGGGAAGCCGCCGCGATTCCCTACGACATCCCAGGCGTGGAACTATCGCATGTCGGAGAACGGTGCAGCTTCGACGCTTTTCTCGATAAGTACCAGTTGGCAGATAACCCGGCGTTGCAGCAACTGGCCGGAATTGTGCGCGGCGCCGACACTTCGCGCCTGGACCTGACCCCGCAGTCAGGCGGACTGTACGCGCTGTCGCTGGGCTTGTCGCACCTTTACACCGACGACCACGTCATGCTCGGCCATGGCATGGTCATGTACGACGCCCTGTACGCATGGTGTCAGTGGTGCCAAGGAGAAACGCATCAATGGCCGCCGGCGATGCCGACGGCATAAGGCGCGATCCCAGGCTGAGCAACAACACCTTTGGGAGGCCCTCATGCAAAGCATATCTGTTCCCGAACTTGCGCTCTGGCGCAATGCCGAATTTCCCCATACGTTGATAGATGTGCGTCGCAAGCTCAGGCGCAAGGAGGATGGCGTGGCGATTGCCAATGGACAATGGCTCGATCCCGCTTTGTGGCTGGAATGGAAAGACTCCGTACCAGCCACGCAGCCCGTCATCATCTATTGCGCCCACGGTCATGAGCTAAGCCAGGGGCTGGCTGCCACCCTCCGTGCAATGGGCATCGACGCTAGGTATTTGCTCGGAGGCATAGAGGCCTGGCGTTCTGCTGGTCAGAGTGTGGAATTACTTAAATCTCACGAGCAACCCGCTAGCACTACGTGACCATCTTCTCACTCGGCATTGTCTAGGAGACTCGGGGGAACGTAATGACAGCTATTGGCCGACACCGGCCTCCCGCTTGCAACAGTTGGAAGTATCGGGCGGATCATTGCCGAAGTTGAAGCGAGTCCCCGGCTGCCGAGTCCAGTCAGTGCGGTCGAACTGGCGCGGCAGTCAAAACTCGATGCCCGTCAGTCGTATGTGAAGGCGAACGTCGAGACCCGGGCGCTGGGTGAGCGATGGAGGGCGTATGAAAAACGCAGAGCCGAGGTGTCTCACGCGAACCCTCAGTCGTATGTCGAGGCCGCTTGCCGCTCGCTAAGGCACGAAGCGCGCACACTCAGCGTACGCAAGTGCAAGCACGAGTGCTTCGAGAAGTGTTGGGCATGGTCGAGCGTCTTTTCGACATGCTTAACGGCATCAAGCTTAAGAGCGGGAGCTGACGCTACCATTCACCCAAATTTGCTTTGACATCGCCCCGAAATTTACTTTGGTATTTGCTGCCGAGTTCTCTCTAAGCTGTTGAAAAACAATTAAAAAACCGACTTGATTTCAAGTCGGCCCTTTGCGGCGAAAGCCACCAGCCCTGTGTAATTTGGTGATCAACAGCCGAGCCTTCAACATTCGTATGCGTGTGGCGAGGGAGGTTCCACATCCCTCCTTCCAAGTTGCGGAGCACGCACACACAGACACCCGGCTCGGAACTTTTCGGAACGGCGCCCGCAAATGCATGTGTGCAATCTGCGCTTCGAAAGAAAGCACCCCGTTCAACTGGACAGCTTGGCTGGGTGACTCCAGTTCTGCTCAAGTGTCTCGACTTTTTGTCACCGTGGTCGGACTTATCGTCGATTTCAGCGATGACACTAGTGTAGCGGACCCGCGGTCGTCTAAATAAACCGGCAAGGTCGTACGAGGAACGCTGCCCCAAGCGCGAGGGCAAGTTCGGTAGGGTCTGCCGATATCGTCACCGCGTCATCACGGATCGCAGTTTCGACGGTTGGACGACGACGGCTTGAATTTGAACGGCAGAGTCGACGCCTTTTATTGGCAAAAGGCGCGTTTAGCGATATACCAACTCGTTGATTTATAAGGAAAACTTGCAATTTTCCCGGTCGCTCAGGTACCCTCGTCTACTCGACTACGACAGAGGAGAGAGCGGCGTGTTTCCTCGACCGTCTCGCTTGGAAGTCAGGCATCCGGCACTCAACCCGCATCTGGTGCGGCGATGAGTCCATTTGCCATTTACCTTCGTGCTCTTCGTTTAAGCCGCGGCTTGAAGCAGCAGGACGTTGCGCGGTTGTTGGGATACGAACCCAGCTATCTCTCCGCCCTTGAACGCAGCGCCAAGGGCCCTCCAAGGCAAGCTTTCATCGCGCGTTTGGTGCGAGTGTTAGGGCTGTCGTCTGCGGAGCAAGCCGAACTCAACGAGGCATTAATTAGGTCCAAGCGACAGGTCTGTCTGCCTTGGACGGCCTCTTTAGAGGAGTATGAATTGATACGCGAGTTGGAACCTCAGTTAGGACGTTTGAACTCCGCGCAGATTGCTTTGATACGCCACGTGTTGACTCTGCCCACATGTCCAAGAAATCAAACACCCGGGGGGCTAGATGAGGCCTGCTCGCCGTCTCGCGGGGAGAAAGCCATGACCTAAAACGAAAAGGCGAACCCGAGGGCCCGCCTGTCCGCTGAAGCTTGGTACTGAACATGGAAATTCTAGTATCGGTTTCTCCCTCACAGGCGTCAAGGCCGTCCCCCTTCTCCATGCTGATCTTTCGCGGTTACTGAACCTGGCGAGGGTGAAGTTCTGCCCAAAATTTCAGCATGGGGTTCAGTTTTTTTCTCAATGCGCCGTATGCGTAGGGGCACCCCTACGCCATCGTAGGAGGAACCGACATGTTGTCCAGACGCGTAATTACCCGCAGCGGTAGGCACTTCAGAGGCCGCTACCCTTCGGCAAAGCTTGGTCGGATGGTGGAGTTCGAATCCCTAATCGAGAGAGATGTCATTCTCCTGCTGGAGTTCTCTGGAGGAGTCTCTTTTTATCAGGAGCAACCAACCCGCCTTTCATACAGCGATGGTGAGACGGTTCGCGATTACTTTCCCGACTTCGAGGCTCATCTGCGTACGGGGTGTCGCATCCACATTGAGGCAAAGCCGCTAGCGAAGTTGGCGCTGCCGAACGTTGCAGGGAAGCTGAATAGCATTGCGGAGCACTATGCAGCCCATCGAGAGGAGCACTTCCAGATCGTCACTGACGCTATTGCACGGCGGGAGCCTCTACACAAGAACTTGAAGGCGCCGAGCGCATTTAGGGCCAAGGCAACAGGACCCAACTACGTCGACTGCCCCACTCATCCACTGAAGTCCAGTTGGAATGCGCTTGAGACTGTACTGGGCCGTCAAGGTCTTATGCAGCTTGTCGCGCGCGGGCACTTAGTGTGCGACCTGTCCCAACCCCTTGAAGGCGAACTCGTCGTTCAAACCGTGAAGGAGGTTGACGATGATTCGCTTTACATTTAAGCGGGGGCTGGCCTATATCGATGTGCAAACGCGTTGGGTGCTCGAGCGTGCTCTCGCGTCTGGAAAATATCAATTCATCTCGGACGCGGGAGAGCTTTTGAATCTCTCTCCAGATGAGGTGCACGGCAAGTGGCTGTCTGGGCAGTGGCATGTGGATCCGGCCTCCTTAGGCACGATGGCGTCGGCCACCTATGTAGCCACACCCAGAGACTTTTCCACGTACTCCGATCATCAGCAACAGGTTGCGACTCGCAAGCTCAAGTATCTGCAAGCTGTCTCGCCCGATACCAATCGGTACGAGCCGGTGCGTTGGAAGCAACTGATCGATCTGCACGCGTCCCAGATTGGGGACGAAAACCCCCCTTGCTCATCGTCCGTGCAGAACTGGTGGCGCAAGTATCGGGTTACGAAGTCGATCGATGCGCTCATTCCTCGAAAAGGAGGAAGGGCTTCTGGCCGCGCGGCCTCTTCCTACGAAATCTTCGAACAAGCGGTAGCGGAGGTGTTCCTCACACTAGAGAAGCAACCGAAGGTGGCGGTCTTCGAACGTGTCTCTAGGCACTTCGCAACAGTTAACGCAGCACGCCCCTCGGATCAACAACTCATATGTCCCGCGAGGTCGACCGTGTATCGCTGGCTGAATGGTCTTCGCCAGGACATTGTTGATGGAGCGCGCTTAGGAGCAGACGCCGCACGAGCAAAATACCGTATAGCACTAGGCGGACTTCGAGTCGACGGAGTGCTTGAACGCGTTGAGATCGATCACACTCCGCTCGACCTCATCGTGATTGATGGGGAAACTCAGCTGCCGCTCGGTCGGCCATGGCTAACGATGGCTATCGACAAAGCCTCACGGTTCCCTATGGGGTTCTATCTCGGCTTGAATACGCCGAACGCACATGCGGTGCTGCAATGCTTGACACGCAGCATCTTGCCAAAGACGAAGTGGCTTGCTCAATATCCAGAAATCAAGGGCTCTTGGCCGGCACATGGCATCCCAGATTTGATCGCCATAGATAACGGGATGGATCTGCACTCATCGGCGCTGGAAAAGGCGTGCCAGGAGATTGGCGTTCAGATGCTGTTTTGTGGTGCTAGAACTCCGGAGCACAAAGGTAGCATCGAGCGATTCTTTAGAACGATGAACCAAGGCCTAATCCATAGGCTGCCTGGCACGACGTTCTCAGGAGTTATGCAACGCGGCGACTATCCCTCAGAGGACAAGGCGGCGATCACTCTAGAGCTAGCCCACCAATTGCTAACTCAGTGGATCGTAGATATATATGCAATCAGACGCGTCAAGTGTCTGGGCGGATCACCCCTGGAGAAATGGTCCGAGCTATCGGTCAAGCGAGTGATCGAGTTGCCACAGAACCCCGAGCAACTTGATGTGATCGCGGGTATACCAGCTACCCGGACCCTTTTTCATTACGGCATCGAACTTGCTGGATTGCACTACAACAATATCCCGCTTCAGGAAATTCGTCGGCGGCACGGCAAAAGCGTGCCTGTGGACCTGAAGTTCTACGATCAAACCGTCGACCACGTACATGTCTTCGATCCGGACGCCAAGCACTACCTGCGGGTTCCCAGCGTCCGCGCCGAATACACGAAGGGCCTAAACCGTGAGATGCACATGCGCCTTCGCGAATTGGCACGCGTCCATCATGGTGATGCGGCTTCATTGGATCAGATGTTAGAGGCACGAGGCGCACTGGAAGCAGAGGTACAACGTGCAGTGAAGGCCAAAAAAATGGCAGTTCGCAAGAATGCACGAAGACTGGTTGGGCACGACAGTGCAGCTCAGTCGGATCCTACGATGCCGACCCCTCAACGACACAAGCATATGGTGCCGAAGAGCCCCGTCGATCTACCGCCAGGGTTAGATGATGAGTTGCCCGAAATGGGCACTTTCGGCGGGGAGTTGTGATGAACACGCCGCTAGATATCCTCTGCCGGACATTACCTAGTGACCTGGCGCAGCGGCAGTCTCTGTTCGGCTTCAGGCTACCCATAGTGCCGATACAGCACAGACGGTTTAGCGAGGGTTTGTGCCGCATTGCGGAGTTGCATCATTCGCGACAACGGTTCGGATCGGGAGGTGGAGTTCTCATCACAGGACCCTCAGGTGCTGGAAAAACCCTTCTTGTGTCGTCCTATGCGAGTCAGTTTGCTCACGAGACTACGCTTACCGGTACTCGCATTCCCGTGCTGAGACTGACAGTTCCTTCGTCGCCTACGGCGAAGAGCCTCAGCGAGACGATTCTTATCGCGCTCGGCTATCCAAAGGCACACCGCGGAAGCGGTCCGCAGAAGACCGCGCTAATTCTTGAGTTCTTTGATCGGTGCGGATTGGAGCTGATGATTCTGGACGAGGTTCACCATCTGTTCTATGCCTCCACGATTCAGTACTTTCGTGACGTCACCGACTGGCTGAAGAACCTGATTAGCATCGCGAATGTAGCTGTGGTGGCTTGTGGATTGCCCGAGGCGATTGCTGTGGTCGAGGCTAACGAGCAACTGGCCAGAAGGTTCTCTGCCCGGTATGCACTTACGCCGCTTGGAATGGCGTCCGATGCAGATTTTCGGGAGTTTCGCAGCGTGTTGAAGTTGTTCGGAGAAGAGCTGCCGTTGCCGATGGCTACTCCCTTACACGAGGCCAACATGGCGAGACGAATGCACGTTGCGAGCTACGGTCTGCTCGACTATGTTCGCAAGGTCCTCGAAGGAGCTGTCAGTGTTGCGGCTAGTGTTGGAGATAACGAGATAGGTTTGGACGCGTTGGCGGCCGCATTTCGTAATTGCGTGTGTGGCACGGTACCTGATCGACTGAACCCGTTCCATCCCGACTCGTATTTGAGGCCCTTAGATCGACCAGGGGAAGTGTTCTATCTGCACACGAGCCAAGATCTGGTTGGCTCTGTCGTGGCGAAACGTGTGAGCTTAAACGCCGCAAAGGTGAGGCCGTAATGGCGGGCTTGCTGTTCAAGACACCGCCCTTCAGAACCGAGGGCGCAGGCGGCTATCTGCTTAGATTGGACGATTCCAATAAGTTGCAGGTCCGTGACTTAGCTGAATTGGGCGTGGCATTCGACACCGCAGCGCTATTTCGGCAAGGGCTAATTCCAGCGCAGGGGATAGATCCTGAACTGTGGAGTTGGATTGATCACGTCAGCGAACTTCGCTCGAGTAAGTTGCGAGTCTGGAACGTCAAATACTCGCGCTTTTGTCCTGAATGCCTGCGAGAAGAACCCACTTGGCTTGCTGAGTGGGAATTGTGCTACTACGACGCTTGCGTGAAGCACAAGGTCTGGATGGTCGATCTCTGTTCGTCATGCGGTGAATGCGTGTCGTGGGGAAGGCCTCAGATGCTTCGATGCAAGTGCGGTGCTGATCTTCGATCGGAGCCCACGTCAGAAGCTCCTTCTGGAGTCATCAACTTGGCGGCAGCTCTCGCCTCCAAGTTGAGCGACCGCCGTAAACCCTTGTGCGACCTGAAGCCGCTTCGGCATTTGGACCTAGATCAATCACAGCGCCTGGTGCGCTTCCTCGGCACGCACCTGGATCCTGGAGGCATGAGAAAGACGGCAAAAATACACAATGCTGCGAGGATGGAGATGTCGTGGCCTGTCTCATCAGTCGCTGCTGCCATCCTTGGTGATTGGCCAAAGGCATTTCATGATCAGCTCTCCGCTATCCAGAAGATGGCGGCGAACAAGAAGCAAGGGCTTTCTAAAACGTTCGAGCGAACTTATCGCTATATCTACAGAGGATTGCCTCCTACGGTCTATCGGGACGTTCACGCTGCATTTGAGCAATGGGTCGCAGAATTCTGGCGAGGAGGTGTTGCTCGACGAAATCGCCGATTAGCGGATACGCTGATTTCTCAGGTGCAATGGACTTCAGCGAAGGCGGCTGCTCATAGACTGGGGGTAACCCAGGGCCGTATTCGGCGGCTGGTCGCGGAAGGAATCCTTGACGGTGATGAGTCTGTCTCCTCGGCGGGCAGGCGCTTCCTGATGGTGAGGCTCGATCAGGTCAGCGCTCTATCGTCGGCAGAATTCACGGAGATGGACTTGACCACGGCAACCGAGCAGCTTGGCCTAGGGAAAATTCGGCTACGAGAACTCGTCAGACTGCTGTTTCCTAATGCGTATCGTGCTCCGAGCCAGAAAGGTTCTACGCAATGGAGGATTCGTAGAGGCGACGTGGATGCTTACTTGGCCATCGGCCTCGGATTACCAGAAATCACGGTACCCGAGGAGTCGCAAGTCTCCTTGTCGCATGTATTGAGGTATTGGACGTGGAGTGATGATGAAGTCGTCGAGCTTGTGGAGGCAGTTCGGGACGGCACGCTGGTGTTGGAGGGCTTGCTACCAGAAGGCACTGGTCTCGCAAGGTGGACATTCGACCGGAAAACACTGCAATTGTGGCGTCAGCAGAGAACGCCAGCATTGGCAAATTGGTTCAGCATTCCCAAAGTTGCTGAATTGCTCGGGATGAACCAGGAGGCGGCCTATTGGTTGGTGAGACACGGCTTCTTGAAGGCCGAACCGCTAATGCCAAAGCGGGGATGCGGTGCCCGTGTAACACGCTCGGAGGTGGAGAGATTTCGACAAGATTATGTCTTTGCCACAGAGATCGCAGAAGCGCTGAAGACCCGGTCAACGAAGGTTGTGCGGACGCTCGCAGAGATGGGTATGAACCCCGCTTCTTCAAGAGGATTGGAGAAGTGTGGAAAGGTCTTCTACGCTCGCACACGCGAAATTGAAGATTGGCTTGTCACTTTGGGAGTGCAACTACCATCGATGGATCGAGGCTGAAACTGCGACGCAAGCCGCACATGGACCAGCCCATCGCCTTACGTTTTGAAGGCGTCTCACAACGATTGCATAGCTTGGCATCTTCACCGGCTTACGAGATACTATTCGTATCAACAGCGGGAGTAGCGGATAAGAAAAATATTAAGGTTAAAGGTATCGAATGCTAGCCGGCATCAAAACGCATTTCGTGGATGCAATGAAACGCCCCGAGCTGTTGGTAGAACGACCTCTGTCAGTACCGGGTCCAAGACCAAAGCAACTATAACGCGCGAAGTTCTATTCCTTGAAACGTTGTACATCCAATTATGGCAACGCATGAGGATATTTCCGTACCGCCAGCCTAGATTCATTTTGATGAAACACAGTCCATGCTCCTCAGGCACCGCAAACTTGGTAGAGCGAGCCAGGCAGGTTCTCCGAACCATTGCCGATCTACGTAGTCAGGATTTTTCCGGTGTTGGCATCGTGTTCTACGAACGTTTGGATGATTTGCCGCACTTGCAACTCGGCGCCAGTGCTGAAAATGTGGCTCTTGAGCAATTTGCGGATATCACCTTGACAGCTACTCTGTCGAAAATTTCCGTCCCGTCAGTCCCGTTGCACGACGGCTTTCACTTCGTTTGTGTCGACAGCTGGCGACTCACTCACGTGTCTCAATTCATTTCGCCACCCATCCCCGAAGGTGCAGATCATCGGTTTCACGTCAGCGGCGCCCGTTTGATGGCCGCGCTACTTACGTCTCTGCTGCCCGGAATCGAGTGTGTGGGAATTGTGTCTCAGAGTGGCGAGATTCATTTGTTTAGGGATGGCCGCGATGCTGTCTGGAAAGGATAGATGATGGCGAACGTTTCCATGTCAACTGGGGAGTTGAAGAAGGCGTTTTTGTTCGTCTCGTCAAGCACGGTTGCGCTCGCAGGCCTAGTCGGAATCGTTCGCCATTACTTCTTTGACGCGGACGCGACGTCCGCGCTAGTTCTCGGCCTAGTCAGCGGGGCGAGCTGGGCCGTCTTGTTTTCCCTTTGGGCACTGAAACGCCCTTGGAGGTGCGGCCGACTGGCTCGGTTAACTGGGCGTCCAATAATTCATGGCGTTTGGTTCGGCCATCTCGACACCAGCTACGAGTCGGACGATGAAAGCGTCGGAAAGCGTATCCCCATCGCATTCGTCATTAGGCAGACTTTTTTGACGTACTCGCTTCTTTCATATACAGAGCGTCAGGACAGTGTCACCCTTGCTGAGACGCTAGATGTCGACGAAAAGCATGACACAGTCCACCTGCGTTATATGTACCGCTTTCAAATTATGCGTATGACGGAGCGCAAGCAGACAACCGGAGCTGCTGAGCTAAAGCTCATCGAGGGTGGTACAAAACTGAAGGGAAATTACCTTACCGACTCTCCCACTCATGGCTCTCTACAACTCGTTTTTGTTCAACGTCAGGTCGACGGCATCGATACCTTCAGAGCCGTTCGTGAGCTTTACGATGCGAGGTTCGCGTCGGTCTCCGCAACAGCGACCCCGGTCTGAGGCTACCCGGTTGAGAATGCTTCGGCATTTATTGAGCAACGAACATACGGGTTTTCACTATATTGAAAACTGTTGATCTGGCCAGATGTAGGGGCAAATCTGACCAAAGCGGATTTGGCGGGGAGAAAGGGAAGCGGCAGTAATGCTGGCAAAAAAATGAAGTTGGCGCCGCCTCTTGCCGGAACTTGGCCTACCGCTAGGTCTAAGCAATGCCTTCGACGACGTACTTTTTTGATCCCATAACGTGAGTCATTTTGCATGCTGAATCTAAGCCAGCTTTTCTTTACGTCGGATGCGGACGAAACCGCCCTGCTCGATCTCCTCGATTTGGACGCCACGCAAAAGACCGAAATCCAAAATGCCAAAGGTCTGGTGCGTGCCGCTCTGAGAGAGGGTATTCCCAAGAAGTACGCTGAACTTGGACTGCCTGGCAAGGCACCCCAGCCACGTTTTTTCACCCAGGGTTCGTGGGCCTATAAGACGCTGAACGCCCCTTGTCAGCCTCCACAGGAAGCAGACATCGATGATGGTTGCTACCTGCCGATGACCTTCGTCACTCAGCAAACGAAGCGCCCGAGTGTGGCGGCTGAAGCATTCTTCAGAATTGCCGAGGACGCACTGGCGCCGCTTGTGAAGGCGAAGAGCTGGAGATTCGGGGGGGTGAAGCCCACTTGTATTCGTATCCATATCAGTACGTCTGCGCACATCGATGTTCCGCTCTATGCAATCCCCGACGATGAGTTCGAGAAACTGAAGAAGTCGATGGCGCTGGAGGCAAGGGCCATGGACTCCGCGACTCTGAACGACAGCATAGACCGGTGGGATACGCTACCACTTGATCAGGTACTTCTTGCCCACCGTGACGAAAATTGGATGCCCTCCGACCCTCGCCCTCTTAACGATTGGTTCATTGACCAAGTCGAAGTTCAAGGTCGTCAGTTGCGGCGGGTTATTCGTTACTTGAAGGCATTTCGAGATCACCAATGGAAGTCTGGTGGACCCGCTTCGGTTCTGTTAATGGCGGCAGCGGTGCCGATTTTTCAGCAGGAGATCGGGCGTGATGACCTGTCTCTCTTGAACGTCGCGAAAGGAATCCCGAGAGCACTACGTACTGGAGTCTCGCATCCGACGGACGAGTCGGAATCGCTTACAGACCGTTTGCGCAAAGCTGGTTTGGCCGAGGGACGCGACTTAGTCGAAGAAGCAGCGCTGAAGTTCGATCAGTTTGCCAGTGTACTGGAGGCAACGCTTGCTGCTAGCGATGCGGTGCAGGGGGTGATTTGGATGCGTGGTCAGTTTGGACATAGGTTTCCAAACCGACCCGATCGAGTAAAGATTATCGCCGCTGCTACTTCAGTGGCGGCAACGACCGCAACCGCAGGGGTTGCGAGTGTCATCGCTTCCACGCCAGCGAAGGCTGGCCCTACGCCGCTCGTCGGCCCGACCCACGCAGGATGACTATCACCGGCATTGAGTTAAGCGCTTATGTTGAGCAGCTTAAGCGAAATGGCTACACGTACGTCGGAAAGTTCGGCCATGCCTGGATGAAGTTCACTGGCCAGCTTGACGCGCGTGGAAAGGGCTATGCGTGCGAATTTTTAGTGCCGAGAGCCTTGGATGGCATCCCGCTTGTCAAAGTTAAGTCACTGCCTCAGGATTTGCCCAAGCTGTTGCCTCATCTGACTGCGAGAGGCTATCTATGCTATCTGGCGGCGGGATCGGTCGTTTTCGACCTATTCGATCCGATTGGTCAGACATTGGCTTGCCTTCAGCGTGCGGGGGATGTGCTGGCACAAGTTCTTGCGGGAGAAGGACGGGAAGATTTGGTCGACGAGTTTTTCCAGTATTGGGGGGACGTAAATTGCCTGTTGGATATCCAGGGCAACGTTGCCGGCTCCCACCCAGCGTACTTCGTGAAAGAGACCGACGACTTCGCATTTGTAGTCACGGATGATAAAAAAAGGACTGAAAGAAAGCTCAATGCCCTGGGCAATACTCTCGAGCCAAAACCGATCACCACCATTCGAGTGAAAACGACGGTTCGTCCATTCCCCTTAGAGAAGGATTGGCCGCCAAAAAACGTCGGTTCATTACTACAGTGGCAGTCACAGCTTGATCCCGGGTGCCGCCGGCGCATTGAAGACAAGGTTGTTCACAACTATCGCATTGGCGCCGGGCATGTCACGGTCATCATCGACTCTCCCGCCCTCCAATATGGATTCATCGTATTTTTTAAACGCCCTGCGCGTCGATTAGGCCAGCCTCGCAACTATCGACAGGAAGTTTATGGGCAAACGATCGCTCAGCTTAGTTTCGTCCGCATCGACGATCAATACATGGCCGAACGCAGTCTGCCAGGAGTAGCTAAGACGCTTGCGGCGTTGGATGTGGTGGTGGTGGGTTGCGGGACAATTGGGAGTTTTCTTGCGGAGATGCTTGTCAAAGCAGGTGCTGGAACCTCGGGTGGTCGATTGACTTTGGTAGATTGCGATTGCCTCGGCCCTCAGAATCTTGGCCGACACCGCCTCGGAATGCCTCATTTGTTTAAGAACAAAGCCTCGCAGCTGGCCTGCGAACTGGAGCGCTTGTCACCTGGTACCAACATTGAGGCAAAAGCGGTTGATGTGAAGACCTTAGACCTTCAGAGTGTTGGTGTCCTCATCGACGCTACTGGCACGCAGTCCCTGACCGACTGGTTGATGTGGAAGTACTCGAAGACGGTACCAGTCTTGGCTACTTGGGTCGAGGGTCCTGGGTTGGCAGTTCGCGCATTGATGAAGTACTCGAAGGAACACGCCTGTTCCCGTTGCATTTCTCAACCCCCTCAGAATGAGGCGTACCAAGTGTTCCATGAGCCCACGCCGACGGTTCTCAAAGGTCACGGCTGCGAGGGGCTATTTGTGCCCTTCTCCGCCACCGCACCCATTCAAGCAGCCTGTTTAGCAATGGACATGTTGCAGGAATGGCTGCAAGGTCGACTGGAACACACCTTACAGACTCGCGTGCTTGATCGTAGTCGAAGCCTGAAGACGAGTGACTGCAAGCCTGCGCGTCAAGAAGGGTGCCGCGCGTGCCACTCATAAAAGATTGGTCTTCCGCGTCAGGTGACGTGCTTCTGCATTTTTCCGATATCGTTATGGCCACGTTTCGGGAGAATATCCAGACGGGCAGCCGACCGGAAGCTGGCGGTATTCTGCTAGGTACGGTCCATGACCATGGCATGCTAATCACACATGCAACGGTACCATCGCGGTTTGACCGACGACTACCAACATTCTTTTCCCGAAGCGCGCGTGGGCACCGCGCGGTAGCGCAACGGCTTTGGCGCGCTAGTGGCGGTACTACGCGCTATCTAGGCGACTGGCATACGCACCCCGAAGATCTCCCATCTCCTTCGGGAGTTGACTTGCGTGAATGGCGCAAACTTGCTCTCTCGCGGAACGACCTGCGGCCAGCGCTATCTGTGATTGTTGGACGGCTTGCAATGCACGTCGAGCTGATGCACTCCGATGGTGTCCGCGACAGGCTATCGCCAGTTGATTGTGGGGCTTAGTTGCATTTCAGCGGGTAGGTACGGCCACGGTTGCTGCATTTCTCTGACAGGCTCAGCTTTCGCGTACGAGCTTCATTTGGGGGCTGTGAGCAAGGTAAGGTTTTAGTCTCTCACCCAAGATGTCGGAGGTGGCTTTGGCTCCCAACGCTAACAGCGTCCTGCGCGCTGCTTCGGTTGCGACATCGAGGCCGAGGTCGGCCGTCTGCTCGTTCGAAGGTGGATGATCCAATCTTAGATAGCGAGTGCCAAGTTTGTGCTCCATGAGCTGCTCGACGAATTGCTGTTGAGACGAGATGGTGACATTGAAGAGTCGCATGTCATTCATCCACTGACCAATACCAAACTGGCGACCCGCACTGAATGCGACGGAGTAACTATTGGTGGTCGTGCCAATGCTCAGCATGCGTATTGATTCGCATGGAACCTCGAAATAGTGCTCTGCTTCATGCAATGCGAGCAGATCTGGCGCATTGGCGAATAGTCCGCCATCGGCATAGAGGCATCCACCGACTTCCGCGAGTTCGAAGAATGTCGGAGCCGCGGAAGTTGCAAGGGCGACATCGACGGCCTTGAATTTCCAGTCGCGAGTCCATTCCTTCTTGTGCCGACTTTTGAAGACTTGAGGGTGCCCTTCCGTCACGTTGACCGCAGGGATGCCCACTGCATGCGTTACGTCGTTTAGCGTTGCATCTTTATCAATGAGTTTAGTGATGACGTCACGCAACGCGGCTGCTCGGTACTGAGGAGCCTTAAAGCGTTTGGCTAAACTCTTTAACGCAGCGACCCTGCCCTTCTCTTTGGGGGGAAAGATCTCCTCGCCATAATCTACAAACGTCTGTACAACCTTGCTCATTGGCACCTCGAACGCTACGGCGAGCGCAATAATGCCGCCGATGCTAGTCCCATATGTCAGGTCGAAATGGCGCCCTATCGGCTCACCGATGTGATCCTCCATTTCTTGGAGTGCGCGTGCTGTGAACAAGCCGCGGTAGCCTCCGCCGGTCAACGCTAGAGCTTGAAAAGGTCTGTCAACGCTCCACACGATCGCTTCCTTACTCATTAGGTTAGCCTGCGGCTTGCCGCCTCAAATTAGCGTCGACGGCCTTTCCGCGTTCTTAGCTTTGTCCATTGCCGTTGTGCTGGGGCCAGGAGCTTCTTTGGGTCTGATGTGATGTGTACTGGCACCCGCCGCACTGCGAAGATGGTTCCGTTAAGTCGTACAACGCAATCCATATAGTGCTTACCTAGATAGGCTGTGGACTCACTTGTCGCCAGCATATTGATTCCTCGCTTGAAGTGCCCAAGATCGCCGGTGCGGTCTGCTTCATCTCCATCGTTACGCACGGTCCAGGAGATATCCGCGAAAGCTGGCAGTATGTGTTTGTTGGCTAGCTCAAAGACTAGCCACTTTTTGGCTGTGACACTTGGTACCTCGTTTAGATGCGTAGCTAACAGATTGCCATCTTTCCGGTCGAAGACCCGCACGACAATGTCTGGAACTTGCATAAGGGCTCGATCTGTCGCTGGCTCGACAACCTCTACCTCGTCGGCCTCAGGTAGCGGCATCAAAAACGAAAAAGCCCCTTCCCAGTGGAGGGCCGCTGCTGCTTCATCTTCAGCTGCATCGGCTGCCTGAGCTGCGTCATTTAAGACGGCCAAACGTGTAAGGAAAACTCCCCACGAGTCGTCAGGTATACGGTTCAAGTTCTCTTCGCGGTTGACCGGGTTGCAAACCAGAGGCTCGTGGACGAAGCGCTTGTAGAGCAGATCCACGACTACTATGAGCGCATCGTCATCGGCAATGTCCACGGGCTTGTCTCCCCACGTTTGAATGAACGCCTCAGTGATCGCCACTGTGAGAAGAATCGAACTTGGACGAGCCTTTGGCGCGTCGTCGAAGGCTACCGCCGACCAGCCTTTCATATATCGGACGAGACGGCGCAGAAGGTCACGGTTGTCGGAACCAACAGCATCCCGGAACCACTTGTAGAGGACTTTTGGATCACTCTTCTCCCATGCTCCGGAGAGGCATGCAAGGCGTCTTGTGTCGGTCGCGGGGTCGAGGTGATATGTAGGAGTGTCTATGTGGAACCGTTGTTTGTAGACTGCGCGCGAGCAACGCTCCTTCGGCGGATCGAGGACCTCGGTCAATTCCTCGACCCCCTTCTCGTATTCGATAAGCTCCTGTTGAACCCAACTGCGCAGCTGGTCTGCGGTCGGACTGAAGTCGCTCTGCGTTGGGTCCCAAGAGAAATAAATGCCGACATCAACGTCGTACTCTTCTCCCTTATGCACAGGTTTGATGAGCGTGCCGTACTTGTAGGACCCTTGCAGCCAGGTAGTGACGGGATAGCCCAAAGCCTCAAGACGCGGCTTGATACGATCGCGCAACGCGTTCCAGTGGCTTTGCAGAAATTGACGTTGCTCTGAAGTTGGCGTCACTCGCCCATGCAATGTCTGTTCGGCCTGGCCGTTGAAAAGTCGAGCTGCTTTTCCCATCTAGCCCTCCCGGCAATATATTTTCCTCGCGGTTCTCAAGAAGCCGACAATGAGTCTGCTTGAGCAGTATGCTGCCAGATAATTCTCGCACCAGCTAGGTTGGTCAGTCAGCTCCGCAGGGGAGGGTTCTGGTGCCGTCCCTCGGCATGCTCAGCTATTGGGCATAAATGAATTGGATCCCGTCTGGTTTTTCGAAACGATATCGAAAATTTCTCTTACTCAGATCAAATAACGGTGCGCGCATTTTCTAAGCGTTTTAATTAACTTGCTGGGACTCGGTTAGAGAAGACCATTAGGGCGGGGAGCGACTTCGAGAATGCGTGGCCTGCTTCCCGCTTGAAGTCCATGCAAGTCCTTGCTTTTTGCCGGAATGGGCTGTTGCGAAGGTGGTTAGCATCTGGGCTCTTGTCCCTCAGAGCAAGGAAGATAGATGCTTGAACTGTTTACCCCCCTTGTCCAGGCCCCCTGGATCGCACCTGTTCTTTGGGCAGGGCTTTTTTTACTGCTATGCCTTTGGATCCGGGCGCGCGCGGGATCCGGGCACTTTCTTTTGGACCGACTTTGGCGAATTGCAGCAGGTCGGCGCGAAGCCCAGGATTCAGTGCTGAAAAAAATCCAACAGGAAAGTCGCGACCTGGAGATCTTTAGGTTTTTCTATCGCATGCCCTTGCAATCCTTGGCTGACCTGCACAAGCTTGATAGCTGGGCGAAAGCCCACGACGTCGGGATGTTGAAGCTGAAAACTCTGTGGCGGTGGGTTGATGTGCGCAATTCGGCGGTCGTGCGCAGGCCGCACAAGATGTGGAAACTGGCTCTATTCTTCATATTCGTCGTGTTGGGGACCTTCTTTATGATCGCTGGTTCCTTGCTCGCTTCGCCCTACGGGTACTTTCACATGAAAGAGTCGAATGTCTGGTTCAAGACGGACGCGAAGACGGTGAGAAACATGACCCTATGGGGCGAAGACTGGGTTTTCGCTGCCGCGGAATGCGCTGCGGACAATCCGGTACTTATGGAGAAAACAGGCTTTCGGAAGTCGGAGCTGCTCGACCTATGCAGGGTGTTAGCAAGTGGCAGCATGAAAGATCAGGTGCACTCGCTCGTGAAGCAGCAGAGGTTGCTAGCTTTGCTCTTGATTCTCCCCACTCTTGTCGGGCTGGCTATTGTCATTCGCGCATCTTCAGGCGCGGCCGAGGCAGAAAAGCTCTGGAAGGAACTGAATTGCGAGCCTGCCGCACCCAAGGCGATTGAGCCGAGCGGGCCCCGGCTGTCAACTGCGGAGGCACGCCTCAAAATGTCCGCTCCTAGGGGCCCGTGTAGCCGTAAGGAGTGCGGAGAACAGGCATAGGAAAATCTAACGAAATGGTACGGTTCGATCTGGTACGACCTACCAGATGTTAGATGGCCTTAGGGCGACGGCACGTGACATCTAAATGCTGATGGGATCCTACAGAGCGCCACGGCTTGCCCGATGCACCAGGCCGCCCTCCGGGGCGGCCTTTTTTCATGGGCGGGCTGCCGGCGGCAAAAAGGCCGCCCAGGCCGGCGCGGCGCGGCCGAAAAAAAGCGCGCGCGGGCCTGCCCGGGATAGTGCGATTCCGGCCCGCGCTTGGCTACACTGGCGCGTGCCCCACCGCTTCCTGGAGAACGCCCGCATGAACACAGCTACGCCGACGGCCACGCGCGACGATGGTATGGGCAATATCGCCCTGCTCACGGCCGCCGCCGAGTGCTTCATGGAGCAGGGTTTCTACGCGACCAGCATCGATGACGTGGCCAAGCGGCTGGGGGCGACCAAGGGGCGTGTCTATCATTACTACCGCTCGAAGACGGATCTGTTCTTCGATGTGCACCGCGAGGGGATGCGGCGCAACTTCGAGGCGGTCAGGCCGGCCATGCAAGGCGGGACGAACGGGGCCGAACGCCTGGCCGCGATGTTTCACCGGCATGCGCTGACGATGATGGAGAACCTGGCTTTCGAGACCGTCGTCGTGCACGGCGTGCACATGCATCGCCAGGCGGCGATCACGCCGTCTCAGCGCCGCACGCTCGACGAGCTGATGGTCATACGCGATGAGTTCGAGGCCTTGTTCAAGGACGTGGCCGCCGAGGGCGCGCGCGATGGTTCGCTGCGCACCGACGATGCGTCGGTGGCGGTCAAGGCGGCGCTGGGCGCGATCAACTGGATGGCCATCTGGTACCGCCCCCGCGAGGGCGAGACCCGGCAGGACCGCGAAGGGCTGGCGCGCAAGATCGTCAGCGGCATCATGTCGGGTCTGGCCGCGCGCTAGGGCCCGCGCGGGGCCGGCCGCGCTCAGTGCTGGGCGAAGTGCTTGTAGCGCCGCTCGGTGTCGTCGCGGCGCGATTCGAGTTCGGTGACCACGGCCGCGGGCGGGCCGCGCCGCATCCATTCGAGCATCTGGTCGACCTGGTCGGGCGTGCCCTGCACCATGGCCTGGACCGTGCCGTCTTCCATGTTTTGCACCCAGCCGGTGGCGCCGACGAGATGCGCGCGCCGCACGGTGGCGTGACGGTAGCCCACGCCCTGGACCTTGCCGTGCACGACGACGAACACGGTTTCGATATGGGGGTCTTGCATCGGTGATTCCTGTAGAAGCGGTGTTGCGGCGCAGCATGGCCGCGCATCAAGCGGAATTATCGGGCTGGCGGCCCGGTATCGCCAAGCCGGCATCGTATACTTGCCCTCGCTCCCGGGATGGCCCCGGAGACGTCAGGCGGTGCGTCCAAGCCGCATTTTTCCTCGGATCCATGAGCCAGAATCTCTCCACGATGACCTGCATCGAAGATCTGCGTGTCGTTGCCAAACGCCGCGTGCCGCGCATGTTCTACGATTACGCCGACTCCGGCGCCTGGACCGAAGGAACCTACCGCGCCAACGAGAGCGAGTTCCAGAAGATCAAGCTGCGTCAGCGTGTGGCGGTGAACATGGACGGCCGCTCGCTGGCGACCACCATGGCGGGCATCGACGTCAAGATGCCGGTGGCGCTGGCGCCCACCGGCCTGACCGGCATGCAGCATGCCGACGGCGAGATCCTGGCCGCGCAGGCCGCGGCTGAGTTCGGCGTGCCCTTCACGCTGTCGACCATGAGCATCTGCTCCATCGAGGACGTCGCCCAGGCCACGCAAAAGCCCTTCTGGTTCCAGCTCTACGTCATGCGCGACCGCGAGTTCATCGGCAACCTGATCGACCGCGCCAAGGCCGCGGGCTGCTCCGCCCTGGTCCTGACGCTGGACCTGCAGATCATGGGCCAGCGCCACAAGGACATCAAGAACGGCCTGTCCGCGCCGCCCAAGCTGACGCTGGCCAATATGTTCAACCTGGCCTTCAAGCCGCGCTGGTGCCTGGGCATGCTGGGCACCAAGCGGCGCACCTTCGGCAATATCGTGGGCCATGCCAAGGGCGTGACGGACCTGGCCGCGCTGTCGTCGTGGACGGCCGAGCAATTCGATCCGCGCCTGAGCTGGGACGATGTGGCCTGGATCAAGGAGCGCTGGGGCGGCAAGCTCATCCTCAAGGGCATCCTGGATGTCGAGGACGCGCGCCGCGCCGCGGCCACGGGCGCCGACGCCATCATCGTCAGCAATCATGGCGGACGCCAGCTCGATGGCGCGGTGTCGACCATCGAAATCCTGCCGGCCATCGTCAGCGAAGTGGGCTCGCAGATCGAGGTCTGGCTCGACAGCGGCATCCGTTCGGGGCAGGACGTGCTCAAGGCCGCGGCGCTGGGCGCGCGCGGCACCATGATCGGGCGCGCCTTCCTGTATGGCCTGGGGGCCTATGGCAAGGCGGGCGTGACGCGCGCGCTGGAAATCATCTACAAAGAAGCGGACGTGACCATGGCGCTGTGCGGCCGCCGCAATATCTCGGAAATCGACCGCAGCATCCTGGTGCCGGGCACTTACCCCACCTGAACACGCGAAGACCGCAAAATCCGCAAACGCGGCGCGGCTAAGGTTGGGGTTCAGGAGCCGCGCATGAAACCCACGACCCGAGCCCAGTACGCCGCCCGCCTCGAACCCGTCCTGCAATGGCTGGCCCGCCATCCGCAGGCCAGCCCCGACCTGCACCAGCTGGCGGACCTGGCCTGCCTGTCGCCCTACCATTTCCATCGCGTCTATCGCGCCATGATGGGCGAGACGGTCAGCGACACCGCCCAGCGCATGCGCATGCAGCGCGCGGCCGTGGAGCTGACCCGAGGGCAGGATGATCTGACCCGGGTGGCCCGGCGGGCGGGCTATCAATCCCTGGCCTCGTTCAGCCGCGCCTTTGGCGCGAGCTACGGCGTCCCGCCGGGCCGGTATCGCGCGCAGCGCCTCCTGCAACGTTCATCCAAGGAGCCTGCCATGTATACCGTTCATATCCGTCCCTGCCCCGCGCTCACCCTGGCGGCCCTGGCCCACCAGGGCGATTACCAGCGCATCGGCGAGAGCTTCGACCGCCTGGCCATGCTGGCGGTCGGCCAGGGCCTGCTGGGCGAGGCGCCCGGGCCCTGGATCGGCGTCTATTACGATGATCCGCAGCAGGTGGCCGCCGAGCGGCTGCGCTCGCATGCGGGCGTGGCGCTGGCGGCCGGCCGCGGCGTGGCCGCGCCCCTGGAGACGCTGGCCATACCGGCCATGACGTGCGCCGTGCTGGAGTATGTCGGGCCGTATTCCGAGATCGACCATGCCTACAACTGGATGTTCTCGGCATGGCTGCCCGACAGCGGCAGGGAGCCGCATGATTTCCCGATGTTCGAAGAGTATGTGAACGACCCCAGGACCACGCCCGCGGCCGAGCTGCTTACGCGCATCCACCTGCCTTTGCGAGGCTAGCGTCACAGGGGAAACCTCAAGTCTGCGCGGCGGGGATTGAGCGTAGAATCAATCCAAAGCCAAATGGCATGAAAGGTCACTCAATGTCCCGCCGCAGCGCCAATTTGCCCACCCTGCGTCAACTGGAGCTTCTGCTGTCCCTGGTGTCGGCCGAGGGCATCGCGGGCGCGGGGGCGAAGATGGGGATGTCGCCGTCGGCGACCAGCCATGCGCTGCGGGCGCTGGAGACCGCGCTGGGCACCGAGCTGATCGACCGCAATACGCCCGGCGTGGCCCTGACCTACACGGCCGAGCAGGTCCTGCCCCATGTGCGCGATGTCTTCGCCTCGCTGCAGCTGATACAGGCCACCGCCCTGGCCGGCGCCGAACTGAAGTCGGGCTTTCTCAAGCTGGGTTCGTTTGGCGCCAGCGCCACCATCAAGGTGCTGCCGCCCCTGCTGGCGCGTTTCAAGGCGCGCTATCCCGGCATCGAGGTCCTGGTCACCGAAAAGCCGGATGAGCAGACCTCGCGCGATCTCATCGAGCGCCGCCTGGAGCTGGCCGTGGTCACCCTGCCCAAAAGCGAACTGGAGACCCAGACCCTGGCCGTCGATGAACTCGTGGCGGTGCTGCCGCAGGACCATCCGCTGGCCGCCCTGGAGACCGTGCATGTCGGGCAGTTGACCGGCGAGCCCTTCATCCTGACGCGCGCCGGTTCACAGGAGCTGGTCACACGCCTGTTCGCGCGGCATGACTTGAGTCCGCGCGTCGCTTATGAGGTCTTGCAGCTGATGTCCATCCTGGAGCTGGTCTCCAAGGGCAAGGGGATTTCGGTGCTGGCCAAACTGGCCCTGCCCGAGCATTATCCGGGCACGATCTTCCGGCCGCTTGCGCCGAGCACCACGCGCAGGATAGGCTTGGCCTGTCTGAACCAGCAGCGCCTGTCGCCGGCCGCCAAGGCCTTCTGGCTGGAAACGCGGCGGGCCACGGCGGGCAAGGCCTTGTCCGGCTAGGGACGCCATCGCTTGAACGCAATTTCAATTGGACTTGACCGCGCGGACGCCTAGACTCTAGGCCGCCGGCAGCCGCGGTGCAGGCAGGGCCTTTCCTTGTGCAATCCCAGGCCATCCCGCATCGATGGCCCGAGATCAACACAAGAGGAGACATCATGAAGAACCTGCCTGCGAAGTTCGTGGATTTCACGCGCCGATTCACTGCGCTGGTGGATGGCGCGGCGGGCAATGAGTCGCGCATCCTGGATGGCGGCACGGGCCTGGTGGCCGAGCTGGTCAAGGACGACGACTGGCTGCCCGAGGCCTACGCCCAGCCCCACCCCCAGTACTACCAGCAATACCTGCTTCACGCCGATCCCGAGGATCGCTTTTCGGTCGTCAGCTTTGTGTGGGGACCGGGCCAGAAGACGCCCATCCACAATCACACCGTCTGGGCCATCATCGGCGTGCTGCGCGGCGCCGAGCGCTCGGAGATGTTCACTCGCGCCGAGGACGGCCATTCCATGATCCCGGGCGAAGTCCAGATCCTGCAAACGCGCACGATCGAGACGCTGTCGCCGTCGACTGGCGACATCCATCGCGTGTCCAATGTGTACGAGGACCAGGTGTCCATCAGCATCCATGTGTACGGCGGCAATATCGGCAAGATCTCCCGCCATGTCTTCAACCAGGAGACCGGCGCGCCCAAGACCTTTGTGTCGGGCTACTCCAACGAAGCCGAGATCGCCGCCCGCTGACACTTGAGTTTATTTTCAATTGTGAGTGATGTTGTTGAACCCTAGACTGCACAGATACCGATTAAGGAGATCACATCGTGCAGGCGGTTCCACCCTCGGCATTGCAGGGCATCCGTGTTCTCGATCTGTCGCGCATTCTTGCCGGCCCCAGCGCCACCCAGCTGCTGGGGGATCTCGGCGCCGATGTCGTCAAGGTCGAAAAGCCCGATGAAGGCGACGACACGCGCAAATGGGGCCCGCCCTACATCAAGGACAAGGCGGGCATACCGACCGAAGAGAGCGCCTACTATCTGTGCGCCAACCGCAACAAGCGCTCCATCGCCATCGACATCGCCACCGCCGAGGGCCAGGCGCGCATCCATGAACTGCTGGGCCATGCCGATGTGCTGGTCGAGAACTACAAGGTGGGCGGCCTGGCCAAATACGGTCTGGCCTATGAGCAGCTGAAGGACCGCTATCCCGGCCTGGTCTATTGCTCCGTGACGGGCTTTGGCCAAACCGGCCCCTATGCCTCGCGCGCCGGCTATGACTTCCTGATACAGGGCATGGGCGGCATCATGAGCCTGACCGGCGAGGCCGAGGGCGGGCCCATGAAGGTCGGCGTGGGGATTGCCGATGTCATGACCGGCATGTACGCGGCGGTCGGCATCCTGGCGGCGCTGCGCCACCGGGACGCGACCGGCGCCGGCCAGCATATCGACATTTCGCTGCTGGACAGCCAGATCGCCTGGCTGGTCAACGCCGGCACCAACTATCTGGCCGCGGGCAAACTGCCCGCGCGCCTGGGCAACGGCCATCCCAATATCGTTCCCTACCAGGTCTTCGACACGGCCGATGCGCCGCTCATCCTGGCGGTGGGCAATGACGCGCAGTTTGCCCGTTTCTGCGAGGCGGCCGGCCTGTCCGGGTTGTGCCAGGACGCGCGCTACCGGACCAATGTGGCGCGCATCGCGCATCGCGCCGAGCTGTGCGATCGGGTGCAGCAGGCCCTGCTGGGGCGTCAGCGCGCGGACTGGCTGGCCGCGCTGGAAGCCGTGGGCGTGCCTTGCGGGCCTGTGAACAACCTGGAGGAGGTCTTCGAGGACCCGCATGTCAAGGCGCGCGGCGCACGGGTGGATCTGCCCTGCGCCTGGGCCCAGGAGGGCCATGTCAGCCTGCTGGCCAATCCCTTGAAGCTGTCGGCAACCCCCGTCGATTACCGCCGCCCGCCGCCGCGCCTGAACGAACACGAGCAGGAGATCCTGGCCGATTGGCTGGCCCGCCCCACACGCTTGACCATGGAGAGACAATGACACCGCTTAGCCAAGACCAGATCGCCCTGCAGCAGCGCGCCCGCGAGCTGGCGCAGACGGTATTCAGGCCGACCGCCGCCGAGACCGACCGCTCGGAGCAATACCCTGTGGACAATGTGCGCCGGCTGCGCGAGGCCGGTTTCATGGGGATGACCATCCCCAAGGCCTATGGCGGCCAGGGCCGCAGCTACCTGGACACCGTCATCGTCATCGAAGAGATGGCCAAGGCCTGCGCCACCATGGGCCGCATCACGGTCGAGGCCAATATGGGGGCCATCGGCGCCATCATGCAATATGGCTCGGAGGCGCAGAAGCAGCTGGCCGCGCAATGCGTGCTGGCCGGCGACAAGCCGGCGATCTGCATCTCCGAACCCCAGGCGGGCAGCGCGGCCAGCGAGATGAGCACGCGCGCGGTGCGCAAGGGCGATGACTACATCATCAATGGCGAGAAATACTGGATCACGGGCGGGGGCGTGTCGCGCCTGCACCTGATCTTCGCGCGCGTTGTCGATGAGGGCGTGGACCAGGGCATAGGCGCTTTCATCCACATCAAGGAGCCGGGCGCGCAGGGCGACGGCCTGACGGTCACCAAGCGCAGCTTCGCCATGGGCGTGCGCGGCATTCCCGAGACCTACATCAGCTTCGAGGATCTCAAGGTCAGCAAGTCGATGATGGTGGTCCCGCCCGAGGGCCTCAGGCGAGGCTTCGCCGGCCTGATGCAGGCCTATAACGCCCAGCGCGTGGGCGCGGGCACCGTGGCGCTGGGCATCGCGCAAGGCGCTTTCGAGGAGGCCGTGGAGTATGCCAAGTCGCGTCAGCAGTTCGGACGCGCCATCGCCGAGTTCCAGGGCCTGCAATGGATGATCGCCGACATGGCCATCCAGCTCAATGCGGCGCGCCACATGCTGCACTGCGCCGCGCAAAGCGGCACGCCCGCGACCTTTGGCTTCCCGGATCTTTCGCTGGCAGCCCAGGCCAAGATCTTCGCGGCGGAGACGGCCAACCGCGTCGCCAATGACGCGCTGCAGCTGCATGGCTCGTCCGGCTATGGGCGCGATCTTCCGATGGAGCGGCATGTGCGCGATGCGCGCATGTTCACCATCGCCGGCGGCACGGCGCAGATCCTGCGCACCCAGGTGGCGTCGTCCATCCTCCAGATGAAGCTGCCGCAGACACGCGACGGCTATCTCAAGAACCGCTGACCCCGGTTCGCCGGGCAGGGGCCGGGTGGTCCGCGAGCGCGGAAACCCGGCTTTTTCGCGTGCGCCGGGCGCGCAGGACTTGACCAAACATTCAATTGCGATTGAGCCCCGTGCTCATCAAGAATGGCGGCACAGACAAATTCTGCTTCCGGATGTTTCGCACAGGCCTGGCCCGGCGTCTTCGCGGGGCGGCACGGGGCGGAGAACGGGCGGCGGAGACACCAACAGGAGACATTGCAATGACTGTGCGCTTCGGTGGTAAACAGCGGCCCTTGGCGGCGCTGCTGATCGGCCTGACGGCCAGCCTGGCGGTTCCGCATCCGGCATCGGCCGACACCAGCTGGCCCACCAAGCCGGTCAAGCTGGTGATCCCCTTCTCCGCCGGCGGCGCTTCCGACGCGGCCGGCCGCATGCTGGCCAATGAGCTGACGCAGCGCCTGGGCCAAACCGTGATCGCCGAGAACATGCCCGGCGGCGGCACGGCCATCGCCGCGGCCAGCGTGGCGCGCGCCACGCCCGATGGCTACACGCTGCTGCTGGCGCCCACGGGCCAGCTCACCATCCTGCCCGCGGTCGAGAGCAAGCTGCAATACGACCCGGTCAAGAGCTTTCTGCCGGTGGCCCTGGTTGCCTCGTCGGCCTACATCGTGTCGGTCGCGGCGGGCTCCCAGATCCAGTCCTTTGGCGACTTGGTGGCCCAGGCCAAGAAGAAGCAGTTGAGCTATTCCTCCTGCGGGCCAGCCTCGGTGTGCAACGTCACCGGCGAATTGCTCAACACCCTGGCGGGCATCAATCTGATGCATATCCCCTTCCAGGGCAGTTCGCCGGCCATTTTGTCGGTGCTGGGCGGCCACGTCGATGTGGCGGTGGATACGGAAGCCGTGCAGGTGCCCCAGGTGCAGGCCGGCAAGCTGCGGCCGCTGGTCATCACGGCCGAGCGCCGCAGCCCCGTGCTGCCCAATGTGCCCACGGCCGCCGAGGTGGGGCTGCCCGATTTCACGTCGAGCTACTGGGTGGGGGTGGTGGTGCCGGCCGGCACGCCGCCGGCCATTGTGCAGAAGCTCAATGGCGCGATCAACGACTCGGTCAAGAGCGCCAAGATGCAGGCCTCGCTGGGCGAGATCGGCATGGTCCCCCTGGGCGGCAGCCCTGCCCACTTTTCCGATGTGGTGGCCTCCGACCTGAAAAAATGGACGGCCATCGTCGATCGCACCGGCATGAAGAACAAGAACTGAGCGCGGGCGGATCAGGGGCGGCCGGCGTAGCGCTCTATCGTCACCATGCAGGTGTGCGCCGAACATCCCTGGCCGAAGGCGGAGCTGCCTTTGTCCAGGGTCAGCGCATTGGGATTGCCCGCGAGTTCCAGCGGATAGGGAGATTCATCTTGCGGCTCATACCAGGCGCCGGTGGGCAGGATGGCCACTTGCGGCCGCACCAGGCTGTTGAGGTGGGCGCTGGCCAGGCACTGCCCCCGGCTGTTCCAGACGCGGACCACGTCGTGCTCGGCAATGCCCAGACGCCGCGCATCGTCGGGATGCAGCCAGATGCGTTCGCGTCCCTCATGCTTGGTCGCCATGCTGGCCGGCGCGTCGTCGAGCTGGCTGTGCAGCTTGCCGGCGGGCTGGCGCGACAGCAGGTGGAATTGCCGCGGGGTCGCTTCGCGGCTGCCCAGCCACTCGGCAGGCTCCAGCCAGCTTGGATGCGGCGGGCAATCCGCCAGGCGCAGTCCTTCCAGGGTCCGGCTGTACAGCAGGATGCGGCCGCTCTCGGTGCGCAGCGGATGGTCTTGCGGAGCCTGGCGGAAGGCTTCCAGATAGGTGTAGTGATCGCGCGTGGGCACGCGCGCATGGCCGCGCGCCCAGAACGCCTCGAAGGCCGGCATGGCGTGGTCAAAGCGTTGGGCGGCGTCGGCCCGCGTGGTCTCGTACAGCAGGCGTATCCAGTCCATCTCGCTGCGCCCTTCGCTGAACGCGGCCTCCACGCCCAGGCTGGCGGCCAGCTCGCGGCAGATGTCGTAGTCGCTGCGCGCCTGGCCCAGCGGCGCGATGGCCTGGTGCATGGCGATGATATGGTCGCTGCGGCGCGCGCCGGCCAGGTCATTGCGTTCGAGCGAGGTCGAGGCCGGCAGCACGATGTCGGCCCGCCGCGCCGTGGCTGTCCACATCGGCTCTTGCACGACGATGGTTTCGGGCCGCGACCAGGCCATGCGCAGACGGTTCAGGTCCTGGTGATGGTGAAAGGGATTGCCGCCGGCCCAATAGACCAGGCGCGTGTCGGGATAGCGCCGCGTCTGGCCTTCATAGCTGAAGCTGCCGCCGGGATTGAGCAGCATGTCGGCGATGCGGGCGCAGGGGATGAAATCGGCGTTGGGATTGCGGCCCAGCGGCAGGCTGGGCGACCTGGCCGCGGCCAGCGGCGCGCCCACGCCGCCCAGCGAGGCATAGCCGAAGCCCACGCCGCCGCCCGGCAGGCCGATCTGCCCGATGACGGCGGCCAGGCCGAGCGCCGACCAGAACACATGCTCGCCATGGTCGGCGCGCTGCAGGCTCCAGCTCACGGTGAGCATGCTGCGGCTGTCGACCAGGCGGCGCGCGAGCGCGCGCAGGCGCGCCGCATCGACCTGGGCAATGCCGGCGGCCCATTCGGCCGATTTGGGCTGGCCGTCGCCCTCGCCCCGCAGATACGCCAGGAAGGGTTCGCTGCCGCTGCAGCAGCGGGCCAGGAAATCGGCGTCATGGCGGCCGGCCCGCACGATCTCGCCGGCCAGGCCCAGCATCACGGCCGCGTCGGTGTTGGGCCGCAGCGGCCACCACTCGGCCGGCACCCAATCGGGCAGGTCGTCGCGCACCGGCGAGACAAGCACAAAGCGCACGCCGCGCGCGACCATGGCGCGCAAATGCGTCTCCAGCATATGGCGGGCGATGCCGCCGGCCTCGGATTGCGCGGTGCGCGGCGAGAGAGCGCCAAAGACGACCACGGTCTCGCTGTGCCGCGCGAGGGTGTCCAGGGTGCTGGCGCCGCCCGCGCAGGCCTCCTGGTCACCCAATACATGGCGCAGGATCACCGGCCCCGCCGCCGTGCTGTAGGTGTCCACATGGCCCGTATAGCCGCCGACCAGCGACAGCATGCGCTTGAGCTGCGAGGCCGCGTGATGAAAGCGGCCGCAGCTGGTCCAGCCATAGGAGCCGGCGAAGATCGATCCATTGCCATGCTCGGCGCTCACTCGCCGGATTTCGTCCGCCACCAGGCCGATGGCCTGGTCCCAAGGCAGCGCGACAAAGGGCTCGTCCGGACGGCGCGGCCCGGGGGCGCGGCGTTCCAGCCAGGACTTGCGCACCATGGGCTGCAGCACGCGGCGGGACGGGTCGGCCCAATGCCTGACGGATTGGATGATGGGCGAGGGAGCCGGATCGTGCTCGAAGGGCTCGATGGCCGCGATGCGGCCCGCTTCGACGACGAGGGTATAGGCGCCCCAGTGGCTGCAGTGGCTGAAACGTTGTGTGGCCAAGGCGAGGTCCGCGAAGAAGAATCGGGAGATCGGTCCAATGATAAAGACAGCGCGGTTCAAACCAAATTGATTCTTTTCTCACATGGCGCGCACCAATCGGAATTTCCGATGCTCAGGCTGAAAAAAATTTGGCCCGTTCGGATTCGTCGATGCCTATCATCGATGCTGGAGGCCCGCCTTCCGCATAAGAAAATATCTCGGAGACATGATGTTCAATCCGCTCATGAGCGTTGACGGCATCGCGGCGCAGATCGCCGACGGATGCCGCCTGGCCCTGCCCGTGGACTACGCCGGCGTGCCCATGGCATTGATGCGGCCGCTGTTGCGCCGCGCTCCGCGCGGGCTGGCCCTGGTGGGTGTGCCGACGGCCGGCCTGCCCTTTGACCTGCTGATCGGCGCGGGCCTGGTGCACAGCGTGGAGACCAGCGCGGTTACGCTGGGCGAAGCGGGCGGCGCGCCCTGTTTCATGCGCGCCATCTCGCGTGGCCAGATCGTCATGAAGGACAGCACCTGCCCGGCCATCCATGCCGGCCTGATGGCCGCCCAGAAGGGCGCGCCCTTCACCTCCATGCGCGGCCTGATCGGCACCGATGTCCTGCGTCACCGCAATGACTGGAAGGTGATCCAGAACCCATGTTCCGAGACGCCGGATCCCGTGGTGGTGATCCCCGCCCTGCATCCGGACGTAGCCGTCTTTCATGCGCCCATGGCGGATCGCGAGGGCAATGTCTGGATTGGCCGGCGGCGCGAGCTCGCGGCCATGGCCTATGCCAGCAAACGCACTTTCGTGACGGTGGAGCGAGTTGTCGAACAGCGCCTGCTCGACGACGAGAAGACCGCGGCCGGCGTGTTGCCCGCGCTCTATGTAAACGGCATCGCGCAAGCGGAGCGCGGCGCCTATCCCTATGGCCTCTGGGGCGAATACCCGACCGACATCGAGGCCCTGCAACGCTATGCGCGCATGGCGCGCAGCGAAGAAGGTTTCCGGCAATGGCTGGCCGAGGAGATGGCATGAGCGCGGCAACTTCACGTGAACGCCTGATCGTGACGATCGCCGGGCTGCTCGAGGGCGTGCGGCATGTCGCGGTCGGCGCGTCGTCCCCTATTCCCGCGGCGGCGGCCATGCTGTTGCGCGCACGCGCCCAGGCCAGGGGGGCCGAGCCGGTGCGCATCTCCATCCTGGGTTCGGTGGCGCATAACTTCTTCACCAATGGCTCGGCCGAGCTCTTCGACTGCGCCGGCCAGGGCCGTATCGACGCCTTTTTCCTGGGCGGCGGGCAGATAGACGGACAGGGCAATATCAATCTGGTCGGCACGCAGGGCTATCCGCAAAGCGCGGTGCGCTGGCCGGGCTCGTTCGGCTCGGCCTATCTGTACTTCGTGGTGCCGCGCGTCATTCTCTTTCGCGAAGAGCATTCGCCCCGCGTGCTTGTGGACAAGGTGGACTTCATCAGCGCGCCGGGCACCAGCGCGCCCGGGGTGTACCGCAAGGGCGGCCCCTATGCCCTGCTGACCAGCATGGCCCTGTTCATGTTCGAGCCCGGGCCTGGGCGCTTCCGGCTGGTCAACATCCATGCCGGCCATACGCTGGAGGCGGTCAGGCAGGCCACGGGCTTCACCTTCGAGGTTGACGCCAATCTGGCGCGGACACCCGAGCCCGACAGCGCGACCATGGCCCTGCTGCGGGGCCGCGTGCTTGAAGAACTCAAGGAAACCTATCCCGGGTTTGCCGCACAACTTTCCGAGGAGATTGACGCTCATGTGGAATGACAAGCCCGACGCCCGCGCCGGCGCCCTGGCCGGCCTCAGGGTCATCGACGCCAGCCGCGTCCTGGGCGGGCCTTTCTGCGGCCAGGTGCTGGCCGATCACGGCGCCGACGTCATCAAGATCGAGCCGCCGATGGGCGACGAGACGCGCGGCTGGGGTCCGCCGTTTGCCGGCGACGCCGCCAGCTATTTCATCGGCGTGAACCGCAACAAGCGCGACATCTCCATCGACATGACACAGCCCGCCGGCCAGGAGCTGCTCGCGCGCTTGCTGGCCGATGCCGATGTCTTCATCGAGAACTTCAAGATCGGCACGCTGGAGCGCTGGGGCATGGGCCAGGACAGCCTGCGTGAACGTTTTCCGCGCCTGGTGCATTGCCGCATCTCGGGTTTCGGCGCCGATGGCCCTTATGGCGCGCAGCCGGGCTATGACGCGGCCGTGCAGGCCATGAGCGGCCTGATGAGCGTCAATGGCGAGGCCGATGGCCAGCCGCTGCGCATGGGCGTGCCGGTCATCGATCTGGTCACCGGCCTGAACGCGGTGATCGGCATCCTGATGGCGCTGCAGGAGCGCGGTCGCAGCGGCCAGGGCCAGTTCGTCGAGTCCACGCTCTACGACAGCGGGGTGTCGCTGCTGCATCCGCAGCTGCCCAATTTCTACCTGAGCGAGAAAGTGCCGCAGCGCGTGGGCAACCGCCATCCCAATATCTGCCCTTACGATTCCTTCGAGACGCGCACCACGCCGCTCTTTCTGGCCGTGGGCAACAATCGCCAGTTCGCCACCCTGTGCAAGGTGCTGGGCCGCCCCGAGCTGGCCAGCGACGAGCGCTACGCCAGCAATGCATTGCGCAACAAGCATCGCGACGATTTGCGCGACACGCTGGTGGCCTTGCTCAAGGCGCACGACTGCATCGAGATCTCGCAGGCGCTGATCAATGCCGGCGTGCCCTGCGGCCCGGTGCGCACCATCGATCAGGTGGTGGCCGATCCGCATACGCATCATCGCGGCATGATCGTGGACATCGACGGTTATCGCGGCACGGGCAGTCCGGTGAAGCTGTCGCGCACGCCGGCTACGTATCGCCGTGCGCCGCCCGCCTTTGCCCAGCATACCGACGAAGTGCTGCGCGAACGGGGCATCGATCCGGACGACTACGCGGCCGTGCTGCCGCGCCAGCCCGCCGTCTGACGTCACGCCCATCGGGACCGTGCGCCGCCTTGCGGTAAGGTAGCGCTTTGCTCCCGTGGGCCGGTTGGGCTTTGCCATGCTGATTCGATCCTTACGCTCCTTTCTCGCTTTGCAACGCTACGGAACCATCGTCGCGGCCGCCGAAAAAGTCCATCTGTCGCAGGCGGCGATCAGCGTGCAGCTCAAGAACATGGAAGACGAGCTGGGGGTCGCGCTGTTCGTGCGCACGCGCCGCTCGCTGGAGTTCACGGCGGCCGGGCAGCAGATGGTGCCGCTGGCCGAGCAGATGGTGTCGCTCTACGAAGAAATGAAGGCCCTGCAGACCGGGCGGCCCCTGGGCGGCGTGTTGTCGCTGGGCGTCATCATCAGCGCGCTGGCCGGCGTGATGCCCGAGGTATTGCGTCAGGTGACGGAGGCCAATCCGGGGCTGGAGGTGAAGATCATCGCCGGGATCTCGGGCGACCTGGTCGCCCAGGTGGATCGCGGCGCGCTGGACATGGCTATCGTCACGCAGCCGCCGGAGCGCTTTCCGACCAACCTGGCGGTGCATCATCTGTACAGCGAGCCCTTTGCCCTGATCACGCCGTCCCAGGCGCCTTGCGATGATGTGGTCAAGGCCTTGAATTCATCCATGCCCTATATCGCTTTTGACCGCGGCACCTGGGCCGGCCGCCTGATCGATGAGTACCGGCTCAGGAGCGGCCTCATCAACCGGCCCGCCATGGAGCTCAATTCGCTCGACGCCATCGCCGGCCTGGTCAGGCAGGGCCTGGGCACGTCCATCGTGCCGCTCATCCGGGGCGCGAGCTGGCATCAGAGCCGTGATCTGCACATCATGCCCCTGCCGAATTTCGTGCGCCCGGTGTCGCTGGTCACGCGCCAGGACCAGCGCGACCCCATGCGCATCGCCCTGCTCGACGCCATCAATACGGTGCTGGCTAGGCAAACGCGGTAAGCGCCTGCCGCACGGCGGGACGGGCGTGCACCGTCTCGAACCAGGCGCGCAGGCGCGGATGTTCCGGCCACAGGATGCCGTGTTTTTCAGAAGCGCGCAGCCACGGAAAGATCGCCATGTCGGCGATGGAATACTCTTCGCCGCCGAAGTAGGCGTGCGAGGCGAGGTGCTGATCCATGACGCCGTGCAGGCGCTTGACCTCGTTGCCGAAGCGTTCGATGGCGTAGGGCAGCGCCTGCGGCGCGCCGTGGCGGAAATGATTGGATTGGCCCATGACCGGGCCCACCGCGCTCATCTGGAACATCAGCCATTGCAGCGTCCGATGGCGCGCCGCGCCTTGGGCGGCCAGGAAGCGGCCGGTTTTCTCGGCCAGATAGATCAGGATGGCGCCGGATTCGAACAGCGTCAGGGCCTGGCCATCGGGGCCGTCGGTATCGACCAGCAAGGGAATCTTGCGGTTGGGGCCCAGCGTGCTGAAGGGCGGCTGGAATTGATCGCCGCGGCCGATGTCGACCGGAAGCAGTCTGTGCTCCAGCCCGCATTCGCGCAGCATGATGTGGACTTTGTGGCCGTTGGGCGTGGCCCAGGAATACAGATCTAGCATCGCGCCTCTCTCCTATGAGGTAGAAAAATATAGGAGAGAGGCGCGGCGAAGACCATCAAGTAATTGCAATGCTGAATATCGGATTTGCCGATACTCGGCTCAACGCCCCAGCTGGAAATCCACGCTGCCGGGCCGGCCCGGCAGGTTCAGGCTGGCGCGCGCCGGGGGCGTGGTGGCGATGATGCGGCCGCCGCGCAATACGGCCAGCCGCGTGGCGCGCAGGCGCAGCGCCTCGACCGGATCGCGCGCCTGCAGCAGCACCAGGTCGGCGCGCTTGCCGACTTCCAGGCCGATGTCCTTCAGGCCCAGGATGGCCGCCGGCGTGGCCGTCACCGCATCGAAGCAGGCGCGCATGGCGTCGCGCCCGGTCATTTGCGCGACGTGCAGGCCCATGTGCGCGACTTCCAGCATGTCGCCGCTGCCCAGGCTGTACCAGGGGTCCATCACGCAATCGTGGCCAAAGGCCACCGGGATGCCGGCGGCCAGCAGTTCGGGCACGCGCGTCATGCCGCGGCGCTTGGGATAGCTGTCGTGGCGGCCTTGCAGCGTGATGTTGATCAGCGGGTTGGCGATGGCCGCCACGCCGGCTTCGCGCATCAGCGGCAGCAGCTTGGAGACATAGTAGTTGTCCATCGAGTGCATGGACGACAGGTGCGAACCCGTCACGCGGCCTTGCAGGCCCAGGCGCTGGCTCTGGTAGGCCAGGCTTTCGATGTGGCGCGACAGCGGATCATCACTTTCGTCGCAGTGCATGTCCACCAGCAGGCCGCGTTCGGCGGCCAGTTCGCACAGGATGCGCACGGACTCGGCGCCATCGGCCATGGTGCGTTCGAAATGCGGGATGCCGCCGACCACGTCCACGCCCATGTCCAGGGCGCGCTGCAGGTTCTGCAAGGCATTGGGCGAACGCAGCAGGCCATCCTGCGGGAAGGCCACCAGCTGCAGATCCAGATAGGGCTTGACGCGCTCGCGCACGTGCAGGAGGGCTTCGACGGCCAGCAGGCGCGGATCACAGACATCGACATGGCTGCGGATGGCCAGCAGGCCGCGCGCCACGGCCCAGTCGCAATAGGCCAGGGCGCGCTCGACCAGGGCTTCCTGGGTGAGCAGGGGCTTGAGTTCGCCCCATAGCGCGATGCCTTCGAGCAGCGTGCCGGATTGGTTCACGCGCGGCAGCCCATAGGACAGCGTGGAGTCCATATGGAAATGGGCGTCGACGAAAGGCGTGCTGACCAGCTGGCCGCCGGCCTCCAGCGTCTGGCCGGCTTCGGCGGCCAGCTGCGGCGCCATGGCCGCGATGCGGCCGTTCTCGATGCCGATGTCCAGAGGACCGCGGCCGTCGGGCAGCATGGCGTTGCGGATGATGAGATCAAGCATGGGACGTCCTTGGAATCAGCGCTCGCCCTTGCGGTAGGGCTTCATCAGGGCCTGGGGATAGGCGGCGCGGCGCGCCACGATGACCAGGGCCAGTATGGAAAGAATGTAAGGCAGCATCAGGTAGATCTGGTAGGGCAGCGCCGGCAGGCCGGGCAAGGCGCCCTGCTGCAGGCGCAGCTGCAGGGCGTCGAAGAAGGCGAACACCAGGGCGCCGGCCAGGGCCTTGCCCGGCCGCCAGGAGGCGAACACCACCAGGGCCACGCAGATCCAGCCGCGGCCGTTGATCATGTTGAAGAAAAAGGCATTGAAGGCCGACAGCGTGAGAAAGCTGCCGGCCACGCCCATCAGGGCCGAGCCCGCCACGATGGCCCCCATGCGCAGCCTGATGACCGACAGGCCCTGCCCTTCGGCGGCGGCGGGGTTCTCGCCCACCATGCGCAGCGCCAGCCCCATGGGGGTGCGGTTGAGCAGCCAGGCGATCAGGGGCACGGCCACCAGCGCGCCCAGCGTCATGGGCGTCAGCCCCGCCAGCACCGGGCCGACGAGCGGCAGTCCCGCCAGGAACTTCATTTCGGCGAAGGGCACGATGGTCGGCGGCGTCTCGACCTTGGGGAAACTCACGCGGTAGGCGAAATACGAAAGACTGGTCGCCAGCATGGTCACGCCCAGGCCCGAGACATGCTGCGACAGGCCCAGGGGCACGGTCAGCACCGCATGCAGCAGGCCGAACACGGCGCCGGCCAGGGCGGCGGCCAGCACGCCCACGTAGAGCGGCGCGCCGAGATAGACGACCAGCCAGCCCGTGAAGGCGCCGGCCACCATGATGCCTTCGATGCCCAGGTTGAGCACGCCGGCGCGTTCGCACATCAGCACGCCCAGGGTGCCCAGGATGAGCGGCGTGGCCAGCCTGAGCGTGGCGATCCAGAAGCTTGCCGATCCCAGCAAATCCATCCATTCCATTGCGAGATCCTCAGGCGGGGTTGCGGCGCAGCCGGTATTGCGAGAACAGCGTGGCCACCAGCATGGACAGCAGCGAGGCGGCGACGATCACGTCGGCGATGTAATTGGGCACGGCGATGGCGCGGCTCATGCTGTCGGCGCCGACCAGCATGCCGGCCACGAAGATGCTGGCGGCGATGACGCCCAGCGGATGCAGGCCGGCCAGCATGGCGACGACCACGCCGGTGTAGCCATAGCCGGGCGACATGTCCAGGGTCACATAGCTGGTGCGGCCGGCGACTTCCAGCGCGCCGGCCAGGCCGGCCAGCGCGCCCGACAGCATGGCCGTGCCCAGCATGACGCGGTTGACCGGCAAGCCCAGGAAACGCGCGGCGTGCGCATTGGTGCCCACCGCGCGCATCTGGAAACCGAACACGGTATAGCGGTTGAGCAGCCACAGGCCGACGGCCAGGCCGGCGGCCCACAGGAGGCCGGTATGGGCGCGGGTGCGCTCGATCAGCTTGCCCAGCTCCAGGTCGCCGTTCAAGGCCACCGATTGCGGCCAGCCCATGGCCATCGGGTCTTTCATGGGGCCGTCCAGCATCATGGACACGAAAAGCAGCACGATGAAATTGCCCAGCAGCGTGGTCACGACTTCGTCCACGCCCAGCCGGGACTTCAGGATGGCCGGGATGAGCAGCAAGAGCGCGCCGGCGGCCGCGGCTGCCAGCAGCATGCCGCCGAACAGCAGCGGCAGCGGCAGGTCAAAGCCCGTGCCGCCATGCAGGCCGCCCACCGCCACGGCGGCCAGCGCGCCGAGGTAGAGCTGGCCCTCGGCGCCGATGTTGTAGAGGCGCGCGCGGAAGGCCACCGCGCAGGCCAGGCCGGTCAGCATGAGCGGCGTGGCGCGCGTGAGCGTCTCGGACAGGGCAAAGCGCGAGCCGAAGGCGCCCTCGAACAGCAAGGCATAGGTGCGGCCGATGGGCGCGCCCGCCCAGGCCACCAGCAGGGTGCACACCAGCAGGGTGAAGGCGATGGCCGTCAGCGGCGCGACCGCCAGCACGAAGCGGCTGGGTTCGGGACGCCGCTCCAGGATAAAACTCATGTTGAAACTCCAGTCATGGCCAGCCCCACGGTGGCGGGGGTCCATTGATCCACCGGCCGGTCGGCGACCAGGCGGCCGGCGCACAGCACGGCGATGCGGTCGGCCAGCGCGAAGATCTCTTCGAGGTCTTCGGAGACCAGCAGGATGCCGGCGCCGCGCTCGCGGGCGGCCAGCAGTTGTTCGCGCACATAGGCCACCGCGCCGATGTCCAGGCCCCAGGTGGGCTGGTCGGCCACGATGAAGCGCGGCTGGCGCGACAGGGCGCGCCCCAGGATCAGCTTCTGCATATTGCCGCCGGACAGGCTGCGGGTGCGCACATCCAGCGAGGCGGCGCGCACGTCGTACTGGCGCGCGATGCTGGCGGCATGGGCACGCGCGGCCTGCGCGCGGATCAGCCCGTGGCGGGCGAAACGCGGGTCGCCGAGGTCTTCGACGATGGCGTTTTCCCACAAGGGGCTGTCGCCGATCACGCCTTCATGATGGCGGTCTTCCGGAATGCGGCCGACCTGCGCGGCGGTCCAGCCGGCCGGCGTGCGCGGCGCCGGGGTGCTGGCGCTGCCCAGGCGGATGCTGCCGTCCGAAGGCTGGCGCAGGCCGGTCAGCACCGATACCAGCGCCTGCTGGCCGTTGCCGGCCACGCCGGCGATCGCGACGATTTCATGTTCGTGCACGGTGAGGTCCAGGGCGTCCAGCAAGGGAACTTTGCCGGAGGCGGCCTGCACCGTGACCTGGGACAGGCGGATGACGGGCGCGAGCTGGTCGCGCGGCGCGGCCGCCTGGGCGCGAGGCATGACGACCTTGCGGCCCACCATGAGTTCGGCCAGTTCGGCGGCATGGGTGTCGGCGGTGGCGCGCTCGGCGACCAGGCGGCCGGCGCGCAGCACGGCCACGCGGCGCGATACCGCCATGACCTCATCGAGCTTGTGCGAGATGAAGATGACGGCCAGGCCCTGCTCGACAAAGCCGCGCAGCGTGGCGAACAAGGCCTGGGCCTCCTGCGGCGTGAGCACGGCCGTGGGTTCGTCCAGGATGAGGATGCGCGCGCCCCGGTACAGGGCCTTGAGGATTTCGACGCGCTGTTTTTCGCCCACCGACAGCGTGCCCACGCGCGCGTCGGGGTCCACGGCCAGGCCGAAGCGCTCGCCCAGTTCCACCAGCTTGCGGCGCGCTTCGCGCCGCGCCGAGGCAAGCTTCCAGAGCGATTCGGTGCCGACCATGACGTTGTCCAGCACGGTCATGTTGTCGGCCAGCGTGAAATGCTGATGGACCATGCCGATGCCGGCGGCCAGCGCCGCATCCGGGCGGCCGGGCGGCAGCGGCTGGCCAAAGACTTCGATGCGCCCCGCATCGGCCACGTAATGGCCGAACAGGATGGAGACCAGGGTGGACTTGCCCGCGCCGTTCTCGCCCAGCAGGGCGAGCACCTCGCCCGCGTCCAGCGCGAGCGAGATGTCGTCATTGGCCGTCAGGCTGCCAAAGCGCTTGGTAATCCCTGTCAAGCGCAGGGCAGTGGCGGCTGGCTTCATTTGCTGGACTTGGGTTCGCTGTCGACGACCTTGACGGTGAAGCTGCCGTCCAGGATGGACTTCTGGCGCGCCTGGACGCGGGTCATGACCTCGGCGGGCACCTTGCCCTCGAAGCTGCCCAGCGGCGCCAGTTCGGAGCCCTTGTGCTTCATCAGCGAGTACTGGCCGTAGTCTTCGGCCTTGAAACCGCCGGCCTTGACCGCGTCCAGCGCATGGCCGATGGTCGGCTCCATATTCCAGAGGGCCGAGGCGACCACGGTCTCCGGATACTGGGCCTGCGTGTTGACCACGTTGCCGATGGCCAGCTTGCCGCGCTCCTTGGCGGCGTCGGACACGCCAAAGCGCTCGGCGTAGAGCACGTCGGCGCCCTTGTCGATCATGGCGAAGGCGGCTTCCTTGGCCTTCGGGGGATCGAACCAGGAACCGATGAAGGTCACGGTGAAGCGGGCCTGGGGATTGATCTCCTGGGCGCCCGCCATGAAGGCCTGCATCAGGCGGTTGACCTCGGGGATGGGGTAGCCGCCCACCAGGCCGATCTGGCCGCTCTTGCTCATGCCGGCGGCGATCATGCCGGTCAGGTAGGCCGGCTCCTGGATGTAGTTATCGAAGACGGCGAAGTTGGGCTGCTGCGGCTTGCCCGAGGAGCCCATCAGGAAGGCGGTCTTGGGATAGTCCTTGGCTACTTTGCGCGCCGCGGCCTCGACCGCGAAGGCTTCGCCCACGATGAGGTTGTTGCCCTGTTCGGCGTATTGGCGCAGCACGCGCTCGTAATCGGCGTTGCTGACGTTCTCGGAATAGACGTAGTCGATATCGCCGTGTTCCTTGGCCGCGTTCAAGGCCTTGTGGATACGCGATACCCATTGCTGTTCGACGGGCACGGTATAGACCGCGGCGACCTTGGTCTTGGCCGGCGCCTGGGCATGGGCCATGCCGCCGATCAGCGCCAGGCTGGCAGCCAGGCCGAGTTTGAGCAGACTGCGACGCGCAGCACCACGGAAAAAGGATGTCATGTGAGTTCCTATGGAGGTCGGGACCGGAGCGGTGGCGCGCCTTGCGCGCGCCCGCTCCTGGCGAAGCAAGTTGTATGCCATTGCCGCAAGGCGCGAAAGTCGGGCAAACCTTCGGGCGGGCAGGCACCGCGGGGGGGAATTGTACGCACCAGGACGGCGCTCTGCCTGCACCCTGGAGGGGCCGGCCGATACGCGGACAGGGATGTTGCCCGGTTTGGGGGCGGTCCGGCCTACACTTGGCGCATTGGCCGCCGTTCGCGCGGCCCCATGGTCTGGTGTATGCACGATATTCTGTCCCTGTTAGCGCAGTACGGCGGCTGGCTGGTCTTTTTCAACGTCCTGACGGAGCAGGCCGGCCTGCCGGTGCCGGCCTATCCCCTGCTGGTGGCCGCGGGCGCCATGTCGGCCGGCCCCGGCGGCTGGCTGCTGGCCTGGCTGCTGGCGGCGCTGGCCTGCGTGTTGGCCGACACCGCCTGGTATCTGGCCGGACGGCGCTATGGCGGGCGTCTGCTGGGCCTGGTCTGCAAGCTCTCGCTGTCGCGGGATTCCTGCATCCGCCAGACCCAGGGCCTGTATCTGCGCGTGGGGCCGCGCTCGCTGCTGGTGTCCAAGTTCCTGCCCGGCGCCGGCGCCCTGGCCACCATCATGGCCGGCCTGACCGGCACCCCGTACCGGCGTTTCCTGGGCTATCAGCTGGCAGGCTCCCTGCTCTGGGCCGGATCGGCCCTGCTGCTGGGCGCCCTGTTCCGGGGCATCGTGACCGACATCCTGGACGCGCTGGACCGCTATGGGGTGATGGGGCTGGCCCTGCTGGCCGGCCTGCTGGCGCTTTATCTGGCCGTCAAGGCGCTGCGGCGCATGATCCTGGTGCGCAGCCTGCGCGTGGTGCCCCGCCTGAGCCTGGAGGAGCTGCTGCGTTGGCAGGCCGATGGCCGGCCCATGGTGATGATCGATGTGCGGCCCGAAGGCCAGCGCGAGGCCCAGCGCATCCCCGGCGCGATCGCCGTGGACGTGCGGGCGCCGCTGGAGACGCTGCGGCTGCCCGAAGCGTCCATCGTGGTCTATTGCGCCTGCCCGAACGAGATTTCGGCGGCTCGCCTGGCCGCCCGGCTGCGCGCGGCCGGTTTTGTCGATACCTGGGCCCTGGCCGGCGGCTATGAGGCCTGGCTGCGCCGCGAACAGACCGGGACCGGCCTGGCGGCCGATAATGCCGGCCGCTGACGATTTGAGGAGAGGGGCATGAGGATTCTGGTGTTGGGCGCCGGCGGGACCGGCGGTTTCTTTGGCGGGCGGGCCCTGGAGGCTGGCGCGGACGTGAGTTTCCTGGTGCGCCCGGCGCGGGCGCAGAAACTCCAGGCCGAGGGCCTGCGCATCAAGAGCCCGGCGGGCGACGCCGTCCTGCATCCCAGGCTGGTCACGGCCGACACCCTGGCCGCCGATTACGACGTGATCATCCTGAGCTGCAAGGCCTATGACCTGGACAGCGCCATCGAGGCCCTGCGCCCGGCCATGGGCGAGCAGACCGCAGTGCTGCCCATCATGAACGGCGTGCTGCAGTACGACATCCTGGACCGCGAGTTCGGCGCGCACCGCGTGCTGGGCGGTCTGTGCCAGATCAACGCCACGCTCGGGCCGCAGGGCGAGATCGTGCAGATGGGCACGATGGCCAGCCTGGTCTTCGGCGAGCGCGCCGGGCAGGCGCGCAGCCCGCGCTGCGAGGCGCTGGAGGCGGCGCTGGCCGACGCGGCCTTCGCCAGCCGCCTGAGCGAAAACATCCACCAGGACATCTGGGAAAAATTCGTCTTCCTGACCACGCTGGCCGCGGCCACCTGCCTGATGCGCGGCTCGGTGGGCCAGATCTGTTCGACCGAGGGCGGCGTGGACTTCATGCGCGATTTATTGCGCGAATCGCAGCAAGTCGCCGCCGCCAGCGGCCATCCGGTGCGTCCGCAGGCCGACGCTTCGGCGCTCAAACTGCTGACCGATCCCGCCCAGCCCATGACCGCTTCCATGTTCCGCGACCTGCGCCAGGGTCTGCGCGTGGAGGCCGAGCATATCGTGGGCGATATGGCGCATCGCGGCAGCACGTTGGCGGTCGACACGCCGCTGCTGCGCCTGGCCCGCAGCCATCTGCAGGTCTACCAGGCGCAGCGCGCGACTGGTGCATAGAATGCAATAGTGTGTCTGCCCGGGCGGGATAGGCGGCCGGCCGGGCGGCGGCTAGCATGAAGGCATTCGTCGGCGCCTGTTCCGGGCGCCCGTTCAAGGAGTGCATTCATGAAAGTCGCCCTGATAGGCATTACCGGCCGCGTGGGTTCGCGCCTGGCCGATGAGTTGCTGCGCCGCGGCCACCAGGTCACGGGCATCGCGCGCCAACCCGCCGATGCGGCGCCGCGCCAGGGCCTGACGGTCAAGCAGGGCGATGCCGCCGCGCCGGCCGCGCTGGCGCCGCTGCTCGCCGGCCACGATGCCGTCATCAGCGCCGGACGTTTCGAGTCCATGGACGCGGCGGCCTTGCTGGCGGCGGTCAAGCAGGCCGGCGTGCCGCGCCTGTTGGTGGTGGGCGGCGCGGGCAGCCTGGAGGTGGCGCCCGGCCGCGCCCTGATCGACACGCCCGAGTTTCCCGCGGCCTACAAGCCCGAGGCCAGCGCCGGCGTGCGCTTTCTGCGGACGCTGCGCGGCGAAACCGCCGTGGACTGGACCTTTCTGTCGCCGGCCGCGCTGTTCGAGCCCGGTGCGCGCACGGGCCATTTCCGCCTGGGCGGCGACCAGCTGATGGCCGATGCCAGCGGCAACAGCCATATCTCGATGGAAGACTACGCCATCGCCCTGGTCGATGAGCTGGAGACGCCCCGTCACAGTCGCCAGCGCTTCAGCGTGGCCTACTGAGGCCGCCCACCGTTGTATTGAGCCGACCGGCCGCCGCGAGCGGCCGGCTTTCCCTTACACTGGCCTGCCACGATCTCGGGGCAAGGCATGAAGAGGTTCAAGACGTTGATGCTGGCCTGGGCGGCCTGCGCCTGTCTGGCGGCCGGCGCGGTCCAGGCGCAGGGTGTCCAGCAGAACAAGGAACTGGTGCTGTCCTTTTTCCGCCTGATGTTCCAGGAACACCGGGTGGAGGAGGCGGTGTCGCGTTATGTGGATAAGCGCTATGTCCAGCACGACCCCTATCTGGAGTCCGGCACCGCGCCGCTGAGGGATTTCTTCACGCTCTACTTCGAGCAGAATCCCCAGGCCTCGGCCGACATCAAGCGCGTCATCGCCGAGGGCGATCTGGTGGTGGTGCACAGCCTCTGGAAAGAGGCCGCCGAAGACCGCGGCCAGGCCGTGGTCGATATCTTTCGCGTGGCCGAGGGCAAGATCGTCGAGCACTGGGGCGTGAGCCAGGAGATTCCCGAGAATCCCGCCAATGCCAACGGCATGTTCTGACCGCGGGGCACAAGCATGCAACGCATCTATCTCGCCGGCTTCGACGTCTTTCGCGCCGATTCGCTGGCCCATGGCGAACGCCTGAAGGCCTTGTGCCGCGAATACGGCTACGAAGGCCTGTATCCGCTGGATAACCAGGCGCCGGCCAGCCTGTCCGGCCCCGCGCTGGCCGACTGGATCTACCGTCAGAACGTCACGCTGATCCGCCGGGCCGACTTCGTCATGGCCAACCTCAATCCCTTTCGCGGCGCCGAGCCGGATTCCGGCACGGCCTTCGAGGTGGGCTATGCGGTGGCGCTGGGCAAGCCGGTGTGGGCCTATGCCCAGGATGGGCGCCCCTTGATCGAGCAGCTGCCCGCGCAGCGGGCGCCCGATGGCCGGCATGTCGATGCCGAAGGCTATACGGTCGAGGATTTCGGCCTGCCCTTGAACCTCATGCTGGCCTGCGGCGTGCGTTGGGTCCAGGGAGATGCGCGCGCCTGCCTGCGCCGGCTGGCCGCCGGCGCCTAGTTTCCGTTCTGCTCAGGCCGCGACCGCCAGCGCCGGCGCTTCCTGGCGCGCGCGCAGGTGGTCGGCCAGCTCGGCAATGGTCAGCGCCACCAGGCCCTGGGCGGCCGCGTAGCGCTCCAGCGAGGCGCCGCGCATCATGGTGCCATCGGCATTCATCAGTTCGCACAGCACGCCAGCGGGCCGCAAGCCGGCCAGCCGGGCCAGGTCGACCGAGCCTTCGGTGTGGCCGCGGCGGGCAAGCACGCCGCCGGCCTGCGCGCGCAAGGGGAAGACGTGGCCGGGGCTGACGAGGTCGGCGGGCTGGGCGCCGGGGGCGATGGCCGCGCGTATGGTCGTGACGCGGTCCAGGGCGGACACGCCCGTGGACACGCCGCTGGCGGCCTCGATGGAAACCGTGAAGGCCGTGGCATAGCGGCTCTGGTTGCGTTGCACCATGGGCGCCAATTCGAGCTGATCCAGGGTTTCGCCCGGCAGGCAGAGGCAGACGATGCCGCTGCCGTCGCGGATCAGCTGGGCCATGACGGGCACGGTCAGCTTGTCGGCGGCCACGATGAGGTCGGCCTCGTTTTCGCGGTCGAAATCGTCCATGAGAATGATGGGGCGGCCCAGGCGCAGATGATGCAGGGCGCGTTCCAGCCGCATGGAAAAGGGCTGGGCAAACAGCGGGGAAACGGTGTGATGGGACATTGAAACGCTCTCGCTAGAGTAAATGGGCGAAAAACGTTCCAGGGCTACGACAGCCAAACGCAATACCGCCTGGACGCCAAGCCCGGGCGGGTTGTGCCGGCACATCTTCTTTCATCCGGACTGTGACCGTCGGCCCTGGCATCTCACCAGATCTGCTGACCCCGGCATAGGCCGGGCGCTCGCGGGCTCGCCGCATTGCGCGGCATACCGCCGGTGGGGAGTTTCACCCCGCCCTGAAGACGTACTGCAAGGCCGTGTGTTTCTGACACGGCAAATGCGATTGTACGCCGCCGGCGCGCCGGCCGGGGGCATAAGCCCATAACCGCGGGCGGGGATTGTTCACGTCAAACGGACAATGAATTCCATTTTGGCCCATTGCTCGGTCGCCTCGCAGTGTCTATCTTGCAGGGGTGGCGATGCATCAAGGAAAGTCATGCCAATGGCAAATGAAACCGTTTTGGTCGTGGGCGCAACGGGCCGCTTCGGCAGCCTGGTCGTTCCGGCGCTGAAGTCGCGCCAGCTGCGCGTGAGGGTGCTGGCGCGCCATTCGGCCAAGGCCGAAGCCGCTCTGGCCGGCGGCGCCGACGAGGCCGTGCTGGGCGATCTGCGCGATCCGGCCAGCCTGCTGGCCGCGGCGCGCGGCGCCACGGGCGTGTACTACCTCGGGCCGGCGCTGGTCCCCGACCAGAAGACGCTGGGCCTGAACATCGTGCATGCCGCCCGGGCGGCCGAGGTGCGGCGTTTTGTCTTTTCCTCGGCCATCCGGCCGCTGGACGATCCCCAGGCCAAGCGGGATGTGGAAAACGCCTTGTATGACTCCGGGCTGCAATACACCGTGCTGCGTCCGGCGCACTTCATGCAGAACCTGCTCGACATCTGGCCGGCGGTGCAGCAAACGGGTTTGCTGGCCGAGCCCTACGACAGTTCGGCGCGGCTGGCGCGCGTCGATTATCGCGATGTGGCCGAGGTGGCGGCCATCGCCCTGAGCGGCGACCGGCTGGCGCATGCCTCGCTGGAACTCTGCGCCGAGGGCATGCACAGCCGCCATGACGTCGCGGCGATGATGAGCCAGTTTCTGGGCCGCAGCGTGCGCGCCGGCGTGCAGGATGTCGGCAGCTGGGCGGAGCAGGCCCGCCTGCGCTACGACCCGCAGCAGCAGGCGCAGATGCGCCGCGTGTTCGATTATTTCGACCGCCAGGGCCTGCAGGGCAATGCCATCACGCTGCGCGCCGTGCTGGGGCGCGAGCCGCGCAGCCTGCGCGACTTCGTGGCCGAGATGGCGGGGGTGGCCCGCCCGAGCCGCGCCCGTCCGCGGCCCGCGCCGTCGCGCACGCCGCCGCGGACCTCGCAGCTCAATTGGATGGACCTGTCCTGAGCCGCAGGCTCAGGCGGCTTCGGCCGATTTTTTCTTGCTGGCCTTTTTCTTCTTGGGCAGCGCCAGCATGGTGCCGCGGCAGTCTGCCGTGCCGCACAGGCAGCGGTAGCCTTCTTTCAGGGTTTTGGTGATCTTGCCGTCGAGCACCAGGCCGTAGTCGTAGGCCAGCTCTTCGCCGCGCGCGATATCGCGCAGCGCAACGATGTATACGCGCTTGCCATGGCGGCCTTCCTGGGCCTCGCAATTGGGCGTGCAGGAGTGGTTGATCCAACGGGCGTCGTTGCCCTGGTCGCCGCCATCGATGACCTTGCCCGAACTCAGCGCGAAGAAAAAGGTGTGGAAGGGGTCGTCCGGATTGGTGGGATGGCGCCGGTCGGCTTCGGCCGCGCTGATGCGCTCGCCGCCGTACTCGATGATGCGCGTGCCCGCCGGGATCTTGCGCGCGGCGAACACGCCGTTGCCATGCAGCTTGGAGCGGCGCACGGCATACCAGGGTTTTACGGTCTCGGTGGTCATGGAGTGGTGGCTTTATGCAGGAAGCCGCGAAACGGCGGCAGGGCGCGCGCCATTATATCGGCCGCTTCCGGACAGGCGTATAGCGGGCCCGCTGTCAGCTGGACTGCGGCGGCGGCACGAGCGGCAGGCGCGCCTCCTTGAGGCTGCGCAGCACGAAGCCGGATTTGCTGTGGCGTATCCCCGGGATGCGGTAGAGGCGCTCGCGCAGCAGGCGTTCGTAGTCGCGGGTGTCGCGCACCGCGATCCGGATGTAGTAGTCGTAGTCGCCCGAGACCAGGAAGGCCTCCAGCACCTCGGGGATCTCGGCCAGCGCGCGCCCGAACTCGTACAGCGTTTCTTCGCTATGGCTCTCCAGCGTCACGTGCACGATGACCGTGTCCGTGAAGCCCAGCTTGGCCGGGTCCAGGTCGACGGTGTAGCCGCGGATGACGCCGGCGCTCTCCATGCGCTTGATGCGGTTCCAGCAGGGGGTGGAGGACAGGCCCACGGCCTGGCCGATGTCGGCCAGGCTGGCGCGGGCGTTGTCCTGTAAGACCTTGAGAATGGCCAGGTCGAATTTGTCCAGATTCATTTTCTTTGAATCCGCAGTTGAAAAGATAAATTTACTGCTGATAATCGGTTTGTGTGGAAAAGAAGATAAAAATTCTGCCGAAAGTCCCATAAGATGTTCAGCATGAATGACCGTCTCCACGCCCAGGCGCTCGCCGCCCTCGACACCCCCGACGCTGTCGACCCCGTCCCCACCGCCGCCAATGGCGCGCAGATCCTGTTGCAGACCCTGATCGACCTGGGGGTGGACACGGTGTTCGGCTATCCCGGGGGCGCCGTGCTGCCGCTGTATGACGCCCTGCACGCCGAGCCGCGCCTGCGCCATGTGCTGGTGCGCCACGAACAGGCCGCCGTGCACGCCGCCGAGGGCTATGCCCGCAGCACGGGCCGCACCGGCGTGGTCTTTGTCACGTCCGGGCCGGGCATGGCCAACACGACCTCCGGCCTGCTCGACGCCATGTGCGATTCCATCCCGGTGCTGTGCATCAGCGGCCAGGTCGCCACCGCCGCCATCGGCACGGACGCCTTCCAGGAGTGCGATGCCATCGGCATCTCGCGTCCGGTCACCAAGTGGAACACCCAGATCCGGCGCTGCGAGGACGTGGCCGACGTGGTGGCCCGCGCCTTCACGCTCACGCGCCAGGGCCGCCCCGGGCCGGTGCTGGTCGACCTGCCCAAGGATGTGCAGCTGGCGCGCCCCAGCGCCGACCGCATCGAGCCCAGCGCGGCCCAGGTGGCGGCTTCGCGCGCGCGCCGCCAGGCGGGCAAGACCGCCCTGCGCCTGCCCGCCGGCGCCCTGCGCCGCGCGGCGGCCATGATCGCCCAGGCCCGCCGGCCGGTCTTCTACGGCGGCGGCGGCCTCATCAACTCGGGCAGCCAGGCCTGCCAGGCCTTTACCGAGCTGGTGCGCCAGACCGGCGCGCCCTGCACGCTCACGCTCATGGGCCTGGGCGCCTTCCCGGCCTCGGATCCGCAATTCGTCGGCATGCTGGGCATGCATGGCACGCTGGAGGCCAATCTGGCCATGCACCACGCCGACCTGGTGGTGTGCATCGGCGCGCGCTTTGACGACCGCATCACCGGCAAGCTCTCGGAGTTCTGTCCGCATGCGCGCAAGATCCATGTGGATATCGATCCGGCCTCGATCAACAAAGTGGTGCGCGTGGACGCGGCCTTGGTGGGCGACTGCCTGCCCATGCTCGAGGCCCTGAGCGCCGAACTGGCCGGCCAGTCCCTGCCCGCGGCGCGCCTGGCCGATTGGTGGGGCCGCATCGAGGGCTGGCGCGCGCGCGATTGCCTGGCCTGGCGGCCGCAGCCCGAGGCCATCCTGCCCCAGCAGCTGATGGCGCGTCTGAACGCCGCCTTGGGCGGGCGCGACGCCATCGTGTCGACCGACGTGGGCCAGCACCAGATGTGGGCCGCGCAATACCTGCGTTTCGACCGGCCCGGGCGCTGGCTGACGTCGGGCGGGGCCGGCACCATGGGTTATGGGCTGCCGGCGGCCATCGGCGCGCAGGTCGCGCATCCGGACAAGACCGTGGTGTGCGTCAGCGGCGACGCTTCGGTGCTGATGAACATCCAGGAGTTGTCCACCGCCATGCAGCACCGCACGCCGGTCAAGGTCGTGCTGTGCAACAACGGCTATATGGGCATGGTGCGGCAGTGGCAGGAGCTGATCCACGGCGGGCGCTACAGCCACAGCTACAACGCCTCGCTGCCGGACTTCGTGGCGCTGGCGCGCGCCTTCGGCTGGGGGGCGGCGCGGGTCGAACATCCCGATGCGCTCGATGCGGCGCTGGCCCAATGCCTGGCGCATGACGGCCCTTTCTTCCTGGACGTGACGGTGGCGGCCCAGGAGAACTGCTTTCCGATGATGCCCGCCGGCGAAGGCCATCATCGCATGATGCTGGCCGCCGGCGAGTGGTTCGAGGAGTAAGGCGGCGGGCCGGGCAGCGCGCCCGGCCGGGGGTCCGTTCGGCCCCCTGCCCCGGGCGCTGCGTCAGTCGTGCTTGATGGCGATGGTCTTGAGCACGGTAAAGCCGTAGAGCGCTTCAAAACCTTTCTCGCGGCCATGGCCGCTGGCTTTCACGCCGCCAAAGGGCAATTCCACCCCGCCGCCGGCGCCATAGTTGTTGATGAAGACCTGGCCGCTGCGGATCTTGCGCGCCAGGCGCAGCTGGCGCGCGCCATCGCGCGTCCAGATGCTGGCGGCCAGGCCGTATTGCGTGGCGTTGGCGATGCGCACCGCGTCGGCTTCGTCGTCGAAGGGGATGGCGACCAGCACCGGGCCGAAGATTTCTTCCTGGGCCAGCAGGTGATCCACCGGCACATTGGCCAGCAGCGTGGGCGCCTGGAAAAACCCGTCGCCGCCATCGACCACGGCGCCGCGCGCGGCGGTGACGATGCCGTCGTCCTCGGCCTGGCGCAGAAAGCTCTGCACGCGGTCGAGCTGGCTCTTGCGGATCAGGGGGCCGCAGTCCAGGTCCAGGCCGGCCGGGCCGGCGCGCAGGGCCGAAAATGCCGCCGACAGGCGCTGCATGACCTTGTCGTAGATGCTGCGCTGGATCAGGATGCGGCTGCCGGCCGAGCAGGTCTGCCCGGCGTTCTGCACGATGGCATTGACCGCCACCGGGATGAGGGCGTCGAGGTCGGCGTCGTCGAAGACGATCTGTGGCGACTTGCCGCCCAGCTCCAGCGTGGCCGGCACATGGTTCTCGGCCGCCGTCTGCGTCACGAGCACGCCCACGCGTGGCGAGCCGGTAAACGAGATGTGGTCGATGCCGGGGTGGCGCGCCAGCGCGTCGCCGGCTTCGTGGCCATAGCCGGTGATGATGTTCAGCGCGCCCGGCGGCAGGCCGACTTCGGCGGCCAGTTCGGCCACGCGCAAGAGCGACAGACAGGCGTCTTCGGCCGGCTTGACCACGCAGGCATTGCCCGCGGCCAGCGCGCCGCCCACGCTGCGCCCGAAGATCTGCAGCGGGTAGTTCCAGGGCACGATGTGGCCGGTCACGCCATGCGGCTCGCGCAGCGTGAGCACGGTGTAGCCGTTCTGGTAGGGGATGGTCTCGCCCATCAGCTTGTCGGCCGCGCCGCCGTAGAACTCGAAGTAGCGCGCGATGGCCGTGACGTCGGCGCGGGCCTGCTTGGTCGGCTTGCCGCAGTCGCGCGATTCGATCTGGGTGAGTTCGTCGTGGTGTTCGAGGATCTTGAGCGACAGGGCCAGCAGGAGGCGGCCGCGTTCGGCCGCCGACAGGCTGCCCCAGGCGCCTTCATAGGCGCGCCGCGAGGACTGCACCGCGCGGTCGATATCGGCCGCGTTGCCGCGCGCGATTTGTTCGTAGACCGCGCCGGTGGACGGATCGATGACGTCGATGGTGTCGCTGGTCGAGCCAGGAACAAACCGGTTATCGATGAAATGCTGCTTCATGCCTGACCACCCTTGAAAAAATAATAATGAGAAAAAGCCACAGCAAAACAAACACATCGTCGCCGCCCGCTGGCGGACGGCGTCAGAACTGTACGGAAAGACCTCCGTCGACGGCCAGCACCTGGCCATTGATGAAAGAGGCCGCCGGCGAGGCCAGGAAGACAGCCGCGCCGGCGATTTCGTGGGGTTGCCCCCAGCGGCCCATGGGGTTGCGCGCCGCCAGCCTGGGCCCGACCGCGGGGTCGGCCACCATGGCGGCATTGGTTTCGGTGGCGAAGGTGCCGGGCGCGATCGCATTGCTGGTGATGCCGGCCGGGCCGAACTCGGCGGCCAGGGCGCGCATCATGCCGGTCAGCCCTTGTTTGGCGGCCGGATAGACCGCGTCGCCGGCGCGGGCCAGTTCGCCGACCACCGAGGTGATCGCGATCAATCGCCCGCCGCCCTGGCGCAGCATGCGCTCGGCGGCGAGCTTGGCCAGCATGATGCCGGCCACCAGATCGGTGTCGATGAGTTCGCGGATTTCGGTGAGCTCCAGCTCGCGCAGGGTCTTGCGGTTGCGCGCGCCGACATTGTTGACCAGGATGTCCAGCCGGCCGCGGCGCGCGTCGATCTCGGCGAAGGCCGCCCGCATGCCGGCTTCGTCGGCGACATCGAAGGGCAGCGCGGAGGCGTCCAGGCCTGCCTCTCGCAGGCCTTGCGCGGCGGCCTCGGCGGCGGCGGCATTGCGGCCGTTGATGAGCACATGCGCCCCGCTGGCGGCCATGGCGCGGGCGATTTCCCAGCCCAGGCCCCGGACCGAGCCGGTGATCAAGGCCACCTGGCCAGCCAGCGAGAACTGTTGCAGATAGGATAGCGAGGGAGGAAGCGTCGGCGCGGACATCATTCGCGGAATTCAGGAGCCCAGTGCAGCAGTCTACGCTCTAACCAGGTGACGCAATAGACCAGCACGATCCCCACCACGGACAGCAGCGTCACTGCGGCGAACATATCCGTGGCGTTCAGGGTCGCCAGGGCCGTGATCATCAAATAGCCCATGCCGGTGGTCGAACCGACGAACTCGGCCAGCACCACGCCGATCAGGGCAAAGCTGATGGCGTTGGGCAGGGCCGCGAACGTCCAGGCCGCCGCCGTGGGGATCTGCACTCGCCACAGGATCTGGCGCGGCGAGCCGCCCAGGGTGCGGCAGAAGTCCACCAGTTCGCGCTCCACGCTGCGTCCGCCCTTGTAGGTGTTGAAGAACACCAGGAAGAACACCACGAACCACGATGTCACCACCTTGGAGGCCAGCCCCAGGCCGAAGAACATGGTGATCAGCGGCACGAAGGCGATGCGCGGCATGGAGTTGAAGGCCACGATGAAGGGATTGAAGATGTCGGCCAGGAGGCGGCTGCGCGCCAGCGCCAGGCCGACGGCAAAGCCGCTGCCCACGCCCACCACCAGGCCGATCAGCGTGGCCTGCAGGGTCAGCCACAGATGGGGCCAGACGGACTGCGGGCCGGGCTGCAGCCATTGCCACAGCCGCAGCGCCACGCGCGAGGGCTGGCTGATGAAAAAAGGGTCGAACAGCGTGTTCTGCACGAACCAGGGAATGCGGGTGAGCCCTTCCCAGGCGCCCAGGATGAGCGCCAGCACCAGGATCTGCCAGGCGGTGATGCGCAGGCGGCGCGAGACGGCCTGGCGGCGTTCTTCGCGCAGATGCCGGGCGGCGTCGGGGGAGAGAGTAGCGGGATTCATCGTGAAACGGTTTCAGGCCGCGGCGCGGAATTGCTGCCCCAGCACGGCCCACAGGCTTTGCACATGGGCGGTGAACTCGGGGGTCTCGCGCAAGGTGAAGACATCGCGCGGATGGGGGATGGCGATGCGCTCATCCAGCAGCACCCGGCTGGGCGGGCCGGACAGCACGACGACGCGATCCGACAGCGTGATGGCCTCGTCCAGGTCGTGGGTGACCATGACGATGGTCTGGCCCAGGTTGCGCCAGATCTCGCCCAGTTCGCGGTGCAGATGGGTCTTGGTGTGCGTGTCCAGCGCGCCGAAGGGCTCGTCCAGCAGCAGGATGCGCGGCTCGACCGCCAGGCTCATCAAGAGCGCCACGCGGCGGCGCATGCCGCCGGAGAGCTGATGGGGATAGGCCTGGGCGAAGCCTTCGAGGTGGCCCAGCGCAAGCAGCTGCTGCACGCGCGGCGCGATGCGCGCCGCGGGCACGCCCATGAAGCGCAGGCCCAGCGCCACATTCTTGCTCACGGTGTACCAGGGCAGCAAGGTGTCCTTCTGGAAGATATAGCCCAGCCGCGGCGGCACCTGGCCGTGCACGGGCTGGCCGTCGACGCGGATCTGGCCGGCCGAGGGCGGCAGAAAGCCCGCGATCATGTTCAGCAGCGTGCTCTTGCCGCAGCCCGAGGGCCCGACGATGGAGAGGAACTCGCCCTCGCCTATCGTCAGGCTGACATCGCCCACCGCGTGCACGCTGCCCTGCCGGCCGTGATAGACCTTGCCGACGTGTTCGAGGTCTATCATCAGAGCCCTCTGGCCTTGCGCACGAAACGCATGTCCACGCAGGCCGAGTAGGGCGCGCGCGCCAGCGCTTCGTTGGAGAACTGCCGGCCATCGCCCATGATGGCGGTCAGGCGCGCGTAGGCGTCCTCGGTGATGATGTTGTCTTTCAGGAAGACGCTGTTCTGGTAGACGCCTATGGTTTTCTCGATGGCCTCGCGCGGAAAGGCGCTGAGGTAGTCGGCGTAGATGGTGTCGGTGACGTCGGCCGCGCTGTGCGCGCTGATGAAATCCTGGGCCTTGACCAGCGCGTCGATAAAGCCCTGCACCACTTCGGGACGGCGCTCGATGGTGTCGCGCAGCGTCAGGGCGGCGATGCCGGGCACATCGCCGCCCATGAAGGCCTGCCACGAGGCGTCGGTGGTCGCATCGAAGATCGGCACGCCCCAGCCCTCGGCCTGGGCCTGCTCCATCATCGACATGGTCGCCATGCTGGCCGATACCGAGCCCGTCTTCAGCGCCCCCAGCATGGTGGCCAGGTCGCCCAGCGGGCGGATATCCACCTTGTCGCCCACGCCGGCTTTCTGCATCAGGTAGACGGCCATCAGCCAGGTGCTGGACTGGGGCTGGGTCGCGCCCATGCGCTTGCCGGCCAGATCTTTCAGCTCGCGCACCTTGCCGCTGTCGTAGTCTTCCTTGCGCACGATCACGTTGGCATAGGTCAGCTTGCGGTCAAAGCCGAACACCAGCGTGGCGGGCTTGCCCGCCAGGGTCAGCGCCGGCGCGGCGGTGGCGGCGGTGGCGCCGAACAGGATCTGCCCGGCCGCCAGCAGCTGGTTGGTGCGCGGGCCGCTTTGGGAATTGAGGTATTCCACGTCCAGCCCGTTGGCGCCGAAATACCCTTTTTTCAGGGCGACATAGCCGGCGGCGAAAAAGGGGTCGATGCTGCCCTGACCGTAGACGGCCTTGCCCAGGCGGTTCTGCGCCAGGGCCGGCAGGCCCAGCAGCGAGGTCGCGGCCGCGCTGGCCAGCAACTGGCGGCGCGTCAGGCCGCGGGAGCGAGAAATCATGTCGTCCTCTGTGATGTCGTGATGGCGTGGCAGTGTCGCCAACGATACCGCAGTCGCCGTCTGGCGGAAAAAAACATGCCCGGCGAGCCGGGCATGTCGGGATGGCGCTGGAAGCGTTCAGCCGGCCGTTTTCTTGGCGGCCGCCTTTTTGACCGCGGTCTTGGCGGCCGTTTTGGCGGCCGTCTTGGTGGCGGTTTTCTTGGCGGCCGTTTTTTTCACGGCGGTCTTGGCCGGAGCCTTCTTGGCGGCGGTCTTGGCCGGCGTCTTGCTGGCTGTCTTGGCCGCGCCGCGTCCCGGCTTGTCGCCGCGCGGCTCGAATTCAAAGCCGATCTTGCCGTCGGGCTGGCGCACGAGGTAGGCCTTGAACTTGCGGTTGGTGCGGCTGGAGACGAAGCCGTCGAGCAGATCGCTGCGGCCTTCGGACAGCAGCTTGCTCATCTGCTCGCGCGAGATCTCCTGCTGCAGGATGACCTTGCCCGAACGGAAGTCGCAGCTCTTTTGCGGGCCGACCGCTTTTTCGCAGACATAGCTCATGCCATGCTCGAACACGCGCGAGCCGCACTTCGGGCAGTTGCCCACCGGCGTATGGCCGCTGAAGTCCACGGGCTCGTTGTCGTCGTCGTCGCTCTGGCCGAAGTCGAATTCCAGCTTGTACTCGTCGCTGATGCGCAAAATGGCGGCAAAGGGGCGGCCCATCTTGCTGATGAAGCCCTGCAGGGGGCCGATTTCGCGCTTGGCCAGCAGCTCTTCCACTTCGGGCAGCTCGAAGGTGCGCCCGCCGGGGTGCTTGCTGATCGAAAAATCGCATTGCGTGCAGGCATAGCGGCGGTAGTTTTCCTTGACCACGCCGCCGCATTTCGGGCAGGGCGTCTGCAGGGTGGCGTAGTCGCCCGGCACCGTATCGCGTTCGTATTCCTTGGCGCGCTTGACGATGATCTGCGTCATCTGCGCGATCTCGCGCATGAAGGCTTCGCGGTTCAGGCCGCCCTGCTCGATCTGCTTGAGCTTGTGTTCCCACTCGCCGGTCAATTCGGGCGAAGTCAGTTCGGTGACGTCCAGGCCCGCGAGCAGCGTCATGAGCTGGCGCGCCTTGGCGGTCGGCACCAGGTCGCGGCCATCGCGGCGCAGATACCCCTCATTGAGCAGGCCTTCGATGATGGCCGCCCGCGTGGCCGGCGTGCCCAGGCCGCGCTCGGACATGGCCTCGCGCAGCTCTTCGTCGTCGACCAGCTTGCCGGCGCCTTCCATGGCCGACAGCAGCGTGGCTTCGTTGTAGCGGGCCGGCGGCTTGGTGGCCAGGGCTTCGGCGCGCACATCCTCGGCGCGCACGGTCTCGCCATCGGCCACGGGCACCAGGTTGGCGTCCTCGCCCTGGGCCTCCTTGCCGTAGACGGCCAGCCAGCCCGGCGAAACCAGCACCTTGCCCTCGGTCTTGAAGCGATGCCCCTGGACCTGGGTCAGGCGGGTGGTGACGCGGTATTCGGCCGCCGGGAAGAACACCGCCAGGAAGCGCTTGAGCACCAGGTCGTAGATCTTGCCCTCGGCCTCGCTCAGGTCATGCGGGATCTGCAGCGTGGGGATGATGGCGAAGTGATCCGATACCTTCTTGTTGTCGAAGATGCGGCGGTTGGGCTTGACCCAGTCATTGCTCACCACGGTGCCGGCATGGCGGGCCAGCCCACCCACCGCGTGGGAGTCGCCTTCGGCCAGCGCGCGCATGGTCTGGCGCACCGTGTTGATGTAGTCCTCGGGTAGATAGCGCGAATCGGTACGCGGGTAGGTCAGCGCCTTGTGGCGTTCATACAGCGTCTGGGCCAGGGCCAGCGTGGTCTTGGCCGAGAAGCCGAAGCGGCCGTTGGCCTCGCGCTGCAGCGAGGTCAGGTCGTAGAGGGCCGGCGACATCTGGGTCGAGGGCTTGGACTCCTCGGTGACTTCGCCCGCCTGGCCGCGGCAGGCGGCCACCACGCTTTGCGCGGCCGCTTGCGACCATAGGCGGGATTCGCGTTTTTCGGGGTCGCGCTCGTCCTTCTTGAAATCCGGATCGATCCAGCGGCCCTCGTACAGGCCGGCGGCGGCCACGAACGTGGCGTGCACCTCCCAGTAATCGCGCGAGACGAAGCTGCGGATGCGGTTCTCGCGCTCGGCCACGATGGCCAGCGTGGGCGTCTGCACGCGGCCCACGGGGGTCTTGAAGAAGCCGCCGTCCTTGCTGTTGAAGGCCGTCATGGCGCGGGTGCCATTGATGCCCACCAGCCAGTCGGCCTCGGCCCGCGAGCGGGCGGCCGCCTCCAGCGGCTTGAGCTGGACATCGTCGCGCAGATTTTCGAAGGCTTCGCGGATGGCCGCCTGCGTCATGGATTGCAGCCACAGGCGCTGGATCGGCTTTTTGACCCCCGCGTACTGGATGATGTAGCGGAAGATGAGTTCGCCCTCGCGGCCGGCGTCACAGGCGTTGATGATGGCGTCCACATCCTTGCGCTTGGCCAGGCGCACGAGCAGCTTCAGGCGCTCGGCGGATTTCTTGTCGGTCGGGCCCAGCTCGAAAGCAGGTGGAATCACCGGCAGATGGGTGAAGCTCCATTTACCCTTGACCGGATCATTGGGCGCCACCAGACTGAGCAAATGTCCGATACTGGAAGCCAGTACGTAACGTTCGCTTTCAAAATAGTCGCCCTCGCGCGCAAAGCCTCCTAGAGCGCGTGATATATCCAGGGCTACCGAGGGCTTTTCGGCAATGATCAGCGTTTTGTTCATGTGTATCCAGTGGCGGCAGTCCCGCCTCGATTAGCGCGGATGATAAGAGGGGAGATTCGCGGCATGCAAGTCGGCACTACTCGGCAAGTGGGATCGGAACTGCACGCATGGCGTCAATTTCTCGGGCGAACGACGCTCTGGCTGGCGGTTTTGCTGCTGGGCAGCGGGGTGATCTGCTGGGTCGCGGCCAACTGGCCCGGCATGGGGATAAGCCGCCGTTTCGCCCTGGCCCAGGGTCTGCTGGCCGTCTCGGTCCTGGCCAGTCTCTGGCTCGCCCTGCGGTTGAGGGGGACGGATCGATTGCGGCAACAGGCCGCCGGCGCGGTCCTGACGCTGTCCGGCCTCTTGCTGGGCGCCCTGCTGGCCCTCCTGGGTCAAACCTACCAGACCGGCGCCGATACCTGGGAGCTTTTTGCCTGGTGGGCGCTGTTGCTGCTGCCCTGGGCCCTGGCCGCCGCCAGCCAGGTTCTTTGGCTGCTTTGGTGCCTGGTCGTCAACGCCGCCCTGGGTCTGTGGATAGGTGAGCACTTACTTGCATGGTGGAATCAGGTCTCCGACCCCGCTTTTGCCGCCCTGGTCATGGCCCTGGCCAATCTCATCATGCTGGGCGTCTGGGAGATGATGGTCCGCCTGCGGCATAGCCGCACCCGGGTCGGTCCCCGGGTTTTGGCCTTCCTGGCCCTGATCGCCCTGATCCTGCCCCTGCTGTTCGGCGATGTCGTCTTCGGCCGCCATGGCCATGTCACCGCCCTGGCCTGGATCGCGGTCACGCTGGGGCTGGGGTATTTCTATTATCGCGGTCGCCGCGACCTGGTCATCCTGGCCATGCTGGCCGCCGGGGTGATCTGCGTGTCGCTGCGCGTGGCCGGCGACTGGCTGATGGAGCTGGCGCCCGGCGCCTGGGCCGCCCTGCCCCTGGCCGCCCTGCTCATGGCCGAGGCGGTCTGGGCCGCCCGCTGGCTGCGCCGTCTGGGCGAGCGGGGCCAGCCGGCCGAAGGCGCCCGCGCGGCCACGCAGGCGGCCGACGCCGAACCGGCCGGCATCTCGGCCGGCCTGAGCGTGGATCCGGCCGATGACGCCGCGCCCGTCATCGGGCTGGCCGAGGACACCGGCACGGGCGGCAGCGCCACGGCGCCCTGGTATGTGCAGGGGCTGCTGGGCCTGAGCGCCTGGCTGGCCACCATCCTCCTGCTGGTCTTCCTGTTCTTTTCCGGCATGGTGACCAGCGACCAGGGCGCGGTCGTCTTCGGCCTCATCCTGTGCGCGGCCGGCGTGGCGGTGCTGCGCGCCGCGGCCGGGCCGTTCTGGCGGCAATGCGCCATCGCCATGGCGTTCGCCGGGCAGCTGCTGGTGGTCTTCAGCTTCGTGGGCAATGATTCGATCGCCAGCGCCTGCCTTTTCATCGTGCTGCTGGCGGCCGCCGTCTATGCCCTGGCGCCCGACGCGCTGCTGCGCTTTCTGAGCGGCGGCCTGATCGCCTTCGGCATGACGGGCCTGGTGTGGCAGGCCCTGCAGCCCGACATGGGCCGCAATGATGTGCTGGAAATGTGGCTGGCGCTGGACATGCTGCGCGCCACCTTCCTGTGGCTGCCCGTCGCCGTGCTGGGCGCCTGGCTGGCCGCGCTGGCCTTTTGCGCCGACCGGCGCCTGGCGCGCGCGCGGCCTCATTTTCTCGAACCCCTGGCCTGGGCTTTCGTGGTGGCCGTGCAGGGCATGGTCTGGATGGCGGGCGGCGTCGGCGTGGACCAGCTGCCCTCGCTCTGGAAGCTGCACCGCCTGCCCGCGTTCCTGAATATCGCGGGCGCCCTGCTGCCGGCCGCGGCGGCGCTCTGGCTGCTGTGGCCCCGCCGGCGGGTGCTGACCCGTGCGCTGGTCGTCATCACGCCCCTGGCCCTGCTGGTGCTGGCCCTGTTCTGGCTGCCCAGCCCCGGCATTGCCTTCGCGCTGACCTGGCTGCTGCTGGGCTTTGGCCTGAACAAACCGCGGCTGACCGGCTTTGGCGTCTTGAGCCTGCTGGCCTATCTGCTGCTGTACTACTACCAGCTGGACGTGCCCCTGCTGCAGAAGGCGGCCTGGCTGGCGGGCGCCGCCGTGCTGCTTTTCCTGCTGCGCGTGCTGGTCTGGCTGCTGCCTCGCCTGATGCGCACCGACGACGGCGCACGGCCGGCGCTGTCGCCGCCCGCGCCGGCCATGCGCCGCCGCGCGGCCGTGGTGCTGGCCGGCCTGGCGCTGGTGCTGGCGGTGTGCAACATCACCATCTACCAGCGCGAGCAATTGCTGGCCCATGGGCAGGTGGCCATCCTGGAGCTGGCGCCGGTGGATCCGCGTTCCCTCATGCAGGGCGACTACATGGCCTTGCGTTTTGCGGCGGGTACGGCGGTCACCAAGCTGCGCCAGGCCGATGAACAGACCGGCACCGATGGCTATCTCGTGCTGTCGCCCGATGCGCGCGGCGTGGCCCAGCCCCTGCGCATCCAGGCCAAGGCGGACCCGCATGCCGCGCCCGAGCTGGTGTTGCGCTACCGGGTGCGGCCGGACGGGGTGCGCATCGTCACCAATGCCTATTTCTTTCCCGAGGGCGAGGCGGCCCGCTACGAGCGCGCGCGCTACGGCGAGGTCAGGCTGGACGGCAGCGGCACCGGGCTGCTGGTGCGCATGCTGGGCGAGGACCTCAAGCCGCTGTAGCCTCAGGCAAAGCGCGCGCCCCAGGCCTGCGTGGCGCGCGCCAGGAAGTCGTCCCGGTCGCGCGCGGCCAGGGGCGCGAAGCCCAGGTCCTGCCAGGCGCGCGCCAGGCAGCCCAGCGGATCGCGGGTGTCCAGGGCGGGCGCGTTGTTCTGCTTGGACAGCTTCAGCCCGCTGCGCGGGTCGGTCACCAGGGGCACATGCATGACCCGGGGCATGGGCAGGCCCAGCAGGCCTTGCAGCACCCGCTGGCGCGCCGTCGAACCCAGCAGGTCCGCCCCGCGCACCACATCGGTCACGCCCTGCTCGCCATCGTCGACCACGACGGCCAATTGATAGGCCCACATGCCGTCGGCCCGCTTGAGCACGAAGTCGCCCACCGCGCCGGCCACATCCTGGGATTGCGGGCCCAGCCAGCGGTCTTCGAAGCGCTCCACGCCCGGAGGCACGCGCAAGCGCCAGGCGCGCGCCTGGCGGCCCGGCGCCAGGCCATGGCGGCAGGTGCCCGGATAGGGACGCTCGCCGTCGATGCCGGCGGTCCCGCGCAGCGCCGAATCGGCGATCTCGCGGCGCGTGCAGCCGCAGCCATAGACCTGGCCGGCGGCGACGAGGCGATCAAAAGCCGCCTGATAGACCGCGTCGCGGCGGGATTGCCACAGCACCTCGCCTTCCCAGCGCAGGCCCAGATCGCGCAGCTGCCGCATGATGACGTCATCGGCGCCAGGCACCGCGCGCGGTTTGTCCACGTCTTCGATGCGCAGCAGCCAGCGGCCGCCATGGGCGCGGGCATCCAGCCAGCTGGCCAGGGCCGCGGCCAGCGAGCCGGCATGCAGCGGCCCGCTCGGGCTGGGGGCGAATCGGCCGATATAGCTCACGTTTCGGGAAACAGGAAAGGACGCCCTTGGGGACGCCATGGGACAGCTGGCCGCGTCAATGCAGCCGGCGGCTTTCTTCGTCGTCCAGCAGCTCTTCGAGCACCAGGTTGTCGATCTCGGCTTCCTGGCTCCAGAGGACCATCAGGGCGATGATCTTGATCTTGGACAGGGAGACCGGCGCTTCCGGCGAAGCCAGTGCGCGGTCGATCACGATTTCACGCAGGGGGGCGGGCAGCACGCCCGCCGATTCGAGAAAGGTGATGAAGCCGATCGAGGCGCTGCCAAGCTGTTGATATTCCGCGTCGGTGTAGACGCGGAAACCCGTGGCAGGCGTCTGGGCGAGCTCGACGCAGCGTTCCGTGGTTTCGGCCAGGCCGTAGAGCCATCCCAACGCATCGTCGATGTCTTCGTGCTCGAAGCCGGCGGCGGCAAGCCGCTTTGCCAGCACATCGGCCGCAGGACAGGCTTGCGGCGTGTAATAGTTTTCGAACAGATAAACCAGGATATCGAACATATGGCGAATAAGTTGCCGCTTTGCACAGTCGGCCCGCATATCGGCAGACCAGCAAAGGTGATTTTACTTTACGCGGAACGGTCACTCGGATCAACCGCGACTTCGCCATGGATATCGGAGGCGTTGCGCCCACGGCACGCCGCGGGGGACGCACCCCCGCGGCCCGCGTTCAGAAGCGCTGGGAAAGGCTGATTTTGATATTGCGGCCCAGGCCCGAGACCGACTCGCCAAGATAGGGACGGTAGGCCCGGTTGAACACATTGTCCACGGTCAGGCGCAGCTGCAGGCCCGGCCAGCGCGGCGGGCGCCAATGCGCGAACAGGCCGTGCAGCGCATAGCCGCTGCTGGCGGGCAGGGACCAGTAGACGGCCATGGGATCGCTTTGCGTGGGCGAGCGGTCCTGGCGCCGCACGAACTCGCCGGTCCAGCCCAGGGACAGGCCATGGCGCGGCAGTTTGACGCCCAGCATGGCGTGCGCCGAAAGCGGCGGGATCTCCGCCATCCAGCTGCGTTGGCCGCCGGGATCACGCGGCGAACTGTCGCGCCGGCCGCGCATGGCCGAGACGGCCAGCTTGCCGAACCAGCGCGCGCTGTCATAGAAGGACTCCAGCTCCAGCCCCTCGATGCGATAACCCGGCAGATTGCGGTAGTTCGACAACGGCCGCGCGCAGGGCGCGCTCGCGCAGAGCACGCCGCGGCGCACGAAAATCTCGTCCTTGCCGCGATTGCCGAACACGGTGGCGCGCAATTGCAGATGGTCGCGGCCGGCCAGGACATCGCGGAAATCCAGGATGGCGCCGGCGCGCCATCCCAGCATGCGCTCGGGCTTGAGCCCCCGGCTGCTGCCCGAGGCCTGGGCGCGTTCGTACTGGACCTCGTACTGTTCGTCGATCACCGGCGCGCGCCAGCCGCGCGTGACATCGCCCAGCAGGCTCAACCAGGGCCGGGCCCGCCATAGCGCGCCCAGATGCGGCGTCCAGCCGGTATAGGTCACCGGCCGATAATCATGGCCGGCCGAAGGCCGCGGGCTGTTGTAGCGCGGCGCCTCATTGGGCCGGCCTGCGTTGACGACATGGTCGTAGCGCAGCCCGGGCGTGAGGGTGAGCGAGCCCAGCGTCACGGCGTTCTGCACGACCAGGCTGCGCACGGTCTGCCGGCCCGCGGGCATGTAATAGGGCTGGAAATAGCCGTGGTTGTAATCGGCCCGTTTGGCGCCGGGCGGGTAGTACATGAGCGTGTCGCGCTCGTGCCGATGCCAGCGCGCGCCCAGCAGCAGGGCGTGGTCCACGCCCCCGGTCGAGAATCGGGCCGTGTTGCGCAGTTCCAGCACGCGGTCCCGGTAGTCGACCCAGCTGCGGTTGCCCAAGGTGCCGAGAAAGGCGCCGCGCGAGGCGTTCTCAGGCCGGCGGTCGTGCTGCTCGGTCCGGGATTGCGCATATGACAGCGTCAGGTTCAGCCAGGGGCTGGCCGCCGGCGCGTAGTTCCAGCGCGCGCTGAGGGTCTGGTCGGTTTGGTCGCGATGCACCAGGCGGCGCCGCCAGGCGCCCGTCAGGCCATAGCGGCGGATGTCGGCCTCGGAGGGGCCGGGCAGGTCATCGCGTTTGGCGGCGAAGGGCTGCCAGCCGGCCGAGGTCGAGCGCATGGCCGACAGCGTCAGCGCATGGGCGTCATGGAGTTGGATATTCGACTTGGCGAGATAGGACTGCAAATCGTTGCCCGAGTACAGAAAGCGGCTGCCGTCGGGCCGGCGCAGATTGCCGCCGTCGCGCCGGTTGAAATAGACCAGGCCGTCGACCGCGCCGGCGGGGCTGCGCGCGAACACCGCGCCGCTATAGATGTTCTGGCCGTCATTGCTGTGATGGCCGTATTTGAGCAGGCCGCCGATGTTGCGGTCCGGCGCCAGCAGCTCGCTGGCGTCCTTGGTGTCTATCCTGACCGTGCCGCCAAACCCGGCGGTGCCATCGAGCAGGTTGTGCGGCCCCTTGTCGACTTCGATGCGCCGTATCAGTTCGGGCTCGATGAATACCGAGCCCTGGCGGTATTTCTCGAAGCCCTTGGGCGCGCCATCGAGCACCAGCTTGACATCCTCGGTGTCGCCCAGGCCCCAGATGTTCAGGCTCTGGCCGCCGGGGCGGGGCGAGCCGGCCATGGAAATGCCGGGCAGGCGGTCCACCAGGCTGGCGAAATTGTCGGCCTGCGCGCGGTCGATGTCGGTCTGGTCGAGTTCGGAACGGCTGAGTTCGACACTATCGGCCAGGACCTGCTGCGCGGGCAGGGTGAAGACCGTGGGCGGTGCGGCGGTATCGGCGTGGACGTGCGGGGCGGCGGGCAAGAGCAAGGCGGCCAGGGCCAGGGGCTTGGGCAGGGACATGCGGACAACAGCCTGGAGGGAAACGAGATATTTGAATGAGAATCAATACTAGATATCCCGCGGCCAGGCGCGCCCAGGAGGTTTCCTATCCCGTTGTCGGATAAGGCTGGGCTCCGCCCAAAAGAAAAAAGCCCCGCGAGGGGGCTTAGTCCGGACAGGGCGGCGCTCAGGCGGTGCGTGGCCGCTGCTCTTGCGTCCAGCCGCGCCACTGGCTGACAAAGGCCGGTATGCAGATCGCCAGGCCGATCAGGCCGCTCAAGGCGCCCGGCAAAATGGTCAGGAAGGCGCCGAAGGTGAACAGCCAGCGCTCCCAGCCCTTCATGAGCACCAGGAAGTAACGCGAGAAGGCCGCCGACAGCAGCACCAGGCCGATCATGCAGCCCACCAGCGTGACGCTGAAGTCGTACCAGGTGAAGCCTTTGACCGAGATCAGCAGCGAGGGCGAGAACACGAAGACAAAGGGCACGATGAGCTTGGTGATCCCCAGCCGGAAGGCCGTGTTGCCCGTCTTGAAGGGATCGCTGCCGGCCATGCCCGCCGCCGCGTAGGCCGCCAGCGCCACTGGCGGCGTGATATCGGCCAGGATGCCGAAATAGAACACGAAGAAGTGCGCGGCGATAGGCTGCACGCCGAGCTGCACCAGGGTGGGCGCGGCGACCGCGACCATGATGAGGTAGTTCGCCGTCGTGGGGATGCCGCAGCCCATCAGGATGCAGACCAGCCCCGTCATGATCAGCGCGGCGATCAGGGTCAGCGTTTGCAGGTCGGCCACGGCCGCCGGCAAGAGGCTGCCTACGCCGCCGGCGATCGACTGGGCCGTGGAGATGACGATGTAGGAGATCTTGAAGCCCACGCCGGTCAGGGTGACCACGCCGATCACCAGGCCGACGGTGCCGGCCGCCGCGCCCACGGCCAGCGCATACTTGGCGCCGGTTTCGAAGGCCTCGTACAGATCCCGCCAGTGCAGGCGCTGGAAGGGATTGAGCAGACCCACCACGATGCAGCCGGTGATGCCGGCAAACGCGGCCAGATAGGGCGTGCGGCCGCTGGCCAGCACGCCGATCAGGAGGATCAGCGGGATGAGCGTGGGCCAGCGCTTCTTGAACGAGGCGCGCAGCTTGGGCATTTCTTCGTCGGTCAGCCCGCGCAGGCCTTCGCGCTTGGCCTCGAAGTGCACCTGCATGAACATGCCGAAGAAATACAGGAAGGCCGGGAAGATCCCCGCGATCGCGATGTCCTGGTAGGGAATGCCCAGGAATTCGATCATCAGGAAGGCGGCCGCGCCCATGATGGGCGGGGTGATCTGGCCGCCGGTGCTGGAGGCCGCTTCCACGCCCGCGGCGAAGTGACGCGGATAGCCGATGCGGATCATGGCCGGGATGGTGAGCGAACCCACCGTCACGGCGTTGGCCACCGAAGAGCCCGACAGCATGCCGAACATGGCCGAGCCAAAGACGGAGACCTTGGCCGGGCCGCCGGCATAGCGGCCGGCGATGGTCGAGGCAATGTCCAGAAAGAGCTGGCCCAGGCCGATGCGCGTGGCCAGCACGCCGAACAGCACGAAGTGGAAGACATAAGTCGCCACCACGCCCACCGCCACGCCATACACGCCCTGGCTGGTTAGGTACATATGGTTGACGATCTGGGACCAGTTATTGCCGGCGTGCTTGAGCAGGCCGGGGAAATACGGCCCGAAGGCGGCATAGGCCAGGAAGACCAGCGCGATGATGGGCAGGGGCCAGCCCATGGCGCGCCGCGTGCCCTCCAGCAGGCCGATGATGAGCACGGTGCCCATGGCCACGTCCATGGGCAGCGGATTGCCCACGCGGAAGGCCAGGTCCTCGAAGATATAGGGGATGTACAGCACGCTGAGGGCCAGCGCGATGGCGATGATCCAGTCGTACAGGGGCACGCCGCCGGGGGCGTACCAGGTGGATTTGGGTTCGCGCTGGTAGTGCGCCTTGCTGAAGCCGAAGACCAGGAAGATCAGGCTCAACACAAAGGCCAGGTGCACGCCGCGGTGGGTGGCTTCGCGCAGCAGGCCGAAACCCGCCGTGTAGTAGTGAAAGAGGGATAACGTCACCAGCAGCAGGGAGACGATCCAGGTGGCAATCTTGCCCAGCGGCCGGAAGCGGATTTCCGAGTCGTATTTCTCAGCCAGCTGCTGGGTTTTTTCGTGGTCTATTTCCATGGCAATGCATCTCGCGGGCGGGAAGACCCCGCCGGATAAAGACAGGGCCACGGCTGCAGAGCATGCCGTGGCCTGTGGGGTGTTGCTGGGGGCTGCTTACTTCAGCAGGCCGGCTTCCTTGTAGAACTTCTCGGCGCCCGGATGGAAGGGGATGCCAGCGCCCTTGACGGCGTTCTCCTTGGTGATCAGCTTGCCCTTGGTGTGGCCGGCGGCCAGCGCTTTCTGGGCAGATTCGCCATACATGGCCTTGACGATGTCATAGACGGTCTGCTCGGACAGCTTGGCCGAGGTCACCATTTGGGCGTTGACCGAGATGGTCTTGATCTCGCCCACGCCCTGGTAGGTGTTGGCGGCGATGGTGTCCGGCGTGAAGAACTGCTGGCTGGCGCGCAGCTTGTCGATCTCGGGGCCGACCAGGGGCACGATCTCGATGCCGGCGCCGCTGGAGGCCAGTTCGGCGATGGCGCCAGCCGGCGCGCCGCCCACGAAGAAGAAGGCGTCCAGGCCGCCGTCCTTGATCTTGTCGCCGGCCTGGTTGGGCTTGAGGTACTCGGCCTTCACGTCCTTGTCGGTCATGCCGTAGGCGCCCAGGATGAGGCGCACGTCGACCAGCGTGCCCGAGCCGGGTTCGTCCATGGAGACGCGCTTGCCGCGCAGGTCGGCCACCGACTTGATGCCGGCGCCCTTGCGCGCGACCAGGTGGATGCTTTCCGGATAGAGCGTGGCGATCAGGCGCAGATCCTGGGCCTTGGGCTTGCCGTCGAACGTGCCGGTGCCGCTATAGGCCCAGTAGGCCACGTCGGATTGCGTGAAGCCGGCTTCGAAAGAGCCGCCCAGGATGCCGTTGATGTTGGCCACCGAGCCGTTGGAGGCGGCCGCCGTGGCGATGAGCTTGCCCGGCTGCGAGACCGCGTTGGCGATCATGCCGCCGATGGGGTAGTAGGTGCCGGCGGTGCCGCCGGTGCCGATGCGGAAGAACTGTTGCGCCTGGGCCGTGGTGGCCGCGCCCGCGACGGCAAGGGCGAGCGTGAGGGTCTTGATCCAATTTTTGAGTGACATGTAAAGCTTCTCCGTGTGATCTGAGGCTCTGTAAGTGATGGCCGTTTAGCACCGCCAGTGTGTCACGCGGGGATTGCTTAGCCAATCACCCGGAGGGTATGGTTTACCTGGGGGCCATGGGGCCCTATGGTTATGACTGCCTCAGTTTTGGTTATGGACTCGGGGCCATGCGCGGAGCGAACGCTGGTGACCACACGCTTATCCCAACTTTCCAACGTCCTTTCCCTGCCTGACCCTGCCCTGCCCGGCCAGCCGCTGGCGCAGGTCGACACGCCCAGCCTGGTGCTGGATCTCGATGTCTTCGAGGCCAACCTGGGCGCCATGCAGCAATGGGCCGACCGTCATGGCGTGGCCCTGCGTCCGCATGCCAAGGCGCACAAATGCCCGGAGATCGCGCGCCGCCAGCTGGCGCTGGGCGCCCGCGGCATCTGCTGCCAGAAAGTCAGCGAGGCCCTGCCCTTCCTGGAGGCGGGCATCCGCGACATCCACATCAGCAACGAGGTCGTGGGCCCGGCCAAGCTGGCCCTGCTGGCCCAGATCGCCGTGCGCGCCGATGTGAGCGTCTGCGTGGACAACATGACCAATCTGCACGCCCTGGCCGCCGCCATGGCCCAGGCCGGCGCGCGCATCACGGTGCTGGTCGAAGTCGATGTGGGACAGGGGCGTTGCGGCGTGACCGACGATCATGATGTGCTGGCCCTGGCCCGCGCCGCCGAGGCCATGCAGGGGCTGCGTTTTGGCGGCCTGCAGGCCTACCATGGCTCGGCGCAGCATGTGCGCAGCCACACCGAGCGCGCGGCCATCTGCGGCCAGGCCGCCGCGCGCGCGGCCGGCTATGCCTCGCTGCTGCGCGCCCATGGCATCACCTGCGAACGCATCACGGGCGGGGGCACCGGCAGCGCCGAATTCGACGCCGGCAGCGGCGTCTACACCGAGCTGCAGGCCGGTTCCTATGCCTTCATGGACGGCGATTACGGCGCCAACGAGTGGTCCGGGCCGCTGTCCTTCGGCACCAGTCTGTTTCTGCTGTCCACGGTCATGAGCACGCCGGCGCCCGGCCGCGTCATCCTGGACGCGGGCCTGAAGTCCCTCACCATCGAATGCGGCCTGCCGCAAGTCCATGGCCGGGCGGGCCTGGCCTACGCGGCCGCCAACGACGAGCACGGGGTGGTGCGCGTGCAGGAAGGTGTGGCGGCGCCCGCGCTGGGCGAGGTGCTGCGGCTGGTGGTGCCGCACGTGGACCCGGCCTTCAACCTGCATGACACCCTGGTGGCCTATCGCGAGGAAGCGGTCGTGGGGCTTTGGCCCATCGCCGCGCGCGGCCTGAGCCGCTAGGCCGGGTGCTCCGGCCCCGATTTTTATGCCGCCGGGAGGCCCGGGATGACCGCCCGGCACTTGGCCGCCGCGCCGAGGTGCTAAATTTCAGCTTTCCTCCCACCCCTTCCTGTTTCTTTTTGCGGAACTGCCATGGAATTCAGCCAGTTGAACGTCAATACCCTCATGGAGATCACCTCCCGCCCGGACCTGGTGTTCGTGCGCGGCCAGGGCTCCTGGCTGGAGGATCACGCAGGCAAGCGATATCTGGACTTCGTGCAGGGCTGGGCGGTCAATGCGCTGGGCCATTGCGCGCCCGAGATGCAGCAGGCGCTGCAGACGCAGGCCGGGCTGTTGATGAATCCCTCGCCGGCCTTCTACAACCTGCCCTCGCTGGAGCTGTCCAAGCGCCTGACCGAGGCCTCGGTGTTCGATCGCGTCTTTTTCGCCAATAGCGGCGCCGAAGCCAACGAAGGCGCCATCAAGCTGGCCCGCAAGTGGGGCCGCGTGCATCGCAACGGCGCCTACAAGATCATCACCATGGACCACGGCTTCCATGGCCGCACGCTGGCGACCATGTCGGCTTCGGGCAAGCCGGGCTGGGACACCATGTTCGCGCCGCAGGTCGATGGCTTTCCCAAGGCCGACCTGAACGATCTGGACTCCGTGCGCGCCCTCATCGACGCCCAGACCGTGGCCATCATGCTCGAACCCGTGCAGGGCGAAGCCGGCGTCATCCCGGCCTCGCGCGAATTCATGCAGGGCCTGCGCAAGCTGGCCGACGAGCATGGCATCCTGCTCATCGTCGACGAAGTGCAGACCGGCATGGGCCGCACCGGCTCCATGTTCGCCTACCAGCAGTTCGACGTCGTGCCCGACATCATGACCCTGGGCAAGGGCATCGGCGGCGGCGTGCCCCTGGCCGCGCTGCTGGCGCGCGAGTCGGTCAGCGTGTTCTCGCATGGCGAACAGGGCGGCACCTACAACGGCAATCCCCTGTGCACGGCCGTGGGCGTGGCGGTGTACGACGCGCTGGCCGCGCCGGGCTTCATGGACGGCGTGCAGACGCGCGGCCGCCAGCTCTCCGAGGGTCTCCTGACCCTGTCGGCCAAGCACGGCCTGCAAGGCGAGCGCGGCATGGGCCTGCTGCGCGCCCTCAAGCTGGACGGCGAATATGGTCCGGCCATCGTCGAGGCCGCCCGCCAGCTGGAGCCGCAAGGCCTGCTGCTGAACGCGCCGCGCGGCAACCTGCTGCGTTTCATGCCGGCCCTGAACGTCTCCGAAGCCGAAATGGCGACCATGCTGGAGCAGCTCGATCACCTGATCGCCACCGTCCGCAAGTAAGCCTTGCATTGTCCCGCGGCAGCCGCGTCATGCGGCTGTCGTGCTTTGGAGCCGCCATGTCCGCCATCGAGGACTTCCGCCCCGGCGTCTATCGCCACTACAAGGGCCAGCATTACCTGGCGCTGGGCCTGGCCCGCGCCGACGAAACCGACGAGACCGTCGTCGTCTATGTGCGGCTCTATCCGCGCGACGGCCTGCCCATGAACACGCGCCTGCTGCGCATCTGGAACGAGACCGTCAGCACCGAGGCCGGCGAACTGCCGCGCTTCAGCTATGTGGGGCCGGCCAGCCCGGCGGCCTGACGGCCCGCCGGGCCGCGGCCTTACTGGCCCGCCTCGCCCAGGGCGATGAGGGCCACGCCTTCGGCCACCTGGTCGCCCAGCGAATAAAAGATTCCCGTCACCACGCCCGCGGCCGGCGCGGTGATGGTGTGCTCCATCTTCATGGCTTCCATGACCAGCAGCGCCTGGCCTTTTTCGACGCTGTCGCCGGCCTTGACCGCGACCGCGATGATCTTGCCCGGCATGGGGGCGGTCAGGCCGCCCCCATGGCCCTCATGGCCGTCGTCCACATGCCGGTCCAGGCGCTGCAGCACGACGGTGTCGCCCTGGCGGAACACATGGGCGCGGTCGCCGTGCAGTACGACATTGCCGCTCACATCGCGCCCATCGAGCGACAGCCGCAGGCCATAGGCCAGTTCGGGGTTGGCGCTGGGGTGGGCGCGCCATTGCAGCGCCATCGGGGGCGCGCCGTCCACGCTCAGCGACCAGCCTTCGGGGCCGCGCGCGAGCGCGGCCTGGCGGGTGCCGCCCTGATCGTCCCAGGGCAGGACGCGGCGGTAGTGTCCGCCCAGGCGCCAGCCGTCGCGCGCCGCCCAGGGGTCGGCATCGCGCGCCGCGCGCCGCGTGTCGCTGGCCAGGCCTTCGTTCACCAGCACGGCGACACTGGCCAGGGCCAGGGATGCGGGGCTGGCCGGCTGCGCCTCGGGCAGCAGGGTGGCGCGGCGGCGCTCGATCAGGCCGGTGTCCAGGTCGGCGCCGGCAAAGGCTTCGTCGTGCATGAGCCGGGTCAGGAAGGCGACATTGGTCTGCACGCCTACGGCCTGCGTCTGCGCCAGCGCCTGCACCATGCGCGCGCGGGCCTGGTCGCGGTCCGCGCCGCGCACGATGAGCTTGGCGATCATGGGATCGTAATAGGGCGTGATGGTGTCGCCCATGCGCACGCCGCCATCGACGCGGATATCGCCGTTGCAGAATGCCGTGTGCGGCGGCAGCGCCAGATAGGAAAGCGTGCCGATGGAGGGCAGAAAGCCTTTCTCGGGGTTCTCGGCGTAGATGCGCGCTTCGATGGCATGGCCGTCGATGCGCAGCTGGTCCTGCGTCAGGGGCAGCGGCTCGCCGGCGGCCACGCGCAACTGCCATTCGACCAGGTCCAGGCCGGTGATCATCTCGGTGACCGGGTGTTCGACCTGCAGGCGCGTGTTCATTTCCATGAAATAGAAGCGCCCGTCGGGTTCGGCGATGAACTCCACCGTGCCCGCGCCCACATAGCCCACGGCCTTGGCGGCGGCCACGGCGGCTTCGCCCATGGCCTGGCGGCGTTCGGGCGTCATGCCGGGCGCCGGGGCCTCTTCGATGACTTTCTGGTGGCGGCGCTGCACCGAGCAGTCGCGCTCGAACAGGTAAAGGCATTGGCCATGGCTGTCGGCGAATACCTGGATCTCGATATGGCGCGGCTTCTGCAAGTAGCGCTCGATAAGCACGCGGTCATCGCCGAAGCTGGCGCGCGCCTCGCGCTGGCAGGAAGCCAGGGCCTCGAGGAAGGCGGCGCTGGACTCGACCACGCGCATGCCCTTGCCGCCGCCGCCGGCGCTGGCCTTGATGAGCACGGGATAGCCTATCTTGTCGGCCTCGCCGCGCAGAAAGGCCGGGTCCTGATTGTCGCCGTGGTAGCCCGGCACCAGCGGCACGCCGGCGCGCTCCATGAGCGCCTTGGCGGCCGACTTGCTGCCCATGGCGGCGATGGCCGAGGGCGGCGGGCCGACGAAGGCGATGCCGGCGTCGGCCGCGGCTTGGGCGAAGGCTTCGTTTTCGGACAGGAAACCATAGCCCGGATGGATGGCCTGCGCGCCGCTGGACAGGGCGGCCCGCAGGATGGCGTCGGCGCGCAGATAGCTGGCGCGCGGCTCGGGGCCGCCGATATGCACGGCCGCGTCACAGGCCGCGACATGGCGCGCGTCCGCGTCGGCATCCGAATAGACCGCGACCGTGCGCAGGCCCAGGCGGCGGGCAGTGGCGGCTACGCGGCAGGCAATCTCGCCGCGGTTGGCAATCAAGAGCGTGGTGAACACGAGCGACTCCTTGGCGCGGCGTGGCTTACATGCGGAACACGCCGAAGCGCGTATCTTCGATGGGGGCGTTCAGGGCCGCGGACAGGGCCAGGCCCAGCACGCGGCGAGTATCGGCAGGCGCGATGATGCCGTCGTCCCACAGGCGGGCCGTGGCGTAATAGGGATGGCCCTCGCGTTCGTACTGGGCGCGTATCGGCGCCTTGAAGGCTTCTTCTTCCTCGGCGCTCCATTGCGCGCCGCGGCTTTCGAGGCCGTCGCGCTTGACCGTCGCCAGCACGCTGGCCGCCTGCTCGCCGCCCATCACGGAGATGCGCGCATTGGGCCACATGAACAGCAAGCGCGGCGAGTAGGCGCGGCCGCACATGCCATAGTTGCCGGCGCCGAAAGAGCCGCCGATCAGGATCGTGAACTTAGGCACCCTGGCCGTCGCCACGGCGGTCACCATCTTGGCGCCGTGGCGCGCGATGCCCTCGTTTTCGTATTTGCGGCCGACCATGAAGCCGGTGATGTTCTGCAGGAAGACCAGCGGGATCTTGCGCTGCGCGCACAGCTCGATGAAGTGCGCGCCCTTCTGGGCCGATTCGGAAAACAGGATGCCGTTATTGGCCACGATGCCCACCGGCATGCCGTGGATGTGGGCAAAGCCGGTGACCAGCGTGGTGCCGTAGCGGGCCTTGAACTCGTCGAATTCGGAGCCGTCGACGATGCGCGCGATGACTTCGCGCACATCGAAGGGCTTGCGGGTATCGGCGGGAATGATGCCGTTGAGCTCGGCCGGGTCGTAGCGCGGCTCGCGCGGTTCGGCCAGGGCCAGCGGCCGCGGCTTCTGGCGGTTCAGGCGGGCCACCGCGTTGCGGGCCAGCTCCAGCGCATGGCGGTCGTTGGCGGCCAGGTGGTCGGCCACGCCCGACAGCCGCGTGTGCACGTCGCCGCCGCCCAGGTCTTCGGCGCTGACCTCTTCGCCGGTCGCCGCCTTGACCAGGGGCGGGCCGCCCAGAAAGATGGTGCCCTGGTTCTTGACGATGATGGATTCATCGCTCATGGCCGGCACATAGGCGCCGCCGGCCGTGCACGACCCCATCACCACGGCGATCTGCGCGATGCCCTGGGAGGACATCACGGCCTGGTTGTAGAAGATGCGGCCGAAGTGATCGCGGTCAGGGAAGACCTCGTCCTGGCGCGGCAGGTTGGCGCCGCCCGAATCGACCAGGTAGACGCAGGGCAAGTTGTTCTGCTGCGCGATCTCCTGCGCGCGCAGATGCTTCTTGACCGTCATTGGATAGTAGGTGCCGCCCTTGACCGTGGCGTCATTGCACACGATGACGCATTCGGTGCCGGCGATGCGGCCGATGCCGGTGATCAGGCCCGCGCCCGGCGCTTCGCCGTCGTACATGCCATGCGCGGCCAGGGGCGAGAGTTCCAGGAAGGGGCTGCCAGGGTCGACGAGCTGTTCGACACGTTCGCGCGGCAGCAGCTTGCCGCGCGCGACATGCTTGGCACGCGCGCTTTCGCTGCCGCCAAGCGCGGTCGCGGTTATCTGGCGGTCGAGGTCGTCGAGCACCGTCTGCATGGCGCTCGCATTGGCTGCGAAATCGGCGCCGCGCGTATCGATGCGGGATTCGATGATGGGCATGGCCGTCCTGGCTCGGTTCGGGGAAAGGGGCGCGCCCGGGATGGGCGCGGTTTGTCTCGTTATGGGTATGCCGGCCTGTCGTTGCGGCGGCCGGGCTGGGCCCGGCCGCGGGCCGGTCAAAGCATTTCGATGGCCATGGCCACGGCCTCGCCGCCGCCGATGCACAGAGTCGCCACGCCTTTCTTGCCGCCTTGCTGGCGCAGGGCGCCGATCAGGGTGGCCATCAGGCGGGCGCCGGAGGCGCCGATGGGGTGGCCCAGGGCGGTGGCGCCGCCGTGGACGTTGACCTTGTCGCGCGGCAGATCGAAGTCCTTCATGGCGGCCATGGTGACCACGGCGAAGGCCTCGTTGATCTCGTAAAGGTCGACATCGCTGGCCTTCCAGCCCGTCTTGGCGAACAGGTTCTTCAGGGCGCCGACCGGGGCGGTCGTGAACCACTGCGGTTCCTGCGAATGCTGGGCGTGGGCCACGATGCGCGCCAGCGGCTTGACGCCGAGCTTCTCGGCGGTCGAGGCGCGCATCAGCACCATGGCGGCCGCGCCGTCGGAAATCGACGAGGAATTGGCGGCCGTCACCGTGCCGTCTTTCTTGAAGGCCGGCTTGAGCGTCGGGATTTTCTCGGGCATGGCCTTGGTCGGCGCTTCGTCGGTGTCGATCACGGTGTCGCCCTTGCGGCCGGCCACGGTGACGGGGGTGATTTCCCACTTGAAGCTGCCGTCTTCGGTGGCGGCGCGGGCGCGGCGCAGCGATTCCAGCGCGAAGGCGTCCTGGTCTTCACGGCTGAAGCTGTACTTGGCGGCGCAGTCTTCGGCGAACACGCCCATGGCCTTGCCGCGGTCGTAGGCGTCTTCCAGGCCGTCCAGGGCCATGTGGTCGTAGACGGTGCTGTGGCCGTAGCGGTAGCCCTGGCGGCCTTTCAGGAGCAGATAGGGCGCATTGCTCATGCTCTCCTGGCCGCCGGCGACCACGACGTCGGCCGTGCCGGCCAGCAGCAGGTCGTGGCCGAACATGGCCGCCTTCAGGCCCGAGCCGCAGACTTTGTGGATGGTGGTGCAGCTCACGCCCAGCGGCAGGCCGGCGCCCAGCGCGGCCTGGCGGGCGGGCGCCTGGCCCTGCCCGGCCTGCAGCACGTTGCCCATGATGACTTCATTGACCAGCTCCGGCTTGAGGCCGGCGCGTTCGACGGCGGCCTTGATGGCGACGGCGCCCAGCTCATGGGCGGACAGGCCGGACAGACTGCCCATCATGCTGCCCATGGGCGTGCGGGCAACGGAAACGATGACGATAGGATCGGACATGACTTGCTCCTTTAAATCGGGACAGGACTACGCGGCCCGGCAGCGCCGGACCCTGTCTGTATCGTAAAAGAAAAGCGCCGCCCGCCAACCCGGCCGCGCGCCGGATGCGCTTGCGGCAGATCAGGAATCCTTGGCATAGGCGGGCCCGCGCTCGGGATCAGGCGGTTTCGTTGAACAATTCCCGGCCGATCAGCATGCGGCGGATCTCGCTGGTGCCAGCGCCGATTTCATAGAGCTTGGCGTCGCGCCACAGGCGGCCGACCGGATATTCATTGATATAGCCGTTGCCGCCGAGCAGTTGGATGCCCTCGCCGGCCATCCAGGTGGCGCGCTCGGCGGTGTACAGGATGAGGGCGGCGCAGTCCTTGCGGACCTGGCGCACATGCTCGCGGCCCAGGCGGTCGAGATTCTTGCCCACGGTGTAGCAGAAGGCGCGGCTGGCCTGCAGCGTGGTGTACATATCGGCCATCTTGCCCTGGATGAGCTGGAACTCGCCGATGGCCTGGCCGAATTGCTTGCGGTCGTGAACGTAGGGCACGGCGACGTCCATGACGGCCTGCATGATGCCCAGCGGCCCGCCCGACAGCACGGCGCGCTCATAGTCCAGGCCGCTCATCAGCACCTTCACGCCGCCATTGAGCTGGCCCAGGATGTTTTCTTCGGGGACTTCGCAGTCCTCGAACACCAGTTCGCCGGTGTGGCTGCCGCGCATGCCCAGCTTGTCCAGCTTCTGGGCCACCGAAAAGCCCTTGAAACCCTTTTCGACCAGAAAGGCCGTGATGCCGCGCTGATGCGCCTGGGGATCGGTCTTGGCGTAGACGACCAGGGTGTCGGCGTCCGGGCCGTTGGTGATCCACATCTTGCTGCCGTTCAGGACGTAGCGGTCGCCCTTTTTCTCGGCGCGCAGGCGCATGCTCACGACATCGGATCCCGCGCCGGGCTCGCTCATGGCCAGCGCGCCGACATGCTCGCCGGAGATCAGCTTGGGCAGATAGCGGGATTTCTGCGCATCCGTGCCATTGCGGTAGATCTGGTTGACGCAGAGATTCGAGTGCGCGCCATACGACAGGCCCACCGAGGCGCTGGCGCGCGAGATTTCTTCCATCACCACCATATGGGCCAGATAGCCCAGGCTGGTGCCGCCGTACTCCTCGCTCACCGTCATGCCCAGCACGCCCAGCTCGCCGAACTTGCGCCACAGATCCATCGGGAATTGATCGCTGCGGTCGATCTCGCCGGCGCGCGGAGCAATCTCGCTCAGGGCGAAACTGCGCACGGCATCGCGCAGCATGTCCAGGTCTTCGCCCAGATCGAAGTTCAGGCCAGGAATGTTCATCGATGTCTCCGTGATAGTAAGTGCTCGCACGCGCCGCGCCGCCCCAGGGTGTCCGGGCGGATGATGCAGTGCAAATATTACGTTTACGTAAACGTAAAGATCAGTCGGGTTTTCCCTAGGCCCGGGCGGCCTCGGGGCGATTTGCCCCAGGTAAGATGCCGCGCCATCATTGCCATTCCGTAGAAACAGGGGGAATCACCATGCTAGCCAATCTGGACGACATCGTCGCTTTGCGCCGCGACATCCATGCCCATCCGGAGCTGTGCTACGAAGAGCATCGCACCGCCGCCCTGGTGGCCGACACCCTGCGCGGCTGGGGCATCGAGGTCCATACCGGCATCGCCAAGACCGGCGTCGTCGGCGTCCTGAAGCTGGGCGCCTCGCCGCGCGCCATCATGCTGCGCGCCGATATGGACGGCCTGCCCATGCAGGAAGAAAATCAGTTCGCCCACCGTTCGCGGCACGAGGGCAAGATGCACGGCTGCGGCCACGACGGCCATATGGCCATGCTGCTGGCGGCCGCGCGCCATTTGAAGACGCATGGCGGCTTTGACGGCACGGTCTATTTCACTTTCCAGCCCGCCGAGGAAGGCGGCGCGGGCGGCCGCGCCATGATCGAGGACGGCCTGTTCGAGCGCTTTCCCTGCGAGGCCGTCTTCGGCATGCATAACTGGCCCGGCATCGCGGCGGGCGCCTTCGGCGTGTGCGCCGGACCGATGATGGCCGCGGCCAATGGCTTTCGCATCACGGTCAGGGGCAAGGGCGGCCATGCCGCCGCGCCCCAGGACTGCGCCGATCCGGTGCCGGCCCTGTTCGCCATCGGCCAAAGCCTGCAGACCATCCTGACGCGCAGCAAGCGTCCGCTGGATGCGGCCGTGCTGTCCATCACCCAGGTCCAGGCCGGCGGCCCTGTGATCAACGTCATCCCCGACAGCGCCTGGCTGGGCGGCTCGGTGCGGGCCTATCGTCCCGAGGTGGTGGACCTCATCGAGCGCCGCATGCGCGAGGTCGCCGCCGGCGTGGCCGCCGCCCACGGCTGCGAGGCCGATGTGTTCTTCGAGCGCCGCTATCCTGCCCTGATCAACACCGAGGCCGAGACCGCCTTCTGCCTGGACGTGATGCGCGAGGTGGCCGGCGAGGACGGCGCGCGCGTGATCGAGCCCGTGATGGCCTCCGAGGATTTCGCCTTCCTGCTGCAGGCCAAGCCGGGCTGTTATGTCTTCATCGGCAATGGCGATGGCGGCCACCGCATGGCGGGCCATGGCCTGGGGCCCTGCAATCTGCACAATGTGAGCTATGACTTCAACGACGCCTTGATCGCGCCCGGGGCAAGCTACTGGGTGCGGTTGGTGCAGCGCTATCTGGCCTGAGGCGGGCCGTTGACAACACCGCTCGCCAAATCCTATCTGCGGCCGGGCACGGGGGTGGGCGAGGCTTTCACCCGGCAGGTGCGCCAGGAGTACGCCGGCAGCGCGCGGATCATCGAGGCCAACGCCATCAAGGCCGAGTGAGGCCGCCTCAGGCCTTGCTGGCCAGCAAGGCCTGGCACTGCCGTTCCTGGGCGCTGATCTCGGCCAGGGTGTCCTCGATATCGCGCCGCTGCTGCTCCAGCGTGGCGCGGTGCTGGCCGAGCACCGACAAGTATTGGCGCAGCTGCGCCTCGCTGTCGCCCGGGCCATCGTACATATCGATGAGGCTGCGGATCTCCGACAATTGCAGGCCCAGCCGCTTGCCGCGCAGCGCCAGCTTCAGGCGCGTGCGGTCGCGCGCGCCATAGATGCGGTTGCGGCCTTCGCGCTGCGGGCTGACGATGCCCTGATCCTCATAAAAGCGGATCGTCCGGGGCGTGATGTCGAACTCGCGCGAGAGCTCGGAGATGGTCCAGGTTGACGGGGACATGCGGTGTGTGGCAGTTTACGTAAACGTAAATTATGATGCCTTGACCCCGGCGTCAAGGGTGCGAGACGAGACATGAATCCCAATGAGCAGAAGTTGCAATACCCCTGGGGCGATGCGCAGCCCCAGCCCGGCCATGCTCAGGAGGTGGCGCCCGGCGTGAAATGGCTGCGCATGCCCCTGCCCTTTGCGCTGGACCACATCAATCTCTGGCTGCTGCGCGATGAGATCGATGGCCGCCAGGGCTGGACCATCGTCGATTGCGGTATTTCGCGCGACGAGGTCAAGACGCTCTGGGAGCAGGTGTTCGAGCAGGAGCTGGACGGCCTGCCCGTGCTGCGCGTGCTGGTCACGCACATGCATCCGGACCACGTCGGCCTGGCCGACTGGCTTTGCCAGCGCTGGCAGGCGCCGCTGTGGATGAGCATGACCGATTTCATGGTGGCCTCGCTGTGGTCCAGCCGGGCCGGCGGCAGCGGCGCCGGCGGCGAAGGCGCGGTGGCGCACTTTGCCCGCCACGGCCTGACCGACCCCGACGCGCAGGCGCAGATCCGCCAGCGCGCGGGCTATTACCCCAATCTGGTGCCCGGCATGCCGGCGCGCTTTACCCGCGTCATGGATGGCGACCTGATCCGCATCGGCGGGCACGACTGGCGCGCCATCGCGGGCTACGGCCACGCGCCGGAACACCTGTCTTTCTTCTGTGCCGACCTGGGCCTGCTGATTTCCGGCGACATGGTCCTGCCGCGCATCTCGACCAACGTCAGCGTGTTCGACCACGAGCCCGAGGCCAATCCCCTGCCGCTGTATCTGCGTTCGCTCAATGCCTATGTGGACCTGCCCCAGGACACCCTGGTGCTGCCTTCGCATGGCCGTCCTTTCCGGGGCCTGCACGAACGCATCGCGCAGCAGCAGCAGCACCATGCCGAGCGCCTGGCCGAGGTCATGCAAGCCTGTGCGCAGGCGCCGCAATCGACCACCGACATCGTGCCGGTGCTCTTTCACCGCAAACTGGATCTGCACCAGCTGACCTTCGCCATGGGCGAGGCGCTGGCGCATCTGCACGCGCTTTACTTCGAGGGCCGGCTCAAGCGGGCCACGGGCGACGACGGCATCGTGCGTTTCCGCGCGGCCTGAGCACCCGGGCGGCCGTCAGCGGCTGGCGGTCGCCAGCCGCAGGGCCAGCCCGATGAAGACCACGCCGGCCAGCCGGTTGAGCCAGCGCTGCGCGGTGGCCGAGCGCTGCAGCATCTGCCCGAAGGCGCCCGAGAATATCGCGATGGCGCCGAAGACCAGCAGCGTGGCCACCATGAAGACCGCGCCCAGCTCGACGATCTGCCAGGCCATGGGGCCGGCGCCCGGACGGGTGAACTGCGGCAGGAAGGCAAAGAAGAACAGCAGCACCTTGGGATTGGTGAGGTTCATGATGATGCCGCGCCGATACAGCGCGCCGGCGCGCAGGGCCTCGGGTTTTTCGGCCGTGCCCGCGCCCACGGGCGCGCGCAGAATCTGCCAGGCCAGATAGAGCAGATAGGCCGCGCCGGCCAGCTTGAGCACCATGAAGGCAGCCGGCGAGGCCGCGAACACCGCGGCCAGCCCCACCGCCACGGCCGCGGTATGGCCCAGCAGGCCGGTGCACAGGCCCAGCACGACCAGAAAGCCCGCCTTGCGGCCCCAGATGGCCGATTGCATCAGGACGAAGAGATTGTCGGGGCCGGGCGTGAGGGCCAGCAGCACGGCGATGCCGAAGAAGGCGATCAGGGTATCGAGAGGCAGCATGAGAGTCGGGGCGAAAAGAGGAAGATCGCGGCGGGCCGCGCTTTCGGCATCATAGGCCAAGTGGCGCCCGGCTTTGGGTAATATCGATCCAACCGCCGGCCGGGTCCCCGCCTGCTACCCTGTCATCCTTTCATTCTCCATTGCCGCCATGTCTTCTTCCGCGCATATCGACACGCTGCTTCAGCACATGGGCACCGCGCCCTTCGACCCCAAGACTGGCGTCGCGCCGGTCAATCTGCCCTCCATGCGCGCCAGCACCGTGCGCTTCGAAAGCCTGGAAACGCTGGAAAACGCCCAGCGCCGCAAGGCCGCGGGCGAGCGCGCCGTCACCTACGGCCGCATGGGCATGGACACGCACGCCGCGCTGGAGCAGGTGTTCTGCCAGCTTGAAGGCGGCACGCACTGCTATCTCGCTTCCTCCGGCCTGGGCGGCATCACCCTGGCCTTCATGGCCTTGCTGTCGGCCGGCGACCACGCCCTGGTGGCCGATTGCGTTTACGGTCCGGTGCATGAGCTCAACGCCGCCGTGCTGTCGCGCATGGGCATCGAGCTGACCTTCTATCACGCCGGCGAAGACCTCGAAAAACTGGTGCGTCCCAATACCCGGCTGCTCTATGCCGAGGCGCCGGGCTCGCTGCTGTTCGAGATGCTGGACATGCCGGCGCTGGCGCGTTTTGCGCGCCAGCACAATCTCATCCTGGCCACCGACAACACCTGGGGGTCGGGCTATATCTATCGTCCGCTGGCGCTGGGCGCCCAGGTGTCGGTGATTGCCGGCACCAAGTATGTGGGCGGGCATTCCGACCTGATGCTCGGCGCGGTCGTCACCAACGATGAAGCCATCGCCAAGCGCTTGAACCGCACGCAATACGCCATGGGCTATTCGGTCAGCGCCGATGATGCCTGGCTGGCCTTGCGCGGCGTGCGGACCATGCCCGTGCGCATGGCGCAGCATGCCCGGCATGCCTTGGAGATCTGCGAGTTCTTGCAGGGCCGGCCCGAGGTCGCGGCCATCTACCACCCGGCATGGCCGGGCGATGCCGGCCATGCGCTTTGGCAGCGCGATTGCAGCGGCTCCAACGGCATGCTGGCGGTCCAGCTGCGCCTGTCGCCGCAGGCCGCGCGCATCTTCGTCGACACCCTGGAGCTATTCGGCATCGGGTTTTCGTGGGGCGGCTTCGAGTCGCTGGTGCAGCTGGTCACCCCGGGCGAGCTGGCGCGCCACCGATACTGGAAGGGCGGGCAGGACGCGCTGGTGCGCCTGCATATCGGCCTGGAGTCGCCGGCCGACCTCATCGCCGATCTCACCCGGGCCTTGGCGCGCGCGGCCGGCCATTGAGCCGGCGCGTTCAGCCCCGCGCCCGCCGCCAGTCCGCCAGCGCTTCGGGCGGCAGCGGCGGCGAATACAGATAGCCCTGGCCCCATTGCACGCCCTGGCGGGCCAGGTGCTGGGCCTGCTCCGCCGTTTCTATGCCTTCGGCGGTGAGGTCCAGGCGCAGGCGGCGGCCCAGGGAAATAATCGTCTCCAGCACGACCGCATTGACCGAGTCGGTGCCGATGCCGGCCACAAAGCTGCGGTCGATCTTGATGAAATCGGCGTCCAGCTCGCGCAGATAGGACAGCGCGCTCTGCCCGGTGCCGAAATCGTCCAGCGCCCACAGCGCGCCCAGATCGCGGGTCTGCTGGATATTGGCCTGGGTCTGCGGGTCTTGCGGCAAGGCCTCGCGCTCGGTCAGCTCCAGCACGACCTTGGGTCGGTCCGGCCCCAATGCCTCCATCAGCCTGCCGACATCCTGCGTGAAAGCGGGCATGGCCAGGTGCGAACCGCTGATATTGATCCCCAGGTGGTCCTCCGGGCCCAGGCCCAGCCGCGGCAGGTCGGCGGCCACCAGGCCGAAGACGTGGCGCGTCAAGGCGGGCATGAGGCCGTGCTGTTCGGCCAGCGGGATGAAGAGATCGGGCCGCACCATGCCCAGGTCCGGGCGGCGCCAGCGGATCAGCGCCTCCACGCCGCTCATCTTGCCGCTGGGCAGGTGCACCACGGGCTGGTACACCATGGAAAATTCGCCTTGGCGCATGCCGCGCTGCAGCTCGCTGGCCAATGACAAGCGGCGCCGGTTGTACTGGTAGGCCGCATAGGCGGCGATCAGCGAGACGATGACCAGGAAAGGCGCGTGGTGCCACCACAGGTAGCGGCGATGCGCGGCCACGGCGGCCAGGGCCGGCGCCACCGTCACCACCACCGGATAGCGCGAAGAGCGCGCCTGCGCGCTGGCGCGCGCGCTGAAGGCGGCCGCGCCGTCGGCGGGCACGCTGGGCGAAAGCGGCTCGCCGGTGTCGCTCATGTCGACCCGCACGCGGAACTCGCCGTTATTGGAGGCCGCCTTCTGGATGTCCAGCAGATACTGGCCGTCGATGACGGCCATGGCGCCCGTGCCCGGGGCGGTGGATTCGGACACCACGATGGCCGGCCGGTCCGGCACCACCAGCGAGCCGGCGATGGGCGTGACGGCGCGCGCGGGCGGCAGCGTGGCCATGCCGTCGAAGACGTCGCGCGGCGCGAAATTGACGCCGCCGATAAGCGAGGTGCAGTACAGCCTGCCGTGCTTCATCAGGCTGAGCGAGCGGTAATAGAGCGTGATATTGGCCTGGCGGGCCAGTTCGGGCGCGGCGTCGGGACAGGGCCGGTCCAGCAGGCCGACGGCGCGGCGGACATTGTCGAAGACCACATCCAATGTGCTGTCCATCTGCCGCTGTATGGTCGCCGCGGTGACGGCGGATTCGCCGCTGGCGCGGTCCTGGGCCATCCACCAGATCAGGGGCGCCATCAGCAGCGACGGCAGCGCCATTGCGATCAGCGCGGCGGCAAGGCTCCAGCGGTGACGGTGCTTGATGGCCTGCATAGTGCGGCTGGGGCTTCCGGTTCGTGGATGACGGGCGCTTGCCGGGCATTGTAAGCCGCCATGAAAAACCCCCCAAGATCCGGGAGGATCCTGGGGGGCTGTCGGCCCGGGGGCGGGGCTTACTGGCCGCGGGCCATGGGAATCAGCTTGTCGATTTCCTTGATGGCGCCTTCATAGCTGTTGCCCGCCAGCACCGGCGAGGTCATGAACTTGCCGCCCACGGCGAACGAGGGCGTGCCGTCGATGCGATAGGCCTCGGCCAGCTGATTGGCGCGCTGCACCTGGGTCTGGACGCTGAAGGAATCGAACACCGCGTCGAACTTGGCGCGGTCCACGCCTTGGGCGGCGACCCACTCGCCCATGGACTTCTTGTCGAACAGGCGCTTGCGCTCGCCGTGGATGGCGTTGAAGACCTTGATGTGCAGATCGGGGCGGTCCAGCGCCAGCAGCGTGTAGTACAGCTGCTGCAGCGGCTTCATGCCGGCATTGAAGGCGATGGGCACTTGCTTGAGGACGACGTCCTGCGGCTTGGTCTTGGCCCAATCCTCGACCATGGGTTCGATGGCGGCGCAGTGCGGGCAGGTGTAGGCGAAAAATTCCAGGACTTCGATCTTGCCCGGGGTATCCGAAGGCAGGGCCGGCGAGATGGGGACATAGCCATTGCCACCCTGCGCGTGGCTGGCGGGGGCGAAAAAGGTTGTCGCGGCCAGGGCGGCGGCGGCCAGGAGGCGGGAAATCGAAGGAGACGGCATACGTGTTCCTGGAGTGAAAGCGTTACAGACCCGGCGCGGGTCCGGAAGTTCAACGGTTTATTGCTGCTTGACCACGGTGGATTCGATCTTGTTTTCGCCCAGGCGGCTGCGTGCGCGATTCATGTCGTCCAGGCGTGAGAAAGGACCGACGCGAACCCGGTTGATCTGCACGCCATTGACCTCGGCGCGCTGCACGTTCACGGGCAGGCCCAGCAGCAGGATGCGCGCCCGCAAGGACTCGGCATCGGCCTGCACGCGATAGGCGCCAGCCTGCAGATAGTAATTGCCATTGGCCTGCTGGGAGGCGCTGCTGGCGCTCTTCTCGGACGGCTTGGCCGCGGCGGCCGGCTTGGACGGGGGCGGCGCGGCGGGCACGGGGACGGGCAGCGGCGCGGCGGCCTGATCGGGGCTGGGCAGCGTGGCGATCAGGGCGCCCAGATCGTCGGTCTTGCCATCGGGCAAGGGCGTGGGCGCCGTCGCCGTCGGGCCGGTCGGCGGCGTGCCCGCCGCCCCGTCGCGTCCGTACAGGCCCTGGTTGGGATCGGGCGCGGTGCGCGGATCGATGGGTTTTTCGGGGCCGCTGGCCTGGCGCGTGGCGCGGTCCACGAAAGGCATGGGCGCCTTGGTGACATAGAAGGCGACGGCGGCGGCCAGGATCAGGCCGATCAGCAGGCCGGCCAGCACGCCGTAAAGCGTGCTGCCGCCCTGGGAGCTGGATTTGCGCTTGCTGGCCATGGGCGCTTACATGCGTTGGGGCGCGGTCACGCCCAACAGCGCCAGGCCGTTGGCCAGCACCTGGCGCGTGGTCGCCGCCAGGCGCAGGCGGGCGAGCTTGAGCGCCGGGTCATCGACCAGCACGCGCTCGGCGTTGTACCAGCCATGGAAGTCCGAGGCGCAATCGCGCAGCCAGAAGGCGATGTGGTGCGGCGCGAGTTCCTGGGCCGCCAGCCTGACCACATTGGGGAACTCGGCCAGGCGCTGCATCAAGGCGAATTCGGTCGGCGCCGTCAGCGGCGCGGTGTCGGCCGCGGCGATGGCGGCTTCGTCCAGGCCGGAGCCCGCGATCATGCTGCAGATGCGGGCATGCGCGTACTGGATGTAATAGACCGGGTTTTCGTCGCTCTTGGACAGGGCCAGGTCGATGTCGAACACGAATTCGGTATCGGCGCGGCGCTGGATCAGGAAGTAGCGCACCGCGTCGCGGCCCACCCATTCGATCAGGTCGCGCATGGTGACATAGCTGCCGGCGCGCTTGGAGATCTTGACCTCCTCGCCGCCGCGCATCACCTTGACCATCTTGTGCAGCACATAGGCCGGGAAATCCTTGGGGATGCCCTCGTCCAGGCCTTGCAGCCCGGCGCGCACGCGCGCCACCGTGCCGTGGTGGTCGCTGCCCTGGATATTGATGGCCTGGTGAAAACCGCGCTCCCACTTGGCCTGGTGATAGGCCACGTCAGGGACAAAATAGGTGTAGCCGCCTTCGCGCTTGCGCATGACGCGGTCTTTGTCGTCGCCCGTGCCCAGTTCGGTCGTGCGCAGCCAGAGCGCGCCGTCCTGCTCGTAGGTGTGGCCATTGGCGACCAGCCTTTGCACGGTGCGCTCGACCCGTCCCGAGGTGTAGAGCGAGCTTTCCAGGAAGAAGTTGTCGAACTTCAGGCCGAAGGCCTGCAGATCCAGATCCTGCTCGCGGCGCAGATAGGCCACGGCAAAGGCGCGGATGTCTTCCAGGCTGTCGAGGTCGCCGCTGGCCTGGACCGGCTGGCCGTCGGCGGCCTGCACCGATGCGCGGGCGGCGTAGTCGCGGGCGATGTCCAGGATGTAATCGCCCTTGTAGCCGTCGGCCGGCCATTCGGGGGCGTCGGTGGCGATGCCGCGGGCGCGCGCCTGCACGCTGATGGCCAGGTTCTCGATCTGGTTGCCGGCATCGTTGTAATAGAACTCGCGCGTCACATCCCAGCCGGTGGCGTCGAACAGACGGCAGATGGCGTCGCCCAGGGCGGCCTGGCGGGCATGGCCCACGTGCAGCGGCCCGGTGGGGTTGGCCGACACGAATTCCACCAGCACTTTTTCGCCGCGCCGCGGGCCGCGGCCATACGCCTCGCCCTGCGCGGCCACGGCGGCGATCACCGCCTGGCGGGCCTGGGCGGTAAAGCGCAGGTTGATGAAGCCGGGGCCGGCGATCTCGGCGCTGTCGACGAGGGCGCGCGCCTGGGGATCGGCCAGCAGCGCGTCCACGATGCCCTGGGCCAGCTCGCGCGGATTGCGCTTGGCCGGCTTGGCCAGTTGCATGGCCACATTGGTGGCGATATCGCCATGGGCGGCGACCTTGGGACGCTCCAGCTGGATGTCGGGCCGGGCCTCGGGCAGGATGCCGGCGACGGCACGGGCGAGCAGGGAAATGAGGTGTTGTTGTTGCTCGGGGAGCATGGGCGATGGGCAGAAAATGTCAGGAGGCGGATGCCGCTCCCGCTTCGGGCGGGGCGCTCGCGCGAAAAGTGCCTAAATGATAGCGCGAACCCGGTTTTGCCATGCCTGGCCGGCCGCGGACGGCCGTATTGGCAGAGGGGGACTGATGGGGTAGTGTATGAAATTATCAGTTGGGAGAGGCAAGATGCTGATCACCTTTCATTCCAAGGCCACCGCCGAAGTCCTGATGCGCACGGCTGATGCGGCCCCGCTTCTTCAGGCGGCGGGCAAGCTGGTGGGCGATGACATCCCCGAGCGCGGCGTCTTCACCCCCGAACAGCTGCCGGCCGCCATTGCCGGCCTGGAGGCCGCCGTGGCCGGGCAGCCTGCCCCGGCCGAGGACGAAGACCATCCCGACCAGGAGCCCAAGCACCCGATCGAGCGCGAGGTGGGCCTGCAGCAGCGCGCCTATCCCCTGCTGGACATGATGCGCCAGTCCTTGGCCGCGCGCGCCGACCTGACCTGGGAGGTCAGCCGGGGCTGGTAAGGCAATGTCGCCGGTCTGACAATGCCCGGCCGGTTTTTTCTGCATACTGCGGTGGCCCGTTATTTTCGACTTCCAGGAGATCTTCCATGCGTAGCGACGTCACCGTGATTTTCGACGCCCGCCGTTCGCTCGATTTCACCGTCCAGGTGGAGCCTTCGAGCGCCGCGTCGCTGGCTGCCCGCGATTGGTTCGACAGCGCCTGGGAGATGCTGGGCTGCGAGCCCCTGCGCCCCAGCGGCAAGGTGCTGCTGCTGGACAAGATCATGGGCGTGGCCGATGCCCTGGGCTATGAGACCCTGTCCGGCGACGCCAAGGAGGCCGGGGAGTTCGCGCGCAACGCCGCCCTGGCCCTGGAGAAGCCCCGCGTCATCGTCGACCTGCCGGGGCTGTCCGTGGGCTACTGAGCGCTACCGTATGCCGGCGCGCATGAAGGACTGCACGAACTGCCGCTGAAACAACAAGAAAGCGACCAGCAGCGGCGCGGCCGACAGCAAGGTCGCCGCCGTGATGACCGACCAGTCTATGCCCTGGTCGGTCGAAGAGAAAACCTGCAGGCCCACCGTCAGCGGCCGCGATTCCACTGAGTTAGTGATGATCAGCGGCCACAGGAAGTTATTCCAGTGATGGCTGACCGACACCAGTCCGTAGGCGACGTAGATGGGTTTGGCCAGGGGCACATAGACCTTGAGCAGGATTTGCGTGGGCGAGGCGCCCTCCACGCGCGCGGCCTCTTCGAGTTCGCGCGGCACGGTCTTGAAGGTTTGGCGCAGCAGGAAGATGCCGAAGGCCGAGGCGAAGTATGGCAACCCCACCGCGAACACCGTGTCGCGCACCCCCAGCCAGCTCATGCTGCGGTAGTTTTCGACCAGCAGCACGTCAGGCATGATCATCAGCTGCAGCAGCACCAGCATGAAGACGACATCGCGGCCGCGAAACTCGAAACGCGCGAAGGCGTAGCCGGCCAGCGTGGACAGCACCAGCTGGGCGGCCAGCACCATGGTCACCAGCAAGAAGGTGTTCAGGAAATACCGCGGAAAAGGCGCGGCATGCCAGGCGCGCGAAAAATTTTCCAGCGTCAGCGGCGCAAACAGGTCGAAGCGCGTGGCATAGGCCGGCGGATGAAAGGCCGCCCAGGCGGCATAGGCCAGGGGCAGAATCCACAACAGGCCCAGCAGCCAGGCGCCCAGGGTGTCGAGTAGGTCGGACTTGGCATTCATTGATAGTGCGTCCTGCGGTCCAGCCAGCGGAATTTGATCAGCGCGGTCACGGCCAGCATCACCAGCAGCACCACCGTCAGCGTGGCGGCATAGGCGGTATCCCAGAAGCTGAAACCTACCTGGTAGATATAAAAGAGCAGCAGCGTGCTGGCATTGTCCGGGCCGCCGCGGGTCATCACCACCACGTGGTCCACCAGGCGGAAGGCGTTGATGAGGGCATTGACCAGCACGAACAGCGTGGTGGGCATCAGCAGCGGCCACAGCACGCGGCGGAAATACTGCCAGCGCGAGGCGCCTTCCAGCATGGCCGCTTCGCGCAGCGAGGGCGAGACTGTCTGCAGCGCGGCCAGATAGAAGATCATGAAAAAGCCGGATTCTTTCCAGACGGTGACCAGCATCAGGGCGGGCAGCGCCGTGTCGCGGCTGCCCAGCCAGTTCATGCCCGGCAGGCCGAACCATTGCAGCACCTGGGCGATCAGGCCGTACTGCGGCGTGTAGAAGAACAGCCAGATATTGGCCACGGCCACCATGGGCAGCACGGTGGGCGTGAAATAGGCCATGCGCAGGAAACCGCGCCCGGCCAGGCGCCGGTTGACCCACAAGGCCATGGCCAGCGCGATGGCGATCGACGTCGGTATGGTGCCCAGCGCGAACCAGAGGTTGTTCCACAGGGATTGCCAGAACACCGGGTCATCGCGCATGACGGCATAGTTCTCCAGGCCCACGAACTGCGCCGGGCGCTTGCCCTTGGGCGTGGAGAAAAAACTGTGCCACACCGTGGCCAGCGCCGGGTAGTGCGTGAAGGCGGCCAGCAGGACGATGGCTGGCAGCAGAAGCAGCCAGCCATAGACCGCCTGAAGCGAGCGTGGCGCCAGCCTCATTTGTAGGCGCGCAGGATGCGCTCGGCCTCGCGCTGCGCATCGGTCAGCGCCTGCTTGGGCGGCTTGGCGCCGGTCAGCGCCGATTGCAGCGCATCGTTGAGCACCTTGGTCACGCGCTGGTTTTCATGCGTGGAGAACTCGGCCACGCTGACTTCGAGCTGGTCGCGCGCCACGGCGGCGGCCGGCACTTCCTGCGCATACTTTTTCATCTTGTCGGTCTGCCAGGCGGCTGGCGTCACGGCCACATAGCCCGTGGCGATGCTCCAGTCGGCGGCGCGCTCCGGGCTGGTGGCCCATTGGGCGAACTTCAGCGCGGCCTGTTGCTGCTCGGGCGTGCCGCTCTTGAAAACGTAGAAATTGCCGCCGCCGGTCGGGCTGCCGCCGCGCTTTTGCTTGGGCATCATCGCCACGCCAAAGGGGAAGTCGGCGTTCTTGCGGATGTTGGTCAGGTTGCCCGTCGTGGTCCAGATGATGGCGGCTTTCTTTTCCAGGAAGTCCTTGGGCGTGGTGCCCCAGTCTATGGTGCCCTTGGGCATGACGCCGTGCTTGGCCGACAGGTCATGCCAGAACTCGGCCGCCTCGATGACGGCGGGCTTGTCCAGATAGACCTGGTTGCCGGCCTCGTTCATGAGGATGGCGTCATTGGGCGTGGTCAGCGCCTGGAAGAGCCAATAGGCGAAGGCGCCGCCCGACGGTATCTCCAGACCCCATTGCGTCACATTGCCCGAGGCGTCCTTCTTGGTCAGTTTCTTGGCGCTGTCGACCAGTTCGGCCCAGGTAGCCGGCGCGCGCTCGGGATCCAGGCCCGCTTCCTTGAACAGCGCTTTGTTGTAGTACATCACGATGGTCGAGCGCTGGAAGGGCACGCCCCACACATGGCCGCCGCTGCGGCTGTTCTGCATGAAGGCGTCGTAGAAGCCGCCCAGCCATTGCTTGTCGGCGTCGCTCTTGGCCAGCGTATCGATGGGGACGATGGCGTCCTCGTCGATCAGGGTGAACATATCTGTCGACAGCAGCACGGCCAGCTGCGGCGGCGTGCCGCCCTTGAGCGCGGTCAGGGCCTTGGCGATGGAGTCCTGGTAGGAGCCCGCATAGATGGGCTTGATGCGTATGCCGGGATTCTCTTTCTGGAAATCCGCCACCATGTCGTCGACGATCTTGGTGATGGGGCCGCCCACCGCGACGGGATAGTAGAACTCCACTTCCACGGGACTCTTCTGGGCCAGGGCGGGCAGGCCGAGCAAGGAGGCGGCCAGTCCGGCGGCCAGGGTCTTCAGAACGAAACGTCGCATGTTCGCAGTCCTAATCAAGGTAAGGTGCATCGAGATACAAGGCCGGCCAGCCTGGCCAGGTTCAGATCGCGCGGCCGTCCGCGCCAAAAAAGTGCTGCCGGTCTTCATCCCAGCGCAGGCCGACATGGCCGCCCGGGGCGGCGCGCAGATGGCCGGCCACGCGCACGGCGATGCCGCTGTTGCTGCCCACCCGGCATACCGCGATCGAGTCCGCGCCGAAGTACTCGACGCTTTCCAGCGTGGCGGCGATGCCGTCCGGATCGATGCGCATGTGCTCGGGGCGCACGCCCAGGGTGCGCGCCGCCGCGGGCGTGCCGGCAATGGCCGGCCCTGGCGTGCCGGCCAGCACGCGCTGCTCGCCCGCCGTGTCCAGCGTCATCAGGTTCATGGGCGGCGTGCCGATAAAGCGCGCCGCGAATTCGGTCGCCGGGCGCGCATACAGGCCGTCGGGGCTGTCGAGCTGTTCGATCCTGCCGCCGCGCAGCAGCACGACCTGGTCGGCCATGCTCATGGCCTCGGTCTGGTCATGCGTGACATAGACCATGGTGATCTTCAGTTCCTGCTGCAGCGCGCGAATCTCGCGGCGCATTTCATGGCGCAGCTGGGCGTCCAGGTTGGAAAGCGGTTCGTCCATGAGGCAGACCGGTGCCTCGGAGATGACGGCGCGTCCCAGCGCCACGCGCTGCTGCTGGCCGCCGGAGAGCTGCGAGGGCTTGCGGTCCAATAGCGCCGACAGGCCAAGCAGGTCCGCCACGCGCGCCAGGCGGCGGTCAAAGTCGCGCGCCGGCTCCTTGCGCACGCGCAGGCCGAACAGGATGTTCTCGCGCACCGACAGATGCGGAAACAGCGCATACGACTGGAACACCATGGAAATGCGCCGCTTGGACGGCGGCAGTTGGGTGACGTCCTGGCCGCCGATGAGAATGCGGCCGGATGTGGGCGAGTCCAGGCCGGCGATCATGCGCAGCGTGGTGGATTTTCCGCAACCCGATGGGCCGAGCAATACCGTGAAGCTGCCGGCGGCGGCTTCGAATCCCACTCCTTCTATTGCCGTTGCGTCGGCGTACTGCTTGGTCAGGCTCTCCAGAACTAGGGTGGACATATCTTGTTGTCGTTAAGGCGCGGATACCGCCTTTCTACCGCTGCGCCGTTGATTGTGTGGCGGCCGGGCCCATGGATCGGACATATTGGCCGCGCGCGTGGAATGTTTGATTCTGGGCGCAAATGAAATCCTTTTCATGTTGCGCTGCAAAGATGACGGGGGTGTGTCAGTCGTCAATCAGCTCGCCGTTCTCATGGAAAGGATAGGGCCCAGGGTATTCCCCGATGTAGGCATGATGCGTCAGCAAGCGGCCGTCGCGCCAATGATGCAAGTGATAGGCCGGCGGCTCGAGATTGAAGGCTGCCGGGCCTTCCGGGCGCAGATCCAGTACCACTTGATGCGCCGGTGACGGGCAGGTCGAGGCCAGCGTGGCGCCGAAACGCTGGAAAATGCTGCGGTGCAAATGGCCGCAGATGATGCGTTCGATGTTGGCGTGGCGTCGAACCAACGTTTCGAGCGCATCGGCGCCTTGCAGCAGCCCTATCCTGTCCATGTGGGCGATGCCGGTCTTGAAGGGCGGGTGGTGCATGGCGATGACGGTGGGACGGTCCGGCGCTTCCAGCAGGCGGGCCTCCAGCCAGGCAAGCCGCTCGTCGCAGAGCATGCCGTGGCTTTGCATGGGCACGACGGTATCCAGCATGATGAGCCGTAGGGGCAGGTGCTCGACCGTGTACTGGGTAAACGCGCCGCCCTGGCGCAGATAGCCGTGCTCGGGAAAGCTCTCGCGCAGTTGCTCGCGCGCATCGTGATTGCCGGGCATCAGGTAGTAGGGCATGCGCAAGGCAGCGAGCATATCGCGCAGATAGTGATACTCCGCGGGCCGGCCGAAATCGGTCAGATCGCCCGAGATGATGACCACGTCGGGCGCCGGAGCCAGGGCATTCAGGGCCTTGATGGCCGGCGGCAGGTAGCGGTCGGTTTCGACGACGCGATACGCCTTCTGGCCCGGCATGCGGATGTGCAGATCAGTGATTTGAGCGATGAGCATAGTGTTACCTCAGAGTTCGAAATCCAGCGCCACGCTGACGGTCTCGCCCGCTTGCTGCGGACTGTCGGGCGCGGCGAGGACGCTGAAACGTTGTCCGTCGGGCAGTGCGAGTTCATAACGTATGGACGTCCCCATGAAAAACCGGGCCTGTATGAGGACGGGCAAGGCATCGGCATGCGGCGCCAGCAGCCGGGCGTGGTGCGGACGGAAACGCAGTTGCCGCGAGCCCGCGCCCAGGCGTCCCTCGCGCAGCTCCGCCCGTACCTGGCATAGCGTGCCGAAGAACTCAGCGACGAAATCCGTGGCGGGCTGGGTGAACAAGGTCTGCGCATCTCCTATCTGCTCCAGCCGGCCCGCCGACATCACGGCGATGCGATGGCCCAGCACCATGGCTTCATCCTGGTCGTGTGTGACGATGATGGTGGTTATGCCGAGTTCGCGCAACATCTGCGCCAGCTCCACCCGCAGCTGCTCGCGCAACTTGGCGTCCAGCGCGGTCAGGGGTTCGTCCAGCAGCAGCACGCGCGGCTCGATGGCCAGGGCGCGGGCTAGCGCCACACGCTGGCGCTGGCCGCCGGAAAGCTGGGAGACGCGCCGTTCGCCGAACGCCGACAGGCGCACCAGCGCCAGCATCTCGGCCGCCCGGCGCGCCTGTTCGGCGCGCGAGGCTCCGCGCACGCGCAGGCCATAGGCGACGTTCTGCGCCACGCTCATATTGGGAAAGAGCGCATAGTTCTGGAACACCACGCCCACGCCGCGCGCCTCGGGCGGCAAGGCGGTCACGTCCTCGTCGCCGTAGCGCACGCGGCTGCCGGCGTCGCCCTGCTCCAGGCCGCAGATCAGGCGCAACAGCGTGGTCTTGCCACAGCCGGATGGGCCCAGCAGGGCCAGGATCTCGCCGCCCGCGATGCGCAGGTCCAGGGGATGCAGGGCGCGCGTGCCGTCGGGCCAGGTCTTGGCGCAGTTTTCCAGGGTGATCGTCAGGGGATGGGTCATGAGGGCGTTACACGAGAGCGGGCCAGCCACTGCAAACCCATCATCAGGGGCAGCAGCATGAGCAGGAAAACCAGGGTATAGGCCGAAGCGATTTCCAGCCGCATGGAGGCATAGCTGTCGGCCAGGCCCACGGGCAGGGTCTTGGTGAGCGGCGTGTGCAGCAGCCAGGTGAGGTTGAACTCGCCGATGGATAGCGTCAGCACGCTCAGGGCGCCGGCCAGGATGCCGGGCATGGCATTGGGCACGACGATGGTGAAAAAGCGCGCCAGCCGGCTGGCGCCCAGGGTGGCCGCCGCCTCGTCGAGCACGGCCAGGCCCTGGGCCATGCTGGCGCGCGCGGCGCGCACCATGAAGGGCAAGGTGAACAGCACATGGCCGATGACGATGAACCACAGGCTGCCCCGCAGGCCCGGCAGCGTCCCCCAGGAAAGGATGAGGGCGAGCGCCGAGGCCAGTCCGGGCACGGCGACTGGCAGGGTGAGCAGTTCTTCCAGGGCGCGGCCGGCTCTGCCGGGAAACAGGGTGAGCACCCAGGCCAGCGGCACGCCCAATGCCGTGCTGATGACCAGCGTCAACAGGGCCACCAGCAAGGAGCGCCCTATCGTGTCCGCATACAGGGACCAGACCTCGGCGATCCAGCGCAGCGTCAATCCGCTGGACAGGCCGATAAAGTAATTGCGCGTCAGGCCGGCCAGCACAGACAGCACGACCGGCCCGATCAGGAAGGAGGCAACGGCCAGCGTGATGCCCAGCCCGAGCCGGCTGTCAAAAGGGGAATGCAGAGGGGTCATGGTCAGGCGGCCGCTCCCGTGCGCGCGCTGCCCAGGGCATGGGCGGCGTACATGACGGCCCACGAGGCCGCGCCCAGGAAGATGGACAGCGCCGCGGCCACGGGAATGTTGGCGTAGTTGGTGAATTCGTTGTAGATGGTCAGCGGCAGCACGTCGATGCGCGCGGCCAGCGTGAAGGCGGTGCCGAAGGCGCCCATGCTGGTGGCAAAGCTGATGGCCGCGGCGCCGGCCAGCGCCGGCGCCAGCGCGGCCAGTTCGATGTCGGCGAAGCGCCGCCAGGCCGAGGCGCCCAGCGTGCGTCCGGCTTCGAGCAGGCCGCGGTCCATGCCTTGCGCGGCGGCCGCGATCATGCCGATGGCGCGCGGCAGCGAGAAATACAGATAGCCGAGAAACAGCCCCGCCATGCCGTAGGCAAACACCAGGGACTCGCCGGTCAGCCATTTGCTCAGGGCGGCAAGGATGCCCTGGCGTCCGGCCATCAGGATGATGAAAAAGCCGACCACCACGCCGGGAAAGGCCAGCGGAAAGGTCAGCATGGCCATGAGCAGGCGCCGGCCCGGAAACACGGGATGCCAGGCCAGGAAGCGGCCGGCGGGCAGGGCCAGCAGCAAGGTCGCGGCCGTGGCGCCCAGCGACAGCGCCACGGTGTTCAAAAGGCTGCGCCAATAGGCCGGATGGGACAGGACGGCCAGGTAGGCGGATTGCCCGTCGCGGGGCGACGCGCCCAGCCAGGCCAGCGCCACCATGGGCAGCAGCCAGAACGCCAGGAAGACCGCCGCCGCCGGCGCGGCGAACCACCACCAGCGGCGGCGGGACATCATTGCACCTCTTTGGCGTAGCGTTCGGCGAAGGCGCGCTGGACTTCGGCCATCTTGCCGTAGTCCACCGTGCCGGCGCGCGCATACTCGCTGGCCGGCAGGAACCGGGCCTGGACCTCGGGCGGCACCGTGGCCGCGCGCACCGGACGCAGATAGGCGCGGGCCCAGATGGCCTGGCCCTCATCGGAGAGCGTGAAGTCCAGCACGCGGCGGCCATTGACGGCATGCGGCGCGTCGTTCACCAGGCTCATGACATAGGGCACGGCCACCGTGCCTTCGGCCGGGATCACGAAGACGACATTGGCGCCGTCTTTGTACTTGGCGCGGTAGGCATTGAAGTCATAGTCGACCAGGATGGGGATCTCGCCCGAGAGCACGCGCGCATAGGCGGTCTGCTTGGGCACAATGGGCTGGTTCTGCTGCATCTTCCTGAACCAGGCGATGCCGGGGCCGAAATCGTCCAGCGAGCCGCCCAGCGCCTGATTGACGGCGACCGCGCCGGCATAGCCCACGAAGGCCGAGGCCGGGTCCAGGTAGCCGACCATGCCGCGATACGCGGGCTGGAGCAGATCGGCCCAGGAGGCCGGCACGGGCTTGCCGCCCAGGGCATCGACATTGACCATGAAGCCCAGCGTGCCGGAGTGGATGGCGAACCACTTGCCGTCGGGGTCTTTCATGCCGGCGGGGATCTGGTCCCAGTGCGCGGGCTTGTAGGCCTGCACCAGGCCATCCTTGGCCGCCTGGATGCCGAAGCTCACGCCGTAGTAGACGACGTCGGCCACGGGATTCTTGCGTTCGGCGGCCAGCGAAGCCAGCGCCTGGCCGGAGTTCTTGTTGTCGCCAGGCACCGTGATGCCGGTCTTTTCCTTGATGGCTTTCAGCGCCGTGGCCCAATCGGCCCATTCGGGCGGGCAGTTGTAGCAGATCGCGTCGGCGGCCTGGGCCTGCGCGCCGGCCACGGTCAGCGCGGCCAGGACGGGAATCAGGAAGCGTTTCATGGTGCTGCGGCTCCTTTGTCGGGGCGAGGGGGGAGTGTGCAAACCGTGCCGCCTTCGAAGATGCGGTGCGGCACGATCGCGGAAGTCAGGCGATGGTCGGCGGTCAGGTGGTCCAGCAATTTCTTGCAGGCGATCTGCCCGATTTCCATGCTGGGTTGCACCACCGAGGTCAGGGGCGGGTCGTACATGGCGCCCGGCGCGATGCCGTCAAAGCCGCAGACCGACACGTCCTGCGGGATGCGCAGCCCCAGCGACCGGCAGATCGACATGAGCGAAAGCGCGAGCAGATCGTTGGAACACATGACGGCGATGGGGAGCGTTTGCCGCCGGATGAGCTGCTCGACCTGTATCGGGTCGCACTCGACGTGGGAAGGCATGACGGCATGCGGCACGGGGTCGAGGCCGAGCCGTTCGGCGCATGCGCGCGCGCCCAGCAGACGCCGGGCGGCGCGATCGGAGTCGCGCAACGGTCCGGACAGGAAGACCATGCGGCGATGGTTGAAGGCCGCCAGCAGTTCGGCCAGGTGTTGGCTGGCGCGGAAATCGTCGATCGTGACCGAGGGAATGCCGGGGAGCATGCTGTAGGCGAGGATGTAGGGCGTGGCCTGCGCTTTCTGCAGCAGATCGTGGTTGGCGAGCGGCATGTAGGACCCCAAGGTCAGTATCAGCCCGTCGACTTGATGATCCAGCAGGGTATGCAGACTTTCGAGTTCGCCTTGGTGGTCGTAGTTGGTCGTCGCGACCATGATGCTGTAGCCGATGTTCTGGGCATATCGGCAAGCCCCTTCGAAACACTCCGCGAATACAGGATTGGTCAGGGTTGGCAGGAGCACGCCTATCGTCTGCGTACTGCCCCTGCGCAGGCTGCGTCCCACCAGATTGGGCCGGAAACCCAGTTGCCGGGCGATGCGCTGTACGCGACTGAGCGTCTCGGCATGCAGCAGTTCAGGACGATTGAATGCCCGTGAAACCGTCGCCGTGGAGACCTTGGCCTCACGCGCGATTTCCAGAATCGAGGCGCGGGGCGGGCCTTTGGACTTGGACTTCATGTAAAGCGCAACTAATGATGGAGGTGCCGAGTGACAACAATATGTCACCGGCATAAATGAAATCCTGTGCAGCAATTCGAATCGGAACCGAAGAAGCCTGCGGTATCAGGGGAAAGCCCTAGGTTTTAGTGTTATTCCAACTTTGCATATGGCGGGCGCTTGCTTCTACACTGCGGCTATTAATGCGCCAGTCAGGAACCGCATACAAGGCGCACGATCGATATAGGGATATGGGGATGGCGAAAGCCTTGAATCAGCTTGGCGCGCTGGAGGCCGTCAAGCGTTTGCAGCGCCGTGAACTCACGGCGGAGCAGATGGCGCGCGCCTGCCTGGCGCGCATCGAACAGCGGGAGCCGACCGTGCAGGCCTGGGCCGCCCTCGATCCCGCGCAGGTGATCGCGCAGGCGCGGGCGCTGGACAGCGCCGGTGTGCAGGGCATCCTGCATGGCCTGCCGCTTGGCGTCAAAGATGTCTTTGACACGCAGGACTTTCCCACGCGCTATGGCTCGGGTCTCTACAGCACGCATCAGGCGGATGCGGACGCCGCGGTCGTGGCCTTGTGCCGCGAGGCGGGCGCGTTCGTGCTGGGCAAGACGGTCACCACCGAATTCGCGACCTACCAGCCCGGGCCCACGCGCAATCCGCGCAATACGGCCTATACGCCGGGCGGCTCTTCGAGTGGATCGGCCGCCGCCGTGGCCGACGATATGGTGCCGCTGGCTATCGGCACCCAGACGGCTGGATCGCTCATCCGTCCCGCCGCCTATTGCGGCATCGTCGGCTACAAGCCGACGTTCGGGCGTGTGCCGCGCGCCGGCATGAAGACCTTGAGCGAGAACCTGGACACGATAGGCGGCCTGGCGCGCAGCGTCGACGACGTGGCGCTGTTGGCGTCGGTCCTGATGGGCGATGCGCGTCTGCGCGAGCTGCAGGATGCCGAGCGGCCGCGCGTGGGCATGCTGCGCACCTTCCAGTGGCGCCATGCCTTGCCCGAGACGCGCAATGCCTACGAAGAGGCGGCCCGGCTGTTGTCGCGCGCCGGCGCGCAGGTCGAGGAAGTGGCGCTGCCGTCGGAAGATTGCAGCCTGGTGCAATTGCACGCCGACGTCATGGCCTTCGAGGCTGCCCAGGCGCTGGCTTTCGAGCGCACCCGCTGCCGGGCGCAGCTGAGCACTCGCCTGCTGGCCATACTCGATGCGGGGGCGGCCATCCGCGCCGAGGATCACCAGGAGCGTCTGGCGCGCGCCGGCGCCGCGCGCGGCCGGGCCTTGCAGTGGTTCGACCGCTACGATGTCATCCTGGCGCCCAGCGCCACGGGCGAGGCGCCCTTCTTTGACCAGGGCACGGGCGATCCGCTGTTCTGCCGCGTGTGGACGCTGTTCGGCTTTCCCGCCGTGCACCTGCCCTTCGCCCAGGGGCCCCAGGGCCTGCCGGTGGGGCTGCAGGCCGTGGGCGCGCCGCACGCCGACCACAGCCTGCTGGCGATGGCGCGCTGGATGCACCGCATCCTCCAGCAGCAAACCTGACCAAAAACTGCAAGCAGCCCGCGGGCCGTTCAAAAGGCGCGGGCCAAGAAAAAGCCCGGTCCGCGGACCGGGCTTGGACTTGCGGCGGCGCCGTATTAGACGACGGCGGCTTCGTCGTCGGCGGGCACGGCCTGGCCTTGCGACTGCACATGGCGGTTGACCGCGGTCAGCACCGCCTGGAAGGAGGCGGTCACGATGTCACGGTCGATGCCCACGCCGAAACCGGTGGGCGAGTCGCCCACGCGCACTTCGACATAGCTGGCCGCGCGGGTGTCGGTGCCAGTGCCGATGGCGTGCTCATGGTAGTCCATGATGCGCACGGGGACGTCCAGCGCGGCCACGAAGGCCGAGATGGCGCCGTCGCCATTGCCCTTCACGATGCGGCGCTCGCCGTTGTACTCCAGCTCGGCTTCGATGGCGAATTGCTTGCCGGCGCCGGCGCTGGGATTACCGTCGATGCGATGGCGCACCAGCTTCCAGGGGCCGCGCTGTTCGAGGTATTCGCTGGCGAAGATGGTGTACACGTCTTCGCTGCTGACTTCGCGGCCGGTCTCGTCGGTGACGCGCTGGATGGCGCGGCTGAACTCGATCTGCAGGCGGCGCGGCAGCACCAGGCCATGTTCCTGTTCGAGCAGATAGGACACGCCGCCCTTGCCCGACTGGCTATTGACGCGGATCACGGCGTCGTAGCTGCGGCCCAGGTCGGCCGGATCGATGGGCAGATAAGGGACCTCCCAGACGCCGTCGGCCTTCTGCTGGGCAAAGCCCTTCTTGATGGCGTCCTGGTGCGAGCCCGAGAACGCGGTGAACACCAGGTCGCCGGCATAGGGATGGCGCGGATGCACGGGCAGCTGGTTGCAGTACTCGGCGCAGCGGCGCACTTCGTCGATATCGGAGAAGTCCAGGCCGGGGTGCACGCCTTGCGTGTAGAGGTTGAGCGCCAGCGTGACCAGGTCGACGTTGCCGGTGCGCTCGCCGCTGCCGAACAGGCAGCCTTCGATGCGGTCGGCGCCGGCCATGACGGCGAACTCTGCGGCCGCCACGGCGGTGCCGCGGTCATTGTGCGGATGCACGCTCAGGATGATGCTGTCGCGGCGGGCCAGGTTCTTGTGCATCCACTCGATCTGGTCGGCGTACAGATTGGGCGACGTGGCCTCGATGGTGGCCGGCAGGTTGAGCACCATCTTGCGCGCGGGCGTGGCGTCCCAGGCCTCGGCCACGGCATTGGAGACTTCGAGGGCGAATTCGGGTTCGGTGGTGCTGAAGACTTCGGGCGAGTACTCGTAGCGCCACTGCGTCTGCGGATAGCGCGCCATCGCGGCCTTGACCATGCGCGTGCCGGTCAGCGCGATGTTCTTGATCTCGTCCTTGCTCATGTTGAAGACGATCTTGCGGAAGGCCGGGGCGCAGGCGTTGTAGAGATGGATCATGGCCTGCTTGGCGCCCGCGGCGGCCTCGGCCGTGCGGTTGATCAGGTCTTCGCGCGATTGCGTGAGCACGATGATGGTGACGTCATCGGGGATGCGCTTCTCGTCGATGAGCTTGCGCACGAAGTCGAAGTCCGTCTGCGAAGCCGACGGGAAACCGACTTCGATTTCCTTGAAGCCGATCTTCACCAGCTGTTCGAAGAAGCGCATCTTGCGCTCCACGCTCATGGGCTCGATCAGGGCCTGGTTGCCGTCGCGCAGGTCGGTGCTCATCCAGATCGGCGCTTGGGTGATCCGGCGGCTGGGCCAGGTGCGCTCGGAGAAATCACGGGCGAAGGGCTGGAACGGCACGTACTTGGTGGCGGGGTTGGCGAGCATCGGTACACCTCAATCGGTTTCGGTTGAATCCCGGGGGTATCACGGGCGCGGCGAACCAGGGTGGCGGTTTCAAGCCGGCGTCGGCCAGGGTGGCGGCCGAATTCAGTTTTTAAAACAGGGGGAAGACGTGTGGCAAACGTACGGGTGCCGAGCTACCACGGGGCACTAGGCCCGGCAACCGATCGGTAGGTGTAGCGATAGCGCTAGGGTGGCGACGCCGCCCTGGAGGGAAGAGGCTTGGAGGGACGCAGCCGCGACCGACACCGGGGCGCTTGCGCGTCCGGAGGCGGAAAATTGAGCGGTGCGTTGGGTAGCCATAGGCAATAGTCAAACACATTTTGGCGCGCCGCGCAAATCGCCGCGCCTGCCGGGCTTCAGCGGTCCGGGCCGAGATGCGGTTCGCGGGGCCCTTCATCCTGGCGCCAGGGCGAGCGGCCGGGCGGGCGCGGGGCGTCGCTCACGGGCTCGGGCTGGCGGCCAGGGGGACGGGTCGGTTCACGCCCGCGGGCCGGCCCGCCGGGCTGGTCCAGGATGGCGGTCTGCTCGCGCACCAGCGCGATCTTGCCGATGCGGTTGCGGCGCAGCTCGAGGTAGCTGCGTTGCAGATCGCCCACGGTAAAGGGCTCTTCGCGATCGCCCCAGACCCAGCGCAGGACGTCGACGACGTCTTCGCTCAGCTGCGGCCGCAGTTGCGCCAGGACGTCGCGCGGCACCACACGGGCCCGACCGGAAGCCAGGCTGGCGGACAGCCAGTTGCGCGCGGCGAAGAAGACGATCAGGGTCCAGATGGCCACCACGCCCCACCAGAAGTAGGGATTGAGGCGCGTGAGCAAGTCGACGGTCTGCTGGCCCAGGGTATGCAGGCTGTCGAAAGCGAGGGTTTTCCCGAAGGCTAGCAGCCAGGAGCTGGCCAGCAGCCAGATGACGGCGATGACGGCCAGGACGATCGCCCTCAGCACCAGACGCGGAAGCGCCAGTTTGAGCAGCGTTTGGCCGATCAGTCGGCCATCCTGGCGAATGCGTTCGGGCGAAGTCAGGTTCATCATGCAAAATATTGTACCTATGACTCGTCCCGCCTTAGAACTTCGGCCTGGTCAGCATTTGACCCTGACCCCGCAGCTGCAACAGTCCATCCGGCTGCTGCAGCTTTCTTCGCTGGAGCTGGAGGCGGAAATCTCCCAGGCCCTGGCGGAAAATCCGTTGTTGGAACGCGACGAAACTCCGGCCGACCAGGTCGAGAGCGACCCCCAGCGCGAGGCCAGCGTCGAACACGACGACAGCGCCCCGGACACGGAATTGCGTTTCGACGAGATGCCGGGCTCGGGCGGCGTCTATCCGGACGACGACAGCGATGCGCCGGCGCGCGACGACACCCTGCGCGAGCATCTGATGCAGCAGCTGAACCTGACGCGCGCGGCCCCGCGCGATGCCGCCCTGGTCACCCTGCTCATCGACGAACTGGATGACAACGGCTACCTGGGCTCGCCGCTGAGCGAAATCCTGCAATGGCTGCCCCCCGAACTGGAGGTCGATGAGGATGAGCTGCGCGCGGCCCTGAATCTGCTGCAGTCCTTCGATCCGCCCGGCATCGGCGCGCGCGACATGGCCGAGTGCCTGCTCCTGCAGCTGCGCCAGCCCGATATCCAGCGCCTGCCCGAAGCCGCGCAAGCCGGGGTGCTGGCCTGTGCGCGGGAGATCTGCGCGCAGCACCTGGCGCTCCTGGCCACCGGCAATCCGGCGCGCCTGCGCGAGGTCCTGCGCGTGGACGAGGCCACGCTGCGCGCGGCGCGCGCGCTCATCGTGCGGCTGGAGCCCCGGCCCGGCCGGGCCTGGACCGCGCCGGCCGCGGACTACGCCGTGCCCGACGTGCTGGTGCGCAAGACGCGCCAGGGCTGGCAGGCCGTGCTCAACAGCGCGGTGATGCCCCGCCTGCAGATCAACGGCCTGTACGCCCAGATGCTGTCCAACCAGCGCGAAGCGGCCTATGCGGGCCTGAACGCCCAGCTCCAGCAGGCGCGCTGGATGATACGCAATGTCGAGCAGCGCTTTGACACCATCTTGCGCGTGGCCCAGGCCATCGTCGCGCACCAGGCGGAGTTCTTCAGCCGCGGGCCCGCCGCCATGCGACCCCTCATCCTCAAGGACATCGCGGGCGAGCTAGGCCTGCACGAATCCACGATTTCCCGCGCTACGACCCAGAAGTACATGCTCACTCCGTTTGGCACGCTGGAGCTCAAGCGCTTTTTCGGCACGGGCGTGGCGACCGACAGCGGCGACTCCGCCTCGGCCACGGCGGTGCAGGCCCATATCCGGCAGATGGTGGCCGAAGAAAACAGGGCCAGACCCCTGTCGGATAGCCAGATCATGGAGCGCCTGGCCAGCCAGGGCATCGTGATCGCCCGCCGCACCGTGGCCAAATACCGTGAGGCCCTGCGTATCGCCCCGGCCGCGGTGCGCAAGGCCCAGGCCGCGGCGCGCTGACACCCCGGGGCAGAGTTTGTCCCTATTTTCAATAACTTGCGTGCTGCACGGCAACATCAAAAAATAATGGCAAGCACTTGCATGAGAATCAGTTATTGCCGATAATTATTCTCATGTACGTTTGCATCTGTAATGCCGTTACCGAACGCCAAGTCCGCGCCTGCGTGGATGCCGGCGCCAGTTCGCTGGGCGATCTGCAATTCGAGCTGGGGGTGGCCTCCTGCTGCGGTTGCTGCGCCGCCACGGCCAGCGAATACCTCCCCGGCGGACGCGCTTCCAGCGTGTGCGACGTGCGCTCCATCGCGGTCCCGGTCAATCCGCCGGCCGCCATGGTCGAGGCGGAGCAGCCGGCTGCAAACACATTCCCCATTCCCCTGGTCGCCGCCGCATAAGCGCCGGCCGCCCTGTCGAAAACGCCCGCCAGGGCGTTTTTTTTCGCCTTGGCCGGCTCGGCTCAAGCCGCCCGCAGCAATTCCGGCCGCCAGGCGCCAGGGTCGTCGCAGAAGGCCCGCACGGCCTCGGCCAGCAGGCGCGCGCCCGCGCCGGCCGAGGACCGCAGGCAAAGCGCCAGCTCGCTGGAACTGGGGGCCGGCAGCGGCCAGGGGGCCACGCGCAGCCCGGGCGTCATGCAGCGTCTTTCCATCAGCCCCAGGCCCAGCCCGCCTTCCAGCGCCGCCAACAGGCCATTCACATTGGCGCTCTCATAGGCGATGCGCCAGCGCCGTCCGGTGCTCTCCAGGGCATGAATGGCGCGGTTGCGATAGAGGCAGCCCTGCGGGAAGAGCACCAGCGGCACGGGGTCGGGCAGCTCGGCCGGCATCGAGGGCCCGCACAGCCAGACCAGGCGCTCGGGCCAGACCGCCTGGGCGCCCGGCAGGCCGGGCTCGCGCTTGAGCAGGGCCACGTCGAGCTCGCCGCGCTCCATGGCGCGGTGCAAGGCCATGCTGAGATCGCAGCGCATGGAAATGCGCAGGCCGGGGTGGGCGCGCGCGAAGTCGGCCACCATCGCGGTCAGCCGCTGGACGGAGAAATCATCGGGCACGCCCAGGCGCAGCACTTCCACGCGCGCCGCGCCACTGACGACTTCGCGTATCTCGGTGGACAGGGCCAGCATGCGCCGCGCATAGCCCAGCAGGCGTTCGCCGTCCTCGGTCAGGCGCACCTGGCGCCCTTCGCGCAGAAAGAGTTCGCAGCCCAGGCCCGCCTCCAGTTTGCGTATCTGCTGGCTGACGGTCGATTGGGTGCGGTGCACGCGCTCGCCCGCGCGGGTGAAGCCGCCCGTGTCCACGACGGAGACAAAGCTGTGGAGAAGATCGAGGTCCATGAGGCACCCATCGGAATTTCAAATACTTTTGATCCGTATAAAGAATTTGTCAATGCATGGGCAAGGGCGGAGAATGCCCGGCATCGTCCTATCGTCCCTCAGCGCCATGAAAACCCTCGCCGTCCCCTCCCCCTCGGCCGCCACGCCCGAACGCACGGCCTGGGGCGCCATCGCGCTGTTCTGCGTGCTCTGGAGTTCGGCGTTCGCGGCGGCCAAGATCGCGGTGCGCGACTGCCCGCCCCTGACGCTGCTGGCCATACGGTTCAGCATCGCCGGTGTGCTGATGCTGGGCCTGGCGGCGTTCACGGGCGGCTTGCGCATGCCGGCCCGCCGCGACCTGCTGGCCCTGGTTGGCCTGGGGCTGCTGAACAACGCGCTCTATCTGGGCCTGAGCTGGAGCGGCATGGCGACGCTGTCCTCGGCCTTCACGTCGGTGCTGATCAGCACCAACCCCCTGCTGACCGGCATCCTGGCCGGTCCGGTGTTGGGCGAACGCCTGGGCTGGCGCAAGCTGGCGGGCTTGTTGCTGGGCCTGGCCGGCGTGGTGATCGTGCTGCGCTCGCGCCTGGTGGGCGCCGGCGCCCACGAAGACATGCACGGCACGCTATTGGTGGCTGGCGGCCTGATCGCGCTGGTGACGGGGACGCTGGCCTACAAGAAACTCAAGCCCGCGGCCAATCTCTGGATGGCGACGGGGGTGCAGTCCCTGGCCGCGGGCCTGGCGCTCTGGCCGTTTGCCCTGCACTATGAATCGCTGGCGCAGGCGCAGTTCACGCCCAGCTTGTTCTGGAGCATGGCCTACACCATCGTGGCCGTGTCCATGGGCAGCTACTACCTCTGGTTTCTCATCCTGGGCCGCAGCAGCGCCACCTCGGCCAGCGCCTTGCACTTTCTGATGCCGCCGCTGGGCCTGTTCTTCGGCTGGCTGGTATTGCGCGAACCGGTTTCCTGGCTCGACATGCTGGGCATCGTGCCCATCGCGGTCGGCATCTGGCTGGCCACCCGTCGCAGCGTCTGAGGTCGTTGCGTATTTTTCTTGCCCGTCCGGCGGCGAAAAATGGCGCGCGATGGCCGCCTGGCGCGGGCAAGCCGGCTCGCCGGCCGGGGGTGAATGCATCCGCCAGCGCGCCGCAGCGCGCATGAATACGGCGGTCCGGCGCCATTGCATTACATATCAATAGTCATTCGCATTTTTCTATCGCTTTCATGTTGCGCTCGCAAAGCGATTTACCAAATACCGCCAAAGGCTAGGCGAGGCGCCGCCGAGGGTGGTAGTCTGCCGGGGTTCCACGCTTATGCGAGCGGGCCCGCCAGATCAAGGAGTACATCATGAAAGGCGACAAAACGGTCATCCAGTTTCTGAACAAGCAACTGACCAACGAGCTGACGGCCATCAATCAGTATTTTCTGCATGCGCGCATGCTGCGCCACTGGGGCTTCAACAAGCTCGGCAAGCATGAGTACGAAGAATCCATCGAGGAAATGAAGCACGCCGATCGCCTGATCGAGCGTATTTTCATGCTCGACGGCCTGCCCAATCTGCAGGACCTGCACAAGCTGCTGATCGGCGAGGATGTGCCCGAGCTGCTGGCCTGTGATCTCAAGGTCGAGCAGACCGCCCAGGCCACGCTGAAGGACGGCATCGCCTATTGCGAATCGGTGCGTGACTATGTCTCGCGCGATCTGCTGCAGGACATCCTCGACGATACCGAGGAGCACATCGACTACCTCGAGACCCAGATCGGCCTGGTCGATCAGGTCGGCCTGCAGAACTACCTGCAAAGCCAGATGGACGTCTCCGACTGAGATCCGGCGCCGCAATGCAAAAACCCCTTTCGAGAGAAAGGGGTTTTTTCTTGGGCCGGCGTTTTATTCGGGGCGGCGCGGGCAGTCGGCCGAGGTGCCCCAGGCGCGGTTGGGGGCGCAGTATTTGTTGCGGGCGTTCCAGGAGCAGCTGGGCCGCTCGAAAAAGCCCAGCGTGGCGCAGTGTGCGAGTTCGTTGCGCAGCTGCTGTTGCCAGTTGGCCGGCGCGCCCGGCGCCGGCGAGCGCGGCGTGTTCAGGGCCACCGGCGGATTGATGCGTGCCACGCCGTCCTGCTGGATCGGGGGCGCGGGCGGCGGCGGGATGCCAGGCGGCAGGGCCTGCTGCAAGTCCAGCGTGGAGACGTCGGAGGGCCCGCTGGGCAGCGGCACATCGGACTCGGCGGCCAGTTGACGCGCGCGGTCCATGGAAATGCTGTCTCGGGAAATCCGGACGGAAGGATCGGCGTTGCTTTCGAACAGCGACGCCGTATTGACCGCCCATTCGCGCGTGGCCGGCTGCTCGGGCACGCCCAGCGTGCCGTCGATGCGCGGCTGCGGCGGCTGGGCGACATAGGGCCGCCCATTGGCGTCCAATACCGTCTGCTCGGATGCGCCGCTTTCCTGGCCGGGGGCCTCGCTGGCGGCGGGGGCATGCGCCACCAGCCAATCTCCCAGCTGCAAGCCGCCCCAGGCGGCCGCGCCCAGGGTGACCAGAAGCGTTGCGAACAATAAACGCCAAGACATTGCTAACCTCATTTGCTCTGCGGTGTTTGACCGGCTTAGGCTTTGTCTCCAAAAACCTTGCCGCCATGCTCGCGCATGGCGTGGAATTTCACATCCGGATACAGTTCTTCAGCGACGCGCAACTGCGCCGGCGAGCTGATCAAGAAAGCCGCAGCATCGACCACATCATAGGCGATATGGGCGGCATTGGCATCCATGAACTTGCGCAGCGCCTTGGGGTTGTCGGAGGTGATCCAGCGCGCCATCGTGTAGCGCGAAGGCAGCATCCGGGCGTCCACGCCATACTCGGTTTTCAGGCGGTGCGCGACGACTTCGAACTGCAGCTGGCCCACCGCGCCCAACAGCAGGGCGCCGCCGGCGGCCTCGGGACGGAAGACCTGGATGGCCCCTTCTTCGCCCAATTGCGTCAGGCCGATGCGCAGCTGTTTGGTGCGCAGCGGATCCTTGACCTCGACGGCCTGGAACAGCTCGGGCGCGAAGAAAGGCAGGCCCGTGAAGTGCAGCGATTCGCCTTCGGTGAGCACGTCGCCCAGCTGCAGCACGCCGTGGTTGGGGATGCCGATGACGTCGCCCGCATAGGCTTCGTCCAGCAGCTCGCGGCGCTGCGACAGGAAGGACACCACGTTGTTGGGGCGCATTTCCTTGTTGGTGCGCGCGACCTTCAGGCGCATGCCGCGCTCGAAGCGGCCGGAGCTGACGCGCACGAAGGCCACGCGGTCGCGGTGCGCCGGATCCATATTGGCCTGCACCTTGAAGACCACGCCCGTGAACTTGGGCTCTTCGGGCTTGACCTCGCGCTCCAGGGCCTGGCGCGGGCCCGGCCGGGGCGCGAGCTCGACCAGGGCGTCGAGCACTTCCTGCACGCCGAAGTTGTTGATGGCCGAGCCGAAGAAAACCGGCGTCTGCTTGCCCGCCAGAAAGGCGTCGTGGTCGAAGGCGGGGGCGGCTTCGTTGATCAATTCGATTTCGCCGCTGGCCTGCTCGAAGGCCTGGCCGAAGCGACGGGGGATTTCCGGGTTGGACAGGCCTTCGATGAATTCATCATCGTCGCCGCGGCGCTCCTGGCCCGCGCGGAACAGGCGCATGCGGTCGCGGCGGATGTCGAACACACCGCCAAAGGACTTGCCCATGCCCACCGGCCAGGAGAAGGGCACCGCGTCCATGCCCAGATGGCCCTCGATCTCCGAGAGCAGCTCCAGCGGCTCGCGGACTTCACGGTCCATCTTGTTGATGAAGGTGATGATGGGCGTGTTGCGCGCGCGGCAGACCTGCAGCAGGCGGATGGTCTGGGGTTCGACGCCGTTGGCCGCGTCGATCACCATGAGCGCGGCGTCGACCGCCGTCAGCACGCGATAGGTGTCTTCGGAGAAGTCCTGGTGGCCCGGGGTGTCCAGCAGGTTGATGACGCAGTCGCGGTACTCCATCTGCATGACCGAGGAAGCCACGGAAATGCCGCGCTGCTTTTCGATTTCCATCCAGTCGGAAGAGGCGTGGCGCGAGGCCTTGCGGGCCTTCACGCTGCCGGCGATCTGGATCGCGCCTGCGAACAGCAACAGCTTTTCCGTCAGCGTGGTCTTGCCCGCGTCAGGGTGGGAGACGATGGCGAAGGTGCGTCGCCGCGCGACTTCTTGAACAATATTCATAGGATGGAGGGAGGCGCTCGCGATCAGCCGTGCCGGCGGAATGTCGCCAGAAAGACACCCGCGATGATGAAGAGCGAACCGAAGATGCGGTTCATCCAGCGGATATGCCGGGCGCTGCGCAGCAGGCGCAGCACCTTGGCGGCCAACAGGGTATAGAAGCCCATGGCCACCAGGTCGGTGAAGGCCAGCGTGCCGGCCAGCGCGGCGTATTGCGCGGTCAGCGGCTGGGCCGGGTCGACGAATTGCGGCACCACCGCGAGCAGGAAGACCGTGCCCTTGGGGTTCATCGTGTTGATCAGGAAGCCGCGCATGACGAGTTCGCGGATCGAGGCCTGGCCAGGATCGCCGGTGTCCACGGCCACGGGGGCCGCGTCGGTGCGGATCTGGCGCACGCCCAGGTAGACCAGATAGGCCACGCCCAGGTACTTGACGACCATGAAGGCCAGTTCGGACGTCGCCAGCACGGCGCCCAGGCCCACGGCCACGATCAGGAACTGGAACAGGATGCCCATGATCAGGCCGGCGGTGTTCCAGTAGCCGCGCGCGAAGCCGTATTTCAGGCCCGAGCTCATGGCCGAGATGGCGCCCGCGCCGGGCGAGAAGGAAATCGCCCAAGAGGCGAGAAAGAAGGTCAACCAGGTCGAGAGCGTCATGGCGGATATCCTCGCTTACTTGCCGAGCAGCACCCCGCGAGCGGGGCCGCGAGCCGGGCGATTGCCGCTTTCGGGGCGGCGGGCGGCGCCGGCTTCCGGCCTCGGCGCGGCCGGCTTGGGCGCGGCCGGTTTGGCCGGGGCCGGGCGGCCTTCGGCGCTGCGGGCCGGACGCGGCGCGCGCGTTTCGGCAGCCGGACGAGGGGCACGGCCGCCGCCGCGGTTGCCGCCGTTGCGGCCACCGGGCGCGCCTCGGCCGTTGCGGCGGCCAAAGCCGCGTTCTTCGTCGTCTTGCGGTTCGGGCTCGGCCGCCACGCCCACGGGGGGCGTCCAGCCGTCGACCGTCTTGCGTTCGATGGTTTTCTTGATCAGGCGCTCGATGGCCTTGAGCAGCTTGATTTCGCTGCTGTCGACCAGCGAGACGGCCGCGCCCGTGGCGCCGGCGCGGCCAGTGCGGCCGATGCGGTGCACATAGTCTTCGGGCACATTGGGCAGCTCGAAATTGACCACCTGGGGCAATTGATCGATGTCCAGGCCGCGCGCGGCGATGTCGGTGGCCACCAGGACGGCCACGCTGCCGTCCTTGAAGCCGGCCAGCGCCCGCGTGCGCGCCGATTGGCTCTTGTTGCCGTGGATGGCGGCGGCCGACAGGCCGTCCTTGACGAGTTTTTCGGCCAGGCGGTTGGCGCCGTGCTTGGTGCGGGTGAAGACCAGCACCTGGTGCCAGCCGCTTTCGCGAATCAGATGGCTGACCAGGTCGCGCTTATGGGCCTGCTCGACGATGTGCACGGTCTGGGTGACCAGCTCGGTGGCGGTGTTGCGCGGGGTCACGGAGACCTCGCCCGGATTGTTCAGCACGCCGCGGGCCAGCTCGCGGATCTCGTCGGAGAAGGTGGCCGAGAACAGCAGGTTCTGGCGCGACTTGGGCAGCAGGGCCAGCACCTTGCGGATATCGCGGATGAAACCCATGTCCAGCATGCGGTCGGCTTCATCGAGCACCAGGATTTCGACGCCCGAGAGGTCGACGGTTTTCTGGCCGGCGTGATCCAGCAGGCGGCCGGGCGTGGCCACCAGGATGTCCACGGGCTTGCGCAGGGCCGTGATCTGCGGGTTGATATTCACGCCGCCGAACATCACCATCGAGGTAAGGCCGGTGTGTTTTCCGTAGACTTGGACGGACTCGGCCACCTGGGCGGTGAGCTCGCGGGTGGGGGTCAGGATGAGGCAGCGCGGCCGGCCAGGGATGCGTTTGGCGGGTTTGCGCTGCGACAGCAGTTGCAGGATGGGCAGGGTGAAGCCGGCGGTCTTGCCGGTGCCGGTCTGGGCGGCGGCCAGCAGGTCGCCGCCGCGCAGCACCTGCGGAATGGCCTGGGCCTGGATGGGCGTGGGCGCGGTATAGCCGGTCTCGGCGATCGCACGCAACAGGGAATCAGCCAGCCCGAGGTCGGCAAAAGAAGAAGAGGTAGTCAAAAACAACTCCAGCGGCAGCCTGTCGCTCAAGTTGAGAGACTCCAATCCAGGCGGACGAACGAGGAGAAACGGGATAGGCAGGGCGGATGCCCGGCCGGCGGCAAGGCGCCTAGGGACGTGTGCCGATTGGCAATGCACACAAAGCGGATTGTAACCGATGCGCCCGTTGCCGATAGACTAAGCTGTAACAAGGCGCGATACATTTGTATAGGCCTTTGGTGCTGTAATTCGTGGGTTTTCACCTTGGGGTAACACTATGAGAACGATGCGAGTGCTGGCCTGGACCTGGCTGATGTCCCTGACGGTCCTGCTTTCCGGTTGTGGCTACAACAGCATGCAGGCGGCCGATGAACAGGTCAAAGCCGCCTGGTCGGAGGTATTGAACCAGTACCAGCGCCGCGCCGATCTCGTGCCGCAGCTGGTCAAGGTGGCCGACGCCTATATGACCCACGAGCGCGATGTGCTCACCCAGGTCACGGAGGCGCGCAGCAAGGTGGGCAGCGTGCAGATCACGGCCGAGCAGCTGGAAGACCCCGCGGCCCTGCAGCGTTTCCAGCAGGCGCAGGCGGCCCTGTCCTCCTCGCTTTCGCGCCTGATCGCCGTGTCGGAGAACTATCCCCAGCTCAAGGCCGATGGCGTGTTCCGCGACCTGCAGGTCCAGCTTGAGGGCACCGAAAACCGCATCGCCGTGGCGCGCGGCCGCTATGTGCAGTCCGTGCAGGCCTACAACGTGCTGGTGCGCCAATTCCCTGAGGTGATCACCGCCAAGATCTTCGGCTACTCGCCCAAGGCCAATTTCGGCGTCGAGAACGAAGCCGCGATCTCCAAGCCGCCGGAAGTGAAGTTCAGCAATGAACCTCGCAAGCAATAAGGGCTGGTGGACGGCGCTCGCCTGGGCGCTGGCCTGCCTGCTGTGGCTGGCCGGGCCGGCGCGGGCCCAGGTGGCCGAGGCGGTGCCGGTGCCCGTGCTGTCCAAGCGGGTCACCGACCTGACGGGCACGCTGGACGCCAGCCAGCAACAAGCGCTGGAGACCCGGCTGGCCGCGCTCGAAGAACGCAAGGGCGCGCAGGTCGTCGTTCTTATCGTGCCCACCACGGGACCCGATACGATCGAACAGTTCGCCACCCGGGTCTTCGACCAATGGAAGCTGGGGCGCAAGAAGGTCGATGACGGGATTCTTTTCGTCGTGGCCAAGAATGACCACAATCTGCGCTTCGAAGTCGGCTATGGCCTGGAGGGCGCGGTCCCCGACGCCATGGCCGGGCGCATCATCCGTGAGCAGGTGGTGCCGCATTTCAAGCAGGATGATTACGCGGGCGGCATCGAGGCCGGGGCGGATGCCCTGATCAAGTTGATCGACGGCGAACCGCTGCCCGCGCCCGCCGCGGACAGCCCTGGCGGCAGCGGCGGCTTCGAATGGGGCGACCTGCTCGACGTCGGGCTATTCCTGCTGGTGGTGCTGATCGCCGCCCCGCCCGTCATCGGAGCGCTGTTCGCCGGCGTGGCGGCCGGCTTCATGAGCGGCAGCCTGCTCATCGCCGCTATCGCGGCGGTCATCGTGGGCGGCCTGAGTTTTCTGCTGGGCGTCACCGGCCTGAAAAAAGCCTTCCTGAACCGCGGCGGCCGGGGCGGCGGAGGGGGCGGTTTTGGCGGCGGCGGCTGGGGCGGCGGCGGTGGGGGCGGCGGCTTTGGCGGCGGAGGCGGCAGCAGCGGCGGCGGCGGCGCTTCCGGACGCTGGTAGCCGCGCCTAGGCGACCACCTCCAGGCCTTCGCGCGACATGGCCGCCAGCTTGGGCATCAAGCCCAGCAGATGGCGGCTATAGGCGTGCCGGGGCGCCGTGAACAGGGTTTCGGTCTCGGCGACCTCCAGCAGTTCTCCATGCCGCATGACGCCCACCCGGTCGCACATCTGCCGGATGACCGGCAGGTCATGGCTGATGAAAAGCATGGTCAGGCGCAACTGCTCTTGCAGGTCTTTCAGCAGATTGAGGATCTGGGCCTGGATGGACACATCCAGCGCCGAGGTCGGCTCGTCGCAGATCAGAAAGCGCGGCCGCGTGGCCAGCGCCCGCGCGATGCAGATCCGCTGGCGCTGCCCGCCGGAGAACTCGTGCGGAAAGCGCTGGGCCGCCTGCGGGCCCAGGCCCACCACGTCGAGCAGGTCGGCCACGATGCGGCGCGCCTGCGCTTCGCTGTCGGCCAGGCGATGAAAGCGGATGGGCTCGGCCACGATGTCCAGCACGCGCATACGCGGATTGAGCGAGGAATAGGGATCCTGGAACACCATCTGGATCTGGCGCCGGAAAGGATTGCGCGCCTTCTCGTCCTTGATGGCCGTCAGGTCGCTGCCATTGAACCAGACCGTGCCCGAAGTCGGGTGGTAGAGGTTGGAGATCAGGCGCGCGACGGTGGACTTGCCCGAGCCGGACTCGCCCACCAGGCCGAAGACCTCGCCCTCGCGGATGGCGAAATTGACGTTCTTCACGGCGTCCAGCGTGCGCTGGTTGCGCTTGAAGAAAGCCGGGCGCAGCACGAAGCGCATGCCCAGGTCGCGCACCTCGACCAGCGCGCCCTCGCCCGTCTTGCCGAAATCGCGCCGCTGGCCCAGCCAGTGCGTGGACAGGTCCACGGCGGCGCTGGGCTTGCGGACGTCCTCGATATAGGTCACCAGCGGAAAGCGGCGCAGCTTGATGTCGGGCCGGGGCACGGCGGAGATCAGGCTGCGGGTGTAGGGGTGGTCCGGATCGCCCAGGATCTTGGCGGTGGGCCCCTCCTCGACCAGCTTGCCGCGATAGAGCACCGCCACGCGGTCGGTGATGTCGGCGATCACCCCCATGTCGTGGGTGATGATGATCATGCCCACCTGCCGCTCCTTGCAGAGCTTGCGCAGCAGATCGAGGATCTGGGCCTGGATGGAGACGTCCAGCGCCGTGGTGGGTTCGTCGGCGATGATGACCTCGGGCTCGCAGCACAGCGCCAGCGCGATCACCACGCGCTGCCGCATGCCGCCGGAAAACTGATGCGGGTATTGCTTGACGCGCAGTTCGGGCTGGTCGATGCCGACCTGCCTGAGCATATCGACGGCGCGCCGGGCGCCATCGGCGGCTGACACGCCCAGGTGGACCTGCATGGTCTCGACCAGCTGGCTCTCCACCGTCTGCAGGGGGTCGAGCGAGGTGAGCGGGTCCTGGAAGATCATGCCGATGCGCCGGCCTCTCACCTTGCGCTGCTCATGCCTGGGCAGACCGTCGATGCGCCGGCCTTCCAGGCTGATCTGGCCGCCGGCCAGGCGGCCGGGCGCCTCCAGCAGGCCGATGACGGCATTGCCTATGGTGGATTTGCCCGCGCCGGATTCGCCCACCACGCCGAGGATCTCGCCCTTGTCCACGGACAGCGAGACATCGTCGATGGCCACCAGCGTGCCGCGGCGGCTGGGAAACTCGATGCGGATATGGTCGATGTTCAGCAGTGCCATGTCCGGACCTCAGCGCAGCTTGGGGTTGAGCGCATCGCGCAGCCAGTCGCCCAGCAGATTGACCGACAGCACCAGGACGACCAGGGCGACGCCGGGAAAGATCGAAATCCACCACATGCCGGAAAACAGATAGCTGTTGCCGATGCGGATGAGCGTGCCCAGCGAGGGCGCGGTCGGCGGCACGCCCACGCCCAGAAAGGACAGCGTGGCCTCGGTGATGATGGCGATCGCCAGGTGGATGGTGGCGATGACCAGCACCGGCCCCGTCACATTGGGCAGGATGTGGCGCCGCAGGATGGTCAAGGGACCGATGCCGATCAGCTTGGCGGCCTGCACATATTCCTTGTTGCGCTCGACCAGCGTGGAGCCGCGCACGGTGCGCGCGTACTGCACCCAGCCCGAAATGCCGATGGCGAAGATCAGCACATAGAGGGCCAGCTGGTCGTGCATGTCGCGCGGCAGCAGGCCGCGGGCCACGCCATCGATCAGCAGCGCCACCAGGATGGTGGGAAAGGACAGCTGCACATCGGCGATGCGCATGATGATGCTGTCCACGCGCCCGCCGGCATAGCCGCTGATCAGGCCCAGAGAGACGCCCAGCACCATGGAGAACAGCACCGAGGCAAAGCCCACCAGCAGCGAGACGCGCGCGCCATACAGGATGGCCGAGAGGATGTCGCGTCCCTGGTCATCGGTGCCCAGCAGGAAATCGGGCGAGCCCTCTTCCATCCAGGCCGGCGGCGTGTTGGCGTCCATGATGTTCAGCGACGCCAGGTCGAAGGGATTGTGCGGCGCGATCAGCGGCGCGAGCAAGGCGCCCAGCACGATGAGCAGGGTGAGCGAGGCCGAGACGATGGCCCCGGGCGAATGCTTGAAGCTGTGCCACAGGTCGCTGTCGGCGGCGCGGGAAAAAAGCGGTGCGATACGGGCGATCATACGGCTTCCTATTTGCTCTGCACGCGCAGGCGCGGATCGACCGCGAAGTACAGCAGATCGACAACCAGGTTGATGACGACGAAGATGAAGGCGATCAGGATCAGGTAGGCCGCCATCACGGGGATGTCCACCATGCTGACCGACTGGATGAAGAGCAGCCCCATGCCGGGCCACTGGAAGACGGTTTCCGTGATGATGGCGAAGGCGATGATGGAGCCCAGCTGCAGGCCCGTGATGGTGATGACGGGCACCATGGTGTTCTTCAGCGCGTGGCGGAAATTGATCAGGCGCTCCGGCAGCCCGCGGGCGCGCGCGAACTTGATGAAGTCGGTGCGCAGGACTTCCAGCATTTCGGCGCGCACCAGGCGCATGATCAGCGTCATCTGGAACAGCGCCAGCGTGATGGCCGGCATGATGAGCGCGGCCAGTCCCGATGGCGTGAGCAGGCCCGTGGTCCACCATCCCAGACTGAGCACTTCGCCGCGCCCGAAGCTGGGCAGCCAGCGCAGCTGCACGCCAAAGACCAGGATGAGCAGGATGCCGATGAGAAAAGTGGGCAGCGAGATGCCGGCCAGCGACAGGGCCATGAAGGCCTTGGACAGCAGGCCGTTGCGCCTGAGCGCCGTATAGACGCCCATGGGGATGCCGAAGGCCAGCGCCATCACGGCCGACACGAAGGACAGCTCCAGCGTGGCCGGGAAACGCTCTTCGAGCAGGTCGGCCACTGGCCGGCGATGGCGATACGAAATGCCGAAATCACCGCGCGCGGCATTGCCCACGAAGCGCGCGAACTGCACCACGAAGGGGTCGTTCAGGCCCAGTTCGGCGCGCAGCTGTTCGCGCTGCTGCGGCGTGGTGTCCTGGCCCACCATGCTGGCGATGGGATCGCCCACATAGCGGAACATGGCAAAGGCGATCAGCGCGACCGCCAGCATGACGATGAGCGACTGAAAAAGGCGTCGCGTAACGAAACCAAGCATAACGTTGGGGCCCTGGAAAATGTGGCTACAAAAGGGACTGCCCCCGGGACGGGCGGCGGTCTGCGCCGCCGCCGCGTCCGTTTCCCGGCGTCGTCAGGGCATGACGACGTTGCGCAGGTCGAGCACGTCGTCGGCGCGCTGTATGACCTTGATGTTGTCCTTCACGCCCCAGGACATGGGTTGCTGGTGCAGCGGCAGGTAGCCGAAGTCCTTGCGCACGATCTCGAAGGCTTCCTTGATCATGGCATTGCGCTTGGCCTGGTCGGTCTCGACTCCGATCTTGTTGGTGAGTTCGTCGACCTTTTTATTGCAATAGCCTCCCAGGTTGAACTGCCCGGCCGCCGTCTTGGCGTCGCGGCAGGCCGCCAGGTTCAGGAGCGCGTTGTGCGCATCGGTGGAGCTGGGCGTCCAGCCCAGCATATACATGCTGGTCTGGTTGCCGGCCTGCAGCAGGATTTTGCCGAAGTACTTGGACTTGGTCTGCGCCAGCAGATTGATCTTGATGCCGACGCGGGCCAGCATGCCGGCCACGGCCTGGCAGACCTTCTCGTCGTTGACGTAGCGGTCGTTGGGGCAGTCCATCGTGACGGTGAAGCCCTTGGCGTAACCGGCGTCGGCCATCAGCTTCTTGGCGCGCTCGATGTCGGGCTTGGTCGGCGCGCCATAGGATTCATCGTAGCCATTGATGGAGGTGGCGATAAGCGAGCCCAGCGGTTTGGCCGCGCCGCGCATGATCTTGTCATTGATGGCCTTGGTGTCCACCGCCAGGACCACGGCCTCGCGCACGCGGGCGTCCTTGAAGGGATTCTTGCCCTTGATGTCCGAGAAGAGCAGTTCGTCGCGGTCCTGGTCCATGCCGATGAAGATGGCGCGGGCCTCGGGGGCGGACAGCGGCTTGACGCCCTTGGCGTCTTCGAGCCGTTTCCAGTCCTGGACCGGCACCGGCTGCACGATGTCCATTTCGCCCGAAATCAGCGCGGCCACGCGCGTGGCTTCCTGCGTGATGGGCTGGAAGATCACCTCGTCGACATTGGTCTTGGTTTTCTTGTCCCAATAGCCATCAAAGCGCTTGAGCACGGTCTTCACGTCGGGCTGGCGCTCGACCAGCATGAAGGGGCCGGTGCCGTTGGCATTGAGGTTGGCGTAATTGCCCTGGTTGTCGCCCTTGACGTTGGTGGCTTCGGTGGTCTTGTTCTTCTCGGACCAGCTCTTGCTCATGATGTAGAGAAAGGTCCACTCGCGCACCAGGATGGGATTGGGCGTGGGCGTGGTCACTTCGATGGTGTAGTCATCGACCTTCTTGATGTCGCTGGCCTTGGCGCCATAGCCCTTCATGTCCGAGCCCGGTGTCAGGCTGCGCTTCCAGGAGAAGATCACGTCGTCGGCCGTGAAGGGCGAGCCGTCATGGAACTTGACGCCCTGGCGCAGCTTGAAGATCCACTTGGTGGGCTCGGGATTGGACCAGCTCTCGGCCAGCATGGGCACCAGCTTGAGGTCGCCGTCGTAGCCGGCCAGCGTTTCGTAGATATTGCCCTGGAAGCCGAGCGTGAACGTCTCGTTCAGGGCCATGGGGTCCATCGACGTAGCGTCGCCCTGGTACGACCAGCGCAGTGTCTTGGCCTGGGCGGTGTTGCCCAGGGCCGCGACGCCCAGCGCCAAGGCCAATGCCGAATACTTCAATGCAGATTTGATACGCATAGCCCTAGTACTCCGTGTAGTGCGCGAGGCGCAACAGTGGCAGGGCCGGCCGCGTCAGTGCGGCCGGGTAAGGCGTACTGCTTAGAAAATGGAAGAGTCGGCAGAAGCGCCGGCGGGTGCGCCGCGGCAGGCGGCGGGTGTGGCGGAGGACTTCACGGTAGAGCGGCCCCTTGTGCTGTGGCGCTAGGGATCGGCCCGCGCCTCTGTGTAGGCGAATCTTATAGAGGCGGTCGTTTAAGCGTCAATCGTTTTGGATTGGGGTTATCACTCGGTATCCGTATCGTATCGGACAGGATCGGCAAGGAGGTCCGCCAGGACCGCGATCTGCTGTTTGCGCCGGTCGTCATCGACGTAACCGGCCGCCAGCGCCGACCACTCGGGGCGGCTGCGCGCTTCTTTCAGCGGCGGCGGCAGCGGTCCGCTTTGCCACTGCGCGGCCTGGGGCAGGACGATGGGCGAGCGCGCGGCATGGCCGCGGCGCTCCAGCGCTTCGATGAGCTGTTGCTGGCGCAGCGCCAGCAGGCGCAGCACGCTGTCGTCCACGCTCAGTTCGCGGTAACCGCGCAGCTTGCCGGACAGCCGTTTGCCCAGGCGGTCCACGCCCTGCCAGAGGCCGCCGGCGGCCGCGCCGATCAACATCCCCGTCCCCAGGGTCAGGCCGGCCGAGAACAGGTCGACGGCGGCGCCGGCCATGGCGCCAGCCGCCGCGCCCACGCCCAGCTGCACGCCCATGTCCTTGAGCGCCTGGGGATGGAAAAGGTCCATGCCGAAACGCTCGCCCTGCAGGGGCAAGGCGTCGGCGCGATAGTCATCGCGGTGGAAGTTGTAAAGCGTCAGCAGCGCCCGGACGCAAGCCTGCTCCCGGCCGCGCACCTTGTCGCGCAATTCCTGCAGGGTTTCCTGCAGCGCCTGCGGCGGGCTTTGCAGATGCAAGGCGGCGGCATCGATCAGCAATTCGGCGGCCAGGCGGTAGGCGGCCCGCCGGCGGGCGGCGCGTTCTTCGGCCAGCGCGGCCGATATGCTGGCCAGCATGGCCGCATGACGGTCCAGCAGCACGGCCAGGCGGGCATAGAGCTGTTGTTCGCCATCCAGCGGCGGCACCACCGTGTCGTACTCCAGCACCGCGTGCAGCCCAAGGCGCGACATGGCATCGCGCCACTCGGCGGCCCGATGGCCGGGCGCGTGCACGAAGTTCAGCACCGGCAGCAGCGGCCGTCCGCAAGCCGCCAGCAGGGCCAGCTCGTCGCGGTGCTTGCTGAGCACCGGGTCGCGCGCGTCGATGACGTAGAGCCCGGCCTCGCAATCGAGCAGCTTGTTCAGCACCCGCGCTTCCTGCTCGTAGCGGCCGCGGGCCTCGGGCGAATCCAGGAAGCGCCGGATGCGCGCCGGCCCGTCCAGGCGTTCGGACAGGGGCGCGATATGGTCCAGATATTCGAGCAGCGCGACGCTGTCTTCCATGCCTGGGGTGTCGAACCACTCGATGGCGCCGTGGCCGCGCACCAGGGTGCTTTCGACATGGCGGGTCGTGCCGGCGGTGTCGGCCACCTCGCCGAAATCCGGGTCGCGCGTAAGCGTGCGCAACAGCGAGGTCTTGCCCGTGTTGCTGTGGCCGACGACGGCAAGGCGCAGGCGTTCAGTCATCCGACCCCCGCTCCAGCCATCGCAGCGCCGGTTCGTGCTCGGCCAGGATGGCCGAGCCGGGCAGCCCGGCGGCCTGCAGCCGCTCGCGCCATTGGGCCAGGCGCTCGCCCTGGCCCACGAGCCAGATGCGGGTCTGGCCGGCGTGGGCCGACAGCGAGGCGATCAGGGCCAGCGAGCCGCGGTCCGGCGTCTGGCGAGTATCGCAGGCCAGCAGCAGGCGCGAGGCCGGGCTGGCCGCCAGGGCGTCGAGCAGCGCATTGCGTTGCTCGCGGGTGTCCAGGTTGCCGGCATCGAAGACGGCGTCGGTCGCGGGCGCGGGCCGGTCCTGGTCGGCGGGCAGCTCCAGGCTGGCGTAGACCGGCCTGCCGGCGATGGCGCCGGTATTGCTGATGCGGGGCGTGTGCAGCGGGTCGGCCGGGCGGTCCACGCCGCTGGCCGGGGCCATGGGCGTGAGCCGGTCGCGCAGCGCGGCATAGCCGGGCAGCGTGGCATCGATGCGCAGCCGGCCCAGCGCCCGGGCGCTCATGGCCAGGCAGACCAGGGCCGCCAGCAGGCGCGGCACGATGCCCCAGCACACCATCATGCCGATCAGCCAGACCGACCACTGCACCTGGGCGGCGGCCGGCAGGGTCTGCTGCCCGTCGCTGGCGCGCACGATGGCCGGATCGGGCAGGCTGAAGCCGAACTGGGCGGGCAGCCAGCCGGCCCAGGCCGTCAGGCGCACAAAGGCTTCGGGCGAAAGCAAGGTGGTGGCCCAGATGAAGCGGTAGCTGGCCGTGGACAGAATGATGATGAGGGTGCCCAGGGCCGAACACAGCGCGGCCAGCCACAGCAGGTGGCTGACGGCGCCCAGCAGCCAGCGCAGCGCGCCGGCGCGCGCCAGCAGGTTGAGCAGCGCCTGAGGGACCAGGGCGCTGTCAGGGCCGCGCGCCAGCTTGCGCGTGATCCACAGCCAGACGCGGCCCAGGCCGGTGGCGCGCGCCGCGGGCAGCAGAAAACTCGCCAGCCAGAGCGCGAACATCAGCGCATGCAGGCCCAGCAGCGCGCCCAGCGCCCACAGCACATTGACCGGGCGCGAGCCATCGCCCAAGGCGCCGTAGGCCACGCCCGCGCCGGTGGCCAGCACGATGACCATCAGGACGACGAGGGACAGCACCGCGCCCTGGCGCCAGTGCGCCAGGACGGTGTCCAGGCCCTCGCGGCGGGCCAGCAGCAAGGCGCGCCAGAGCACCCGGGCGGAGAAATCGCCCTCGGCCTGGCGCGCGCGGCGCGCTTCGTCGCGGTCTTCGAGGGGGCCCCAGTGTTCTTCGCGCAGCCGCAGGGCCTCGGCCAGCCATTGGGCCGTCAGGCCCCCGGGGGAGGCGGTCATCCGGCCGTGCCGAACCAGCTGTCCAGGCGTTGCCGCGCTTGCGACTTGACCTGGTCGTTGATGGTGAAGGCCACGGTGGTCAGGGCGGCGGCCATGACGGTGAGATCGTCGGTATAGCCGACCAGCGGCGCGAAATCCGGCACGGCGTCCAGCGGCAGGATGAAATAGCCCAGCGCGCCGTAGATGACCCGGCGCGCCCACTTGGGCGTGGCGGGGTCTTGCAGGGCGTAATAGAGCCAGAGGGCTTTTTCCAGGACCTGGCGGCCGGAGGCCTTGGCGTGGCCGCCGAGCTTGTGCCAGAAACGGCGCTCGGAATAAGCGTTTTCGTAGGAGGTGGATGCCGAAGCCATATCGATTCCCGTGAACAAGGCCGCTCGCGCGGGGGCAATGCGGATATAGACCCGATGCCATTGTAGACGGTTCCCCCTGGGGGACGGAGTCAGCGGCCCTGGGCGTAGCGCCGGTAGGCGCCCGGGGTGGCGCCGATCAGCTGGCGGAAGCTGCGGCTCAGGTGGCTGGCGTTGCCGAAGCCGGCGCGCTGGGCGATGCCGGCCAGGTCCAGCCGGCTGACGGCCAGCAGCTGGCGCGCGTGTTCGACGCGCCGCCGCTGCACCCAGGCATGCGGGGTCTCGCCGAAGGAAACGGCGAACATGCGCGCGAAATGATAGGTCGATAGCATGGCCACGCCGGCCAGTTCGTCCAGGCTCAGCGGCGCGTCCAGGTGGCTATCGATGTAGTCGCGCACGCGGCGGCGCACCGCGGGCGCCAGGCCGCCCTTGAGCGCGCTTTCCTGGCGTCGCGCCGTGCCGCCGGCCAGCAGGTGGTGCAGCAGCGTCTCGGCCGCGCTGCTGGCGGCCAGGCGCTGGGCCGGATCGCTCCAGTCGCTGCCCAGCAGCTCGCGGCAGGCCTGGGCCAGCTCGGGCGCGCGGATATAGGTCTGGTCGCGCAGCTCCAGGCTGCGCGGCTCGCGGTCCATGCGCAGCACGGCCTCGCGGCCCAGGCGCTCGGGCGCGATATACAGATGCAGAAAACGCACCGGCCCATTCATGCTCCAGCGCGAGCGGTGCGCATCGGGCAGCACGCAGAATTTGCCCGCCCCGCCAAAGCCGCTATTGCCCAGGCGGAACGATTGCTCGCCGCCTTCCAGATAGAGCGACAGGGTGTGGTGGCCGGGCGCCTCATAGCCGAGCACCTCATGGCCGCCGCGATGCCATTGCGCGGCCGCCAGCCCCGCGCCCAGCGGCGTGGCGCGCTCCAGCGTCGCGCTCGAGGCCGACAGCGTGCGGTAGACCGAAAAGTCATTGGGGCTGCTCATGATGTTTCCATGCTAAGCCATCCGGGCCGCCTGCGCCCGGCCCCGATGCGCCCTGCCATGTCCGTATCGGTCCGGCGCGAGGCAAAACCGCAAGATTCGGCAACCGCCCGGCCTGCGCCGCCAGGACACTGGGTCTGTCGCCTGCCTGGCAGGCCCGCAGGACAGCACCGTGAATCTCGCCCTTTATCTTCTGACTGTGCTCATCTGGGGCACGACCTGGATCGCCATCAAACTGCAGCTGGGGGTGGTCGCCATCCCCGTGTCCATTTTCTACCGCTTCGCCCTGGCCGGGGTGCTGCTGTTCGGCGCCATGGCGCTGCTGGGGCGGCTGCAGCGCCTGGACCGCCGGGGCCATCTGCTATGCCTGGGCCAGGGCCTGTGCCTGTTCTGCCTGAACTTCCTCTGCTTTTACGCGGCCACGATGTGGGTACCCAGCGGGCTGGTCTCGGTGGTGTTCTCGGCCGCGACGATCTGGAATGCCATCAATGCCCGCATCTGGTTCGGCACGCCCATCTCGCCGCGCGTGATCGCCGGCGGCGCCTTCGGCCTGGCCGGTCTCATCTTGCTGTTCTGGCCCGAAGTGGCCGCCCATCCCGCCAGCCGCGAAACCCTGATGGGCCTGGGGCTGGCGCTATTGGGCACGCTGTGCTTTTCGACCGGCAATATGCTGTCTTCCAAGCAGCAGCGCGCCGGCATCGCGCCGGCCAGCGGCAATGCCTACAGCATGCTCTATGGCGCGGCCATTCTGCTGCTGGGCTGCCTGGCCACCGGGCAGCCCTTTGCCTTCGACACATCGGCCGCCTATACCGGCGCCCTGCTCTATCTGGCCATACCCGGATCCATCGTGGGCTTTACCGCCTATCTGACGCTGGTGGGCCGCATGGGGCCCTCGCGGGCGGCCTATTGCACTGTGCTGTTCCCGGTGGTGGCCCTGTCCATCTCCACCTATGCCGAGGGCTATCGCTGGACCTGGGTGAGCCTGCTGGGACTGGCGCTGGTGATGGCCGGCAACCTCATGGTGTTCGCCCGCTGGCGGCTGCCGCGCCGCGCCCTGGCGGCATGAAAACGAAAAGGCCCGCGCTGGGATGCGCGGGCCTTGGTATTTGGCTCCCCGAGCTGGGCTCGAACCAGCGACCTGCGGATTAACAGTCCGTCGCTCTACCGACTGAGCTATCGGGGAAGAGGTAGAGGGGCGCAATTATGCACCAAAAGAAAAGCCCTCGCAAACACGCAGGACGGGCGCCGCGGCATTTGCCTTCGGGCCGGCGCTATCATGTGCACACGGCCGGGGACGCTTGCTCAAACGGCCTGACCACCTGAGGACCCATCGGAATGTTGCCCACCCTGCATGAACAAATGGAGGCCCTGCGTTCGGGCCGCGTCAGCTCGCTGGAACTGGCCGAGGCCGCGCTGGCGCGCGCCCAGGACGCCGCCGGCGAAGGCGCCCGGGTTTTCACCCGCGTCTATCCGCAGGCCGCGCGCGCGCAGGCCCGCGCCGCCGATGCGCTGCGCGCCGCCGGCATCGAGCGCTCGCCCATCGACGGGCTGCCCATCAGCATCAAAGACCTGTTCGATGTGCGCGGCGAAACCACCATGGCCGGTTCCGTGGCGCGCGAGGACGAGCCCGCCGCCACGGCCGACGCCGACGTGGTGCGCCGCCTGGTCGCCGCCGGCGCGGTCATCGTGGGCAAGACCAATATGTCGGAGTTCGCCTATTCGGGCCTGGGCCTGAATCCGCACTACGGCACGCCGCGCAACCCCTGGGACCGCGCCACCGGCCGCATCCCGGGCGGCTCCTCCTCGGGGGCCGCCGTGTCGGTCACCGACGGCATGGCCCTGGCGGCCATCGGCTCGGACACCGGCGGCTCGGTGCGCATCCCTTCCGCCTTGTGCGGCCTGACCGGCTTCAAGCCCAGCGCCTGGCGCGTGTCCACGGCCGGCGCCCTGCCGCTGTCGACCAGCCTGGACTCCATCGGCCCGCTGGCGGCCAGCGTGGCCTGCTGCGCGACCCTGGACGCCATCCTGGCCGACGATACCGCCCTGCCGGCCGACGCCCTGCCATTGCGCGGCTTGCGCCTGGCCCTGCCCACGACCCTGGCCCTGGACGGCCTGGACGGCACCGTCGGGCCTGCCTTTGACGCCGCCCTGTCGGCGCTCTCGGCCGCGGGCACGCTGATCGAACGCATCGAAGTGCCCGAATTCGCCCAGCTGGCCGATATCAACGCCAAGGGCGGATTCACGGCCTCGGAAGCCTATGCCTGGCACCGGGGCCTGCTGGCCCGCAAGGGCGACCGCTACGACCCGCGCGTGATCGCGCGCATCCTGCGCGGCAAGGACATGACGGCGGCCGACTACATCGACCTGCTCGAGGCGCGCGAGACCTGGGTGGCCGGCGTGGATGCGCGCATCGCGCACTACGACGCGCTCATCATGCCCACCGTTCCCGAAGTCGCGCCGGCCATCGCGCCGCTGGAGGCGTCCAACGAAGCCTTCACCCGCATGAACCTCACCATGCTGCGCAACTGCACCCTCATCAACTTCCTGGATGGCTGCGCGCTCTCGCTGCCCTGCCATGCGCCGGGCACGGCCCCGGTGGGCCTGATGATCGCCGGCTCCAATGGCGCCGACCGGCGCATCCTGGCCATCGGCCTGGCCATCGAGGCCGCGCTGGCCGCCGCGCGAAAGTAAGGGCCATGCCCCAAAGCAAAACGCCCAACCTCATGGTTGGGCGTTTTGCTTTGGCGGCCAGCGCGTGGCGCCGAGATCAGGCCGGCGGCGCGATGCGGAGAGGGGGTGTGATCGGGCTCGTGCATGCAATTTTGCGGGTGGCGCGGAGAGGAGTTTGCTCCCCTTCTCATTGTCCATCTCCGTCGGCGCGACACACCGGATCCGCCAGAGAAAAAGGACTTGGCTAACGGCCAAGTCCTTGAGTTCATTGGGGTGAAAGGAATCGAACCTTCGAGACAGTGTGGTTTTGCTGTATCAGTTGCACCAAAATTGCACAAAACGAAAAAGCCGACTCGCAGGGAGTCGGCTTAGATCGTTGATTCTTTTGGTGCCGGTGAAAGGAATCGAACCCTCGACCTTCTCATTACAAGTGAGCTGCTCTACCAACTGAGCTACACCGGCCATGCGCGATCCCGCAGGGACCGGCATTGTAAACAAAGTTCGGCGCCGGGGTTACTTCACGATGGTGAGGTGAGGACGCTTGGCGTCCGCGCCGCCTTCGTCGTCGGCGGCGGCGGGCGCCTCGCCGCCGGAAGCGGCCGGGCCGTCTTCCGGGGCGTCTTCGCGCGCGGGCGGTTCATAAGGCTGGACTTCGAAGCCCATGCCGGCGCCCGTTTCGCGCGCGTAGATGGCGCTGACGGCGGCCACCGGCACCATGACGTTTTCTGTCACGCCGCTAAAGCGCGCCTGGAACTCGATGTACTCGTTGCCCAGGAGCAGCTTGTTGGTGGCCAGCGTGCCGACGTTCAAGGTGATCTGTCCGTCGCGCACATGGGCCATGGGCACCAGGGTGTGCTCGTCGACCTGCACGGTGAGATAGGGCGTATAGCCGTTATCGGTGCACCATTCGTGCAGGGCGCGGATCAGATAGGGTTTGGTCGAAGTTTCACCCATGGTTTCAGCGACGCATGACTTTTTCGGAAGGCGTCAGCGCTTCGATGTAGGCGGGACGCGAGAAGATGCGCTCGGCGTACTTTTGCAGCGGGGCGGCGTTCTTGGGCAGTTCGATGCCGTAGTGGTCCAGGCGCCACAGCAGCGGGGCCACGGCCACATCCAGCATGGAGAACTCTTCGCCCAGCATGTACTTGTTCTTCAGCAGCAAGGGGGCGAGCTGGGCCAGGCGGTCGCGGATGGCCTGGCGGGCCTGCACCATCTTCTTGTCGTCGGGCTTGGCGCTGCGGTCTTCCAGCGTCGAGACGTGGACGAACAGCTCTTTCTCGAAGTTGAAGAGGAACAGGCGGGTGCGCGCGCGCATGACGGGATCGGCCGGCATGAGCTGCGGGTGCGGGAAGCGTTCGTCGATGTACTCGTTGATGATATTCGACTCGTACAGGATGAGATCGCGTTCGACCAGGATGGGCACCTGGCCGTAGGGGTTCATGACGGAGATGTCTTCCGGCTTGTTATAGAGGTCGATGTCGCGGATCTCGAAATCCATGCCTTTTTCGAACAGCACAAAACGACAGCGTTGCGAAAACGGGCAAGTGGTTCCGGAGTAGAGCACCATCATGGCGGTAAGTCCTTGTATTGAAAAGCGAAAGGCCAGCGCCCTCTAAAATAGCAGGCGCTGGCCCCGAATGCCAGGCAACGACAGGGAGTGGTCCTATCTGTGCAGAGGATCCGACCAAAAAGGGTCGGATCATGTCGGCGGGGCGTTACAGGTTAGCGTACGTGTTTCCAGTAGGCCGCGTTCAGGCGCCAGGCGACCACCAGGAACAAGCCCAGGAAGATCATCACTCCCACGCCCAGCTGGATGCGGAAACGTTGAACGGGCTCGGCCATCCAGGTCATGAAGGCGGTCAGATCGGCGACGTCGCGGTCATAAGCGGCCACGCGCGACGGATCCAGGGCCTTGAACTTCGCCTCGGGCGGTCCGGCGTGGCCACTGAAATGGGCGACGGGTTCCGCCTTCGTTGTGGAATAACCTTGTGCATCATACAACGTTGTCACCCGTTCCCAGCTTTTCGTGCCATCCGAGGCTTCCACCTGGTGCATGGAAACCAGGGTCAGTTCGCGCGGTCCCTGGCGCTGCCAGAGCGCGTGCGGCATGGCCGCGTTGGGGAAAACCAGATTGTTCCAGCCCGTGGAGCGCTGGGTGTCGCGGTAGAAGGTGCGCAGATAGGTGTAGATATAGTCGGAGCCGCTGGGGCCGGCGTTGACCGACTTGGCCCGGGCAATGACCGAGAGGTCCGGCGGGGTGGTGCCGAACCACTTCTTGCCTTCCTGCGGCGTCATGGCGATCTTCATCAGGTCGCCGACCTTCTCGCCGCTAAACAGCAGGCTGTCCTGGATCTGTTTGTCGGTCAGGCCGATTTCCTGCAGCTTGTTGTAGCGCATGGAGCTGGCGCTGTGGCAGTTCAGGCAGTAGTTCACGAACAGCTTGGCGCCGTTTTGCAGCGAGGCCAGGTCGTTGACCAGGTTGGGCGCCCGGTCCAGCGGGAAGCCGGCCTCGGCGGCATAGGTGGCGGTGCACGAGAGCATCAACGCTACGGCACCCATCAGCTTCTTGATCATGGTCGTTCCGTTTCGAGGTGTGGGCTCAGTGGCGATGGAAGGTCACGCGGTCGGGCACCGGCTTGAAGGTGCCCAGACGGCTCCAGATGGGCATCAGGAAGAAGAAGCCCAGGTAGATCAGCGTGCCGATCTGCGACGTGAGGTTGAAGGCGTCGCTGGGCGGCTGCGTGCCCAGGTAGCCCAACACCAGGAAGTTGACGATGAAGATGCCGTAGAACCACTTGTGCCAGGTCGGCCGGTAGCGGATGGACTTGACCGGCGAATGATCCAGCCAGGGCAGGAAGAACAGGATGACCACGGCGCCGCCCATGGCCACCACGCCCCAGAACTTGGCGTCGATGGTGCGCAGGAGCACGGCGATGACGATCAGCAGCACAGGCAGGGCCACGCGCGCGAAGCCCTTGAGCTGGCTCTTGAGCAGCAAGGCGATGGCGCCCAGCACGGCCGCGCCGGCCAGCACCCAGGTGAACTCATCCGTGGTGGCGCGCAGCATCGAGTAGAAGGGCGTGAAGTACCAGACCGGCGCGATGTGCGGCGGCGTTTTCAGCGAGTCGGCCGGGATGAAGTTGTTGTACTCCAGGAAGTAGCCGCCCATCTCCGGCGCGAAGAACACAATGGCCGCGAACACCAGCAGGAAGCCGGCCACGCCCATGATGTCATGCACGGTGTAGAAGGGATGGAAGGGGATGCCGTCGCGCGGGCGGCCGTACTTGTCCTTGGGGCCTTCCTTGATTTCCACGCCGTCCGGGTTGTTGGAGCCGACTTCGTGCAGCGCCACCAGGTGGGCGGCCACCAGGCCGATGAGCACCAGCGGGATGGCGATCACATGGAAGGAGAAGAAGCGGTTCAGGGTGGCGTCGGACACGACATAGTCGCCGCGGATCCAGATCGACAGCTCAGGGCCGATGAAGGGGATGGCCGAGAACAGATTGACGATCACCTGGGCGCCCCAATAGGACATCTGGCCCCAGGGCAGCAGGTAGCCGAAGAAGGCTTCGGCCATCAGGCACAGGAAGATGGCCACGCCGAAGATCCAGACCAGTTCGCGCGGCTTGCGGTAGGAGCCGTAGAACAGCCCGCGCAGCATGTGCAGATAGACCACCACGAAGAACATCGAGGCGCCGGTCGAGTGCATGTATCGCACCAGCCAGCCCCATGGGACTTCGCGCATGATGTATTCGACGGACTGGAAGGCCTTGTCGGCGTCCGGCTTGTAGTGCATGACCAGGAAGATGCCGGTCACGATCTGGATGACCAGCACCAACAGGGCCAGTGATCCGAAGAAATACCAGAAGTTGAAATTCTTGGGCGCGTAATACTCGGACAGATGCGCCTTCCAGGTGGACGTCACCGGGAAGCGTCGGTCCAGCCAGCCCAGCAGGCCTGTCGTTTCGACGGTTTTCTCGCCAGCCATCTAACGGCTCCTTCTCTCTTCTCTTATACGTGGCGTATTTGCTGCCGCAAACAGCCCGGTCTCTCCTCCCTTGGGGGCGGAGGCGATCAGGCCTTGTTGTCTTCGTCGACGCCCACAATGATGCGGGCATCAGACAAATACTGATACGGCGGAACTTCGAGATTGTCGGGGGCGGGTTTGTTCTTGTAGACCCGTCCGGCCAGATCGAAGGTGGAGCCGTGGCAAGGGCACAGAAAGCCTCCCTGCCAATTCGCGGGCATGCCCGCGGCGGAACCGGTTTCGAAGTGGGCGGTGGGAGAACACCCTAGATGCGTGCAGATGCCGACGCAGACAAACAGGTCGGGTTTGCGTGAACGGTAGTCGTTCTTGGCGTAGGCCGGGGTAAACCCGGGGCGGTTGGATTCGGGGTCGGCAACCAGGCTGTCTTGCGACTTGATGCCTTTGAGTTGTTCATCCGTGCGGCGCATGATCCACACGGGCTTGCCGCGCCACTCGACGGTGCGCATCTGGCCGGGCGCCAGATCGGCGATATCGACCTCGACCGGCGCGCCCGCGGCGCGGGCCTTGGCCGACGGAGCAAAGGTACTTACAAACGGGACGGCGGTCGCCACGCCGGCCACGCCGCCCATCGCACAGGCGGTGGTTACCCAGAAACGTCTTGATGGATCGGGCGGCAGCTTGGGGTCCACCGCAGCGTCTTCGTCCTGCACCAGCATATCCTCACTCATTTCCTATCCTTGTTGGTGCGCAAGGACTGCTTTAGGATCAGTCTCGCGGCATCCGTTTAGCGGGAAGATGTAACAGACAGCATAGCAACCGCGTATTATAGTCCTAGCCCACCATCGGGTGTGTTGTTATTAGGGAAGGGAACACGCATGAGCAAAGCCACTGGGTTTCTCAAGGAATTCCGCGATTTCGCCGTCAAGGGCAACGCCATTGATCTCGCGGTGGGTGTCATCATCGGCGCGGCGTTCGGCAAGATCGTCGATTCCATCGTCAAGGACCTCGTCATGCCCCTGGTGAATTTCGTCCTGGGCGGGTCGGTGGATTTCACCAATAAATTCCTCGTGCTGTCCATGCCCAAGGACTACACGGGCCCCATGACTTATGCCGATCTGAGCAAGGCCGGCGCCAATGTCCTGGCCTGGGGCAATTTCCTCACCATCCTGATCAACTTCGTGCTGCTGGCCTTCGTCATCTTCTGGATGGTCAAGGTCATCAACCGCGCGCGCCGGCCCGAAGAAGCGGCCGCGCCGGAGACGCCCGAAGACGTCGTCCTGCTGCGCGAAATCCGCGATTCGCTCAAGAAGTGACGCCTCGGCATCAGACCGGATTGTCGATATCGACGAATTCGACCTTGATGCCGAACTGTGCCGCCACCGCGGCGCCCAGGGCTTGCACGCCATAGCGTTCGGTGGCGTGATGGCCCGCGCTGATGAAACCCACGCCCGTCTCGCGCGCCAGGTGGGTGTTGGGTTCCGAGGCTTCGCCGGTGAGATAGACGGTGGCGCCGGCATCGACGGCTTCGGCCATCATGCCTTGGGCGCCGCCGGTGCACCAGGCGATGCGGCCCACCGGTGCATCGGGCTCGCCCACCCACAAGGGCTGGCGGCCCAGGCGCTGGCCGATCTGCGCGGCCAGGCCGCCCAGCGTGGCCACGCCGGGCGCCGTGCCCAGCCAGATCAGGCCATCCCTGCCACAGGTCAGCGGCGCGCCTTCGGCATCGCGCGCGGGCTCCAGGCCCAGCACGCGGGCCAGTTGGGCGTTGTTGCCCAGCGTGGGATGCGCATCCAGCGGCAGGTGGTAGCCGATCAGGTTGAGGTCGTGCGCCAGCGCCAGCGCCAGGCGCCGGCGGCGCGGGCCCAGCACGCGCGGGTCTTCGTTGCGCCAGAACCAGCCGTGGTGCACCAGCACCGCGTCCGCGCCGCGGTCGATGGCGGCGCGCAAAAGCGCTTCGGACGCGGTCACGCCGGTGATAATGTGCCCTACTTCGGCCTTGCCCTCGACCTGCAGGCCGTTGGGGGCATAGTCCTTGAATCGCGCGGCTTGCAGCGTGGCGTCCAGCCAGGCCGTGAGCGCGCGGATGTCGACTTTCTTCATTGTCCGTCCTGTGGAAAATATGCGTCGCCTTTGGCTGATCTTCGCTCAGGCTGTCACGGTTTGCCTGGCCATTTTATTCGTCGTCACCACCTTGCGGCCCGATTGGCTGCGCCTGGCCGGTCCCGGCCAGCAGGCGGCCACCAAGGCCACGGTGGACAGCTACGCGCCGGCCGTGGCCCATGCCGCGCCCTCGGTGGTGAATATCTACACCACCAAGCACGTGGATGTGCCGCTGCTGCCCCTGCCGGATGATCCTGCCCTGCGGCAGCTGTTCGGCCAGATCCCCGGCCTGTCGCGGCGCGAATCCTCCAACAGCCTGGGTTCGGGCGTCATCGTGAGCGCGCAAGGCTATGTGCTGACGAACTTCCATGTCGTGGAGGCGGCCGACGCCATCGAAGTGGCCCTGGCCGACGGCCGGCAGGCGGCGGCCAAGGTCGTGGGCGCCGATACCGAGACCGACCTGGCCGTGCTCAAGCTGGCGGGCAAGCTGGATCCGCTGCCGGTGGCCAGTTACGCCGAAGGCCGCAATCTGCGGGTGGGCGACGTGGTGCTGGCCATCGGCAATCCCTATGGCGTGGGGCAGACCACCACGCAGGGCATAGTCTCGGCGCTGGGCCGCAATGGCCTGGGCATCAACACCTACGAGAATTTCATCCAGACCGATGCGGCCATCAATCCGGGCAATTCGGGCGGCGCCCTCATCGACGCCCAGGGCAATCTGGTCGGCATCAACACCGCGATCTACTCGGAGACCGGCGGATCGCTGGGCATCGGTTTCGCCATCCCCATCGACGCGGCGCGCCGCGTGATGGACGAGATCGTCAAGACGGGCAAGGTGCGCCGCGGCTGGCTGGGCATAGAGCCGCAGGACCTCACGCCCGAGCTGGCGCGCGCCTTCCGGCTGGATGCCTCGGCATCGGGCGTGATCATCGCCGGCATCCTGCGCGGCGGCCCGGCCGACCGGGCGGGTTTGCGGGTGGGCGACATCGTGCAGGCGATCAACGGGCAGCCGGCGCGCAATACGGTCACGCTGCTGGGCCAGATCGCCGCGGTCACGCCCGGCCAGGGCGCCACCCTGCGGGTGCTGCGCGCCGGCAAGACGGTGGATATCAAGGTCACCATGGGCACGCGCCCTGCCCGGCCCAGATAACACCGGCCCGCGCGCATGAAAAACGCCAGGCAGGGCCTGGCGTTTTTCATGGGAGGGCGCGGCTATTGGCGTTCGGTCAGTTCGCCGCCATCGGATGCGTTCTTTGCGCGCGGCTTGATCATGCGCGCGCAGATCAGGCCGACCTCGTAGAGCAGGCACAGCGGCACGGCCAGCATGAACTGGCTCACCACGTCAGGCGGCGTGACGATGGCGGCGATCACGAAGGCGCCGACCACGACATAGCCGCGGGCCTGGCGCAGCTTGTCGACTTCGACCAGGCCGGTCTTGACCAGCAGCACCACGGCCACGGGCACTTCGAAGGTGATGCCAAAGGCCAGGAACATGGTCATCACGAAGCTGAGATAGGCCTCGATGTCCGGCGCCGGCGTGATCGATTGCGGCGCGAAGGTCGCGATGAAGTGAAAGACCGTGCGGAACACGAAGAAATAGCAGAACGCCATGCCCAGTATGAAGAGCAGCGTGCTGGACAGGATGAGCGGCAAGGCCAGGCGCTTCTCGTGGCGGTACAGGCCGGGGGCCACGAAGGCCCAGGCCTGGTAGAGCACGATGGGCAGCGAGACGATGAAGGCGGCCATCATGGTCACCTTGACCGGCACCATGAAGGGCGTGATCACGCCGGTGGCGATCATGCGCGTGCCCTGCGGCAGCGAGGCCAGCATGGGCTGGGCCAGCACGTCGTAGATGGCCGAGGCGCCCGGGTAGGCGAAGAGCACGAGAAAGACCACGAGCACCGAGCCCGCGGCCTTCAGCAGGCGCGAGCGCAGCTCCACCAGATGCGACATGAAGCTTTCCTGTTGCATCTCTTCTTCTTGCTGTTGCGTGTCCTGACTCACGTTGCGTTACCGGTGGGCGGGGTCTTGGGAGCGGCGGGCGGCGTTTCGGGCGCGCCGGCCGGGATGGATTCGACGTGGCCGGCCGGCGCGCCGGCTGGCGGCCTGTCTTCCGTGGCGAGGGCCGGCGTGGCCGGCGGCGCGATGCTGCGCTCGATATCGGCCGCGGCTTCGTTGACCGCGCGGGCCGTGTCGTCCAGCTCGGCGCGCAGCGTGTCGCCGGTCGAGCGCAGGGATTCGGTGGCCTGCTGCAGGGACTGGTTCACGTCCTGCGCGGTGCTGTCCATCTGCTGCTTGAACTTGCGCAGCTCGTCAAGTTCGATCTCGCGCTGGATATCGGATTTGACGTCGTTGACGTAACGCTGCGCGCGGCCAAGCAGGTGGCCGACGGTGCGGGCGACTTTGGGAAGGCGTTCGGGGCCGAGCACAATCAGCGCCACGACGCCGATTACGATCAGTTCCGTGAAGCTGACATCAAACATGCGTCTGCCGCTAGGTTAGATCGGGCGGGCGGCAAGCCCGCCCGGAGCTCAGGAATTGTGCTTTTCTTTGGCCTGCACGTCGATGGTGTCGTCGGCGCGCTGCTGGGTGACCTGCTCGGGTTTCTCGGTATTGGCTTCTTTCATGCCGTCCTTGAAACCCTTGACCGCGCCGCCCAGGTCCGAGCCGATGTTGCGCAGTTTCTTGGTGCCGAAAATGAGGGCGACGATGACCAGAACGATCAACCAATGCCAGATGCTGAAGCTACCCATGACAACTCTCCGTGTTTATGCGTTGGGGGCTACGCGGCCTTTCCAGGGACGCGAACCGCCAATGATGTGGAAATGCAGATGCGGAACTTCCTGGCCACCCTCGGCGCCGGAGTTGGCCAGCAGACGGAAGCCGCCTTCCGGACCGGGATTGCAGCCGTTCTCCTGGGCCAGGCGAGGCACGAGTGTCATCATTCTACCCAACCAGCCCGCATCCTCGGCAGTAATGTCCTGCATGGAAGCGATATGGCGGCGCGGAATGAGCAGCAGGTGGACGGGCGCGGCCGGGTTGATGTCGTGGAAGACGACGAATTCATCGTCTTCGTAGACCTTCTTGGCCGGGATGTCGCCTTGCGCGATTTTGCAGAAGATACAGTTTTCGCTCATACGGTTCTCAGTCGGCGGGACGGCGGGCTTTTTCTTCGAGGCCCGACAGCCCTTCGCGGCGCGCCAGTTCGGCCAGCACGTCTTCGGGGCGCAGATGGTAGTGAGCCAGCGTCACCAGGCAATGAAACCAGAGGTCGGCGGTTTCGCTGACGATGCGCTCGGCCTGGCCGTCCTTGGCGGCCATGACCAGCTCGGTGGCTTCTTCGCCGATTTTCTTCAGAAAGGCGTCCGGGCCTTTCGCGAGCAGCTTGGCCACATAGGAGGTTTGCGGATCGCCGCCGTTTTCGGGGCGGCGGGACTCCAGGGTGTCGGCCACGCGCGCGAGCACGTCGGCGCCGAAGGCGGGTGGGTGGCTCATTTGTAGATCAGCTCAGGGTCTTTCAGGACTGGGTCGACCGTCACCCAGGCGGCGCGCTGGGAGGAGCCGTCCAGACGGCGGTAAAAACAGCTGGCCCGGCCAGTATGGCAGGCGATGCCGCCATTTTGGTGGACTTTCAGGAGGATGACGTCGCCGTCGCAATCCAGCCGCAGCTCATGCACTTGCTGCACATGGCCGGACTCCTCGCCTTTGCGCCAGAGTTTCTTGCGCGAGCGCGACCAATAGACCGCGCGCCCGGTGGCGGCGGTTTCGGCCAGGGCTTCGCGGTTCATCCAGGCGACCATCAGGATCTGGCCGTTTTCGGCGTCCTGGGCAATGGCGGGAATCAGGCCATCGGCGTCGAATACGACATCGGCCATCCAATCCGGTTCGGTGCTCATGATCAATCCAGTCTGACGTCTATGCCGCGTTGCGCCATGAATTCCTTGCACTCGCGCACGGTGTGCTGGCCGAAGTGAAAGATGCTGGCCGCCAGCACCGCGCTGGCGCGGCCGGTGGTGACCCCTTCGGCCAGATGCTCCAGGCTGCCCACGCCGCCCGAGGCGATCACCGGCACGGGCACGGCGTCGGAGACGGCGCGGGTCAGTTCGAGATCGAAGCCGGACTTGGTGCCGTCGCGGTCCATGCTGGTGAGCAGGATTTCGCCAGCGCCATAGGCGGCCATGCGCCGCGCCCAGGCAATGGCGTCCAGGCCCGTGGCCTTGCGTCCGCCATGGGTGAAGACTTCCCAGCGGGCCGGCTCGCCCGGGCCGCTGACGCGCCGCGCATCGATGGCGACCACGATGCATTGCGAACCATGGTAGGCGGCCGCGGCGCGCACCAGCTCGGGATTGGCCACCGCCGCGCTGTTGATGCTGATCTTGTCGGCGCCGGCATTGAGCAGGCGCTGGACATCGGAGACCTGGCGCACGCCGCCGCCCACGGTCAGCGGGATGAAGACCTGGGAGGCCACCTGCTCGATGATGGGCAGTATCAGGTCGCGGCCGTCGCTGGTGGCCGTGATGTCCAGGAAGGTGAGCTCGTCGGCGCCCTGCTCGTTGTAGCGGCGCGCAATCTCCACCGGATCGCCGGCGTCGGTGAGGTTGACGAAGTTCACGCCCTTGACGACGCGGCCGGCCGTGACGTCAAGGCAGGGAATGATGCGGCGCGTGAGCGCCGAGGAAAGACCGGCGCCGGCGGCGCCTTGGGGTTGCGTCATTTTGTCAGTTCGTCGGCACGGGTCTGGGCCGCCTGGAAGTCCAGCGCGCCTTCATAGATGCTGCGGCCCAGGATGGCGCCCTCGACGCCCTCGGATTCGACGGCGCACAGCGCTTCGATGTCCGGCAGGCCGGCGATGCCGCCCGAGGCGTAGACGGGGATGCGAACGTGCTGGGCCAGGCGCACGGTGGCTTCGACGTTCACGCCCGAGAGCATGCCGTCGCGGCCGATGTCGGTGTAGATGATGGCCTCGCAGCCGTAGTCCTCGAACTTCTTGGCGAGGTCGAGCACGTCGTGGCGGGTGAGCTTGCTCCAGCCGTCGGTGGCGATCTTGCCGTCGCGGGCGTCCAGGCCCACGATGATCTGGCCCGGGAAGGCGCCGCAGGCATCATGCAGGAAGCCGGGGTTCTTGACCGCGGCCGTACCGATGATGACGTAGGAAATGCCGGCATCGAGATAGCGCTCGATGGTGTCCAGATCGCGGATGCCGCCGCCGATCTGCACCGGGATGTCATCGCCCACGGCGTCCAGGATGGCGTTGATGGGGGCTTCGTTCTTGGGCTTGCCGGCGACGGCGCCGTTCAAGTCGACCAGATGCAGCCGGCGGGCTCCCTGGGCGAGCCAGTGCGAGGCCATGGCGGCCGGGTCTTCGGAGAACACCGTTGCATCGTCCAGGTCTCCCTGGCGCAGGCGCACGCAGCGCCCGTCTTTGAGGTCGATGGCGGGGATCAGCAGCATGGTGGATAGCGAGCGTAGAAAAGTTCGGTTGAAAAAAGGCCGGCCGGGGCTCGTCCGGAGGCGGCTATGGTTGCCAGTCTACAAAATTGCGGTACAGGCGCAAACCGTGTTCGGCACTCTTTTCCGGGTGGAATTGCACCGCGAAAATGTTACTGGCGGCCACAGCGCAGGTAAAGGCAAGTCCGTAATCGCTTTCCCCGACCGTCAAGGACGGATCTTCGGGGACGGCGTAATAACTGTGCACAAAATAGAAATGCGCCTCGTCAGGAATGCCCTCCCATAGCGGGTGAGAGCGCGTTTGACGGACTTTGTTCCATCCCATGTGCGGGACTTTGAGGCGTTCGTCGGCGGTGTCGGCGCTCACGGGGCCGGTATTGCCCTGGGCGTCGGCCGTCACGACATCGGCAAAGCGCGGGCCGGCGAAGCGGCGCACCTGGCCGGGGAAGATGCCCAGGCAGGGCGTGTCGCCCTCTTCGCTGGCGGCAAACAGCATCTGTTCGCCCACGCATACGCCAAGCAGGGGCTTGTTGCGGGCCGCGCGCAGCACGGATTCGGCCAGCCCCGATTCATTCAGGGTGCGCATGCAGTCGGGCATGGCGCCCTGGCCGGGAAAGACGACGCGGTCGGCCGCGTCGATGTCCTCGTTGCGGTTGCAGATGCGGATATTGGCTTGGGGCGCGGCGTATTGCAGCGCGCGGGCCACGGAATGGAAATTGCCCATGCCGTAGTCGACGATGGCGATAGTGCTCAATTCTTGGGCCTCGGTGTTACAGCACGCCCTTGGTCGACGGGATGACGTCGCCCATGCGGGGATCGACCTCCATGGCCATGCGCAGGGCGCGGCCGAAGGCCTTGAATACCGTTTCGGCCTGATGGTGGGCGTTGACGCCGCGCAGGTTGTCGATATGCAGCGTCATCAGGGCGTGGTTGACCAGGCCCTGGAAGAATTCGCGGGTGAGATCGACGTCGAAGTCGCCGATGCGCGCGCGTGTGAAGTCGATGTGGTACTCCAGCCCGGGACGGCCCGAGAAATCGATCACCACGCGCGACAGCGCTTCGTCCAGCGGCACGTAGGCGTGGCCGTAGCGGCGCAGGCCGGCCTTGTTGCCGATGGCCTTGGCGATCGCCATGCCCAGCGTGATGCCGACGTCCTCGACGGTGTGGTGCGCGTCGATGTGCAGATCGCCCTCGGCCTTGATCTCGAGATCGACCAGGCCGTGGCGCGCGATCTGGTCCAGCATGTGGTCCAGGAAGGGCACGCCGGTGTCTATGCTCTGCTTGCCGGTGCCGTCCAGGTTGACGGCCACGCGGATGCGCGTCTCGTTGGTGTTGCGGATGATTTCTGCGGTACGCATGTCAGGGACTCAGTATGTCTTGCAGGGCGGCGAGCAGGGCCGCGTTTTCTTCGGGGGTGCCGACCGAGATGCGCAGGCAGTTGGCCAGCAAGGGATGCGCCGCCGAAAAGTTTCTAACCAGTATTTTGCGCGTTTTCAGGGCGAGATGCACGGCGTTGCCGTCCAGCTTGCCGGAAAAGCGCGCAAGAATGAAATTCCCGGCACTCGGGTAGACCCTGACGCCGGGCAGCGCGGCCAGGGCCCGGGCCAGCGGTTCGCGGTCGGCGCGCAGGCGCGCGGCCTGTTCGTCGAGCACGGCCTTGTCGCGCAGCACGGCGCGCAGCACGGCCTGGGTCAGCACGTCGACGTTGTACGGCGGACGCACTTTGTCGATCTGGGCGATCCAGTCCGGGTGGCCGGCCAGGTAGCCGAAACGCAGGCCGGCCAGGCCGATCTTGGAGACGGTGCGCATGACCACGGCATTGGGCAGGCGGGTCACGCGGGGCATCCAGCTGTGGCCGGCGAAGGGCTGGTAGGCCTCGTCGATGACCACCAGGCCGGGGGCGGCCCGCAGGATGGCTTCGACGGCGTCGTCGGGCCACAGGCCGCCGGTGGGGTTGTTGGGCAGCGCCAGGAAGACCAGCTTGGGCCGATGCTGTTCGATGGCCGCCAGCATGGCGGGCAGGTCCAGTTCCAGGTCGGCGGTCAGCGGCACGCCCTCGAAGCGGGCGTGGTCAAAACGCGCCGCCATCTCGAAGTAGACAAAGGACGGCCAGGGCGACAGCACGGTGTCGCCAGGCTCGCAACAGGCTTGCACCAGCAGGTGGATGAGCTCGTCGGAGCCATTGCCGAACAGCAGGCCGGCCTCGGGGGGCACGCCGAAGGCGGCGGCCACCTCGGCCTTGAGCGCCGAGAGATCGGCCTGCGGATAGCGGTTCAGGGGGGTGGCGAGCGCCGCTTCGGCAATGGCCTGGCGCACCCGCTGCGGCAGCGGGTAGGGGCATTCCATGGCGTCGAGCTTGATGACGTCCGCGGCGCTCGGGGCCACCGGATACGCGGTTTGCGCCTGGATGTCGGCGCGCACCGTGCGGGCGACCCGGCTGGCGGCGCTGGTCATGGTTGCTCGTCGAGGCGGTATTGCGCGCTGGCCGCGTGAGCCTGCAGGCCTTCGCCCAGCGCCAGCTCGGCGGCGATGCGGCCCAGGGTCTGGGCGCCCTGCCGCGATACCTGGATCAGGCTGGAGCGTTTCTGGAAGTCATAGACGCCCAGCGGCGAGGAAAAGCGGGCCGTGCGCGACGTGGGCAGCACGTGGTTGGGCCCGGCACAGTAATCGCCCAGCGCCTCGGAGCTGTAGCGCCCCATGAAGATGGCGCCGGCGTGGCGGATGCGGGCGGTCCAGATTTCGGGCTGCTCGGTGGAGATTTCCAGGTGTTCGGGCGCGATCGTGTTGGCGATGGCGCAGGCTTCGTCCAGGTCGCGCACCAGGATCAGCGCGCCCCGGTTGGCCAGGCTCACGCGCAGGATGTCGGCGCGCGGCATGGTGGGCAGCAGGCGCTCGATGGCGGCCTCGACCTCGTCGATATAGGCCGCATCGGGGCACAGCAGGATGGACTGGGCCAGTTCGTCGTGTTCGGCCTGGGAGAACAGATCCATGGCGATCCAGTCGGCCGGCGTCTTGCCGTCGCAGATGACCAGGATTTCGCTCGGGCCGGCGATCATGTCGATGCCCACCACGCCGAAAACGCGCCGCTTGGCCGCCGCGACATAGGCATTGCCCGGGCCGACGATCTTGTCGACCGCCGGCACGGTGGCCGTGCCATAGGCCAGGGCGCCCACGGCCTGCGCGCCGCCGATGGCGAAGACGCGGTCCACGCCGCCGATGGCCGCGGCCGCCAGCACGATGGGGTTGCGCTGGCCGTCGGGCGTGGGCGTGACCATGATGAGCTCGGGCACGCCGGCCACCTTGGCCGGAATGGCGTTCATCAGCACCGAGGACGGATAGGCGGCCTTGCCGCCCGGGACGTAGAGGCCCACGCGGTCCAGGGGCGTGACCTGCTGGCCGAGCATGGTGCCCTCGGCATCGGTATAGGTCCAGGTCTCGGCGCGCTGGTGCTCGTGATAGGCGCGCACGCGGTCGGCGGCGGCTTCGAGGGCGTTGCGCTGCGCGGCCGGCAGCGCGGCCAGCGCCGCGTGCAGTTCGGAGGCGGGGATTTCGAGCGCGGCCGCGCTGTCCACGGCCATGCGGTCAAAGCGCTGGGTGTATTCGAGCAGGGCGGCATCGCCGCGGGCGCGCACATCGGCCAGGATGCCGGCGGCGGCGCGGTCGATGGATTCGTCCTCGGAGGCTTCGAAGGCCAGCAGGCGGGACAAGGCGGTTTGGAAGCCCGCGTCGCGGGAATCGAGTCGGTTGATCAAGGCCATGGCGTCGGTCTTCAAGAAAGCAGGTCAGTCCTGGCGCGCCGAGGCGCGCTGGAAGGCGTCCAGCAACGGTTGCAGGCGGTCGCCGCGGGTCTTGAGCGAGGCCTGGTTGACGATGAGGCGCGAAGAGATCGGCATGATGGCCTCGACTTCGCGCAGGCCGTTGGCCCGCAGGGTGCCGCCGGTGGACACCAGGTCCACGATGGCGTCGGCCAGGCCGACCAGGGGGGCCAGCTCCATCGAGCCGTACAGCTTGATGATGTCGACGTAGACCCCTTTGCTGGCGAAGTGCTCGCGCGCGGACTGCACGTATTTGGTCGCCACGCGCAGGCGGGCGCCCTGGTGCACGGCCGCGGCGTAGTCGAAGTCCTGGCGCACGGCCACGCTCAGGCGGCACTTGGCGATGTTCAGGTCGATGGGCTGGTACAGGCGGCCGGGCTGGCCGGCGGCGTGCTCGATCAGCACGTCCTTGCCGGCGATGCCGAAGTCGGCCGCGCCATATTGCACATAGGTGGGCACGTCGGAGGCGCGCACGATGATCAGCCGCAGCCCGGGGTCGCTGGTCGGCAGGATCAGCTTGCGGGAGCTTTCGGGGTTTTCGCCCACTTCGATGCCGGCCTCGGCCAGCAGCGGCATGGTCTCTTCGAAAATGCGCCCCTTGGACAGGGCCAGTGTCAGGGGCGCGGGGGCGATGCTCATTCCTCTTCCTTGCCGGAGACGCGCTCGATGCGCGCGCCGAGATTGCGCAGTTTGACTTCCATGCGGTCGTAGCCGCGGTCCAGATGGTAGATGCGGTCGACCAGGGTGATGCCCTCGGCCGCCAGGCCGGCGATCACCAGGCTGGCCGAGGCGCGCAGGTCGGTCGCCATGACCTTGGCGCCCGAAAGCTGGCGCACGCCGCGCACCACGGCGGTATGGCCGTCGATATCGATCTCCGCGCCCAGCCGGCAGAGTTCCTGCACGTGCATGAAGCGGTTCTCGAAGATGTTCTCGACCACGAGGGCGGTGCCCTCGGCCACGGTATTGAGGGCCATCAGCTGGGCCTGCATGTCGGTGGCCAGGCCGGGGTATTCGTGGGTGCGCAGATCGACGGCCTTGGGGCGGCCGGCCATGGCGCCGCGGATCCAGTCCGGGCCGGTCTCGATGGTCAGGCCGGCTTCCGCCAGTTTGTCCAGCGTGGCGCCCATGATGGCCGGGTCGGTGTTGCGCAGCATGATGTCGCCGCCCGCCGCGCCGACGGCGCACAGAAAGGTGCCGGCTTCGATGCGGTCGGAGATGACGGTGTGCGTGGCGCCGTGCAGGCGCTGCACGCCGTCGATGACGATGCGGTCGGTGCCGTGGCCCCGGATGCGGGCGCCCATCTTGATGAGCAGTTCGGCCAGGTCCACCACCTCGGGTTCGCGCGCGGCGTTTTCGAGGATGGTCTGGCCCTCGGCCAGCACGGCGGCCATCAGCAGGTTCTCGGTGCCGGTGACCGTGACCATGTCGGTGCGCACCGAGGCGCCCTTCAGGCGCTTGGCGCGCGCGACCACGAAGCCGTGCTCCATGGTGATCTCGGCGCCCAGGGCCTGCAGACCCTTGATGTGCTGGTCCACCGGACGCTGGCCGATGGTGCAGCCGCCCGGCAGGCTCACGCGGGCTTCGCCGAAGCGGGCCACCAGCGGGCCCAGCACCAGGATGGAGGCGCGCATGGTCTTGACCAGCTCATAGGGCGCCTCCAGGCTGCCGACCTGGTCGGCTTGCAGCATGACCTGCGTGCCCGAGCTCTCGGACTTCACGCCCAGCTGGCCCAGCAGGCGCAGCATGGTCCGGGTGTCGTTGAGCTGCGGCACATTGGCCAGGTTGACCGGCTCGGCCGTCAACAGGCTGGCGCACAGGATGGGCAGGGCCGAATTCTTGGCGCCGGAGATGGAGACTTCACCTTCCAGCCGGGCGCCGCCGGTGATGCGCAGCTTGTCCATCAGCGGCCCGCCTTGCGGAATTCGTCGGGGGTGAGGGTCCGCATGGACAGCGCGTGGATTTCGGCTTTCATGCGGTCGCCCAGGGCGGCGTAGACCAGCTGGTGGCGGGCGATCAGGCGCTTGCCCTCGAAGGCGGGGCTGACGATGACCGCGTCGAAATGCGAGCCATCGCCTTGCACGTCGATATGTTCACAGGGCAGTCCGTCCACGATGTATTGGCGGACTTGCTCGGGGGTGGGAAGCATGGGTCAGTTCCGAAGCTTGTAGCCGCTCGCCAGCAGGCGCAGCGCGAATAACGAAAGGACGAGGAAGACGCCGGCCACCACCGCCAGGCTGTGCCAGGGCGAGACGTCGGAGACGCCGAAAAAGCCGTGGCGGAAGCCGTCGATGGTGTAGAAGAGCGGGTTCCAGTGCGACACGGCCTGCCAGAAGGGCGGCAGGGTATGGATAGAGTAGAACACGCCGGACAGGAAGGTGGCCGGCATCACGAGAAAGTTCTGGAAGGCGGCCAGCTGATCGAATTTTTCCGACCAGAGTCCGGCCACCACGCCCAGCACCGCCATGATGCCGCAGGCCAGCACGGCGAAGGCCAGCACCCAGAGCGGGTGGCTGGGGACCAGCGGCACGAAAAACAGCGCCACCAGCCAGACGCACAGGCCCACGGCGATGCCGCGCACGATGGCGGCGATGACATAGGCGGCGAAGAACTCCCGGTGCGACAGCGGCGGCAGCAGCACAAACACCAGATTGCCCGTGATCCGGCTCTGGATGAGCGAGGACGAGGGGTTGGCGAAGGCGTTCTGCAGCATGCTCATCATCATGAGCCCGGGGATCAGGAAGGCGGTGTACGGCACCGAGCCGTAGACCATCAGCCGGCCTTCCAGCACATGGGCAAACACCAGCAGATAGAGCAGCGCCGTGATGACGGGCGCGGCAATGGTCTGGAAGCTCACCTTCCAGAAGCGCAGCAATTCCTTGCGCAAGAGGGTCGGAAACCCCGAGCCCGCGTCCAGGCGCGGCTGCACCAGCGGCTGGGAGGCGCTCACGACAGGGTCTCCTCGTCGATCAGGGACGCGGGCGGCGGATCTTCCTGGTGCATGATGCGCACGAAGGCGTCCTCCAGGTCCACCCCGCCCACGCGGGCCAGCAGGGCCTGGGTCGTATCCAGGGCCACGATGCGCCCGCCCTTGAGCATGGCGATGCGGCCGCACAGGGCCTCGGCTTCTTCGAGGTAGTGGGTGGTGAGCATGATGGTGTGGCCGGCGCGGTTCAGGCGCGAAATGAATTCCCAGAGGGTGCGGCGCAGGTCCACGTCCACGCCGGCGGTCGGCTCGTCCAGCACGATGACCGGCGGGCGGTGCACCAGGGCCTGGGCCACCAGCACCCGCCGCTTCATGCCGCCGGACAGGGCGCGCATATTGGCGTCGGCCTTGTCGGCCAGGCCCAGGTTGAAGAGGATCTCGTCTATCCAGTCGTCATTGTTGCGCAAGCCGAAATAGCCGGATTGCAGACGCAGGGTCTCGCGCACGGTGAAAAAGGGGTCGTACACCAATTCTTGGGGCACGACGCCCAGGGCGCGGCGGGCTTCCTTGTAGTCGGCGACGACGTCATAGCCGCAGACGCTGGCCCGGCCCTCGGTGGCATGGGCCAGCCCCGCCAGGATGGAGATCAGCGTGGTCTTGCCGGCGCCATTGGGGCCCAGCAGGCCGAAGAACTCGCCATGCTCGATGCGCAGGCTGACGTCCTTCAGGGCCTGGAAGCCTGGTCCGGCCGAGGCGCCAAACAGGCTTTTCCATCCTTGCCGGCGAGGCGGATAGATCTTGGAGACGTGTTCGAGGCTGACGGCTGACATAAACGCGGCGGAAAGTCCCGGGTCATGCCCGGTTGGCGCCCGGAAAGAGCGAAACCGCCATTATAGAGGGGCCCGCGCCTTGCCCCCGCAAGGCGGCCCGGGAGGGGGCCGCCTGCCGCCGCAATCCTATTGGTTGCGGCGGTTCAGGGCGTCGATCAGGCCGTCGATGCCGCTTTGGTTGATCTGCTGGGCGAACTGGTTGCGGTAGTTTTCGATCAGCCAGATGCCTTCGACGTTCAGGTCGTAGATGCGCCAGCCCTGGGGGCTCTTTTCGAGGCGGTAATCCACCTGGACGGGCTGGGAGTTGGTCTGGCTGATGAGCGAGCGCACGACCACGTCGTTGGCGTTGGGGTCGCCGCGCTGCGGCAGCAGCTGGATGGTGGTGCCGTTGTCCACCTTGATGAGCGCGCCGCTGTAGGTGCGCACCAGGGTGCCGCGGAAGGCCTCGGCCAGACGTTTTTTCTGGTCGTCCGTGGCCTGGCGCCAATAGCGGCCGGCGGCCAGCCGCGTGGTCTTCTCGAAATTGACGTAGGGCAGGATGTGCTGGTCGACCACCTGGTTGATGCGGCTCAGGTCGCCGGACTTCACGCCACGGTCGGCCTTCAGGACGTTGATCGTCTGATTGGCGGCATTCAGGACAAACTGGTCGGGCGCGCCCATGGGATCGGGCGTCTGGGCGGCCGCCGCGCCGCTCACGGCGAGGGCGCAGGCCAGCAAAACACGTTGCAGAAAAGCAAAAACAGAAAACCGCATGGAAACTCCTTCTTTCTTGCCCGGCTTTACTTGGCCGGTTGCGTGGCGGCGGGGGCCGCCTTGGAGGACGTGTCGTCCTCGTCATCCTCATAGTTGGGCAGGCTCGACTCGTCGCCGACCCGGTCGCCGCGCACCATGGCCGCGCGGCGCTGCAGATAGGCGTCGCGCACGAAGCTGTAGGGGTCCAGCGCCACGCGGTCGACCGTGTCGGTGACATCCAGCAGGTTGGCGCGCGCGTCGATGAACTCCAGGCCCCACAGCGAATTGCGCAGGGGAACGTTGTCGATGGCGCCGACCGTGGCCAGCTGATTGCCGTTCCAGTCGCCGATCAGGCCGACGCCGTCGCGCACCGAGCTCGCGCCCCAGAAAGGCAGCACGAGGTAGGGGCCCTGGCCGAAGCCCCAGACGCCCAGCGTGGTGCCGAAGTCATTGGGGATCTTGCGCGCGCCATTCATGGAAGCGACGTCGATGCAGCCGCCCACGCCCATGGTGGTGTTGAACAGGAAGCGGCCCAGGGTGTTGATGAAGTCGTGGCCGCGGCCTTGCAGCATGCTGTTGGCGCCGGCCCAGACATCGCCCAGGTTGCTGAACATATTGTGCACGCAGGTGCGCACCGGCGAGGGCACGACATAGGTATAGCCCTGGGCGACCGGCTTGAACAGGGCGCGGTCCACGGTGTCGTTGAATTTGTAGACGCCACGGTTGAAGCCCTCCCAGGGATCCCGGGGATCCGGGTGCTGCGGCGCGGCGCAGCCGGCCAGCACGGCGCCGGCCGCGGCGATGGTGATCAGTCGGGTGAGGGCTTGCATGTTCATGGTGTAACGCGCCTTCGAGAGGTATTCGTATTTTTGACGATATGGCGCCGCGCGCCCGGGCTCAGGGGGCCGTGCCGGCCGCCGTACCTTGTTTTTCCGCCGTGCCGTACAGGAACTTGCTGATCAGCTGCTCCAGGACGACGGCGCTTTGTGTATAGCGGATTTTGCCGCCATCGGCAAAATTCTCCTCTTCGCTGCCGGGGGTGACGCCGATGTATTGTTCGCCCAGCAGGCCCGAGGTCAGGATGCTGGCCGAAGAGTCCGAGGGGAATTGATATGGCGTTTCGAGGTCCATGGTGACCACGGCCTGGAAGCTCTTGTCATCGAAAGCGATGCGTGAGACACGGCCCACGACCACGCCGGCGCTCTTGACCGGGGCGCGCACTTTCAGGCCGCCGATATTGTCGAAATTGGCGCTGAGCGTGTAGGTGGGCGCAAAGGAGAAACTGCTCAGGTTGCCGGCGCGCAAGGCCAGGAACACCAGCGCCGCGGCGCCCAGCAGCACGAACAGGCCAACCCAGAAATCGGTTTTTTCACGTGACATGATGAATCCGTATCAATTGCCAAACATCAGGGCAGTCAGGAGAAAGTCCAGGCCCAGCACGGCCAGCGAGCCCACCACCACGGTGCGGGTGGTGGCGCGCGCCACGCCTTCGGGCGTGGGGCGGGCCTGCCAGCCTTCGTAAAGCGCCACCAGGGTGACGGTGACGCCGAAGACCAGGCTCTTGATGACGCCGTTGGCGACGTCGTTCCAGACGTCGACGCCGTCTTGCATCTGCGACCAGAACGCGCCGGTGTCCACGCCGATCATGACCACCCCGACAACCCAGCCGCCCAGGATGCCGACCATGGAGAAGACCGAGGCCAGGATGGGCATGGCGATGACGCCGCCCCAGAAGCGCGGCACCAGCACCCGGCGCATGGGGTCGACCGCCATGACCTCCATGGCGGCGAGCTGTTCGCCGGCCTTCATGAGGCCGATCTCGGCGGTCAGCGAGGTGCCGGCGCGGCCGGCGAACAGGAGCGCGGTCACCACCGGCCCGAGCTCGCGCACCAGCGACAGGGCCACCAGCAGGCCGAGCGCCTCTTCGGAGCCATAGCGGTTGAGGGTGTAATAGCCTTGCAGGCCCAGCACGAACCCCACGAACATGCCGGACACGGCGATGATCAGCAGCGAATAGTTGCCGATGAAATGGACTTGCTGGGACACCAGGCGCGGGCGCTGCAGGACGATGCCCGAGCGGGCCAGCACGGCGCCGAAAAACCGGGTGAAAAAGCCGACGCCGCGGATGGTGTTGCCCAATCCGGCGCCGATGGCGGTGATGAAACGGGCGCTCATGGTCTGCGTCCTTGCTGTTGCCCCAGCCAGGCCTGGAAGGCCGGCGTCTCCGGATAGCGGAAGGCCACCGGCCCATCGGGCGCGCCGTCCAGGAACTGGCGGACATAGGGATCTTCGGAAGCGGCCAGCGTCTCGGGCGTGCCGGAGGCCTTCAGTTGGCCCTGCCCCACCAGGTAGACGCGGTCGGCGATGGCGAAGGATTCCTGGATGTCATGGGTGATTAGGACCGAAGCGCAGTGCAGCCGGTCGGACAGATGCCGGATCAAGCGGGCCGTGATGCCCATGGAGATGGGGTCCAGGCCGGCGAAGGGCTCGTCATAGAGGATGAGCTCGGGCTCCAGGACGACGGCGCGGGCCAGGGCCACGCGGCGCGCCATGCCGCCCGAGATCTCGGCCACGCGCAGGTGGGCGGCGGCGCGCAGGCCGACGGCGTCGAGCTTGTCCAGCACTTTTTCGAGAACCTCGGCCTCGCTGCTGGCGGTGTGCTCGCGCAGCGGGAACGCGACGTTTTCGAAGACATTGAGGTCGGTAAAGAGCGCGCCCTGCTGGAACAGCACCCCCATGCGCTTGCGCAGGCCCTGCAGGGCCTGGGGGCTGGCGGTGGCGATGTCCTGGCCGAAAGCCTGGACTTCGCCCTGCTGGGCCAGGATCTGGCCGGTGGCCGCGCGCAGCAGCGTGGTCTTGCCCGAGCCCGAACCGCCCATGATGGCGACGACTTGGCCGGCATGGACTTCGAGCGTGATGCCCGAAAGCACCGTGAAGTCGCCATAACCCAGCGCCACGTCCTGGCAGGACAGTACGAGATCCGAGCTGTTGCGAGTGGAAACGGGCATGGGCAGCGGGTGGGTTGCTCGACGCCCCGCGGGAGATAGCCCGGGCGCGGTCGCGGTTGGCAAAGGGGTCATTGTAGCCCGAGCCCCCTGGGCGCCGCGAGGGCGGCGCACCCATGGAACAGTGTTTTCCGATAGTCGGACGGGCCGAGAGCGGGCCCGGAAACAGTAAATTCAACACGACCCTAGGGACGTGACTGATTGCAGCGCGATGTTGCCGGACCGGCGCTGATAATAGCCGCTCCATTGTCAGGGTCTTTCGGCCCGGCGCAAAGTAGGACGCCCGGCCATCAGGGCCGGGCGGGCCGCGGCGGCCTCAGAAGCGGTAGCCCACGCCGATGGTGGCCACCCAGGGGTCGATACGGGCGGTGCCGACGCGCTCGCCGTTGAGTTTCACCTTGGACGAAATGTCGATGTAGCGCAGGTCGGCATTCATGAACCAGCGTTCGCTGAGTTTGATGTCCACGCCGAGCTGGGCGGCAACGCCCCAGGAGTCCTTCAGCTTGAGATCCGAGCCGGACAGGGCGCCGGTGGTCTTGGTGTCGAAGAAATGGGTGTAGTTCAGGCCCACGCCGACATAGGGCTGGACGGTGCTGTCCGGCAGGAAATGCCATTGCAGGCTGAGCGTGGGCGGCAGGTGCTTGGTGCTGGCGATCTTGCCCAGGCCGCTGCCGCGGATGTCGTGCTCGAAGGGCCAGGCGCCCAGCAGTTCGATGCCGACGTTGCGCGTGGCCATATAGGTGATGGTGAAGGACGGGCGGACGCTGTTATTGACGTCCAGGTCCACCGTGCCGTTGAGCACGCTGCCGTTATTGGATTTCGGGCGCACCTGCGTGGCGCCCACCTTGAACAGCCAATCGCCTTCTTCGTGGGCCTGGGCGGGGGTGGACAGGGCGGCGGCGCACAGCGCAGCCAGGACAATAGCGCGACCGCGCCCGGGAACCGAATGCATTTCCTCTCTCCAGATGTCGTGATGACGGTAGGGGCAGAGGTTCGCAGACGCCGGGCCGGGCGGCCTTGACCTGGGTCAAGTCCGCCGGACTCATGGCGCGGATGTGGGCATCGCGCGACAGCCCGGCGCGCCCAGAAACAAGGCCGGCGGGCGCATGGCGCCGGCCGGCCTTGTGGCTGCAAGCCCGGAAAATCAGCGCGGCAGCTCGGAGCTTCCCATCAGGAAGGCGTCCACGGAGCGGGCGCACTGGCGGCCTTCGCGGATGGCCCAGACCACCAGCGACTGTCCGCGGCGCATATCGCCGGCGGCGAAGACCTTGGGCACATTGGTCTGGTAGTCGTCGGTGTTGGCGCGCACATTGCCGCGCGGATCGCGGTCCACGCCAAAGGCGTCGAGCACGCTTTGCACCGGGGAGACAAAACCCATGGCCAGCAGCACCAGGTCCGCCTTGATCTCGAACTCGGAGCCTTCGATCTCGCGCATCTTCATTTGGCCGGTGGCTTCGTCCTTGACCCATTCGACGCGGGCGCCGACGAGTTTTTCGATCTTGCCATTGGCGCCCTTGAAGGCCTTGGTGGTGACCGACCAGTCGCGCTGGCAGCCTTCTTCGTGCGAGGACGAGGTGCGCAGCTTGAGCGGCCAATAGGGCCAGACCATGGGCTTGTTCTCGTGCTCGGGCGGCTGGGGCAGCAGTTCGAACTGGGTCACCGACAGCGCGCCATGGCGGTTGCTGGTGCCCACGCAGTCCGAGCCGGTGTCGCCGCCGCCGATCACCACGACGTGCTTGCCGCGGGCCAGGGTCTGGTTGCTCAGGCGGTCGCCGGCCACGGCCTTGTTCTGCTGGCGCAGGAAGTCCATGGCGTAATAGACGCCTTCGAGTTCGCGGCCGGGCACGGGCAGGTCGCGCGGGGTTTCCGAGCCGCCGCTCATGACCACGGCGTCGAATTCGTCCAGCAGCGATTGCGGGGTGCGCACGCTCAGGCCGTCGGCGGCCGGGTCGCTGGCATTGCCGATGAAGGTCGAGGGCGCGAACTCCACGCCTTCGGCTTCCATTTGCACGATGCGGCGGTCGATCTGGGCTTTTTCGAGCTTGAAGTCGGGAATGCCGTAGCGCAGCAGGCCGCCGATGCGATCGCTCTTTTCGAAGACGGTCACGGCGTGGCCGGCGCGCGCCAGCTGCTGGGCGCAGGCCAGGCCGGCCGGGCCGGAACCCACCACGGCCACGCGCTTGCCGGTCTTGCGCGCCGGCAGCTTGGGCAGCACCCAGCCTTCGGCCCAGCCCTTGTCGATGATGGCGTGCTCGATGGACTTGATGCCCACGGCGTCGCTATTGATGTTCAAGGTACAGGCTGCTTCGCAGGGCGCCGGGCAGATGCGGCCGGTGAACTCCGGGAAGTTGTTGGTCGAGTGCAGCACGTCCAGCGCCGCGCGCCAATCCTGGCGGTAGACCAGATCGTTCCAGTCCGGAATGATGTTGTTGACCGGGCAGCCGTTGTTGCAGAACGGGATGCCGCAGTCCATGCAGCGCGCCGCCTGTTGCTTGGCCTGGTCATCGTTCAGATGCAGGACGAATTCGCGCCAGTTCTTCAGGCGCTTTTGCGGAGCCTCCGACGCCTCTTGCAGGCGTTGATACTCCATGAAGCCAGTGATCTTTCCCATTTCGGTCCTCAGGCAGCCATTTGTTGCGGGTTGGCTGCACGCCACAATTCACCCAGGGCACGGCGGTATTCCGTCGGCATGACTTTGACGAACTTGCCGCGCGCGGCTTCCCAGTCGCCCAGGATTTCGCGGGCGCGGAAGCTGCCGGTGTAGCGGAAGTGGTCTTCCACCAGACGGCGCAGAATGGTTTCGTCGGTCTCGCGCTCGCCGCCGCGCTGCGCGCTGTGCCAGATTTCGATGTTGCCCGCGGCCTGTTGCTCGGCATGCGGGGCCACCGCCTCGAGTTCGACCATGGACAGGTTGCAGCGCTCCTTGAAGCTGCGATCCGGATCCCAGACATAGGCCACGCCGCCGGACATACCGGCGGCGAAGTTGCGCCCGGTCGTGCCCAGGACGACGACCGTGCCGCCGGTCATGTATTCGCAGCCATGGTCGCCCGTGCCTTCGACGACGGTCGCGGCGCCCGAGTTGCGCACCGCGAAGCGCTCGCCGGCCACGCCATTGAAGAAGGCTTCGCCGGCCAGCGCGCCGTACATGACGGTGTTGCCCGCAATGATGTGATCCGGGCCAAAGCCGCGGAAGTCATTGGGCGAGCGCACGATGATGCGGCCGCCCGACAGGCCCTTGCCGACATAGTCGTTGGCTTCGCCGACCAGGTCCATGGTGATGCCATGGGCCAGGAAGGCGCCGAAGCTCTGGCCGGCCGTGCCGTTGCACTGGATGTGGATGGTGTCGTCGGGCAGGCCCTCGTGGCCGTAGCGCGCGGCCACCGCGCCGGACAGCATGGCGCCGATGGTGCGGTTGCGGTTGCGCACGGGGACGATGAAGGACACCTTCTCGCCGCGTTCGAGGGCGGGACGGGCGCGCTCGATCAGCTGGTGATCCAGGGCGCCGGACAGGCCGTGATCCTGTTCTTCGGTATGGCGCACCGGGATGTCGGACGTCACGCGGTGGAAGACACGCTGGAAATCCAGGCCATGCGCCTTCCAGTGTTCGATGCCGGTGCGCATGTCGAGCAGGTCGGTGCGGCCGATCAGGTCGTCGAACTTGCGGATGCCCAGCTGGGCCATGATCTCGCGCACTTCTTCGGCGACGAAGAAGAAGTAGTTCACGACGTGCTCGGGCTTGCCCTGGAATTTCTTGCGCAGTTCGGGGTCTTGCGTGGCCACGCCCACCGGGCAGGTGTTCAGGTGGCACTTGCGCATCATGATGCAGCCTTCGACCACCAGCGGCGCGGTGGCGAAGCCGAATTCGTCGGCGCCCAGCAGCGCGCCGATGATGACGTCGCGGCCGGTCTTCATTTGGCCGTCGGCCTGCACGCGGATGCGGCTGCGCAGGCGGTTGAGCACCAGGGTCTGCTGGGTTTCGGCCAGGCCGAGCTCCCAGGGCGTGCCCGCGTGCTTGATGGACGAGACCGGCGAGGCGCCCGTGCCGCCGTCATGGCCGGCGATCACGACGTGGTCGGCCTTGGCCTTGGCCACGCCGGCGGCCACCGTGCCCACGCCCACTTCGGACACGAGCTTGACCGAGATCGAGGCGCGCGAATTGACGTTCTTCAGGTCGTGGATCAGCTGGGCCAGATCCTCGATGGAGTAGATGTCATGGTGCGGCGGGGGCGAAATCAGGCCCACGCCGGGCACGGAGTAGCGCAGCTTGGCGATGTATTCGGAGACCTTGTGGCCGGGCAGCTGGCCGCCCTCGCCGGGCTTGGCGCCCTGGGCCATCTTGATCTGGATCTGGTCGGCGCTGGACAGGTATTCGGCCGACACGCCGAAACGGCCCGAGGCCACCTGCTTGATGCGCGAACGCAGCGAGTCGCCCTTCTTGAGGGGCACATCGGCCTCGATGCGGTCGTGGCCCAGCAGCGAAGCCAGCGTGTCGCCTTCCTTGATGGTGCTCTTGCCCTTGCGCATCTCGGCGCGGTAGCGCAGCTCGTCCTCGCCGCCCTCGCCCGTGTTGGACTTGCCGCCGATGCGGTTCATGGCCACGGCCAGCACCGAGTGGGCCTCGGTGGAGATGGAGCCCAGCGACATGGCGCCGGTGGCGAAGCGCCGCACGATTTCCTTGGCCGGCTCGACCTCGTCCAGCGGAATGGCGCGGGCCGGGTCGACGCGGAACTCGAACAGGCCGCGCAGCGTCATGTGGCGGCGGCTCTGGTCGTTGATGATCTGCGCGTACTCTTTGTAGGTGCGGTAGTTGTTCGAGCGCGAGGCGTGCTGCAGCTTGGCGATCGAATCCGGCGTCCACATATGCTCTTCGCCGCGGATGCGGAAGGCGTATTCGCCGCCGGCGTCCAGGGCGTTTTCGAGCACCGGGTCGGCGCTGAAGGCGGCGCGGTGCATGCGCAGCGCCTCTTCGGCGACCTGGAAGATGCCGATGCCTTCGATATTGGAGGCGGTGCCGGTGAAGTATTTCTCGACCAGCTCGCGCTGCAGGCCGACGGCCTCGAAGATCTGGGCGCCGCAATAGGACATGAAGGTGGAGATGCCCATCTTGGACATCACCTTGTTCAGACCCTTGCCGATGGCCTTGATGTAGTTCTTGACGGCCTTATCGGGGCTGCTCATGCGGCCCAGCGATTCCAGCGCCAGATAGGGGTGGACGGCTTCGGCGCCGTAGCCGCCCAGGAGCGCGAAATGATGCACTTCGCGCGCCGAGCCGGTCTCCACGACCAGGCCGGTATTGGTGCGCAGGCCGGCGCGGATCAGGTGCTGGTGCACCGCCGAGGTGGCCAGCAGGGCCGGGATGGCGACGCGCTCGCTGTCGATCAGGCGGTCGGACACGATGAGGATGTTGTAACCGCTTTGCACCGCGTCCACGGCGCGGGCGCACAGCGCGGCCACGCGGGCTTCGATGCCTTCCGAGCCCCAGGCGGACGGATAGGTGATATCCAGTTCGTAGCTGCGGAATTTCTGGCCGGTGACCTGGTCGATGTCACGGATCTGCGCCATGGCGGCGAAATCCAGCACCGGCTGCGACACTTCGAGGCGCAGCGGCGGGTTGACGTTGTTGATGTCCAGCAGGTTGGGCTTGGGACCGATGAAGGACACCAGCGACATGACCATCTGTTCGCGGATCGGGTCGATCGGCGGGTTGGTCACCTGCGCGAACAGCTGGCGGAAATAGTTGTAGAACGGCTTGGCGCGGTTCGACAGCACGGCCAGGGGCGCGTCATTGCCCATGGAGCCGATGACTTCCTCGCCGGTGCTGGCCATGGGTTCCAGGATGAACTTGTAGTCTTCCTGGGTCCAGCCGAAGGCCTGCTGGCGGTCCAGCAGCGCAACCGGGCTTTGCGTGGCCGGCGAGGCCGAGCGCGGCGCGGGCAGCGACTCCAGCTTGATCTGCAGGCGCTCGATCCATTGGCGGTAGGGGCGGCTGTTGGCCAGCTGCGACTTGATCTCGCTGTCGTCGATGATGCGGCCTTGTTCCAGGTCGATCAGGAACATCTTGCCGGGCTGCAGGCGCCATTTCTTGACGATGCGGTTCTCGGGGATGGACAGGGTGCCGGCCTCCGAGGCCATGATGACCATGTCGTCGTCGGTGACCAGGTAGCGGGCCGGGCGCAGGCCGTTGCGGTCCAGGGTGGCGCCGATCTGGCGGCCATCGGTGAAGGCCACGGCGGCCGGACCGTCCCAGGGCTCCATCATGGCCGCGTGGTATTCGTAGAAGGCGCGGCGGCTCTGGTCCATCTGCGTGTGCTGTTCCCAGGCTTCCGGGATCATCATCATCATCGCGTGGGCCAGCGAATAGCCGGAGTTGACCAGCAGTTCCAGGCAGTTGTCGAAGGTGGCGGTGTCCGACTGGCCTTCGTAGACGATGGGGTAGAGCTTCTTGAGGTCGTCGCCCAGCACCGCCGACTGCATCATGCCTTCGCGGGCGCGCAGCCAGTTGAAATTGCCCTTGACCGTGTTGATTTCGCCGTTGTGGGCGATCATGCGGTAGGGGTGGGCCAGCGGCCAGGCCGGGAAGGTGTTGGTCGAGAAGCGCTGGTGCACCAGGGCCAGGGCCGAGACGGTGCGCGGATCGGCCAGGTCGCGGTAATAGCGGCCGACCTGGTCGGCCAGCAGCAGGCCCTTGTAGACCACGGTGCGCACCGAGGCCGAGGGCACGAAGTATTCCTTGCCGTGCGCCAGGTGCATGTTCTGGATGGCGTGGCTGGCGGTCTTGCGGATGACGTAGAGCTTGCGCTCCAGGGCATCGGGCACCATCACGTCGGCGCCGCGGCCGATGAACAGCTGGCGGATGACCGGTTCGCAGTCGCTCACGGCCGGCGACATGGGCATGTCGCGGTCGACCGGCACGTCGCGCCAGCCCAGCACGGTCTGGCCTTCGGCGCGCACCGAGCGCTCCAGCTCTTGCTCGCAGGCCAGGCGGGAGGCGGTTTCCTTGGGCAGGAAGACCATGGCCACGCCGTACTCGCCGGGCGGCGGCAGGGTCACGCCCTGTTGGGCCATCTCGTCGCGGTAGAGGGTGTCGGGGATCTGGATCAGGATGCCCGCGCCGTCGCCCATCAGCTTGTCGGCGCCCACGGCGCCGCGATGGTCGAGGTTTTCGAGGATCTTCAGGCCCTGCTGGATGATGGCGTGGCTCTTGCGGCCCTTGATATGGGCGACAAAGCCGACGCCGCAGGCGTCATGTTCGTTCAGGGGGCTGTACAGGCCCTGGGCGGCGGGCAGGCCGATGCGCGTGGCGTCGATGGCGACGGCCGCGACCGGGCGACAGGATTCTTTTTGGGGGGTATGGGACATAACGCGCTCCGCAGTGGCCTGCGTCGTGAATGTTGCAGTGCAGGGTGAAGACCTTACCTGCTACGTGGGGGGAGCGCAAGCTGTATTTTGGGGGTATGTCCCTAAATATAATCCGACGTGAAACTTGCAATATAAAATAGGGACATATAAAAATCCGTTTTACTTCAACGGTTTGCAAAGTGCATGCTTTTGCCGCTTACCGGGTGGAGGCCGCAAAGCATCAAAAATCCATTTATGCGTCACCAATTAAATAACCACAGCCGGCGGCCGAAATCCCGCCTCGGGCGCGGCCGGGGCGCGCGAAGAAAGCCGTCGGGGATACGGGGAGGTCGGCCAAATGACACCACCCGGCCGCGGCCGGGTGGTGGTGGAGGATCAGTGGCTGGTGTCGCCGTTGCCGCCCGGCGGGGCGGCGGGAGCGGCTGGGGGGGCGGCGGCTGTATCGGGAGTGTCGGCGGCCGGGGCGGCGGCAGCCGGTTTTTTGCGCGGCCGTCCGCGTTGTCCGGGCGCCACGCGGCGGCTGGCCGTGTGCGCCAGGCTGGCGATGAAATCCGCGCCGCCCAGCGCCCACTGGCCGGACACTGCCTGCTCGATGCGTTGGGTCTGCTCGCGCGACAGGCCGTCATGCAGCAGCTTGCGGTAGTTGGCCTGGCGGTCGAAGGGCGTGTTGCCGCAAGCCCAGTAGTCGGCGTGATCGGACTGCCATTGCGCGGGCGCGACGCTGGTGTTGCCGGTATGGCTGGCTGCCGATGACCAGGGCCAGGTGTCGGCATCGACCGAGGCGCCGCTGCGCACCGGATAGGTTTCCACCCATACCAGCGAAGGCAGCACCCAGACGCCGGGCTCCAGCAGGGCCGAGCGATAGCGGCCCGCGAAGACGCGGCCGCCGCGCAGCCTGGCCGCCAGATTGCGGCCCAGCGTCTGCATCAGGCGCGGCAGGCCTTCTTCGTCGGCGGGCGTGGCCAGCAGCAGAATGCGGTCATTGGCGAGGACCCAGCCGTGCACCGCCACTTTGTGGCGCTGCGCCGACTCGCCTAACCAACCGGCCAGCTGATTGAGAATGTCCGAAGGCGCGGGCTGGGACGGCGACGCCAGCGACTGGACGAAGTTGGCCTGCACCAATTGGGGCAGCCCTGGAGCATACAGGCGGGGCAGACGGGCCATATCAGGTCTCGCGGTGGCGCAAGCACGTTAGGGGATCTATACCCTATATAAATAGTGCCACCGTCGCCTGCGGTCAAGCCCGCGATTTCGCTTCCGGAGACACATGACCGCTCAGGTTAACATCTGGAACTGTTTTTCAGTACCCGCAGATACACCTAGGAGCCTCCTATGAAGACCAAAGCCGCCATCGCCTGGAAGGCCGGTGCCCCGTTGACCGTCGAAGAAGTCGATCTGGACGGCCCGCGTGCCGGCGAGGTGCTGATCGAAGTCAAGGCCACCGGGATCTGTCACACGGACTACTACACCCTCTCGGGCGCCGACCCGGAGGGGATTTTCCCCGCCATCCTGGGCCACGAGGGCGCCGGCGTGGTGGTTGATGTCGGGCCGGGGGTCACTTCGCTGCGCAAGGGCGACCATGTCATTCCGCTCTACACGCCGGAATGCCGCCAGTGCAAGTTCTGCCTGTCGCGCAAGACCAATCTCTGCCAGGCCATCCGCAGCACCCAGGGCAAGGGCCTGATGCCGGACGGCAGCTCGCGCTTTTCCATCGGCGGCAAGCCCATCTTCCACTATATGGGGACCTCCACCTTCGCCAACCACATCGTGGTGCCGGAGATCGCCGTGGCCAAGGTGCGCGAGGACGCGCCCTTCGACAAGATCTGCTACATCGGCTGCGGCGTGACCACCGGCATCGGCGCCGTGGTCTACACGGCCAAGGTCGAGGCCGGCGCCAATGTGGTCGTGTTCGGCCTGGGCGGCATCGGGCTGAACGTCATCCAGGGCGCCAAGATGGTGGGCGCCGACAAAATCATCGGCGTGGACCTGAACCCGCAGCGCGAGGCCATGGCGCGCAAATTCGGCATGACGCATTTCGTCAATCCCAATGACGTCGAGAACGTGGTCGACCACATCGTGCAGCTCACCGACGGCGGCGCCGATTATTCCTTCGAGTGCATCGGCAACACCAAGGTCATGCGCCAGGCGCTGGAGTGCTGTCACAAGGGCTGGGGCCAATCCATCATCATCGGCGTGGCCGAGGCCGGCGCCGAGATCAGCACCCGTCCCTTCCAGCTGGTGACCGGACGCGAGTGGAAGGGTTCGGCCTTCGGCGGGGCGCGCGGCCGCACCGACGTGCCCAAGATCGTGGATTGGTATATGGAAGGCAAGATCAATATCGACGACCTGATCACCCACACCCTGCCGCTGGATCGCATCAACGAGGGTTTTGACCTGATGAAGCGCGGCGAGTCTATCCGTTCGGTCGTGCTTTACTGACGGACGCGCCATGGAACTGCTCTCTGAACATCGCGCTTTTGGCGGGCGGCAGCGTTTCTATCGCCATGATTCCGTGGAGATCGGCCTGCCCATGCGGTTTTCGGTCTTCCTGCCGCGGCAGGCCGAGACGGCCCGTGTGCCGGTGCTGTTCTACCTGGCCGGGCTGACCTGCACGGAAGAGACCTTCATGATCAAGGCCGGCGCCCAGCGGCTGGCCGCCGAGCACGGCATCATGCTGGTCAGCTGCGACACCAGCCCGCGCGGCGCGGGCGCGCCCGGCGAGACCGATCATTGGGATTTCGGCGTCGGCGCCGGTTTCTACCTGGATGCGCGCACCGAAGGCTACGCGCCGCACTACCGCATGGAAAGCTATGTGGCCGGGGAGCTGTTCGGCCTGGCGACCGGCGAGCTGCCGGGCGATGCCGCGCGCGCCGGGATTTTCGGCCACTCCATGGGCGGCCATGGCGCCCTGACGCTGGCCTTGCGCCATCCGGGGCGCTGGGCCAGCGTGTCGGCCTTCGCGCCCATCGCCGCGCCCACGCGCTGCCCCTGGGGCAGGAAGGCCTTCGCCGGCTATCTGGGCGAGGACGCCTCGGCATGGGCCCAGCACGATGCCAGCGAGCTGATGCGCGCCCGGCGCCAACCCTATCCCGAGGGCATCCTGATCGACCAGGGGCTGTCGGATCAATTCCTGGCCGAGCAACTGTATCCCGAGGTGTTCGAGGCCGCCTGCCGGGATGCCGGGCAAGCGCTCACATTGCGCCGCCACGAGGGCTACGACCATGGCTATTACTTCATCTCGACCTTTATGGCGGATCACATCCGGTTTCACGTCGAGCGCTTGCGTTAAGGCTTGCCGGCAGGGCCGCTTCTATACTTTCGCGACCCTGACCGGAGCGCTTGCCATTGACTGATCTGTTGACGCCTTTCGTGTGGGTCGCCCTGGGGGCGGCCGTCGTGCTGCTGCTGGGCCTGGGCATGTTGCTGGGCCGTGGCGGGGCGCGCGACGACATGGGGCGCAAGACCTTCCGCCTGCGGCCCCTGCGGCGCCTTGTCGGCCTGCTGCTGGCGGCCCTGGCGGGCGTATCCGTGCTGCTGGCGCTGTCGCTGGTGCAGTTCTTCCGCCTGACCGCCGATGCGCCGGTCGCCGAGATCCGCGTCAGCCGCCAGGCCGACAATCAATATCTGGTGTCGGCGCAGGCCCAGGGCCTGGGCGCGCGCGACTACACCCTGTACGGCGATGAATGGCAGATCGACGCCAAGGTGGTGCGCTGGCGGCTGCCGGCCCTGGTCGCGGGGGCGCCGCCGCTGTATCGCCTGGAGCGCCTGTCCGGCCGTTACCGGGATGCCGGGCGCGAGCAAAGCGCCACGCGCTCCGTCCATGTGCTGGACGATTGGCCCGCGCCCGATATCAGCGCGGTCAAGCGCTGGCTGCCGGGCTGGCTGCCCTTTGTCGATGTCACCTATGGCAGCGCGGCCTATATGCCGCTTTTCGACGGCGCGCACTATCAGGTGCTGTTCGATCCGCGCGGCGCGCTCTTCATCCGCCCGGCCGACGAGGCGACGGCGCAGGGCCTGAAACAGCGCGACTGGTAGCCGCCGGGCCTTGGTCCAATTCGGGCCTGGCCCGGGCCCTGAGGCCCGGCGCGCTTTCTATACTTGCCCGCTCCCCATGCAAGCCAAGGAGCGCATCATGAAGCCAAGCACCCGACTCCCCCTTATCCGGCGTTTCATCGGGGGCGCCGCCCTGGCCCTGGCGATGGCGGCGGGCGCCCAGGCCCATGACGCCCTGGTCAAGTTCAATAGCGCGCGCGGCTTCGACGAAACGGTCACCCACTTGCGCCAGGGCCTGGTCGAACAGGGGATGACGATCTTCGCCGAGATCGACCACGCCGGCGCGGCCAAGGCCGCCGGGCTGGCCATGCCGCCCGCCAAGGTGCTGATATTCGGCAATCCCAAGGCGGGCACGCCGCTCATGCTGGCCGCGCCCGATGTGGCCCTGGACTTGCCCCTGCGCGTGCTGGTGCGCGAGCAGGACGGCCGTGTCGAGGTGCTGATGCATCCCATGGCCAACCTGGGCCTGCCGGCCGGGCTCCAGGGGCGGCTCGCCCCGGTCATCGAACTGGTGGGCAAGCGGGTGGCCCAAAAATAATAGGTGACGTATTGGTTTCCCAGGGGCAAAACCGGAACTTTGGTGCGCCGCAATAGTCGAATTAGCACTCAAAGTATTGGAGTGCTAACATCAAGCTCATGCCGTTTTCCCCCTCGTTCCATGGAGGCCGCAATATGAATTCTGCCAGTCCCTCGTTGGCCGCCTCGGGCAACGCCTTGGCCTTGGCGGTTGCCAATCCGGGTGCGTTGGGCACGATCGACGCCTATATCTCGACCGTCAACCGCCTGCCGGTGCTGACCGCCGAGCAAGAGTCCACGCTGGCGCGCCGCCTGCGCGACGGCGACGACCTCGAAGCCGCCCGCGAACTGGTGCTGTCGCACCTGCGGCTGGTGGTGTCGGTCGCCCGCCAATACCTGGGCTATGGACTGCCTCATGCCGACCTCATCCAGGAAGGCAATGTCGGCCTCATGAAGGCCGTCAAGCGTTTCGACCCTGAGCGCGGCGTGCGCCTGGTGTCCTTTGCCGTGCACTGGATCAAGGCCGAAATCCACGAATACATCATCCGCAACTGGCGCCTGGTCAAGGTGGCGACCACCAAGGCCCAGCGCAAGCTGTTCTTCAACCTGCGCAGCATGCGTCCCGACGGCCACACGCTGGACACCGAGCAGGTCGATCACATCGCGCGCGAACTCAATGTCCGCCGCGAAGACGTCAGCGAGATGGAAGTCCGGCTCTCGGGCCGCGACCTGTCGCTGGAAAACCAGGACGATGACGACGACAGCTACGCGCCCATTGCCTACCTGTCCGATGAGTGCCGCGAAGAGCCGACCCGCGTGCTCGAGCGCAAGGCGCGCGACGACTTGCAGGGCAAGGGCTTGTCCGACGCCATCATGGCGCTGGACCCGCGTTCGCGGCGCATCGTCGAGGCCCGTTGGCTGCAGGACGATGGCGGCGCCACGCTGCACGAGCTGGCCGCCGAGTTCGGCGTCTCGGCCGAGCGCATCCGCCAGATCGAGGCCGCCGCACTGAAAAAGATGCGTGGCGCCCTGGCCCCGGCCTGATCGCGCAGGGCATCAGCTAAAAAGCCTGCTCCGCTGGAGCAGGCTTTTTTTCAGGCGCGGGCGGGCGGATATGACACCAATTGATACAAATTGGCGGGCAACGCCTGGTATTTGCCCGAAACTTATCCTCCGAGGCCCTGACTAATCAACGTAGACCGCAACGCTTGTTTTACGGTTTTGCAGTCTTGGCGTCCGTCTCGGCTTCTCCTCTTTCCCCTCCCCTATGAGACGGACGGTTTTGCGGGGCACCTACGCATATCGGTGCCCCGTTTTTTATTGCCGCGCCGCCACGCGCCTGTTCAGGCGGCCCTGGCCTCGGGCGCGGCCTGGCCGCGCAGGGCGGCCCAGGTGCCGGCATCCAGCCGGCGCACGCCCGTGGCGATCGAACCATCCGCATAGAGCTTGATCCAGCGATAGCCCGGCGCCCGGGGATCGATGGCATGGCGGCCGTTCCTGAGCATGAACTGGAAGCAGGTCGAGGGCGTGCCCAGCATGCGCAGATGATGGTGCCGGCAGTCAAACTCCTGATGAATATGCCCCCAGAGGGCGATCCGCGTCCGCGGATGGCTCGACAGGCGCGCAAAGACCGCCGAGGCGTTGTCCACCATCATGGGGTCATGCCAATTGCCGTCCACGCGGACCAGGTTGTGATGCAGGGCGACCAGCACATGGCGGTTGTCCGCGTCCCGCAGGGCCTGATCGAGCAAGGCGAATTGCGCCTCGCCCATATGGCCGAGATCCTGGCCGGGCACGGTGGAGTCCAGCAGGATGACGCGCCAGCCGGGCAGGTCATGGACGGGCTGCGCCCAATCGCCCAGCTCCTGGCGCAACACCCGCGGCGCATCATGGTTGCCGGGCAGGCAGCGCACCGGGTGGGAGGCATCCGCCAGATGGGCGCGCAGGCGCCGGTAGGCGGCCGGACTGCCGTCCTGGGAAAGATCGCCGGTCAGCAGCATCAGGTCGGGTCGGGCTTCCTTGCGCCGGGCGAGATCGAGCACGGCCCGCAGGCTGGCATCCGTGTTCACACCGAGCATGAGCGCCTCGGGATCGTCCATCAGATGCGAGTCGGTCAGTTGCAGGAGCAAGGCGGGCGCTTCATGACGGCGCGCCGCAAGCGGGTTCTGGGGCAAAGGCCGCTCCCGGTATCGGAAACCGCCAACGTTAGCGAAAAATCGCGACGCTGGCATGACTCCTATTCGAGCCAGGCGTAACCAAGTGTGGGCGCGGCATGCGGCGCGCCGACAAGCAGGCGCAAAAAAGACGCTATCCTTGGCCCTTGTTCTCTTGCGCGGCCGCGCCTTCCCATGGACATCGGATTTCTCGTTTTCGGGCTCGCCGGGCTCTTGACCCTGGTGTGCTTCATGCCGCCCCTGGCCGGCCGCCTGGGCCTGCCTTATTCGGTGCTGCTGGCCATCGTCGGCTGTCTGCTGGGCATCGGCATCCATCTGCACGGCTGGGCGCCGCCGGTATTGGGCGATCTGCTGGACACCATCGAGCGTTTCGAGATTTCTTCCGAGACCTTTCTCATGGTCTTCCTGCCCGTGCTGCTGTTCGAGACGGCGCTGTCCATGAACGTGCGGCGCCTGATGAACGATATCGGCCCCATCCTGATGATGGCCATTGTCGCGGTGGTGGTGTGCACCCTGGTGGTCGGCGTGGCGGTCAATGCCGTGTCGTCCTATGGGCTGCTGGTCTGCCTCCTGTTGGGCGCCATCGTGGCCACCACCGACCCGGCGGCCGTGGTCGGCATCTTCCGCGAAGTGGGGGCGCCCAAGCGGCTCACCACCCTGGTCGAGGGCGAGAGCCTGTTCAATGACGCGGCCTCCATCGCGCTGTATTCGGTGCTGCTGGCCGCGCTGGGCGGCTCGGGCGAGCTCTCGGCCGGCGCCGTGTTCAATGACTTCATCATCCACTTCCTGGGCGGAGGCATCGCCGGATGGCTGATGGGCCGGGCGGCCTGCTCGCTGTTTGCCTGGCTGCGCGGCTTTCCGACCGCCGAGATCACGCTGACCCTCACCCTGGCCTATCTGTCCTTTTTCATTTCAGAGCACTATCTGAATGTCTCGGGCGTGGTGGCGACGGTCGTGGCCGGCCTGGTGGTCGGGTCGACGGGCCGCACCCGCATGTCGCCCACCACGTTCGAATACCTGTCCAACTTCTGGGGGCAGTTCGGCTTCTGGGCCAATTCGCTCATCTTCCTGTTTGCCGCCATGCTCATCCCCAAGCTGATGGCGGCGGCCGACTGGCAGGAGCTGTTCCTGGTGGTGGTGGTGTTCGCGGCGACGCTGGTGGCGCGCGCCATCGTGGTGTTCGGGCTGCTGCCGCTATTGCAGGTGTTCAAGATCGGGGCCGAGGTGAGCAATCCGTACAAGAGCGTCATGCTCTGGGGAGGGTTGCGGGGGGCGGTGTCGCTGGCCCTGGCCCTGGCCGTCACCGAGCAGACCACGGTGCCCGAGGAGGCGCGCCAGTTCGTGGCGGTGGCGACCACCGGTTTCGTGCTGGCCACGCTGTTCATCAATGGCATCAGCCTGCGCCCCTTGATCCGCATGCTGGGCCTGAACCAGCTCTCGCCCGTTGAGCGCACCATCCGCAACCAGGCCCTGTCCGTGGCCCTGGAGACCCTGCAGGGCAAGACGGATGAGATCGCCAAGGAAGACCATATCGCGCCCGAGGCCCGCGACCGCATCCATGCCGTCTTCGACGCCAGCCTGACGGCCGTGCATGACAGCCAGGTCGCGCGCATGAGCCTGGAGCAGCGCACCGCGGTGGGCCTGGCCATCGTGGCGCGGCACGAAGAAGAAATGTTCTTCGACATCCTCAAGGCCCAGATCGTCGATTGGCGCATGGCCGAAAGCCTGCTGGCCCGCGCCGAACGCCTGGAGGACGCGGTGCGCACCGGAGGCGTGAAAGGCTTTGAAGAGGCCATCGCGGCCGATGTGCGCTATTCCACGGGTTTCCGGCTGGCCTTGCGCCTGCATTATGTCTTCGGCTTCCAGAGCTGGCTGGCCCGCGAACTGGCCCAGCGTTTTGCCAATCTGCAGACCAAGCGGTCGGTGGCGCAGCGCCTGATGCAGTTCGCGCGCGAGCAGATCGGCCCCCTGCTGGGCGACGACGCCGCCCAGCACATCGTGACCGCCCACCAGCGCCGCCTGGACCTGGTCGACAATGCCCTGCAGGCGCTCAACCTGCAGTATCCGAGCTATGCCTTGTGGCTGCAGGAGAGCTATCTGGGTCGGGTGGCCCGGGAGCTGGAGCGCATCCGCTACCGCGACATGCTGGAGCAATTCCTGATCAGCGGCGAAGTCTATGCCGACCTGATGGCCCAGCTCAAGACGCGCTGGGCGCACATCGACCGCCGCCCGCCGCTGGACATCGAGCTGGGGGCGGCCGAACTCATCAAGCGGGTGCCCATCTTCGAAGGGCTGAGCCCGGACTCGCTGCGGGCCATCTGCAAGCTGCTCAAGCCGCGCCTGGCCCTGCCCGACCAGCGTGTGCTGGCCCATGGCCGCCATGGCCAGGAGATGTGCTTCGTGGCTTCCGGGGCCGTCGTGGTCCATCTGCCCGACAACACCACGGTGGAGCTGGGCAGCGGCGAGTTCTTCGGCGAGCTCGCGCTGTTGGGCGACGAGCACATCAACGCCGATGTGCGTTCGCTGGGCTACAGCAAGCTGCTGATGCTCTCGGCGCGCGACCTGCACGCCGTGCTGGCGCGCGACGCCGATCTGCGCGAGCGCATCGACAAGGTGGTCAAGCAGCGGCTGCGGGCCATCGAGGTGTGGCGCCAGTTCTCCGAAACCGGCCAGGTCTATCCGCCGGGGGTCAAGCCGCCGCCCAGGCCGGCCCCCGCCTCCGAAGGCGCCCTGCCGGCGCCGGAGTGATCCGCCGGCCTATGCCGCGCGGCGGTGCTGGATGTCCTCCAGGATGACCAAGGCGGCTTCCAGGGTGAATTCGCCGGCCTCGATGCGGTCCACGGCCTCGGGGACATCCAGGGTGGTGATTTCCATGACTTCGCCGTCGCGGTTGGCCGGCCGCGCATCTTCGGCCAGCACGCAGGTGCTGGTGAGCAGCGCTTCGACCTGATAGCCCTCGGGCAGGCGGCGCTGCATGCGCAGCACCGTGCGCAAGGGGCCGCGCTGGCCGATCTGGCCCGGCTCCAGGCCGGCCTCCTCGGCGCATTCGCGCACCAGGGCCTGGTCGAAGGACTCCCCGCTGCCGACCAGCCCGCCCACTAGGGTGTCCCACATGCCGGGGTCGGTGGACTTGGACAGGGCGCGCCGCGCCACCCAGAGACGGTCATCGGGAGTCCAGGCATTGAGATGGACGGCGGCGGTGAGCAGGCCCAGCGGGCGCATGGCCGCGCGCTCGATCACGCCCAGATGCGCCTCGCCCGCGGTGATGTCGAGCAGCTCGTCGCGCCAGCCGCGCAGGCAGCGCGCATCGCGCAGCACCTGGGCCACCTGGGCCAGCGCGGCGTCCAGCGCCGGGCCCGGACCCAGCGCGGGCTGGATGCGCAAGGCATCGTCTTCGATGCGGACCAGGCCGCTGTCGCGCAAGGCGTCGCAGGCCGCCAGCGTGGCCCAGCCGCAGCGCTGGCCGGCGATGTAGACGGGCCTGGCATGATCGGGCGGCGCCTGCAGCGCCTTGTCGCGCAGGGCGGCCGACAAGCGGTTCAGGCGTTCGGGTGCGGGAAGGGTGGACGGTCGAAGCATGAAGCGGATTTTAGTTCACGGTATAGTCTAGGCACCGGTTGCCCCCAATCTGGACGATTGCGGGGGTAAACAGGAGGCCATGATTGTTTATCTGGTTTGTTCCAGGCATGGCATTTAAATAGCTCGCAGGCAAGTCTCGCTATCTAGAACTTACATAAGACTTAGGCTGTAGCTATAATTCCGCGGTTTTAGATGTGTTGTGTGTGGGAGCGACAGGGTCTGTTGTCTTTCGCCTGGTTCGTGACTACCGTCTAATAATTGCGCGTTCCCTGCCTTCCGGCGGCCCGTACGGCGTGCGGTGGTATTGGGCCATCCGCGCCATGTTTCGAGGTAAGCATGAAGATGTGGAGAGGGTTGCTGGGGGCTGGTGCATTACTGGTTGGCAACATGGCTTTTGCCCAGGTGCGGGATATGCCGGGCGGACCGCGTGTCAATCAGCTGAATTTGCATGAGGGCGTGACGCAAATCGCGCGCGATGCGATGTGGCTGCACTGGATGATGCTCACGATCTGTATCGTGATCTTCATCGGCGTGTTCGGTGTGATGTTCTATTCCATCTGGGCGCACCGGCGCTCGCGTGGCCATAAGGCGGCCACGTTTCACGAGCATCTGGGCGTCGAGGTCGCCTGGACCGTCATTCCTTTCATTATCGTCATCGCCATGGCGCTGCCGGCCACGCGGACCGTGGTCGCCATGAAAGACACTTCCAGCCCGGACCTGACCGTCAAGGTCACCGGCTACCAATGGAAGTGGGGCTATGAATACCTGGACGGCGAAGCCAGCGGCATCAAATTCCTCTCCACGCTGTCCACGCCGCGCGCGCAGATCGAGAACCGCGAGCCCAAGGGGGAGTTCTACCTCATGGAGGTGGACAACCATATGGTCGTGCCCGTGGACAAGAAAGTCCGCGTGGTCTTGACCGCCGGCGACGTCATCCATTCCTGGATGGTGCCGGAATTCGGCGTCAAGCAGGACGCCATCCCGGGCTTTCTGCGCGACACCTGGTTCCGCGCCGAAAAGGTGGGCATCTACCGCGGGCAGTGCGCCGAATTGTGCGGCAAGGACCACGCCTTCATGCCCATCGTGGTCGAGGTCAAGTCGCAGGCCGATTACGACGCCTGGGTGGCCGAGCAGAAAAAGCTCATGGCCGCGCAAGCCGACGATCCCAACAAGGAATGGACCCAGGCCGAACTGATCGCCCGCGGCGAGAAAGTCTTCGCCAGCACCTGTGTGGCCTGTCACCAGGCCAACGGCAAGGGCATTCCGGGCTCCTTCCCGGCCCTGGACGGCGATCCCGTCGTGCTGGGTCCCAAGGGCGCGCAGATCAATACCGTGCTCAAGGGTAAGCCCGGCACGGCCATGGCCGCCTTCGGCGGCCAGCTCAACGACGTCGAAATTGCGGCGGCGATTACCTATACGCGCAACGCCTGGAGCAACGCAGGCAAGGGACAGGACCCCATGGTCCAGCCCAAGGACGTTGCGGCCGCGCGTTGAGCGCGGTCCCCCCGCTGTTTTAAGAAGCTGTTTCCGTAGATACAGATATAGCGCCGGTCCCCTTGGACAGGGACCGGTGGATCAGCAGGAAGGAGTCCACCATGAGCAGCGTCATAGTCGATCACGTGTCGCCGGGCCACGGCCACGATGACCACCACCACGCCACCCCCACGGGCTGGCGCCGCTGGCTGTTTGCTACCAACCACAAAGACATCGGGACGATGTATCTCATCTTCTCGTTCGTCATGCTGCTGGAAGGCGGCACGCTGGCCTTGCTGTTGCGCACCGAGCTCTTCGAACCGGGCCTGCAGTTCTTCCGGCCCGAGCTGTTCAACCAGTTCACCACCATGCACGGCCTGATCATGGTGTTCGGCGCCATCATGCCGGCCTTCGTGGGCTTCGCGAACTGGATGATCCCGCTGCAGATCGGGGCATCGGACATGGCGTTCGCGCGCATGAATAACTTCAGCTTCTGGCTGCTGCCGGTGGCGGGCATCATGCTGACCGTGTCCTTCTTCGTGCCTGGCGGCGCCACGGCCGCCGGCTGGACGCTGTACGCGCCGCTGTCCACCCAGATGGGACCGGGCATGGACCTGGCCATTTTCGCCATGCACATCATGGGCGCCTCGTCCATCATGGGCGCGATCAACATCATCGTCACCATCCTGAACATGCGCGCGCCCGGCATGACGCTGATGAAGATGCCGCTGTTCTGCTGGACCTGGCTGATCACGGCTTTCCTGCTGATCGCGGTGCTGCCGGTGCTGGCCGCGGCCATCACCATGGTGTTGACCGACCGCCATTTCGGCACGGGCTTTTTCAACGCCGCCGCCGGCGGCGACCCGGTGCTCTACCAGCATGTGTTCTGGTTCTTCGGGCATCCCGAGGTCTACATCATGATCCTGCCGGCTTTCGGCATCGTGTCGGCCATCGTGCCGGCCTTCGCCCGCAAGCCGCTCTTCGGCTATGCCTCCATGGTGTACGCCACGGCCTCCATCGCTGTGCTGTCCTTCATCGTCTGGGCGCACCATATGTTCACCACCGGCATGCCGGTGACCGGGCAGCTGTACTTCATGTACGCCACGATGCTGATCTCCATCCCGACCGGGGTGAAGGTCTTCAACTGGGTGGCCACGATGTGGCGCGGCTCGATGACCTTCGAGACCCCGATGCTGTTCGCGGTGGGCTTTATCTTCGTGTTCACCATGGGCGGCTTCACCGGCCTGATCCTGTCGGTGGCGCCCATCGATATCCAGGTGCACGACACCTATTACGTGGTGGCGCACTTCCACTATGTGCTGGTGGCCGGTTCGCTGTTCGCCCTGTTCGCGGGCACGTATTACTGGCTGCCTAAGTGGACGGGCCGCATGTACAGCGAAAAGCTGGGCAAGCTGCATTTCTGGTCCTCGCTGATTTCCTTCAACGTGACCTTCTTCCCCATGCACTTCCTGGGCCTGGCCGGCATGCCGCGCCGCTACGCCGACTACGCCGCCCAATTCACGACTTTCCACCAGATCGCCACCATCGGCGCCTTCTGGTTCGGCCTGTCGCAGCTGATCTTCCTGTGGGCGGTGATCCGCTGCTACCGCGGCAAGGGAGAAACGGCCGCCGCCAAGCCCTGGGACGGCGCCGAAGGCCTGGAATGGACGGTGCCCTCGCCCGCGCCCTTCCATACCTTTGAAACGCCGCCGCAGGTCAAATGAGCGCCGTCATGACACCCGAGCAGCGCCGCCGCAACCGCATCGCCGGGCTGATCCTGCTGGCTTTCGTGCTGGCGGTGTTCGGCTGGACCTTCGTGCGCGGCGCGGGCTTCCTGGCCCGGATGGCGGGACAGTAGAGCCATGAGCGAAGACCTGCACCAGGCCGCGCAGCGCAAGCTGAATTTTTTCCAGACGCTCAAGGCGATCGCTTGGGCTTTCTTCGGTGTGCGCAAGGGCGCCGGCTATAGCGAGGACATTTCCCGGTTGAATCCGGTCCATGTCATCCTGGCTGGCCTGCTGGGCGCAGTGATATTCGTCGTCGTGCTGGTCATGATCGTCCGTTGGGCGGTCTCCAGCCTGACCTGAGCAACTTACAACTATCGTTGCAGGGAGAGAACCATGAGTGCAAGCCACTCGGCTCAAGGTAAAGAGGCGCCGTACTACTATGTGCCGGCGGACTCCGGCCACCCCGTGCGCACCGCGCTGGCCCTGTTGGTCGTCGGCCTGGGCGCGGCGGCCTGGGTCAACGGCGTGGGCTGGGGCAAGTGGGCCGTCCTGGCCGGCTTCCTGGGCGTGATCGCCGTGCTGTATTTCTGGTTTGGCGACGCCATCGCCGAATCTGAGGGCGGGCTGTTCAGCAAGCGCGTGGACCTTTCCTACCGCTGGGGGATGAGCTGGTTCATCTTCTCGGAGGTGATGTTCTTCGCGGGCTTTTTCGGCGCGCTGTGGTACGTGCGCACGATCACCACGCCCTGGCTGGGGGATATGGACCACCGGCTGCTGCTGTGGCCGGACTTCCAGGCGGTATGGCCCAATTTCGGGCCGGCCGGCGTGGTCGAGCATTTCCAGACCGTGGGCCCCTTCTGGCTGCCCACCATCAACACCGCCCTGCTCTTGACCTCGGGCGTGACGCTGACCATCTCGCACCATGCGCTGCGCGCCAACCATCGCGGCTCGGCCATCTTCTGGCTGGCGGCCACCGTGCTGCTGGGCTTTACCTTCGTGGCCTGCCAGGCCTATGAATACCACCATGCCTATTCCGAGCTGAACCTGAAGTTCAATTCGGGCGCCTATGGTTCGCTGTTCTACATGCTCACGGGCTTTCACGGCTTTCATGTGATCATGGGCGCGACCATGCTGACCGTGATCCTGGTGCGCCTGATCCGCGGCCACTTCACCGCCGATCATCACTTCGGCTTCGAGGGCGCGGCCTGGTACTGGCACTTCGTGGACGTGGTCTGGCTGGGCCTGTATCTGTTCGTCTACTGGTTCTGAGCGCCCCGCCGCCAGCCGCGCAATGCCCCCGGCGACGGGGGCATTCGTTTCATGGCGGGGCCGTCAACGCAGGCCGGTGCTCTGTATCCAGCCGAAGTAATGGGCGATGAGCACGAACAGAAAGAGCGCCACGGACAGGCCGATGCGCACGGTAAGCGCATTGACGGTACGGTTGGTGCTGCCTTTATCCTTCATCAGATAGACCAGGGCCGACCCCAGGCTGGCCAGGATACCGATGAAGGCCACGACGACGATGACACGCATTCCGGCCTCCGTTGAAAACAAAATTATTGCAGACATGGCGCGACCGCACTCGACCCGACTTACCCTGATAGCCCTGCTTTTGCTGGCTGGGGTCGTGGCGGTGACCGTGTCGCTGGGGCGCTGGCAGCTGCACCGCGCCGACGAGCGGCGCGCCGTGCTGGCGGCGATCGAATCCGGCCGCGGCCAGGCGCCTCTTGAATTGCGCGCCGACAGCGGCGGCCGGCCGGGCGGATTCGCTCCCTGGCGGCCGGCGCGCGCCCAGGGCCAGTGGCTCGCGCAGTACAGCGTCTGGCTGGACAACCGCAATCACGATGGCCGCCCCGGGTATTGGCTGGCCACGCCGCTGCAGCTCGCCCCGGGCGGCCCCGCCGTGCTGGTGCTGCGCGGCTGGCTGGCGCGCCAGCCTGGGACCGCGCCCGTCGCGCCGCCCGCGCCGGCCGGTCCGGTGACGGTGCACGGCGAGCTGGCCGAGCGCGTGCCGCGCCTGTTCGAGCTGTGGAATATGGGCGGCGCCGGCGGCCTGCCCGCCCGCCTGGCCCCGGGCCAGCTGCCCGCCGTGCAGAACCTGGACCTGGCCGCCTACGGGCAGGCCACCGGGCTGGCGCTCTTGCCCGTGGTCTTGATGCAGACCGCATCCGAGGACGACGGCTTGCTGCGCGATTGGCCCCAGCCGTCCGTCGATTTTCATCAGAACCAGGGCTATGCCCTGCAGTGGTTCTCCTTTGCAACCATCGCCGTGCTGGCCTGGGTGGCGGTGGCCGTCAGGGCCTGGCGCCGCCGCTCCCGAGGAAGCCCCCTGCCATGATTTGCGCGCCCGCCATGCCCCGTAAAGCCTCGCTGCTGCCCATGGTCTTGATTTTCCTGTGCGCCCTGGCGCCCATCGTGGCCGCGGTGGTGGTTTATTACAACCCCCAGTGGTGGCCGGATGATGCCAGCAACTACGGCAGGCTGGTCCAGCCGCAGCGGCCCTTGCCCGGCGCCGGCGAGCTCGCGCTGACCACGCTGGACGGCAAGGCCTTCGATCCGGCCTCGCTCAAGGGGCAGTGGCTGCTGGTGTCGGTGGACCAGGCCGAATGCCCCGAGGCGTGTGCGCGTAAACTATTCATTGCGCGCAATGCGCACGCCAGCCAGGGCAAGAACGTCGATCGCGTCACGCGCGTGTGGTTCATCACCGACGATGCCGCCGTCCCCCAGAAGGTGCTCGATGCCTACCAGGGCACCCTCATGCTGCGCGCGCGCGCCGATCAATTGGCCCGTTTCCTGCCGCCGGATCCCGCCGGCGGCCTGCTCGGGCCTATCTGGGTGGTTGACCCCCTGGGCAACCTGATGTTGCAGTTCCCCGCCGATGCCGATGGCGTCAAGGTGCGCAAGGATCTCAGCAGGCTTTTGTATAACTCGCGTATTGGCTGAGTCCATGGACCGCATCGTTCAACGCTACCGCAAACTCGTTTTCTTCACCTGGTTTCTCACGCTGGACCTGATCATGTTCGGCGCCTTCGTGCGCCTGACGGATTCGGGCCTGGGCTGTCCGGACTGGCCCGGCTGCTACGGCAAGGTCACGCCGCTGGGCGCGCTGCCCGACATCCACCAGGCCGCCAGCGACATGCCTTTCGGGCCGGTCACCCTGTCCAAGGCCTGGATCGAAATGATCCACCGCTATGTGGGCGCTTTCCTGGGCATGCTCATCATCGCCATCGTCTACATGGCCTGGCGCTACCGCCGCCAGCTGGGGCGCTCGCCCGCGCTGGCCACGGTGTCGCTGGCGGCGGTCTGCGTGCAGGGCGCTTTCGGCGCCTGGACGGTCACCCACAAACTCATGCCGGCCGTGGTGACGGCCCACCTGGTGCTCGGCCTGTCGCTGCTGGCCCTGATGACCTGGCTGGCCGCGCGCGAACGGCCCCATCTGCCCGTGCCGGCCATCGCGGTCCGGCTGCGGCCCTGGATGGCGGGCGGGCTGGTCCTGCTGGCCGTCCAGGTGACGCTGGGCGGCTGGGTCAGCACCAATTACGCCGCGCTGGCCTGCATGGATTTCCCCACCTGCCATGGCCAATGGGCGCCCGAGATGGACTTCCATGGCGGCTTTTCGGTGATCCGGGGCCTGGGCGAGCTGCCCTCGGGAGAGATGATTTCCCAGAGCGCGCTGACGGCCATCCACTGGGTGCACCGCAACTTTGCGTTCATTGTCTTTGTCTATATGGGCATCCTGGCCTGGCGCCTGCGCGCGCTGGCCGGGCTGTCGGGCCCGGGCCGACTGATGCTGGCCTTGCTGGCGGCACAATTGGTGACGGGTCTGACCACGATTTTCTTCCAGTGGCCGCTGCTGATCGCCGTGCTGCATAACGGCGGGGCCGCGGGCCTGGTCCTGGCCTCGGTGCTGGCGCTCGTGCGCCTGGCGACGGCGGGCGGTCCGCCGCTGCGCAGGCTTTGAGCGCCGGGGAGGCTAAAATAGGCAAATCATGACGTCCATCGCTGCTTCCCAACCCGGATTGCTGCGCCAGTATCTCGTGCTCACCAAGCCGAGAGTCACACAGCTTGCTGTGTTCTGCGCCGTGATCGGGATGTTCCTGGCGGTGCCCGGCCTGCCCGACCTCAAGCGTGTGCTTTTCGGCACCGTCGGGATCTGGCTGCTGGCCGCCGCCGCTTTCGCCATCAATTGCCTGATCGAACAGGAAATCGACGCCCGCATGACGCGCACGGCGCGTCGCGCCACCGCGCGCGGCACGATTTCGCCCGCCCAGGTCCTGAGCCTGTCCGGCTTGCTGGGCGGGGCGGGCATGCTGGTGCTCTATCACCTGGTCAATCCGCTGACCATGTGGCTGACCTTCGCCACCTTCGTGGGCTATGCGGTCATCTACACCGTCATCCTCAAGCCGCGCACGCCGCAGAACATCGTCATCGGCGGGCTGTCGGGCGCCATGCCTCCGGCGCTGGGCTGGGCCACGGTGGCCAATTCGGTGCCGGCCGAGGCCTGGGTGCTGGTGCTCATCATCTTCATCTGGACCCCGCCGCATTTCTGGGCCCTGGCGCTGTATCGCACGCAGGACTACGAAAAAGCCGGCCTGCCCATGCTGCCGGTCACCCATGGCAGCAAATACACCCGCCTGCAGATCATGCTCTACAGCTTCGCGCTGCTGGCCGTGACGCTGCTGCCCTATGCCATGCGCATGAGCGGGGTGCTCTATCTGCTGGCCGCCGTCGGCCTGGGCGCCATCTTCGTGGCCCAGGCCGTGGGCCTGTATCGCCACTATAGCGACGAGCGTTCGCGGCGCTTGTTCCGCTATTCCATCCTCTATCTGTCGCTGCTGTTCGGCGCGCTGCTGGTGGATCATTGGGTCAGCGCCCTCCTGGCCTGACCTTCCTGACGGGGGTTTGCTTCATGTCCGTGTTTTCGTCCGCCCGCCGCCGGGCCGTGCAGGCCCTCGCCGGCTTGACCGTCCTGGGGGCCCTGGCCGCCTGCGGCGAGACGCCGCCGCCCTTCAAGGGCAGCGACATCACCGGCACGCAACTGGGCAAGAACATGGCGCTGACCGACATGAACGGCCAGCCGCGCACGCTGAAGGATTTCGCGGGCAAGGTCACGGTGGTGTTCTTCGGCTTTACGCAATGCCCGGATGTCTGCCCGACCTCGCTGGCCGAAATGGCCCAGGTCATGCAGGCCCTGGGGCCGGATGCCGATCGCGTGCAAGTGCTGCTGGTGACGGTGGATCCCGAGCGCGATACGCCGGAAATCCTCAAGCAATATGTAACGAGCTTCGATAAACGTTTCCTGGCCTTGACCGGAACGCCCGATCAGCTCAGGCAGGCCGCCGCCTCGTTCAAGGCCTATTACGCCAAGGTGCCCACCAAGGACGGCGGCTACACCATGGACCACACGGCGGCTTTTTATCTGATCGACGGCAAGGGCGAATCGCGCGTGCTGGCCAACAACACCCTGGGCGCCCAGGCGCTGGCCAACGATATCAAGCTGCTGGTCGACGGCCGCTGAACCGCGCCAGGTTCAGGATGCTTGCATGGCGGCGCGCCAGCCATCGTAGGCCTGGCGGGCGGTCGGACCCAGTTCGTCCAGGCCCAGGGTCTGGCGGCGCGCCATGATCATCATCGCGTAGGGCGTGGCCAGCGCGGCCGCTTCGGCGCACAATCGCGCCTCTTCCCCTTGGGCAGGCCTGAGATTGCGCCAGTAGTTGATGGCTTGTTCGAGGTCGGTCAGCGGGATGACGGTGTCCATGCTGCATTGTCCCAGAATGCGGCCATCTGTCCATCGGCAAGGCTTTGCAAAGCGTCACCATCGCAATAAGCCGAAATGACGGCCGGGTGCTATACAACGGGCCGTCTAGTACGCAAGGAGAGCCATTATGAGCACCTCGACCGGCGCGCGCCGGATCCATCCGCTGTTCGCCAGCGCCGCCGTGGCGGTCATCGTGCTGTGCGCCGTCGGCGTGGCCGCCATCCTCGGCTGGCTGCCGCGCAGCCCCGCCCAGGGCGGCGTGCCAGAAGGCAGCCCGCCCATGAGCGCGGAACAGGCGGCGATCAGCGGGCCGGAGGCGGTCAACCTGGCGCCGGTGCCCGAGCCCGCTCCGCCTGCCCAGCCCGTCCAATCCGCCCAGCCTGCCCGGCCCGCCGCCGCCCAACAGGCGCCCGCGCCCCTGGCTTGCCCGACCTGCGGCGTGGTCGAATCCTTGCGCCAGGTCCAGGTGCCCAAGCGCGATGACAGCAACCACATCATCGGCACCGTGGCGGGCGGGGTGGTCGGCGGCGTGGTCGGCAATCAATTCGGCGGCGGCCATGGCAAGGATGCGCTGACCGTCCTGGGCGCGGTCGGCGGCGCTTTGGCAGGCCGTGAAGTCGAGCGTAATATTAGGCAGCAGGAGACCGTGACCCAATACGAGTTGACCGTGCGCATGGCCGATGGCAGCAAGCGCTTGTTCCATAGCGCGCAGCCCTTTGCCTATGGCCAGGGCGCTCAGGTCCGGGTCGAAAACAATCAATTGCTGCCGCGTTGACCGGAGACTGAATGACTGAATCCAACCCCTTCGTTCTGCCGGGCATGGGCCAGAACTCCGACCTGTCCGGCAATCCGCTGCTGGCCAGCATGGAGATGATGCGCCAGGCCTGGGCGGGGCTGTCCGGTCCGGGCGGACTGGGCCAGAGCCTGCCGCTGACCCCGCCGCTCAACCTGGAGGAGCTGGAGCGCCGTATCGCTGAGTTGCGCACGGTCGAAGGCTGGCTGAGGCTGAACCTGCAGATGCTCTCCAGCACCATCCAGGGCATGGAGGTCCAGCGCGCCACCATCGCCACCTTGCGTTCTTTCGTGGGGTCCGTCTCGGGCATGCCTTCGGCCGCCGAGGGCGAGGCCTCGCCGCTGGAAGTCGCGCTGGGCTTAAGGCCGGGCCGGGCCGAGGACCCGCCCGCCGCGCAGGAGCCTGCCGCGGCGCGGGCCGCGGCCGATCAAGAAGTCCCGCCCGCGCCGGACCGCGTCAACGAGGCGGCCCTGTCGGCTTCGCAGGCCTGGTGGGATCTGCTCAACCAGCAATTCAGCCAGATCGCCGCGGCGACCGCGGCCAGCTTGCCGGGCATGATGCCGGGCATGGAGGCCGAGGACACGCCGGCCGGCCAATCCGCCGCCAAGTCCGCCGGCAAGGCGGCCAAGGCGTCCAAGACCCCTGGCGCGGCCAAGAAGGCCGCGCCGCGCAAGCCCGCCAAGAGCGCCAAGTCCGATCCGGCCAAGCCGGCCGCCGCCCCGCGCGGGGCGCGCGCCGCCAGCAAGGTCGTCCGCAAATCCACGCGCGCCGGCTAGGCGCGCTTCGTTCGTCTTAGCACGGGCGCCCAGGCGCCCGTGTCATTTTTCAAGAGTTATGTCTTCTATGCTTAATGTCGTGATTCTCGCCGCCGGACTGGGCAAACGCATGCAGTCCGATCTGCCCAAGGTGCTGCATACGCTGGCCGGACGCCCCATGCTCGGCCATGTGCTGGACGGCGCCCGGCAGCTCGACCCGGCGCGCATCATCGTCGTGGTCGGCCATGGCGCCGAACGGGTCGAGGCCGCCTATGCCGGCGAGCCGGGCCTGAGTTTCGCGCTGCAGCGGCCCCAGCATGGCACGGGGCACGCGGTGCAGCAGGCCGTGCCGCAACTGGCCGGCGGCGATGACGCCGATGATGCCACCCTGGTGCTCTACGGCGATGTGCCGCTGGTGCAGCCCGAGACGCTGCGCCGCCTGATGCAGGCGCGCGGCCGGGGCGTGGCCGTGCTGACCGAAGTGCTGGCCGACGCCACCGGCTATGGCCGCATCGTGCGCGACGCCCAGGGCCAGATCGCCCGCATCGTCGAACACAAAGATGCCAGCGAACAGGAACGCGCCATCCAGGAGGTCAACACCGGCATCCTGGTGGCGCCGACCGCCAAGCTGAAAGACTGGCTTACCCGCATCGACAACAACAATGCCCAGGGCGAGTACTACCTGACCGACATCATCGGCCTGGCCGTGGCCGACGGCGTGCCGGTCCATGCCGCGCATCCCGGCGCCAGCTGGGAAACCCTGGGCGTGAACAGCCGCGTGCAGCAGGCCGAACTGGAGCGCCGCTGGCAGCAGGAACTGGCGCGCCGCCAGCTCGAGGCCGGCGTGACGCTGGCCGACCCGGCCCGCTTCGACCAGCGCGGCACGCTGGTGTGCGGCCGCGACGTCTATATCGATGTGGGCTGTGTGTTCGAGGGCAAGGTGACGCTGGGCGACGGCGTGCGCGTTGGCCCGCATTGCGTGCTGCGCGACGTCGAGATCGGCGCGGGCACGCATATCGAGGCCTTCAGCCATCTGCAGCAGGCCAAGGTGGGCGAAGAGGCGCGCGTGGGTCCGTATGCGCGCCTGCGCCCGGGCGCCGACCTGGGCCGTCAGGCCCATGTCGGCAATTTCGTCGAGATCAAGAACGCCGTGCTGGGCGAAGGCAGCAAGGCCAATCACCTGGCCTATATCGGCGATGCCGACATCGGCGCGCGCGTGAACGTGGGGGCGGGCACCATCACCTGCAACTACGATGGCGTGAACAAGCACCGCACCATCATCGAGGATGACGCCTTCATCGGTTCCGACACTCAGCTCGTCGCGCCGGTGCGCGTGGGCCGGGGCGCGACCCTGGGCGCGGGCACCACGCTGACCCGCGACGCGCCGGCCGACGCCCTGACGCTGTCTCGCGCGCGTCAGACGACGGTGGCGGGCTGGAAGCGTCCAGTCAAAAAATCGTGAGCCCGGGCACGCCCCTGGCCGGCGCGCAGGGTAAGGCGCCGCCGGATGGCCTGCCCACGCCCAGGCGCTATTACGCCGCCGCCACCGTCCTCACCGGCATGAGTTTGTCGGTGCTGGACGCGACCATCGCCAACGTCGCCCTGCCGACCATTGCCGCCGACCTGGACTCGCCTCCCTCGGCGGCGGTCTGGGTGCTCAATGCCTACAACCTGGCGGTGGTCACCATGCTGCTGCCCATGTCGGCGGTGGCCGAGCGCATCGGTTTCCGCCGCATGTTCACCATCGGCCTGGCGCTGTTCACCCTGGCTTCGCTGGGCTGCGCCGTCTCCGGTTCGCTGCTGCAGTTGAGCCTGGCGCGCATGGTGCAGGGCATAGGCGCGGCCACGCTGATGTGCATGTTCGGCGGCCTGGTGCGCAATATCTACCCCACCCATATGCTGGGACGGGGCATCAGCATCAACGCCACCACGGTGGCCTTGATGTCGGTGCTGGGGCCGACCCTGGGTTCCTTCATCCTGAGCGTGGCGCACTGGCGCTGGATCTTCGCCGTGAACCTGCCCATCGGCATCCTGCTGATGATGGGTTTGCGCTTCTTGCCCGAAGTGCCGCGCAATACCTCGCGCATGGATTACCTGTCGGCCCTGCTGTCCATGGCCGCGCTGGGCTGCTTCATCTCGGGGGTCGATTCCCTGGCCCAGGACGTGCTGCGCAGCCTGGGCCTGATCGCCGTGGCCATCCTGGCCGGCCTGCTGCTGATCCGCCGCAGTCGGGGACAGACCGCGCCGCTGGTGCCCATCGATCTGTTGCGCATCCGGCCCGTGGCCTTTGCCGTCATGGCCTCGGCCTGCACCTTTGCCGCGCAGATGTCCTCCTATGTCTCCCTGCCCTTTTATTTCGAGCACGTGCTGGGGCGGCCTCACCTGGAGGTGGGCCTGCTGATGGCGGCCTGGCCGCTGGGCACGGGGCTGGTCGCGCCGGCGGCCGGCTTTTTGTCGGACCGCTATTCGGCCGCCGTGCTTTCGGGTGTGGGAGCGGGCGCTATGGCGCTGGGCCTGCTGTGGCTGGTGTTCTCGCCGCTGGATGCCTCCAATGGCCGCATCATGGCCGGCATGTTCGTGGCCGGCCTGGGCTTTGGGTTCTTCCAGACCCCGAACAATCGCGCCATGCTGTCGGGCGCGCCGCGCCAGCGCAGCGGCGCGGCCGGGGGGTTGCAGGCCACGACCCGGGTGTTCGGCCAGAGTTTTGGCACGGCCCTGGTGGCCATCGCTTTCAGCTTGAGCGCCGCGCATGGCCCCACGCTGGGCCTGATGGCGGCGGCCGGCTGCGCCAGCCTGGCCATCGTGGTCAATTCGGTGCGCATCGCCAGAAAGGTGGGCCAGTCCGGCGCCTGACGCGGACTGGCCGGCTTCTATAATGGCGGCCGGAAGCGCGCCCTTGGGGGGCGCGAGGATTTACGAGGCTGCGCGCATGAAAATCACGGTGATAGGAACCGGCTACGTCGGCTTGGTGTCGGGCGCCTGCCTGGCGGACATGGGCAATGAGGTGATGTGCCTGGACACCAATGCCGACAAGATCGCCCAGCTGCGCCTGGGCCGCATCCCCATCTACGAGCCCGGCCTGGAAGACCTGGTGCGCCGCAACGTGGCCGAGGGCCGGCTGCAATTCACCTCCGATGTCGCGCAAAGCGTGGCCTTCGGCAGCGTGCAGTTCATCGCCGTGGGCACGCCGCCGGGCGAAGACGGTTCGGCCGACCTCCAATATGTGCTGGCCGCCGCGCGCAATGTCGCCCGCCACATGACCGAAGCCAAGGTGGTGGTGGACAAGTCCACGGTGCCCGTGGGCACGGCCGACAAGGTGCGCGCCGCCATGGCCGAAGAACTGGCCGGGCGCGGCGTGACGCTGCCGTTCTCGGTGGCCTCCAATCCGGAGTTCCTCAAAGAGGGCGCGGCGATCGCCGACTTCATGAGCCCCGACCGCATCATCATCGGCGCCGACGATGCGCATACCGTCGATGTGATGCGCCGCATCTACGCGCCCTTCCAGCGCACCCACGAGCGCCTCATGGTGATGGATGTGCGCTCGGCCGAGCTGACCAAGTACGCGGCCAACGCCATGCTGGCCACGCGCATATCCTTCATGAATGAAATGGCCAACCTGGCCGAGAAGCTGGGCGCCGACGTCGAACAGGTGCGGCGCGGCATTGGCGCCGATCCGCGCATCGGCTATCAGTTTCTCTATCCCGGCGTGGGCTATGGCGGCTCCTGCTTTCCCAAGGATGTGCAGGCGCTGCTGCGCATGGGCGCCGAGCAGGGCGAATCCATGCAGGTCATCCGCGCGGTCGAGGCCGCCAACGAGCGCCAGAAGCTGCGCCTGGCCGAGAAAGTGCGGGACGTCTATGGCGAGGACCTTGCCGGCCGCCGCTTCGCGCTCTGGGGCCTGGCCTTCAAGCCCAACACCGACGATATGCGCGAGGCGCCCAGCCTGAGCATCATCGCCGAGCTGACGCGCCGCGGCGCCGAAGTGCGCGCCTTCGATCCGGTCGCCATGGAGCAGGCCCGCCCGCTGCTGGCCGGCAACCCGGCCGTGAGCATGACGGCCGATATGTACCAGGCCCTCGATGGCGCCGACGCCCTGCTCATCGTCACGGAATGGAAGGTCTTTCGCGCGCCCGATATGGAGCGCCTCAAGCATCTGCTCAAGCGGCCGCTGATCATCGACGGGCGCAACCTCTGGGTGCCGGCCGAGATGCGCGAGCAGGGATTCGAATACCAGGGCATAGGCCGCGCATGAAGATCCTGCAGCTCAACTTCGAGAAAGGCTGGCGCGGCGGCGAACGGCAGACGTTGTACTGCATGCGCGCCTTCCGCAAGGCCGGCCACGAGGTCGAACTGCTGTGCCGCGCCGGCGGGCCGCTGCAGGCGCGCGCCCGCGCCGAGGGTTTCGTGACCCACGGCGTGCGCAATGTGCCGGGCCAGCTGGCCTTCCTGGCCCGCCATGGCCGCGGCTACGACATCCTGCATTCGCAGACGGCCAATACCAATACCTGGGCCGTGCTGACCAAGCCCCTGCACCGTCGGCCGGTGGTGTTTTCGCGCCGCACTTCTTTCGTGGTCGAGCCCGGCGACGAATGGAAGACCGGCTTCAAATGGCGCCACGTCGACCTGCTGGTCGCCATCAGCGAAATGGCCGCCAGCGAGCCGCGCCGCCTGGGCATCGAACCCGTCATCATCCGCAGCGCGGTCGAGCCGCATGTGATCGATCCGGCCAATGTCGCCCGCCTGGCCGAGGAGTTCAAGCTGCAAGGCAAGAAGGTGCTGGCCACCTCGGCCGCGCTCATCCGCGACAAGGATCCCGTGACCCTGGTGCGCGCCGTCGGCGAGCTGGCGCGCCAGCGGCGGGATTTCGTTTTCCTGCATTTTGGCGCCGGCGGCGACCGCGAGGCCGAGGCGCGCGCCGAGGCGCGCAAGCTGGGCATCGAGGATGTCTATCTGTTCACCGGCTTTCGCAAGGGCGTCGAGGACTTCTACAGCATCATGGATGTCTTCGTGATGGCCTCCAGCGAAGAGGCGCTGGGCAGCAGCGTGCTGGACGCCTTTTTGCAGAAAGTGCCCGTGGTGTCCACCGACGCCGGCGGCCTCAAGGAAAGCCTGGCCGATGGACGGGGCGTGCTGGTGGCCGTGGGCGACTACGAGGCCATGGCCCGCGGCATGGCGCGCTGCCTGGATGACGCGGCCTTTCGCGCCGAGGCCACGCAACGCGCCTATGACTACGTGCGCAGCGAACACGACGTCACCGAAATGGGCCGGCGCTACCTGGCCGAGTTCGCGCGCCTGGCGCGCTGATCAGGCCGGCGGCAACTCCACCCGGGTCTCGAACTTGGCCCGGTGCACCGAGAAGAAGGTCCGCACATTGCGCACATTGGCATGCGCCGTGAAGGCGCGATGGGCCAGCGCATGGTAGGCCGGCATATCGCGCACCAGCACAATGACCACGAAATCCGGCCCCGGCGACACCCGGTAGCACTGCAGCACGGCCGGCTCGGCCAGCATCCATTGCTCGAACTCGTCCAGGCGTTCCGCCGCCTGCACATCGAGCGTAATCTCCACAATGGCGGTCAGCGAACTGCCCAGCTTGGCGGCATCGAGCAGCGCGACCTGGCGGGCGATCACCCCGGTCTCGGTCAGCCGGCGCACGCGGCGCAGGCAGGTCGGCGGCGAGGCGTGCACGCGCTGGGCCAATTCCTGGTTGGTCAGGGCGCTGTCGCGTTGCAGTTGTTCCAGGATGCGTCGGTCCAGGTCGTCCAACTCAGGCAATTCGGCAGCCGGCGAGGTATTTTCGATCATTTATTTCAACAATCAGATAGACAAGAAATAATATTTAATCACTTATCTGTAAAAAAATAAACGTTCACGAAAGAGCTAATATAGAAATCATATTTCTTGCAGCTGCGCGCACAATGCGCACACTGTCTTTATAGGAGCTATGCTCATGTGCGGTATTGTTGGCGCCGTCGCCCAGCGCGACATCACTCCGGTGCTGGTCGAAGGCCTGCGCCGTCTGGAATATCGCGGCTATGACTCCTGCGGGGTCGCCGTCTATATGGACGGCCATCTGCGCCGCACCCGCAGCACCCAGCGCGTCTCCGAGCTGTCCGAGCAAGTGGCCGCAGAAGGCCTGGCCGGCTTTACCGGCATCGCCCATACCCGCTGGGCCACCCACGGCGTGCCCGCCACCTACAACGCCCATCCGCACTTCTCGGCCCTGGGCAAGGATGAGCCGCGCATCGCGCTGGTCCATAACGGCATCATCGAGAACTACGCCGAACTGCGCGCCGAGCTGCAGCAGGTCGGTTTTGTCTTTGAAAGCCAGACCGACACCGAAGTCATCGCCCACCTGGTCAACCACCTCTACAACGGCGACCTCTTCGAGGCCGTGCAGCAGGCCGTCAAGCGCCTGCACGGCGCCTACGCCATCGCCGTCTTCTGCCGCGACGAACCGCATCGCGTGGTCGGCGCCCGCCATGGTTCGCCCCTGGTCGTGGGCGTGGGCAAGGGCGAGAACTTCCTGGCTTCCGACGCGCTGGCGCTGGCCGGCACCACCGACCAGATCATCTATCTCGAAGACGGCGACGTGGTCGACCTGCAACTGGCCCGCGTGTGGATCACCGACCAGGAAGGCAAGCCGGTCGAGCGCAAGGTCAACACCGTGCAGGTGCACACCGGCGCGGCCGAGCTCGGCCCCTATCGCCACTTCATGCAGAAAGAGATCTTCGAGCAGCCGCGCGCCGTGGGCGACACCCTGCAGGACATCGAAAGCATCACGCCCGAACTCTTCGGCGACGGCGCCTACAAAGTCTTCAAGGACATCGACCGCCTGCTCATCCTGGCTTGCGGCACCAGCTACTACGCCGGCCTGACCGCCAAGTACTGGATCGAATCCATCGCCAAGATTCCCGTGGCCGTCGAGATCGCCAGCGAATACCGCTACCGCGATAGCGTGCCCAATCCCAAGACCCTGGTCGTCACCATCTCGCAGTCCGGCGAGACGGCCGACACCCTGGCCGCGCTCAAGCACGCCCGCTCGCTGGGCATGCCGCACACCCTGACCATCTGCAACGTCGCCACCAGCGCCATGGTGCGCGAATGCGAGCTGGCCTACATCACCCGGGCCGGCGTCGAAATCGGCGTGGCCTCGACCAAGGCCTTCACCACCCAGCTCACCGCGCTCTTCCTGCTGACGCTGTCGCTGGCCCAGACCCGTGGCCTGCTGACCGACGAACAACAGGCCGAGAACCTCAAGGCCCTGCGCCACCTGCCGGCGGCCATCAGCTCGGTGCTGGCGCTGGAACCCCAGATCATGGCCTGGGCGGATCGCTTCGCCACCAAGGAAAACGCCTTGTTCCTGGGCCGCGGCATGCACTATCCCATCGCCCTGGAAGGCGCGCTCAAGCTCAAGGAAATCAGCTACATCCACGCCGAAGCCTATCCGGCCGGCGAACTCAAGCACGGCCCCCTGGCCCTGGTGACCGAGCACATGCCCGTGGTCACCATCGCGCCCAAGGACGCGCTGCTGGAGAAGCTGAAGTCCAATATGCAGGAAGTGCGCGCGCGCGGCGGCGAACTCTATGTCTTCGCCGACGCCGACAGCAAGATCGTCAACGAAGAAGGCATGCACGTCATCCGCATGCCGGAGTACTACGGCGCGCTCTCGCCCATCCTGCACACCATCCCGCTGCAATTGCTGGCCTATCACACCGCCTGCGTGCGCGGCACCGATGTGGACAAGCCCCGCAACCTGGCCAAGAGCGTGACGGTGGAGTGAGGCGGAAGCGCTAGCCAAGGCCGGCCGCGCGAATTAAGCCGGCTGCCGCGACCAGGCCTTGCGACGTCTTCTGTCCCAGCACAAGGGCCGCGCAAGCGGCCCTTGTTCACATGGCTCAGGCGTGGCCGCCCAGATAGGCGTTGGCCAGATCGTCGTTGGCGGCGATTTCGGCGGCCCTGCCCTGGGCCACCACACGTCCGCTCTCGACCACGTAGGCGCGGTCGGCCAGCGCCAGGGCCAGCCCGGCCATCTGGTCGACCAGCAGGATGGTCATGTTTTCATTGCGCAGCCGATCGAGCGCGGCGAACAGCTCCGCGATCACCTTGGGCGCGAGGCCCAGCGAGGGCTCGTCGAGCAAGAGCACGCGCGGACGGCTCATCAGGCCGCGCGCGACGGCCAGCATCTGCTGCTCGCCGCCCGACAGCAGGCCGGCGCGCTGGTGCAGGCGCTCGCGCAAGCGCGGGAAGCGCAACAGCATCTCCTCGACGCGCGCCTCGCGGTCGGTGGCGTCCAGGAAGGCGCCCAGGCGGATGTTGTCCAGCACCGAAAGCTCGGGGAAGACCTGGCGGCCTTCCGGCACCAGCACCAGACCCAGGCCCACGATGTCTTCGGCGGCGCGGCCTTCGAGCTGGTGGCCGTCGATGTGCATGCCGCCCGACTGCGCGCGGTGCAGGCCGGCCAGTGTGCGCATCAAGGTGGATTTGCCCGCGCCGTTGGCGCCCAGCAGCGCCACCATTTCGCCCGCCCGCACTTGCAGGCTGATGCCATGCAGCACCGGTTCGGCGCCATAGCCCGCCACCAGATCGGACACGCCCAGCAGTTCGGGGCCGGCCGTGCGCGGCGAGCGCGCCGCGGGGGATTGCGCCTGCAATGATTCGCCCAGGTAGGCCTGTTTGACCGCCGGATCGTTCTGCACCTCGGCGGGCGTGCCCACCGCGAGGCGGCGGCCGGCGTCCAGCACCACGAGCTGGTTGGAGATGGCCATGACCAGCGCCATGTCGTGTTCGACCAGCGCCACGCCCACGCCCGCATCGGCGATACGGCGCAGCAGCGCTGCCAGGGTGTCTTTGTCCTCGCGCGACAGACCGGCCGCGGGTTCGTCGAGCAGCAGGACATCGGGATCGGTGGCCAGCGCCCGCGCGATCTCCACCAGGCGCCGGTCGACATGCGCCAGGCCGGCGGCCGGCGCGCGCGGCGCGCCCGTGTAGCCGCAGAAGGCCAGCAGCGCCCGCGCCCGCAGCCGGGCCTGGCCGTCGTGAAAGCGGCCCGCCGAAAACAGGCCGCCCAGGCGCCCGCGCGCCATGGCGAGCAGGACGTTGTCTTCGACGCTCAGGGTGCCGAACAGCTGCGAGGTCTGATAGGTGCGCGCGATGCCGGCGCGAGCGATGCGGTAGGCGGGCTGGCCCGCCAAGGGCCGCGCGCCCAGGGTGAAGCCGCCCGCCGAGGGGCGATAGAAGCCGCTCATCATGTTCAGCGCCGTGGTCTTGCCCGCACCATTGGGGCCGATCAGGCTCGTGACCGCGCCCTCGGGCACCGTCATGGACAACTCGCTTACCGCGCGCACGCCACCGAAAGTCATGCCCAGGCCCTGGGCCGAAAGCACCGCGCGGGCGCGACGCGGCAGCGCCACCTCGCCATGGCTGGCCTCCTGGGCGTCGGGCGCCGCGGCCGGCGGGGTCTTGCCGGCGCCGCGGATCTGGCGCCACAAGCCGACCGCGCCCTCGGGCGCGACCCAGAGCACCAGCAGCAGCAAGGCGCCGAAGAACAGCAGCCGATAGGCCTCGAGCGAGGCGAGCAACTCGGGCAGCACGCCGACGATCAGGGCGCCGATGATGGGACCGGCGACGGTGCCCGCGCCGCCCACGACCACGACCAGCACGAACAGGATGGACTGCATGAAGCTGAAAGTCTCGGCCGTGACGAAGCTCGAGAGCGGCGCGAACAGCCCGCCCGCCAGGCCGGCCGCCGCGGCCGAGATCGTGAACGCGGCGGTCTTGATCACCAGCGGGTTCAGGCCGATGGATTGCGCCGCGGTTTCGCTGTCGTTGACGGCGCGCATGGCCGCGCCCCAGCGGCCGCGCGCCAGCAGCGCATAGGCCGCCAGCGCCAGCGCCGCCGTCACGATGGCCAGGATCGCCACGGTCTGTTCGGGGCCCCAGCTGGACCAGAGTTGGGGCGGCGGAATGCCCATGATGCCGCTCTGGCCGCCGGTCAGGTCGCGCATTTCCACGGCGGCATGCTGCACGATGAAGCTGAAGGCGATGGTGATCATCGCGAGATAGGGCCCTTTCACGCGCAGCGCGGGCAGCGCCAGCAGCGCGCCCATCGCGGCCGCCAGCAGCGTGCCGGCGGCCCAGGCCGGCCAGAAGCCCCAGCCGGCCTTGGTGGTGAGAATGGCCACCGTGTAGGCGCCGATGGCATAGAAACCCACATGACCGAAGGACACCTGGCCGGTAAGGCCCAGCAGCACGTTCAGGCCGATGCCCACGATCGCGATCAGCGCGATGTTGGCGAGCACGAAGACGTAATAGCTATTGAGGGTGAGGGCCAGCAAGAGCGCCAGCGACACCAGCGCGGCGCCTGCCGCAAGAGATTTGGCGTTCATACTTTCTTGACCTCGGCTCGTCCGAACAGGCCATTGGGCCGCGCGGCGAGCACCGCGATGACCAGGGCGAAGGTGATGATCTGGGTGTAGCCCGAGCCCAGCGTGACCGTGACCAGCGCCTCGGCGATGCCGAAGATCAGGCCGGCCAGCATCACGCCCCAGGCCGAAGCGATGCCGCCCAGGATCGCCACCGCGAAGGCCTTCAGGCCGAACAGCGTGCCCATGTCGGCGCTCACGTTGAATAGCGGCGCGATCAGGATTCCGGCCACGCCCGCGAACAGCGTCGACACGGCGAAGGCGGCGGAGACCGCGCGCTTGATCGGGATGCCCATCAGACGCGCGGCGTCACGGTTTTGCACCACCGCCAGGAGCGCCGTGCCCCAGCGCGTGCGGCGCGCCAGCAGATGCAGCGCCGCCGCCAGCGCCAGACCGAGCAGCGGAATCAGCAGCTGCAGCGGATATACCCCCAGTCCCAGTCCGGCGATCTCGATGGGTGCGACGGCCAGCGGCGACGGCAGGCTGCGGGGCTCCTTGCCGAAGGTATGCATGACCACGTTGTCGAGCACGATGCCGAGCGCGACCGTGGACATGAGCCAGGCATTCGAGCCGCGCGAGGCGAAGGGGCGCACCACGACGAACTCCACCACCAGGCCGTAAAGCGCGCAGCCGACCAGCGCGATCAGGATGGCCGGCGCCATGCCCCAGCCCAGGGTCTGGGCGAAGGTGAAGCAGAGCACCGCGCCCAGCATCATCGAACTGCCCTGGGCAAAGTTGACGGTCCCCGAGACCGAGTAAGTGATGTGGAAACCCAGGGCCATGAGGCCATACATGCTTCCCAGGCCCAGGCCGCTGATCAGCGCCGCCAGCAACTGCATGGTGTTCTCCGATGCGTCCGCTTACTGCGCCAGCCCGACGGGCAGGATGCGGTTGTCGATGAACTGCGCCCAGACATAGTCTTTTTCGGTCAGCGCGTCATGCACGGCGGGGGTGAAGGGCTGCTTGTATTGCTTGATCAGACCGTCGTAGCCGTCGATTTTGTAGAAACCCTGGCGGATCGCATCGCCATCGGTCGAGCCCGCGCGTTCGATGGCCAGCGCGGTGAGCTGCATGGCGTCATAGGCATTGGCCACGCCCACGGCCGGCGTGATGTTCTCCGGCCCCTTCACGTCGGGGTATTTGGCCTTGAGCGCGGCGATGACCTTCTCGCCCACCGGCGACTGCTTGCCGAAAAAGCTGTAGGTCTGGACGAAATGCACTTCCTTGGCATTGGGGCCGGCCAGCTCGGTGAAGCGGCCGCCCGCGGGACCCCAGTGCGACACCACCGGCACTTTCCAGCCCATGCGGTCGAGCGACTTCACGACCTGGGCCGAGGGGCCGACGTTGCCCACCATGAACAGCGTGTCGGCGCCGGCGGCCTTCAGCCGGGTGAGCTGCGGCACCACGTCGACGTCGTTGCCCTCGAATTTCTCGCTACCGACCGGCTTCATGCCTTTGGCGGCAAGCGCGGCCACCAGGCCTTTTTCGTTGGACTCGCCCCAGGGATTGTTGACCATGATGAGGCCGAACTTCGAGGTCTTGAAGTGCTTCTGCGCATAGTCGACCATGCCCATGTCGACGATCTCGTCCACGGCGGACACGCGGAAAACATAGTTGGGGTTGGCGCCGTTCTTGGTGATCGGCGTGCCGGCGGCCCAGGGGCCCATGAACGGCACTTTGGCCTGGTTGACCAGCGGCACGATGGCCATCGACACCGGCGTGTCCAGCCCGCCGAAGATCACCGCCGCCTTTTCCTTGTAGATCAGCTCGCGCGCGGCCACCACGCCCTTGGCGGGGTTGGCCTCGTCGTCGCGGCGCACCAGCTCGAGCTTGCGGCCGCCGAGCAGGCCGCCCTTGGCATTGATTTCGTCGATCGCCACCAGCATGCCGCGCGAGATGGCTTCACCGGCCAGCGCCGACTGGCCCGACAGCGCGGTGATCAGGCCGATCTTGATCGGCTCGGCGGCGATGGCCTGCGGGCCGAGACCGGCGCTCAACAGGGCGATTGCGGTGTAAACGAAGGTACGGCGAGACAGACGAGACATGGAATTCTCCCGGGGGTTGGTGATGGCAGGCGTATCGGCCGCTGTCCCGGTTCAAGCAAAAGCCATGCCAGTTCTTGCGTGTGCCTGGGCATCCTGGCACAGGGTTTGCTTGTGTACGCAGGTGTTTTTGACGGCAATCCAAGGTATTTATTGCTGACAATTAATCGGCTCATTGACGGGAAAAAAGGCCGCGCCGCGCTTTCGACGGCAGGCCGCGAGTCTCTTTCCGCCGCGATCCGAACGCACAGAAACAGTGCACTCATGGGAGCAAACGATGCACACCGCACCAAACTGGAACAGTGACGCCGCCCCGACGGATCCCGGCGCGATCGTCGACGCCTATCTCACCACGCTGATGAAGCCCGATCCCGAGGGCGCGCGCCGCTATGTGAGTCCGGCGCTGCGTATCCGTTTCACGGGCGGACGCGAAATGCGCGACCCGGGCGAATGCACCGCCTTCAATGCCTCGCGCTACAAGTGGGTGAAAAAGCGCTTTGAATCCACCGATGTGGTGGCGGGCGCAACGTACGAGCACGCGGTGGTGTACAACCGCGGCACGCTCCATGGCGAATGGCTGGACGGCACCCCGTTCGAAGGCAATCGCTACATCGACCGCTATGTCGTTCGCCGCGGCCTGATCACGGAAATGGACGTCTGGAACGACAGCGCCGAATGGTTGCTGGCGCGCGCGGGGCTGGCCGAGAAATGAGCGCCGTCGCTGACGCCGGGCGCTTTGGCCCCTTGCCCACGCATGGCCGTTTCGACTACTCGCCCATCCATGGCCGCGCCGACTATGCCTGGCCCGGGGGGGCGCGCCTTGCGGTCTATCTGGGTTTCAATATCGAGCACTTTGCCTATGGCGCCGGCATGGGCGCGCGGCTAGGGGCCAGCTTCGGCGAGCCCGATGTGCTGAACTACGCCTGGCGCGAGTACGGCAACCGCGTCGGCGCCTGGCGCTGCCTGGAGCTGTTCGACGCGCTGCGCCTGCCCGCCGGGGTGATCGCCAATACCGCCATCCTCGATCATTGCCCCGAGCTGATCGACGCCTGCGTGGCGCGCGGCGACGAATTGATCGCCCATGGCCATACCAACGCCGAGCACCAGGGCGGCTACGATGAAGCCACCGAGCGCGCGCTGCTGGAGCATTGCGCGCAGCGTTTCGCCGCGCGCACCGGCAGCCGTCCCGCCGGCTGGCTTTCGCCCTGGATCGCCGAGTCGCCGCTTACCTGCGATCTGCTGGCCGAAACGGGCTACCGCTACACGCTGAACTGGTGCCACGACGACCAGCCGATTGTGCTGCGCACCCGGAGCGCCGCGCCGCTGTGGTCGGTACCGTATCCACAGGAGGTCAACGACATCCCCATGATCGTGGCGCGCCAGATGGACGGCAAGGATTTCGCCCAGCTCATCATCGATAACTTCGACGAGATGCTCGAACAGTCCCGGCGGCAGCCGCTGGTCATGGGCATCGCGCTGCATCCCTATCTCGTGGGCCAGCCGTACCGGCTGCGCCACCTGCGCCGCGCGCTCGCGCACATCGCCGGCCATCGCGACAGCGGCGATGTCTGGTTCACCACTCCGGGCGCGATCTGCGCCCACGTTGATATGCTTTCCCGCGCCAAGGAGACGCTTGCATGACTTCGCCTGAATCCGGTCTGCCCTTCACCGACACCGCGGGCGCCTGGGTGCCGCACGGCCGCTTCCGCCTGGCGCCTTCGGGCACTGGCCCGCTCGACGGCCTGCGCTTCGCCGCGAAGGACTTGTTCGACGTGGCCGGCCACGCCACCGGCGCCGGCAACCCCGACTGGCTCGCGACCCATGCGCCGGCCCAGGCCACCAGTCCGGTCATCGCGCGTTTGCTCGCGGCGGGCGCGGAACTGCATGGCAAGACCATCACCGACGAACTCGCCTACAGCATCCAGGGCGAGAACGTGCACTACGGCACGCCGCTGAACACGCGCGCGCCCGACCGCGTGCCGGGCGGCTCATCCAGCGGTTCGGCCGCGGCGGTGGCCGCGGGTCTGGTCGATTTCGCGTTGGGCACCGATACCGGCGGCTCGACGCGCGTGCCGGCCAGCTACTGCGGACTTTGGGGGCTGCGCACCACGCACGGCCTGGTCAGCGCCGAGCACATGGTGCCGCTCTCGCCCTTGTTCGACACCGTGACCTGGCTGGCCGCCGATGCCAGCGTTTTCGAGCGCGTCGGCCAGACCTTGCTGCCCGAGCCGGCCGGCCTGGCATGGTCGTCGGCCGTGGTGTTGAGCGATGCCTGCATCCAGGCCGACGCCGTGTTCCAGCCGCTGCTGCGTGCCGTGGCGCGGACGCTCGAAACCGGGCTGGGCCTGCCGGTCGGCAACGCGCCGGCCTCGGATACGGACCTCGAGCAATGGCGCCAGACTTATGTGACGGTGTCGGCCTACGATGCGTGGCAAACGCATGGCGATTGGGTCACCCGTGTCCAGCCCGCCTTCGGCGCGGCCGTGGCGGGCCGCTGGAAGATGGCGGCCGCCGTCAGCGCGCAGGCCGCCGCGCAGGCCAGCGCCGAGCAGGCCCGGTTGCGCGCGCAGATCCATGCGCTGCTGGGCCGGGACACGGTCGCGGTGCTGCCTTCGGCATCCAGCGTGGCGATATCGCGCACCGCCGACCCGCTCACCGTGGATCAGATTCGCGCCAACACCTTTCGCATTACGTCGATCGCCGGCCTGGCCGGACTGCCGCAGGTGAACATCCCCTTCGTCGGGGCCGATGGGCTGCCGGCGGGGGTGTCGCTGCTCGGTCCGGCCGGCAGCGATCTGGCGCTGATCCGTCTGGCGGTGGCCGTGGGCCGGCAGCTCGCGGCCATCGGCGCCGAAGCCCAGCCGTCCGCCGCCCTTGCGGCGATGGCAAAATAAGCCGCTCGCAACCGGCGCGGGACTCGCCCCGCGCCCGATGAAACCGCCATGAAGAAAGCAGCCTCTCCTCGCCCCGCCGGCCCGGTCACGCGCGCAAGCGCCGCGCCGCGCGGCCGGCCCAAGGTGCGCCCGGGTGCGCTGGCGCCCGCCGGCGCCGGCGGAACCGAAGATGCGGAGACCCGGATCTACCAATCGGTGGTGAGCGGGGTGATGAGCCAGCGCCTGCGTCCTGGCACCAAGCTGCCCGAAGCGGCCTTGTGCGAACTGTTCGGCGTGGGGCGCAGCGCGGTGCAGAAGGCCTTGCAGCGCCTGGCGCATGATCATGTGGTGGAACTGCGGCCCAACCGGGGCGCGATCGTGGCGATGCCTTCCCGTGAAGAGGTCGGCATGCTGTTCGAGGCGCGCCGGGCCCTCGAAGCGGCCATCCTGCCGCTGGTGGCACAGTCCGCCAGCCGCGCCGACTTTGCCTCGCTGCGGCGCCAGCTGCGCGACGAACACCGCGCCATGCACGACTATCCCCAGACGGAATGGGCGCGTCTGGCGAGCGCCTTTCACCTGCGCCTGGGCGAGCTGTCGCGCAACCCCATCCTGGCGCGCTACCTGGCCGAGATTATTTCGCGCTGCTCATTGGTGGTGGCGATCTTCCAGCCGCCGGGCAATGCCACCTGCGAACACGACGAACATGCGCGCGTGGTGGACTTTCTCGAGCAGGGCCGCGTGGCCGAGGCGATCGCCGAAATGGATCTGCACCTGCGCCAGCTCGAGTCGCATATCCAACTGGTGGAGACGCAGCCCGAACGCAGTCTGGCCGACATGCTGGGCCTGGGCTGAGCCGCCCGAGCGCCGGGCGCGTCAAGCGGCTTCGCTGGAACCGGTCTCCTGCCGCGCCGTCATCGCCTTCTGCTTGGCCTTCTCCGCTTTTTCGCCATCGTGATGAGACTTGATGGCGAGAAACATGAAGGTGCCCAACACGAGGAGTTTGAACGCACCAAAGACGACAGGGACCCAAAAATTCATTATTTCCTCAACACGCTGCTGCGGCAGCTTCATTTACGGCGACGGGCCAGGCAAACCCGGCGCGGCGAGTGCTAGTGTACTCGCGCCATGTCAAAGCCCCCGGAGCAGACCCTGGATTAGGGGTTTGCGCGGCCATCCGTTTTTGAGGCGCCGCGCGCCATGCTGGAGAAAACGCCATCGCGGAGAACCCAGGCATGCAGGAGCGCGGCGCCGATATGGCCCAGGAGCACCGCGAAGAGCAGCCATGCTCCGACGCCGTGCGCCAGCCGCAACCAGGCGTAGAGCGTGGAATTTTCAGGGGCGATGGCGGGCAGGTTCCAGCCGTCCATGACGGTGACCGGCCAGTTTCCGGCCGAGCGCGTGGCCCAGCCAAGCAGGGGCAGGCCTAGCATCAAGAGATAGAGCAGCCAATGCGAGGCACGCGCCGCCACGGCCTGCCAAGGGGGAATACTCGCGGGCAGTGCCGGCACCGGCCGGCAGACGCGATTGATCAGGCGCAGCAGGGCCAGGCACAGGATGGCGATCCCCAATGGCTGGTGCAGGGCGAGCAAGCTTGGACGGAGAGACAGCGAAGTCATCATGCCCACGCCGATGAAGAGCATGGCCAGGATCGCGATGGCCATGACCCAGTGCAGAATCCGGGCCAGAAGGTTGAAGTGCCCAGGCGCGGCGCTTTTGGATACTTCCGCCATTACTCGCTGTCCTTGTTGCCGATGGCCTCGGTGGCTTTGCCAAAGCCGATTTCACGCAGGCGTGCGTTATAGGAATGCGAATAGATGCCCGCGCGCGCGGCCAGCACGGGATCGTTGGACAGCGCGATGCCCGAGGGCACCAGGGTGGGATCGAAGTTGATATCGCGGCATCCCCCCTCCGTCTGATCGCGGACCTTGGTCACTTCCAGCGTGCCGGCGACCACTTGTCGCCGTGTGGCCGGCCAGGGCTGCGACGGGTCGTCGACCGGATCGTCCGCCTGGGCCAGTTGCAGCACCAGGTCCCAATACAGGGGGCCATCGGCCAGGCGCCGCTTGATATCGTCAAACAAAAAATCATGGCTGGCATTCGCCCGCTCTTCGGCGGACAGGCCAGGCAGTTTTGCATGCGGCCGCATGGACCAGCGGACGGGCTGGCGCTGGCCGTTCTCCGCAATCAAGATAAAGGCATTGATCGCGTTGTACTCGGCGCCCGCGAAACTGCTCGGCCAGGGCGCCGTGGCTTTGTACTCCGTCAACTTGCGCGCCTCGGGATATTCCTCGAAGAATGCGGCGACGCGCGCGGGATCCGGCTGCCCCGTGGCCGGGTCGGGCTGGAAGGCTTTTCTTTGCGCCAGGAAGCCCTCGGCATTGCGAGTCGCGAAGTAAGGGGCGTTGTTCAGCTTCATCCGCCATTGGGATTTGTCGTCGGCGCTTAGCAGCAAGGCCATGCTGACCGTGGCGGTCGAGGTGTCCGCGGCATGGGGATCTTCGGCGCCGATGGAAAAGCGCCCGATGGCCGGCACTTCCTTCTGGGAAAACACCCTGGCCTTGGAGAGCGAGGCCGCGGCGCCGCTGCTGCGGAAAACGCCGGCGAAGCACATCCCCTTGCCATGCGCGCGGCGGTAGCCGGGGTCGAAGTGTTGCAGCGTGTCGCCAAGAAAGGTCCGGGTGGTGGCGCGGTGGCCTATCAGGCCGGCCGTCCAGGCGAATGCCAGCGCCAGGCCTGCGGCGATGGCCGCGATGGCCGCGAGAGGCAGATAGACGGTTTTTAATTTCCGGATGCGCACGCGGCTTCCCTGGGCCCTTGACCTATGTTGATCTCCCAATATAAGCTGTTCCACCCATTCATGGAAGTACACACCTTTTGGTTAGTATGATGCCAGCAAGCCGCGCCAAGGTCCCCAGGCCTCAAGATCCCCTCCTTGCCGACGAGCGCACCCTCACGGCCAAGCTCCGGCGCGGCGAGCTGTTCACCGGCCATTGCCGGGCCAGGGAAGTGCTCGCCCACGTGACGAGTTTGTGGGGCGTGTTATGCCTCATTGCCCTGCGCGATGGCACGCTGCGCTATAGCGAGTTGCGGCGCAAAGTGAACGGCATCAGCGAGAAGATGCTGTCGCAGACGCTGCAACGGCTTGAAGGGAATGGGCTTGTGCGCCGGACGTCCTATCCGGTTGTCCCGCCGCATGTCGAGTACGACCTGACTCCCTTCGGCGAGGGAGCGGCGCGGCATGTGGCCGCGCTCGCGGATTGGCTGGAGCTGAATCTCCATCACGTCCCGGACGCCCAGCGCGATGCCGGTTGATGAAGCGCGGCCTCGATAACAGGCCGGGCGTCACCATGTGTACTTCACGCCGATCCGGCCGGCATATTGATGGTAGTCCTGCGCGCCCCAGCTGCCGGACACGTTGACCCATCCGGTCCAGCCTTTTGTGAAGTCGGCATGGGCGCCCAGCTTCAGTTCGTACCGGTCCTTGGGATACAGGTTCCCAACGGGCAGCTGATTGAATGACACGGAGCTGTCGACACGGGTGTGCCACCAGTTCACGGTTGCAAAGGGTTGGAGCTTGCGGTTGTTGCCAAGGTCCAGCGTGGTGTAGGTGCGCGCCCCAAGCCGGGTGATGGTGCCATTGGCGTCGGCGCGGTTCACGCGGGTGCCGTTCTGTTCGGTGATGCTGTCGGTGTCGCTGTCGACATAGATGATCTGGGCCTGGGGCTCCAGCATCCAGTTCTCCCTCAGCTTGAATGCGTAGCCCGCCTCCGCGGACACCGCCCAAGCCTGGGAGTCGTAGTCGACGCGGGGCAGCCCGCTTCCTTGCACCCGGTTGTTGAACCAGCCGTACTGGAACCATGTGTCCACGTAGGCGCCCAGCTTGGTGTCGTCGTTCTGGAACCATGTGCCGTATAGGCCTGCGCTGTACCCGTTGACGCGGCCCTTGGCTTTATAGGGATTGCCGTCGGCGCGGGCATTGCTGTCGGCGGTGCCGTAACCCAGCATGGCGCCCAGGTGCAGGCGATCGGTCTCTGAAAAGAGCTTCCATTGCGCCAGGTCTCCGCCGCCATGCAAGAGGAAGAGATTGGTGCTGACGTCAAAGTTCCCATCGCGGCTGTGGCTGCCTTCCCAGTTGCCGACCGCGCGCAGCCAGAGCGCCCGGCGCTTGCTGTCGTCGTCCGCGAATTGTTGCGACTCGATGAACTGGGGTTCTCCCAGCCGGTCGTGCATGCTGTGCGCGAACATCTGCCCGGCCAGGCGCTGGTTGGCCAGGTAGGCCGCGACTTCCGGCCGGTACAGCGGCTCGGGATCGGGGGCAGGCCCCGGCGGCTCCGGCCTTTTTTCCGACCGCAAGTACCAGCTCTGATCGTCGGGTGCCGCGGCGGATCCCCGGTGAAGCTGATATTCGTAGGGGCCGGCCACAACCCGTCCGGACAGGGAAAATGCGGAGGCTTGGGTCGTGGCTCCGTTGATGGTGTCGACGACCTTGATGCCGGATGCCGTGGTCAAGGCTCCCGGACCTCCGGCATTGGCGATGCGCAAGGCCGTGCTGCCGGTCGCGGCTCCGCCGTCGACGACCAGCCGGTCCGAGGGCGAACTGTCATCCCCGAGATAGGTGTTCAAGCCGATCAGGCCGCCAGAACCGGAGTAGTTGTTGACGGTCAGGGTCTTGAACGCGCCTGAGGCGGGCGGCGTGAACAGGATCTGGCTCGCGTTATTGGCCAGGGTGCCGAGGTTGGAGCTTCCGGTCATATTCCATACCGAACCATTGTTCAGCGAGACGGTGGACGTAGCTCCGGCCTCGGTCAGGGCCGAGCCGTTGAGCGTGGAGCCCGAGGCGTTGATCGTGGCGACACTACCGGGGCCGGCCGCCGGCGCGGCCGCGCCGCCCGGCAGGATGGCCACGCTCATGCCTGACAGGTCTGGCGAGTTGCTGCCTGAAGCGGTGATCGCATCGGGCGCCGTCAGAGGATCGGCGACAAGCGCCGATGGCGCGATCACATGCAGCCAGCGGGGGGCTCCCGTGACCTGCGTGCCCGTCAAAGTGACTTGCCCCGTGCCGCCATTGACGGCGATGGCGTCGGATTGGGCGCTGTTCAGCGTGCTGTTCGTCAAGGTGGCGCTAGCCGTCATGCCGGCCAGGCTGTCCAGCCCCAGGCCAACCGCCGAGACGCCGCTCGCCTGCAAGCTGGCATTGGCCACGGTCAAGGCGCCGTTGGTGACGCGCGCGGCGAACGCGCTCTCGCCGGAAGTGCTGACCGATGTGCCATCGATAGACATCGTCGCCTTCGCGCCGGAGACGTATAGGCCATGCGAGCTCTTTCCTTGCGTTTGAACCGAACCGCCGCTCAGGCTCAGCGTCACGATGTCGGTGGGCGTTGTTCCCCAAGCCGTCGCCCCGGGGGCGCGATCGTTCGTGGATATGGCGGTGACGTTGACGCCGGTCACGCGGGAGTTCGCGCCATAACTGAGCAGGTTATAGCCGGAGAGACCGCGCGTGGTCACTTGCGAATTCTGCAGTGTGACGGTCGAACCGGCCATCGCATAGACGCCATAGGCCGATTGTCCGGACGCGGTCACGGCCACGTTCGATGCGCTGATCGTGCCGTTGTTCGCGAACAGGCCGTTGCCACTGGGGCCCGCCGTGGTGATGATGGTGCCGGTCAGCGTGGCGTCCGAGCCGAGGGCGCTTACCCCATAGGCCACATCGCCGGCCGTGGTGATCGTGCCGCCCGTGATCAATAGCTGGCCGCGCACGCTATTCATGGTGTTGGATAGCGCCCCATAGGCGCCATAGATGCTGGAGCCAACTCGATACGCCGCGCCGCGTGTCTCGATGACGACGCCATCGAGCGTCACCTGGCTCCCGAAAGCGTACGCGCCCGTTCCGCCCTGGCCTTCCGTGAGGATGTTGGCCCGGGTCAGGGAGATGCTGCTGTTGTGACTGGCGACGGCGCCGTAGGAACCCACCGGCAGGCCCGCCACGGTGCCATAACCTCCGGTGGTATGGATGCTCAGCCCACCGGCCGCTGTCGCGCTTACCCCCGTGTTGCGCGTCCACAAAGCGGCCGCCGCATCGCCCGTGGTCTTGAGGGACGTGGCGCCGTTGCGGAGAACGATCGTTCCGCCCGTGGCGTAGATGCTGAAAGCGTTGAAGCTGCTTGCGGACAGCGACACCGGGCCGGGGGTCGGGCCCGCCGAGGGATCGATGATCAAGGTGCCGCCCGTGACCGAAGACGCCGTTCCGGGGGGGGTGATCGTCGTGTTGCCCACCACGGTGGTGGTTCCGCTGCTGACGTTGGCCGGCACGGTCAGGTTGCCAGGGCCGACGGTCTGGGCGGAAACATGGCTTGCCGCGGGCAGGAGCATGCCCGCGGCCAACAGGGGAGATATGCCGCGCAGCGCCGGACGCCGCGGACCTGATGATTCCGATACCAACCCGTGTTTCATAAGAATTCTCCCGAATGCCGCGAGAGGAAGCGCACACGCTCGACATTGATGAAACAGGCAATATCGCTGATTTGGCAAAAATCCTAGCATGGGCGCCGGATTCCGGCGTCCAGCCGGGACCATCGCTGTTGGCCCGAAGCGACGCGCGCGGACGGACCCGACGCCGCAAGCCGGAAAGCCACAACGATTGTTGATCAGGCCCCTATCGAGGCGGCGGCCATCGCGCCATAACTTTTCGCGCCCGCGGGTGGGCCGAAATTTCATCTGAGGGCGGCGGCGCTGCGCCGCTCAGGGAAAGCCCTCAACTTCGGCCCGCCATGGCGCATTGATAAATACTTAGGTCTCTAATATTATTTTTCGCACACGTTCTGGCCTGGCGCGATCGCAAGCCTGTTGCGCCGTCACGGCGGTTCGGGAGCGTGAATTAAAAAAACGGAGACAACCATGTTCGAGATTCCCGCCGGCGCGCGCCGCGCCTGTGTTCACGCCGCTTTTGCATCCGGACTCCTGACGGCCGCGATGGGCCTGGTCTTGCCGCAGGCCGCCGAGGCGTCGGAGGACGCATCGGCATTTCCCTCCCATGCGATCCGCTTCATTGTTCCCTATGCCGCCGGAGGGCTGCCGGATACGGTCGCGCGCGTCGTCGCGCAGCGCTTGACGCTCTCGTTGGGCCAGCCGGTCGTGGTGGAGAACAAGCCGGGCGCCAATGGCGTGGTGGCCGCCCAGGCGCTCACTGGCAGCGCGCGGGACGGCTACACCTATCTGGTCACCGATGGATCGATGATGTCGATCAACCCGTCGCTGTACAAGGACCTCTCCTATGAACCGAAGCGGGATTTTGTTCCGGTCTCCTTGATCGCGACTTCGCCGCTGTTCCTGGCCACGAGCGCGCAGACGAAGATCAATTCCCTGCCCGAGTTTGTCGAACGCGCCAAGGCGAAGTCCGCGGCGATCAACTATGGCTCTTCCGGCGTGGGCAGCTCCCATCATCTGACGATGGAAGCCCTGAATGTGGCGCTGGGGACCAAGATGACCCATGTGCCCTTCCGGGGTTCGGGACAGTCCGTGCCGGCCATGGTCGGCAACCAGGTGGATGTGGTGTTCGCGGCGCTGCCCTCGCTGTCCGGCTTCGCGGACAAGGGCCAGGTCAAGATCCTTGCCACGAATGCCGGCAAGCGGTCGTCGCTGGCGCCCGAGATCCCCGCCATCGCGGAGATTGTCCCGGGATTCGATTTTGCCGTCACGGTGGGCGCGCTGGCCGCGACCGGCGTGCCGGACTACGCGGTGCAAAAGCTGTCGCGCGAGCTGGCCAAGGCAGTCCAGGATCCTGCCGTCGTGAAGCAGTTCAACACCTTGGGCATCGAGCCTATCGGCGGCGGCTCTGCCGATTACGCGCGGGCCATCGACGCCGAAACCCAGCGTTACCAGAGCGCGATCAAGGCCGCCGCCATCAAGGCGGACTAGACGGGGCGCGCGCGCCTTGCCGGTCCGATGCATTGCGAAAATACTTAGATATCTAATATAATTTTAAAAAAAGCAGGCCGCGGGCGCGGCGGATGTGGAGTCGAGGAGTAACTATGTTGACGAAGGAAGAAAACGAGCTGCTTTGCCGTGTCGAGGGCGACGCGGCCATGGGCCGGCTCATGCGGCGGCACTGGGTGCCGGTCTGCCTGACCGAGGAGGTCAGCGAGCCCGACGGCGATCCCGTCCATGCCCGCATTCTTGGCGAAGACCTGGTGGTGTTCCGCGACACGGAAGGCCGCGTTGGCGTGATGGACGAGTACTGCCCGCATCGGCGCGTCTCGCTTGTCTACGGACGCAATGAAGACTGTGGCCTGCGCTGCCTCTACCATGGCTGGAAGATGGACGTCGAGGGCACGGTGATCGAAATGGTCTCCGAGCCCGCCGCCAGCAACATGGCGGAAAGGGTCAAGCACAAGGCCTACAAAGTCCAGGAATGGGGCGGGATGGTGTGGGCCTTCATGGGCCCGCAGGACGAGGTGCCCGAGTTTGTTCCTCCGTCCTGGGCGCCCGAGCGCGACACCAAGGTCAGCATCGCCAAGGTGCTGGTGCCGTGCAACTGGGCGCAGATTCTTGAGGGCGCCATCGATTCGGCCCATAGCTCAAGCCTGCATTCCTCCGATTTCGTGCCGGCTCGCGTGGGCGGCGCCGAGGCGACCGACAAGAACTGGCTGCGTCCGTCCACCGACAAGGCGCCGCGCATGCAGGTGCACCGCACGTCCTATGGCTTTCGCTATGCGGCGATCCGGCGGCCCATCACGAATGCCGCGCAGAACGACTACATCCGCTCCACGGTCTTCGTCGCGCCGGGCACCGTCCTCATTCCGCCCAATAATCTGTACAACGTCGCCAACGTCAATGTGCCCATGGACGACACCAACACGGTGTTCTACTTCATCGCATGGGGCGCGAGGGAAACGACGCCGGATACGGAGACCTGGCGAAAATTCCTGGGCGCCAGCGTGGGCCGAGACCTGGACGAACGCTACCGGCCGCTGCGCAACATGGAGAACCGGTTCTGGCAGGACCGCCAGGCCATGAAGGCGGGCAACTTTACCGGCATCAAGGGCTTTCCCAATCAGGATATCGCCATGTGGGTGACCATGGGGCCGATCGCCAATCGCTCCGATGACCGTCTCGGGGCCAGCGATCTGGCCATCGTGGAATTCCGCCGCCAGATGCTGGAGGCCGTCCAGGCATTCGCCCAAGGCGCGCCGGCCATCGGGACCGCTGGGCAGCGCATCCCGTCTTCTGTCTGCGCCTTCCAGGCCATCGTGCCGAAGAGCGTCGATTGGCGGGAGTTCCAGTCCGCGCCGGTCGGCCGGGAGCCCGGCGCCGACCCCGAACTCGAAACCAATTACCAAACCACCGCCTGAGCGCCGGAGACTGTCATGGCCAAGCTGAAACTCTCTATCGCCATGGGCGATTACGACCGCAACCGGGCGCTGTATGACGGCGCCGTGCAGATCGACGGCGTCGATCCGGCCTTCATGCTGCTCAGTCCCGAGGAAATGTTTTTCCGCGCCTTCCGCTTCCAGGACTTCGATGTCAGCGAGCTGTCGTTCTCCAGCTATCTAGTGAAACATTCGCGGGGCGAGTGCCCCTACGTCGCGATCCCGGTGTTTCTGTCGCGCGCGTTCCGGCATACCTCGATCTATGTGCGCAAGGACAGGATCAAGTCGCCCGAAGACCTCCGGGGCAAGCGCATCGGCATTCCGGAGTACCAGCTGACGGCCAATGTCTGGGCGCGCGCGCTGCTGCAGGACGATTATGGCGTCAAGCCTGGCGACGTCACCTGGGTGCGCGGCGGGATAGACCAGCCGGGGCGTCCCGAGAAGATCAAGCTGCAGCTGCCTCCGGACGTCAACATGGTTGACGCGCCGGCCGACACCACGATCTCCGAGATGCTGCATCGCGGCGAGATCGACGGCTTCATGGCGCCGCGCGCCCCATCGGGCGAGGCCCGCCTGAACCCCAACGTGGGCTGGCTCTTCGACGATCCCACGGCCGTGGCCAAGGACTACTACCGGCGCACCGGCATTTTCCCGATCATGCATGTGGTGGGCATCAGGAAGACGCTTGCCGAGCAACAGCCCTGGCTTCCGGGCGCCTTGCTCAAGGCATTCGAGCTATCCAAGGCCGCGGCGCTCGCGAAACTGGCCGATACCTCGGCCACCAAGGTGACGCTGCCTTTTGTCGAAGAACAGCTCAAGGCGGCCCGCGAGACGATGGGAGAGGATTATTGGTCGTATGGCGTGCCGGGCAGCCTCGCGACGCTGGAGGCCTTTACCCGCCATCACCACGCCCAGGGGCTGTCGGCGCGGCATGTCCCCGTGGAAGAACTGTTCCACCCCAGCAGCTACGAAACCTACAAGATCTGAGCCGTATCGGCGGCCGCCGAATTTGCTGGAGACAGTCATGAATCAGTCCGCTCACGAGGCTGGCGAGATGATGCCGCTGCGCATCGTGAAGATCGCCGATGCGGCCGAAGGGATTCGTTCCTTCGAGCTGGCGCGCGATGATGGCGCGCCGCTGCCCGGGTTCACGGCGGGCTCGCACATCCGGGTCCGGGTGCCCAATGGCGAGCTGCGCAAGTATTCCTTGTGCAATGACCCGGCCGAGCGCGGCCGCTACGTCATCGCCGTCAAGCGGGACGCGCAGGGGCGCGGGGGCTCGATCAGCCTGGTCGATCAGGCGCGGGAAGGCGATGTGCTGCCCACCTCGGCGCCGGACAACGCATTCGCGCTGGTGGACAATCCCGGCAGCCTGACCTTCATTGCCGGCGGCATCGGCATCACGCCGATACTGTCCATGATCCGCTCTTTCGGCGAATTGCCGCCCGCGCCCTGGAAGCTCTATTACCTGAGCCAGGCCGCGCAGACCACGGCCTTTCTGGACGAGTTGAGCGCGCCGGAACTCAAGGGCCATGTGAAGATCCATCACGACCAGGGCCAGGCCGACAAGGCTTTTGATCTCTGGCCCGTGCTGGAGAAGCCCAATCGCGGTCATGTCTATTGCTGCGGGCCCAGGGGGCTGATGGAAGCGGTGCGCGATATGTCGGGACATTGGTCGCCGGGCCGCATCCACTTCGAGAGCTTTCTCGAGGGCGGCGGCAAGCGGCCCGATGACCGTCCGTTCAGCGTCGAGCTGGCGAGCTCGGGACAGACGCTGGAGGTGCCGGTCGGCAGGTCCATTCTCTCGGTATTGCGCGAGGCCGGCGTGCGCGTCGCCTTCTCCTGCGAGAGCGGCACCTGCGGCTCATGCCGCACCGGCATGCTGGCCGGCAGCGCCGATCATCGCGATATGGTGCTGTTGCCCGAGGAACAGGCCTCCCAGATCATGGTCTGTGTGTCGCGCGCGAGCTGCGACAAGCTGGTCCTGGATCTTTAGCATGCCGGACGCCGCCATGACACCTCGCTTGCTGCGCCTGGGCATCGTGGGGCTGGGCCGCGCCTTCACGCTGATGCTGCCGACCTTTCTGAGCGACCCGCGCATCAAGCTGGCCGGCGCCTGTGATCCGCGCGCCGAGGCCCGGCGGCGCTTTGCCGCCGATTTTTCCTGCCCGGTTCACGACAGCGTGGAAGCCCTGGCGGCGGATCCGGACGTCCAGGCGGTTTATATTGCCAGCCCGCATCAGTTCCATGCCGAGCATACGCGCATCGCCGCCTCGCATGGCAAGCATGTGCTGGTGGAAAAGCCGATGGCGTTAAGCCTCGGCGAATGCGACGCGATGATCGACGCCTGCCGCGCCGCGGGGGTGCATCTCGTGATAGGGCATTGCCATAGCTTCGACACCCCCTATCTTGAAACGCGCCGCCTGATCGAATCCGGCGAATACGGCGCGGTGAAGATGATTCATGCGCTGAATTACACCGATTACCTCTATCGGCCCCGGCGGCCCGAGGAGCTTGCCACCGAGGCCGGCGGCGGGGCCGTCTTCAGCCAGGCCGCGCACCAGGTCGACATTGTGCGCCTGCTGGCGGGCCGGCGCGCGCGTAGTCTGCGCAGCGCCTTGGGCAACTGGGATCCGGCGCGCCCGACAGAAGGGGCGTATAGCGCCCTCCTGTGGTTCGACGGCGGCGCCTACGCCTCCTTGAACTACAACGGCTACGGTCATTTCGACTCCGATGAGTGGATGGACTGGATAGGCGAGATGGGCGCCGCCAAGCATCCGGACGACTATGGGCAGGCCAGGCGCAAGCTGGCCACGGTGTCCGCTCGCCAGGAGGCCGAGCTCAAGGCCGCGGGCGCCTACGGCGGCAAGGCCTATGTGGCCGGGCCGGCCGGCCGCGGCGCGCGCGCGCCCGATCTGGCCCACCAGCATTTCGGGTCCATCCTGGTGTCCTGCGAGGGGGCCGATCTGCGGCCGACCAGCCACGGCATCCATGTCTATGGGGACCAGGCGCGGCGCTTTTTGCCCCTGCGCCCGCCCGCCGCGCCGCGGCTGGAGGTCATCGACGAGCTGCACGACGCGGTCTACCTCGGCAAGCCCTGCCTGCATGATGGCAGCTGGGCCAAGGGAACCCTGGAGATCTGTCTGGCCATGCTGGCGTCGAGCCGCGGCGGCCGCGACATCGGTCTTGTACACCAGGCCGGGGCATAGCGCCGGCCGGCGGCATGCCAGGGACTTTGAGGTATATTTTCGAACAGCCAAGCTGCCCCCTGCCGACGCCGCGTATGACATCCAAAGAGACCCAGACCGTACTCAAGCACTGGCGTGAAGCGGTTCCCGACGACCGCCTTGCCCACCTGATCAAGGACGCCACCCGCGCCTTGGTGCGAGGGCTCCAGGCACGGCTGGCCGAGCACAATGTTTCTTTCGGCCATTGGGCATTCCTGCGCATCCTGTGGGAGCAGGATGGCCTGACGCAGCGCGAACTCAGCGAAAGCGCCGGCGTCATGGAGCCGACGACCTATTCGGCCATGAAGGCCATGGAGTCGCTGGGATATATCGAGCGCAAGCATCTGCCGGGCAATAACAAGAATGTCCACGTCTTCCTGACCCGCAATGGCCGCGCCCTGAAGAAAAAGCTGGTCCCCCTGGCCGAAGAGATCAACGCGATCGGCACGCGCGGCCTGAGCGGCGCCGAGATCAAGACGGCCCGCAAGGTGCTCTTGACCATCATCACCAATATGGCCGATGACGAGGCCGCGCTGGAAAATGCCGAACGCCGGGTGCCCTCGACCCGCGAACTGTCGCGCCGGATCAGCGAGACGGCCTGACCTCGCCGACCGTCCATGATGCTGATATTATTAGATCGCTAATAATAATCCGCAGGTGTCGGTGTGCGATTCCGATACCGGCTCATCCCGCGAGACCCTCATGGACATGTCGCTGCCGTGGACGATGCCCGAATGGCCCGGCTATCTTCTCCTGGCCTTCGCCGCCGCCACCTTCATTGTCGCGGGCATCGTCAAGGGCACGCTGGGCGTGGGTCTGCCGCTGGTTGCTGTGCCCATGCTGTCCTTTGTGCTGCCGCCCCTGACCGCGATCAGCCTGCTGGTCGTGCCCGTGCTGGCGTCCAATCTCTGGCAGGCCGTCAGGGCGGTGGAGCCCAGGCGGGCCCTCGGGCGGTTCAAGGGCCTGTCGGCCGCGCTTTTCATCAGCACCATCGTCTCGGTGCGCTTGGCCCTGTCCTTGCCCACCGAGCTGCTCAACCTGCTGGTCGCCGGCTCGGTGGTGTGCGCCGTGGTCCTGATGGTCTATCGGCCGGATAGCGCCATTCCACCCCAGCGGGAGGGCAAGCTGGGCGTGGCGGTCGGGCTGCTGGCCGGCGCCATGGGCGGCGTGTCCTCGATGACGGGCCCTTTCATCATCACCTATCTGATGGCCTTGCGGCTGCCGCGCGAAGCGTTTATCGGCGGCATCAGCATCATCTATCTGTTCGGGATGATCCCGCTTTACGCCTCGCTGGCCCTCTACGGGCGTCTCGGGCTGTCCGAGATGGTGTGCTCGGCGATCGCTCTGCTGCCCATGGCCCTGGGGATGTCGATAGGCCGCAGGCTGCGCGGCCTGTTGAGCGAAGGCGCTTTCCGCAATGTGCTGCTGGGTTTTCTGTCCACCTTGGCGCTGCTGCTTATCGGCAAGGGCGTCTAGCCCGGCCCGGATCACCATCGAGCGCGGTTATCAGGTAGAGTTCGCGGCGTTACATCTCACGCCATGCCGGTATCGCGGCCTGGGACGCGCAATCCTGGAGGGCATTCATGCGCCAAATCGTCATCATCGGCGGCGGCCACGCCGCGGCACAACTCTGCGGCAGCCTGGCCGACGCCGGCCAGGACCTGGCCGTCACGCTGATCAGCGAGGAGACGCAGCTGCCCTATCACCGGCCGCCGCTGTCCAAGACCTTTATCAAGGACGCGACCGCCGAGCCGACGCCGCTGCGCCCGGCCAGCGCCTACGAGGGCGTCCGCCTGTTGCTGGGCGAGACCGCCACGGCCATCGATGCGGCCGCGCGCACCGTGACGCTGGCCTCGGGCGCGGTCGTGGCCTATGACGAGCTGGTGCTGGCCACCGGCGCGCGCCCGCGCCGCCTGGCGGCCCTGGAGCCGGCGCCGGCCAATCTGCACTATCTGCGCACCGCCTCCGACGCGCGCCTGCTGCGCGACGCCCTGGCCCAGGCCAGCCGCATCACCGTGCTGGGCGGAGGGTTCATCGGCCTGGAGATCGCCGCCACGGCCGCCGCGCTGGGCAAGCAGGTCGAGGTCTTCGAAAGCCAGCCCCGTTTGCTGGCGCGCTCGGTCTCGCCCGAGGTCTCGGAGCGGGTCGCCGCCCATCTGCGCGATGCCGGCGTCGTGCTGCACCTGGGCGTGAGTGTCGAGGGTTTTGACCTGGCCGATGGCCGCGTCGGCGCGTTGCGCGCCGGCGGACGCAGCCATCCGGTGGCGTTGCTGATCGCGGGCATTGGCGCCGTGCCCGAGACCCGTCTGGCCGAGGCCGCCGGCCTGGCCGTGGACAACGGCATCGTGGTCGACAGCCATATGCAGACGTCCGAGCCGCACATCCATGCCATCGGCGATTGCGCGGCCTTTCCCTATCTGCGCGAGGGCCGCCGCCTGCGCCTGGAGTCGGTGCAGAACGCCAACGACCAGGCCCGCACGCTGGCGGCCGTGTTGTGCGGCCAGCCGGCCGATTACCGCGCCCTGCCCTGGTCCTGGTCCGACCAGGGCGCGCTGCGCTTGCAGATCGCCGGCATCGCGCCGGCGGACGCCGAGCGCCGGCTGCGTCCCGGCCCCAAGCCCGGCAGCCTGTCGGTCATGCACTTCCTGGACGGGCGCCTGATGTGCGTGGAGTCCATCAACGCGCCGCTGGACCACATGGCCGCGCGCAAGCTGCTGGATCTGGCCGAGCATCCGCCGGCCGAAGTGCTGCTCGATCCGGCGGTGGCCTTGAAAACGCATTGCTGAACACCCGGCCCGCCGCGCCTGGGCCGGCGGCACCCGGAGGCGGCGGACAATCAGACGCTTGGCGCTATTGAGGGCGGGCGCGCATCCGTATCCTGACGGATTGCATCCACCGCCAGCGCCGCGCCGGGCGCCCGCTTCATGCCGCTGAACCGTCCTCTCTTTGTCGCCGCCATGCCGGCCTGCCGTTCTCGCGGGCGGCGGCCGCGCGGCGGCTAGGCGCCATGGGCGCGGCGGCGCGGATCTACGACAGCGTCACGGCCTGGGCCGGGCTGGCATTGGACCGCGGCCTCATGGGCACGCCCATCAGCCAGTGGGCCCTGGCCTTGCTGGTGCTGCTGATGGCCTTGTTGGCGCGCCACTTCTTCTGCCGGGCCGTGCTGCGGCATCTGGAGCGGCGCATGGGCCAGCGCGAGGCGGACCCGGCCATGGGCGCGGCGCTGGGGCCGCCCATCCGCTTCATCCCCATCGTCGTGGCGGTCTTCGTGATTTCGCGCATCGTCAGCGCCGACGCCGAGTGGCGCGAGCTGTTCGCCCAGGTCAATCGCACGCTGGTCGTCCTGACGCTGTTCTGGGTCCTGTCCGGGGCCGCGGCGCCGCTGTTGACCGCCCTGGGCCGGCGCGAAAACGGCATCAGCCCCAGCATGATCGCCTGGGCCTTGAGGATCTCCCGGATCGTCATCGTGCTGCTGGCCGCGGCCATCATCCTCGAGATCTGGGGCATCCGCGTCGGTCCCATCGTGGCCGGCTTTGGCCTGTTCGGCGCCGCCGTGGCTCTGGGCGCGCAAGACCTGTTCAAGAACCTGATCGCGGGGATTTTCATCATCGCCGAAAGGCGCTTCGAGAGCGGCGACTGGATCCTGGCCGAGGGCCAGGTCGAGGGCACGGTGGAGACCATAGGCCTGAGGACCACACGGGTGCGCCGTTTCGACCTGGCGCCGGTGTTCGTGCCCAACGCCAGGCTGGCCGATAGCGCGGTCGTCAATTTTTCGCGCATGACCTATCGGCGCATTTCCTGGATCGTCAGCCTGGATTACCGCAGTTCCTGCGGGCAGCTGCGCCGCGTCCGCGATGAGGTGCAGGCCTATATCCTCGGCAGCGCGGCCTTTGTGCATCCGCCGCAGGCGCCGGTCTTCGTGCGCGTGGACAAGTTCAACGACTCCTCGATAGACCTGATGGTCTATTGCTTTACGCGGACCACCGACTGGGGCGAGTGGCTGCGGCTCAAGGAGGCGCTGGCCTGCGCCATCAAGGACATCGTGGCGCGGGCCGGGGCCGCTTTCGCCTTTCCCAGCCGCTCGATCTATGTGGAGACCCTGCCGGCCGGGGTGGATGTCCGGCCGGCGGGCCCCGGCTCGTCGGAGGCCGCCTAGGCGGGCGCCCAAAGTTCGGCGAAGGGCAGCATGCCCGTGGCCGGGTGGCAGTTGACGTACTCGAAGGCATGGCCGTCCTGCAGCACGAAAAGCTCATGCCAGGTGACGACCTCGCGCTTTTCCTTGTGCAGCCGGTTCATGTCGATGGCGTGGCGGTAGATGTCGAGATGGGTCTCGTGCGAGGCGGCCCAGCCCTCCAGGTGCGCCAGGGACAGAAAATACGCCGCCACCGAAGTCTCCTGGCGCGGCGAGCCGTCCTCGTTCAGGTTGGCCATGATGCGCAGCGACATACAGCCGGTGGCGACCTTGTGGTCGCGCAGGAAGTTCATGCCGCGCATGAGCTTGGGCTGCAGCGCCTGCAGGTAGTCCTGCGTCTGTTCGACACCGGCGCCTTCCCAGAACTGGCCCGAGCGCAGCATGGCCACATTGTGCGGCACGCGCGCCAGCAGGCGGGCGCCCCGGCTTGCCGGCTGCGCGGGCGCCGGCAGCTGGCTGCCCCAGGGGCTGACCAGCTCATCGATGGCCGAGACCGGCAGACGGTCGCGCGCGGCGCCGAAATAGCCATTGTTGGTGATGGATACGATGGCGGTTTGCGGCGTGCGGCCGAAGCCGATGCGGTACGTCGGCTTGGAATAAATGGTCTCGTGGCGGTCGTAGGGCACGCTGACGGTTTCGTTCCAGTAGCCGAAGCTTTCTTGCAGGCGGGCGGGATCGGTGAACCAGGCCCGGAAGCCGGTCTGGCGCATCCAGGTCGCATATTGCGCCGGATCGGTCCAGTAGGCGACGATGATGCCGTTGGTATGGCCGGCCTCGTCCAGGCAGCGCATGAATTCATAGCTTTCCGGCCCATAGGGGTCGTCCAGCCAGGGCTGCATGAGGCGATGGAAGGCTTGCTCGTCTTCCCAGCGCAGCGCCTCGGCCTGGATGCCGAAGTAGGCGGTGGTCAGCATGGCGATGGGCTTTTCCCAGCGCAGGGAAAAGCGCGGCGCGGCCGGCTGGTGGCCTTGCGGCCGGCGCGCGGCGACGGTGCGGGGATATTGCACTTCGAAGGTCATGTCGTTCTCCCGCGCTAGGCGCCGGCCACGGTCTGGATTACCGCCATGGGGCGTTCCTGGACGGTCAGCTGGAAGATGTCCGGGCGGGCGTAATGGCCGGCCGCGTCGAAATCGAACTTGCCGCGCGCCAGGTCGTCGGTGTCGAGCTCGGCCACCAGAATGGTTTCACCGCTGAAGTCCGGGCCGGCCAGCACGCGGCCCAGCGGATCGATGATGAGGCTGCCGCCGCGCATCAGCACGTCGTCGCCCTGGTCGGTGATGTGGTTCTTCATGCCCTGCGGGAATTGGGAGCGCTTCAAGTATTGGCAGGCCGACAGCACGAAGCAGCGGCCTTCCAGGGCGACGTGGCGCATGCTGGCCTCCCAGCTGTCGCGGTCGTCGGCGGTGGGCGCGCAGTAGATGGATACGCCCTTGCCGTACATGGCCATGCGCAGCAGCGGCATGTAGTTTTCCCAGCAGATGACCGAGCCCATGGTGCCCCAGGGCGTGTCCACGGTGGTGAGCGTCGAGCCGTCGCCGAATCCCCAGCACAGGCGCTCGGCGGCCGTGGGCATGAGCTTGCGGTGCTTGCCCAGCAGGCTGCCATCGGGGCCGAAGAACAGCACCGTGCAATACAGCGTGCCGCCGTCGCGTTCGATGACGCCTATCGTGACGAACAGGCCGGCCTCGGCCGCCGCGGCGCCCAGGGCTTCGGTTTCCGCGCCGGGCACGGCGATGGCCTGGTCATAGTATTGGCGGAACTCGTCGCGTCCCTGCGCGGTGCGCATGCCGATGGCGATGTCGAAGCTGGCGCCCTTGGGGTAGCCGCCGATGAAGGCTTCCGGAAAAACCGCGATCTGGGCGCCCTGGCGGGCGCAGTCGGCGATGAGCTGGCAGGCCTTGGCGACCGTGGCCGGCGTGTCTTCGGTGATCGAGGAGGCTTGAACGACTGCTGCCTTGAACTTTGCCATGATGGATTTCCTTCTAAATACCCAGATAAGTGCGACGGATGTCGTCGTTGGATTCGAGTTCGGCCGCGCTGCCCTGCATGGCGATGCGGCCGCTTTCCAGAACATAGGCGCGGCCCACCACGCGCAAGGCGCTGGCCACGTTCTGTTCGATCAGCAAAACGGAAATGCCCCGGGCGTTGACGGTCATGATGGCCTTGTGCACTTCGTCGACCATCATCGGGGCCAGGCCGTGGCTGGGTTCGTCCAGCAGCAACAGGCGCGGCCTGGCCATCAGCGCGCGGCAGAAGGCGACCATCTGCTGTTCGCCGCCGGACAGCGTGCCGGCCAGTTGCGCGCGGCGTTCGGCCAGGCGCGGAAAGAGCGTGAAGCAGGCCTGGATGTCTTCACTCAGGTCCGCGTCGCGCCGGCTGTAGGCGCCCAGCAGCAGATTGTCGTAGACGCTCATCTCGGGGAAGACATGGCGGCCTTCCGGCACGCAGGCCACGCCCGCCTGGACGCGGCGGTGCGCGGGCAGCTGGCGCAGGTCGCGGCCCTCGAACTCGATGGCGCCGCCGACCTTGGGCAGCTGGCCGCAGATGGCGCGGATGAGCGAGGTCTTGCCGGCCGTGTTCGCGCCCAGGATGGCCACGGTCTCGCCGGCGCGCACCTCGATGCTGACGTCCTGCAGCACCGGGCGCGGCCCATAGCCGCCGCTGAGATTACGTATGCTGAGCATGGCTGCCTCCCAGATAAGCGGAAATGACGTCCGGATTGGCGGACACTTCGGCCGGCGTGCCATCGGCGATCAGGCGGCCGAAGTTGAGCACCAGCAGGCGCTCGCACAGGCGCATGATGGCGCGCATATGGTGCTCGACGACGATGAGGGTGAGACCGTCGCGGTCGCGCAGCTCGCGCAGGGTCGCCATCACCGTATCCATTTCGGGCGGCGTGAGGGCGGCCATCACTTCGTCGAGCAAGAGGATGCGGGGCTGGGTCGCCAGGGCCCGGGCCACTTCGCCCAGGGCTTTCTGCGGAAAGGTGAGGTCATCGACGTCGGCATGCGCCTCGGCGCGCAGGCCCACCTTGTCCAGGCAGTCCCAGGCCAGGGCGCGCGCATCGGCCAGGTTGTGGTGCAGCAGGCCCGCGGTCGTGACGTTCTCCAGCAGGCTCATCTCGGGAAACAGCGCCGTGTTCTGGAACGTCTTTGTCATGCCCTGGCGGGCGATGACGTGCGGACGCTTGCGGTCGATGCGCTTGCCGTCGAAGTGGATCCGGCCCGAGGTGGGGCGGTACAGGCCCACGAGCATGCTGAACAGCGTGGTCTTTCCGGCGCCGTTCGGGCCGATCAGGCCGATGATCTCCTTGGGGCGGATGCTGAACGACACATCGTTGACGGCCACCAGGCCGCCGAAGCGGACGGTCAGGTTGCTGGCGATCAGGTTTGCATTCATGCGCGCGCTCCTGCCCGCTTGCCGCGGAAGACCGACACCAGCCCGCGGGGGCGCCAGAGCACGATGGCGATGAGAACGATGCCAAACGTGAAGGGGGCGATGCCGGCGGCCTTGTTGGACAGATAGGTGTTGAGGATTTCTTCGAGCGGCACGACCACCAGCGCGCCGATGATGGGGCCGGCCAGGGTGCCCACGCCGCCGACGATGGCGATGAGCGCGGCCCGTATCGAGATGCCGGCGGCGCTGAAGACGCTTTCGGGATCGAAGAAGAAAGTGAACTGCGCGAACAGCGTGCCGGTGGCGGCGGTGAGCGCCGCGGAGATGAGCGCGCCGATCAGCTTGACCTTGAGCGTGTTGACGCCGGCCACCTCGGCGGCCTCTTCGTTCTCACGCACGGCGCGCAGCAGATAGCCCATCTTGCCGTGGGCCAGGCAGGCGAAGACCGCCGACACGATGACGAACAGCCCGGTGAACAGGTAGACATAATTGCCCGCGCCGCGGAACTGCATCATGGCCCAGGAATTGCCGACGAAAGGCACGGAGATGCCTTGCGGACCGCCGGTGATGCCGGGCAGCGAGGTCGCCAGGATGCGGCAGGCTTCGCCGAAGGCCAGGGTCGCCAGGGCGAAATAGGGGCCCTTGAGCCGCATGGTGGGCAGCGCCAGAACGACGGCCGCCAGCATGGCCAGGACCATGCCCAGCAGCATGCCCAGCCAGGGCGTGATGCCCCACAGGGTTTGCAGCACGGTGGAGGAATAGGCGCCGATGCCGAAGAAGGCCGCGTGGCCGAGCGAGATCTGGTTGGCCAGGCCGCCGACGATGTTCCAGCATTGGCCCAGCGTGGCCGCCATGAGCACCAGGCAGAGCACCCGCACGCCATAGCCGCGCGGATCGAGGGCCTGGGACAGGGCCAGCGCGGCCATGGCCGCCACCGCGATGAGGATCAGGGATTTTTTCATCGTGCCCCCTTGCCCAGCAGGCCCTGCGGACGAAACGCGAGAAAGGTGATGAACACCACGAATAAGGCGAGGTTCTGCAGCTGTATCGGCATGACGAGGGTGGAGAGCGATTGGATCACGCCGACGATCAGGCCGCCGACCAGCGCGCCCAGCACGCTGCCCAGGCCGCCCAGCACGACGACGGTGAACATCAGCACCACGAACTGCGCGCCCGCCGTGGGGCTGACGGCCGAGTAGCTCAGGATGACGCCGCCGCCGAAGGCGGTCAGGCCGGTGCCCAGGCCGAAGGCGATGGCATAGACGGTGCGGGTGTCGATGCCGAACAGCTGCGCGGCATTGGCATTTTGCGAGGTGGCGCGTATGGCGCGGCCTATCCAGGTGCGCGTCAGCAGCAGCCAGAGCGCGCCGGAGATGGCCAGCGCGGCGATGAAGGCCACGAGATAGGGCACGGAGATGAACAGCGGGCCGAGTTCCAGCGCGGCGGTCTGGTAAGGCGTGCGCACGGAGCGGAACTCCGAGCCGAAGAGCATCAGCGCGCCGTTCTCGATCACGGCCAGCAGACCGACGGTCAGGAAGATCTGCGCCACGGGCGGCGCCTTGAGCACATGCTGCACGAGCAGGCGCTGGCACAGCGCGCCGAGGGCGAAGCCCACGGCCAGGGCCACGAAGGCGCCGAACACCGGGTCCAGGCCCAGGTAGGCCCAGGAGAACCAGGCGGCGTACATGCCTATCATCAGAAATTCCGCCTGCGCGAAATTGACGATCTTGAGCACGCCGAACACCAGCGACAAGCCGACGGCGATCACGCCGTAGACACCGCCGATCAGCAGCCCGTCAATCAGGGTTTGGAGAAATGCGGAGATCATGGAGTGTCCTGCGGGCCGGCGCGCGCGCCGGCCCTGGGGGGAAGAGGATTTACTTGACTTCGGCGCCCATCCAGCGCGCCGGCGCCTTGGCCGCGCTCTCGGGGAAGACGGTCACCAGGTCGGCGCCGCGCCATTGCACGAAGATGGGATAGGCGGTCGAGGTCAGGCCCTTGTCGTCGAAGGCCGTGCAGCCGCCCGGGATGCCGGCCGAGAAGCCGTCGCATTTCTTCAGCGCGGCGACCGCGTTGCGGATCTTGTCCGGATCGGTGGACTTGGCCTGCTGGATGGCGGCGACCATGTGCTGCAGCGCCGCGCCGTACATGAGGGCTTCGTGGGCCATGAACACGCCGTGCTTGGCCTTGTAGCGCGAGGCGATATCGGGCACGGCGTCGTAGTTGGCCGGCGCGATCGAGAACACGTCCTCGGCGTACTCGCCCAGGCCCTTCTGGAAGTCGGGCACGATGTAGCCGGCCGCCCCGCCGATGACCGGCATGTTGATCCGCTGCTGGCGCATGGTGCGGATGATGAGCAGGCCGTCGTTGAAGTACGACACGGGGAAAACCACCTGGGCGTCCGAGCGGCGCAGCTTGTTGACCAGCGGCGCCACGTCCGTGATGCCCAGGGGATAGCCGTCGTCGATCACGACGTCGACGCCCGCCTTGGCGGCCGCCTTGCGTATGCCTTCGGCCTGCGAGGTGCCGTAGGCGGTGTCTTCATAGAAGATCGCGATCTTCGACAGTTTGGTGCCTGCCTTGGCGGCGATGTCCAGGGCGTACTGGAACTGCTTCTCGCCGAAGGTCGTGGCCTTGGGCGCGACCTGGAAGATGTAGCGGTAGCCGCGGCTGGTGATCTGATCCGCGAAGGAGTGGGTGATCATGGGGATGCCGGTGCGCTCGGTGACTTCCGAGGCCGCCAGCGTGATGGAGCTCACGAAAGCGCCCACGATGCCGACGACTTGGTTCTGGCTCACCAGACGCTGCACGGCCGCGGCGGCCGCGTTGGGGGCCGGGACATCCGCGTACACCAGCTTGACGTCCAGGCTGCCCAGGCCGGGCTTGATGTCCTGGAGCGCCTGCTCGATGCCGTTCTTGGCGTTGATGCCGAACTGCGCATTGGGGCCGCTCAGGGGCAGCACGATGCCGATGTTGACGGTTTCCGCCGAGGCGGCGGCGGGGCCGAGCAAGGCGGCGCCCAATGCAGTCACTGCGAGCCAGCGAACCATGTTTTTCTCCTTGGACTGAAATTTTGTGTGCCGCAACAAGCGGCTGAAAGGCAGTCTAGGTAGCGTAAAAAATCACGTCAATAAAATTCGACAAAATAGGCCGGTTTTCGGCGTTTTCCCCTATAAATATCCTTGAAAACAAGCACATTTAGAGGATATATTGTTGTCGAAAATATTCGACAACGGAGACGGTCATGGACATGGACGCGCAACTGCAGGCCCTGGGCCTGGACGAGAAGGAGCGCCGCTTTTATCTCGCCGCCCTGCAGCTGGGCTCGGCGTCCGTCACGGAAATCGCCACGCGAGCGGGCGTATCGCGCACCAATGGCTATGACCTGCTGGAGCGGCTGGAGCGGCGCGGCCTCGTGGCGCAGGAGGGCGAGGCGTCCGGCGTGCGCCGGGTGCTGCCGGAGGATCCGCGCGTGCTTATCCGCGACTGGGAGCGCAAGCGGCTCATGCTCGATGAGCTGGTGCCCGAGCTGCGCTCGCTCTATAACGGCTCGCCCCGCAAGCCGCGCACACGCATCTACGAGGGGGCCGAGGGCATACACCGGGCGCTTTGGGAGACCCTGGACTGCCGCAGCAAGGTCCTGCTGGGCGTGTTGTCCATGCATGAGCTGCTGGAGGTGCCGGGCGCGCAATGGATGGATGGTTTCATTGCCGAGCGGGTCAAGCGCGGCATACGCCTGAACGTCCTGCGCTCGCCCTCGCGCGAGACCGAGAGCATCTGGCCCAGCAGCGGCGACGAACTGCGCGAGCTGCGCTATGCGCCGGATGATCTCGATCTGGGCATGACCATGTATATCGCCGACGACAAGGTCACCTATGTCTCGTCCAAGGAGGAGAACTACGCCATGGTCATCGAAAGCCGCGAGCTGGCCTCCTTGAACCGCTCTTTCTTCCGTTCCTTATGGGCCGTGGCGGGGCAGGCGTCGCGCCTGCCAGGCGCCGCCGGGGCCTAGGCGGCCGCCAGGTGGCGCCACAGGAAGGCGCGCGAGCGGGCTTCGCTGTGCAGCGGATGCCGCGCCGCGTCGTATTCGACGCGCACGCCGGCCGCCTCGAGCGGGCGGGCCAGGTCCGGCTGGCTGCCCGCCAGATGTACGGCGACCTGGCGCAGCGCCGCCAGGTCCTCCGCCGCGTCGGGCAGCGCCTGCGCATCCAGGGGCGCGGGCGGCGCGCACAGGGCGGCGGCGTTGAGCCGGCCGGGATGCCGCAGCATGAAGCGGTGCGCCAGGCGCGCGCCCGTTTCCAGGCCGAAGACGGCGACCCGCGAGAAGGCCACCTGGTAGCGCGCGGCGACGGTATCCATCATGCGCAGCAGCATCAGGTCATGGCGCAAGCCGTCTTCGTCCAGGTCCTGGTGGCTGTCGCCCAGCGGGCCGCGCGGGAACAGCGGCGCCAGCACGATGGCATTGCGGTCTTCGGCCAGGCAGGCAAAGGCATCGCGGCAGGTTTCGGCGGCGCGGTTGGCGCCGTGCAGGGCCACGACGAGGTGGACGGGGCGCTCGCGGTCCAGCGTCCGGGGGACGAACAGGCAGTAGCTGACGGGCAGGTCGGGCGCCAGCGCGTAGTAGGCGGTGCGGCCGACGTCGTGAGGGCCCAGGGCGGGCAGGCTCATGCCGGGCCCCGGCGGACAGGGGCGGCCAGGCAGGGGAGCTGGCCGGTGGGCGGGGTCATGGGCGCGGCTTTCATGCTTTCTCCTTGGGGTGTGCTGGCCGCCGGCGGATAATCCGCAGTGTCAGGCCCGCGTGCGCTGCGCGATGGCATGGCGACAAAGTGTATTATGAGTGCTTAAAAAACATCAAGCTGCCATTATGCCCCGCCGTTCTTCCTCCCGTCTGGATCTCGCCGGACGCATTTGTGGCTATATCCACGAGCAGCGGCTCGCGCCGGGCGACCGGGTCAATGAAAAACGCCTGGCCGAATGGCTGGGGGTGTCGCGCACGCCCGTGCGCGCCGCCCTGGAAGAACTGGCCGCTCATGGCTATGTCGAGCGCCGCAGCAATCTGGGCATGACGCTGGTCAAGCCGCCGCCCCTGCCGGCGCCCGGCGGCGCCCGCGAGCTGGATGAGCTGGTCCTGCGCGTGGCGCGCGACCGTCACAAGGGCGTGCTGGCCGAGTTCATCTCCGAGAGCGACCTGATGCAGGCCTATGGCCTGACCCGGCTGCGCGTGCGCGAGGCCCTGGAGCGGCTGGCGAACCTGGGCGCGGTGGAAAGAAAGCTCGCCAGCGGCTGGCGTTTCCTGGCCGCGCCCTGGGATAGCGAAGCGCGCCGCCAGAGCTATCAGTTCCGCCTCACGGTGGAGCCCGCCGCCATGCAATTGCCCGGCTTTGCCCTGGCCCCGGCATGGATAGACGATATGCGCCGGCGCCATCAGCGCTTTCTGCAATCGCCCTGGGACGAGCATGCCAGCATCGAGTTCTTCGAGATGAACGCGGCCTTTCACCTGGGCATCGCCGCGGGCTCGGGCAATCGCCACTTCGCCGACGTGATCGAGCGGCAGAATATGCTGCGCCGCCTGAGCAACTACGATTGGCGCTACGGTCAGGACCGCGTGCTGGTCAGCACGCGCGAGCATCTGGAGATCCTGGACAAGCTGGCCGCCGGCGATATCGAGCTGGCCGTGCTGCTCATGCGCCGCCATCTGGAAAGCGCCATGCAAGTGCGTTCCACACCACGGCAAAATTGTTCTTTATAAGAACAAAATACATTCAAGACCGGAATGTCAGGGGATGCCCGCACTATTGCTGTTGATCTGATGTGGGTAAGATGCCGGTTCCGGCAGCCGCCTCGGCTGTTTCCCCTTTGTCGCTGATGTGCAAGGTCCTTGCCACCATGACTACACCTACTTCTCCCCGTTCGCCCCTTCCCGTCCGGCTGCCGCGCGGCTGACGCGCCATGTCCGCGCCGCGCGAAGGCGACGACTTCTGGGACGCCGGCAACATGGGTTGCGGCGAACTCATCCTCAAGTTGCGCAAGCATCTGAAGAAAATGCCCGGCCAGCTCATGCGCGTGGTCGCGCACGACGCGGGCGCCATCCATGACATCCCGGCTTTCTGCCGCATGACCCGCAACGAACTGGAACGCTACGACGCGCAGACCCATACCTTCTGGATACGCTCGCGGCTGGACTGGTAGACCCGCTTTGCTGTTTTCACCCCGACCCCTGGAGGCTCAACATGGCTGGAAAATTCGTCGTTTCGCTGACCTGCTCCAAGAACGATACCGATAAGGCCACCGTGGCCTTCGTGGTCGCCAATGCCGCGGTGGCTTCCGATAAGCAGACGGTGGTGTTTCTGTCCATCGAGGGCACGCGCCTGTCCCAGCAGGGCTATGCCGATGATATCCACGAGGCCGGTTTCGCGCCGCTCAAGGAACTGATGGACAACTTCGCGGCCGCCGGCGGCGAGATCTATGTCTGCTCGCCCTGCTTCAAGAAACGCGCCCTGGATGAAAACAAGCTGGTGGCCGGCGCCAAGATCGTCGGCGGGGCCAAGCTGGTGGAGTTCATGAGCGACGGCGCGCCCAGCATCAGCTACTGATCCTATCCCACCGGGAGACGCCATGCCTGCCCGTCGTTTGCTGTGCGCGGTATTCGTGCTGGCCGCCCTGGCCTATGTGGCGGCGAGTTATGCCGTGTTCGAGTTGCCCGCCACGGCGGCCGAGGCTGAAGCCTGCGGCTTTTTGCCGGGCGAATTCGCCGCGGGCGGGGGCCTCGCCTATGAGCGCGCCCAGGCCTGGGCCGTCAGCTTCTTGCGCAAGCAGGAGTATTTCACCGCCATCACGGTGGGCCTGGCCCTGGCTTTCATGGCGTTTGCGCTTGCCATCGGGCGGCGCGGCGGCGCGGCCTCGGCCGGCGTGGCCGCCGGCGGCGGCGCGCTGGCTGTCTCGGCCCTGTGCGTGAGCTGTTTGGCGCCGGCGCTGTCCGTGGTGGGCCTGGGCATCGCGGGCGGCTTTCTGGCCGATGTGCCCAAGTGGCTCATCACCTTGAACACGCTGCTGCTGACGGGCTGGGGCGTCCTGTTCCTGTCGCGGCGCGCCCAGGCCTGCGCCCTGCCCCCAGGGCGGGCGGCAAGGGCGTGAGACTCATCGGGGACGACGCATGAAAATCCGCTATGCCGCCGCCATGGCGGCCTGTGTGTATGCCTTGCCGGCGGCCGCGCTGGACTATGCCAGCGTGCTGACGCCGGCGCGGCCCGGCCTGCCGCTGGCCCATCCGATTGCCGCCGGGCCCATCGCGCCGCCGCCTTTCTCGTTGATCGCCGAGCGTCCGGTCAAGCCGGCCTATGTGCCCGGCTTGCCGGGCCTGCCGCAATATCGCATGGTCACGGATGATTTCGGCCGCAAGATCGCCAAGTACGACGGGGTCTTCATCCGCCAGAGCCGCGTGGAGAACGGCGAAGTGGTGATCCCGCCGGGCGGCCTCTATTACCTGGAGGACACCTGGGGCGGCGAGGTGGCGTTGCGCGGCGAGCAAGTGCCCATGCTGGGCCGCCTGGCGACCTTCATCGACTACGACATGTCGATCGAAGTCCAGGAGAATGTCAGCATCCCGGCCGGCGGCAGCGTGGCCGTGGGCGGCCAGGTCTACCAGTACTACGCGACGGTGGGCCATGAAACCCTGGCCAACCACGCGCTGCATGTGCGCACCATCGCGGGAACCGACTGGGAATGGGCCTTCGGCAATCCCATCCTCTCCAATAACGAAACCAACTGGTGGGGCGCGCGCTTTAACCAACTCTACAACCAGGGCCAGGCGCGCGAGATCAGCCCGCAGAAGCTGGTGTTCGATTGGCTGAGCGGCGTGCGCACCGACCGCATGCTCTATGCCGAGGAGAACATTCACGCGGGCCTGGCCGGCGTGGGCGAGCAATGGCGGATCGGGACGCGCGCGCTGCGCGTGGCCGCCGTGGGCGCGGACACGGTCACCCTGGAGCTGCTCGAAGGCGGCCAGGTGGTCAAGACGCGCACCTTGGGGCCCATACGCCCAGAGCGGCTGATCGAGGACACCGAGGCGCGCAAGGCCTTGCTGTTCGAGGATGGCGACATGGCGGTTTTTCTGTCGCCCTGGCCCGGCGCCTTCGAGGGCGGCAAGGCCAATCTCAAGGTCTATGGCAAGGCCTACAGCCTGGCCTATGGCGCGGACTACGCGCGCGACACGCGCTATGCCAGCTATCCGGTGGGCTGCCCCACCGGGCATCAGTTCGGCTTCATGCTGGTCAACAAGGACACCATACGGCTCAAACCGGGCCAGGCGCATGCCGGTCCGGAAGGGTATTTCAAGATCGTGGTCGACGCCGTCGCCGACGGCAGGGTCACGGCCTGGCATATCGAGGACCGCGAGGGCGCGCGCTCCATCAACCTGGGCGGCCCGGACGTGGAGAATGTCGACCTGGTGCTTGGCCAGGGCCGCGTGGCCGGGCAGGCCATGCTCTTCGATGTCGGGCGCGCGATGCTGGCGCGCAGCTATGCCGCCGCGCGGCGCGCCGACGCGGGCGCGGCGACCGCGCCCAGGGCGCCCGTCGTGCCCCAGTCCGCCGCGGCCTGGCCGCCGTCGCTCATCATCGTCATCGCCATCCTTGCCCTGGCCTGCCTGGGCGTGGGTTTCGAGTGGGGGCGGCGCCGCCGCTAGCCCGCAGGAGGAGTCCCGATATGCAAGCCCTGCCCCGGCATGAACACAGCCCCGATGTCAGTTTCGACGGCGGCGATCTGGATTGCGGCAATGGTTTGCTGCTGCTGATCCGCAAGCACATCGATCCCCTGCCGCGCGGCGGCTTGCTGGAAATCCTTTCGCGCGAAATCTCCGTGGACGAGGACCTGCCGGCCTGGTGCAGGCTGACGGGCAATGAACTGGTCTCCTGGACCCAGCAGGACGGGCAGCGCAGCTTTCTGGTGTGCAAGGGCGCGCTGGCCGAACGCCAGGCGCCCGCCGCCCCGGCCAAAGCGCCCCGGCCGGCCGAACCGCGCCAGGCGCCGCGCCAGCGCATCGCCGCGCCGCCCCTGCCGCCGCTGGCCGTCACCGGCATGGGCAGCTGGCCCCGGCCGCGCTGGATGATAGAGGCCATGCACGCCCATGTGCAGGGCCGCCTGTCGGAGGCGGCTTTCCAGGAGACGGCCGACGACGCCGTGCGCCTGGCCGTGGCCGCGCAGGAGCAGGCCGGCGTGGACATGATCACCGATGGCGAACAGCGCCGCGACAGCTATGCCAGCTTCGTGGCCTCGCGGCTGGACAACTGCCAGCTGATTCCGCTGACCGATCTGCTGCCCCTGGTCGACGATCCCGAGGCCTTCGCCGCCGAGCTGCGCGCGCTGGACATCCCCGCCGGCGAAGTGCGGCATCCGGCCGTCTTCGGCCGGCTGGCGCGCTCGCGCCCGCTGGTGGCGCACGAGGTCGATTTCGCGCGATCCGTCACGGGCAAACCGGTAAAGGTGGCCTTGCCCGGTCCCTATCTGCTGACGCGCACCATGTGGATGGAGTGCATCTCCGACCGCGCCTACGACAACCGCGAAGCGCTGGCGGCCGACATCGTGCGGGTGTTGCGCCAGGAGCTGGCCGAACTGCTGGACGCCGGCGCGGCCCTGGTGCAATTGGACGAGCCCGTGCTGTCCGAGGTGGTGTTCTCCGGCGCCAAGAACAAGCGCAGCTTTATGTGCGGTGCGCTGTCCGAATCGCTGGCGCCCGCGCAAGAGCTGGCCTTCGCGCGCGACCTGCTCAACGCCGTGCTCGACGGCATGCCGCAGGAGCGCACCGCCCTGCATGTCTGCCGGGGCAATTGGACACCGGACGAAAGCGTGGCGCTGTCGGGCGATTACGCACCCCTGCTGCCCACGCTGGCGCAGGTGCGCGTGGGCGCCTATCTGCTGGAGATGTGCACGCCGCGCGCCGGCGACGTGGCCATGCTCAAGGCCCTGCCCGATCATGCCCGCATCGGCATCGGCGTGGTCAATCAAAAAGATCCGGCCATCGAGTCCGAAGACGCGGTGGCCGCGCGCATCGAGCGCGGCATCGGCCTGTTCGGCCGCGACCGGCTGCTGCTGCATCCGGATTGCGGCTTTGCCACTTTTGCGGACAACCCGATCTGTTCGGCCGGAATCGCCCAGCAGAAACTGGCCGTGATCGCCCAGGCGGCCGGGCGGTTCGCGCGATGACCGGGCCGCGGGGCGCCCGCAAGGCTATGATGGCGCACCCCGGACTGGAATCATCATGAATAAATACGACCTCGAAAAGAACAAGGCCCTGAAGCTGGCCGGCCAGCTGCGCCAGGGCGGCACGCCCGGCCGCTTCGGCGCCGGCCAGGCCCCCGACCGGCGCGAGCAGCGCAAGCTGGACCAGGCCGCCGGCCTGGTGCCCTTCGCGCTCAAGCTGCCCCAGGCCCAGGCCGAACGCCTGCGGGCGCTGGCCCAGGAGCGCGGCGTCTCGACCAACGACATCGTCGCCGAGCTGCTGCAAAAAGCGCTGGACGCCTGACCGCCCATGCATATCTGGGTCGATGCGGACGCCAGCCCGGCCGTCATCAAGGACATCCTCTACCGCGCCGCCCAGCGCTGGCGGCTGCCGCTGACGCTGGTGGCCAACCAGATGCTGCGCACCCCGCCCTCGCCCTGGATCCGCGCCGTGCAGGTGCCGCGCGGCTTTGACGTGGCCGACGCGCATATCGCCCAGCATGCCGTCGCCGGCGACCTGGTCATCACCGGCGACATCCCCCTGGCCGCCGATGTGCTGGCCAAGGGGGCCATGGCGATCAACCCGCGCGGCGAGCGCTATTCGCCGGAAACCATACGCGAACGCCTGGCCATGCGCGACATGATGGAAGAACTGCGCGCCTCGGGCGTGGACGCGGGCGGCCCCTCCGCCTTCAGCCAGGCCGACCGCAAGGCTTTCGCCAACCAGCTGGATGCGCTATTGGCGCGGCAGGCGCGCGGCCAACCCGGGCCCTGAGCGCCACGCCAGCCGCGCCGCGCCCAGGCCGGCCACGGCGGCGATGAGCGGCAGGGTGCAGGCGGTATACCGGCTGTCGAACCAGGCGCAGGCGGCCACGCCGGCCAGGAAGCTGCACCAGCGTCCCAGGCCCTGGGCGGCAGCCCAGATGTCTCCCGAGGCCAAGGCCCGGCCTGTCCTGACCAGAGTGCCGGTGATGAAGGTGACGCCCGCTTCGTCACCGCGGACCTGATTGAGCACACCCATGGCGGCGGCAACCCAGAGGACTTGCGCGAATCCGCGGTGGGCATCGCCCGGGACGGCGGCGGCCCCCGCCAGCAGCGCGGCGCACAAACCCAACAAGACAGCGCCGCGCGAACGGGGCGCGGCCTGGCCTATCCCGGCCGCCAGGGTGGTGGCGGCAAAGAACGCCAGGATGACGGCCATGATGGGCAGCAGGGCCAGGCTCAATTGCCCGTGGCCGAGCGCCACGCCTATCCTGGCGGTGTCCCCGGTAACATAGACAGCGAATACCGGCGCGCCGCGCAGCATCATCATGGCATCGGTCGCGCCGGCCAGCGCGATGAGAAAATGGGCCGAAGGGCCCGGCCGGGGGTCAGGGGTAGGCATGGCGGTCAGCGCGGCAGGGTGATGGAATCAGATCGGGGAACGGAGAATCATGAGTTTTGAACTGGCCGACCTGCGCTTGATACGGCTGTTGGTCGAGGCGGGCAGCCTGTCCGAGGCGGCGCGGCGGGTCGACAGCTCGCCGGCGGTCATGAGCCGGCGTCTGTCCGCGCTGGAAGCGCGCCTGGCCTTGCGCCTGTTCCATCGTTCTTCGCGGCAGTTCGTGCTGACCCAGGAGGGCGCCATGCTGCACGAGCGCGCCCTGGCGGTGCTCGAGTCGGTGGCCGAGATCGAGGCCGAGATCGCCTCGGTGGGCGAGGTGCCGCGCGGCCTGCTGCGCGTGGGCGCGCCCATGCAGATCGGCCGCCAGCGCGTGGCGGCGATCGTGGCCGACTTCACGCAGCAGTATCCAGAGGTCGAGGTCCAGCTTACGCTGTCGGACGCGGGTTTCAATGTGCATGACGATGCGCTCGATGTGGCGATCCGCGCCGGCCTGCCGGACGGCCCGGACATCGTGGTCAGGCGCCTGTTGCGCAGCCGGCGCCTGATCTGCGCCACGCCTGGCTACCTGGCCAGGCATGGCACGCCTCGGGTCCCCGAGGACTTGCTGCGGCATAACTGCATCCGGCTGATCCGACGCCGGGGTACTTTCGATCCCTGGCTGTTCCGGCATGCCAATGGCGAGGTGCGCACGGTGCAGGTCGCCGGCGCGCTCACCAGCGCCAGCGGCGAGGTCATGTACGACTGGATCATGCAGGGGCGTGGCATCGGTCAAAAAGCCTTGTGGGATGTCGAAGAGGACTTGAGGGCGGGCCGCCTGGTCGAATGCCTGGCCGATTACGCCTGCCACGACATCGCGCTGTATGCGACCTGGCGCGCGCGGCCGCAATTGCCGCTGCGCTTGCGCCGTTTTGTCGATAGCCTGGCGCTGGCCTTCGGCGCCGATTGAGGCCGGCCGCGCGTCAAACGATGGGCACGCCCGACTCGCGCATCAAGCGCTGCGCCGAGGCCTGCAAGGCCGTGGTGTCCAGGCGGCCCGCGTGGCGCAGCACGCCGTCTTCCTTGACGACTTCGCCGGCGATCATCACCAGCGAGACATCATTGGGCTGGGCATAGGAAACCACCGCCTGGACCGGGTCCTGCGTCGACAGGATATGCGGCCGGCTGCGTTCGATCATGATGAGGTCTGCTTGCTTGCCGGGCGCCAGGCTGCCGATGCGCTCGGCCATGCCCAGGGCGGCCGCATTGCCGCGCGTGGCCCATTCCAGCACCTCGCGCGTGCGCACGGCCGTGGTCTTGATGGGCGAGCCGCCGGTGCCCACCGCCGCGCCCGCGCTGGCCTGTCCGGCCAGGGCGGCGAAGGCATCCTGGTTGGCGTACATGCGCTCGACCAGCAGGGTGGTGCGCATGAGATCGAACATATCGCCCTTGTTGCCGACCTCGCTGTCCACGCCGATCGAGGGCAGGCCGCCGGCGGCGCGCACGCGCCCGCTCAAGGGGCGGCGCGCATGGAATTGCATCTCCACGCCCGGCGTGGCGGTGATCGAGGCGCCATGGTCGATCAGCAGGCGCACTTCGTCGTCCTCGAAGTAGTTGGCGTGCACGACATTGTGGCGACCGGCCAGCAGACCTTCGGCGGCCAGTTGCCGATAGCCTCCGGGCACCAGGCGGTTGGGGCGGCCCCAGGCGTGCGCGCTGCTGAGCAGATCGAAATCCAGGGCGGCGCGAAAATCCTGCCGGCAGACTTCCAGCGTCGCGTAATCCGGACCCAGGATGGCCATGGCCAGCGTGACCCGGGCCTGATCATCGGACAGCGCGCCCAGGCGCAAGCGGCGGATCTCGGCCACGGGGTGCGGGATCTCGGAGAAATGCCGCTCGCCGGGGCGCGGCTTGGGTTTGATCGTGCCGTGGCCGAACACGGCGCGGATGCCGCTGGCCTGCAAGGCCTGGATCGCGGCATCGGTGTGCTCGGGCGTGCTGTTGTTGTGGCACCAGTCGAAGATGGTGGTCACGCCCGCGTCCATCTGCGAGAAGGCGCCGGCCAGTGTGCCCAGATAGGTGTCTTCCGGCGTGTAGAGCGGCGCCAGGCGGCCATGGAAATAGTTGAAGTAATCCAGCCCGGCCCAGTTGCCGCCGATGCCGCGCAAGGCGGTTTCCCAGGTATGGATATGGGCGTTGATCAGGCCGGGAAGGACCAGCCTGCCGGCCGCGTCGATGCGGCGGGCGTGGGGAGCGTCGATCCGGGGGGCGATGCGCGCGATGCGGTCGGCCTCGATCAGGATGTCGGCCTGCGGCAGGTCGCCGATGGCCGGGTCCAGCGAGAGAAGATGGGCGCGCGTGATCAGTGTTTGCGGCATGGTCAGGGGCTCTTCTTCAGGCCTTGCTTTTGCAGGGCGGCGGCGATGGTCTGGTCTTCCTGGGCGATGACGTTGGCAAAGGCCTCATGGGGCAGGAAGGCGGGCTGAAAGCCATTGGCCAGGCCGCGCTTCTTGAAGTCTTCGCTTTGCACGGTGGCGCGCACGGCCTGTTCGATGCGCGCGCGCACGGCGTCGGGCAAGCCCCTGGGCGCGGCCACGCCGCGCCACATATCGGCGCTGAAATCGTAGCCCTGCTCCCGCGCCGTGGCCACGGACGGAAACGAGGGATCGCGCCGCGAGGCCAGCACGCCCAGCACCTTGACCTTGCCGGCCGCGACCTGCGGCGCGACCGAGCCTGGCAACGTCATCGAGGCATCGATGTCTCCGCCCAGCAGGCTGGTGATGGAGAAGGCCGAGGCAAAGGGAATGTGGTTGACCTCCACCTTCTGCTGCTCGAAGAAGGCCTCGGAAGCGATCTGCAGATGGCTGCCCACGCCCGAGTTGCCGACCCGCAGCTCGCCCGGCTTGCGCCTGGCCTGCGCGATCAGGCCGGCCAGGTCGTCGAAGGGCGCGTCGGCGCGGGCCACCAGCACGGGCGACTCGATGCTGACCTGCGCCACGGGTGTAAAGGACTGGTAGTCAAACGGCAGCGTGCCGGTGTGGTAGGCCGTGGAGATCGAATTGGAGTTCATGATCAGGGCATAGCCGTCAGGCTTCTGGTTGGCCGTGTAGCGGTAGGCCACCGCCCCGCCGGCGCCAGGCTTGTTCATGATCAGCACCGGCTGGCCCAGTTCGCGCGCCATGCCCTCGCCCAGGGCGCGGCCGACGACGTCGGGCGCCGTACCGGCCGCCCATAGAATGGTCAGTTCCACCGGCCGCGCCGGGTAGGTCTGCGCCTGCGCGGCGCTGGCCAACAGGACGGCGCCGGCGGCCGCGATCATGATTTTCATGGGTTCCCCTTGCTTTTATGTCAGGCCGCGGAGTTGGCGGCAGCAGGCATCTTAGGGAGACAGGTCCGGCGCCAACAAGACACGGCCGGACAAACCAGCTTTGCGTCGGCGGGTAAAGATGGCGTCGAGGCGGCCGGTTTTGTCGGCGCCCATGCCAAGTCTTTGCGCCCGCCGATGGCCTGGCGCGGGCCGCAAAAAAAGAGGATGCCTCGCGGCATCCTCCTTGGCGCTTGCCTGCCGAGGGCAGGATCAGAAGCGGTGGCGCAGGCCCACGCCCAAGGCCGTGCTCTTCAGCTCGTCGATGAAGGCATAGTTCTTGGCGTAGGAAGCATAGGCATACAGGCCGGTGCGCTTGGACAGGTCATAGCTGTAGCCCAGGCTGAAGACGTTCATCTTCTCGTCGCCGCCGGTCAGGCGGTCGTTGGACGGGTCCACCATCTGCCAGGAACCGAACAGGCTGCCCGCGCCGCCGACCGGCATGGTGGCGCCCACCATATAGGCGTTGGCCTTGAAGCCGTCCGCGAAGCGGTAGCTGCCGAATTCGTCGCTGTAGGGCGTGCCGCTGGGCAGGTCCTGGCCGACGAACCAGCCATCGGTCGTGCGGCCGTAGGCGGCGGCCAGCTTGACGACGTCGAAGTCGTAGCTCAGGCCCAGGGCGTACTGGCGCGGCGTGGCGCCGTTGTCGATGCTGGAGCGGTTGGCGCCGTTGAGCTGGTCATAGGTCAGCGTGACATTCAGCGGGCCTTGCAGATAGCGCAGGCCGGCGGTGATGCCGCGCGTGTTGTCGGCCGTGCGGAAGCCGCTCTGGTCGCCGTTGTTGGCGTCGACATTGAAGGAATAGCCCACGCCCAGCTCGAAGCCGTTGACCGAGGGGGTCTTGTACATGACCATGTTGTCCCAGCGCATGGTGTTGGCGGCGCTGAAACCGGTGCCGATGTTGGCCTGGGTGTAGCTGGTGTAGAAGGGGTCGATGTCGGCCAGGTAGTTCGAGCCCACGGTGGCCTGGCGGCCGAATTCCAGCGAACCCCAGGCGTCGTTGGCCAGGCCCACGGTGGCCTGGCGGCCGAACAGGCGGTCGCCCTGGGCGCGGCTGCCGTTGCCGGAGTCAAAGCCGCTTTCGAGCTTGAAGGTGGCGCGCAGGCCTTCGCCGAGGTCTTCGGCGCCGCGCAGGCCCCAGCGCGAGCCTTCCTGGATGCCGTTGATCATGCCCACGCCGCTGCCGTCGAAGCCGGGGCCCTTGATTTTGTTGTAGCCAATGCCGGTGTCGATGACACCATAGAGGGTGACTGACGTGTCTGCCTGTGCCATGCCGGCCAATGACAGGCCGAGCGCCGTTGCGAGCAACGTCTTTTTCATCCGAGAGATCTCCATACCGGGGTTGGCACCGCGAAATGCCGGTGCAAAAAAAAGGAACAAAACATCGGCAGGATGTCGTTCCCAGGCCCCAAGTGTAGGCCAATTTGCTGGCTATTCCGTCTAATTGCAGGCAATCGCCATGTATTCCGGCCGACTTTGAAACATTGAGTTTCCGAAACAGCCCGCGGCGGTCCTCTCAATGGACGTGATTATCCGAACGGCATAAGTCCCCGTTCCGGATTAATGCAAATGCCGCGCCGGATTTTCCCGCCTTGGTTTGGTCCGTCGATTATCTCCGGGGGATGGAGGGGCGGGCGGGATTATGAATCCCGTAGGGACGTCCCTATTTGTGACATTTGAAATATTTAGTACACTTCGGACACCAAAACGGCGAAATCGTTCGCCTGCACACGGAGAAGTCAATGATCAAGGCGGTGATGAAGGCCGGCACGCTGATCGCGCTCGCGGCAGCACTGGCAGGTTGCGCAACCGAACGTTCGCAGGCCGTGGCGCCGCCACAGACGGCGGCGGCTTCCAAACCCGCCTATCAGGGCCCGCGCAGCCCGATTTCCGTGGGCAAGTTCGATAATCGCAGCAATTATCTGCGCGGAGTATTTTCCGACGGGCAGGATCGCCTGGGCGGACAGGCCAAGACGATTTTGGTCAGCCATTTGCAGCGCACTGGCCGATTCTCCGTCATGGATCGCGAGAACCTGAGCGAAATCGCGCAGGAGGCGGCTTTCAATAAAAAGGCCAACCAGATCAAGGGCGCGCGTTATGTGGTGACGGGCGATGTGACGGCCTTCGGCCGCAAGGTGACGGGCGACAACCAGCTCTTCGGCATCCTGGGCCGCGGCAAGGAGCAGGTGGCCTACGCCAAGGTCGACCTGAACGTGGTCGATGTGTCCAGCTCCGAAGTCGTCTACTCGGTGACCGGCGCCGGCGAGTACGCCCTGTCCAACCGCGAGGTGCTGGGCTTTGGCGGCGCGGCGGGCTACGACTCGACCCTCAACGGCAAGGTGCTGGACCTGGCCATCCGCGAAGCCGTGGACCGCCTGGTCGACGGTGTCGAACAGGGCGCATGGCGTCCGTCCGCCAACTGAGGACGGCCATGACGATCCCTCGATTGACCCGCGCGGGCCTGGCCTGCGCCCTGGCGCTTGGCCTGTCGGCCTGCGCGCAGCAGAAGTCCCTGTACAGCTGGCAGAGCTATCAGCCTTCGGTATACGCCTATCTCAAGGACGATGGCTCGGATCCGACCGCCCAATTGGCGGCCATGGAGAAAAACGTCGAGACCGCGCGTTCGGCCGAGCAGGCCCTGCCGCCTGGTTTCCGCGCCCATATGGCCTTGCTCTATCTGAAGACCGGCCAGGACGACAAGGCCGTCGAACAGTTCAATGGCGAGAAGAACGCCTTTCCGGAGTCGGCGCCCTTCATGGACTTTCTGATGAGCAAGAAGGATGCGTCGGTGGCCGGCCTGGCCAAGTCCGCGACTGACACCAACACCGCAAAAGGGAAGTGAGCCTCATGATCCGTACTCTGTTCCGTGCCGGCCTGCTGGCAGCGCTGGCGGTCCTGACGGGTTGCGTGGCCGCCCCGCAGCGCAATGTCGATTACGGCGCGTTCCGCGAAAGCAAGCCCGCCTCCATCCTGGTGTTGCCGCCCCTGAATGAATCGGTGGAGCCGGTCGCTTCGGCCGCGGTGCTGGCCCAGGCGACCTATCCGCTGGCCGAATCGGGCTATTACGTCGTGCCGGTGGCGGTCATGGATGAGACCTTCCGCCAGAACGGCATGATTTCCCCCGAGGATGCGAACCAGGTGCCGCCGGCCAAGCTGCGCGAGATCTTCGGCGCCGACGCCGCGCTGTATCTCAAGGTCAAGCAATATGGTTCGTCCTATCAGCTGCTGGGCAGCGTGACCACGGTCGCGGTTGACGCCTCGCTGGTCGATCTGCGCACCGGCGCGCAGCTCTGGGAAGGCACCAAGACGGTGGTCCAGGCGGGCAATGGCAGCCAGGGCGGCATTCTCGGCATGCTGGTGCAGGCCGTGGTGGATCAGGTGGTCAACACCCTGACCGACCGCGCCTATGGCGTGGCCGCCCTGACCAATCAGCAATTGCTGATGGCCGGTACCCAGGGCGGTCTGCTCTACGGTCCGCGGTCCCCGCATTACGAGTTCAAGTAAGTCCTCCCGGACCACGGCCCCTGCAACAAGGCCGTGGTCTGGTGTAGCCTTGGCGGCTCCAACAAGGAGAGGACATGGCTAGCAGCACGCAGCGAAACAGTCCCGCGCCCTATGGGGGCGCGGGTCCGGCCCGCAAAGTCACGCCACGGCGCCTGCAGGAAATGCGCGACGCCGGCGAGAAGATTGTCATGCTCACCGCCTATGACGCGGTCTTCGCGGGCCTGGCCGGGCAGGCCGGCGTGGATGCCGTACTGGTGGGCGATTCCCTGGGCATGGTCTGCCAGGGCCGCGACAGCACGGTGCCGGTGACGATGGACGATATGGTCTATCACACGCAAAGCGTGGCCCGCGGCCTGGCCGACTCTCCCTCTCTTCTATTGTCCGATCTGCCTTTCGGCAGCTATCACGGCGGCCAGGACGACGCCATGCGCAATGCCGTGCGTCTGATGCAGGCGGGCGCGCAGATGGTCAAGCTTGAGGGCGGCGGCTGGACCGCGCCCCTGGTGCGTTTCCTGGTCGAGCGCGGCGTGCCGGTGTGCGCCCACCTGGGGCTCACGCCGCAGACCGTGCATGCCTTGAGCGGCTATCGCGTGCAGGGGCGCGACGATGACGGCGCCGCCCGGCTCGAGCGCCATGCGCGCGAATTGGCCGACGCGGGGGCGACCCTGCTGGTGCTGGAGATGGTGCCGGCCGCCCTGTCGGCGCGCATCACCGCGGCCCTGCCGGCTTGCCACACCATAGGCATAGGCGCGGGCGCCGGCACCGCGGGCCAAGTGCTGGTGATGCACGATATGCTGGGCGCCAGCCTGGGCAAGACGCCGCGCTTCGTGAAGAATTTCCTGGCTGGCAGCGGCGGCGTGCGCGAGGCCTTCGAGGCCTATGCGCGCGCGGTGCGCGAGGGCAGCTTCCCCGACGACGCCCTGCACGCCTGGTAGCGTCTCAGCCGAACTTGCGCCGGGCATCCAGCGCCAGGCCGGCGCCGATGCTGCCGAACAGGTCGCCCTCGACGCTGCGCGCCCCGGGTAGCAGGGCCGAGACACGTTCGCGCAGGCAGGGCACGCGGCTTGATCCGCCGGTGAAGAACAGGGTGTCGACCGCGCTCACGCCGGCGTCGGCCAGCAGGCGCGCCACCGTCTTTTCGACGCGGTCGATCAGGCCGCTCATGGAGATATCGAACGCCGGGCGGTCGATGTCGGCCGCCAGTTGCGGCGCGATGCGCGCCAGGTCGATACGGGTGGCGGGCGCTTCGGACAGGGCGATCTTGGCTTCTTCGACCTGGATGGCGACCCAATGGCCCTCGCGGTTCTTGATGAGGGTCATCAGGTGGCCGATCTTGTCGCGTTCGACGGCCTGGGCCTGGATGAAGGCGAAGGTCTCGGCCGCCTTGCGGGTATAGGCCTGGTTGATGGTGTGCCAGCAGGCCAGGTTGGCGTATTGCGTCGAGGGCACGTCCTTGCCGGTCTTGAGCTGTCCGCCAAGGCCGAACAGCGGCATGACGTGGGCCAGGCTCAACTGCTTGTCGAAATCGGTGCCGCCGATATGCACCCCGCCATGGGCCAGGATGTCCTCGCGGCGGTCGGCGCGGCCGGCGCGCTGCGGTCCCAGGCGGATGAGCGAGAAGTCGGAAGTCCCGCCGCCGATGTCGATGACCAGCACCAGTTCTTCGCGCGAGATCTGCGATTCGTAGTCGAAGGCGGCCGCCAGCGGCTCATACTGGAAGGCAATGTCGCGCAGGCCCACCGCGCGGGCGATCTCGCCCAGGGTGTCCTGGGCCAGCTGGTCGGCCTTGGGGTCGTCGTCCACGAAAAAGACCGGCCGGCCGAGCACGGCGGCCTCGAAGCCGCGGCCCGCCGCGCGTTCGGCGCGGGCCTTGAGCTCGGCGATGAAGCGCGTGAGCAGCACCCTGAACGGCAGGGCGCGGCCGGCCACCTCGGTGTGGCCTTCCATCAGGGAGCTGCCCAGCAGGCTCTTCATGGAGCGCATCAGGCGGCCGTCATAGCCGGCCACATAATCGGCGATGGCCGCGCGGCCATAGCTCACCTCCTCATCTTCGTCATGAAAGAAGATGGCCGAAGGCAAGGTCGGTTTGCCGTCTTCCAGCGCGAGCAGGGCGTGCTGTCCGGGGCGCATCCAGCCGACGGTGGAGTTGGAGGTGCCGAAGTCGATTCCGCAGGCAGTCATGGAAAACCAGGAAAAAAGCGCGCTAGTGTAGCCCAGGCCGCCGCTGCCTAGGGGTATGCCGGAATGGAGCCCGGGGGGCGGCGGCCGGATAATGCGCCCAGTATCGCGCCCTTATGTTGCATGCCATGACTCCCCCGCCTCCCCTGGCCGACACCATCGTCGGTGACCATCCCTCCATCGTGGCCTTGCGCGATCTGGTGCTGCGCGTGGCGCGCAGCCGCGCCAGCACGGTGCTCATCTACGGCGAGACCGGCACCGGCAAAGGCCTGGTGGCGCGCGCCCTGCACGATCATTCGGCGCGCGCCGAAAAAGGTTTTACCGAGATCAATTGCGCCGCCATACCCGGCAATCTGCTGGAGTCCGAGCTGTTCGGCCATGAGCGCGGCGCCTTCACGGGCGCTGTCGCGCGCAAGGAAGGCTTGCTGGAGATCGCGCATGGCGGCAGCGTCTTCCTGGACGAGGTGCGCGAGCTCGAACCCATGATGCAGGCCAAGATCCTCACCTTGCTGGACAGCCGGCGCTTCCGGCGCATCGGCGCGGTGCATGAGCTGACGACCGATGTGCGCTTTATCGCGGCCACCAACAAAATCCTGCTGGGCGAGGTGGACGCGGGCAAGTTCCGCGATGATCTGTACTACCGCCTGCAGGTGGTGTCGATCAATCTGCCGCCGCTGCGCGAGCGCGGCGATGATGTCTTCGTGCTGGCCGACCGCTTCCTGGCGCGCTACAACCGGCTGCATGCCAGCGCCTTCCGGCGCATCGATCCGGCGGTGCAGGAGGTCTTTCGCCGCTATCGCTGGCCGGGCAATGTGCGCGAGCTGGGCAATCTGCTGGAGCGCATCTGCATCCTGGACAGCGGCGAGACCGTGGGCCTGGAGCATCTGCCGGCGCGCATCGTGCGCGATGCCAGCGCGCCGGCCGGCGCGGGCGACTACGCTGCCCGCACGGCGGATTTCCAGCGCCGCATGATCCAGGCGGCGCTGGCCGCGCAGGGCGGCAGCCTGGCCGCCGCCGCCCAGGCCCTGGGGCTGACGCGGCACGCCCTGCGGCACCAGATGCTGCGGCTGGATCTGGAAAAAAAGCCCGGCCGGGCCTGACGGCCGGGCCGGGGAAGCGCTGCGTCAAACCAGAATCTATTCGACGCTGATGTGGTGGCTGCGGGCCACGTCGCGCCACAAGGCATAGTCGCGGGCGACGCGCTGGCCGAATTCGGCGCTGCCGATGGCCGCGGGCACGGTGCCGTCCATGTCCAGCAGCGCGGTGCTCTCGGGCGTTCTGGCCACGCGGCCGATGGCCTGGTTGTAGCGGTCGACCAGGTCCTGGGGCGTGCCGGCCGGGGCGAACACGCCGACCCAGATATCGACCGCGTAGCCGGGCAGGATGGCCGCGGCCGGCGTCAACTTGGGAAAGGCCGGATGGGGGTCGCGGGCCGTGGTCGCCACCAGCTTGATCTTGCCCGACTGCACCAGCGGCGCCAGCGAGCTGTAGTTGGCCAGCATGATGTCGATCTGTCCGCCGGCCATGTCGGAAGCGGCATTGGCCGCGCCCTTGTAAGGCACATGGGTCATGCTGACCTTGGCGGCGTCGTCCATCATCACGGTCGCCAGGTGCGCCAGCGAGCCGATGCCGGCCGTGCCGTAGTTGAGCACGTCGGGCTTGGCGCGCGCGGCCTCCAGCACGTCGGCCAGGCTGGCATAGGGCTTGGCGCCGGTCACGCCGATGACCAGCGGCCCCTCGCCCACCATGGCCACCGGCGCGAAGCTCTTGACCGGATCGTAGGGCATGCGCGGCTGCGTGGCGGCCGAGGTCAGAAAGGTGGACGAGGTCAGCAGCAGGGTCGCGCCGTCCTTGGCCGACTTGGCCACGTAGTCCGAGCCGATGACGCCGGCCGCGCCGACACGGTTCTCGACGATGACGATGGTTTTCAGCTGTTCCGCCAGCTGGGGAGCGATCGCGCGCGCGATGGCGTCATTGCTCGCCCCGGCGCTGAAGGGCACCACGATCTTGATCTGCTTGGGCACCGGCGTGGGCGCCTGCTGGGCCTGGACGCCGGCGGTCAGCGCGCACAGCGCCAGCGCCCGGAAGATGGTTTTCATAGATTATTCCCCTTGTATAGGCCGGGGCCTGCGCCGGGCAGGCCCGCGTGCCGGTCAGCGTTGCACGGGCAGGTCCAGCAGCGGCGCGTACTGCTGGGCGCCGAAGATATCGCCATCGCCCGCCGAGCCGCTGGGCACGAGGCGATAGATGGTGAATTTGATCGCCAGGCCGGGATCGTATTCGACAAAGTCCGAGATGCGCGCGTCGGGGATGCGATAGAGCGCGGCCACGCTCTTGCGCGTGAGCGCGCCCGAGCGTTTCACCGATTCATAGGTGTCGCGGTCGCGGAAGATGATGTCGAAGGTGATCTTGTTCACGCCGGCATTCTTGCTGCGTATGGTCTTGGCGAGTTCGCTCAGTTTCTGCGTGGGCATGGCGGGTTCTCTCAGGCCTGGATGATGTGGGTTTGGATCAGTTCGAAGATGTCGTCCACCGGGATGGTGTGGTTCAGCGTCCAGCGATACGCGGCGCTGGCGCGCACGACTTCATCGAGGGGGAAGGACACCGATCCGGCCGTGCCCTTGACGTCGGGCAGGCGGGCATAGAACATCTGGCGCAGGCCCGTCAGGGTGAGCTCTTCGGCCATCTCGGCCGTGGGCGCCACGCCTTGCACCATGATGCACAGCTCGTGCGCCGGCTGGTCGCGCAGCGGCTCCAGGTCGCCCATGACGCCGTCGCGGCCATAGACCTTGTAATGCAGTTCATAGCCGTTGTCGCCGAAGCGTTCGCGGACTTTGTCGCGGGCCCAGCCGATGACGCGGTCGATGTTGGCGATGGTGTAGGGATCGCGCACGCCGCACAGGCCGATGTAGCGCTCGCCCACCTTGCCCGAGCCTTCCAGTTTGACGGTCAGGCGCTCCGAGGGGATGAAGCGCGAGCCGGTGATGCGGGTGGTCTTTTCGTCGAGCTGCTCATAGTGGCATTCGCGCATATCCAGTTTGCCGCCGGCGAAGAATTCTTCGTAGGGGTTGGAGCGCTCATACATGGCGTGGCCGGCCACCGAGGCGATGGTGCAGCGCTGCTCGGGGTGCATGGCCGTGACGCGCACGTCCTCATGGCTGATCTCGCCCATCACGGTTTCCTTGCCGCCATAGGGTTCGGCGCAGAACGACGCGCATTCCAGCACCTTGCCCAGGTAATAGGCCTGGTCGGCGGCAAAGCCATGATGCAGCGCGGGCGCGGCGAACACGGCGGCATCCGAGCTGCGTCCGCCGATGATGACGTCGGCGCCGGCTTCCAGCAGCTTCAGATAGGGTTGCACGCCGGCTACGGCGACGATCCGCGCGGTGGCGTCCAGCTCGGCCTCGGTCAGGTCGGCGTAGCCGTCCAGGCCGACGATGGCCGCGCCCGCGCGCATCTTGCCGCGCACGAACTCCGGATCGACCTCGGAATAGAAATAGCCGATCTTGAACGGCGCCAGTCCATGCTTGGCGGCCAGTTCGCGGATGATGCGCACATAGAGGTCCACCCGGCTGTTCGAGCCGGTGTCGCCGGCCGAGCCGATGATCATGGGCACGCCCTGGCTGCGCGCGGCCAGCAGCATCTGCTCCAGGTCGTGCCGCTGCCAGGCCTCGGGGCTGGTCGAGGTATCCGAACCCAGGGGCACGGGGCCCACGTCGTCGCTGCCGGAGTCGGCGGCGATGTAATCGGGCCGGGCGCGCACGCCGGCCTGGAAACTCTCGGTACGCAGGGGGGCGAAGCCCAGGTGTCCGTTCGGACAAATGATTCTCATGGAGCGCATCTTTTGACTCGGTTGAGGAAGGCCGCACAGGGCCGGGATGTCTCGGATAACGCAAACTCCGTGCCAACCGCGGCTTGCGGAAAATATGCCGAGGAATCAAAGCCTTGATGCGTGGACGCGACACCGTGCGCCGCTGATGCGCGTGCAATTCGCGCATCATGCGCGAATTGCACGCATGAGACCGGCGGCGCCGTGGTCGTCCGGCTCAGGCCGCCATGGCCCAGCGCCCCTTTCCGGCGCTTTTGGCCAGGTAAAGCGCGCGATCCGCAGCCTTGAGGATGTCGACCATGTCGTGGCCGTGCTGTGGAATGAGGGCGATGCCCAGGCTGGCGGAAATCCCCACCTCGCCGGCTTCGCCCAGTTCATAGGGTTTGCTGACGTCGGCGATGAGGCGTTCGCCCAGCGCGCGCGGGTCCGCGTGACGGTCGACGCGCAGCAGCAGCACGAATTCGTCGCCGCCGATGCGGGCGATGGCGCTGCCGTCCGGCGCGAGGGCGCACAGGCGCTGCGCGACCTCGCGCAGCAGCCGGTCGCCGCTGGCGTGCCCGCTGGTGTCGTTGACCGCCTTGAAGCCGTCCAGGTCGAGGTAAAGCAAGGCGTGCTGCTCGCCGCGCTCGCGCGCCAGCGTGGCGGCCTCGGACAGGGCCAGGCTCAAGCCCAGACGGTTGAGCAGGCCGGTGAGAAAGTCGCGCCGCGCGCGTTCGTCGTTTTCGCGTTCGGCCCGCATGGTGGCCACCAGCATGGCGTTGAGCTTATAGGCCGCCACGGTCATGCTGGCGATATAAAGCGGCAGCTGCATGCCGATCACCCACAGCTGCCAGCCGGCGTTGAAGATCGGCACGGCGATGCAGGGCCCCAGGGCCAGGATGACCATGGCGGCCGTCAGGCGCGGCGCGCCGAAGTTGCGAAAGCAGATGCCGCCCACCATGGCCGCGGCGGACAGGCAGGTGATGGCGATGGCGATCCAGTCACCGCTCAGGGCGCTGATGGTGATGCCATAGCCGACACTGCCGGCCCATCCCAGGGTGAGCAGCAGATAGACATCGGTATGAGTGGCGCCGCCGCGCCGCGCATGGCGGTGCGCCGAGATCAGGATGCCGCCGCGCGTGATGCAGATGAAGAGCTCCAGCGCGACCCAGCCGTAGAAGATGGGCGTGCCTACGCGCCAGGCCAGGACGGCGGCGACCATGAGGCTGTTGAGCACGCCGCCGATGAAGATGGATAGGGTGCCGAACAGACTGCCGATCAGGGCGCGCTGAATGTCGAGGGGGACGTCCTGTCCGGGATGGGCCAGCCACCGCGTCAGACGCCAGGTCGGCATGGAGTAGGTGCTACGGGTCGGGAGCATGCGTGGCGGTCGTGGCGGGCGGACTAGAGATATAGCCCGCCCGCATGGCCATCGCAAGAGCCGGAGCGGCATTTTTTTTCTTGCCGCGGCGGCGCGTCAGACCTGCCAGCGCAGCACCCATGCCTGGCGCTGTCCGCGGCGCAGCCGCCCCGTGCCCAGGCGCAGCAGCGTGGTGTAGAGACCCTGGCGGCCTTGCACCGGCCGCGGTCCGGTGGCGCAGACGGCGACGCTGCCTTGCGCCAGGGGCAGCACCATGGGGCGGGACTGCATGCGCGGGCGCTGTTCGACGGCGATGGCGTGGCCGCCGTCGAAATCCTGGCCCGGCGCCGACAGCAGGATGAGCAGCTGCAGGGGAAAGACATCCGGCGCGTGGCTGGCCGACAGCGCCAGGGCCTGTCCGGCCGCCAGCGTCTGCTCTTCCAGCCGCGGCCGGCGGGCCGTGGGGGCGCCGGCCGCCTCGCCCAGATGGGCCTGCCATTGCCGCGCCAGCGGTTCGAGGCGGTCGCGCAGCGCGGCGGCCCAGGCCGGCGGCCTGCCTTGGCGCAGGGCCGCGCGCGCCGCCTCGTCCAGCCGTTCGTCCAGCAGGGCCCAGCCTTCGCCGGCCAGGCGGCTTTCCAGCGTCGGCATGGCTCAGGCCGCCAGCGCCTGTTCGCGGCGCAGCAATTCGCGCTTGCGGGCCACGCCCCAGCGATAGCCCGACAGCGCGCCGTCGTTGCGCACGACGCGGTGGCAGGGGATGGCCACGGCCAGCATGTTGGCGCCGCAGGCCTGGGCCACGGCGCGCACGGCCTTGGGGCTGCCGATGCGGCGGGCGATGTCGCTGTAGGAGGCGGTTTCGCCGGGCGCGATCTGGGTCAGCGCGCGCCAGACGCGCTCCTGGAAGGCGGTGCCGCGCACATCCAGCGGCAGGTCCACGGGCGCGCCGGGCGCCTCCACCAGGCCGACCACGGTGGCCATCATGCCCTCATAGGCCGGATCGCCGCCGATCAGCTCGGCCTTGGGGAAGCGGTCTTGCAGGCTCTGCAGCAGCGGCTCGGGGTCATCGCCCAACAGGATGGCGCAGACCCCGCGATCGCTTTGCGCCACCAGGATGGCGCCCAGCGAGCATTGCCCGATGGCGAAGTAGAGCCGGGCATTGGCGCCGCCTTCGCGGTACTCGCTGGGCTTCATGCCCAGCATGCCGTCGGCGGCGGCATAGAAGCGGCTGTTGGAGTTGAAGCCGGCCGCGTAAAGGGCGGTGGTCACGTCTTCGCCGCCGTCGAGCCGCCGGCGCAGGCGGCGGGCCCGGTGGGCCTGGGCATAGGCGCGTGGCGTCAGGCCGGTGGCGGCCTTGAAGACACGGTGGAAGTGGTAGCTGCTCACGCCGAGTTCGGCCGCAAGCTCGTTCAGCGAGGGCAGGGTGTCGGCCGTCTCGATGCGGCGGCAGGCCTGGGCGACCCAGCCGGCATGGGCCCGGCTGACGCGGGCCTGGACCTGGCTGGGCCGGTAGCCGGCGGCCTCGGCCTCCTGAGCGGTGGCGAAGAATTCGACGTTCTCCGGACGCGGCAGGCGGGCCGGATTGCCCGGGTGGTTGTAGACGCCGGTGGTCTTGACGGCATAGACGAAGCGGGCGTGAGGATCGCGGGCGATCACGGCGGCCCAGCGGGGATCGGTGTCGGTGAGGCGCGTGTTCATGGCGGACTCATGAAAAACAAGGTAAGACCACTGTAGACGGGCGCGGGCCAGGGCGCACTCCGCGTCTTGCGGCCGAATTCCCGCGCCGCCCCGTCCAGGCTACTGTACCGCGGGCCCCGCCCGGCGCAGGGTGAGGTTGATGCGCTGGCGGCCCACCACGGGATGCTCGCCTTCGGCCAGCGGCAGGATGCCGTGAAAGCGCAGCCGGTCCGCGCCGCCCCAGACGGCGACATCGCCGTGCCGCAGCGGCACGCGGGCGCAGCGGTCCTGGCGGCGCAGTCCGCCAAACAGGAAAACCGCCGGCAGGCCCAGCGAGACCGAGACGATGGGGGCGCCGAAATCCGCTTCATTGCGGTCCTGGTGCAAGCTCATGCGCGCGCCGGGCGCATAGTGGTTGATCAGGCAGGCATCGGGCCGGAATCCCGCAAACCCGGCCATGGCGGCGGCTTCGGCCGCCAGCTCGGCGAATACGGCCGGCAGGGGCGGCCAGGGCAGGCCGCTTTGCGGGTCATGGGATCGATAGCGATAGCCCTGCCGGTCCGTGGTCCAGCCCAGCTCGCCGCAATTGGTGATGGCCGCCGACATGGTGAAGCCGCCCGGCGTCAGCATATGGCGCGGCGGCGCGCCGGCCTCGATGTCCGCCAGCGCGGCGAGGAGACGCTCGGCCCGCGCCAGGGCCAGGCCGCGCAGCACGCAGGCCTGGGGCCCCAGCGCGATGCGGTTGTCGTCGGCGAAGAGTTCGGCCTGCATCTCAGGAAGCGTCGTGGAAAATAATACCCAGGGTGTGGCGCTGGCCGGCCCGCACGGCGGCCACGCCATGGCGCATGGCGCGCCGGTGCCAGCCGCGCGGGCCGGCGGCCGGCCGGTGGTGCACGGCAAAGACCAGGGCGTCGCCCTGGGCCAGCGGCAGCACATCGGCCTGGGGCGGATGTCCGGCGCGCTGCTCGGTCATGACGAATTCCCCGCCCTCGAAATCCACGCCGGGCGTGGACAGCAGCACCACGCATTGCAGCGGGAAGACTTCTTCGCCGTAGAGGTCCTGGTGCAGGCAGTTGTAGTCGCCGGCGCCATAGCGCAGGATGAGCGGCGTGGGCCGGGCCTGGCCCGCCCGATGGCAACGAGCCAGGTAATCGGCATGTTGCTCGGGATAGTCGGCCGGCTGTCCCAGGCGCCGGGCCCAGTCGCGCGCGATGGGCGCCAGGCGCGCATACAGCGCCGCGCGCCACAAGGCCAGGGCCGCCGGCAGCGGGTAGGCGAAGTACTGGTATTCCCCCTGGCCGAAACCATGGCGCGCCATGACCACGCGGCTGCGGTAGCGGCCGCCGCCGGCGTCATAGGCCCGCGCCAGCTGGCGGCATTCGCCGGGCCGCAGCAGGGCGGGCAGGATGCCGCGGCCCTCGGCATCCAGGGATTGCGAGAGCGCGGCCCAGTCCTGGGCGTCAAGGCGCTGGTCGATGCGGCGGGAGAGATCGGCGGTCACGATGGATGGCGCTTGCGGTGGACAACTCAGTCTAGACGGCGCGCCGGCGGCGCGCATCCCATGTCTTGCGCCCGAATTCAGCGCCGCAGCGCGGCGCGCAGCCAGGCATGGCAGCGGGCCACGGGCGGGCGCTGGGCCGCCGTGTGGGCCAGCAGGGCGATCGAGCGCTCGGTGGCGGGCTCGCCCAGGCCCAGCACGGCCAGCGAACCGGGCCGCTGCGGCAAGGTGTACAGGCGCGAAATCAGGCCCACCCGCTGGCCGGCCCGCACCAGGCTGTAGAGCGAGTCGGTGTAGTGCAGGGTATGCACTTGGTCCGCGGCCAGGCCGTGCTGGGCCAGCGCGGCCAGGATCATGCTGTGGGTGCTGCCGCGCGACAGCATGGCCAGCCGCTCGCCCGCCAGGTCGCGCCAGTGCAGGCGCGGCCGTCCGGCCAGTCGGTGTCCGGGCGCCAGCACCGCGACCAGCTCGTCGCGGGCGATTTCCTGGGCTTGTATCTGCGGCGGCAGCCCGAAGTCCAGACCCAGGCCCAGATCCAGGGCGCCGTTCTGCAATCCGCTGATCAGCTCGTCGTTCAGGACATCGCGCAGCTGCAGCTCGATGTCCGGATGCGCGGACTGCCAATCGGCCAGCAAGGGCGCGATCAGCGGCATGGTCGAGGGAATGCAGCCGATGCGCACCACCGCGGCCTCGGCGTGCAGCAGCCGGTGCAGCTCCTGCGCGCCCTCATCGAAGGTATTGAGCATCCATTGCGCCTGGGCGTAGAGCGCGCGGCCGGCCTGGGTGAGCCGCACATGGTGGGTGCTGCGGTCAAAGAGCGGCGCGCCCAGAACGGCTTCCAGCTCCCGGATGGCCGAGGACAGCGCCGGCTGGCTCAAGGCCAGGGCCTGGGCGGCCCGGCTGAAGCTGGCGTGCCGGGCCACTTCGACAAAGCCGCGCAGCTGGCGCAGGCTGGGCTGCCGGTGCGGCGCTTCAGGCGTCATGATGAGGGCTGCTTATAAGATAAATGGATTAATCTATAAAAATATATCACTTCAGTTATTACGCGCCCGTCCTTACGATGGCCCCGCCCGCCGCCTGCGCGGCTTCTTCCGATTGCCTCCCATGTCCAAACGCCTGTCTTTTCTCGCGGCGGCCCTGTTGGCGCCGCTGTTGGCCGTGTCCGCCGCCTGCGCGGCCGCGGCCTGGCCTGCCGCCAAGCCCATCACCCTTATCGTGCCGGTGAGCGCCGGCGGCAATGTCGACACCACCGCGCGCCTGGTGGCGCAGCGTCTGGGCGAGCGCCTGAATCAATCCATCGTCGTCGAGAACGTGGCCGGCGCCGGCGGCGTGGTCGGCGTGGGCAAGGCCATTCATGCCCAGCCCGACGGCTATACCGTGGTGATCGGCTTCGATGGTCCGATCAGCGTCGCGCATCTGATCAATCCCGCCGTGCGCTACGACGCCGAGCAGCGCCTGGCGCCGGTCGGCCTGGTGACGACCGCCCCGGTGGTCATGCTGGCCCGTCCCGGCCTGGCCGTGAATTCCATCGAAGAGCTGCTGGCCCTGGCCCGGCGCGAGCCCGGCAAGCTGACCTACGCGACCTCGGGCGTGGGCACCGTGCTGCACCTGGCCGTGGAAGTCATGCAGGAGCAGGCCGGCGTGAAGCTGGTGCACGTGCCCTATCGCGGCGGCGCGCAGATCGCCAACGATGTCATGGGCGACCAGGTGGACCTGGGCATGCTGGTGACCACCAGCGCCACGCCCCTGGTGCAGCAGGGCAAGCTGCGCGCGCTGGGTGTCACCTCGGCGGCGCGCGCCAGTTCGCTGCCGCAGGTGCCGGCCTTTGGCGAGACCGCCGCGCTCAAGGGTTTTGACCTGAATACCTGGACCGGCCTGTTCGTGCCGGCCGGCACGCCGCCTGAGATCATCGCGCGCCTGAACGAGGCGCTCAATGCCGTGCTCCAGCTGCCCGAGGTGACGGCGCGCCTGAAGGACGGCGGCGCCACGCCGGGCCAGGGCAGCCCGGCCGCCTTCGCCGACTTTCTCAAGAAAGAACAGGCCACCTACGCCCGCATCGTGGCCAGCGCCCGCATCACGCAGGAGTAGCCGATGAGCATGCTTCCCGAGGTCGCCGCCATCCAGGACGAGATGGTGGCCCTGCGCCACCGCCTCCATGCCCATCCCGAATTGGCCTATGAAGAAGTCGCCACCGGCGACCTGGTGGCCGAATGCCTGCGCGCCTGGGGGTATGAGGTGCATCGTGGCCTGGGCGGCACGGGCGTGGTGGGCCAGCTGCGCCGCGGCAGCGGCACGCGGCGCCTGGGCCTGCGCGCCGATATGGACGCCCTGCCCATCCACGAAACCACCGGCCTGCCCTACGCCAGCCGCCTGCCCGGCAAGATGCACGCCTGCGGCCATGATGGCCATACCGCCACGTTGCTGGCGGCCGCGCGCGTGCTGGCCGAGCGCGCGGTTTTCGATGGCACGCTCAACCTCATCTTCCAGCCGGCCGAGGAAGGCCATGGGGGCGCGCAGCGCATGATGGCCGACGGCCTGTTCGAGCGTTTCCCTTGCGACGCGATCTACAGCTTCCACAATGAGCCGGGCTATGCCGCCGGCCAGTTCGGTTTCCGGTCCGGCGTGATGTACAGCTCCTCGGATACCGCCATCCTGACCGTGCGCGGCGAGGGCGGCCATGGCGCCATGCCGCATGTGGCCGTGGACCCCATCGTGGCCGCCGCGCATATCGTGCTGGCCCTGCAGACCATTGTTTCGCGCGAGATCGATCCCAACGATATGGCGGTCGTCACCATCGGCGCCATTCATGGCGGCGATGCGCCCAATGTGATTCCGGCCAGCGTGGAGCTGCGCCTGACCATACGCGCGCGCCGGCCCGAGACCCGGCAGCTGCTGCGCGACCGCATCACGGCCATCGCGCAACAGCAGGCCGCCGTTCATCGGGCCACAGTCGAGGTGGACTACCGCTGGCGCTATCCGCCGGTCATCAACGATGCCGCCGCCACGGACTTCGCGCGCGAGGTGGCGCGCCAGTCGCTGGGCGAGGCCGCGCTGATTGCCGACCTGCAGCCGCTGCAGGCCAGCGATGACTTCGCCTTCATGCTGCAGGCCGTGCCGGGCAGTTATTTCATTGTCGGCAATGGCGAGGGCGAAGGCGGTTGCATGGTGCACAACCCGGGCTATGACTTCAACGATGCGCTCCTGCCGCGCGTGGCCACCTATTGGGTGCGCCTGGCCGAGCGCTTCCTGGGAGGCGCCTGATGTCGCAAGCCTTCGATCCCACCACGGCCTATTGGCAGGAGATCGTGGTCTTGCCGGAGGCGCCTCGCGGCCCCTATCGCCGCAGCTATCCGGCGCGCCTGCCCGATGGGCGCTATCTGGTGCTGCCCTTGCGCGGCGTGCCGGGAGACAGCGAGCGCTGCGTGGCCTCGCTCATCGCCAATCACGCGGCGTTGGACGTGGTCGAGACGCTGGCGGGCTTCATGGCGCGGCAGGCGCGGCACTTTGCGGCCGAGGTGGTGGTGGGCCTGCCCACGCTGGGCCTGGCGTTCGCGCCCCTGGTGGCGCGCGGCCTGGGCTTTAGCCGCTATGTGCCTTTCGGCTATTCGCGCAAATACTGGTACGACGATGCCCTGGCCGTGCCGGTGCGTTCGCTGACCACGCCAGACAGCGCCAAGATGCTTTATGTGGATCCCAATCTGGCCGGCAGCCTTCGCGGCCGGCGCGTGCTGGTGGTCGATGACGCCGTCAGCACCGGGCAGACCATGGCTTCGGCCTTGACCCTGCTGGCGCGTTGCGACGCCGACGTGGCCGGCGTGGTCGTGGCCATGCGCCAGGGGCAAGGCTGGCGCGCGCTGCGCGACGCGCGCGGGCGTCCGGTCGAGGTGGAAGGCGCCTTCGATTCGCCGCGTATGCGGCGTGTCGAGGGCGGCTGGATGCCGGAATGAAGACCGCGTCCGCTCGGGGACAGGCGTGCTGCAAACAGCCGGCGGCGCGTTTCGGGGGGGCTAGGCCGTGAGGCGCGTGCTCGTCAGCGCCTGCCTGTTGGGCCAGCCGGTGCGCTATGACGGCCGCGACGCGGCGCGGCCGCATCCCATCCTGCGGCGCTGGGCCGACGAAGGCCGCATCGTGGCGCTTTGCCCCGAGGTGGCGGGCGGCCTGTCTATTCCGCGCCCGGCCGCCGAGATCGAGCCTGGCGCCGATGGCCGGGCGGTCTGGCAGGGGTTGGCGCGCGTGCGCCAGCGCGATGGCGGCGACGTCAGCGCGGCCTTCGTGGCTGGCGCCCGCCAGGCGCTCGAACTGGCGGCCCGGCACGATATCGCCGCGGCGGTGCTCAAGGAAGGCAGCCCTTCCTGTGGCAGCGGCCAGATCCACGATGGCCATTTCCAGGGCAAGCGCGTGGCGGCCATGGGCGTGACCGCGGCCGCGCTGGCGCAGGCCGGCCTGCCGGTCTTCAGCGAACACCAGCTCGAAGCCGCCGACGCCTGGCTGCGCGCCCAGGACCGCTGCTCCGCTCCCTGATTCTTGCCTTCTGTCCGGGTATTCCCGTATTCCATACATAGTTGCGTACGCAACTAGGAGGGCATATAGTTGCGCACACAACCATATGATATCTGGAGACTGGCATGTCGCAAGGCGATCGTGTACCTGTTCTTATCGCCGGCGGCGGCCCGGTGGGCCTGATGCTGGCCTTGCTGCTGGCCCGCCAGGGCATCGCCTCGGTGACAGTGGAAGCCGATGCCGGCTATTGCGAAGGCAGCCGTGCCATCTGCATGTCGCGCCGCTCGCTGGAGATCCTGGCCTGGGGCGGCGTGGACGGCCCGGTGCTGGAAAAAGGCCTGCCCTGGAGCGGCGGACGCAGCTATTACGGCGATCGCGAGGTCCTGCATTTCGAGATGCCGCATGAGCCCAGCCAGCGCTTCGTGCCCATGGTCAATATCCAGCAGTACTACATCGAGGAATACATCGACCAGGCCCTGCGCGAGCACGCCGGCCTGGCGCAAGTGCTGTGGAACAGCCGGGTGACCGGCCTGCGCCAGGACGGCGAAGGCGCCACCGTGACGGTGCAGACGCCTGAAGGCAGCCGCGAGCTGCGCGCCGGCTGGGTCGTGGCCTGCGATGGCGGACGCAGCACGGTGCGCGAGCTGCTGGGCCTGTCCTTGAAGGGCATGCAGTACGAAGGGCGCTATGTGATCGTGGACATCCGCCAGAAGAGCCGGCGCGCCACCGAGCGCCTGGCCTGGTTCGATCCGCCGTCCAATCCGGGCTCCACGCTGCTCATGCACCGCCAGCCCGATGATGTATGGCGCATCGACTATCAGATCCGCGACGATGAGGATCCGGCCGAGGCGGTCAAGCCGGAGAACGTGCTGCCGCGGGTGCGCAGCCACCTGGCGATGATAGGCGAGGATGAGCCTTGGGAGCCCTTGTGGATATCCATCTACAACGCCAAGTGCCTGACGCTGGACAACTACCGTCATGGGCGGGTGCTGTTCGCGGGCGACGCGGCGCACCTGGTGCCTATTTTCGGCGTGCGGGGCCTGAATTCCGGCCTGGACGACGCGGCCAATCTGGCCTGGAAGCTGGCCGCGGTGCTGTCGAACCGCGCCGGCGAGGCGCTGCTGGACAGCTACAGCCAGGAGCGCGTGGCCGCCGCGCGCATGAACATCGCCTACGGCGCCAAGAGCACCGAGTTCATGGCGCCGCCGGACTATGGCTTTGAACTGCTGCGCCAGGCGACGCTGCGCCTGGCCCTGCGCGAGGAAGGCGTGCGTTCGCTGATCAACCCGCGCCAATCCGAGCCGGTCTTCTATCGCGACAGCGCGCTGAACCTGGCCGATGGCGCGCCGGACGCCGGCGCGCAGGCCGCGCCAGGCATGCCGGCGCCCGAATGCGAGCTGAGCGAGGGCGGCCGCCGGCGCCACCTGACGGAATGGTTCGGCAAGGATTTCACGGTGTTGGCGATAGGCGATGAAGCGCCGGCGCTGGCGTCTTGCCAGGGCGCGCAGCTGCTGCACATCGGGCCGGGGACGGCCGTGAGCGACAGCGGCCAGTTGCGCGAGCGTTATGGCCAGGCACGGCTTTACCTGATCCGTCCCGACGGCTATGTGTTGGCGCGCTGGAAGGAGATCGACACGCAAGCCCTGCGCCAGGCATTGGCGTCGTTTGGAATCTGAGGCACAAGGCCATGACCCATCAAGAACTCGACCAGGTCTATACCGAGCTGGCCCATACCCTGAGCCGCGCGGGCGAAGCGCGCGCGCCGCTGCTGCTGTCCATGGTCTGTCTGGCCTTGTTGAGCCGGCAGGACGACGCGCCCGCGGCGCTGGAGATCATCCGCCAGGCAGAGCAATCGCTCTGACCCGGCGCCCCGCAGTATCCACAAAGCAAGAAAACATAAAACCCCGAGGAGACATCATGATGTTGCGAAAAGCGGCGGCGTTTGCGGCCGGCCTGACCCTGTCCATCCTGGCCGGCGCCGCGAATGCGGCCGGCTATCCCGAGCGCCCCATCGAATGGGTCGTGCCCTATCCGGCCGGCGGCGGCTCGGACATCGTGGCGCGCACGCTGTCCGAACCCATGGCGCGCGAACTCAAGCAGACCCTGATCATCTCCAACAAGCCGGGCGCGGCCACGGCCATCGGCGCCGACTACGCGGCGCGGGCCAAGGCGGACGGTTATGTGATGCTGACGGGCGATACCGCCACGCTGGCGGCCAATCCTTCGCTCTATCCCAAGCTGGCCTATCAGCCGCAGCGCGATTTCGACGCCGTGGGATTGATGACGCGCTTTTCCATGATCCTGGTCGTGCATCCTTCGGTGCCGGTCCAGACCTATGAGCAGTTCGTGGCCTGGGCCAAGACGCAGAAAGACGGCGTGCCCTATGCCACGCCGGGCTCGGGCAGCCCGCATCACCTGGCGACCGAGCTGTTGCGCGCCCGCACCGGCCTGAACCTGGTGCATGTGCCCTATCGCGGCGCGGCGCCCGCCGTGCAGGATGTGGTGGGCGGCCAGGTGCCCATGATGTTTGTCGACTCGGCCACCGGCATGCAATACATCGCCTCGGGCAAGCTGCGTCCCATCGCCGTGGCCAGCGACAAGCGTCCGGCCGGCTTCCCGCAGGTGCCCACCCTGATCGAATCGGGCCTGGACGGTTTCGAGGCCTATGCCTGGCAAGGGCTGGTGGTGCCCAAGGGTACGCCGTCCGATATCGTCGCCACGCTGAACCGGGCGCTGCAAAGCGCGCTGGCGCAGCCCGCGGTGCGCGAGCGCTTCGCCGCCATGGGGTTGGAGACCCTGCCGGGCACGCCCCAGGCCATGGCGAGCTATGCCGCCGAAGAGCAGGCCAAATGGGCCAAGGTCATCAAGGAGGCCGGCATCAAGGTGGATTGATGGCGGCTGGCTTGTGGCACACTCGCAGCTTCTTATGAGGTACGCAGACCATGTCCAACGATAGCGCCGTCCATGATGATCTGCCCGCGCTGGATCGCTTCCTGACCTATCGCATGCATGTCGTCAACAAGATCAGCGATCGCGACAGTGCCCAGGCCTACGCCGAGCAATACCAGCTGCCCATCGGCGAGGCGCGCTGCCTGGCGGCCATCGGCCGCTTCGCGCCGCTGTCGGTCAACGACCTGGCGCTGGCGGCCAACCTCAACAAAGGGCAGGCCAGCCGCTGCGCCCAGGCCTTGAGCGATGCCGGCCTCATCCGCAAGGCGGTCAGCCATGTCGATGGGCGCGGCGTGGTGCTCAGCCCCACGGCCAAGGGCCAGAAGCGCTATCGCCAGCTCATCGAGCTGATCGCGCGGCGCAACGAAGAGATCTTCGGCTGCCTCACCGCGCGCGAACAGGCCGAACTGAGCCGCATGCTGGACAAGATCATCAGCCACCTGCGTCCCGCGGAGGGCTGAGTTCAGCGCATCAGCACCAGCAGGGCGCCGGCCTCGCGCGGATGCGGCAACACCTCGGCCTGCACGCCATAGACATGGCGCAGATTCGCCGGCGTCAGGACCTCGGCCGGCGCGCCCTCGGCCACCGCCGCGCCATCGGCCAGCAGCATGATGCGGTCGCACCAGCGCGCGGCCAGGTTGACGTCATGCGCGATGACCAGCACGCCCGCGCCCTGCTCGCGCGCCAGCTCGCGGGCCGTGCGCAGCAGGTCGATCTGGTGCCGGGGATCGAGGTTGGAGATGGGCTCGTCCAGCATCAGGTAGCGCGGCTCGCCGGCGGGCGCGGCCTGGCATTGCGCCAGCACCCGCGCGAATTGCACGCGCTGCTGCTCGCCGCCCGAGAGTTCCAGATAGCGCCGTTGCGCCAGATGGCTCACGCCGGCCTGGCGCAACGCCTGCTCGCAGAGCTGGCCGACCTGCCCGGGGCTGAGTTCGGGAAAGGGATAGGCGCCCATGGCGACGACTTCTTCGACGCCGAGATCAAAGGACAGCGAGGGCTTTTGCGGCAGCACGGCGCGCAGCCGCGCCTGTTGGCCGGGCGCCAGCTGGCGCAGGGGCCGGCCATTGATCTCGACCTGGCCGCTGACGGGCGCCAGCTCGCCGGCCAGGCAGGCCAGCAGGGTGGACTTGCCGGCGCCGTTGGCGCCCAGCAGGCCCAGCACGGCGCCCGGCGCGAGGGTGAGTGAGACCTGGGTCAGGATGCGCTTGCCGCCGCGCTCCAGGGTGAGGTGATGGGCTTGGAGTGTCATCAGTAGCGGCGTCCGCGGGCCAATAGCCACAAAAAGAAGGGCCCGCCCACCAGCGCGGTCACCAGGCCGATGGGCAGCTCGGCGGGCACGACCACGATGCGCGCCAGCCAGTCGGCCAGGGCCAGCGCCACCGCGCCGGCGAGGATGCAGGCCGGCAGCAGCCAGCGGTGGTTGGCGCCCAGCGCCATGCGCACCAGGTGGGGCACGACCAGGCCGACAAAACCGATGCCGCCGGTCGCCGCGACCAGCGGCCCCACCACCAGGGCGGTGACGACGATGAGCTTGCGGCGCAGGCGCGACAGCGCAAAGCCCAGGTGCTGGGCTTCGCGCTCGCCCAGCAGCAGGGCGTTGAGGGCGCGCCACTGGCGCATCAGCCACAGGCACCAGAACAGCGTCCAGGGCGCCAGAAAGGCCAGTATGGGCCAGCGCGCGCCGGCCAGGCTGCCCATGTTCCAGAAGGTGAGGTCGCGCAGCTGCGCATCGCTGGCGATGAAGGTCAGCAGGCCGATGAGCGCGCCGCAGACCGCATTGATGGCGATGCCCGCCAGCAGCAGGCCGGCCACGCCTTGCACGCGCCGGCCCAGCGTATAGGCGCAGGCGGTGGCGGCCAGGCTGCCCGCGAAGGCGGCCGAGGCGGTCAGGAAGAAGCCGCCCGCGCCCAGCACGATGGCGGCCACCGCGCCCAGGGCCCCGCCCAGCGAAATGCCGACCAGGCCGGGTTCGGCCAGCGGATTGCGGAATAGCGCCTGCATGGTCGCGCCGCAGATGGCCAGGGCCGCGCCGGTCACCAGCGCGAACAGCACGCGCGGCAGGCGGATGTCCCAGATGATGTTGTGCCACAGCGTATCGTCGGGGCCGGCCTGCCCGCCAAGCAGGCGCGGCAGCGCCGCCAGCGGGATGGACACCGCGCCGCTGGCCGTGGCCAGGCCCAGCACCACGATAAGCGCGAGCGCCAGGCCGCCCAGGATCCAGCGCGCGCGGACCGGCTCAGTGGGCGGCGTCATGCTGGATGCAAGGCTGTTGTTTGAGAAAGCGGATGGCCTGGCCCAGGCGCGGGCCGGTGCCCAGCGCCAGCAGGTCGTCCATGGCGATGATGCATTGCTGGCGGGCGGCCGGCGTGTTGGCCAGCCCGGGCTGCTGGTAGAGCTTGTCCAGCCCGCCGGAGGCCGCGACCGAGGCCGAGGTCACGATGATGGCCTGCGGCGCCAGCGCGCCTATGCCTTCGGCCGACACGGGTTTGTAGCCCTGCTGTCCGGTCATGACATTGTCCAGGCCGGACAGGCGCAGCAGCAGGTCGGCCGCCGTGCCGCCGCCGGCGGCCTGGGGCGTGCCGGTGCGGTTCATGAGCATCACGGCCCGCTTGCCCGAGGCCGGCAGGGCCTGGGCCGCCCGCAGGTCCCGCCGCACCTGGGCCAGCAGGCGTTCGCCTTCGGGCCCGGCCTGCAGCGCATCGGCGATCTGGCCGATGCGGGTTTCGAGAGACTGCAAGGATGGTTCGTCGGAGACGCGCAGCACGGTCACGCCGACGTCGGCCAGGCGCTTGAGCGCATCGGGCGGCCCGGCCTGCTCGGAGGCCAGCACCAGGTCGGGCTTGAGCGCCAGCACGCCTTCGACCGGGACGCTGCGGTAATAGCCCACGCGGGGCAGCCGGGTGGCGGCGTCGGGATAGATGCTGGACAGGTCATCGCCCACCAGCATGTCGCCCTTGCCCAGCGCGTAGACGATTTCCGTCACGCTGCCGCCCAGTGTCACGACACGTTCGGCCGCCGCGGCCGGCAAGGCCAGGCAGGCTGCGAGCGCGGCGCCCAGCAGTCTTTTCATATGCACCTCAAGCGGCCAGGGGTTGTTCGCACAGGCCGAGCATCAGCTGTCTCCAGGCGGGCAGCTCGGGCTTGCCGGGCTTGCGTTCGCCAAAGAATTGCACGATCAGCTCGCCGTTGGCCGCGTAGAGCTCCAGCGAGGTCACCCAGCCGTCGGAGGTCGGCCTGTTGACCACCCAGGTCTGGGCGACGGCGTCCGTGTTCAGATGCAGATTAAAGCGCGGATCGAGCACATTGAACCAGGGCCCGGTGCGGCGCAGCGCATGCACCGGGCCGGTGTGGATCTGGATCATGCCGCGGTTGCCCACGAAGCACATGATGGACAGCCCGCTTTCGGCCGCCTGCCCGAGCATGCGCTCGACGGTGTCGGCCGGCACGATCTGGGCCAGGTCGCTGCCGGCGGCGGCCAGCGCCGCCTGGCGCGCCACCTTGAATTTGCGCAGCAGCGGAAAGAACTCGTGCGTGTCCTTCATGGCCAGCCAGGCCTCGCGCAGGGCCTGCGGATCGGCCACGCGGCGGTCTTCGACGGTCGCGGCGATAGGCTCGGGGACGGGCCAGGCCGGCGCGCCGGCGAATTTGTCGATCAGGGCCTGCCAGGCCGCCGCGTCGCTGGCTTCGGTGCGGTAGACCTTGTGCACCGCCACGCCCTCGGCGTCGAAGAATTGCAGGCTGTGGTGGTTGTCCTGCTCGACCGCCCAGACCGAACGCCAGCAGTTGAAGAAGACGCGCAGATCGATGTCCGGGCCAAGCACCAGGCCTACCGCGCCCTCGGCCTGGATGTCCTCGTAGCGGCCATGGCGCTCGTGCACGCACCATTCGTTGCGGGTCAGCGCCATGACTTCGCCCAGGGTGCCCAGCTCGCGGAAGACGGTCCGCGGGTCCGCCGCCAGGGCGGTCACCCGGGCGGCGCCACAGCCGGCGGCGATCCACTCGGCCTCGCTCACGCCCAGCGCCTGGGCCGCGTTGCGGGCGCGCTGCCCGGGCTGGCTGGCGGCATAGGCATCGTGGCGGGCGCGCAGATCGCTGGCGCGCTGCTCAAAAGAAAGATCGGTCATGCGGTTTCTCCTAGGTCCGGCGGGCGGGTCCCGATCCCGCCCGCGCAAGGGGGGATCAGTATTGATAGGTCAGGGACAGGCGCACGCTGCGGCCGGGTTCGGTGTACCAGTCTACCGGGCGCGGGATGGCCGTGGCGCCGGCGGTCGGCACATTGATGGCTTCCCAGTACTTTTTGTCGAAGAGGTTGAAGACGCCCAACTGTAACTGCATGCCCTTGACGGCGGCAGGCCGCCAATAGGCCATCAGGTCGACCACGCCATAGCCCGGGGCCTGGAAGTCGGGATAGCGCACGCCCGGGCCGGCATCCGGATACGACACCTTGTCGCGCTTGCGCGCGGCCGTCAGCAGCGCGTCCACGCCCCATTGATCGCGCGCATAGCCCAGGCCCAGCACCGCCTTCAGGGCGGGGATGGCGTTCAGGTATTGGCCCTTGCCCTGGTCCTTGCCCACGGCCCAGGCCAGCGAGCCCCAGGTGCGCCAGTTGGGCGCGAATGTCCAGTGCGCGGAAGCCTCGGCGCCATAGATGCGCACGCGATCGCGGTTGGCGATGCCGATCACGCCCAGCGGATACTGCCCGGCCCAGCCCGGCTGCCATTGCGGCGAGGACGGGTCGAGAGGGACGTTTTTGTCGATGAAGTTCTGGTAGCGGTTGTCGAACAGGGAGAGCGCGCCGCCCAGCGCATCGTCGCCCAGTTTGGCGCCCAGCTCCCAGCCCTTGCTGACCTCGGGCTTGAGGCCGGGGTTGCCCACGCGCAGATAGGTGCCCGCGCCGCCGTAGTTGGTGTAGAGCTCGCTGGCATTGGGGGCGCGGTAGCCGAAGCCGTATTGCGCGTAGAGCGTGAGATCTTCGCGCGCTTTCCAGCTGCCCAGCAGCTTGGGCGAGAAGCGGCCGCCCGATGAGGCGGGCGGCAGCGTGCCCCGGGAGTTGGCATTGTTGCCATAGCCGTCGCTGGACTGCGGCTTTTGCGCGTAGTGGTCGTAGCGCAGCGAGGGGGTCAGGGTGTAGCGGCCGTCGCCGAAGCCGAATTCATCCTGGGCCCAGAAAGCAAACTGGCTGCCCTTGACCCGCGGCATGTCGGCCTGGTTGGTGTGCAGCAGCTCGCATGAGCGCGGGCCGAAGGGCGCTCGCATGCCGGCCGGGATGGCCGGGCAGTTGTCGTAGCCGTCGGAGTATTGCTGGGTGCGGTTGCCCATCCATTCGCCGCCCAGGGTCAGGCGCTGCGTGACGGGGCCTTCGAAACGGCGGCTGGCTTCGGCGCTCACGCCGAAGAGCGACTCGCGGATGGAATTGCCGCGTCCATAGGGCCCGTAGGGATAGCCATAGCGGTGGGGATCGTTGGGGATGATGAAGGCGCGGCTGTTCTTGCTGCGTTGGCCGTCCATGGCATTGTCCAGCGTGACGCGCTGCCAGTAGACCTTGGCCGTGGCGCTGTCGATCAGGCCGCCGGCGGCCGGGGCGATGTACTGGTAGTCCAGCGACACGCGCTCGCGCCGGGTGGTCTTGACCGTCGAGTTTTCGCCATACAGATAGTTGGTGCCCCGGCCCTGATCGAACATATTGTCCAGATCGCCCTGGCGCTTGAAGTATTCGCCCGTCAGGCCGAAGCGGTGGCCGCCATCGATTTTCTGCTGCAGCTTGGCCAGGAAGTTGCGCTGGGTGTAGCGCTCGGGCGTGGGTTCGCTGCGCCGGGGGCCATAGCCGCCGACGTCGCCGCGGTTGTCCAGCGCATGGCCGGCGCGGGCGCCCGCTTGGATCAGCCAGGCGGTGTTGTCATGGAGGCGGCCGGCCAGCGCGGCATTGACGCCGCGGCTGGTGTCGGCCGAGTCGTAGTCGGTCTTGGCCAGCGCGCCCAGGTCGCTGCCATCGCGCAGCAGGTCGGAGGGGTCCAGTGTGTGCAGATCGGCCATGCCGCCCAGCGCGCCCGAACCGGCCTTGGCCGAATCGGCGCCGCGCACGATGTCCAGGCGCGACAGCGTGTTGAAGTCCACGGCTTCCAGGCCGCCCTTGACGCCGCGCGCGCCGTCATCCAGGAAGGGCAGGCGGATGCCGTCGATGCGGGTGAGCACGCGGTCCTGATCCAGGCCGCGGATATTGATGCTGTTGTTCTGGCGGTTGAAGGCCACGCCCGGGTCCAGGCGCTTGCCGACATCGCTCCAGCTGTAGGCCATGGCCGCGTCCAGCGCCGGGCGCGACGTGCTGCTGACCCAGGCGGGGTCGGCGCGCGTGCTGGCGCCCTCAACCAATACCGGCGGGAGCTGGTGCACGGCATCGGGGCGCAGCACATAGGTGCCGTCGCCCTGGCGGCTGGCCACCAGCGAGGTGTTCGACAGCAGCCGGGCCAAGGCTTGTTCGGGGGTGTAGCTGCCGCTCAGGCCCGGGCTGGTGAGCCCGGCCACGGCCGAGGGCTCGTAGAGCAGCGTCAGGCCGGCCTGGTCGGCATAGCGCGCCAGCGCGTCGGCCAGCGGCGCGGCGGCGATCTGGTAGGTCTGGGGCGCGGCGCGCTGGGCCAGGGCGGGCGCGCAGACGCTAAGCGCCAGGGCCAGGGAGGTCAGCGCCCCGGCGCGCGCCGGGGCCGAAAGAAAGCGAAGTCGTACAGATGCCATGAGGTCTTTCCGGTCAGGGGTAGCCGTTGCCATTGCTTCCCATGACCGCCGAGCGGTTCAAATCGGACAGCTCATGCGCCGTTTTTTTGTAACAGGGATCATTCAGGTGTCCAGCGGGCCGATCACGACCCAATAGGCGGTGCGGCGGCGCACCGCCACGGGCAGGAGCGCCGGCAGCGCGCGCAGCACGCCATCGGTGTTATCGAGCTGGAAGGTGCCCGAGACGCGCAGCCTGGCGACGGCCGGGTCGCAGCGCACGACGCCGCGCCGGTGGCGGGCGATCTCGGCGGCGAACTCGGCCAGCGACATGCCGCGCGCCTGGAGCACGCCGCGCAGCCAGGGCGGCTGGCCGTCCACGGCCGTGGACAGGATGCGCAGCGCGCGGGCGTCGAACCAGGCGGCCTGGGGCGCGTCCACGGTGGCGGCCGCGCCCAGGGCTGGCCGCAGCCGCACCTGGCCTTCGTAGACGTCGACCCGGCAGCCCGCGTCCAGCAGGCGCAGGACGAAGCGCGACTGGCTGGCGCCGACCTGCCCCTGCGGGGTGTGCGCCACGCAGGGGTGGGCGCCGGCGCGCACATAGATTTCGCCAGCGCGCAGCCGCAGGCCATCGGCGGTGATGTCCACCGCCGTGCCGCTGTTCAGGGTGACCAGGGTGCCGTCGGCCAGCGTGATGTCGCGCCGTTCGCCCGGCGCGCTGCGGTGGTCGGCCAGCAGGCCGGCCCGCCGGCCGCCATGCCAGGCCGCCCAGGCGGCTGGCGTGCCGAGGATGAGCGCGGCCAGGGTCTTGAGCGCCAGGCGGCGGGTCTTGAAGGCCGGCCGCTCCAGCGTGGCGCGGGCCAGCTCGGGCGGCAGGCCCCCCAGCAGCGCCTTGAGCCGCTGGGCGCGCTGCCAGGCTTGTTCGTGCATGGCGCTGCGGGCGCGCCAGCGGTCGATGGCGGCCGTGTCTTCGGCGCTGGCCTGGCCGGAAGCCAGGTGCAGGAGCCAGCGCGCCGCCTCGCGGGCCACATGGCGGTCGATGGCGCCGTCCGGGCTCATGCCTCGCCCATCGCCAGGATGCATTGCTCGTAGGCGCGCAGGATGTGGCGCTGCACCGTGCGCACCGACAGCTGCAGGCGCTCGGCGATGGCGGCCTGGGGCAGGCGATCGACCTGGGCCAGCAGGAAGGCGGTGCGCGTCTTGGCCGGCAGGGCGGCCAGCAAGGCGTCGACGTGGTCCAGCGTCTCGAGGATCAGCAGGCGCTGCTCGGGCGCGGGCGCGCGCTCGGGCGGCAGCGCGGCCAGGGCTTCTTCATAGGCCCGCTCCAGCGAGCGTCGGCGGTAGTGATTGAGCAGCAGGCGGCCGGCGATGGTGACCAGATAGGCGCGCGGCTCGCGCACGGCGGGCAGCTCGCGGCGGTGCCGCAGCACGCGCACGAATGTGTCCTGGGCCAGGTCCGCCGCATCGAAGCTATTGCCCAGCTTCTTGCGCAGCCAACCGTTCAGCCAGCCATGATGATCGGTATAGAGTCGGTGGACATCGTCTTGGGAGGCAGAAAACACGTTGGCGCCCAATGTAAATGAAAATAACTCTCATTCTATTAAATGGGCGTGAAACTGCAATTGGAATTTGTCCTTCGCGCTCAGGCCGGATGGCGGGCAAGCAGTTCGGCGACTCGCTGGCGGCCATGGCGGGTTCCGGGCCGCTGGCCGGACGCGCAGGTGCCTGAAAACACGGGTATTTCGCGCGGGTTGTTGCCAAGCCGCAACAGGCCGCGCGGAAAGCCGGCGGCGCATCGCGCGTTGCACTTTTCGTCAGGCGGCTATGCCAAAATGGCGGCACACCGGCCCTGTTGCCGCTGACCTTTTTTGGTATCACCACATCTTGAATCCCCTGCATCTGATCCGTTGCGCTCTGGCGAGCGCGGGGATGGCGTTCAGCCTGTCGGCGGCCGCGGCCCCGATCTTCGTGCTCAACTCGCTCAACGCCAACGTCAGCATCATCGATCCTGCTACCTATACCGAGCTGCGGCGCGTGCCGACCGGCAAGGAGCCGCATCACCTTTATCTGACGCCCGACGAAAAATCGCTCATGGTCGCCAATGCGCTGAGCGACACCATCACCCTCATGGACCCGCGCACCGGCGATATCCAGCGCACGATCACCGGGATCGTCGATCCCTACCAGCTGCGCTTTTCGCCCGATATGAAGTGGTTCGTCACGGCGGCCAACCGCCTGGACCACATCGACATCTACGAGTACAAGCCGCTGGGACAAGGCCAGGGTTTCGACCTCAAGCTGGCCAAGCGCGTGCCGGCGGGCAAGACGCCCAGCCATATCGCCATCGACAGCAAGAGCAAGGTCACCTATGTGTCGCTGCAGGACAGCGACCAGGTGATCGCCATCGACCTGGCCACGCAAAAGCCCTTGTGGACCATGCCGGTGGGCAAGACGCCGGCCGATGTCTTCATCACCGGCGACGACAAGATCCTGCTGGTGGCGCTGACGGGCGACAGCTATGTCGAGGCCTATGACCTGACCGCCAAGCCGGCCAAACTCATCAAGCGCATCAAGACCGCCGCCGGCGCGCATGCCTTCCGCGCCCAGGGCGACGGCCGCCATCTCTTCGTGAGCAACCGCAGCGCCAACACCATCAGCCGCATCGACATGCGCGCGCTGGAGGTCACCGACACCTTCGCGGCGCCGGGCGGCCCGGACTGCATGGATGTCTCCAAGGACGGCAAGCTGCTTTTCGTCACCTCGCGCTGGGCGGGCAAGCTGACGGTCATCGATCTCGACAAAAAAACCGTCAGCAAGCAGGTCCGCGTGGGCAAGTCCCCGCACGGCGTGTGGACGCTGAACCATGCGCCGGCCCGCTGACCGGCGCCGGATATGGGCGGCCGGCCTGCTGGCCGCCGCCGTCTCCCAGGCCGCGGCCGCGCCGGCGGCCTGCGACAAGCCCGTCTATCTCACCTTCGATACCGGGCATATGGGGGTGGCCGACCTGGTCGCCGACGTCCTCAAGCGCCAGGGCGTGCGCGCCACGTTTTTCCTGGCCAATGAGCGCACTCTCAGCAATGGCAGCAGCCTGGACGCGCAATGGGCGCCCTGGTGGAAGGCGCGCGCCGCCGAAGGCCATGTGTTCGGCTCGCATACCTACGATCACGTCTACTGGCGCGGCGATCTGCCCGACGGCGGATTCCGCGTGCGGCCCAGCGCCGGCCCGGACAATGGCAAGACCGAGACCTGGACGGCGGCGCAATATTGCCGCGAGATCCGGCGCTCGGCGCAGCGCTTCACCGAAATGACCGGCAAGGCCATGCTGCCGCTGTATCGCGCGCCCGGCGGCAAGACCTCGCCGGCGCTCTTGGCGGCGGCCCGCGACTGCGGCTATGCCCATGTCGGCTGGGCCGACGCCGGCTTCCTGGGCGATGAGCTGCCCAGCGACAAATATCCTAATGCCGCCCTGCTGGACCAGGCATTGCGCCGCATCCGGCCCGGCGATATTCTGCTTGCACACCTGGGCATCTGGTCGCGCAAGGATCCCTGGGCGCCGGCCGTGCTGGAGCCGCTGATCACCGGCCTGAAGGCCAAGGGTTTTTGTTTCGCCACGCTCGATGCGCATCCGGCGTATCGCCAGTGGCTCGCCACGCCTCACTGATTCACCATGGAAACACTCAGCCAGCTGTTTTCACAATGCCAGCAATGGCTGTTCGAGACAGCCGTGCAGCCCCTGCTCTTTCACCTGGGCCTGGCCAGCATCATCGAAGACGCCTACGACGGCACGATGTGGCTCCTGGTGGGCCTGGTCCAGATCGTCATCATGGTGGCGATCTTCGGCGCGCTGGAGCGCTGGCGTCCGGTCGAGGCGGTGCGCGACCGCCAGCAGGTCTTCGTGGACGTGGTCTACACCCTGGTGCATCGCCTGGGCCTGTTCCGCATCCTGTTGTTCTTCACGGTCGAGCCGCTGTGGGACAGCGTCTTCGGCGCCCTGCACACCTGGGGCCTGGCGACCTTTCAGCTCGACCAGGTCTGGCCGGGCGTGACCGACGGCCCCTGGGCCAGCCTGCTGCTCTACCTGCTGGTCTTCGACCTGGTGGATTATTGCTACCACCGGGCCCAGCACCGCTACAGCTGGCTGTGGGCGCTGCATTCGCTGCATCACAGCCAGCGCCAGATGACCCTCTGGAGCGACAACCGCAATCACCTGCTCGACGACATGCTGCGCGACGTGGTCATCGTGCTGGTGTCCCAGCTGATCGGGGTGCCGCCGGCGCAGTTCGTGGCCGTGGTGGCCATCACCCAGCTGACCGAAAGCCTGTCGCACGCCAATCTGCGCGCCGGCTTCGGCCGGTTGGGCGCGCGCCTGGTCGTGGGGCCGCGCTTTCACCGCCAGCATCATTCCATCGCCTATGACGCCTCATCGCCGGGGCCGGCCGGGGGCTACAACTTCGCCGCGCTCTTTCCGGTCTGGGACATGCTGTTCGGCACGGCGCGCTTTGACGGCGATTACGGCCCGACCGGCATCCACGACCAGCTGCCGCAAGGCGGCGGCCGCGACTATGGGCGCGGTTTCTGGGCCCAGCAGTGGCTGGGCCTGAGGCGCATGTTCGCTAGGGCCGAGCCGCGGCGCTCGGATCGTGCGCCTGCTTCTTGATCGCGTCGTGCCGGTTTTCCATTTCCTGGCGCAGGGCGCGGCGCTGCTTGGCCGCCTCGAAGCGCTGGAACTCCTCGACCGTGCGTAACTGCAGGGGCGGCACGGCGGTGGGCTGGCCCTGGTCGTCGACCGCCACCATCGTGAAATAACAGCTGTTGGTGTGGCGCACCAGCTTGCGCCGGATGTCCTCGGTCACGACCTTGATGCCGATTTCCATCGACGTGCGGCCGGTGTAATTGACCGAGGCCAGAAACGTCACCAGCTCGCCCACGTGGATGGGTTCGCGAAAGACCACCTGGTCCACCGACAGGGTCACCACGTACTGGCCGGCATAGCGGCTCGCACAGGCGTAAGCCACCTGGTCCAGGTATTTGAGGATGGTGCCCCCGTGCACATTGCCTGAGAAATTCGCCATGTCGGGCGTCATCAGGATGGTCATCGAAAGCTGGTGGCTGAAAGCGTCTTCCATGGCGGTGCTGCGGGTTGCGAAGTGGCTATCGTACTCGCCTATTGCGGCGCGGCGCTGCCGGCCGCCGCCGTTTCGGGCCGCTCGGCCCGCAGCAGGGGCGGATTCCAGCGGCCGTCCAGGGCGGCGGCGGCCGGCAGATAGATGCGCAGCAGCAGGTTGACGGCCTCGCCCGACAGCGGCAGCCAGTTGGCCCGCTCGGCCTCCGCCGGCGGATCGGCCTGCAGATACAGCTCCAGCGAGCCGTCCGGGTTGTAGCGCAGCGGGTCGCGGTCGCCCACGCTGTGGCGCCGGTAGGGATTGGGCACGGCCTGGCCCTGCGCATCGAAAGCCGCCAGCGTCCAGAAGGCGTCGCCCGGCGGCAGCGCATCGGCCTCGAAACGCAGCACATAGCGCGCGCCGCTGTCGATGGGCAGGCCGTCGGCGTCGGTCACCAGGCGCAGCGTCAGCACGTCCTCGGGCAGTTCGGCCCCGGGTTGCAGCCAGGCCATCCAGGCGCGCTTGAGATAGGCGCCGCCATAGGCGCCCATGGCCTCGCGCTCGGCCACCCAGCCGCGCGCATCGGGCTGGCGCGCGCGGGCCAGGGCTTCGATATAGGCCGGCGCCTCGCGCGCGGCGCGGCGCAGGGCCTGCTGCACGGTGTTGTCCTGCCGGGACAGGGCGAACTGCTGGCCCGGCGCGATGCCCAGGCGGCGCAGGCGCGCCAGCATGGGCTGGTCGGTAGCGTGCGCGGGGTTTTTGCGCAGCAGCTCGGCGCCGTAGGCGAAAAAGACATCGGCCGGCATGGTCGCCAGCTGCCGGGCGACCGGGGTGGCAGGATCCAGGGCGGGGTCCGACTTGACCTGCATGGACTGCGCGCCCCGGTTCCAGTCCTGCAGCGGGGTCAGGATAAAGCCGTCCTGCAAGACCTGGGTCTCGGCCGCCGCGCCGGGCTGCAGCAGTCCCTGCAGCCAGACATGGCTGGTCGGCGCGTCGATGCGCTGCATGGCCGGCGGCAGCGCCGCCGTCCATCCGGGCGGCACCACGGCGTAATTGCCCCGCCCGGTGCCGGTGCTGCGCTTGCCCAGGACCGCGAAGGCCTCGCTCCAGAGATCGTGCAGCGTCAGGGTGTAGAGCCGGCCCTGGGTGGGCGGCACCGAAATCACCACGGGGCCGTCGCTCAGGTCCAGCCAGGCCGACATGCGCAGCATGTCGGCGTGCGCCCAGGCGCCGCCGGCCGCGCCGTCGCGTTGCATCCAGAAACGGTTGGCCGGCGCGTGGCCGGCCTGGCCCGCGGCCTTGGGAGACACGGCCTGGCGCCGCGCCAGGTCCATGGACACCAGGGGGTAGAGATAAATATAGGCGTCGAAGGCGATGCGCTGGACCTCGGCCGCGGCGGCCGGCGGGTCGGCCAGGCTTTGGGCCGGGCCGGGCAAGGGGGCGAACAGGGCGGCCAGGCACAGGACGGCCACATTCAGGCGGCGCATGCGGCGCTCCAGAAGACAGAAATGAGGACAGCTCCCGTGCGCGGCGGCGCGGCGGGAAGGAAGGCCGCATGGTAGCAGCGCGCGGGCGCGGCAAAATCGGCGAATACGCCGCTTTCTTGAGCCAAATCGCAATTTGTGCGCCGCGCAATTGATATCCGCGATGTAAGCACCCTATACTGCCCTTAACTGTGACGCCCGCGGGGTCTTTGCGAGAGGCGAGGCTTGGCGTCACTTTCCTCCACCCAGAAGGGAGTGCTTCATGCTCAACATGAATCGCCGCCAGTTCTTCAAGGTGACAGGGTCGACGCTGGCAGGCTCCAGCCTGGTGATGCTGGGCGCCGCGCCCGGCACGGCCATGGCCGAAGTCCGCCAGTACAAGCTTGCGCGCATGACGGAAACGCGCAACACCTGTCCTTACTGTTCGGTCGCCTGTGGCGTCTTGATGTACGGGCTTGGCGACGGCGCCAAGAACGCCAAGGCGAGCATCGTCCACATCGAGGGCGATGCCGATCACCCGGTCAACCGGGGCACCCTCTGTCCCAAGGGGGCTGGCCTGATTGATTTCATCCACAGCCCCAACCGCCTCACGTATCCGGAGTACCGCGCGCCGGGCTCGGATAAATGGCAGCGCATGTCCTGGGATGAGGCGATGACGCGCATCGCCAAGCTCATGAAGGAAGACCGCGACGCCAACTTCGTGCAGAAGACGGCTGACGGCAAGACCGTCAACCGCTGGCTGACCACCGGCATGCTCGCGGCTTCGGCCAGCAGCAACGAGGTCGGCTACATCACGCACAAAGTTGTGCGCAGCATGGGGATGCTGGCGTTCGACAACCAGGCTCGTGTCTGACATGGCCCGACGGTGGCAGGTCTTGCCCCGACGTTTGGCCGTGGAGCGATGACGAACCATTGGGTCGACATCAAGAACGCGGATGTAGTGCTGATCATGGGCGGCAACGCCGCCGAGGCCCACCCTTGCGGGTTCAAATGGGTCACGGAAGCGAAAGCCCATAACAAGGCGAAACTGCTGGTCGTGGACCCGCGCTTTACGCGCTCGGCGTCCGTGGCCGATTTCTACGCGCCCATACGCACCGGGACCGACATCGTCTTCCTGGGCGGCGTCATCCGCTATCTGCTGGAAAACGACAAAGTCCAGCACGAGTATGTGCGCAATTACACCGACTTCTCGTTCATCGTCCGCGAGGACTTCAAGTTCGAGGACGGCATCTACTCGGGCTACAACGCCGAGAAGCGCAGCTACGACAAGGCATCCTGGGACTACGAGCGAGGCGAGGACGGCTACGTCAAGACCGATCCCACGCTGCAGCATCCGCGCTCGGTCTACCAGTTGCTCAAGCAGCACTACTCGCGCTACACGCCGGAGATGGTCGAGCGCGTCTGCGGCACGCCCAAGGACAAGTTCCAGTATGTCTGCGAGACGCTGGCGTCGACGGCCACCACGGACCGCGCGGCCACCATCCTGTACGCGCTGGGCTGGACGCAGCACTCCATCGGCTCGCAGATCATCCGCACCGGCGCGATGCTGCAGCTGCTGCTGGGCAATATCGGCGTGGCCGGCGGCGGCATGAATGCGCTGCGCGGGCACTCCAATATCCAGGGCCTGACCGATCTGGGGCTGATGTCCAACCTGCTGCCGGGCTATATGACCCTGCCCGGCGAGGGCGAGCAGGATTTCGGCAAATACATCGACGTGCGCACGCTCAAGCCGCTGCGTCCCAACCAGCTGAGCTACTGGCAGAACTACAAGAAGTTCCATGTCAGCCTCATGAAGGCCTGGTGGGGCGGCGCGGCCACGGCGGAGAACAACTGGGCCTACGATTATCTGCCCAAGCTGGACAAGCTCTACGACATGCTGCAGACGTATGAGCTGATGAACCAGGGCAAGGTCAATGGCTACATCTGCCAGGGCTTCAACCCGCTGGCCGCCGCGCCCAACAAGGCCAAGCTGACCGCGGGCTTCTCCAAGCTCAAGTTCCTGGTCATCATGGATCCGCTGAACACCGAGACTTCGGAGTTCTGGCGCAATGCGGGCGAGCACAACGACGTCGATCCGGCCAAGATCCAGACCGAAGTCTTCCGCTTGCCCACCACTTGTTTCGCCGAGGAAGAAGGCACGCTGGTCAATTCGGGCCGCTGGCTGCAATGGCACTGGAAGGGCGCCGAGCCCCCGGGCGAGGCGCGCAGCGATATCGAGATCATGGCCGATCTCTTTACCCGCATGCGCGAGATGTACCGCAAGGACGGCGGCGCCTATCCCGATCCCATCGTCAACCTGTGGTGGCCGTACTCCAATCCGGAGAACCCGACGGCGGTCGAGCTGGCCAAGGAGTACACGGGCCGCGCGCTGGTCGACCTGACCGATCCCAAGGATCCGACGCGCGTCACCCGCAAGGCCGGCGAACAGCTGGCTGGATTCGCGGAACTGCGCGACGATGGCTCCACCATCAGCGGCTGCTGGATCTTCGCGGGCGCCTGGAGCGAGGCGGGCAATCTCATGGCGCGGCGCGACAACAGCGATCCGACCGGCATCGGCCAGACCCTGAACTGGGCCTGGGCCTGGCCGGCCAATCGCCGGGTGCTGTACAACCGCGCATCCTGCGACGTGCAAGGCAAGCCCTTCAATCCGCGGCGCAGTCTCATCGCCTGGAATGGCAAGGCCTGGGGCGGCGCCGATATCCCGGACTTCAAGGGTGACGAGAATCCGGCCGGCGGCATGGGTCCCTTCATCATGAACCCGGAGGGCGTGGCGCGCTTCTTTGCCCGCGCCGGCATGGCCGAAGGGCCTTTCCCCGAGCACTACGAGCCTTTCGAGAACCCGCTGGGCTACAACCCGCTGCATCCCAAGCAGCCGCTGGCCGTCAGCAACCCGGCCGCGCGCGTGTTCAAGTCAGACCTGGAGGCCATGGGCAAGGCGGATAAATTCCCGCATGTGGCCACCACCTATCGCTTGACCGAGCATTTCCACTACTGGACCAAGAATGTCCGGCTCAATGCCATCCTGCAGCCCGAGCAATTCGTCGAGATCGGCGAGGCGCTGGCCAAGGAGCTGGGCATCGCCAATGGTTCGCGCGTGAAAGTGTCGTCCAACCGCGGCTACATCAAGGCCGTGGCCCTGGTCACCAAGCGGATCAAGGCGCTGACCATCGAGGGCCGCACCGTGCACCAGGTGGGCATCCCCATCCACTGGGGCTTCGTGGGGGTGGCGAAACCGGGCTTCCTGACCAATACGCTGACGCCTTTCGTGGGCGACGGCAACAGCCAGACGCCCGAGTTCAAATCCTTCCTGGTCAAGGTCGAGAAGGCATAGGAGCCAAGCCATGTCGATGCAATCACTGGACATCAAACGCCGCTCCGCCACCACCACGCCGCCGCCCGGCGTGCGCGAGCCCTCGACCGGCAGCGTCGCCAAGCTGATCGACGTCTCCAAGTGCATAGGCTGCAAGGCCTGCCAGGTGGCCTGCATGGAGTGGAACGATCTGCGCGACGAGGTCGGCGTGAACGTGGGGGTCTATGACAACCCGGCCGATCTCACCGAGCATTCCTGGACCGTCATGCGTTTCTCGGAGTACGAGAACGACAAGGGCGACCTGGAGTGGCTGATCCGCAAGGACGGCTGCATGCACTGCGAGGACCCGGGCTGCCTGAAGGCCTGTCCCTCGCCGGGCGCCATCATCCAATACAACAACGGCATCGTGGATTTCCACGAAGAAAACTGTATTGGCTGCGGCTATTGCATCACGGGCTGTCCGTTCAACATCCCGCGCATCTCGCAGAAGGACCACAAGGCCTATAAGTGCACCCTGTGCTCGGACCGCGTGGCCGTCGGCCAGGAGCCTGCCTGCGTCAAGACCTGTCCCACCGGCGCCATCGTGTTCGGCACCAAGGACGACATGAAGCAGCACGCGGCCGAACGGATAGAAGACCTGAAGTCGCGCGGTTTCCAGAACGCCGGCCTGTACGATCCCCAGGGGGTGGGCGGCACGCACGTCATGTACGTGCTGCACCATGCCGATAAGCCGCAGCTCTATCACGGCCTGCCCGAGGATCCCAAGATCAGTCCCATGGTCTCGCTCTGGAAGGGCATCGCCAAACCGCTGGGCGTGGCCGCCATGGCGCTGACGGCGCTGGCCGGCTTCCTGCACTACATCCGGGTCGGTCCCAACGAGACCGACGAGGAAGACGAACGCAAGGCTGAAGAGGAGGCGCGCCATGGCTGACCCCCGTCGCTCCAAGCAGATCCAGCGCTATACGGCCGGTGAACGCACCAATCACTGGCTGATCGCGCTGACCTTCATCCTGCTGGCCCTCTCGGGCCTGGCGCTCTTTCATCCGGCCTTCTCCTGGCTCTATGCCCTGCTGGGCGGCGGCCCCTGGACGCGCATCCTGCACCCCTTCATCGGGGTCGTGATGTTTGTCTGCTTCTTCGTCTTCGCCGGCCATATGTGGCGGCACAACCTGATGACGAAGAACGACCGCCAGTGGCTGCGCCAGCTGGGCGACGTGCTGAACAACCGCGAGGACAAGCTGCCCGAGGTCGGCAAGTACAACGCCGGCCAGAAGCTGCTGTTCTACGCGCTGGTCATCTGCATGCTGGGCCTGATCCTGACCGGCATCGTGATGTGGCGCCCCTACTTCGCCGGGTATTTCCCGATAGACGGTATCCGCGTCGCCTCGCTGTTGCATGCCTTTTTTGCTTTTGTGTTGATTTGCGCGATCATTGTGCATATCTACGCGGCGATCTGGGTCAAGGGTTCGGTCCGAGCCATGGTGCGCGGCACCGTGAGCTGGGGCTGGGCCTGGAAACATCATCGCGCCTGGTTCCGTTCGGTTCGCAAGGAGTCGCCTGGCGGCGAATAAGTCCGCCACCGTCCCCGCCGGGCCCGACGGCCCGCCGCACGGCTGCGATGCGCGCTTGGCGCGCCCGCAGCCGTGTTTGTTTCTCTGGAGAGTGCTTTGCAGCGAATTCTGCCGCGCGGCGAGATCGAATCCCTGGATCACACCGCCATTGCCCGCCTGCGCCAGCCCGAGCGCGCCACGGTCTTCAGTGCGCGCGCCGCGCGCCTGCGGGCCCTGGCCGAAGGCAATCCCATTGCCGACTATCTGCGGCTGATGGCCGATGTGGCCGATGCCCAGCAGGCCGCGCTGGCGTCCTGCCATTTCCCGGGTCCGGCCGCCGAGCGGGTCGAGCTGGCCCAGGCGCATGGCATGCCGCCGCTGCAGGCCGTGGCCTGGGAGCGTGATCCGGCCTGGCGCGAGGTGCTGGACCAGTTGCTGGCGCGCGTGTCCGCCCTGCCCGCCACGCCCGAGGCGGCGCGCGACGTCTGCGAACGCTGGCGCGAGGCGCTGGCCCGCGACCCGCAGGCGGTCGAGGATCTGGCCGATGCCTTGCTGGCCGAGCGGACGGTAGGCGTGGACAGCGCCGCCGCGCCCCTGGTGATGGCCGCGCTGCAAGTCTATTGGACCGACATGGCCTGCCGCTTCGATCCCAAGGCCATGCCGGTGGCCAGCCCCTTCGGAGTCTGCCCCATGTGCGGCAGCCTGCCGGTTTCCAGCGTGGTGCGCGTGGGCGGGCAGTCGGACGGCCTGCGCTACCTGGCCTGCGGCCTGTGCGCCTGCGAATGGCACCTGGTGCGCGTGACCTGCAGCCACTGCCAGAACACCAAGGACGTGGCCTATCACAACATCGCCGGCCGCTCCGAAGCCATCAAGGCCGAGTCCTGCGACAGTTGCCACAGCTACCGCAAGATCTTCTATCAAGAGAAAGACCTGCATGTCGAACCCGTGGCCGACGATCTCGCCAGCCTGGCGCTGGACGTGCTGATGGGCGAGGCGGGCTACCACCGGGCCAGCGGCAATCCGCTGCTCTGGCATGAGGAGAGCGCCGAATGAGCGCGGCCGCGCCGGGCGACATCCCCTCGCTGGACCGTCTGCTCAACCACGACGGCTATGCGGCGCTGCTGGAGCGCCACGGCCGCAGCCAGGTCGTGGCCGTGCTGCGCGAGCAATTGCAGGGCTTGCGCGAACGGGCGCTGGCCGGCGGCCTGGCGCTCGACGAACTCCAGGCCGGCGTCCTGGCGGCGGCCACCGCGCAGGCCCTGGCGGCGCGCAATGCGCCGCGCCTGACTGCGGTGTTCAACCTGACCGGCACCGTGCTGCACACCAATCTGGGGCGCGCCCTCCTGCCCGACGAAGCGGTCGATTCGGTGCTGCGCGCGCTCACGCGCCCGGCCAACCTGGAGTTCGACCTGGAGACCGGCGCGCGCGGCGACCGCGATGATCTCATCGAAGACCTGCTGTGCGAGCTGACCGGCGCGGAGGCGGCCACGGTGGTCAACAACAATGCCGCGGCGGTGCTGCTCATGCTCAATGCGCTGGCCGATCGCCGCGAAGTCATCGTCTCGCGCGGTGAACTGGTCGAGATCGGAGGGGCTTTTCGCATCCCCGACATCATGAAGCGCGCCGGCGCCCGGCTGGTCGAGGTCGGCACCACCAACCGCACGCATGCCGCGGACTACGCCAACGCCATCGGCCCGCGCACCGCGATGCTGATGAAAGTGCATTGCAGCAACTACGCCGTGACCGGTTTCACCAAGAGCGTGAGCGTGGCCGAGGTGGCGGCGATGGCCCACGCCCAGGGCCTGCCCGCCACGGTCGATCTGGGCAGCGGCACCCTGCTGGACCTGACGCAGTGGGGGCTGCCGCGCGAGGACACGGTGCGCGAGACCATCGCAGCCGGCGCCGACCTGGTCACGTTCAGCGGCGACAAACTGCTGGGCGGACCGCAGGCCGGCCTGCTGGTCGGCCGCGCCGACCTCATCCGCAAGATCAAGAAAAACCCGCTCAAGCGCGCCCTGCGCGTGGGCAAGCTGACGCTGGCCGCGCTTGAGCCCGTGCTGGCCCTCTACCGGGCGCCGGACAAGCTCGCCGAGCGGCTGACGACCTTGCGCCTGCTTACGCGGCCGCAGCGCCAGATGCAGGCCCAGGCCGAACGCCTGCGCGCGGCCATGCAGCACGCCGTGGGGCCCGGCTTCGGCGTCGAGGGCGTGGCGATGTTCAGCCAGATCGGCAGCGGCGCGCTGCCCATTGATCAATTGCCCAGCTTCGGTCTGGCCATACGCTATCTGGGCCGCGGCCGCGGCCGCGCCGGCCGTCACCTGGAGCGTCTGCAGGCCAGCCTGCGCGCGCTGCCGCGGCCGGTGATCGGCCGCATCGACGATGATGTCTTCTGGCTGGATTTGCGCTGCCTCGAAGCGCGCGACGAGGCCGAGTTTGCCGCGCAACTGACGGAGCCCCTGGCATGATCGTCGGCACCGCCGGCCATATCGACCACGGCAAGACCACCCTGGTGCGCGCCTTGACCGGGGTCGATACCGACAGGCTCAAGGAAGAAAAAGCGCGCGGCATTTCCATCGAGCTGGGCTATGCCTACACGCCCCTGGCCAATGGCGATGTGCTGGGCTTTATCGACGTCCCGGGCCACGAGAAACTCGTGCACACCATGGCCGCCGGCGCCAGCGGCATCGACTTCGGCCTGCTGGTGGTGGCCGCCGACGATGGCGTGATGCCCCAGACCCGCGAGCACCTGGCCATCCTCGCCCTGCTGGGCGTGGACCGGGGGGCGGTCGTCATCACCAAGGCCGACCGCGCGGACGCCGGCCGCATCGAGGCCGTCAAGGACGAAATCCGCGCCCTGGCCGCGGCTTCCTTTCTGCAGGATGCGCCCCTGTTCGTCGTGGCCGCCGGCCAGCCCGGCGATCCCGGCGTGGCCGGGCTCAAGACCTGGCTGCACGCCCAGGCCCAGACCCTGGCGCCGCGTCCGGCCAGCGGCTTGTTCCGCCTGGCGATAGACCGCGCCTTCACGCTGGCCGGCCATGGCACGGTGGTCACCGGCACGGTGCACGATGGCATGGTGCGCGTGGGCGAGGACGGCGCCGATCTGCGTCTCATGCCGGCCGGACGGGCGGTCCGGGTGCGCAGCATCCATGCGCAGAACCGCAGCAGCGATACCGGCGCGGCCGGCCAGCGCTGCGCCCTGAACCTGCCGGGCGTGGACAAGGACGATATCGCGCGCGGCGACTGGGTGGCCGATGCGCGCTGCTTCACGCCCTCGCGGCATCTCGATGTCGAACTGCGCTGGCAGGGCGACACGCCGCTGTCGGCCTGGACGCCGCTGCATGTGCATCTGGGCGCGGCGCGGGCGCTGGCCCATGCCGTGCCGCTGGCGCCCGCCGAGCTGCCCGCCGGACAGACCGGGCGGGTGCAGCTGGTCTTCGACGAGCCGCTGTGCGCCATGCCCGGCGACCGCTACATCGTCCGCAATGCCCAGGCCAACCGCACCGTGGGCGGCGGACAGGTGCTGGACCCCAATGCGCCGGACCGCAAGCGGCGCTCGCCCGCGCGCCTGGCCTGGCTGGACGCCGTCGCCGCCTATCTGGCCGATGGCGATTTGCGGCCCGTGCTCGCGCAGGCGCCGCTGGGCATCTCCGAACTCGCGGTCCTGCGCCTGGGCGCGGCCGGCCGCCTGCCGGCCGCCGCGCGCTGGGTGGCGCCGCGCCAGGGCGGCGGGCGCATCCTGATCGACGAGGGGCGCTGGCAGGCCCTGCACGACGACCTGGGCGCCGCGCTCGCGGCCTTTCATGCGCAGTTTCCCGACGAGCCGGGCGCCGATGCCGCGCGGCTGCGGCGCATGGCCTGGCCCCAGGCCACGCCCGAACTCTGGCAGGCCCTCCTGGAAAGCGCGGCCGAACAAGGCCTGGCGCGGCGCAATGGCGTCTGGTGGCAGCTGCCCGACCATGGCGTGTCGCTGAGCGAGGCCGAGGCCGCGCTGGCCGAGCGCGCGCTGCCGCTGCTGCAGCAGGGCCGCTACGATCCGCCCTGGGTGCGCGACATGGCGCGCGCGCTGCATGTGCCCGAAGACGATATGCGCCGCCTGATGCGCAAGCTGCTGCGCCGTGGCGACGTGGTCCAGGTGGTGCGCGATCTTTTCTATCACCGCGAACCGATGCAGGCCCTGGCCGCCATGGTGGCCGGGCTATGCCGTGAGCAGGGCAGCGCCGAGGCCGCGCCCTTTCGCGACCTGACCGGCCTGGGGCGCAAGCGCGCCATCCAGATCCTGGAGTTCTTCGACCGTGTGGGCTATACGCGGCGCTTGCGCGACGGCCATGTGTTGCGCGCCGACAGCGCGCTCTACGCGCACCCACAAGCCGGGGACGAGTCGTTATCATAGAGGCCCGTTAACGGAAGGCATGCGTGCCCGGTGGCACGGCTGGGCTTCAAACCCAGTTGGGGACGTCAGACGTTCCCAGGTAGGTTCGACTCCTGCTGCCTTCCGCCATCTCCCCGGCCGGCCGGGTGCTATGCTTTGAGCGCCCCTGACCCGATGGAGATAGCGCATGCCCACCGACACCATTCCGCGACTGACCTCGCTTTCCCATGGCGGAGGCTGCGGCTGCAAGATCGCTCCTGGCGTATTGTCGGAATTGCTGGCGCGCTTCGTGCCGCAGCGCAGCGACCCCAACCTGCTCGTGGGCACCGAAACCGCCGATGACGCGGCGGTCTATCGCCTCAACGATCAGCAGGCCCTGATCGCCACCACCGATTTCTTCATGCCCATTGTCGACAATCCCTTCGACTTCGGGCGCATCGCCGCGACCAATGCGCTGTCCGATATCTACGCCATGGGCGGCAAGCCCATCATGGCGCTGGCCATCGTGGGCATGCCCATCAATGTGCTGCCGCACGATGTGATCGCCGAGATCCTGCGCGGCGGCGAGTCCGTCTGCCACGACGCCGGCATCATGATCGCCGGCGGCCACAGCATCGACTCGGTCGAACCCATTTATGGCCTGGCGGCCATGGGCCTGGTCCACCCCGATTTCATCAAGCGCAATGCGGATGCGCGCGCCGGCGATGTGCTCATCCTGGGCAAGCCGCTGGGCGTGGGCATCCTGTCGGCGGCGCTGAAGAAAAACCGTCTGGACGAGGCCGGCTATGCCGCCATGCTGGCGGCCACCACCAAGCTCAACCGCCCCGGGGCCGACCTGGGCGCCCTGCCCGGCGTGCACGCCATCACCGATGTCACCGGCTTCGGCCTGCTGGGCCATGCGCTGGAGATGGCGCGCGGCGCCGGCCTGACCGCCAAGCTGCGCCTGAGCGACCTGCCCTGGATTCCGGGAGTGCGCGCCCTGGCCGCCGAGGGCGTGGTCACGGGCGCTTCCGGCCGCAACTGGGCCTCTTATGGCGACGCCATACGCCTGGGGCCCAAGGTCGGCGACGCCGAGCGCGCCCTGCTGACCGATCCGCAGACCTCGGGCGGTCTGCTGGTGGCCTGCGCGCCCGAGGCGGCCGCCCAGGTGATGGATATCTTCGCCGCCGGCGGCTTTGCCGACGCCGCCGTCATCGGCGAGATGGCCGTCGGCGATCCGGTGGTGCAGGTCGGCTAGGCGGGCCGCCGCGCCCTTCGGACTGCGTTATTTGTTGCGCAGGGGCGCGTACTCCAGCGGCACCCAGACATAGCCCGCGCCGTCCGGCCGCACATGGCCCAGCCCCGGAAACGGCAGGTGCGCGCCGCCTATCCACAGGCGTTCGCGCGCCGCGTCGGCCAGGATCTGGCGCCGCGTGGCGATGGCCTGGCTGCTTTCCACGTCGAACTCGACGGCGATCTCGGGCCGGCGCAGCTGCACCGCGTGGTTGTGCACGATGTCGCCCCAGATCAGCAGGGTCTGGCCGCCCGAGCTCAGGCGGTAGGAGCGATGGCCGGGCGTGTGTCCCGGGCTCTCGACGATGTCCAGGCCCGGCATGATGCCCGGGTCGCCGTCATAGGCGATGAAACGGCCGCTCTCCTGGTACGGCGCCACGGCCTGGGCGGCCATGGCGAACATGGGCCGGGCGGCTTCGGGCGCGGCCGAGGCGAGGGTCTTGTTCAGCCAGTAGGCGGTTTCTTCGCGCGCGGCATAGACCTTGGCGCGCGGAAAGCGCGCCTGGCCGTCGGGCGTGATCAATCCACAGGCATGATCGGGATGCAGATGGGTCAGCAGCACCGCGTCCACGTCCGCCGGCGCGTAGCCGGCGGCCCGCAGATTGTTCTCCATCTGGCCGAGCGTGGGGCCGAAACAATGGCCCGTGCCGGTGTCGACCAGCAGCAGCTGGGCGCCGGTGTGCACCAGATAGCCGTTGACGGCGGTCTGCATGCCGCTGGCGCGTTGCGCGAACATATCGGCCAGCAGGCGCTGGACATCCTGGGGCGAGGCGCCGGTCAAGACCTTGGGGTCGAGATCGACATAGCCGTCATAGAGGGCGGTGACGACGAAGTCGCCCAATGTCATGCGCTGAAAGCCGGGCGCTTGCGCGGTCTGGACAGGGGCGGCCTGGGCGCCGCCCAGGAGGGCTAAGGTCAGTCCCAGGGCGGCCGCGATGCGGGCAAAAGACATGGCAGGGCTCCGTGCAGGGGTTATCGGTCAGCTTCGGATAATGCCTGAGTTCGCAGCCATTCGGCCACGATGTCGGCCTCGGCCGAGGGCCGGCGCGGATTGCGCACCAGCCAATACGATAGCGGCGTGCTGCCGGCTGCCTCGCCGCCCACGGCGCGCAGCCGCCCATCGGCCAGCATGGGCGCGATCAGGGCATGGCGGCCCAGGGCCACGCCATGGCCGGCCAGCGCCGCATGGACGACCTGGTCATATTGGTTGAAGCGCAGCATGCTCCTGGGCCTTGCGCGGCCCAGGCCGCGCGCTTCCAGCCAGCCATGCCATTGCAGCCAGGGGCGCGTGGGGTCGTCGAATTCCAGCAGGACCTGTTCTGGCAGGCTGTCGCCGTCCAGGCGCGCCATGGCCAGCGAGGGATGGGCCACCGGCAGCACGGTCTCGCCGAAAAGCCACTGGGCGTCTTCGCTCACCTGTTCGGCCGTGCAGTAGCGGATGGCGATGTCCACGCCCTCGCGGTCCAGGTCCATGATGCGGTTGTCGGCGGCCACCCGCACATCGATATCGGGGTGGGCGGCCTGGAAGGCGCCCAGGCGGGGCAGGAGCCAGAGCGAGGCCACGCCTATGGTGGTGGTGACGGTCACGGGCAGGCGCCGGCCGGGCGTGCGCCACTGCGCGCTGAGTTCGCCCAGTTCGGTCAGCCAGGGGTCGGCCAGGCGGAACAGCTGGGCCCCTTCGGGCGTGAGCGAGATACTGCGAAAGCCGCGCCGCAGCAGGGCGACTCCCAGATGGGCTTCGAGGCTGCGGATCTGCCGGCTCACGGCCGACTGGGTCACGTGCAGGTCCTGGGCGGCCAGGGTGATGCTCATGCGGCGCGCCACCGCCACAAAGCCCCGCACCAGATCCAGGGGCGGTAATTTAGCGAGAGGGAATGGCATTCGTAAAACTCATGTCATGACGCCGTGAAAGTCGCTTGAGCAATATTACCTTCCGGCCGTCCAATAGCAGCTGAACGAATAAGCGGGCGCGGCCTGGCAGGGTGGTTTGGGAATGCCAGGCGCTTCCGGCGCCCGGAGCGCTGTTCTATGCTTTGGGCTGGAACGGCTCGCGGCCTGCCCGCGATGTCGCCATCCGCGGGCCGCGCCCGCCCCTATTGCCGGAGTGCTTCCTGATGACCCTTCCCGCCGCGCCCAGCGTTGAGATGTGGTTTGATTTCGCCAGCCCCTACAGCTATCTGGCCATGGCCCGCGTCGATGCGCTGGCCCGCGCGGCCGAGGTCAGGCTGGTGTTGCAGCCCTTTTTGCTGGGGCCCATCTTCCAGGCCCAGGGCTGGAATGACAGCCCCTTCCGGCTCTTTCCCGGCAAGGGCGCCTACATGATGCGCGACATCGCGCGCCTGGCCGACAAATATGGCGTGCCCTACAACCGCCCCATGATTTTCCCGCGCATGGGCGTGCTGCCCGCGCGCCTGGCCTTGCTGGGCCAGCACCAGCCCTGGGGGGCGGATTTCTGCCGCGCGGTCTTTCGCGCCAACTTCGCCGAAGACCGCGACATCCAGGACGAGGATGTGATGCGCGAAATCCTGCAAGATCTGTCCCTGGACGCCACGGACTGGATCGCGCGCGCCAAGACCGAGAACAGCAAGGAGGCCTTGCGCCGGCAGGTCGACCGCGCCCGCCAGCATGGCATCTTCGGCGCGCCGACCTTCCTGGCCGACGGCGAGATGTTCTGGGGCAATGACAGGCTCGAAGACGCCCTGCAATGGGCGCGCGACCGGAGCGCGGCATGAGCCGGCCGCCGCGGCCGATCTGGGGCGGCTCCTCCCCGGAGGCGGACGATTGCGCCGCCTCCTTTATCGAAGTTTCAGGCGGACGATGAAAAACACTGCCCATCGCGGGCTGCCCATGCCGGGCAGCCGTTCCATGACCCAATTCCGCAGCGCCCGCATCCGCCGGGTGGCTTTTCACTGGCGCCGCCGCCAGGAGATGCCCGCCGCGCCGGCGGGCGGCGACGGCAAGAAAGACTAGATCAGGCGGTCATGTCCAGCACGATGCGGCCTTCGATCTGGCCCTTGTGCATCTTGTCGAACACTTGGTTGATGTCGTCCAGGCGCGCGGTGCTGATGGTCGCGGCCACGCGGCCGTCGGCGGCGAAATCCAGCGATTCCTGAAGATCCAGCCGCGTGCCGACGATGGAGCCGCGCACGGTCAGGCCATTGAGCACGGTGCTGAAGATGGGCAGCGGGAAGTCGCCCGGCGGCAGGCCGTTGAGCGAAATCGTGCCGCCGCGGGCGGTCATGCCCATGGCCTGCTCGAAAGCCTTGGGCGAGACGGCCGTCACCAGCACCCCTTGCACGCCGCCCGAGGTCAATTTCTTGACCTCGGCGGCCGGATCGGCGCTGGTCTTGGCGTTGACCACGATTTCGGCGCCCAGGCGGCGCGCCAGCGCCAGCTTGTCGTCATCGACATCGACGGCGACCACGTGCAGGCCCATGGCCCGCGCATATTGCACCGCCATATGGCCCAGGCCGCCGATGCCGGAGATGGCCACCCAATCGCCCGGCTTGGTGTCCGTCACCTTCAGGCCCTTGTAGACCGTCACACCGGCGCACAGCACCGGGGCGATCTCGGCAAAGCCGATATTGGCCGGCAAATGGCCGACATAATTGGGGTCAGCCACCACATATTCCGCGAAGCCGCCATTGACCGAGTAGCCGGTGTTCTGCTGCGCCTCGCACAGGGTTTCCCAGCCGCCCAGGCAGTGGCGGCAATGGCCACAGGCCGTATAGAGCCAGGGCACGCCCACGCGGTCGCCTTCCTTGACGAATTTCACGCCCGCGCCCACGGCGGAGACGAAGCCCACGCCTTCGTGGCCCGGGATGAACGGCGGATTGGGTTTGACCGGCCAATCGCCTTCGGCGGCGTGCAGGTCAGTGTGGCAGACGCCCGAGGCCTGGATGGCGACCTGAATCTGCCCGGGGCCGGGCATGGGAATGGGAGCGTCCTCGATCACGAGGGGTTTGCCGAACTCGCGGACCACCGCGGCCTTCATGGTTTTTGCCATTGCCGTTCTCCAGTGTGCGCCCGCGCAAGGAAAAGGGGGAGGATCAGCTCCCGGACACGCGGGATACCTTCTCACTGTATCGCAGCATGGCCGGCGGCGCCTTGCGTATCGTCAAGACGCAAGGCGCCGGGCGCCGGATCGGCAGGGTCAGGCGACCAGGCGGGCCAGTTCGACGCCGGGCTCTTCGGCGCGCATGAAGGCTTCGCCGACGAGGAAGGCGTGCACGCCGTTCTTGCGCATGAGCTGGACGTCCTCGGGCGTGAGGATGCCGCTCTCGGTGACCACGCGCTTGCCGGCCGGGATGCGCGGCAGCAGGTTCAGGGTGTTTTCCAGCTTGGTCTCGAAGGTGCGCAGGTTGCGGTTGTTGATGCCCAGAAGCGGGGTCTTCATCGACAGCGCCACATCCAGCTCCTGCTCGTCATGGACTTCGACCAGGACGTCCATGCCCAGGTCCAGCGCCAGGGCTTCGTAGTCGCGCAGCTGGGAAGGCGTGAGCGCGGCCACGATGAGCAGCACGCAGTCCGCGCCCATCGCCCGCGCCGAGATGATCTGGTAGGGGTCGATGATGAAATCCTTGCGCAGCACGGGCAGCGGGCAGGCCGCGCGCGCGCGGCGCAGGTTGTCGTGCGACCCCTGGAAGAAATGCACATCGGTCAGCACCGACAGGCAGGCCGCGCCGTGCACGGCATAGGAGGCCGCGATCTCGGCTGGATCGAAGTTTTCGCGCAGCACGCCCTTGGAGGGCGAGGCTTTCTTGATTTCGGCGATCACGCCGGCCTTGCCTTGCGCGATCTTGTCCTCGATGGCCTGGGCAAAGCCGCGCACGTCCTGGCGGGCCTGCGCCTCGCGCAGCAACTCGGCCTCGCTGCGCAACTGGCGAGCGGTAGCGACTTCCTCGACCTTGACGGCGAGGATCTTCGCGAGAATGTCGTTCATTTTGAAAATTTCCGGGTGTATGCGCAGAATTCTTCCAACTTGGCGCGTGCCGCCCCGTTGGCGATCGTCTCAAATGCCAGCGTCAATGCTGACTCGATGCTGTCGGCCTTGTTGCCGGCGTAGATGGCCAGGCCGGCATTCAGTGCGACGATATCACGCGCCGCCCCTTCGACATTATCCAATGCTTCGATGACAAGTTCACGCGACTGTTCGCGATTGGACACCTTGATACTGCGATTGGACATCATGGATAGCCCGTAGTCTTCCGGATGAATCTCGTATTCGCGTACGACCCCGTCCTTGAGTTCGCCGACCAGGGTGGCCGCGCCCAGGGAGGCTTCGTCCATGCCGTCCTTGCCGTGCACCACCAGCACATGGCGCGAGCCCAGGCGTTCCAGCACCCGCACCTGGATGCCCACCAGGTCGGGGTGGAATACGCCCATCAGCTGGTTGGCCGCGCCGGCCGGGTTGGTGAGCGGCCCCAGGATATTGAAGATGGTGCGCACGGCGAGCTCCTTGCGCACGGCGGCGACGTTCTTCATGGCGCCGTGATGCGCCGGGGCGAACATAAAGCCGATGCCGGTGGCCTGGATACATTCGGCGACCGCTTCGGGCGAGAGCTGCAGATTGGCGCCCAGGGCCTCCAGCACGTCGGCGCTGCCCGAGGAGGAGGAAGCGCTGCGGTTGCCGTGCTTGGCGATGGGCACGCCCGCCGCCGCGGCCACGAACATGGCCGTGGTCGAGATATTGAAGGTCTGGCTGCCGTCGCCGCCGGTGCCGCACATATCCAGCAGGTCTTGCGGATTGGGCGTGACCACCGGCGTGGCGAACTCGCGCATGACCTGGGCCGCGGCCGTGATCTCGCCCACGGTTTCCTTCTTGACGCGCAGGCCCATCAACAGCGCGCTGGCGATCTGCGGCGACATCTCGCCGCGCATCAGCATGCGCATCAGGTGCAGCATCTCATCGTGGAAGATCTCGCGGTGCTCGATGCAGCGGGTCAAGGCCTCGGAGGGAGAAATCGTCATGGTGGGTCCCCTTGTTCTAGATATTCAGGAAGTTGCGCAGCATGTCGTGCCCGTGCTCGCTGAGCACGGACTCCGGATGGAACTGTACGCCGTATAGCGGCAGGGTTTTATGACGCACCCCCATGATGTCGCCGTCGGGGGCGGTGGCGGTCACCTCCAGCACGTCCGGCAGCGTGTCCGGGGAGATGGTCAGCGAGTTATAGCGGATGACGGTATAGGGCGAAGGCAGGCCCTTGAAAATATCGGTGCCGGTATGGCTGACCTGCACGGTCTTGCCGTGCATGATGGTCTGGGCGCGGACAATGTCGCCGCCATAGGCCGCGCCGATGGCCTGGTGGCCCAGGCAGACGCCCAGGATGGGCAGTTTGCCGGCGAATTCGCGGATCAGCGGCACCGAGATGCCGGCCTCGGCCGGCGAGCAGGGGCCGGGCGAGACGCAGATGCGGTCCGGCGCCATCGCGGCGATCTCTTCCAGGGTGATCTGGTCATTGCGCGCCACGCGCACGTCTTCGCCGAGTTCGCCGAAGTACTGCACCAGGTTGTAGGTAAAGGAATCGTAGTTGTCGATCATCAGCAGCATGGCTGGGCAACCTCAGGAAATTGAAGGGCGTAAGGCCCGGTATACATACGAGCTCTGGGATCGTCGGTTCAGATGGGATCGTCCAGGCCGTGCTGCACCTGTTCGGCGGCGCGCAGCACGGCACGCGCCTTGGCTTCGGTCTCGGCCCATTCCAGCTCGGGCACGGAGTCGGCCACCACGCCGGCGGCGGCCTGCACGAACAGCGTGCCGTTCTTGATGACGCCGGTGCGGATGGCGATGGCCACGTCCATTTCGCCGCCATAGCTCAGGTAGCCGGCCGCGCCGCCGTAGATGCCGCGGCGCACGGGCTCCAGTTCGTCGATGATTTCCATCGCCCGCACCTTGGGCGCGCCGGTCAGCGTGCCGGCCGGGAAGGCCGCGCGCAGCACGTCCATGCTGCTCATGCCGGGGTTGAGGTTGCCGGTCACGTTGGACACCAGGTGCATCACGTGCGAGTAGCGCTCGATGGCCATGGTGTCGCTCACCTTGACCGAGCCGATCTCGGCCACGCGGCCCACGTCGTTGCGCGCCAGGTCGATCAGCATGACGTGCTCGGCGATTTCCTTGGGGTCGGCGCGCAGCTCGGCGGCCAGGGCCAGGTCTTCCTCGGGCGTGGCGCCGCGCTTGCGGGTGCCGGCCAGCGGGCGGATGGTGATCTGCGACTTGAGCCGGCCGTCTTCCTGGACCTGCTCCTGGCGCACCAGGATCTCCGGCGACGCGCCCACGACCTGGAAGTCGCCGAAATTCCAGAAATACATATAGGGCGAGGGGTTCAGCGAGCGCAGCGAGCGGTACAGCGACAGCGGTGCGTCGCGGAAGGGCTTGGCGATCACCTGGCCGACCTGCACCTGCATCAGGTCGCCCGCGGCGATGTATTCCTTGGCGCGCCGCACCGCGGCCAGGTAGTCCTCCTTGGCGAAGTCGCGGCGCTCTTCGGTCTGCATGCTGGCGTGGCTGTACGGGATGTCCACCGGCTTGCGCAGGCGGGCGCGCAGCTCCAGCAGGCGTTCCTGGGCGCGGTTGTAGGCTTCCGGCTGGCTCGGGTCGGCATAGACCATGAGATAGGTGCGGCCGGCCAGGTTGTCGACGATGACCAGCTCATCGACATGCAGCAGCATGATGTCCGGCGTGCCCCCGTCCATTCCTTCCGGGAAGGGCTTGACCGCGGGGCCGAGGCGCGGCTCGATATGGCGCACGGTGTCATAGCCGAAGTAGCCGGCCAGGCCGCCGCAAAAGCGCGGCATGCCCGGGCGCAGCGCCACCTTGAAGCGCGCCTGGTACTGCTCGATGAAGGCCAGCGGATCGCCCTCGTGCGTTTCGATGACCTCGCCGTCGCGCAGCACCTCGGTCTTGCGGCCGCTGGCGCGGATGACGGTGTGCGCCGGCAGGCCGATGAAGGAGTAGCGCCCGAAACGCTCGCCGCCGACGACCGATTCCATCAGGCAGCTCATGCGGCCGTTCTGCGGGCCGGCGTGGGCCAGCTTCAGGTAGATGGCCAGCGGCGTGTCGAGGTCGGCATAGGTTTCGGCGACCAGCGGGATGCGGTTATAGCCTTGGGCGGCGAGGGCTTTGAATTCAAGTTCGGTCATGTCGGGTCTCGTAGGGGGTGGGGACCAGGCACGCAACAAAAAAGCCCGGTCCTTGGCGGTTCCGGGCTTGGCTTTGGGCACTATCGCGGCGCGCGCGTCTAGGGCCGGGGAGAGATCATCGCCACCCGGAAGACAAACGCCACCAACGCCACGAGGCGTTGCGCATTTGGGTCAGGGGGCGAGTCTTCATTGGGTATGGCGAGGGCTAAATAAATGGTGCCGGGGCAGTGGTCTCAGAGCGGCCGGCCGCTTTCGGCATGGCGCGCGATCCAGGCTGCTGCCTCGACGAGCGAATCAACTATACCATCGACATCGAGCGAACGCACGTCCATGCCCTCGTTGTACCCATAAGGCACGGCCAGCACCGCCGTGCCGGCGCTGCGGCCGGCCTGGGCATCGTTGACCGAATCGCCGATGGTCACCGATTCGCGCGGGGTCACGCCCAGCTGTTCGCAGGCATGCAGCACCTGATCCGGATCGGGCTTGCGCCGCGCGCAGGTATCGCCGCAGACCACCACGTCGAAAAAACCCGCCAGGCCGGTGCGCTGCAGCAGCGGCAGGGTGAACTCGGTCGGCTTGTTGGTCACCACGGCCAGCTTCATGTCCATGTCGCGCATGAGCTTGAGCCCTTCGATCACGCCATCGAAGACGCGGGCGCGGTCGCCGTTGACCAGGTGGTAGTGGCGGTAGAAAGACTCGCGCCCCTTGGCGAAGAGCGAGTCTTCCACCTCGCCGCCGTCGCGGCTGGCCGCCAGCGTGCGGCGCACCAGGTTGTCCACCCCCTTGCCCACGAAGGTGGCGAGGACATCGTCGCGCAGCGGCGGCATGTCCAGTTCGACGCGCATGGCGTTGGCCGCCATGGCGAGATCGGGGATCGAATCGAGCAGGGTGCCGTCCAGGTCCAGCAAGGCAGCGCGGTAACGGTTCATAGGGCTTCTCTCGGCTCAGGCGGCCAGGGTTTCGCCGCGCGCGATCTCGTCGCGCAGGGCCTTGATGACGGCGGTGTAGTCGGGCTTGCCGAAAATGGCCGAGCCGGCGACAAAGGTGTCGGCGCCGGCGCGGCGGATTTCGGCGATGTTATCGGTTTTCACGCCGCCGTCGACTTCCAGCAGGATGGGCTGGCCGCCGGCCTGGGTCCAGGCGTCGATGCGGGCGCGCGCCTCGCGCAGCTTGGCCAGGGTGGACGGGATGAAGGCCTGGCCGCCGAAACCGGGGTTGACCGACATCAGTAGCACGACGTCCAGCTTGTCCATCACATAATCCATGTAGGAAAGCGGGGTGGCCGGGTTGAAGACCAGGCCGGCTTTACAGCCGCTGTCGCGGATCAGGCCCAGGGTGCGGTCCACATGGCGGCTGGCCTCGGGATGGAAGGTGATGATGTCGGCGCCGGCCTTGGCGAACAGCGGGACGATCTCGTCGACCGGTTCGACCATGAGATGCACGTCGATGGGCACTTGCACATGGGGACGGATGGCGGCGCAAACCATGGGCCCGATGGTCAGGTTGGGCACGTAGTGGTTGTCCATCACGTCGAAATGAATCCAGTCGGCGCCGGCGGCGACGACATTGCGGACTTCCTCGCCCAGGCGGGCGAAGTCGGCGGATAGAATGCTGGGAGCGATGCGGGTGGTGGCCGGGGCGGACATGGTGTTCGGGGTATCCAAGGGCATAATGTGCAATTATTGCAGTTTGGCGCCCAGGCTTGCGTTACCGGTTTGTGTAGACGCCCTGGTCCGCCCGTATCGTATTGTCGAGTGCCAAACCGGGAAAGGCCTGTGAAACCCTACGATCTGACCGTATCCGTGACTCCGCGTTTCGTGCCGGAGCAGTCCGATCCCAGTCAACAGCAGTACGTTTTCGCCTACACGGTGCGCATCACCAATACCGGCGCGCACCCTGCCCAGGTCATCAGCCGCCACTGGATCATCAGCGACGGCAACCAGCGCGTGCAGGAAGTCCGCGGCCTGGGCGTGGTCGGGCAGCAGCCCCTGCTGGCGCCGGGCGAAACCTTCGAATACACCAGCGGCTGTCCGCTGCCGACCCCGGTCGGCACGATGCGGGGTTCCTATCACTGCGTCGGCGAGAACGGCATACCTTTCGAGGTGCCGATCGCCGAGTTCGTGCTCGCCATGCCCCGCACCCTGCACTGACCTCACCCGTCTTCATGAAACGTCTACTTTGCCTGTCCCTGCTGTCGGCGCTGCTGGCAGCCTGTTCCACCACATCGGAAATCCCGCCCGAAAGCGCCAGGCCCGGCGGCGCGCCGCCGGTGGCCGAGGGGCCGCTGGCCGTGCCTGCGCTGTCGGCCCTGCCCGATACGCCGGCGCGCAACCTGGCCGGCCGCTACCAGCGGGCGGCCTGGAGCGAACTGCCCGGCTGGGAGAGCGATGACCTGTCGCGCCTGTGGCCGCTGGTGCTGCGCAACTGCAAGGGCCTGATGCGCCCGACCTCGGGCAATCTGGCGGCGCCGGCGCGCGCCACGCCGCGCGCCTGGCAGCCCGTCTGCGCCGCGGCCGCCGACCCGGCGCGCGCGCCGGCCGCTGGCGACGCCGCCGCGGTGCGCCGTTTCATGCAGGCCTATCTGCAGCCCTGGCGCCTCAATGGCGCCGACGGCCGCCCGGCCGTCAACACCGTCACGGGCTATTACGAGCCCCTGGTGCGCGGCGCGCGCGAGCGCAGCGCCCGCCACCAATGGCCGCTGTATGGCGTGCCCGACGACCTGCTCACCATCGACCTGGGCGCCGTCTATCCCGATCTGGCCGGCAAGCGCGTGCGCGGCAAGCTCGATGGCCGCCGCGTCGTGCCCTATGACACCCGCGCCGGCATCGAAGCCTCCGACCGCAAGCCGCCCGTGGTGGCCTGGGTCGACGATCCCGTGGACAACTTCTTCCTGCAGGTCCAGGGCTCGGGGCGCGTGCAGCTCACCGAAGGCCGCGACGCGGGCAAGACCATACGGGTGGCCTATGCCGACCACAATGGCCAGCCTTATGTGTCCATCGGGCGCTGGCTGATCGACCGCGGCGAGCTGCGCGCCGACCAGGCGTCGATGCAGAACATCCGCGCCTGGGCGCAGCGCAATCCGGCGCGCGTGCAGGAAATGCTCAACGCCAACCCGGCCGTGGTCTTCTTCCGCGAAGAGGCCGTGGCCGATCCCGAGCAAGGCCCCAAGGGCGCCTATGCCATTCCGCTGGCGCCCGGCCGCTCGATCGCGGTGGACGCCAGCTTCGTGCCGCTGGGCACGCCCGTTTATCTCGCGACTACCTACCCCGCCTCCGAGCGGCCCTTGCAGCGCCTGGTGTTCGCCCAGGACACGGGTACGGCCATCCGCGGCGCGGCGCGGGCCGATTACTACTGGGGCTTTGGCGATGAGGCCGGGCAGCAGGCCGGCCGCATGAAGCAGCGCGGCCAGATGTGGCTGCTGTGGCCCAAGCAGGCCGGGGAGCCCTCCGCAAGATGAAACACCAGATCCTTGTCTGCGGCGCCGGCATCGTGGGCCTGTCGGCCGCGCTGGCGCTGGCCAGGCGCCAGCAGCGCGTGGCCGTCCTGGCGCCGCGCGCCAACGTGCCGCCCGCCGAGCCGGACGTCTATCATCCGCGCGTCTACGCCATATCGCCGGCCAGCCAGCGCTTCCTGGCGGAACTGGGCATCTGGGATGCCATGCCCGCCTCCCGGCTGACGCCCGTCACGGCCATGGAAATCCACGGCGACGCCGACGGCCGGGTCGAACTCAAGGCCTGGCAGGCGGCCCGCAACGAGCTGGCCTGGATCGCCGAGGCCGGCGAGATCGAGCGCGTGCTCATCCAGGCCACGCGCATGTTCGGCATTCCCTGGATCGAAGAGCGCGCCGTCGCCTGGCGTGACGGCGAGGTCGAGACCGAAAGCGGGCAACGCCTGGCGGCCGAACTCTTCGTGGGCGCCGACGGCGCGTCGTCGCCGCTGCGCGAGGCCGCCGGCCTGAAGCATGCAAGCAAGTCATACGCCGACATCGGCCTGGTCATGCACCTGGATGCCGAACAGCCTCACCACGGCACGGCCTTCCAGTGGTTCCGCGACGACGGCGTGCTGGCCCTGCTGCCCTTGCCCGACACGCGCGACGGCGCCCAGGTCTCCATGGTCTGGTCCATGCGCGAGGACATGGCGCGCCGGCTCATGGACATGCCCGCGCCCGAGCAGGCCGCCGAACTCGAAAAGCGTCTGGTCCTGGCCAGCGAGGGCCGTCTCGGCCGCCTGCGCGCGCGCGGCCGCCTGCATGGCTTTCCGCTCACGCTGGAGCATGCGCAGATGGTGGCGCCCGGCATCGCGCTGGCCGGCGACGCCGCGCACCGCCTGCATCCGCTGGCCGGCCAGGGCCTGAACCTGGGCCTGGGCGATGTCGAGGCCCTGGCCCGCGCCGTGGCCGGGCGCGAGCCCTACCGCCAGGCTGGCGACATCCGTGTGCTGCGCCGCTATCAGCGCGCGCGCGCCGAACCGGTGCTGGCCATGCGGCTGGCCACCGATGGGCTGCATCGCCTGTTTGCCGCGCACAACGCGCCGGCGGCCTTTCTGCGCAACGCCGGCATGCGCGTGGTCGATGCGCTGCCCTTTCTCAAGCGCAAGCTCATCGAAGAGGCCTCGCGCAACTGAAGGGCGCGGCCGGCCTTGGTTTGGTATCAGGAGTGGTTTCATGAACGCACGCATTATTTTCCTGCTGGCCGGCCTGTTGTGCGGCGCCGCGTTTGCCCAGGAGGGCAAATCGGTGTCGACCGGCCAGCCCGCGGACAAGGCCGACAAGGTCTATTCCACCAATCAAGTGGGCACGCCCGCCGCCAAGGGTGGCAAGGTTTATTCCACCACCCAGGCGCAGCCGCCCGATCCCGTGGCCGACGCGGTCAAGAAACGCTTCCAGCTGCGCTTCAATGACCTGGACATCACAGCCGTGCGCCGCACGCCCTATGGGCTGTTCGAGGTCCAGGTGGGCGCCGACATGATCTACACCGACGAGAACGTCTCCTGGGTGATGGAAGGCCCCTTGATAGACGCCACCACGCGCCGCGATGTCACGCGCGAAAACCAGGAAAAACTCAGCGCCGTCCAGTTCGCGGACCTGCCGCTTGACCTGGCCATCAAGCAGGTCAAGGGCAAGGGCACGCGCAAGCTCGCCATCTTCGAGGATCCCAACTGCGGCTATTGCAAGCAGCTGCGTCATACCTTGAAGGATGTGGACGATGTGACGATCTACACCTTCCTCTTTCCTATTCTGTCGCCGGACTCGACGGTCAAGGTGCGCGACGTCTGGTGCGCGGCCGACCCGGGCAAGACCTGGGATGACTGGATGCTGGACGGCAAGCGTCCCGCCACCGTCCAATGCGATGCGCCCATCGACAATATGCTGGCGCTGGGCCGCCAGCTCATGGTGCGCGGCACGCCGACGATTTTCTTCGAGGATGGCACGCGCGCCAGCGGCGCCCTGCCTCTGGCCCAATTGCAGCAACGACTGTCCGCAAGCCGCTGACGCGCACACCCCGGGGGAGACAGCACATGAAAATTGCCATACTGGACGATTACCACGAAGTCGCCCTGCGTTATGCCGATTGGTCGAGCCTGGGCGCCGACATCACGGCCTTTCGCGATGCCCTGCCGCAAGGCCCGGCACGCGCCCAGGTGCTGCAACCCTTCGACGTCATCGTGGCCATGCGCGAGCGCACGGCCTTTCCGGCCGAACTGATCGACGCCCTGCCCAATCTGCGCCTGCTGGTCACCACCGGGCTGCGCAACAATGCCATCGACATGCAGGCCTGCGCGGCGCGCGGCATTCCGGTGTGCGGCGCGCCCGGCAGCGCCGACGCCAATACCGCCACGGCCGAGCTGGCCTGGGCGCATTTGCTGGCCTTGTTCAAGCACCTGCCCCAGGAAGACGCCGCGATGCGGCGCGGCATGTGGCAGACAGGCATGCCCGAACCCCTGGCCGGCAAGCGCCTGGGCGTGCTGGGCCTGGGCAAGCTGGGGCAGGCCGTGGCGCGGGTCGGCCTGGCTTTCGGCATGGACGTCGTCGCCTGGAGCCCCAATCTCACCGACGAGCGCGCCGCCCAGGCCGGCGTCAAGCGCGTGGACAAGGGCGAGCTCTTCTCCAGCTGCGATGCCATCAGCATCCATCTGGTCCTGAGCGAACGCACGCGCAACGTGGTGGACGACGCCGCCCTGGCGGCCATGAAGCCCACCGCCTATCTGGTCAATACCTCGCGCGCCGGCCTGGTCGACCAGGCCGCCTTGCGCGATGCGCTGGAAAAGCGCCGCATCGCCGGCGCCGGCCTGGACGTCTATCCGGTCGAGCCGCTGCCGCCCACGGATGCCGTGCGCGACCTGGACAACGTCATTCTCACGCCGCACCTGGGCTATGTCAGCCAGTCCAACTTCGAGGCTTTCTACCGCAATGCCGTCAAGGCCGTGCAGGCCTGGCGGGACGGCAAGCCCATACAGGTGCTCAACGCCTGAGCGGCTGGCGCCAGCTCAAGCGTCCGAATTCTGCAATTCCTGGCAACAGCGCCGGCGGCGGCCCGCATACTAGCCCTATTTCCGCAATCGCCAAGGAGCGAGCGTTCATTCAGGGCTGTAATCGTTTTCGCCGCGCCTTGGGGCCTGCGCACTATGTGGTCTACCTGGACGAATTCGGCCATATCGGCCCTTATGTCAGCCGATCGCATCCGCGGTTTCGCACCAGCCCCGTGTTCGGTTTCGCGGGCTTTATGCTGCCGGCCGCCGAATTGCGCGAATTCGCCATTCATTTCCACCAACTGAAGTGCCGCCTGCTGCGCCCCGAAATCCAGCGCCAGCACCTGCCGGCCTGGCGCTGGGAGAAAAAAGGCGCGCAACTGTTCACCGAGCGCAATCTGCGGCGCTACCCCATGCTGGTCCAGGCCGCCACGCGCCTGATCGACCGCATCCGGCAGGCGGGCGGCCATGTGGTCGCCTGCGGCGGCGCCAAGCCGCCCGGGCAGACAGCGGCCGACCGCTTCCAGTTCCAGCTGCTGGCGGTCTTGCGCCGCGTGGCGGCGTATTGCGAGGCGCGCGAGGCCACCTTCATGGTCGTGCTGGATCAGCAAAAAAGCGGCAAGCGCTGGCGGGCGGCCCATGTCGAGGCCTGCACGCGCGCCATGTTCGAAGAGGGCGGGCGCAAATGCCGCAGCCTCATGGAGCCGCCCTTGCAGGCGGAGAGCGATCTGTTCCAGACCCTGCAATGCGCCGATTGGATCTGCGGCCTGGCCGGCCGGCTCTATGCCTATCGCGCCGCGCCGGCCGATTACCCCGAGTGGGCCTGTTTCGAGCAGTGTTTCGGACGGCAGCTGGATGCCGCCGTCCTGCCGGGGCTCATGCCCGGCGGCTGAAAACGATCTTCTGTTCGTTCAGACCGTCCGCGCCCTCTTCGGCGGGCGCGCCGCAGGCCTGTTCGTCGTCGGCCGGCTCATCGAAGGCGATGTCGCCGCCGGCATCCGGCACGCCCGTGGGCTTGAGGCCCACGAAGTCGAACAGCTCGCGGTCCATCAGGTGCGAGGGCACCACGCGCGACAGCGCATTGAAGACATTCCAGGAGCGGCCCGGAAACTTCCTGTCCCATTCCTGCACCATGCGCGTGACTTCCTTGCGCTTGAGGTTTTCCTGCGAGCCGCAGAGATTGCAGGGGATGATGGGGAACTGCTTGAGCTGGGCATAGGCGATGAGATCGCTTTCGGGGACATAGGCCAGCGGCCGGATGACGGTATGCCGGCCGTCATCGGAAACCAGCTTGGGCGGCATGCCCTTGAGCTTGCCGCCGTAGAACAAGTTCAGGAACAGCGTGCCCAGGATGTCGTCTCGGTGATGGCCCAGCGCGATCTTGGTCGCGCCTAGCTCGTCGGCCACGCGGTACAGGATCCCGCGGCGCAGGCGCGAACAGAGCGAGCACATGGTCTTGCCCTCGGGCACCACGCGCGTGACGATGGAATAGGTGTCCTGCGTCTCGATATGGAAGGGCACGCCCAGCGCGGTCAGGTAGTTGGGCAGGATGTCCGGCGGAAAGCCCGGCTGCTTCTGGTCCAGGTTGACGGCGATGAGCTCGAAGCGGAAGGGCGCGCGCTTTTGCAGCGCCATCAGGATGTCCAGCATGGCATAGGAATCCTTGCCGCCGGACAGGCAGACCATCACGCGGTCGCCTTCCTCGATCATGTTGTAGTCGGACAGCGCGCGAGTCGTCTCGCGCGCCAGGCGCTTGCTCAGCTTATTGCCCTCGTGGCGGGCCTTTTCCTCGGCCGGGCTGCGGTATTCGGTGTCGGCGGTGCTCATGATTCAACGGCTGATCTGGATTTCCACGCCCACGGCATTGCAGTCCGAAAAGGCCATGGGCTTGCTGATGCGCAGGCGCAGGGCACGGACTTCCTCGAATTCGGCCAGCAGGCGCGCGGCCACCTGCTCGGACAGCGTTTCGATCAGATTGACATGGGCCTGCGTGCATTCCTGGACGATGGCTTCGCGCAGGCGCCGGTAGTCCAGCACGCTGTGGATGTCGTGGTCGTCCACGCTGCGCGTGATGTCGATGTCGAATTCGGCGTCGACATGCAGCGGCTGGGTGGCGCGGCGTTCATGTTCGAGGATGCCGATGCGGGCGTCCAGGGCGAGGCCCGAAATGAAAATACGGCGAGTAGGCATAATGAACTCAGGGCGGGGAGAAGCTGAATTGTAAGTCGCTGGGCCGCCCGCGCGGTCTGACTACAATTCGGGGACGCCTACGGGCGCTGGCACGGAAAAAGGGATATATGCAGCAGTTCTACGATGCGGTCATAGTGGGGGCGGGCCCGGCGGGCGCCTCCTGCGCGGTCTGGCTGGCCAGGCTGGGCCTGGCGCCGGTGCTGGTCGAGGCAGGCGCGCGGGCCGGCGGGCTGACGGCGGACAATCCCTTTGCCGATGACTGGATCGTGGCCGCGCCCGGCCGGACCGGCCAGGAAATCGCCGCCCAGATCGCCGAGAGCCTGGCGCTGGCCCGGGTGCCGCTGCGCCTGAATGCCCCGGCGCGCTCGGTGCGCCCCTGCAAGGGCGGCATCGAGCTGGCGCTCGATGGCGAGGCGCTCAAGGGCCGCTGTCTGGTCATCGCCTCGGGCGTGCGCGCCCGCGGCCTGCCCGGCCATGCGCCCGAGGCCAGGTGGCCGGGCGTGCTGATCGGCCCGGGTTCGCCCATCGTGGCCCAGGACTACACCGGCCTGTCCGTGGCGGTGCTGGGCGGCGGCGACAATGCCTTCGAGAACTTTGTCTATGTGCGCAACCGCGGCGCGCGCCAGGTGCATCTCTATGCGCGCAGCGTGCGCGCCCAACAGCAATGGGTGCAGCGCGCCGGCCGCGAAGGCGTCAGCGTGGGCGCCTACGAGGTCGACCCGCGGGCGCGCAGCGTCAATGGGCGCCGCTACGATCTCATCCTGGTGTTCTACGGCTGGGAGCCGCAGGCGGGTTTCGCCGACGGCCTGAACCTGGCGCGCGATGCGCGCGGCTATATCCAGACCGAGGCCGCGACCGCGCGCACCAGCCTGCCGGATGTCTATGCCATCGGCGAAGTGGCCAATCGCGCGCATCCCTGCGTGGTCACGGCCATGGCCGACGGCGTGGTGGCGGCCAAGGACATCCAGCGGCGCTGGGAGCGCCAGCCGCGCTAGGCGGTCTCGCTCAACACGCAGTCCAGCGCCTCGGGCGCGGCCAGGCGCAGGCGGTAGGCGCGCAGTTCGTCGCGCCGGAACACATGCACCAGCACGCGGTCGCCCGGCCGGTATTGCGACAGCAGCACCTCCAGGCCGGCGGGCGCCTCCACCTTGAGGCCGTCGATGGCCACCAGCACGTCGCCCGCCGACAGGCCGGCGCGATGCGCCGCGCCGCCTTCGAAGACCGTGGCCAGGACCAGGCTGTCCCCCTGTTTGCGCGTGCGCACATCCAGGCTGGGGATGGGGCTGGCCGTTTTCCATTGCACCGAGATGCCATGCGGGGCCAGCAGCTCGGCCAGGGGCACATCGGCGCGCCCATGGGCATAGCGCTGGATGAAACGGCGCGCGTCCACGCCGGTGGCCTCGCGCACCAGGGCGGGAAACTCGTCTTCGCCCAGGCCCCGCGGGCGGCCTCGGTAGAAGTCCCGGCCATAGCGCTGCCATAGCAGGCGCATCACGTCATCCAGGCTGTATTGGCCCTGGCTGTCGCGGCGGATGAGCAGGTCCAGCCCCAGGGCGACCAGCGAACCCTTGGTGTAATAACTCACCAAGGCATTGGGCGAGTTCTCGTCCTGCTTGTAATAGCGCGTCCAGGCGTCGAACGAGCTTTCGGCCACCGATTGCTTGTGGCGGCCGGGGCTGCGCATCACGCCGGTGATGGCCTTGCCCAGCATGCGCAGATAGTCCGCGCGGGTGATGACGCCGGCGCGCAGCAGCAGCAGGTCGTCGTAATAAGAGGTAAAGCCTTCGAACACCCACAGCAGCCGGGTCAGGCTGGGTTCTTGCAGCGTATAGGGCGCGAAAGCCGCCGGCTTGATGCGCTTGACATTCCAGGTGTGGAAGTACTCATGGCTGACCAAGCCCAGAAAGCCGCGGTAGCCCTCGCCCTGGCCTTGCTGGCCCAGCACGGGCAGATCCTTGCGCGAGGTCATGAGCGCGGTGCTGGCGCGGTGCTCCAGGCCGCCATAGCCGTCGCCGGTCACCATGGTCATGAAGACATAGCGGTCGGCGCTGTCCAGGAAGGGCGCGCGCCGCGTGCGCGGCTCGAAAAAAGCGATCTGGGTTTCGCAGATTTTCTGCACGTCGCGCGCGATGCGCTCCAGGTCCAGGCGCGGCGCGACGCCCGTGAACACGAGTTCGTGCTCGGCGCCGTGCGCGCTGAAGCGGGCGACCTGCGGCGTGCCCATTTCAACGGGGTGGTCGATCAGGGCGTCGTAGTCGGGCGCCTGGTAGCGGCCAAAGCCATGGCGGCGGGCGCCGGCTTCGCGCAGGCTGGTGTAGACCTTCCAGCCCTCGATGCCCGGCGGCGGCGCCAGCTCCAGCAGGCAGGGCTGTTCGTCGCGGCCATGCACGCGCAGGAAGACGCTGGTGCCATTGAAAAAGCCATGGCTTTCGTCCAGGTGGGCGCCGCGCACCGACAGATCCCAGGCATAGACCGTATAGTCGATGACCAGCGGCCCCTCGCAGGGCGCCGCCTGCCAGCTGTGGTTGTCGGTTTTTTCGACCGCCACGGCGCGCCCGCCGGCGCGCGCGGTCAGGGTTTCGATCTGGCGCGAAAAATCGCGGATGAGATAGCTGCCCGGAATCCAGGCCGGAAGCGACAGGCGCTGGCCCTGGGGATCCGGCTGCGCCACCGTTAGGGTTATCCGGTAGCGATGGCCGGCGGGGTCGTAGGGCTCAAGGCGGTAAATTACGGGTGCGTCGTTCATCCGCATATCTTACTTCTCATATTCTTCGCAGGAGACATTCCATGAGCGAGTCGTTTGTACTGGTCGAAACCCGCGGCCGAGTCGGTCTGCTGACCCTGAACCGTCCCAAGGCCCTCAATGCCCTGAACGACCAGCTCATGGACGAGCTTGGCGCCGCCTTGCTGGCCTTCGAGGCCGACGCCGGCATCGGCGCCATCGTGATCACGGGCAGCGAAAAAGCCTTCGCCGCCGGCGCCGACATCGGCGCGATGAAAGACTGGTCGTACATGGACGTCTATGGCAGCGAGTACATCACCCGCAACTGGGAGACGCTCAAGCGCGTGCGCAAGCCCGTGATCGCGGCGGTGGCCGGCTATGCGCTGGGCGGCGGCTGCGAGCTGGCCATGATGTGCGACATCGTGATCGCGGCCGACACGGCGCGTTTCGGCCAGCCCGAGATCAAGCTGGGCGTGATTCCCGGCGCCGGCGGCACTCAGCGCCTGACCCGCGCGGTCGGCAAGTCCAAGGCCATGGACCTGGTGCTCACCGCCCGCATGATGCATGCCGACGAGGCCGAGCGCAGCGGGCTGGTGTCGCGCGTGGTGCCGGCCGACAAGCTGCTCGACGAAGCCCTGGAGGCCGCCACGGTCATCGCCTCGATGTCCCTGCCTTCGGTGATGATGGCCAAGGAGTGCGTCAACCGCGCCTTCGAGGTTTCCCTGAACGAAGGCCTGCTGTTCGAACGCCGCGTCTTCCATTCGCTGTTCGCCACCGAAGACCAGAAAGAAGGCATGGCCGCCTTCACCGAGAAGCGCAAGCCGGATTTCAAGCATCGCTGAGGGCAGGCCGGTTACGGCCTGTCGTTCCTGGTTTCGATTCGCCCCAGACGCCCGCGCGCCCGAGCCCGCGGGCGTCTTGTCTAGGGAGAAGCGCCGCCGCGGCCCGCGGGCGCGGGTTTCCCGTTGAAACGTTTGCATTGCACTCTGTTGCAGGCCGGACGCCTATGCTGGACAGGCAAGCTGTGTCGCGGCCGGCGCCACGGGCGGCGGAAGCGGCTCATTGTCCAACCAGAAACAAGGAGCCTCATATGCGAACACCTGTAAACCGCGCGCTGCGCTGGCAAGCGGCCCTGGCGGCCGGTGTGATGGGCATGGCCGCCGTGGGCGTCTCCCAGGCGCAGGGCCGCTCGCCCACGCCGACGATGCGCCTGGTGTCGGAGACGCCTTATCCGGCCCCGGCCGCGCGCCTGGCGCCCCTGTCGGCCCAGGAGCTGCGCGATCTGGCCGTCGATGCCTATATCTACGCCTATCCCATGGTGCTGATGGAAGTCACGCGCCGCCAGACCACCAATGTCCAGTCACCCGTGGCGGGCCGCGCGCCGATGAACCAGTTCGGCCACCGCACTTCCCTGCCCGATGCGAGCACGGCGGACGTGGCCTGGCCCAGCACCGACACGTTTTATTCCAGCCTCTGGTACGACGTGTCGCGCGAACCGCTCATCATCCAGGTGCCGGACGCCGGCGACCGGTTCGTGATGCTGAACCTGCTGGACATGTGGACCGACAGCTATGCCACGCGCGGCACGCGCACCAATGGCCGGGGGCCGCAGACTTTCGCCATCGTGGGACCGGGCTGGCAGGGCAGCCTGCCGGCCGGCGTGGACCTGGTGCGCAGCCCGACCGCCGTGGGCTGGCTGATCGGGCGCGTGCAGGCCGGCGGCGATGCCCAGGCCCTCAGCCAGTTCCAGGCCGGGCTGTCGGCCACGCCGCTGAACCAATACGGGCGCGGCTACGGCCTGGCCGCCAGCGGACCGGTCAACGCCAGCTGGAACACCCAGGGCACGCCGGCCGAGCAGGTCGCCAATATGGACGCCGCGACCTTCTTCACGCTGTTCTCGCAGCTGGTGCGCAACAATCCGCCTCATGGCAACGACTATCCCATGCTGGACCGGCTGCGCCGCATCGGCATCGGCGACCGTCCGCTGGTCTTCGGCCAGCTCGAACCGGTGGTGCAGCAGGCCTTGGTCGACGCGCAGCCCGTGGCCGGCCGCCGCATCGCCGATGGCGTGTCGCGCCTGAGCACCCAGACCAACAACTGGAATACCGTGCTCACCGGCATAGGCACTTATGGCACGGACTATCTGCGCCGCGCCTCGGTGGCCTACGCCGGCCTGGGCGCCAGCCCGCCCGAGGACGTGATCTATCCGGTCGCCGGTTCGGACAACAAGGGCCGGCCGCTGGAAAGCGGCCGCAACTATGTGCTGCACTTCGACAAGGCGCAGCTGCCGCCCGTGGACGGGTTCTGGTCGCTCAATCTCTATGACGCGCGCCAGGGCTTTGCCGAAAACCAGGCCAAGCGCTACACCCTGCGCAGCACCGACCCGCTCAAGTACAACAGCGATGGCTCGCTGGATATTTATATCCGCCGCGACTATCCGGGCGAATCGCGCGCGGCCAATTGGCTGCCGGCCCCCCGCGATGGCGCCTTCCTGGTCAATCTGCGCCTGTATGCGCCGCGCAATATCGCCCTCGACGGCCAGTGGGCGCCGCCGCCCATCGTGCGCGATTGAGCCCGGACACCCCCGCGCCTGCCCTATCCCCCGGTCCGCCGGGGGATTTTTCTGGGGGCTTGAAAAGGGACGGGGCATCCCCATTTGAAATGCCCCTTTCCCATTTGTCTGCCGAATTGCTTTCAAGCTATACTTTCGCGGTTTGACGCTTGCGGGGTAACACGTAGCTTAAAAGCTGCGCCCGGGCGGCCATAGCAAATTGGGCGCAAAACGCTAAGAGAGGCCACGGTCAGTGGCCCGGTTCCCACCCCGATCCAGGGGGCTTATCTGAAGCACTAGCCGGCCATCTCCGATTCCGATCGGCGACGGCGGGGCGCGGTGTGGCAGGCGGCGGGGTGCCGGGTTGCGGGTCCATGTTCTCGAGGCAGGCCTGAAACCGTGCTGCGATGTCGTGGCGATATCGTTGGCGGTTATGGGCGGGGAAGCTTGATGCAGAAGAGTTTGGTTCTTACCGATGCTGATCGCGCGGCTATCAATGCGCGTGCGTGCCGGGAGCTCTTCATGGCTGTCTTGGCACAGGGGCTCATGGGACTCGTAGCGGCAGCAATCGCGGGGGTTGTTGCGGGAACGGCGGCGGCGACGTCGGCGTTATTGGGAGCGGGGGCGTATTTCTTGCCCAATGCATTGTTTGCATTGCGCTTGCTGATAAACGTCGTCAAGTCTGTCCGGCCCAATCCGTTGACTTTCTTCCTTGGCGAAATGTTCAAGCTGCTCATGACGGCCTTGCTGTTGTGGCTGATCTGGCACTACACCCAGGCCTGGCTGGTCTGGCCGGCGGTGCTGCTGGGCTTGATCCTGACGCTCAAGGGCTACCTCCTGCTGTTGATGTTTCGCAAGCTGTCTTAGCGCAATTAACAATCGTGCACACCGTTTCGCAAGAGGCGGCGCACAGCAAACAGGGTAGGATTTCACATGGCTGCAGCCAGTGGCGCGTCGCCTCAGTCCGAGTACATCCAGCACCACCTGGTGCACCTGAACAACCTGGGCGAGAAGCAATCCGTCATCGCCCAGTTCAACGTCATCAACTATGACTCGTTGTTCTGGTCCATCCTCATGGGTCTGCTCGTCGTCTTTTTCCTGTGGCTGGCCGCGCGCCGCGCCACTTCGGGCGTGCCGGGCCGCTTCCAGGGCTTTGTCGAGATGATCGTGGACATGGTCGACGACCAGGCCAAGGGCATCGTGCACAACGCCAAGAGCCGCCTGTTTGTCGCCCCGCTGGCCCTGACCGTGTTCCTCTGGATCATCCTGATGAACGCGCTGGACCTGCTGCCGGTCGACCTGCTGCCCTCGATCTGGCGCGCCACCGGCCTGGGCGCCCATCATGGCGACCCGCTGTACTACCACCGCATTCTCCCCACCGCCGACCTGAACGTGCCCATGGGCATGTCGCTGGGCGTGCTGCTGCTGATGTTCTATTACGGCATCAAGATCAAGCACCCGGGCGGCTTCGTCAAAGAATTGTTCACCGCGCCCTTCCATGCGCACGGCCTGGCGGCCGTCGTGCTGGCGCCCTTCAACCTGCTGCTCAACCTCATCGAGTACGCCGCCAAGTCGGTCTCGCTGGGCATGCGGTTGTTCGGCAACATGTTCGCCGGTGAGCTGGTCTTTATGCTGATCGCCCTGCTGGGTGGCGCCTGGACGGGCTTTAACGCCTCCAGCATCGGTTTGGGCATTGGGCATGTGTTGGCCGGTTCGGTGTGGGCAATCTTCCACATCCTGATCGTGCTGCTGCAGGCATTCATCTTCATGATGTTGACCCTGGTGTACATCGGTCAGGCTCACGAAGGTCATTGATCCCAATTTTCGGCGCACGCCATGGTGGCGGGCGCCGATGGCAAGGTTTTCTTGCATTCAAGTAGTACCCGTTTTCTAACATTTCTGACTTCAGATTTTTAACCAAGGAGTTGTCATGACCAACGTCGCTTTCGTTGCTCTCGCTTGCGGTCTCATCATCGGTCTGGGCGCTATCGGCGCTTGCATCGGTATCGCACTGATGGGCGGCAAGTACCTGGAAGCTTCGGCTCGTCAGCCCGAACTGATGAACGCGCTGCAAACCAAGATGTTCCTGCTGGCTGGTCTGATCGACGCGGCCTTCCTGATCGGCGTGGGTATCGCCATGCTGTTCGCCTTCGCCAACCCGTTCGTCGGCTAAAGGCCATGCCCGCCGGCGCGAGGCGGGCCCGCAGCTGGGCGTGGTACGCCCGGCAAGTATCGAGAGCTCCGTGCCGCCCCGCGTCGGGTAGCCGGAGCCGCAAGGTGTTAAAGGAACGACCGTGAATCTGAACGCGACGATCTTCTTCCAGATGCTCGTGTTCTTCGTTCTGGGCTGGTTCACGATGAAATTCGTGTGGCCGCCCCTGACGAAGGCGATCGATGAGCGCCGCCAAAAAATCGCCGACGGCCTTGCCGCCGCCGAGAAAGGGAAAGCCGACCTGGCCCAGGCCCAAGCGCGCGTCAGTCTGATCGAGGCTTCTGCCAAATCTGAAACCCACGCTCGCATTGTCGACGCTGAGAAGCAAGCTGCCGGCCTGATCGACCAAGCCCGCCGCGAAGCCGAAGCCGAGCGTGCGCGCATCGTGGCCCAGGCCGCCCAGGACGCCGCTCAGGAAGTTCAGCGTGCCCGTGATGCCCTGCGCGACGAAGTCGCCGCGCTGGCCGTCAAGGGTGCTGAACAGATCCTCAAGCGCGAGGTGGATGCCCGCGCCCATGCCGAGCTGCTCACCCAGCTCAAGGCGCAGCTTTAATCCGGGAACGTCATGGCTGAACTTTCCACTGTTGCCCGCCCCTACGCCGAAGCCTTGTTCGGCGCTGCGTGCGACGACAAGGCTGGCCTGGCCGCATGGGCCGACCTCGTCGGTGAACTGGCCCAGGTTGCCGCCAACCCCGATGTGCGCGAGGCGATGACCGATCCGCGCCTGGACGACGCCCAGCGCGGCCAGGTCTTCACCAGCCTGATCAAATCGCCGCTGCCGCAAGCCGCGCGCAATTTCATCGACCTGCTGGTGCAGAACGACCGGCTGTTGCTGCTGCCCGTCATCGCCACGCAATTTGTCGATTTGAAAAATCGCCACGAGGGCACGGCGCAGGCGGAAATCACCAGCGCGTTTGAAATGAGTGACGCTCAGGTCAACGAGCTCATCGCCGCGCTCGAAGTCAAATTCGGTCTCAAGCTCAAGCCGCGTGTCACCGTCGACCAGTCCCTGATCGGCGGCGTGCGCGTGGCCGTCGGAGACCAGGTGCTCGATACTTCCGTGAAAGCCCAACTGGCCCGCTTGCGCGATACGCTGGCCGCCTGACAAGGCACGCGAGACTAACAGGATTCCAGGAGTCAATATGCAACTCAATCCCTCCGAGATCAGCGAACTGCTCAAGAGCCGCATCGAGGGCCTGGGCGCTTCGACTGATGTTCGTACCCAAGGTACCGTCGTCTCCGTGACCGACGGTATTACCCGCATCCACGGTCTGTCCGACGTGATGCAGGGCGAAATGCTCGAATTTCCCAACAATGTTTTCGGTCTGGCTCTGAACCTCGAGCGCGACTCGGTCGGCGCCGTGATTCTGGGCGACTACACCGGCGTGTCCGAAGGCGACCAGGTCAAGACCACCGGCCGCATTCTCGAAGTGCCGGTCGGCCCCGAGCTCAAGGGCCGCGTGGTCAACACGCTGGGCATGCCCATCGACGGCAAGGGCCCGATCAACACCAAAGAAACCGACATCATCGAAAAAGTGGCGCCCGGCGTTATCGCCCGCCGCTCGGTGTCGCAGCCGCTGCAAACCGGCATCAAGGCTATCGACTCGATGGTTCCGATCGGCCGCGGCCAGCGCGAGCTGATCATCGGCGACCGCCAGACCGGCAAGACCGCCGTTGCTGTCGATACCATCATCAGCCAGAAGGGCAAGGGCGTCACCTGCGTGTACGTCGCCATCGGCCAGAAGGCATCGACCATCAACAACGTCGTGCGCAAGCTCGAAGAACACGGCGCGATGGAGTACACCATCGTCGTGGCCGCTTCGGCCTCGGACTCGGCCGCCATGCAATACCTGGCCGCCTACGCCGGTTGCACGATGGGCGAATACTTCCGCGATCGCGGCGAAGACGCCCTGATCATTTATGACGATCTGACCAAGCAAGCCTGGGCCTACCGCCAGGTCTCGCTGCTGCTGCGCCGTCCGCCGGGCCGCGAAGCCTACCCGGGCGACGTGTTCTACCTGCACTCGCGTCTGCTGGAGCGCGCCGCTCGCGTCAACGAAGAGTACGTCGAGAAGTTCACCAACGGCGCCGTCAAGGGCAAGACCGGCTCGCTGACCGCGCTGCCGATCATCGAAACCCAGGCCGGCGACGTTTCCGCCTTCGTTCCGACCAACGTGATCTCGATCACCGACGGCCAGATCTTCCTGGAAACCGACCTGTTCAACGCCGGTGTCCGTCCCGCCATCAACGCCGGTATCTCGGTGTCGCGCGTGGGTGGCGCTGCCCAGACCAAGGTCATCAAGAAGCTGTCGGGCGGTATCCGTACCGACCTGGCGCAGTACCGTGAACTGGCCGCCTTCGCGCAGTTCGCCTCCGACCTGGACGACGCGACCCGTCGCCAGCTCGAGCGCGGCAAGCGCGTGGTCGAACTGCTCAAGCAGCCGCAATACCAGCCGCTGCAAGTGTGGGAACTGGCCGTGTCGCTGTACACCGTGAACAACGGTTACCTGGATGACGTGGATGTGGCCCAGGTGCTGTCCTTCGAGAAGTCCTTCAAGGACCACCTCAAGGCCAAGCATGCCGCCCTGATCCAGCGCATCGAGGACACCAAGGAACTGTCCAAGGACGACGAAGCCGAATTGGCCTCGACGCTCCAGGATTTCAAGAAGCACGGTGCTTTTTAAGGCAAGTTCTGGCGTAGTGATGGGTTGACGCCCATCCTACGGTAGGGCGGGCGAGGCCAGGGGCCGGACCCGCCAGCCGTCTCAACAGGAAAGCGCAATGCCCGGAATCAAGGAAATCCGAACCAAGATCAAGAGCGTGCAGAACACGCGCAAGATCACCAAGGCGATGGAAATGGTCGCCGCATCCAAGATGCGCAAGGCGCAGGATCGGATGCGCGCGGGCCGTCCGTATGCCAACAAGGTGCGCGAGATCGCCGCGCATCTGATGCAGGCCAACCCCGAGTACAACCACCCCTATCTCCAGGAACGCGAGATCAAGGCGGTGGGCGTGGTGCTGGTCACCACGGACAAGGGTTTGTGCGGTGGCCTGAACACCAATATCAGCCGTCTTGCTCTGTCGCGCCTGAAGGACTTCGAAGCGCAGAACATCAAGGTGCAGTCGACTGCTTTCGGGAACAAGGGCCTGAGCCTGCTGACCCGTATCGGCGCCAAGCTGGTGTCCCAGGAAACCCAGTTGGGCGACAAGCCCGACCTGGACCGCCTGCTGGGTGCCATCAAGGTGCAGCTGGATGACTACCTCGAAGGCCGCATCGATGCGCTCTACGTGGCGACCACCCGCTTCGTCAACACGATGAAGCAGGAGCCGGTGTTCTTGCGCCTCTTGCCCTTGGCCTCTGGTTTGGACGATCCTTTCCAGTCGGGCGTGGAGCACCTGGAAGGCGCGGCTGAGATCAAATCTGACTACAGCTGGGACTATATCTACGAACCGGACGCCAAGAGCGTGATCGACGATTTGCTGCAACGCTACGTCGAAGGCCTTCTGTATCAGGCCGTGGCCGAGAATATGGCCTCGGAACAGTCCGCTCGTATGGTCGCCATGAAGGCGGCGTCGGACAACGCGAAGAAGGTCATCGGTGAACTGCAGCTGGTCTACAACAAGACCCGCCAAGCGGCGATCACCAAGGAAATTTCGGAAATCGTAGGGGGCGCTGCCGCGGTGTAAGCCGGGCAGTATCCCGTCAAAATATCAAGGAATCGACATGAGCAACGGAACCATCGTTCAGTGCATCGGTGCCGTGGTGGACATTCAGTTCCCCCGCGACGAAATGCCCAAGATCTACGAAGCGCTCACCCTGGCCGACGAGGGTTCCTCGTTCGCCGAGAAGGGCCTGACCTTCGAAGTGCAACAACAGCTCGGCGACGGCGTGGTCCGCACGATCGCCCTGGGCTCCAGCGACGGCCTGCGCCGTGGCATGTCCGTCAACCGCACCGGCGCCCCGATCTCGGTGCCGGTGGGTCACGGCACCCTGGGCCGCATCATGGACGTGCTGGGCCGTCCCATCGACGAAGCCGGCCCCATCCAGGCCGACGAAAAGCGCGCCATCCACCAGCACGCCCCGAAGTTCGACGAACTGTCGCCCTCGGTTGAGCTGCTCGAAACCGGCATCAAGGTGATTGACCTGGTGTGCCCGTTCGCCAAGGGCGGCAAGGTCGGCCTGTTCGGCGGCGCCGGCGTGGGCAAGACCGTCAACATGATGGAACTGATCAACAACATCGCCAAGCAGCACAGCGGCTTGTCGGTGTTTGCCGGCGTGGGCGAGCGTACCCGCGAAGGCAACGACTTCTACCACGAAATGGAAGAGTCGAACGTTCTGGACAAGGTCGCCATGGTGTTCGGTCAGATGAACGAACCCCCGGGCAACCGTCTGCGCGTGGCGCTGACCGGCCTGACCATGGCCGAGAAGTTCCGCGACGAAGGCCGCGACATTCTGTTCTTCGTGGACAACATCTACCGCTACACCCTGGCCGGCACCGAAGTGTCCGCCCTGCTGGGCCGTATGCCGTCGGCGGTGGGCTACCAGCCCACGCTGGCCGAAGAAATGGGCGTTCTGCAAGAGCGCATCACCTCGACCAAGACCGGCTCGATCACCTCCATCCAGGCCGTGTACGTGCCTGCCGATGACTTGACCGACCCGTCGCCCGCCACGACCTTCCAGCACTTGGACTCGACCGTGGTGCTGTCGCGTGACATCGCCGCCCTGGGTATCTACCCGGCCGTGGATCCGCTGGATTCCTCCAGCCGCCAGCTCGACCCGCAAATCGTCGGCGAAGAGCACTACCAGGTGGCCCGTGGCGTGCAGCAGACCCTGCAGCGCTACAAGGAACTGCGCGACATCATCGCGATTCTGGGCATGGACGAACTGTCGCCGGAAGACAAGCAGGCCGTGGCCCGCGCGCGTAAGATCCAGCGCTTCCTGTCGCAGCCTTTCCACGTGGCCGAAGTGTTCACGGGTTCGCCGGGCAAGTACGTGCCGCTGGCCGAAACCATCCGTGGCTTCAAGATGATCGTCGACGGCGAGTGCGATGCGCTGCCCGAGCAGGCCTTCTACATGGTCGGCACGATTGACGAAGCCTTCGAGAAGGCCAAGAAACTGCAATAAGGATCCATTATGGCAACCCTGCATGTTGATGTGGTCAGCGCAGAGGAATCGATCTTCACCGGCGAGGCGAAGTTCGTGGTCCTGCCTGGCGAGTCGGGTGAGCTGGGCATTCTGCCCGGCCACACCCCGCTCATTTCGCGCATCCGCCCCGGGACGGTCAAGATCGTCCGTGCCGACGAAGGCGAGGAAAACATCTTCGTCGCCGGGGGCATTCTGGAAGTGCAGCCCGGCAGCGTGACCGTGCTGGCCGATACGGCCATCCGTGCCGCCGACCTGGACGAGGCCCGTGCCCTGGCCGCGCGCGAAAAGGCCGAAGAGGCCCTGCGCAACGCCAAGGACCGCGAGGATATCGCCGTGGTCGAGGCCGAGCTGGCCATGCTGGCGGCCCAGGCCGCCGCGGCCCGCCGCCTGCGTCAAGGCCGCAATTCGCACTGAGCGCTGCGCGGACTGCGGAAAACAGCGGCCTTCGGGCCGCTTTTTTTTTGGCGGGTGCTTCGATCTTGTCGCGCGCAGTTGCCGCAATGCGGGGTTCGCGTCTGTTCCGGTGCGGGCCAAGTCGCGTAGCCTTTTTCCTCCCCGTACAAGAGAGGAGTTGCAATGCGCGAAACCTACGATTGCGCCCTGGTATTGGCGCCTGGGCATGGCACATGGCTGCATGACTGGATGCGCGGCATGGAGCGGCAGAGCCTGCGCAACGGCCATCCGCGGCTGTATCCCCAGGAGCCGGCCGGCGATCCGTCATGGCTGGCGTCCTCATGCCTGGCGCTGCGCCGCTTCGATGCCTGCCTGCTCCCCGTGGAATCCGCCACCCTGTCCTGGGTGAGGACCGCCCTGGCCGGCGCCCGGCAGCAGTTGCACACGCCCGTGCTGGCCCTGGCCCGCGATGTCGGCGCCGTCGCCCTGCGCGATCTGCTGCCGCTGGGGCTGGATGATTTTCTGCGGCCGGATTCGGCGGACGAGCTGCGGCTGCGCATCGCCCTGGCCGCGCGCAGGCGGGCGCGCGCCCAGCCTCCCGCGCTGGAGCCTGAAGAGGCCTGGGTCTACGATGTGCGCCGGGGCCGCTACGCGGACGCCGCCACCCTCCAAGAGCCGGCCGATCCCGCCGGCATGGTGGATGCCGCGCTGCTGGACACGCCTTTTGGCGCGGCCAAGGCCCGGGTCGTCGGGCATTTCGAGCGCACGTATCTGCATTGCAGCCTGGCGCGCCATGAGGGCAATGTCACCCAGGCGGCCCGGGCGGCAGCCAAGCACCGCCGCGCCTTCTGGGCCCTGATGCGCAAACATCGTATCCAGGCGGCCCCCTATCGCGAGCAAGCCCGGGAGCAGCGGCCGCGCATGGCCTAGTGCTGATGTGGTTCATCCGGGCCCGGTTCGAGGCGCCGTGCCTGCCACGCCGTCGCCACTCAGAGCGGGGCACTGGATGAACCCATCCCTGGCATGCTCGATCCCGTTGATTTGGACGGAATCCGAGCGCCGCGCTATGCCTGCCGGTTGGCCCAAATGCTGCCTGTCACGATAGGGCCGTCCCGATGGAAACTCGCTGCCGTGTTCAGCGGCAGGGGCAGGTTGACGGGCCCGTGGCCGAACAGATTGTCCGCCTTGAGCACGATCTTGTCCGCGGCGAACTGGTCGGCGAAACGCTGGACGATATCGTCGAACTGCTCCTGGATGGCAGGCGGATTCTCCTTGCCGCCCTGGGCGATGACGTCGCCAAAAATCACCCCTGCGCAGTCGCGGATCAGGGCTGAATAGGTCAAGCCCATGAGCTTTCGGGAAAAGCGGCCGGGATCATCGGCGACCGACTCCAGGAAGACAAAGGCATTGCGCGAATCCAAGGTCAGGCCAGGCGCGCCATTGAGCGCGGAGACCAGCAGCGAGTTGCCGCCCACGATCCGGGCGCTTGCCGCCGTCTTGTGGCGCGCCGTCGCGTTCAGCGGCCGAAACCGGTAGCGCACGACAGGCGTGGCGCCACTGAGCAAGGCCAGCGCGGTATCAATGCCATTGTGGTTCCAGCCTGGCGAAATATCCCCGTTTATCCCGAGCACCACCGAATGGATGGACGGAATGCCCAGATAGGCATTGGCATACAGATGCAAGGCTGTCACATCGGAATAGCCGAGTATGGGCTTGACCTTATGCGGCCTGGGGTAGCGCATCAGGGCGCGCAGCATGCTGGCTCCCCAACCGCCGCCGCCGATTGCCCAGATGGCCTTGGCGTCCGACGCGAAGGCCTCGTGGACAAAGCTTGCGCGCTTGGCGATGGTGTTGGCCTCGTCGAGCGGCACGGTGGGCTCGATCAAGTCATCGGGGATGTGGACCTTGAAAGGCGTGCGTGCGAAATAGGCCCGGATTTTCGCGTAGCGTTCTTGCGGATTGTCGATCGGAGAGGATGGCGCGATGACGCTGATCACGTCGCCCTCCTTGAGAAACTCCCAGGCTTGTGTCCCGGCGCGCGGCAGCGCTAGCGACGGAAAGGCCGCCAGCGCCAGCACCCGGCCGGACCGTTTCAGAAGGCAACGGCGGGTAATCATCGTGTCTCCCAGCTGATACACGAAGCCACTCTATCCAGCCGCCGGCATCCTGGCCGGCACGCATGCCCGATTTTCAGCTCCCGGGAATGCGTCCCTTGGCATCGGCCGGACGGCATCCCGCTGGCCAGCCCGTCAGATGCCGGGTCTTGACCCTTGACGGCCGGCGCCAGGGCAAGGCGCCGGCGCCGGGGGGGCGGTAGAATCATAGGCTGCCCATCATCCGAGGAAAGCCGTGTCCCTTGCCCTGAAGAACGATGTGTTCCTGCGCGCGCTGCTGCGCGAGCCTGTGCCCTATACGCCGATCTGGCTGATGCGCCAGGCGGGACGCTATCTGCCCGAATACCGCGACACGCGCGCCCGGGCCGGTTCTTTCATGGGCCTGGCCCAGAACACCGATTACGCCACCGAGGTGACGCTGCAGCCGCTGGAGCGTTATCCGCTGGACGCGGCCATCCTGTTTTCGGACATCCTGACGGTCCCTGACGCCATGGGCCTGGGGCTGGACTTTGCCATCGGAGAAGGCCCGCGTTTTGCCCGGCCCGTCCGCGACGAGGCCGATGTCGCCCGCCTGGCGGTGCCCGACATGGAGCGGCTGCGCTATGTGTTCGACGCCGTGAGCAGTATCCGGCGCGAGCTCGATGGCCGCGTGCCCTTGATCGGCTTTGCCGGCAGCCCCTGGACCATCGCCTGTTATATGGTCGAGGGCAAGGGCAGCGATGATTACCGCCAGATCAAGACCCTGATGTATTCGCGTCCAGATCTGCTGCACCGCATCCTGGAGGTCAACGCCGAGGCCACCCTGCGCTATCTCAATGCCCAGATCGATGCGGGCGCGCAGGCCGTGATGATCTTCGACAGCTGGGGCGGGGTGCTGGCCGATGGCCTCTACCAGGCGTTTTCATTGGCCTACACGCGCAAGGTCATCGCCGGCCTGCAGCGCGAGCGCGAAGGGCGCCGGGTGCCGGTGATCGCGTTCACCAAGGGCGGCGGCATGTGGCTGGAGGATATCGCGGCCAGCGGCTGCGATGCCGTGGGCCTGGACTGGACGGTCAACCTGGGCCAGGCGCGCGCGCGCGTGGGCGACCGGGTGGCCTTGCAGGGCAATCTGGACCCCATGACGTTGTTCGGCTCGGCCGAGGCCATCCGCGCCGAGGCGCGGCGCACGCTGGACAGTTTTGGCCCGGTCGGCCAGGGCGGACATGTGTTCAATCTGGGCCATGGGATTTCGCAGTTCACGCCGCCCGAAGCCGTCGGCGAATTGGTCGACGAAGTGCATCAATACAGCCGCGCCTTGCATGCAAAGTGAGTGGCCGCTAGCGTCGGAAACGGCGTATTCGGCCTGCCTCCGGCTTGAGTTGTGCACAGCAATGACAGCGCTGGGGAAAACCCCGAATTTCTCGTCACGGCAGTGTAAAATTCAAATAAGTCCATGAATTTAAATAATAATTTTATTGTTCTAGGACGGCTTGCCAAGTATGCCGGACGTGTGGCAGGACGGCATGGCAAGATTGCCAGGCCTTTTTCCCCAAAGTTATCCACAGGCTGCGGATTTTCTGCGCAATCTTCTCGGCATGTATTGCCTTTAGCATCATCTTCCAGAAACCACTTTAAGTTGGAACAACGTTTGACACCCTGCCATGCCGCGCCCGCGGGCGCCCGCGCAGCGCCGGAAGTTGCCCCGGACGGCCATGCTTGAGCCGGCCGCCGTGTGGGTCCGGGTGGCGCTGGACGTGCCCCTGCATGGGCCTTTCGACTATCGGCTGCCGCCCGGCATGGCCGCTTCGGCCGTGGTGCCCGGCAGCCGGGTGATCGTGCCGTTTGGCAGGCGCAAGCTGGTGGGCGTGGTGCTGGCGCTGCCGGCCGAGCCGGCCGTGGACCCTGCCCAGGTGCGGGATGTCGAGCAGTTGCTGGAAGATCTGCCGCCTTTCCCCGAAGATTGGATGCGTCTGGCGCAATTTGCCGCCGATTACTACCAGCGGCCGCTGGGCGAGGTGATGCTGCCCGTGTTGCCGCCGCCGCTGCGCAAGCCCAGCGCCTACCAGGGCAAGCGCTCGGGCGCCGGGCCGGTGGCGCGCCTGGACGCGCGCAAGCCGCGCCACGCCGCGCCGGCTCCGGTCTCGCCCGATACCGCGCCCGCCCTCAATGAAGAGCAAGCGGCCGCCGTGGCGGCGATCGCCGGCATTTCGGGCTTCAAGACCGTCCTGCTGCATGGCGTGACCGGCAGCGGCAAGACCGAGGTATATCTGCATGCCGCGCAAGCCGCCCTGGCGGCCGGGCGGCAGGTGTTGCTGCTGGTGCCCGAAATCAATCTGACGCCGCAGCTGGAGGCCGCGCTGCGCGCGCGGCTGGAGCACCTGGTCGGGCAGGACGGCGTGGCCGTGCTGCACAGCGGCCTGTCCGATGGCGAGCGCCTGCAGGCCTGGGCCCGGGTGCAGCGCGGCCAGGCGCGGATGCTGCTGGGCACGCGCATGGCCATCTTCGCGCCCATGCCCGATCTCGGCCTCATCGTGGTCGATGAAGAGCATGACGCCTCCTATAAGCAACAGGAAGGCCTGCGCTACTCGGCCCGCGATCTGGCGGTATGGCGCGGCCATGAGCGCGGGATTCCGGTGGTGCTGGGTTCGGCCACGCCGTCGCTGGAGAGCTGGCACCACGCCCAGCGGGGCCACTACCTGCGCCTGGCGCTGGCCAATCGCGCGCGGGCGGCCGAGCTGCCGCGCATGCGCCTGGTGGACACGCGGCGGCTGCCGCTCAAGCATGGGTTGTCGCCCCAGTTGATAGACGCCATCACCGAGCGCCTGGGGCGCGGCGAGCAGGCCCTGGTCTTCCTGAACCGGCGCGGCTATGCGCCGGTGCTGCATTGCGCCTCCTGCGGTTGGGTGACCCATTGCCCGCGCTGCTCGGCGTTTACGGTGCTGCATCGCGCGGGCGCGTCGGGCGGCTATCGCCTGCATTGCCATCATTGCGGCTACCAGGGGCCGGTGCCGCGCGCCTGTCCGGATTGCGGCGACCAGGATTTGCAGCCCATGGGTCGCGGCACCCAGCGCATCGAAGAGCATCTGGCCGAGATGTTTCCCCAGGCGCGCATTGCCCGCATCGATGCCGACAGCACGCGCCGCAAGGGCAGCGCGCAAGCCCTGTTCGCCGCCGTCCACGCGGGCGAGGTCGATATCCTGGTGGGCACGCAGATGGTGGCCAAGGGCCATGATTTTTCGCGGCTTGGACTGGTGGGCGTGCTCAACGCGGACGCCATGCTGTTCGCCCAGGATTTCCGGGCGCCGGAGCGTCTGTTCGCCCAGCTGATGCAGGTGGCCGGCCGCGCCGGCCGCCATGTGGGCGGCGGCGAGGTGCTGATCCAGACAGGCTATCCGGAGCAGCCGGTCTACCAGGCGCTGGTCCGCCACGACTACGCCGGTTTTGCGCGCCATTCGCTCGAAGAACGCGAAGTGACGGGTCTGCCGCCCTTTGCCTACCAGGCCCTGCTGACCTCCGAGGCGCGCGAAGTCGCCCAGGCGCTGGATTTTCTGCAAGCCGCCAGGCAGGCCGGCGCGGCCCTGAGCGAGGCGATTACACTCTACGATCCCGTGCCGCTGCGCATCGTGCGCGTTGCCAATGTGGAGCGCGCCCAACTGCTGGTCGAGAGCGCCAGCCGGCCGGCGCTGCAGGCTTTCCTGCCGCATTGGATGGACGCGATCGCGCCCCTGGCCGCCCAGGCCAGGGTGCGCTGGCAGCTGGAGGTCGATCCGCTGGAGATCTGACGCCTTGCCCGCCCGCCCCGACCCTCACGTTTAGACCCATGTCCACAGACACTCCCATAGGCCACGGCCTGAACCCCTCGCAGAAAGAGGCGGTGCTTTACCTGGACGGCCCTTGCCTGGTGCTGGCCGGCGCCGGCAGCGGCAAGACGCGCGTCATCACGCAGAAGATCGCCTATCTGCTGCGCGAGTGCGGTTATATGGGCCGCAATATCGTGGCGCTGACCTTCACCAACAAGGCCGCGCGCGAGATGGCCGAGCGGGTCAAGACCCTGGTCGACCGGCAGCTGGCCAAGGGGCTGACCATCAGCACCTTCCATGCCCTGGGCGTGCGCCTCTTGCGCGAGGAAGCCGCCCACGCCGGCCTGAAGCCGCAGTTCTCCATCCTGGACGCCGATGACGCGATGGCCATCATCCAGGATCTGCTGGCGACCACCGACCGGGGGCGGCTGCGTGAAGTGCAGTCCATTATTTCGCTCTGGAAGAACGGCCTGCTGGAGCCGGACGATGCGGCCAAGGTGGCGGTCACGCCGGGCGAGGTGGAGGCCGTGGCCGTGTACCGCAGCTATGCGGCGACGCTGGCCGCCTACCAGGCGGTCGATTTCGACGATCTGATCCGCATCCCGGCCCAGCTGCTGGCAAACAACGAGGAGGTGCGCACCCGCTGGCAGAACCGCGTGCGCTACCTGCTGGTCGATGAGTACCAGGACACCAATGTGTGCCAGTACCGCCTGGTGCAGCTGCTGACCGGCATGCGTTCGCTGTTTACCGCCGTGGGCGACGATGACCAGGCCATTTATGCCTGGCGCGGCGCGACCATCGAGAACCTGGCCAAGCTCACCACCGACTATCCCAATCTCAAGCTCATCAAGCTGGAGCAGAACTACCGATCGGTGCAGCGCATCCTGGCCGCGGCCAACAATGTGATCGCGCGCAATCCCAAGCTGTTCGAGAAAAAGCTCTGGTCGGATCTCGGCGCGGGCGAGCCCATCACGGTCAGCCCCATGGACGGCGACGAGCATGAGGCCGAATCGGTGGCCATGAAGCTGTCGGCCTCGCGCTTTGAGCGCCAGGCGCAATGGAAGGACTTCGCCGTCCTGTATCGCAGCAACCATCAGTCGCGCGTGCTGGAGCAGGCGCTGCGCAATCTCAAGATCCCGTACACCATCTCGGGCGGGCAGAGCTTTTTCGACAAGGCCGAGGTGCGCGACATCCTGGCCTATCTGCGCCTGATCGCCAACGACGAAGACGATCCGGCCTTTATCCGCGCGGCCACCACGCCCAAGCGCGGCATCGGCCAGGCCACCTTGCAGACCTTGGGCCAATATGCCGCCCAGCGCGCCATTTCGCTGCTGGAAGCCTCGGCCGAAGAAGGGCTGGAGGCTTTGCTGCAGCCGCGCCAGCTTGAGCCGCTGCGCACCTTCGGCGAGTTCATCCGCCGTATCCAGTGGCGCGCCGGGCGCGGCGCCGACGGCGCGACCACGCGCGCGGCCGAACCGGCCGGCCCCCTGCTGGACGACCTGCTCTCGGCCATCCAGTATGAGCGCCATCTCTTCGACACATTGGAAGAGCGCCCGGCTCAGACGCGCTGGCAGAACGTGATGGAGCTGGTTTCCTGGCTCAAGCGCAAGGCCGACGAAGACGGCATGACCTTGTTCGAACTGGTGCAGCATGTGGCGCTGGTCACCATGCTGGAGCGCGGCGAGGACGAGGAGCCCGATGCGGTCAAGCTCTCCACCCTGCATGCGTCCAAGGGGCTGGAATATCCCCATGTCTACCTGGTCGGAGTCGAGGAGGGCCTGCTGCCGCACGTTGGCCGGGACGAAGAAGACACCGATCCCGACAATGCGGCCAACAATCTTGCCACCCGCATCCAGGAAGAGCGCCGCCTGATGTACGTGGGGATCACCCGAGCCCAGCGCAGCCTGCACCTAAGCTGGTGCCGCAAACGCCGCCGCGCGCGCGAGGACCGCGTCTGCGAACCCTCGCGCTTCATCGAAGAAATGGGCCTGGCCCAACCCGGCATCACCGAAGACCCCGCCACCGCCGCCATGAGCCCCAAAGAGCGGCTGGGGATGTTGAAGGCGTTGTTGAACAAATAACCCTTCTGGTGTCAGACACCCGCTGAATCCACTTTGCCGCCTGGCGTCTGACACCGGCCGAACTACACCAAATCCCGCAGCAACAAATGCCAGAACTTGGCGCGCATATCCAGCGTCGAGATCTGGATGTATTCGTGCAGGGTGTGGGCGCCGTCGCCGTCGGCGCCCAGGCCGTCGAGGGTGGGCACGCCCAGCGCGGAAGTGAAGTTGGCGTCGCTGCCGCCTCCGGTCATGGGGGCGTCTTCGAGCGGGAAGCCGGCCTGGCTGGCATAGCCCTGGGCCAGTTCGAGCAGCGCGGCCGATTCGGCCGTCTTGACCATGGGCGGGCGGTTCAATTCGACGTCGATGTCCAGTTCGACATCCGGGCCGACGGCGCACAGCTGGCGCATGCGGCGCAGCACGTCCTCGGCCGCGCCCATGTCGGGCACGCGGAAGTCCACCACGCAGCGGCATTGCGCCGGCACCGTGTTGGTGACGGTGCCGCCGGCGATGGTGCCGACGCTGACGGTCACGCCGCGCGCGTAATCGGTCATGTTTTCGAGCGCGAGGACCTGGTGCGCCATTTCGCGGATGGCGCTGCGGCCTTTTTCGTGCGCCATGCCGGCATGGGCCGGGCGGCCCTTGACGCCCAGGCGCAGCATGCCGGTGCCCTTGCGGGCCGTCACGCATTTGCCGCCATTGGGGCGCGCCGGTTCACAGACCAGGCCGTACTTGGCCTGCTTGGCCAGGTGTTCGATGTGTTCGCGCGAGGCGTGGCTGCCGGTTTCTTCGTCGGGCACCATCAGGAAGTCGATGGGCAGGCGGGTGGCGCCGGGCGCGGCCAGGCCGGTCAGGCCCGCCAGCGCCAGCACGATGCCGGCCTTCATGTCGTAGCTGCCCGGTCCGTAGAGGCGGTCGCCTTCGATGCGGCAGGGGTTTTCGCCCAGCGTGCCCACGGGGTGCACGGTGTCGATGTGGCCGATGATGAGGATGCCGGGGCGGGTGTCGCCCGGCGCGCGCGTGGTGGCATAGACCATGGGGCCGATGTCGGCGCCCAGCGGCGTGAGTTCGACGCGCATGCCGAGGGCGCGGGCGCGTTCGGCGGCCAGCTGGGCCATGGCGGTGATGCCTTCGGCATAGTGGGAAGGCGATTCGCACTGCACCCAGGTCTGGATTTCGGCGACGAGTGCTTGGGTATCGGGGAGCGTGGTCATGGTGTCGGTCAGGCGGTGTGGTTGCCGGCCAGGGCGGCCAGCGTGGCGGCGTCGGGCATGCTGCCGTCGAACCACAGATGCGCGGCCACGGCGGACATGGCGCGTCCATCATGGCCGATTCCGGGCACGGTCTGCAAGCGCCAGCCGAAGGGCAGGCCGCGGCGTTCGGCTTCCTTTTGGCCCGCCTCGAAGTAATGCCGGGCGCGCGCGTAGCGGTGCGGCCCCTGGCGCAAGGCTTCGGGCTGGCTGGGCAGGTTGGGGTCGTCGGTGGCGGTGTCCTGGTCGCCGGCCAGGATGATTATGGGATAGGCCAAGAGCCGAGCCAGGTGCTGTTCGGTCAGGCCGACGCCGCCCATCCCTTCGGGGTAGGGCAGGTCCAGCGTGGGCAGGGTGTACCAGCCGGGATTGCCGGCGATGACGCCCGCATAGGCGTCGGAGGGCTGGCTGCTCATCAGGCGATGCACGAACTGGCCGCCGGCCGAATGGCCGAACAGGTAGACCGGTTTGCAGGCCGAGATCTCGGAGGCGGCCAGGTCCTTGAGCACGCGGCCCACCAGGGCATAGGTCCAGCCGTCGATGTGGCGCGGATTGCCCGAGGCGGTGAAGACGCGGCCGTTGTTATAGCTCTCGACGCCGGGCCAGATGTCATTGGAGAAGGTCGGCGCGATGATGAGCAGGCGATGCTTGTCGGCCGCGGGGATCCAGAAGTCGCGATAGTCGTCGCCGTTGCGCAGCACGCCATGCTGGACGATGACCACCGGGTCTTGCGGCGTGTAGCCGTAGGGCCGGTAGGTGTTCAGCGTGAAGGGGCGGTCGGCGTTGCGGTCATCGTCGACATAGGGAAAGCTGTTGCGCCCGGCATGGCCCAGTTCGACGGCCATGCGTTCGGCGTTGCTCAGTTCGGAGGGTTTCATGGTCAGGCGGCGTTGTCGTTGAGATGGCAGGCCGAGATATGGCCCGGCGCGATGGTCTTGAGCTCGGGGGCCTCTTCCTTGCAGCGCGGCATGGCATGCGGGCAGCGCGGGTGGAAGGTACAGCCGGAGGGCGGGTTCAGCGGCGAGGGGATCTCGCCGCGGATGGGCGTGAATTTGCGGCCGCGCCGCTCCACATCGGGAACCTCGGCCATGAGGGCCTGGGTATAGGGATGGTTGGGATGGGCGAAGATCTCCGAGGCCTTGGCCTGCTCGACGATCTTGCCCAGGTACATGATGGCCACGCGGTCGGAGATGTGCCGCACCACGCCCAGGTCATGGCTGATGAACAGATAGGTGAAGCCGTGCTGTTCGCGCAGGTCCATGAAGAGGTTGATGACCTGCGCCTGGATGGAGACGTCCAGCGCGGCCACGGGCTCGTCGCAGACCAGGAATTTGGGCGCGACCAGCAGGGCGCGCGCGATGCCGATGCGCTGGCGCTGGCCGCCGGAAATCTGATGCGGGAAGCGGTCGCGGTACTCGCGGTCCAGGCCCACTTCGGCCAGGGCGCGGTCCACGCGCGCGGGGATTTCCGCGGCGGGCGCGAGCTTGTGCACCTTCAGCGCTTCGCCCAGGATCTGGCGCAGGCGCTGGCGCGGATTGAGCGAAGCCTGCGGATCCTGGAAGATCATCTGCACGCCCAGCGTATAGGCCAGCTTGTCGGCGCCCTGCAGGCCGCCGACCTCGCGGCCCTGGTAATAGAGTTCGCCCGAGCTCTGGCGGTGCAGGCCGGCCACCACGCGGCCCAGCGTGGACTTGCCGCAGCCGGATTCGCCCACCAGGCCCACGACTTCGCCGCGCGCCACGGACAGCGACACGCCATTGACGGCGTGCACGGTGCGCCGGTCCATGGGCCGGCCAGCCAGGGAAAGGATGCGTTGCGCGAGGTCGGGGTGGCTTTCAAAGCGCTTGTGGACGTCGCGCAGTTCGATAACGGGGGTGTCGGCTTGGGTCATGCGGCCTCGCGGGCAATCGGCACATAGCAGCGGAAGCTGCGCGGCCCTTCATGGGTGGCGGCGGGAGGCTGCTCGGTGCAGCGGGGGATCACATTCGGGCAGCGGGGGCGGAAGGCGCAGCCCGAGGGGCGCGCCGACAGGCTGGGCGCCATGCCATTGATTTGGTGCAAACGGCTGCCTGGCTGGGTCCGCGCCGGCATGGAGTCCAGGAGGCCGCGCGTGTAAGGGTGGCGCGGCGCGTCCAGCACTTCATTGACCGGGCCGGACTCGACGATGCGGCCGGCATACATGACGGCCACCTTGTCGGCCAGTTCGGCCACCACGCCCAGGTCGTGCGTGATCCAGATCAGCGCGGTCTGATGTTCGCGGCAGATCTCCTGCATGCGGTAGAGGATCTGGCCCTGGATGGTCACATCCAGCGCCGTGGTCGGTTCGTCGCAGATGATGAGGTCGGGCCGGTTGAGCATGGCGATGGCGATGGCCACGCGCTGGCGCATGCCGCCGGAGAACTCGTGCGGATAGGCGTTCAGGCGTTTTTCGGGCGATGGGATGCCCACCATGGCGAGCGCTTCGCGGCAACGCTCCAGCGCCTGCTGTCGGGGCATGTTTTCATGCGTGAGGATGGCCTCCAGCATCTGCTCGCCGACCTTGAGCACCGGATTCAGCGTCATCAGCGGATCCTGGAAGATCATGGCGATGCGGTTGCCGCGCAGCTGGCGCATCTGTTCTTCGTTCAGTTTGCGCAGATCCTTGCCCTTGAAGCGGATCTCGCCTTCGACGACTTCGCCGGGCGGATCGATCAGTCCCAGCAGGGAGAAGCCGGTGACCGATTTGCCCGAGCCGGATTCGCCCACCAGGCCGACGATCTCGCCGCGCTTGACGGTGAGGTCCACGCCGTCGACGGCCGGCCAGGCGCCGGCCTCGGTATGAAAAGCGGTGCGCAGTCCGCGCACTTCGAGAAGCGTGTCGTTCATGCTCGTCGCGGGTCCAGGCTTTCGCGCAGGCGGTCGCCCACGATATTGATGGTCAGGATGAGGATCAGCAGGGCCAGGCCCGGGAAGAGGCTGATCCAGTAATCGCCCGAGAGCAGGTACTGGAAACCGTTGGCGATCAGCAGACCCAGCGAAGGCTCGGTCACCGGCACGCCCACGCCCAGGAAGGACAGCGTGGCTTCCAGCACGATGGCGTTGGCGATCTGGATGGTGGCGAACACCATCACCGGCCCCAGGCAGTTGGGCAGCAGGTGGAACAGCATGATGCGCCAGGCCGGAAAGCCCAGGTTGGCGGCCGCCTCCACGTATTCCTTGCGCCGCTCCTGCAGCGCGCGGCCGCGCATGATGCGCGCATAGTGCGCCCATTGCACGATGACCAGCGCCAGGATCACCTTGTCCACGCCGCGGCCCATCATGGCCAGCAGCACCAGGGCCACCAGAATGGTCGGAAAGCCCAGGATGAAGTCCACCACGCGCATCAGGATGGCGTCGATGATGCCGCCGGTATAGGCGGCCACCAGGCCCACCAGGCTGCCGATGGCCGTGGCCAGCACGACGGCGGTCAGGCCGACGAAGAGGCTGATGCGCAGGCCGTACAGGATGGCGCTGAGCATGTCGCGCCCCTGGTCATCGGTGCCCAGCCAGTAAAAGCCGCCGTCCATCATGGGCGAGCGCGGCGGCAGCCGGCCGTCCAGCAGGTTGAGGCTGGCCAGGTCGTAGGGGTTTTGCGGCGCGAAGAATGGCGCCAGCAGCACGAAGGCGATGAGGATGAACAGGGCGAGCGCCGAGCCGCGCAGGGTCGGGCGGCTGCGCAGCTTTTTCAGGATCTGGGCGCGGCGCGGGGTATCGGCCAGGGGAGCCACCGTGCGCGTGCGGCCATTGCTGGAGGAAGTTGCCATGGCGGACCTTATTGAGCGGGAGCGACCAGCTGCACGCGCGGATCGAGCGCGGCGTACAGGATGTCGACGACGAGATTGATGATGACGAAGATCAGCGTGACCAGCATCACATAGGCCACCACGACGGGGCGGTCCAGGTGGTAGACGCTATCGATCAGCAGCTTGCCCATGCCCGGCCAGGCGAACACGGTCTCGGTGATGGTGGAGTAGGCGATCAGGTGGCCGAACTCCATGCCGATCACCGTCACCACGGGGATGAGGATGTTGCGCAGGATGTGGCGGCGCACGATGCGGCCGGGCTTGACGCCCTTGGCCCGCGCGAACTTCACATACTCCTGCGATTGGGCCTCGACCACGCCGCTGGCCGTCAGGCGCAGCACCAGCGCGATATTGGCCAGGCCCAGGTTGATGGCGGGCATGATCACATGCGACCAGCCCTCGGCCGTGAAGATGGAAAAGGGCACGCCCAGCACATTGACCGTGGGGCCGCGTCCGGAGGCCGGCAGCCAGCCCAGCCAGACCGAGAACAGCAGGATGAGCATCATGCCCTGCCAGAAGTTGGGCAGGGAAAAGCCCAGCACCGAGGTGGCCATGATGCCGCGGCCCAACGGCTCGTCGCGGTACAGGCCCGCGACCAGGCCCAGCGGGATGCCGACCACACAGGTCAGCGTGATGGCCACCAGCACCAGCTCGAAGGTGGCGGGGATGCGCTGCACGATGAGCTCGAGGGCGGGGATGCCGTGCACGAAGGAGGTGCCCAGGTCGCCGTGCAGGGCGCGCCACAGGAAGTTCGCATACTGCTGCCAGACCGGCAGGTCCAGGCCCAGGCGCGTGATCATCGCCTGGCGCGCTTCCATGCTGGCTTCGGGGCTGACCAGCAGTTCGATCGGGTCGCCCACGGCGTAGACCGCCAGGAAGACGACGAGCGATACCGCCAGCAGGACAAACAGGCTCTGGATCAGCCTGCGGAGGATAAACAAGGCCACGTTTCGATTTCCTTGGTGGTCTCAATGAAAAGATGCGCCCGGATGGGGCGATCGCAAGCCCGGTTTCAGGCCAGGGGCTGGGCCAGCCGCACAACAGTCACCCCTGGCCGCAGATTGGCCAGCGAGGGCATGATGAGCACGCAGTTGTCATAAGGCGTGGTCACCGGCTCGCCCTCGGACCAGCCGATCACGGTGCCGGCCTGGGGCAGTTTCTCCAGGCCTTTCCAGGCCTGGGCGAAACGGAAGTCGTTACTGCGCGCGGTGACCGCCTCGGTCACGCGCAGGGCCTGCGGCGCGCTGGCGGCCGGGCGCAGCCATTTGGCCGGGACGTCCGCCGCCTCCACGATTTCGGAGGCCAGCAGAAAGCGCGCCATGATGTCCAGGGCCACGGCCGCGCTGGCGGTCGCGCCATGGAAACCGCATTCGATGAGCAGCGACCGGGTCTGCGGATCGCCGTCGGGGGCGAAGCGGCCGTAGTCGCGCAGCCGCACGCCGGCCGCGTGCCCCGCGTCGGACACGATATAGGCGGGGTTGCCCAGCGCGCGGGCCAGCGCGATATTGCGCGGCGCCAGGCCGCTCAGTTGCAGCGGTTCGTCGGCATTGCTCATGGAATGGAAGTCCAGCAGCCAGTCGGCCCGCTCCACCCAGGGCAGCAGTTCGCGCGCGCGGCGGCGCTCCTGGCTGTCCCCCTCGGCCAGCTTGTCCGCGCTCCAGACGCGGTTCATGTCCTCGTCCACGAAGCGCGAGCGGGCATGGTCGGCCGGATCGAAGCGGTCGAAGGCCGCCAGATTACAGAAGGCCAGGGTGAGGCTGCCGCGCCGCGGCGCCAGGCCGCTGGCCAGCAGCGTCTTCAAGGCCCAGGCGCCGCACAGCTCATTGCCGTGGATCAAGGCGGTGAGCAGAACCCGCCTGCCCGGCTGGCCTGAGTCGAAGTGCCAGACGCCTGGCGTGCCGGTGTTGCCGGCGCGCTCGCCGTCCAGGTCAGGTCGGGCGAGATCAAAGGGTCGGGTAGGAAGCAGGGACATGGCAACTCCGGAACGCGGGGCAGATTGTATAGGGGTTACAAATCTGTCCTTCCAGAAAGGAATAAGGGCGCCGCCTGCGGCGACGCCCTCGGGTGGGTCAGCGTCCCTCGCGGGGATACCGTACCCGGATCATGACAGTCTACTTCTTGTCGGCCGGCTTGACCGACATGGCCAGCGTGTACTGGTCGCGGCGGCCTTCGTAGACCAGGCCCTTGCGGAAGGCCCAGATGCTGCTTTCGAAGTGCAGCGGGATGAGCGGCACGTTGTCCAGGGCGATCTGCGTGGATTGCTGCAGCAGCTTTTCGCGCTTGGCCGGATCGACCGTCACGATGGCCTGCAGGTAGACCTTGTCGAAGTCGGCGTTGGAGAAGCCGCCGTAATTGCTGGTGCCCAGGCTCTTGGGCGAGTCCAGCGAGGCGACCCACAGCTGGAACAGGCCCGAGGCCTCGCCGACTTCGGAGGGCCAGCCGCCGATCGAGAAGCTGAACTCGCGCTTGGCGCGCTTGGGGAAGTAGATCGAGGCCGTGATGGCGTCGACATTGGCCTTGATGCCCACGCGCGACAGATACTGGGCCACGGCCTGCGCGATCTGGCCGTCATTGACGTAGCGGTCGTTGGTGGTCGAGATGGTCATCTCGAAGCCGTTGGGATAGCCGGCCTCGGCCAGCAGCTTCTTGGCCGCTTCGGGGTCGTATTTGATCTCGGGAGCATTGGGCACGCCGCCGAACATGCCGTCGGGCATGTATTGGTAGGCCGGAGTGGCCAGGCCGTCCATGATGCGGGCCACGATGGTCTTGCGGTCGATGGCCATGGAGATGGCGCGGCGCACGCGCAGGTCCTGCAGCGGGTTCTTGCCGTCGGCGGCCTTGACGAAGGGGCTGGTGCTGCGGCCCACGTCCGGCTGGAAGAAGATCAGTCGCGTGGAGGGCGTGGCGACATAGCCGTACTGCGCATTGCTCTTGATGCGCTGCAGGTCGCGCGCCGCGGGGTTCTCGATGACATCGAAGTCGCCCGAGAGCAGGCCGGTCAGGCGCGGGCCGGCATTGGGCACCGGCACGAACTTCACTTCCTTCCAGGCCGGCTTTTCGCCCCAGTAATTGTCATTGCGCGTCAGCTCGATGCCCGTGCCCTTGACATAGGACTTCAACAGATAGGGGCCGGTGCCGATGGCGTCCTTGCCATTGTTGAAATCCGCCACGGTGGGCCACTTGCCGGTCACGCCGCAGCCCGCCTTGGGGTTGAAGCTGAGTTTGCCGTGCTCGACGATGCCGTTCCAGATGATGGGCAGGCTGCGCGCCAGTTCGGCCGGCAGCAGGGGCAGCGGCTCGGCGGTCTTGATGACCACGGTGTGCGCATCCGGCGTCTGCACGTCGGCGATGCGCTTGGTCATGTCCATGTACGACTGCGAGATATTGGTCTCGTTATTCAGCGTACGGCAGATGGTGAACAGCACGTCCTCGGAGGTGAAGGGCTTGCCGTTGGAGAACTTGACGTCGTCGCGCAGCTTGAATTCCCAGGTCAGGTCGTCCAGGTTCTTCCAGGACGTGGCCAGCGCGGGCTTGAGCTTCATGTTGGCATCGCGGCCCACCAGCGAATCGTAGACATGAGCCGAGAAGGCGTCATTCTGCGTCTGCTTGTGATAGTGGGGATCGGCGGAGGTCGGCTCCGACGACAGGGCGATTTTCAGCGTCTGGGCCAGTGCGGCGCCGCCAGGGGCGGCCAGCAGGCCCGCCGTCAGGGCGGTCGCGAGGAGGCGAGACTTCATGTTGACAACTCCGGGTATACAAGGCCGCGATTATTGATAGTCGCTACCGGCATTGTCAACGTTCGGTCCTACGCGACCGCGGGCCGGGCAGGCGATTTGCTGCGATGCAGCAAATCATTTGCATGGGGGAAGCGCCGGGGCCATTGCCGGCCGGGGCGGCCGCCGCGCCACGTCCGCGCGGGGCGTTGGGGGCGATGGAAGAAAAGCATCGCGCCCGCCTTGCAGGCCGGGCGCGACGCGGACGGCGCCGGAGGAGAGGGAGGGGGGAGACCGGCGCCGTCAGGGGACGGCACGGCCCATTCGGGCGCCGTGCCGCTTCACGCACTTACCACTGCGAACCGGTGTAGTTGGCGCTTTGGGCGCGGGCGCGGTTCATGGATTCGTTGACTTCGTCCACGAAGGAGAAGAAGCCGGCGACGCCGCGGCCGATGCCGGCGGCCACGCGCTTGATGGCGGCAACGGGGTGCGGGGTGGATTGTTCTTCCATAGCGCCGCGCAGCAGATCACGCTCCAGCGAATCGGTCATGCGGGCGTTTTGATTCAGGGTCAGGTCGCTCATGGTGTCCTCCAATCGTCTTTCTTGACTAGGTGAAAACCATTATAGGGATAACCCTAGGTGCAATGCAACAAAAACCTAGGGGAAACCCTAGGTATGTTGTAAACAAACCTGTCCGGACCGAAATGTCCGGCGAATCAGGGGCTTGCAAGCCGCCCGTTGCGGATGGCCCGGGCGGCGTCAGCCAGTTCGCCCGCGGTCAGGCCGATGGGGCCGATCCCCTGGGCGACCAGGGCGTCGGCGGCCGCGCCATGCAGCCAGACGGCGGCGGCGACGGCCTGCTCGGGCGGCAGCGCCTGGGCCAGCAGCGCGCCCAGCATGCCGGCCAGGACGTCGCCCGTGCCGGCGCTGGCCAGGCCGGGGTTGCCCGTGGGATTGCGCCGGCAGGCGCCATCCGGGGCGCAGACCAGGCTGCCCGCGCCCTTGAGCACGACCCAGGCCCCGTAGCGCCGCGCCAGCTCGCGCGCGGCGGCGGGGCGGTCGTCCTGCACCTGGGCGGTGTCGCGGCCCAGCAAGCGGGCGGCCTCGGCCGGGTGCGGCGTCAGCACCACCGTGCCCTGCCCCCAGCTGGGCCGGATGCCGCCGCTGGCCAGCAGGTTCAGTCCATCGGCATCCAGCACCAGCGGCGCGTTGCGGCGCCGCTGGAAGAGTTCGGACAACGCATTGGCGGCCAGCGCCGAGACGCCGATGCCGCAGCCGGCCGTCCAGGCCGACAGGGCCGGGCCGAGGGACAGCAGATCGTGCGCTTCGCGCACCATGAGTTCGGGCTGCTGTGGATCGCAGGCCAACGGGCAGGGATGCTGGGCCAGCCCGACCAGGACCTTGCCGGCGCCCAGCTTGAGCGCGGCGCGCGCGGCCAGCAGGGCCGCGCCCGTCATGCCCGGCCCGCCGCCCAGCACGCCCAGGCTGCCGAAGCTGCCCTTGTGGCTGTCGGCCGGCCGCGGCGAGAACAAGGCGGGAAACTGGCTGCGGTCGATGAGGTCGGGTGGCGAGGCGGGCATGGCGGTTCCTGGAAGACGGCTTTCCACTATAGTGCCCAAAAACCGCGCGCATTGCCGCGCCAACCGGAGACCATGATGAGCACCGACGCAACGCTCGCCCACTACGCAGGCTATCAATCCCTCAAGCTGCGCCGCCACCCCGAGGGCGTGCTGGAGCTGATCATGGGCGCCAAGGATGCCAGCGGCAAGCTCTCGACCGCCGATCACCGGCTGCATCGCGAGCTGGCCGATATCTGGCGCGACATCGATACCGATCCGGACACCCGCGTGGTGGTCATCCGGGGCGAGGGCAAGGGCTTTTCGGGCGGCGGCGACCTGGACCTGGTGCAACAGATGGCCGACGATTTCGAGGTCCGCGCGCGGGTCTGGCGCGAGGCGCGCGACCTGGTCTACAACATCATCAATTGCAACAAGCCGGTGGTGTCGGCCATGCATGGCGCGGCCGTGGGCGCCGGCCTGGTGGCGGGGCTGCTGGCCGACATCTCCATCGCCGCGCGCGACGCCCGCATCATCGATGGCCATACCCGCCTGGGCGTGGCCGCGGGCGACCATGCCGCCATCGTCTGGCCGCTGTTGTGCGGCATGGCCAAGGCCAAGTACTACCTGCTGCTATGCGAGACCGTCAGCGGCGAGGAGGCCGAGCGCATCGGGCTGGTGTCGCTGTGCGTGGACGAGCCGCAGCTGGTCGAGCGCGCCTTCGAGGTGGCCCGGCGCCTGGCGCGCGGGTCGCAGACAGCCATCCGCTGGACCAAGTACGCCCTGAACAACTGGCTGCGCCAGGCCGGGCCGAGTTTCGATACCTCGCTGGCGCTGGAGTTCATGGGCTTTGCCGGGCCGGACGTGCGCGAAGGCATACAGTCTTTGCGCGAACGCCGCGCGCCGGATTTCAATCCCGGCTCGCCTTTCTGATTCAGCCGGCCTTCGGTGCGAAGAAGCGGGCGAAGGCCGCCTGTGCCTCGGCGCTGGCCAGCCGCTGGCGGAATTGCTCGGCCTCGCGGTCCAGGGTGGCGTGCAGCGCGGGGCGCTGCGGCCCGCGCATGAGGGCCTTGGAGACGCGCAGGGCCTGGCGCGGCTGGGCCGCCAGGCGGGCGGCCGTGGCCTGGGCGCGGGCCAGGGCCTGGCCGGCGGCCGTGACGTCGCTGACCAGCCCGGCCTGGCGCGCGGCCTCGGCGCCGAAGGCATCGCCCAACAGCAGCCACTCGGCGGCGCGGCGCGCGCCGGCGATCCGGGCCAGCGCCTGGCTGGAGCCGCCCTCCGGGCACAGGCCCAGCGCCAGGAAGGGCATGCGCAGCGTGGCGTCCTGGCCGGCGTAGACAAAATCGCAGTGCTGCAGCAGCGTCACGCCGATGCCGATGGCATGACCCTCGACGGCGGCGAGCACCGGCGCATCGCAATCCAGCAGGGCGCGCAGGAAATGCAGGGCGGGGCTGTCGCCCGCCGGCCGCTCGGCCTGGAAATCGCGCAAATCATTGCCGGCCGTGAAATGGCCGCCCGCGCCGGCAAGCACCACGGCGCCTACGTCGAGATCGTCCTGCGCGGCGCGCAGGGCCTGGGCCAGGGCGAGATAGCTGGCCGTATCCAGCGCATTGCGGCGCTCGGGCCGGTTCAGGGTCAGCGTGAGGATGCCATCCTGGCGGGTGGCCAGCACCGGGCCGCTCATGCGAAGGTCCTGCCGGCCAGGCGCGCCTGCGCGGCGTCGAATTCGCCGCGCAGCTGGGCCACGATCTCGGCGGCCGGCTGCACGCCGGTGATGCTGCCCACGCCCTGGCCGGCGCCCCAGATGTCTTTCCAGGGTTTGGCGCGCGTGGTGCCGAAGTTGGAGGCGTCCGGCGCGGGCAGATTGGCCGGGTCCAGGCCGGCGTTGACGATGCTGGCCTTCAGGTAGTTGCCCGGGATGCCGGTAAAGAAAGGCGTATAGAGAATGTCATTGGCGCTGGCCTGCACCAGGGCTTGTTTATAGCCTTCGCTGGCATTGGCTTCGCGGCTGGCGATAAAGCGCGTGCCCATATAGGCGAAGTCCGCGCCCATGGCCAACGCGGCCAGCACGCCCGCGCCGTTGGCGATGGCCCCGGACAGCACGATGGGGCCATCGTAGAAACGCCTTACCTCGGCCAGCAGGGCGAAGGGGCTGAGCGTGCCGGCGTGGCCGCCCGCGCCGGCGGCCACCAGGATGAGGCCGTCGACGCCGGCCTCCAGGGCTTTCTCGGCGTGGCGAATCGTGGTGACGTCATGAAAGACCTTGCCGCCCCAGGCATGGATGCCGGCCACCACGTCGCCGGGGGCGCGCAGGCTGGTGATGATGTAGGGCACGCGGTGGCGGGCGCACTCGGCCAGGTCCTGCTCCAGGCGGTCATTGGACTGATGGATGATCTGGTTGACGGCATAGGGGGCGACACGGGCTTGCGGATGGGCCTGGCGGTGGGCGGCCAGGCCGGCCTCGACCTCGGCCAGCCAATCGGCCAGCAGGCTCTGGGGCCGCGCGTTGAGCGCCGGAAACGCGCCCATCACGCCGCTGGCGCATTGGGCCAGCACGAGGGCCGGGTTGGACACGATGAACATGGGCGAGCAGATGACGGGCAGATGCATCTGGCCATACAGATCGGCGACCACGGGATGGGGCGCGGCGGTGTCTCGGGCGTTCATAAGGGTTTCCGATGATATTGAGCGTTGAGAAAGCCGTGTCTATAATTACCTACCGGTCGTCCGGTAATTAATTGAATTCATTTAACGGCATGCGGTAAATCGCTGTCAATGCAGGTTCTCCAGTAAACACGCCCCGCCTGTCTGTCGCCATGTCTGTTTCTCCTCCGCCGGCCCGCCGCGCCGGCCGTCCGCCGACCCTGGCCGCCCCGCGCGAGCGCATCCTCGAGGCCGCCTCCGCCCTGTTTGCGCGCAGCGGCTATGAAGGCAGCTCGATCGCCGACCTGGCGGCCTCCATCGGCGTGTCCAAGGCGGCCATCTATCACTATTACCCCACCAAGCAGGACATCTACGACGCCATCATTCTCGAGGTGCTCGGCGGCCTGCTGGCCGCGGTGACCCGCGCCTGCGACGCCGAGACCGGCGCCTATGCGCGGCTGCGCGCCTTCATGGTGGCGCATGCGGATTACTTCGAGGCGCACCACGAGCAGTTCGTCACCATGCTGATCGGGTATTCGGGCATGGCCCTGCCCGAGCAGGCCGACGCCGCGCGGCTGCGCGACCGCTACGAGGCCGTGCTGCGCGCCATCCTGGCCGAAGGCGTCGATGAAGGCGTGTTCCGCGCGCGCGAGGTTGCCGCCACCGGGCGCGCCGTGCTGTCCCTGCTCAACTGGATGGTGCGCTGGTACAAGCCCGGGCAGGGGCAGACCGCGCGCGTCATCGCGCAAGATTATTTTGACTTGATTACCGGCGGCCTTTGCCGCCCCGAGAACGAACCGAGGTAAACCCCATGGCACTGGACCAAGAAACCCTGACCCTGCTGCTGGACGCCGTGCGCCGCTTCGTGACCGAGCGCCTGGTGCCGGCCGAAGAAGCGCTGGCGCATACCGGCCAGATTCCCGACGACATCGTGAACGAAATGCGCGAGCTGGGTCTGTTCGGCCTGTCGATCTCGCCCGACCATGGCGGCCTGGGCCTGACCATGGAAGAAGAGGTCAAGGTGGTTTTCGAGCTGGGCCAGACCTCGCCGGCCTTCCGCTCGCTGGCCGGCACCAATATCGGTATTGGCTCGCAATCCATCGTGCTGGCGGGTTCCGAGGCGCAGCGCGCCAACTACCTGCCCCGCCTGGCCAGCGGCGAACTGATCGGCGCATTCGCCCTGACCGAGCCCGACGCGGGCTCCGACGCCATGGCCCTGCGCACCACGGCCACGCGCGATGGCGACCACTACATCCTGAACGGCACCAAGCGCTACATCACCAATGCGCCCATCGCCGGGCTGTTCTCCGTCATGGCGCGCACCGCGCCCGAGCGCCGCGCCGATTCCATCTCCTGCTTCCTGGTCGAGGCCGGCACGCCCGGCCTGACGCTGGGCAAGCCCGACAAGAAAATGGGCCAGGCCGGCGCGCTGACCTGCGATGTGGTCTTTGACAATTGCCGCGTGCCGGCCAGCGCCCTGCTGGGCGAGCAGGAGGGCACGGGTTTCCGCACCGCCATGCGCGTGCTGGACAAGGGCCGCCTGCATATCGCCGCGCTGTGCGTCGGCATCGCCGAGCGCCTGGTGCGCGACGCCGCCCGCTATGCGCTGGAGCGCCAGCAGTTCGGCAAGCCCATCGCCGAGTTCCAGCTGGTGCAGGCCATGCTGGCCGACAGCCAGGCCGAGCTGTACGCGGCGCGCTGCATGGTGCTGGATGCGGCCGCCAAGCGCGACCGGGGCGAAAACACCACCATGGAAGCGGCCTGCGCCAAGATGTTCTCCACCGAAATGGTCGGCCGGGTGGCCGACCGCGCGGTCCAGATCCATGGCGGCGCGGGCTATATGGCCGAGTACGCGGTCGAGCGCTTTTATCGCGACGTGCGCCTGTTCCGCATCTTCGAGGGCACGACCCAGATCCAGCAGCTGGTCATCGCGCGCGAGACCCTCAAGGCCTATGCCTGAGGCGGCGATCTTGTGCGCCCGCCGCACAAGATCGTGCACAAAACGGAAAACAACCCCGGGCGGCTGGGGCTAATATGCCAGCTTCCCGACGTCTTACTTCAAGCAAAACCATGTCGCAACGTACCGCTCCCCTGGCCGGCATCCGCGTGCTGGATCTCACCCGCGTGCTGGCCGGTCCCTGGTGCACCCAGAACCTGGCCGATCTCGGCGCCGAAGTGATCAAGATCGAGCGTCCGGGCGCAGGCGACGACACGCGCGCCTGGGGGCCGCCCTACCTGAAGAACGCCGCCGGCGAGAACACCAGCGAGGCGGCCTATTACCTGTCGGCCAACCGCAATAAGTTCTCGGTGGCGCTGGACATCGCCAGCCCGCGCGGCGCCGAGCTGGTGCGCGAACTGGCCAAGCAGTGCGACATCGTGGTGGAGAACTTCAAGGTCGGCGGCCTGCGCAAGTACGGGCTGGACTACGAGAGCCTGAAGGCCATCAATCCGCGCATCATCTATTGCTCCATCACCGGCTTTGGCCAGACCGGCCCCTACGCCAGCCGTCCGGGCTATGACTTCATGATCCAGGGCATGGGCGGCCTGATGAGCATCACCGGCGAGCGCGACGACCTGCCTGGCGGCGGCCCGCAGAAAGCCGGCGTGGCCGTGGCCGACCTGATGACCGGCATGTACTCCACCGTGGGCATCCTGGCGGCCATCATCGAGCGCGAGCGCAGCGGCCTGGGCCAGCATATCGACATGGCCTTGCTGGATTGCCAGGTGGCCATGCTGGCCAACCAGAACCTCAATTTCATGACCTCGGGCAAGGCGCCGCAGCGCGCGGGCAACGCCCACCAGAACCTGGTGCCCTACCAGGTCTTCGCCGCCGCCGACGGCCACCTCATCGTGGCCGTGGGCAACGACGGGCAGTTCCGCAACTACTGCCGCGTGGTCGGTCTGCCCGAGCTGGCCGACGATCCGCGCTATGCCACCAATCCGCAGCGCGTGCGCAACCGCGACACGCTGGTGCCGCTGCTGGCCGAACGCATGGCCACTGGCGCGCGCGACACCTGGCTGGCCGAGCTGGAGTCCGCCGGCGTGCCCGCCGGCCCCATCAATACGCTGGACCAGGTCTACCAAGACCCGCATGTGCTGGCGCGCGGCATGAAGCGCGAGCTGCCGCACGCCTTGGCCGGCACGGTGCCCGTCGCCGCCAGCCCGCTCAAGTTCTCGGAAACCCCGGTGGAATACCGCCGCCCCGCGCCCATGCTGGGCGAGCACACGCGGCAGATCCTGAGCGAACGCCTGGGCCTGTCCGATGAAGACATCCAGGCGCTGGCCCAGGGCGCGGCGGACTGACCACAATATCCAGAAAGCAGGAGAGACAGATGGCTGATATTCAGATCCTTGGCGTGGTGGGCGCCGGGGCCATGGGACGGGGCATTGCGCAGATCGCGGCCCAGGCGGGCATCACAGTCCGTTTGCATGACAACAATGCCGCCGCGGTGGCCGCCGCGCGCGACGCCCTGGCCCAGACCTGGGACAAGCTGGCTCAGAAAGGCAAGATGAGCGCCGAAGCCGTCAAGACGGCCGTGGAACACGTCCAGCCCGTCCAGGCCCTGTCCGAGCTGGCGGACTGCCAGCTCGTGGTCGAAGCCATCGTGGAGCGCCTGGACGTCAAGCGCGACCTGTTCTCGCAGCTGGAGTCCATCGTGGGGGCGGATTGCATCCTGGCTTCCAACACGTCTTCGCTGTCCATCACCGCGATCGCGGCGGCCTGCCAACGGCCCGAGCGCGTGGCGGGCTTTCATTTTTTCAATCCGGTGCCGCTCATGAAGGTGGTCGAGGTCATCGACGGCCTGCGCAGCGCGCCGGCCGTGGGCGATGCCCTGGCCGCCCTGGCGCGCCGCATGGGCCACACGCCCGTGCGCGCCAAGGATATGCCGGGCTTTATCGTCAATCACGCCGGCCGCGGCATGAACACCGAGGGCCTGCGCGCGGCCCAGGAAGCCGTGGCGCCGTTTGACCAGATCGACGCCATCATGCGCGAGCAGGCGGGCTTTCGCATGGGGCCCTTCGAGCTATTGGACCTGACCGGCCTGGATGTGTCGCATCCGGTGATGGAATCCATCTACAGCCAGTTCTTCGACGAACCGCGTTTCCGCCCTTCGCCCATCACGACGGTGCGCCTGGCCGGCGGCCTGCTGGGCCGCAAGGTCGGCGAAGGTTTCTACGTCTACAAGGATGGCCAGAAGCAAGTGCCGGCCGAGCCCGCCGTGCCGGCCCTGCCGCAGGCCCTGCGCGTCTGGGTCAGCCCGGCGCATGCCGACGGCCAGGCGCGCGCGCAGGCCTTGCTGCGCCAGCTGGGCGCCGAGGTGGTGCAGGCCGAAGCCGCGCCGGCCGATGCGCTGCTGGTCGTCACGCCCCTGGGCGAGGATGTGTCCAGCTGCGTGGCCGGCCAGGGCCTGGACGGCGCGCGCACGGTGGGCCTGGACGTGCTGCATGATTTCGCCGCCAGCCGCCGCCGCACCCTGATGACCTCGCCGGCGACCGCGGCGCGCTGGCGCGACGCCGCCCATGCCCTGTTCGCCAAGGACGGCGTGGCCGTCAGCGTCATCGAGGATTCGCCCGGCTTCATCGCCCAGCGCATCGTGGCGACCATCGTCAACATCGCCTGCGACATCGCCCAGCAGCAGATCGCCACGCCCGGCGACATCGACCAGGCCGTGAACCTCGGCCTGGGCTATCCCAAAGGCCCGCTGGCCATGGGCGATGCGCTGGGCGCGGCGCGCATGCTGGAGATCTTGCGCAATATGGAGCGGGTCACGGGCGATCCGCGCTACCGCCCCAGCCTGTGGCTGCAGCGCCGCGTGCAGCTCGGCCTGCCGCTGGCGCAAGCCTGATCGGTCCGTCCAAGGCAAAAAAATATCGGCCCCCGGGGGCCGATATTTTTTTGGGCCGTTCACGCGGTTGGCGTGCGAGGCCGCGGGGGATTATTTGGCCGCGTTGACCATGTACTCGACCGCGGCGCGGATATCCGCTTCCGAGGCCGTGGCCGCGCCGCCCTTGGGAGGCATCGCGCCCTTGCCGGTGAGCGCGACCTTGACCATGGTGTCGATGCCGGTGGCCACGTAAGGGGCCCAGGCGGCCTTGTCGCCGAACTTGGGCGCATTGGCCACGCCCGTGGCGTGGCAGGCAAAACAGGTGCTCTTGTAGAGCTTTTCGCCGGCCGGATTGACGGCGGCCGCCGGCGCGGGAGCCGCCGCGGCGGGGGCTGCAGCGACGGGCGCAGCAGCGGCGGGCGCAGCGGCAGCGGGCGCAGCGGCAGCGGGCGCGACAGCGGCAGGCGCGGCAGCGGCTTCTTCTTTCTTTTCTTCCTTGGGCTCGGCCGGCTCGGGCAGGTTGCCGCCCGACTTGTTGGCCATGTAGACCACGGCGCGCGCGACTTCGAAATCGCTCAAGGCCGGGTTGCCGCCCTTGGCCGGCATGCCGCCCTTGCCGTGCAGCGCCACGTTGAGCATGGCGTCAAAGCCGGCCTGTATGAAAGGCGCCCAGGCCGCGTTGTCGCCCACCTTGGGCGCGCCGGCCACGCCGGCGGTATGACAGGCCGTACAGACGGCGGCAAAGACCTGGTCGCCCGTCTTGTAGACGCGCGGCGCATTGGCGTCGACCAGCTGGAAACCGGCCACGGGCGCGATGCGCTTGTTGACGGCTTCTTCGGAGAGGGTATCGGAGCCTGCGCCAACCTTGGCGTCCGAGACGACCATGTTGACCAGCAGGATGATGATGAGGATGGGGACGACGAATGCCAGCACGACCGTGACGATCAACTGACGGGGCGTCTTGATGGGAGATGAATGTTCTTCGATGTGATCCTGCTCGTTGCTCATATCCTAATCCTGCTAATCGGAACGCCAGGTGGCGGAATCAGACTGACACGACAACTCAACGCAACTACGAGGAAGGCCGGGGCAAGAACAAGCTCCCCGACCTGCAATAAACGCTGGATTATATAACGGCAATCGGGGACGAAATCCGAATTGGGGTAAGCCCCCAACGGCGGTTTCAAAAATGGGTACAATAGCGCCGCGCTGCGCCCGTAGTTCAATGGATAGAATGAGAGTTTCCGAAGCTCTTGATACAGGTTCGATTCCTGTCGGGCGCGCCACCCGCACATCAAAGGCCTGGCGCGCTGCCAGGCGCCTCTTCCCGCTCCCTGCTTGCAAAACGCTCGCCCGCGGCGCGAGCCCGATCCCTTGGCCAAGCGCCATGCCCGGGATCACGCGGTCCATCAGCGGATACACAAGGTTGTGCAGTCGCCGTATTGACATCGGCGATGACAAGCGCTGCGCCATTTTTGTGCGGCAGCACGCGCGCGTTGGTGGATCTTCGACACCGCCCGCAAAGGCAACAGGGCCGGCTCAGTACCGGTGGCGTATGCCCACGGCATATTGCGATTGATGCCAGGCCGGGTCGTCCCAGGCGCCTCGCATATAACCGTAGACGGCGTACAGGTTGGTGCGCTTGGACAGGTCGTACACATAGCCGAGCGAATAGACCTGCTGGGCGTGCGTGGCGCCCGCGCGTTTGAGGGCGCCGCCGCCGGGCAGGCTGCCCTGCCATGAGAGCATCGCCGTCGCGGCGCCCGCGCGCCAGGCGGCTCCCGCCATCACGCCATGTACGGTGCTATCGGGGAAATAGGCCCGCTGGCCCGGCGACGGCGCGGCCGGAAGCGTCGAGCCATTGCGCATCAGCGACCAGCCCGCATATCCCGTGAATGCGCCGAACGTGGCGCGGGCGGCCAGCGTGTAGGCGTAGGGCTGGCGTCGGGCGCCGGCGCGGGCCATCGCGGCGGACTGCCGGGTGCCGTCCGCCCAGCGCGCGCCCTCATAGGTCGCGGCGATGGAATAGCCGGGCTGTTCGAACACCAGCGCGGCGCTGTACAGCTTGTTGGTCGACGCGGTGCGGAATCCGCCGCCGCCGTCATAGTCCAGGCTGGCGTCCACGCCCGCGCGCAAGCCGCTGGCCGATGGGCTCCAGTAGGCGACCATGTTGTCCGCGCGGTTGGCGTTGTAGGGCAGCAGCGCGGTCTGCGCGCCGGTGATCAGGTACGACGCCAAGAAGGCATCGTAGTTGGCCAGCGTGGCGGAGGACACCGAAGTCTGCCGGCCCAGGCGCAGCTCTCCGAAGCCGCCTGACAGGCCCGCCCATGCCGCGCGGCCGAACAGGCGTCCGCCTTGCGCGGACCTGCCGTTGTTGGCGAGGAGGCCGCTTTCAAGCTGGAAATTCGCCCGCAGGCCATGGCCGAGGTGCTCACTGCCGCGCAGCCCCCAGCGCGATCCGGACTGCGTGCCCGACAGCATGCGGATCGCCGTGCCGCGCTCCTGGGTGGAAAACCCCGCCAGCCCGAGGTCCACGACGCCGTACAGCGTCACGGCGTCCTGGCGGGCCTCGGCCGCCCACGGCGCGATCAGCGCCGCGGCGCAGGCGCAAAACTTGCGTATCGCCATCGCCGGCCTCACAGGTATTTGAGCCAGGGGATGTCGCGCCGCGCGGCTTTCAGGCGGCCAAACCCGCGCACGGGCCAGTACAGCGCCACGGCCAGCACAATGGCGATCAACCAGACGGCGCCCATGCTGTCCACGCCGAAATACTTGCCCTGATTCAAGCCCCAGATACTTTCGCCCGCCAGGTAGAGCGCCTTCAGGACGTACAGATGCAGCAGATAGAAGAACATGGGCGCGGCGCCGAAGACGGACAGCAAGCGCGTCCATGCCGCCGATGGCGCGCGTTCGATCAGCGCCAGCAGGCACAAGCTCAGGCCCAGTGTCAGCAAGAGGAACATCAGCGACGGCGGGTATTTGGTGACGTTCAGAAAGCTCATCGCGGTGCGCAGGGCCTCATCCTGCGCGGCCCATGGCTGGGCCTGCCCATAGCCATTGATCGCGCGCAGGACGGCAAAGCCCGCCAGGGCGGCCAAGCCTGTTGTCCACAAGCGGCGCTGGCGCGTCGGCGCGGGGACTTGCCGCGCGAACCAGGGGCCGGCCGCATAGCCCAAGGCGATCACGCCTATCCATGGCAGCAAGGGATAGGACGTGCGCATGCGCAGCGTGTCGCCCAGTTCGATCCAGCCGCGATCGTGCAGCACGGCCCATGGCAGGTGCATCGCATGGCCTGCCGCGAAGTGCACCGCGTCCAGCGCGTTGTGGCCCGCCACCAGGACCAGGCCCACCGCCGCCAGCGCCGCGCGCGGCAGCCACAGCAAGGCCGCCAGCGCCAGCATGGACAGGCCGATCACCCAGATCACCTGCAGGTAGATGACGCTGGGCGGAAACTGAAAGGTCCACGCGAAGTTCACGACGAGGAGTTCCAGCGCGATGAGGAAGACGCCGCGCTTGGCCAGGAAGGCCGCCGTGGCGCCCCGGTTGCCCGCGCCGTATAGCCAGGCCGACAAGCCGGCCAGGAACACGAAGGCCGGCGCGCACAGATGCGTCAACAGCCGGGAGAAGAACAACGCCGGGGAGGTCGCGGAGACGTCCATGGGGTCGCCGACCTGCTGGTGCAGGAAGAAGGTTTCGCGCACATGGTCCAGCAACATGATCACAATGACGAGGCCACGCAAGGCGTCGATGGCGAGCAGACGCCGGCCGCTATCTGAAGAGGCAGGGGAGATCGAGGATGTCATGGGAAAAGCAGGGAATCGTGACCGCTACGCCGGCCCGCGGCGCGAGCCGGCGGCATTCCAATATTGGAATGTAATAACATTACATATCTAGGTGGCCAGGCAGGATATGCCTTGTCGAATCGGCCTCAGTTACCGGAACGGGACGGGTCTGCCGCGCGCGTCTAGCGCTGTTCGGTGTACTTCAGCTCGCTCAGGTCATAGCCTTGGGCCTTGGCGGCGGCCAGGGCCTGCTCCAGCGCCTTGGGGTCGAGCTTGGGCGCGCGGGCCAGAATCCACAGCGTTTTGCGGTCGGGCGCGCCCACGACGGCCCAGCGATACTCCGGGTCCAGTCCGATGATCCAGTAATCGCCTTTGAAGGGCTTGAAGAAAGAGACTTCCAGTTTGGCGTTGCCGCTGCCTTCGATTACCGTGGCCGTGCCCGTGGCCGCGTCGATGTCGCCGTTCTTGTCGCGGCAGCGGTTGGTCACGCCCACGGTGCCGTCCGCGTTGCGGGTGTATTCGGCCGTGGTGTCGCCCACGCAATTGCGCTGGAAGACCATCGGCAGGCGCGCGATCTCATACCAGCGGCCGGCGTAGCGGTCCAGGTCGACGTGCGCGACGGTGCGCACGGCGGGCTGCTGGGCCTGGGCGGCGCCCAGGCCCGTGGCCAGGGCGGCCAGGGTGAGGAGGATCAGGCGGCGCATGCAAAGTCTCCTGCGATGGCGGCCGCCTGGGGCGCATCAAGTGGCGTCGCGGGCAGGCAGCGGATTTTTCAGCGCGGCGTGATAGCGCGCCACATAGGTGTCAAAGTCTATCGTATCGGATTGCTCGATCTGCCGCTGCCGGGCCAGGGAGGCTTGGGCCGCTTCGGCATAGGCGCGCGCCTGATCGGCCGGCAGGGCGGTTTCGCGCAGGGTCTGGGCGTGGCGCTGGCTCTGGGCCAGCGTGTAGTCCTGGAATGACAGCCCGCTTTCATGCAGCTCGGCCAACAGGCGCGCCGAGGGCGTGAGATCGGCATCGCGCAGCTTGGCGCGCTGGCGCTCGACGGCCTCGGCATAGGCCTGGCCGCCCAGGGCCTGGTCATAGAGCGCCGCGTATTGCGCGACCTGGTCCAGCAGCTCTTCGCCCCATTGCGCCAGGCCGATGGCCTGGCCGTCGCGGTCCAGGACCAGCCCCGGCTTGCGGCCTTCCTTGACCACGGTGGCGAAGTTGTCGGCGCTGCGCTGGCAATAGCCGTCCTGGGCAAAGAAAGGGCTGTCCGAGAGGGCGCAGAACAACAGGAAGGCATCGACAAAGCGCGCCGTGTCGGCCGACAGGCCGGTGGGCTCCTGCGGGTCGATATCCAGGCAGCGGACCTCGACGTACTGCACGCCGCGTTCGGCCAGCGCCGTGATGGGGCGCTCGCCCCGGCCCGTGCTGCGCTTGGGGCGGATGCTGGAGTAGTACTCGTTTTCGATCTGCAGCACGTTGGTGTTGAGCTGTATCCACTCGCCGTTGCGATGCGTGCCCAGGGCCTGGTAGGCGGGCCAGGGCTGGGTGACGGCTTCGTATAGCCGGCCCAGGAAGGTGCTCAGATCGTTGTAGCAGAGCTTGAGCTGGGATTGCGCCTTGTTCTGGTAGCCGAGGTCGCTCATGCGCAGGCTGGTCGCGTGCGGCAGATAAAGGGTTTCGGCGTTCAGGGAGAGCAGCGGGTGCTCGCGTCCGCCCATGAAGGCGCGCGACAGCGCGGGCGCGGCGCCGAACAGATACATCAGCAGCCAGGAGTAGCGCGTGAAGTTGCGGATCAGCCCGATATAGCCGCGCGAACGGCTTTCCTGCGGCGAGGCCGCGCCCGGCTCGATCAGCGGCCACAATGCATCGGGCAGCGAGAAGTTGTAGTGCACGCCCGCGATGCATTGCATGGTCTTGCCGTAGCGTTCGGCCAGGCCGCGGCGATAGACATGCTTGAGCATGGCGGTGTTGGACTTGCCGTACCAGGCGATGGGAATCTCGGCCTCGGGCGGCAGGCGCGCCGGCATGGACTGGTTCCAGATGAACTCGCCGTCCAGCACGCTATAGACGAAGCGGTGCGTGTCGCGCAGCTCGGCCAGCAGCGACTCCACGCTGGTGTGCGTGCCGGTGATCAGTTCGAGCAGGGCCTCGGAATAGTCGGTGGTGACCTGTTCGTTGGTGAGCGCCGAGCCCAGGCCGCTGGGGTGGGGCGTTAGCGCCAGTGCGCCCTGGGCGTCCACACGCAAGCCTTCTTTTTCGACGCCGCGCAGGGTTTGCGCCAACAGATCGAGATGGGCCTGGACCAGGGCAAGGCGCGGGTTGGTATGTGCTGTCACGGCGATGAATTTGGGGTTATCGAGCGGAGATTTTACGTTCAGACCGCCCGGGGCGCCGAATTTGGCCCCGTGCGCGCTAGGGAAATCGGATGGCCGTCGAGCCAATCACCGAGATCAGCATAGACCGGATCGGCATACTCGGCGCATTCGTTGAACACTTCATGCCAGGCCCGGGGGTAGCAGCGCAGCGTCAACAGCCCGGCCGGCGCGCGCTGGGCGAACACCCGGCTGCCCGCCGGAGCCACCACGCGGTCATCGCCGGCCACCAGCAGCAGCGTGGGCCGGGCCAGGCGCGGCGCGGCGGCCATGACCTGGGCGATCGAGGCGTCGATGAAGCTGGCCAGCCGTCCCGTGATGCAGCGGCGCGCCAGCGGATCATGGCGGAAGGCGCGCACCACGGCCTTGTCATGGGAGATCCGGGCGGGCGCCAGCGGATAGGGCAGGGCGGCGTCGGGCCAGCGCTGGGCCAGTTGCCGCAGCGGCGGCAGGATCCAGCCGGGCATGCGCAGCATCAGGGGCGGGCTGGACAGCACCAGGCCGGCCAGGGGCGCGGCCTCGTCCAGGGCCAGCCGCAGCGCCACCAGCGCGCCCAGGCTGTGGCCGATGAGCAGCGGGGCGTGGCCGGTTTCCGCGGCATAGGCGCGGATCTGGCCGGCCGCGTCGCGGACCAGGTCGTCGCGCTGGCGCAAGGCGGCGGGCGGGCCGCCCGAGCGGCCATGGCCCCGGTGGTCGTGGGCGGCGACCTGCCAGCCGCGGGCGGCCAGCCATCGGGCCAGGCGGTCATGGCGCCCGGCATGTTCGCCCAGCCCATGCAGGATATAGGCGGCCGCTGCGGGCCGGGGGCGGGACGCGGGCCAGCGGTAGCGCGCCAGGGGCGTGCCGTCGTCGGCCAAGGCAGGGTCGAGCAAAATCGGCGACAATTCCGAACTTCCTTGCAGGAGCGGTCTGCCGGCGGGCAGCCGCGTTTCGCCATTTCAGCGCGCTTTCATTGCATGCTCAAGAAACTTCTCCTGATGGGCGTGATCGGCCTTCTGGCCGCGTGCTCCCCCCGCTACGACTGGCGCGAGCTGGACGTGGCCGATGGGCAGCTGCGGGCGGCCTTTCCGGCCCGGGCGCAGACCGACAGCCGCGATCTCGCCCTGGCCGGACGCGAGCTGCATTTTTCGCTGACCTCGGCCCAGGTCGAGGGCGCGGTGTTTGCCGTGGGCTATGCGCCCCTGCCGGAAGACCTGCGGGGCAAGCCCGCCGCGCGCGAGCTGGGCGAAGCGCTGCGGCGCTCGCTGTACGCCAATTTCGGCGCCGAGCCGCCGGCCGGGATGCCGGAGGACGGCGCGGAGATCGAAGTGCATGCGCCGCCCGGCCAGCGCGACGCCTGGCTGCTGGCGCGGATATGGGTGACATCCTCCATGCTGGTCGAAGTCGTCGCCACCGGCAGCCGCCGCTCTCTGTCGCCGGAGCATGCGCGCGAGTTCGTGCGTTCCGCGCGCCTGCGGCCCTGAGACCGGCGCGGAATCCTCCGCCTCCGGATTGCCTGAGAGAATCGCTTTCCCCATGTTTGCCGTCGCGCAGTTCTATTTTTCCGCCGTCGTGATGCTGATGCCGCTGCTGGCATGCGTGGGCATCGGCGTATTCTGGGGCAAGCGCGACTATCCCTTCGGCGGCGCCTTCGTCACCATGCTGGTCACGTCGGTCACCACGCCGGCCCTGGTGTTCCATACCTTCGTGACCACGCAGCTCGATGACCGCGCGCTGGGCGATATCGCCCTGGCCTCGCTGCTGGCCCTGCTGGTCTGTGCGTTGGCCTGCGCCGCGCTGCTCAGGTTGACCGGCCTGCCGGTGCGCAAGCTGCTGCCCACCGCCTTCATGCCCAATGCGGGCAACCTGGGCCTGCCGGTTTCGCAGTTGGCTTTCGGCGACGTGGGCCTGTCGGCCGCGGTGGCTTTCTTCGCGATCAACTCCTTCGTGATGCACACCATAGGCGTGCGCATCCTGCCCGGGGCGGCCACGCGCGGCGGCTGGCGCAGCCCGGTGTTGCTGGCCTCGCTGATCGCCGTGGCCTGGCGCTACAGCGGCGTGCCCGTGCCCGCCTGGATCATCGAGACGGCGCGCATGCTGGGGGCGGTGACCGTGCCGCTCATGCTGCTCAGCCTGGGCCATGCGCTGGCGCTGATCCCGTCGGGCGGCTTGCGCGTGGGCGCGGGCCTGGGCGTGATGCGCCTGGTGGTGGGGCTGCTGTCCGGCCTGGCCGTGGTCTGGGCCCTGGGGCTGGGCAGCCCGCTGGCCGGCTCCCTGGTGCTGCAAATGGCCATGCCCTGCGCCGTGGTCAGCTACATGTATGCGCGGCGCTACACCGATATGGGCGACACCGCGGCCGGCGCGGTGCTGGTGTCCACGGTGCTCTTCCTGCTGGTCGCGCCCGCCTTGCTCTGGTTCACGCGCCACTGAGCGGCGCGCCGGGCGGCTCGTCCGCTCCGCACATGCCGCGCAGTTCGGCCAGCAGCGCATCGGGGATGTCCACGCCGTGCTGTATCGCCTCCGCGCGCAGCGCGCGGCGGCGCTGGCCGGGCAGGCGCACGCCGTCATCGGCCAGCATGGCTTCGATAAGGGTTTCGACGCGCTCCAGATAGCTGTCGCGGCCGGCCAGCGCCCGCGGGTCGATGAGCAGGAAAGCCTGGCCCAGCCGGGCGGGGCCGCCCGCGTTGCCAAAAAAGGACTCGGTCTCGAAGCCGAACTGCGAGCCGGTCAGCGCCACGACCAGCAATTCGACCATCATGGCCAGCATGGCGCCCTTGACGCCGCCGGCCGGCAGCATGCTGCCGGCCAGCCCCGCCTTGGGGTCGGTGGTGGGCTGGCCGTTGGCGTCCAGCGCCCAGCCCTCGGGAATGGATTTGCCGTCGCGCGCGGCGATCATGAGCTTGCCGCGCGCCACTTCGGCCAGCGACAGGTCCATGAGCAGGGGGGCGCCGCGCCGGCGCGGAAAGACCGCCGCGATGGGATTGGTGCCGAATAGCGGCCGCTTGCCGCCCCAGGCGGGCATGGCCGCCGGGGAATTGCTCAGGGCCAGGCCGACCAGCTCGGCCTCGGCCACGGCTTCCAGGTGGTAGGCGGCCGCGCCGAAGTGGTGGCTGTTGCCCACCCCGACAAAGGACACGCCATATTCGCCCGACCGCCTGATGCCTTCGGCCACGGCCATGGCGCAGGCCGGATAGGCCAGGCCGGATCCGGCGTCGATCAGCGCGGTGGCGCCTTTTTCGTGCGCCAGCCGGGGGACGGCGCTGCCGACGGCGCGCCCGGCGCGCAGATGGCCGGCGTAGGCCGGCACCCGTGAGACGCCGTGCGAGGCCAGCCCCTGGCTGTCGGCGTAGACCAGGGCGCGCGCCGTGGCCTGGGCCATGGCTGGCGTGGCGCCGGCGGCCACCAGCGAGGCCGCCGCCAGCAGCTGCAATTCATCGAGATAGACATGGGCCATGATGCGGGTTCCAAGAAAAACGGGGGCGGCGCGCCGCGACACCCGGTATCGTGCCACGGCCCGGCGCCGCCTGGCGGCAAATTTGGCAGCCGGCCGGGCGGTGCTAGAATGTGCGGCACATTGTCGGCGCCGATTTGCCTGATCCGCTTGCGGGCGCCTCTTATAAATCCAGCTAAAGAGGTCTGTCTGCATGACCAGCCCTGCTATTCCCGCGGCCACTGCCGCGTCGTCCGAAGCCCCGAATTCCGTCGGGGTCGTCTCTCCTGTCTTCCTGCGCTTCGATGAGCCCCTGCCCCTGGCAAGCGGCCAGTCGCTGCAAGCCTACGAACTGGCGGTGGAAACCTACGGCACCCTGAATGCCGAGCGCAGCAATGCGGTTCTCATTTGTCACGCCCTGAACGCCTCGCACCATGTCGCCGGGGTGGCGTCCGATAACCCCAAGGATATCGGCTGGTGGGACAACATGGTGGGTCCGGGCAAGCCCGTAGACACCGATATTTTCTTCGTCATCGGCATCAACAACCTGGGCTCCTGCTTCGGCTCGACCGGCCCGGCCAGCATCAATCCGGCCACGGGCCAGCCCTGGGGGGCGGCCTTTCCGGTGCTGACCGTCGAAGACTGGGTGCGCGCCCAGGCGCGGGTGGCCGATCATTTCGGCATCGAGCGCTTTGCCGCCGTGATGGGCGGTTCGCTGGGCGGCATGCAGGCCCTGAGCTGGTCGCTGACCTTGCCCGAGCGCGTGGCGCATTGCGTGGTCATCGCCAGCACGCCGCGCCTGTCGGCCCAGAACATCGGCTTTAACGAGGTGGCGCGCCGCGCCATCATCACCGATCCGGATTTTCACGGCGGCAACTACTACGCCCACAACACCGTTCCGCGCCGGGGCCTGGCCGTCGCGCGCATGATCGGGCACATCACCTATCTGTCCGATGACGACATGGCCGAGAAATTCGGCCGCACCCAGCGCGAGCCCGCCGAAAACGGCGCCTACCGCTATGGCTATGACGTCGAGTTCGAGGTGGAGTCCTATTTGCGCTACCAGGGCGAGAAGTTCTCGCGCTACTTCGACGCCAACACTTATTTGCTGATCACCCGCGCGCTCGATTATTTCGATCCCGCGCGCGACACCGGAGGCGATCTGGCGCGCGCCCTGTCGCCGGCCACGGCCGACTTCCTGCTGGTGTCCTTCACCACCGATTGGCGTTTCCCGCCCGAGCGGTCGCGTGAGCTGGTCCGAGGCCTGCTGAAAAACGGCAGCCCGGTGACCTATGCCGAAATCGATGCGCCGCACGGCCATGACGCCTTCCTGCTCGAAGACGCCCGCTACCACGCCGTGGTCAGGGGCTATTACGAGCGCATCGCCCGCAGCCTGGGGCTGACGTCCCAGCAACCCGCCGAGGAATGCCTGGCATGAGCCCCGCCACCCATACCGCCACGCCGGCCGTGCTGCGCCCCGACCTCGAACGCATCGCCAGCTGGATCGCGCCCGGCTCGCGCGTGCTGGACCTGGGTTGCGGCGACGGCGCCTTGCTGGCCTATCTGCGCGACCACCGCCAGGTGCGCGGCGCGGGCGTGGAGATCGACGACGAGCGGGTCATCGCCTGTGTGCGGCGCGGCGTCGAGGTCATCCAGCAAAACCTCGAAGACGGCCTGGCCTTGTTCGACGACAAGCAGTTCGATACCGTGGTGCTGTCGCAGACGCTGCAGTCCATGCATCACACCGAACACATCCTGCGCGAAATGGCGCGGGTGTCGCGCTTCGGCATTGTCTCCTTTCCGAACTTCGGATATTGGCCCCATGGCTGGTCCATCCTGCGCGGCCGCATGCCGGTCACCGGACAGATGCCCTACCAGTGGTACAACACGCCCAATATCCACCTCTGCACACTGAGGGATTTCGAGGATCTGGCGCGCGATGTCGGCGTGCGCATCCTGGAGCGGGCCACCTTCAATGATGAGCGCGAGATCAAGGTCTTGCCGGGCTGGCGCAGCACCTTGGCGGTATACCGATTCGAGGCATAGGCTCTAATATTCCACCTTGCCTTGAAACAGGTCCGCGCGCGGGCCGCTGCCTGGAGATTCATCATCGCCTCCGATAGCTACCGGATTTATTTCAGCCGTCGCGTGGCGCCCTTGCTGGTGCTGGGTTTTGCGAGTGGATTGCCCCTGGCGCTGACCAGCGGCACCCTGCAGGCCTGGGCCACGGTGGAAGGCGTTTCCCTGCAGGAGATCGGCTTCCTGACGCTGGTGGGCAGCGCCTACACGCTCAAGTTTCTCTGGGCGCCGCTCATCGACCGCTATGCGCCGCCCTTCCTGGGCCGCCGCCGCAGCTGGATGCTGGTGAGCCAGCTGCTGCTGGCCGTCTCCATCATGGCCATGGGTCTGCTTTCGCCGGGGCAATCGCTGTTGCCGCTGGCCTTGCTGGCGGTGCTGGTGGCTTTTCTGTCCGCTTCGCAGGACATCGCCTTCGACGCCTATTCCACCGACGTGCTGCACAAGAATGAGCGCGGCGCCGGCGCGGCCGTCAAAGTGCTGGGCTATCGCCTGGCCATGCTGGTCTCGGGCGGCCTGGCGCTGGTGCTGGCCGATCACTGGCTGGGCTGGGGTCCGACTTACGTCCTCATGGGCTTTCTCATGCTGGCCGGCGTGCTGGGCACGCTCTGGGCGCCCGAGCCCGAGCAGCCCAGCGCCGCGCCGCGCAGCCTGGGCCGCGCCGTGGTCGAGCCGTTCCGGGAATTCTTCAGCCGCCGCGGCGCCTTGACCTTGCTGGCCCTCATCGTGCTCTACAAGCTGGGCGATGCTTTCGCCGGCGCCTTGTCGACCACCTTCCTTATCCGCGGCGCGGGCTTCACGCCCACCGAGGTCGGCACCGTCAACAAGGTGCTCGGGCTGGCCGCGACCATTGTCGGCGCCCTGGCCGGCGGCGCCATCATGGGCCGCTGGGGCCTGTATCGCTCGCTGATGGCCTTTGGCCTGCTGCAGGCCGTCTCCAACCTGGGCTATTGGGTCATCGCCGTGGCGCCCAAGAGCCTGAGCCTCATGGCGGTCGCGGTGGGTATCGAGAATCTGTGCGGCGGCCTGGGCACGGCGGCCTTCGTGGCCCTGCTGATGGCCATGTGCAACCAGGCTTTCTCGGCCACGCAATTCGCCCTGCTGTCGGCCCTGTCGGCCGTGGGGCGCACCTATCTGGCCGGTCCGCTCACGCCGGTGCTGGTGGCCTATATGGGCTGGTCCGGGTTTTTCATGGTGACGGTCTTCATCGCTTTGCCGGGGCTGGTGCTGCTGTGGTTGCGCAAAGGCGACATCGAAGCCCTGGAACGCGAGGGTTCCAGGGCCTGAGGACTGCGCGCCGCGGGGCGTAATGATAAGGTTGCGCCTGCGCTATCCGCGCGGCCCGTCCGAGGGGGATGGGCGCAGACAATATAGGGCCTATCCCGCCCGACCACGAGGAGACCTCCATGAAGCGATACGCCATCGCGTTCGCTGGCCTGTGCATCGCGCCGGCCATCCATGCCGAAACCAGTGTCACGCTCTACGGCATCGCCGATGTCAGCGTGCGCTACCTGAGCACCAGCAACGGCGCGACCCATGCCAATTCCAGCCGCGTCTCCCTGGAGAACGGCGCCATCTCGAACAGCCGCTGGGGCCTGCGCGGCGTCGAGGACCTGGGCAATGGCATGAGCGCCTTCTTCCGCCTGGAAAGCGGCTTCAACCTGCAGAACGGCCAGCAGTCCGATAGCGGCAGGCTGTTCAATCGCCATGCCTATGTCGGGCTGGACGGCGGGCAGTGGGGCGCGATCTCGCTGGGCCGCCAGGATACGCCGCTGTTCACCATCCTGGCCGATTCCTACGATCCGCTGACCGTGGGCAACTACAACGAGAACTCCTGGCTGCCGGTGGCCATGTCGCGGGCGCGCAGCTCGGATTCGGTGCGCTACCGCAACACGAAGCTGGGCGGTTTCGATTTCATCGTTTCCTATGCCTTCGGCAGCGATTTCCAGGATCATCGCCTGGGCCGCCAGATCGGCACCACGCTGACCTACACCACCGGCCCCTTCTCGGTCGGCGGCGGCTACCAGAAGACCTATTCGGACGGCAATTCCGATTACCGCCAGCAAGTCTGGAACCTGAACGCGAGCTACAAGTTCGAGACGGTCAAGCTGTTCGCCGGTTATTTCAATGGCCGCGACGAAACGGGCTGGGTCAATGCGGTGGTGGGCAACGACGTGCCCGTGACCGGCCTGGACCGCAAGGACAACGGCTATTTCCTGGGCGCCACCTGGCAGGCCTCGGCCCGCTGGGCCCTGACCGGCGCGGCCTACTACGATGTCGCCAAGAACATCCAAGTCGATGGCGACAAGGGCAAGCGCATGGCCCTGGTGGGCGTGGCGGAATACGCGCTGTCCAAGCGCACCCAGCTGTATGGCACCGTGGACTACAACAAGGTCTACGATGCCTCGTCGGTGGACATCGCCGGCCGCAGCTCCCAGGTGGGCGCCGCCGTCGGCATCCGTCACATCTTCTGATGACGCGGCGGGCTTGCCGCCCGCCTTATTCCGCTGCCTTGGCCTGGCGCACGATGAGTACGTCGCAAGGCAGCGCCTCCAGCAGTTTCTCGGCCACGCTGCCGATGGCCGTGCGCAGGATGCCGGTCAGGCCATGGGTGCCCGTCACCACCAGGTCGCAGCGGCGGTTGAAGACAAACTCCGACAGCAGGTTCTCGGGTTGCCCGGGCTCGAGCACGATGTCCGGCGGCGTCCTGCCGGCCAGCTCGGGCGTCTGGGCCACGAAGGCCTGGGCTTTCTGCAGGGCATCGTTATAGAAGCTGCGCACCACGGCGTCCTGCGGCTGGCCGTCCTTCTGGGGCGGCACCGAATAGGCATGGAAGAGCGTGATGCGGGCGTCGCCGGCTACCTTCAGCGCGGCGGTCAGCGCCTGCCGCGAGCCTTCCGAGAAGTCGGTGGCGATCACCACATCCTGGTAGGGCTTGCGCGGACGCGCCTTGACCACCAGCACGGGCTCGGCCGCCTGGCGGGCCAGGCGCTCGACCGTGGTGCCCAGCAAAAGCCGTCCCAGCGTCGTCTCGCGCGCCACGCCGGTCACGATGAGCGAGCAGCCGAAATGCGCGACCGTGTCCAGGATGACCTCCAGGGGGTGGCCATTGGTGACGACGGCTTCGGTCGGCACGCCCGCCTCGGCCAGGTCGTCGGCCAGCCGGCGTTCGGCCAGGGCCTTGTGGTCCGGCGTCAGGCGCCGCCAGGCAGGCGTGGTCAGGGCGGTGGCGTTGGGCGGCTCCATCACATGCAGGGCGACCAGGCGGGAGTGCTGCTGGCGGGCCAGCATGAGGGCGCGGTCCAGCGCGCGGTCGCTGCGCGCGCTCAGGTCCGTGGCAAGCAGGATGGGGCCAGCGGGGTCGGTCATGCGTCTACTCCTGGAAACGGCCGATTGGGCGGCCGGGGAGCGCACATCTGCGCGAGGGATGCATTGATTGTCCCGCCTATCGTGCCCGAGGGCATTGACCGGCGTCAACGACGCCGTCCTACAATGTCCTGTTTGCATCGACCCCGTTTACGGCATGCCAACCGAAGCCTCCACCCTGCTCCTGCATTCGCTCTATCTCATCGCCATCGTGGCCGAAGCCATGACCGCCGCCCTGGCCGCCGGCCGGCGCGATATGGATTGGGTGGGGGTATGCGTCATCGCCTGCGTGACCGCCCTGGGCGGCGGCTCGATGCGCGATGTGCTGCTGGGCCATTATCCCCTGACCTGGGTGGCCCATCCGGAATACCTGGGCATGACCGCGGGCGCGGCCCTGCTCACGGCGCTATGCGCGCCCATGCTGCGCCATCTGCGCAAGGTCTTCCTGCTGCTGGATGCGCTGGGCCTGGTGGCCTTCACCATCATCGGCTGCAAAGTGGCCCAGCAAATGGACCTGTCCTTGTCGGTGGTCATCATCAGCGGCGTCATCACGGGTTGCGCCGGCGGCGTGCTGCGCGATGTGCTGTGCAACGACATCCCCCTGCTGTTTCGCAGCGAGCTTTACGCCAGCGTTTCGCTGGTGACGGGCGGGCTATATCTCGCGCTGGACCACTATAGCGGCGCCAGCGGCCTGGCCGTGCCCGCGGCGCTGGCCGCCGGCCTGGCCCTGCGCCTGCTGGCGCTGCGCTTTAACTGGCAAATGCCCAAGTTCGTCTATCGCGGCGACTGGCACTGAGCGCGGGGCCTTCGCCAGGGCCGCTCACCAAAGCAAAACGCTCCCGCGGGAGCGTTTTTGCCTGATGCCGGGGCCGCGATCAGTACAGGCCCTGCTGCAGCATCGCGTCGGCAACCTTGACGAAGCCGGCGATGTTGGCGCCGTCCAGGTAGTTGACGTAGCCCGACTCGCCGTGGCCGTGGCGTACGCAGTTTTCGTGGATGTCGCACATGATGGCCTGCAGGCGCTGGTCCACTTCTTCGCGGGTCCAGGACAGGCGCGCCGAGTTCTGGCTCATTTCCAGGCCCGAAACAGCCACGCCGCCGGCATTGCTGGCCTTGCCCGGCGCGTAGAGCACATGGGCGTCGATAAAGGCCTGGGCGGCCGCCAGGGTGGCGGGCATGTTGGCGCCTTCGGCCACGCACTTCACGCCATTGGCGATCAGGGCGCGGGCGTCGTTTTCGTCCAGTTCGTTCTGGGTGGCGCAGGGCAGGGCCACGTCCACCGGCACCTGCCAGGGACGCGCGCCCGGCAGGAAGCGCAGACCCTGCTGCTGGGCGTAGTCTTCGACGCGGCCGCGCTGCACGTTCTTGACGTGCATCAGGGCTTGCAGCTTTTCCGGGGTGAAGCCGGCTTCGTCCAGCACCGTGCCGCCCGAGTCGGAGACGGTCAGCACGCGCGCGCCCATGGCCATGGCTTTTTCGACGGCGTACTGGGCCACATTGCCCGAACCCGACACGGACACGCGCAGGCCCTCGAAGGACATGCTCACGCGGCGCAGCATCTGCTCGGCGAAATAGACCGTGCCGTAGCCGGTGGCCTCGGGGCGGATCAGGCTGCCGCCGAAGGTCAGGCCCTTGCCGGTGAACACGGCGGCGGCCGAGTTCGACAGCTTTTTCATCATGCCGGCCATATACCCGACCTCGCGGCCGCCCACGCCGATATCGCCGGCCGGCACGTCGGTGTCCGGACCCAGATGGCGGTAGAGCTCGATCATGAGCGCCTGGCAGAAACGCATCACCTCGCCTTCGGATTTGCCCTTGGGGTCGAAGTCCGAGCCGCCCTTGCCGCCGCCCATGGGCAGGGTGGTCAGGGCGTTCTTCAGTGTCTGCTCGAAGGCCAGGAACTTCAGGACCGACAGGTTCACGCTGGGGTGAAAGCGCATGCCGCCCTTATAGGGGCCGATGGCCGAGCTGTGCTGGATGCGGAAGGCGCGATTGACCTGGGCGCGGCCCTGGTCATCGGTCCAGCACACGCGGAACTGGATCACGCGCTCGGGTTCGACCAGGCGCTCCAGGAGGGCCTGTTGGCCGTAGTGCGGATGCTTCTCGATGAAAGGCCACAGGCTGCCCATGACTTCCTGGACGGCCTGCATGAATTCGGGTTGATGGGGATCGCGGCTCGCGACGCGGCCCAGGAAATCGTTCAATGACTGCATGGAAAAAGGGGCTCCGGTAATGCTGCATAGCGGTGCTTGATGGATCAATTCGGTGCATCGTTTGATCCGAAACGGTGCGTTTTCACCAGCAAGCACTAGTTTGGTGCGCGGATTGTAGGAAGGTTTTGCGCGCTGCGGCAGGGGGCGGGGAGGCCGTCAAGATGCCGCCAATGGCGTCTATTTAATGGGGACGCATATTGTGGTTTGCCGCTTGAAAGCGGCGATTTCAGCTGTAGGCATTTCGCGTGAGTGCCGTCTTATTTTCAATAGAATCAATCGCCTATTCTATATGTCCCTAATAATATGGGCACGTTTCATTCCTCATGGATCCGGTGGCCCGGAAAAACGCTCCCCGTTTTTAGCGGCCGCCCATGCCGGGTCAAAAATTTTTCCCCTTTTTATACGTCCCTTTTAATTTTGTGGCGCTGCGGCCTCGAAACCAGGCGATCTCGTTATAGTTGAGGCCCTTGGCTACTTTGCGCCGCCACCTGCTTCTGGAATCCCTATGCTGCGAGTCATTTCCGCCAACCTGAATGGCATCCGGTCCGCCAACACCAAAGGCTTTTTCGATTGGATGAGCCAGCAGGACGCCGATTTCATTTGCGTCCAGGAGCTCAAGGCCCAGGAGGCGGACATCGCACCGGCCATGAAGGCGCCCGGCGCCTGCCAGGGGTATTTCCATTACGCCGAGAAAAAAGGCTATAGCGGGGTCGGCATCTATACGCCGCACAAGCCGGAGTCGGTCGTGATCGGCCTGGGCGTGCCCGAAATCGATGCCGAAGGCCGCTATATTGAGCTGGTCTATCCCAAGCTGTCCGTGGTGTCGGTCTATCTGCCCTCGGGCTCCAGCGGCGACCACCGGCAGACGGCCAAGTATCACTTCATGGAGCACTTCTACCGCCACCTGGCCGCGCTGATCGCCTGCGGCCGCGAAGTGGTCATCTGCGGCGACTGGAATATCGCCCACAAGGAAGCCGACCTCAAGAACTGGAAGGGCAATCTCAAGAACAGCGGTTTCCTGCCCGAAGAGCGCGCCTGGCTCACCCGCGTATTCGACGAGCTGCAATGGGTGGATGTCTACCGCCGCCTGGCGCCGGACGCCACCGGCGAGGGCTATACCTGGTGGAGCAATCGCGGCCAGGCCTGGGCCAAGAACGTGGGCTGGCGTATCGATTACCACATCGCCAGCAAGGGCCTGGCCGATACGGCGCGCCGCGCGGCCATCTACAAGGAGGCTCGCTTCAGCGACCACGCGCCCCTGACCATCGACTACGAATACTCGCTGTAAATCGCGGATAATGGCGGGGTTTGCCAATCCTGATCCGGAATCCCCGCATGTCCTCCACCACCGCCACTGATTTCGTCCGCTTCGCTCTTGACGAGGGCGTGCTGCGTTTCGGCAGCTTCAAGGTCAAGTCCGGCAGAATCAGTCCCTATTTCTTTAACGCCGGCCTGTTCAACAGCGGGCGCTCCGTGGGCAAGCTGGCGCAGTTCTATGCCCAGGCCCTGCTGGACTCGGGCGTGGCCTTCGACATGCTCTTCGGCCCCGCCTACAAGGGCATCCCGCTGTCGACGGCCACCGCGGTGGCGCTGGCCGCGCATCCCCAGGCGGGCGGCCGCGATATTCCCTTTGCCTACAACCGCAAGGAAGCCAAGGATCACGGCGAGGGCGGCACCCTGGTCGGCGCGCCGCTGGCCGGCAAGGTCGTCATCATCGACGATGTCATCACAGCGGGCACTTCGGTGCGCGAGTCGGTCGAGATCATCCGCGCGGCCGGCGCCGAGCCGGCCGCCGTGTTGATCGCGATGGACCGCATGGAGCGCGCCGGCCCGGACGACGCCCTGTCGCCGCATTCCGCCGTGCAGGATGTCGCCCGGACCTATGGCATTCCCGTGGTCAGCATCGCCTCGCTGGCCGACATCCTCAAACTGCTCGAACACGACGCGCAATTCGCGGCGAACCGCGAGTCGGTGCTGGCCTACCGCCAGAAATACGGCGTCTGACCCGGCGCGGCATAAAAAAAGCGGCCCTCCATGGAGGGCCGCTTTGCCGTGCCGATCAGGCCGACAGCTTGGCCTTGAGCAGTTCGTTGACCTGCTGTGGATTGGCCTTGCCCCGGGCGGCCTTCATGATCTGCCCGACCAGGGAGTTGAAGGCTTTTTCCTTGCCCGCGCGGTACTCGGCCACGATGGCGGGATTGGCGGCCAGCACCTCGTCGATCATGGCGCCGATGGCGCCGGTGTCGCTGATCTGCTTCAGGCCGCGGGCGGCGATGATGGCGTCGGGATCCGCGCCGTTTTCGCCCGCCCACATGGCCGCGAAGACATCGCGGGCGATCTTGTTGGAGATCGTGCCGTCGATGATGCGGTTGATGAGGGCGGCGAGCTGGGCGGCCTGCACCGGCGTCTGGGCGATGTCTTTCTCTTCGCGGTTCAGCGTGGCGGCGAGCTCGCCCATGATCCAGTTGGCGGCCAGCTTGGCCTGGCCGGCCGGCAGGGCGCGGGCCACGTCCTCGAAGTAGGCGGCCAGGCCGCGGCTGACGGTGAGCTGGGCCGCGTCATAGGCCGGCAGGCCATAGTCGGCCGCGAAGCGGGCGCGCATGGCGCTGGGCAGCTCGGGCATCTTGGCGCGCACGGCGTCCACCCAGTCCTGGCCGATGACCAGCGTGGGCAGGTCGGGGTCCGGGAAATAGCGGTAATCGTGCGCGTCTTCCTTGCTGCGCATGCTGCGGGTTTCATCGCGGTCGGCGTCGTACAGGCGGGTTTCCTGCACGACGGTGCCGCCGTCCTCGATCAATTCGATCTGGCGGCGCGCCTCGTACTGGATGGCGCGCTCCAGGAAGCGGAAGGAGTTGACGTTCTTGATCTCGGCCCGGGTGCCGAACGCGGCCTGGCCGCGCGGGCGCACCGACACGTTGGCGTCGCAGCGGAAGGAGCCTTCCTGCATGTTGCCGTCGCAGATGCCCAGCCAGACCACCAGGCTGTGCAGGGCGCGGGCGTAGGCCACGGCCTCGGCGGCCGAGCGCATCTCGGGCTCGGTGACGATTTCCAGCAGGGGCGTGCCGGCGCGGTTCAGGTCGATGCCGCTGGCCGGCGCGCCATTGGCCAGGTTGAATTCGTCGTGCAGCGATTTGCCGGCGTCTTCTTCCAGGTGGGCACGGGTCAGGTTGATGGTTTTTTCTTCTTCGCCCACGAAGAAGGACAGCGTGCCGCCCTGCACCACGGGCAGCTCGTATTGGCTGATCTGGTAGCCCTTGGGCAGGTCGGGATAGAAATAGTTTTTGCGGGCGAAGACCGAGCGCGGCGCCACCTTGGCGCCGATGGCCAGGCCGAACAGGATGGCGCGTTCGGCCGCGCCGCGGTTCATGACCGGCAGGCTGCCCGGCAGCGCCAGGTCAACCACGTTCGCCTGGGTATTGGGCGCGGCGCCAAAGCGGGTGCTGCTGCCCGAGAAGATCTTGGATTCGGTGGAGAGCTGGACATGGGTTTCCAGCCCGATGACGATTTCCCATTCCATGGTCAGGCGTCCTGCGTTGCCGGCGTGCGTTGATGCCAGTCGGTCACTTGTTGGTAGCGGTCGGCGACGGCCAGCAAGCGGCCTTCGTCGAAGTAGTTGCCGATGATCTGCAGGCCCACCGGGCGGCCGGCGGCGCCGAAGCCGCAGGGCACTGACATGGCGGGCAGGCCCGCCAGGCTCACGCCCAGCGTATAGATGTCGGCCAGCCAGTCGGCGGTCGGGTCGTCGCGGTTTTCGCCGATGTTCTTGGCCACGCCCGGGGTCACGGGCCCCATGATGACATCGCACTGGCCGGCGAAGGCGCGCTGGAAGTCCTGGGCGATCAGGCGGCGCAGGCGCTGGGCCTGCAGGTAATAAGCATCGTAATAGCCATGCGACAGCACATAGGTGCCGATCAGGATGCGGCGCTTGACCTCGTCGCCGAAGCCTTCGGCGCGCGAGCGGCTGATCATCTCGTTGAGGTCGCTGTACTGCGCGGCGCGGTGGCCGTAGCGCACGCCGTCGAAGCGGGCCAGGTTGCTGGAGGCCTCGGCCGGGGCGATGACGTAATAGGCAGGGATGGACAGCTCGGTGCGCGGCAGCGAAATCGCCACGCGCTCGGCGCCCAGCGCCTCGAACTGCTTGAGCGCGGCCTCGACGGCGGCGGCCACGTCCGGGGCCAGGCCGGGGCCGAAGAACTCGGCCGGCACGCCGATGCGCAGGCCCTTCAGGGGCTGGCTGCCGCCGGCCTGGTAGCCCTGCTGGGCCGCGTCGAAGGCCGCGCGGATGCGGCCCGGCGCGTTCTGGACGCCGTCGCAGGACTCCAGGCTGGTCGCGTCGCGCGGGTCGAAGCCGCTCATGACATCGAGCAGTTCGAGCAGGTCGCGGCTGCTGGGGGCCAGCGGGCCGGCCTGGTCCAGGCTGGAGCCGAAGGCGATGATGCCGTAGCGCGACACCGTGCCGTAGGTGGGTTTGATGCCGCTCACGCCGCACAGGGCGGCGGGCTGGCGCACCGAGCCGCCGGTATCGGTGCCAGTGGCCGCGGCCACCAGGCGGGCCGCCACGGCCACGGCCGAGCCGCCCGAGGAGCCGCCGGGCACGGCGGCCGGGTCCCAGGGGTTGCGGGCCGGGCCGTAGGCGGAGTTTTCATTGCCCGAACCCATGGCGAACTCGTCGCAGTTCAGCTTGCCCAGCGAGACGGCGCCGGCGGCCTGCAGGCGCTCGACCACGGTGGCGTCGAAGGGGCTGACATAGCCGTCGAGCATCTTGCTGCCGGCCGTGCTGCGCCAGCCGCGCGTCACGAAGGCGTCCTTGTGGGCGATGGGGATGCCGGCCAGGGGGCCGGCGGTGCCGGCGGCCAGGGCGGCATCGGCCGCCCGCGCCTGGGCCAGCGTCAGTTCGGGGTCGATATGCAGGAAGGCGTTCAGGCCGGCGGCCGCGGCGGCCGCGGCCAGGCCGCTTTCGGCCAGCTCGACCGCGCTCACGCGGCGTTCGGCCAGGGCGGCGCGCAGGCCGGCGATATCGCCGAATTCAGTGTGGGATAGGCTCATGGCTTACTCGATGACCTTGGGGACCAGGAACAGGCCGGCGCTTTGCTCGGGGGCGTTGGCCAGCAGCTCGCCGCGGCGTTCTTCCGAGGCGGTTTCGGTCACCGCGTCCTGGCGCAGGCGCAGGACGACGTCCTCGTGCGCCGACAGCGGATGGGCCAGCGGTTCCACGCCCTGGGTGTCGACCGATTGCAGGCGCTCGATCAGGTGCAGGATGCCGTTGAGTTCATCCTGCGCCCGGGCGCGCTGCTCGGGAGTCAGTTCGATTCGGGCCAGGCGGGCAATCCGGGCCACGTCTTGTTCGTTCAGCGCCATGGGGGAAAGGTCTAAAAACGGGGGGCGTAGCGGGTGAAGGAAACCTGGCAGTATGCACAGGTCGAACCCGTTACAAAGCTTGAATAGCTGCGATTTGTACGCTATTTCCAAGGAAATTATAAGTTATGATTCACGGTTTAATCGCTGCGGTCAGGGGCCACGGTGGCGTAGCGCGTCGCCCCTGAGGTCGCGGCTTGACCCCTAATTCCTGAATCTAGCTGAGCTCCCATGTTCGGATTCCTCCGCAGTTACTTTTCCAGCGATATGGCGATCGACCTCGGTACCGCCAATACGCTGATCTATGTCCGGGGCAAGGGCATCGTGCTGGACGAACCCTCGGTGGTCGCCATTCGTCACGAAGGCGGCCCCAACGGTAAGAAAGTCATCCAGGCCGTTGGCCACGAGGCCAAGCAGATGCTGGGCCGGGTGCCGGGCAATATCGAGGCCATTCGCCCCATGAAGGACGGCGTCATCGCCGACTTCACCGTCACCGAGCAGATGCTCAAGCAGTTCATCCGCATGGTGCATCCGCGCAACATGCTGGCGCCCAGCCCGCGCATCATCGTCTGCGTGCCCTGCGGCTCCACCCAGGTCGAGCGCCGGGCCATCCGCGAATCGGCCCTGGGCGCGGGCGCCTCCCACGTCTACCTGATCGAAGAGCCCATGGCCGCGGCCATCGGCGCCGGCCTGGCCGTCTCCGACGCCAGCGGCTCGATGGTGGTCGACATCGGCGGCGGCACCACCGAGGTGGCCGTCATCTCGCTGGGCGGCATGGTGTACAAGGGTTCGGTGCGGGTCGGCGGCGACAAGTTCGACGAAGCCATCGTCAACTACATCCGCCGCAACTACGGCATGCTGATCGGCGAGCCCACCGCCGAACTCATCAAGAAGGAAATCGGCTCGGCCTTCCCGGGCTCCGAGGTCCGCGAGATCGAGGTCAAGGGCCGCAACCTGGCGGAGGGCGTGCCGCGCAGCTTCACGGTTTCGTCCAACGAGATCCTGGAGTCGCTGACCGATCCGCTCAACCAGATCGTCTCCGCCGTCAAGATCGCCCTTGAGCAGACGCCGCCCGAACTCGGCGCCGACATCACCGACAAGGGCATCGCCCTGACCGGCGGCGGCGCCCTGCTGCGCGACCTGGACCGTCTGCTGCAGGAAGAAACCGGCCTGCCCGTGGTGGTGGCCGACGATCCCCTGACCTGCGTGGTGCGTGGCTGCGGCGAGGCGCTGGAACACCTTGAAAAGCTCGGCGCGATTTTCATCAACGACTAAGCGAGACCGGCCGCCCTGCGGATCGCCTTCGCGCGATCCCGGCCGGCCTCATGCCAACGGGCCGACGGGCCCGGGCTGAGATTCATGCAACGACAAGGCACTCCACCGCTATTCAGACGCGGCCCGCCGGCCGAAGTGCGGCTGGCCGTACTGGTCGCGCTGGCGCTGGCGCTGATTGTCGTCGATTCCCAATTGCGCATCCTCGAACCGGTGCGCCGCGCCGTGTCGGTGGCGCTCTATCCCTTCCAGCGGGCCGTCATGGCGCCGCGCGACCTCGTGCAGCAGGTCGACGAATGGGTCAACGCCGCCAACCTCATCCGCAGCGAAAACGAAGCCCTGCAGCGCCAGCGCATCGAACTGTCCCAGGTCGCCACCCATGCGGTGCAGCTGGCGGCCGAAAACGCCCAGCTGCGCCGCCTGCTGGGCGTGACCGACACGGTCGGCCAGCCGGCCAGCGTGGTCGAGATCCTGTACGAGCCGCCCAATGCCTTCCATCAGCGGCTGGTGTTCAATAAAGGCAGCAAGGCCGGCATCGCGCCCGGCATGCCCGTGATCGACGAAGGCGGCGTGGTGGGCCAGATCGTGCGCGTCACGCCCATGACGGCCGAGGCCGCCATGGTGACCGACGAGCGCGTCTCGATTCCGGTGCAGGTGCTGCGCAACGGGCTGCGCCTGATCGCCTTCGGCGGCAACTCCCCCGGCGTCATCGAAGTGCGCTATCTGGCGGCCAATGCCGACATCAAGCCGGGCGACACCATCGTGACCTCGGGCGTGGGCGGCCTGTTCCCGGCCGGCCTGCCCGTGGCCAAGGTGACCTCGGTCGAACGCGACACCGCTTCCGGCTTTGCGCGCGCCCTGTGCGAGCCGCTGGCCCATCCCGAACGCTATCGCCACTTCCTGGTCCTGCAGGTCGATGTCGCGCGCGCCGAAGCCAACCGCGAGGAGGCCGATCTTGGCGCCACGGAATAACGCCGCCCAGCGCGCGCCGCGCACCCTGGGCACGCCCAGCAATGTCCAGCCCGAACGCCTGGCCCATCCGGCGCACGGCGCCTTCGTATGGGGGACGTTGCTGCTGGTGTGGCTGCTGTCGCTGCTGCCCTGGCGGCAATGGCCGGCCTCGCCCGACATCCTGGCCCTGGTCATCGCCTTCTGGAGCGCCTACGAGCCGCGCCGGGTGGGCATGTTGACGGCCTTCGCCTTCGGCCTGCTGCTGGACGTCCATGACGCCGGCCTGCTGGGCGGCCATGCCTTGTCCTACACGCTTATCGCCTACGGGGCCCTCGCCCTGCATCGCCGCCTGCAACGCTTCGATCTCTGGAGCCAGGCCATGCACATGCTGCCGGTATTCTTCGTGCCGCAGCTGTTGGCCCAGATCATCATGGCCTGGCTGGCCGGCCGCTGGGCCGGCTGGGACTGGGCCATAGGCGTGCTGCTGACCACGGCGCTGTGGCCCATCGTCGGCTGGGTGCTGCAATTGCCGCAGCGCCGCTACGATGACGGCGAATCGTCCGCCAGCTGAGCGGAGCGCCCATGTTCGAGTTCAAAAAGACCAGCCAGCAGCAGAAGCAGCGCTTCCGCCTGCGCGCCTGGGTCGGCGGTCTTTTTGCGCTGCTTTGCTTCGGGGTGCTGGTCGGGCGTTTCTGGTTTCTGCAGGTGGACCGCTACGAAGGCTTTTCCGAGCGCGCCGACCGCAACCGTATCGCGGTGCAGCCCATCCCGCCGCGGCGAGGCGAGGTGCTGGACCGCAATGGCGTCGTGCTGGCGCGCAACTACCGCACCTATACGCTGGAGGTCGTGCCGGCCCGCGCCGGTTCGATCGACGCGCTGTTCGAGCGCCTGACTCCGGTGGTCTATGTCAGCCCGGCCGACCAGCGGCGCTTCAAGCGCCGGGTGGCCGAGTCCAGCCGCTATGCCAATCTGGTGTTGCGCAACAATCTCAATGAGACCGAGGCGGCCTGGTTCTCGGCCCATGCTTTCGAGTTTCCGGGCGTGGAGCTGCGCGCGCGCTGGGTGCGCGAGTATCCCCAGGGCGAAGTGGCCGCGCACGTCGTGGGCCATATCGGCCGCATCGCCGAGAACGACCTGGAAGAGCTCGAAAAAAGCGGCCAGCTGGGCAACTACCGCGGCACCGACGTCATCGGCAAGAAGGGCATCGAAAAGACCTGGGAGCAGGCCCTGCATGGCCGCACGGGGCTGGAAGAAGTCGAAGTCACCGCGGGCGGGCGTCCGGTGCGCACCCTGCGCCGCATCGATCCCGTGCCGGGTTCGGACATCATGCTGTCCATCGATCTCGAGTTGCAGCGCATCGCCGAGAAGGCCTTCGCGGGCCGGCGGGGCGCCCTGGTGGCGCTCGACCCGGATACCGGCGAGGTGCTGGCCTTTGTCTCCCAGCCTTCGTTCGATCCCAATCTCTTCGTCGATGGCATCGATGTCGAGAACTGGCGCCGCCTGAACGAATCGCCCGACCATCCCCTGGTCAACCGGCCCTTGTCCGGCACCTATCCCATCGGCTCGACCTATAAGCCCTTCGTGGGCCTGGCCGCGCTGGAGCTGGGCAAGCGCCGCGCCACGGATCGCATCCCCGACCCCGGCTATTACGAGTTCGGCGGGCAGAAATTCCGCAACGCCGCCGGCGCGGTCTTCGGCATGACGGATATGCACAAGGCCATCGTCGTGTCCTCGGACACCTACTTCTACTCGCTGGGCCCGGAAATCGGCGTGAACGCGCTGCACGATTTTTCAAAGCAATTCGGCTTCGGCCAGATCACCGGCATCGACCTGGAGGGCGAGCGCGCCGGCGTGCTGCCTTCGACCGACTGGAAGCGCCGCGCCTACAAGGACCGCGAGCGCCAGCGCTGGTACGCCGGAGAAACCATCTCCGTGGCCGTGGGCCAGGGCTATAACGCCTTTACCCTGCTGCAGCTGGCCCAGGCCACCTCGACGCTGGCCAACAACGGCCTGTACCGCCGGCCCCATCTGGTGCACGCGGTGCGTGATTCGCGCTCCGGCGAGCTTGCCGCCACGCCTTCCACCCCCGACTACCGCATCCCGCTCAAGCAGGCCAACCTCGATGTGATCAAGGGCGCCATGGCCGACGTGATCCGCGCGGGCACGGCGCGGCGGGCTTTTGTCGGCGCGCCCTACCAGGCCGCGGGCAAGACCGGCACGGCCCAGGTCTTCAGCCTGCGCGGCGGGCAATACCGGGCCTCGGCTCTGGATGAGCGCCTGCGCGATCACGCCCTGTTCATGGGTTTCGCGCCGGTGGATCATCCGCGCATCGCCGTGGCCCTGATCGTCGAGAATGCCGGCTGGGGCGCCAGTGCCGCCGCGCCGGTGGCGCGCGAAGTATTCGATTACTGGCTGGCGCCCAGGCGCGAGGACAAGATTGTGCGGCCGCAGCGGGTCGCCGCCGAGGAGAGCTCCCAATGAAACGCCTGGGCCTCATCCTGTTGCGCGTGTTCACCGCCTTTGACTGGCCCTTGCTGCTGGTGCTGGCGCTGTTCGCCGCGCTGGGCCTGACGGTCATGCATTCGGCGGTTGGCAGCACCGACTGGCGTTTCGCCGAGCAGTCGCGCAACTTCGTCATCGCCTTTTTCGCCATGTGGATCATGGCGCTGGTGCCGCCCCAAACCCTCATGAAACTGGCCTTGCCTTTTTATGTGGTGGGCGTCGTGCTGCTCCTGGGGGTTGAGTTCGCGGGCGAAACCAGCAAGGGGGCCACGCGCTGGCTGAATCTGGGCTTCACGCGCATCCAGCCCTCCGAGATGATGAAGATCGCCGTGCCCATGATGCTGGCCTGGTATTTCCAGCGTCATGAGGGCCAGGTCCGCATCCGCGACTTCCTGGTGGCCGCGCTCATGCTGGCCGCGCCCTTTGGCCTCATCGTGCTGCAGCCCGACCTGGGCACGGCCCTGCTGGTGTTCGGCGCGGGCTTTTTCGTGATCTATTTTGCCGGCCTGTCCTTCAAGCTGCTGGTGCCGGCCGTGCTGGCCGGCGTGATCGGCATCGGCACCCTGGTGTACTACGAAGACCAGCTCTGCGAGCCGGACGTCGACTGGGTCGTGCTGCATGACTACCAGAAGCACCGGGTGTGCACCTTGCTCAACCCCAGCTCCGATCCCCTGGGCAAGGGTTTTCATACCATCCAGTCCATGATCGCGGTCGGATCCGGTGGGCTCTATGGCAAGGGCTATATGCAGGGGACGCAGACCCACCTGGACTTTATTCCCGAGCGCACCACGGACTTCATCTTCGCCGTCTATGCCGAAGAATTCGGCCTGTACGGCGGCGTGGCGCTGTTGGTGCTCTACTGCCTGCTCATCGCGCGGGGACTCGCCATCGCGGCCCGCTGCGCCAACCCGTTCGGCCGCCTGCTGGCGGGGTCCATGACCATGATGATGTTCATCTATGTGTTCGTGAATGTCGGCATGGTCACGGGCATCCTGCCCGTGGTGGGCGTACCCCTGCCTTTCATGAGCTATGGCGGCACGGCCCTGCTCACCATGGGCGTGGCCTTTGGCATCATGATGAGCATCAGCCGCTCCAAGCCCCTGAAAGCCTGAGCCTGACGGGGTTCGCGGCCGCCGCTGGCGGCGGGGCGGCTTCCTGTCTGCTTCCGCCGGATCGCCGCGCGGCGCCGGATGACATTCCCTGTTTCAATCTCGTGCGCCGGAGGGGGCGCACGCCGTTGCCGGAGGCTTCACGGGGGATTGCGCGACAGCCGCTGAATCCCCCGGACCCCCTGACTGCATACCATTACATCACGACAAAGTAGCGACGGGTTACAGGTCGCGGGTGAGTACGGGCATAGCAGGAATGGCGTGGGTATGCGTTACGTGAGAATCGTGTTGATGGCGCTCTTGCCGGCGTTTGTGCCGGCCCATGCGGCCCCGCCGTCCACCGTTTATCGCTATGACGGCCGGAACTACGAAGATGTGTTCCAGAATGGCTTTACCTCCTGGGGGGGGAACGACAACATCCTGGAGCACTTGACCGGCCGCTCTTGCGCGAACTCAGCGACCAGGAACTCAGCCTTTATCTCCACATCGCGTAGTGAAACCTACACGCGGGTCTACCTCGATTCGCGGATGATGGATGCATACCGCGCCCAGCAGGCGGGAGAGGGTACCGGAGACTTCTACGGATATATCTACCATATCCGCGCCGACACCAATTTTTACGAGGCTGTCTCCTCCTATCTGGCCTATGTCGAAACCTATGGAGAAGGGTCGGCCTCCCTGGGCGCGGGCGCCCTGGCCTCCTATCAGAGTGAATGGCTGGCCTATCGTCGCATCAGCGGCAGCAGTATCCGCGGCGTCACCCGCGTCCACCGCAATGGGCGTACGGGTGAAGTGAGCGAGCAATACATCCCCAATCCCGGCTATATCGAGAGCGCAACCGCGGGCAACCCCGGACCCTATCGCTCGGCGCGCAGTTTGCAGGAGTTGCTCACGACGCTGGTTCGCCTCTGGCCTTATGCGACCGCCTGCATGGTCAGGCAGCGGGATGCGGGCACGCGCAGGCGCGCGGCGGAAACCGAGTACGACTATTTGGTTTATGAGTACACCTTGACTCAATAACTGGCAGCCACGATATGGTGATGAAAGCTGATATGAAGCGGGTTTATGGCGCGCTGCTCCTTGCGCTGCTTCTCTGCCATCCTCCGGCCGAAGCGCGGACCGCCAGGCCTGTGATTGATGCCTCCCTGCTGACGTTCCAAGGGGCATATGGCAGATGCAAGAGCGGCCAGCGGATGCTGACCTATTCCGAGCTGAACAGCACGCCGGCACTGCAGCGGCGCTTGCGTCAGATGACGCCCACGGGCTGGCCCATTTATGCGTTATTCGACGGCAAGTATCTGGGAGGGGAGTATGGCGGCCAGTGGGAGCGGGGGGCTCCTGGCAGCGCCTATTTCTACAGGGGCACTGTCTGCGTGAAAACGACGAAAACAAGCGCTGCTTCCAGGGGCATGTTTTCCAATGTCACGGTGACCAATTTCATGGCATCGCAGGGCAGTAAGTTCTGCGCATTGTTCAGCCGGGGCGGCACAGTCATCGTCGGCGGATGCATCGCTCCGGACACCATCCGCTACTCCGAACTCTATTCGCCTTTGCGTCGGATGCTGTACTCCGCCTTTCTCACCGGTCAGGCCCTGCGCATCTACGCGGATCTCGGCGAAGAGCATTTCGATTACAAGGATGTCGGTATCCAGGTCTTTACGATTTCCGGCATATCCATGTGCGGTTCGGATGGCAGGTGCGGCTGAAGGAGATAGGTGATGAGAAGCGTGGTGTGCCGATTCCTGTCGGGGGGTGTCATCTGCGGACTGGCCTTGGCGGGATCCCCGGCCTGGGGGCAAGCGGAGGCGAGCGTCACCGACCAGTTGGTGGTCGAATCGATCGGCGTCAAGCCCTACGACGCCCAGCGCATCCTGATCTGCGCCGCCGCCGTGCGCAAGGACAGGCTTTTGACCGACCCGAGTCTGCGCTTTCGCTTTTGCTTCGGCGCGCCGCGTCAGGTTGGTGTGACGACGCCGCTGGAGTTGCTGTTGCGGGCGGTCTATCTGAAACAAGTCCGTATTCGCGTGTACTCATCGTCCACCTCCGACGCCAAATTCGTCTATGAGGGTGAACGCGCCAGAGATGCATTCCGCATCGTCCAATGCCAGAATCCCTGCTATTGAAATCATGCTGAAGCGACTCGTGTTTGCCGTCTTGCTGGGTGTCCATGCCGCGGCGGGCAGCGCGCCGGGAGTGGTCATCTACGAAGGCTATTCCGTCGAACAGGTTTCCTATGTATTGACTCCGGAAGTGCAGCGCCAGTTTTGCCTGCTGCTGACCAAACCCCGGGCCAGCCAGGTCAAGGTGTGCGCCAGCATGGACGCACGGCAGTTCGACTGGTGGTTCGAGAAGACCTATCGCGCCGGCCTGTTCGCGCATTGGAGCAAGGCGCCGGTGCGAGTCTATGCCCAGCCCTCGCCTTATCCGGGAGGGGCGGCCGATATCGAGGAGGTGGATCTGTGCGCCATCGGAAGCTATTGTTTTCCCGCCCGTCGCTAAGGCGGGGGCCGGCCGGCAGCCGGCCGGCGCGCGCGATCGTCATGCTGATCCTGCCCTTGCTGGCGGCGACGGCCGCGCATGCCGAGGTGGGCGGGCTGCACAGGGTCAACGCCTTCATGAACAATATTCTCTTGGTTTTGCGCGGAGTGGCGGTTTCCACGGTCACGATCGCCATCATGTGGTCGGGCTACCGGCTGCTGTTCCGGCAGGCCGATGTGCTGGATGTGGCGCGCGTCGTGCTGGCCGGCTTGCTGATCGGCGGCGCCGCCGAGATCGCGCGCTATCTGCTGGGTTGAAGCGATGCAGGACGCCTTATTGCGATCCGCGCTGTTCAAGGGCTGCACGCGCCCGGCGATGATACTCGGGGTGCCGGCCGTGGCCTTTGTCGGGGTGGTGGCGTTGTGCGCGCTCCTGGGCATCTGGTTCAGCCTCTGGTTTCTGCTGATGCTGCCGTTCTTGGTGGCGGTGATGCGCTTCCTGACCCTGCGCGACGACCAGCAATTCCGCCTGCTCTGGCTGTTTTTGCGCTTGCGCGGTGCGGGCGGGTTGAAGGGGTATGGCGTGCACCCTCCCTATCGCCATCGATCCCTTCCGCGCAATGGGGAGCAGGTCAGGTGAGGCGGGCGCTGGATATTCTTCCCGGCCGCGATGCGGCGGCGCAGGCCGCTTTCATTCCGTACAGCAGCCATGTGCGGCACGACACCTTGCTGACCAAGGACGGCGAGCTGCTGCGCATCTGGCGTCTGGACGGATTGGCTTTCGAGACCGCGGATGCGCAAACCCTGGTGACACGGCGCGAACAGTTCAATGCGCTGCTGCGCACCCTGGCCTCTGAACAGGTGGCGCTGTGGGCGCACAGCGTCCGGCGCCATGCCGACGATCCGCCGCCGGCCCGCTACCGGAACGACTTCTGCCAGCGGCTGCATGAGGCCTATTGCGTGGCGCTGGCGGCCACCCGGCCCATGGTCAACGAGTTATTCCTCACCTTGGTCTATCGTCCGCGCATCGCCGCCGGGCGAGGATGGCGGGCCGGCAGGCATCGCGACGAAGCCGGCTGGCGTCTTGCGCTGCAACAGGCCCTGCATCGCCTCGATGAACTCGGCGCCGTGCTGGAGGCGGGGCTGCGCAGATATGGCGGGGGTGAGAGTGGTGGTCCGCAAGTCCTGCAAAGTTATGACGCCGGCCCCGGCGTTCTCTGCTCCCAGCCGCTGGAGTTTCTTGAATTCCTGATGACGGGACGGCGCGGCCGGCTGCGGGTGCCCGCCGGGCCCCTGGACCACTACCTGGGAACGGCCGCGCTCTATTTCGGCTCGGAGATGATGGAGCTGCGCCATGCGCAGTACAGCCTCTACGCGCAGGCGATAGACTTCAAGGAGTATGGGACCCATACCGAGGCCGGCATGCTCGATGGCCTGATGTACGCCGACTACGAGTATGTGATCACGCAGTCGTTCAGCTTCGTGGGCAATCGCCACGCCCTGGCCTTTCTTCAGCGGCAACGGCGGCAATTGCGCAATGTCGGCGATGCCGCCCATAGCCAGATCGCCGACATCGCGCAGGCCGAGGATGCCCTGCTCGATGGCGAGTTCGTGATGGGCGAGTATCACTATTCCATGATGATCTTCGGCCAGGATACGGAGGCGCTGCGCAAGCATGTCAGCGAGGCGCTGACCATCATCCAGGAGCGCGGCTTTCTGGCCATACCCATCACGCTCGGCCTGGCCGCGGCGTTTTATGCGCAACTGCCGGCGAACTGGGCCTATCGGCCCCGCGTCGCCTTGCTCACCAGCCGCAACTTCGCCGACCTATGCTGCTTTCACGCATTCTTTGCCGGCAAGCGCGATGGCAATCCCTGGGGCGATGCGCTCACGGTATTCGCCACCCCCTCAGGTCAGCCTTTCTACTTCAATTTCCATTACTCGAATTCCCAGGAGAATGCGCAGCGCAGGATGGTGCTGGGCAATACCCGCGTGATCGGCCAGTCTGGCAGCGGCAAGACGGTGCTGATGAATATGCTGCTGTGCCAATTGCAGAAGTTCAGCGACGAGCGGCTCACCGTGGTGTTTTTCGACAAGGACAGGGGGGCGGAGATCGTCCTGAAGGCCTTGGGCGGCACCTATCTGCGCCTGCGCGACGGCCGGCCGACCGGACTCAACCCGCTGCTCATGCCGGCCAGCGAGGGCAATCTGCAATTCCTGGAGGTCTTTCTGCAGACACTGGTGCGCATGCCGGGGCAGACACTGACGGCCCAGCAGCAGGCCGCCTTGTCACAGGCCCTGCGCACGGTGATGCGCATGCCTCCCGCCTTGCGCAGACTGACCACGGTCTTGCAGAACCTCACCGAGTGCGATCGGGCCCAGGAGGCGCTGGTGCGGCGGCTGGCTCGCTGGTGCGGCGATGATGGAGCGGGCAGCCAGGGGGCTTTGTGGTGGGTCTTCGACAATGCGCAAGACCTTGTCGATTTCGAACATTGCACCAACCACGGCATCGACGGCACGGAGCTGCTGGAGCATCCGGAGGTCAGCACGCCGGTATCCCTGTACCTGCTGCACCGGATGACGCAGGCCATGGATGGACGCCGCTTCGTGTACTTCATGGACGAGGCCTGGCGTTGGCTGGGCGACCCGGTCTTCGCGGATTTTGTCGGGGACCAGCAGCTGACCATACGCAAGAAGAACGGCCTGGGCGTGTTCTCGACCCAGATGCCCAGCAGCCTGCTCGGCTCGCCCATCGCGGCGGCCCTGGTGCAGCAATGCGCCACGGAAATCTATCTGCCCAATCCCAGGGCCGACGAACAGGAGTACGTGGAGGGTTTCAAGTGCACGCGCACCGAGTACGAGATCATCCGCTCCCTGCCTGAAGACAGCCGGCTGTTTCTGGTCAAGCAAGGCACGCGGTCCGTCCTGGCGCAACTGGATCTTTCGGGCATGGACGACGAGCTGGCGGTGCTGTCCGGCACCGCGCAAAACCTGGCTTACTTCGACCGCGCCGTGGCGCAGCCTGGCGACGACGGGGACTGGCTGGCAGCGTTTCAGCGGCTGCGCCGGCGCGAGGGGAGGACATGAACCCGCGCGTGCTGCTCGCTGTCCTGTGCTTATTGCCGGCCCTGGTGACCGGCGCCGAGCCCGCCGCGACGCCCTCGGTCGCCTGGTTCCTGGAGCATCCCGATGCCCTGGCCGAGCAGATCGAGCGCTGTCGGGCCGATCCGGGCGGCGCCGGCCCCGAATGCGTCAATGCCGAGCAGGCGCTGGCGCGGCGCAGCTGGCCCGCCGTGCCCTTGACGCCGGCGCCGGCCGAGCACGACGCCGTCCTGGCGCGATGGTATCGCGCCTGGGCGGACAGCAGTCTCGTGACCGCCGCCGTCAAGTGGGTGGTGGCGCCGCTCAAGGGCCTGGCGCGGCTGGCCCTGACCTTGTCCATACTGCTGCTGGCGCTGGGCCTGTTGGCCGGCCGGTCGATGTCCGCCGGCCAGCTGCTGTATCGCGCCATCCCTGTGGTGGTCGTCGGCGCCATCGGTCTGTCGGCGGACGGCTATCAACAGGCGGTCGCCGGCATCGCACAGGCGCTGGCCGGCTGGGCGCAGGGCTTGCAGGAGGTCTTGGGCGCCGACCCCTTGCTGCGCATCGGCGCCCTCGCGCAACAGTGGGGGGCGTACTACTTCCACCAGGCGGTCCTGGGCGCCGCCGGTCCCGCCGCGTGGCTGTGGATGCTGGGCGGTTTGTCCGTGCTGCTGGCCCAGGGTCTGCTGCTGGCGCTATCCATGGCGTTGACGCTGGGCCCGGGCTTGGCGCTGGCGCTGTTGCTGGCGGTGGGACCGGTGTTCCTGCTTCTGTGGGTTTTTCCACCGCTGGCCGCGTGGGCCGGCGCCTGGATGCGCGCCGCGATCTTGGCCATCGTGGGGATGGCCTTGGGGCCGGCGGGCGCAAGACTGGTGGGCCAGGTCTATCTCTCGCTGCTGCGGCCGGAGCCGGGCCCCGATCCCTTGGGGTTTGCCTTGTACACCAGCGGCCTGGCGCTGGCCCACAGCCTGGCGCTGCTCGCGCTGGCCGGCCTGATCGTCCTGCTGCGGCCCGCGACGGCCTTAGGGCGGGCGCGCGAGGTCCCGCCTCGGCAGCGGATCCGCACGGAGGTCGCCGCGCCGCGCTCATGGGGAGACCGTGCGCCGGCTGTCACGGTCTTGGCGCCCGGCAGTGTTGCGCCGCGCGGTATGCCGGGCGCGGCCCCCTTCACCCTGCGGTCCGCCCCGCGCGGCGGCGGCGCCGCCGCCCTGCCGCCGTCGCGCGGCAGATGGTCCTGGACGGCGCCTCGCGGCGCGGCCGCCAGGCGGGTGCGCAAATGAGGCCGGCGCGGGTTCTCGGACGCTGCCTGGCGGCCGCCGCGCTGTGCGCGGGGCTGGCCGCCTGCGCCGCGCTGCCCGATATGCCCTCCGTGCGGGGCAAGCCGGTGATTCCGGTCAATGCCGGCGTTCCCCTTGACGCCGCGGCATGTGCGCCGCGGCACCCGACGCCATGAAACCGGTGTTCAGGGCAAGTCAGGCGGACCCGGAGATGGACATCCTGGGCTGGGAAGCCAGCCGGCTGGCCGCGATGGCGCGCTCGGAGCGCCGCGCCTGGCGCGTGGCGGGCGCGGCCTGTCTGCTTGCGGCCCTGGCGGTGACGGCGGTGGTCGTGATGTTGCCCCTGAAGTCGTCCACGCCTTACTTGATCGAGGTCGAGCGCGCCACGGGCGCCGCCACGGCGGTCCCGCTGCTGGAAAGCATGCCGGTGACCGCCAACGCCGCCGTCAACAAGTACTGGCTGGCGCGCTATGTGCGGGCGCGGGAGAGCTACGACTGGTACACGCTGCAACGCGATTATGAGTTGACGCGCCTGTTGTCCAGTCCGGACGTGGCCCAGGCCTACGATGCGCTCTTCGAGGGTCCCGAGGCCCTGGACCAGCGTTATGGAGAATCGACCCAGGTCCAGGTCAAGGTGCTGTCCCTGGTCGATCACGGCAATGGGGCCGCCACGGTGCGCTTCAGCCGCGGCGTCCAGGACAGGACAGTGAAGGGGGACCGCCCCGCCACGGAAATCTGGGTGGCCTCCATCGGCTTCGCCTATGGCCGGCCGCAGGTCTTGAGCGAGGCCCAGCGCCTGGAGAATCCCCTGGCTTTCCAGGTCTTGAGCTACCGCAAGGATATCGAGTTGGGAGAGTAGCGCATGATGCCGAAGTGGCCGTGCATGCTGTTGATATGCGGGCTGGCGGGCGCCGCCGGCGCGGCGCAATTGCCGCGCCCCGGACGCGACGATGCACGCATACAGCGCGCCGAGTATCGCGCCGAGGACGTGGTCCTGGTGCGGGCCTGGAGCGGTTATGTGACCCGCATCGTATTCTCCGAGGGCGAGACCATCGTCGATGTGGCCTCGGGCTTTGCCGATGGATGGAGCTTCAGCCCGCAGGCCAATGTCCTGTATATCAAGCCGCAGGCCGCCGCCCAGCAGGGCATGGAAACCATGGAGCCCCAGCCCGGCGTGTGGGACACCAACCTGCAGGTCAAGACCGATGCCCGTCTCTACGATTTCGATCTTGTCCTGCTGGGCGCGGACACGGTGGACGCGCAGACCCTGCGGCGCCGGGCGGTGGCCTATCGCATCGCCTTCGATTATCCGGCGGGCAGCCCGGCGGCCATGCCCGCGGCGTTCAAGGCGGTCAATCGCCGTTACGCCATGCAGGTCGGGGAGAACTCTGCCGGCATCGCGCCCATCCTGGCCGATGACGACGGCAAAATGACCCGGCTGAGATTCCGCAACCGCGGCGAGCTGCCGGCCATCTTCGCGGTCGACCCCACGGGCGAAGAGTCTCTGGTCAATTGGCATGTCGAAGGCGACGATGTGCTCGTGCACCGCGTGCTGCCCGCGCTGATGCTGCGGCTGGGGCGGCAGGTGGTCAAGGTCATCAATCAGGGCGAGGCCCTGGCCTGCTCGCGGTGACGGCATGGAACCGGATATCCCTGGCGCGGAAAACCGTCTGGGACGCGGCGCGCCCCGCTTTGCCCAGGCCCCGGCCGCGCCGCGCCGGCTCGTGCTCGCCTGCCTGCTGGCGGCGCTGCTCATCCTCGCGGCCGGCCTGCTGTGGAAACGCTGGCTGGCGCCGGTCAGCGCGCCCGCGGCCGGCGCCAGCCTGGCCTTGCCGCTGACCGGACATCGGGTATTCGCCGCGTCTGAAGCCATGGCGCCAGCCGTCATCGAGCCGGCCCCGCCGCCGCCTGCCCCGGCGCCCGAGCCGCCGTGGTATCCGGAACCCGATATGCCGGTCCTGCCGCAGCGGCGCGGCCAGCCCTTCAAGGACGGGGCGACCATGATGATCAAGGAAACGCCGCCCCAGGCGCAGTGGCGGGGCGAGCCGGTGCAGGAGGGCGCGTCGCCGGATGCCTTGCAAGCCCAGGCGCGGCCCAGCCGCGCGGCGCGGGTCCGGGACCGCGATGCCGTGCTCTTGCCGGGCAGCTATATCGAATGCGTGCTTCAGACCCGCCTGGACACGACCGTGTCCGGCATGGCGACATGCCGCGTGACGCAGGACGTCTACAGCGCCTCGGGCCGACGGGTGGTGATCCCGCGCGGCGCCATGGTCACCGGCCGCTATGCCGCCGGCCTTGCTCAGGGCGTCTCGCGGATCTATGTGTTGTGGAACCGCCTGATCACGCCGGCTGGCGTCACGGTGGCCCTGGATTCTCCCGCCATCGACGCCCTGGGCGCGAGCGGCCTGCCGGGCGTGGTCGACACGCATTTCGCCCAGCGTTTTGGAGCGGCCTTGCTGTTCAGCGTGATGGGCGACGCGGCATCCCAGCTCTTGCGGCCGAGGAACGACGCCACCGTCACGGTGCAGACCAGCGGCGCGGTCAACACCCTGGCCGCCGAAGTCCTGCGCCATTCCATCAACATCCCGGCGACCCTGCGCAAGAACCCGGGCGAGCGGGTGGGCATCATGGTGGCGCGCGAGATCGATTTCTCCGGAGTCATCCATGAGTAATCCGACGCTGTTGCGCGATGCCTCGGTGGCCTACCATCTGCAACTCATCCAGCCCTGGCTGGCGGCGCCGGATGTTCAGGAAATCTGCGTCAACCGCCCGGCGGAGCTGTGGTGCGAGCGCAAAGGGCAATGGGAGCGCCATGCTGTCGAGGGCCTGTCGCTGGCGCATTTGCATGGGTTGGCCAAGGCGGTCGCGCGCTACAACGACCGGGATGTGTCATTCGAGACGCCGCTGCTGGCCGGCAATCTGCCGCAGGGCGAACGCATACAGATCGTGGTGCCGCCCGCCTGCGAGCAGGGCCGGCTGTCGCTGACCGTGCGCAAGCCGGCGGCCACGCGCTGGGGGCTGCCGGAACTCGCCGCCCAGGGCATGTTCGATGCGGCGGCCAGTCGTCACGAGACTGATGAGGCGTTGCGCCGCCTTTATGCCCGGCAGGATGTGCCCGGGTTTTTGCGGCTGGCGGTCCGGCTGGGCAAGGTCATCGTGGTGGCGGGGCAGACGGGCGCGGGCAAGACGACGCTGATGAATGCCCTGGCGGCGGAGATTCCGGCCGGCGAAAGAATCGTGACGATAGAGGACGTGCGCGAGATCCGCCTGGACGACCATCCCAACCACGTCCATTTGCTGCATGGCACGGCAGCCGGCCGCACGCTGCCGGTGAGCGAGCTGGTGCGCGCGGCCTTGCGCATGAGCCCGTCGCGCCTGCTGCTGTCGGAGTTGCGCGGCGCGGAGGCTTTTGATTTCCTGCGCGCCTGCTCCTCGGGCCACCAGGGCGGCCTGACGACCTGCCATGCCGATTCCGCCGCCTCGGCCTTCGACCGCCTGGCTCTGATGTGCTTGCAGCATCCGGACAGCCGCGGGCTGCGCTATCCGGTGATACGGCGTTTGCTGGACAGTGTCATCGATGTCGTGGTGCATCTGGACAGAGGACCGGGCAATCGCCGCCACATGACGGACATCTGGTTCGGCGGCCGCCTCAGGTCAGGGGCGCGGGGGCGGGCACGCCCAGGTCGTCGCCCAGCTGCTTCAGGTTGGCCCAGATGGCCGGGGCGAAGCTGATGGCGTCGTGGTTGAGCGCGCGGTTGGCCGCCTCGTATTCGCCGGGATATTGCACCCGGTCCACGCCCGGCTGCGGCGGGCAGGCGTGCAGATAATCGATGAAGGCGTCGACTTCATGGGTGCGCCAGCTGGCGTTGAAATCCACCTGCGGATTGAGCAGCACCGCGAACATATTGTTGGTGGCCACGCCCTGGCGCGGGTTGTCCGGCTGTATGGTGCCGCCGCCGGAGAGCACGCCGGCCAGCAGCTCGGCCACCAGGCCCATGGCGTAGCCTTTATGGCCGCCGAAGGGCAGCAGCGCGCCGGGCGGATCGGTGAACAGGGCATGGGGGTCGTTGGTCGGCTTGCCTTCGGCGTCGATCAGCGAGCCCGGCGGCGCCTGTTCGCCCTTGGCCGCCAGCACGCGCGCCTTGTTGACGGCGATGGCGCTGGTGGCCATGTCCACGATCAGGGGCGGGCGTCCGCCGGGCAGCGGGCCGGCAAAGCAGAGCGGGTTGGTCGTCAGGCAGGCGCGCGCGCCGCCGAAGGGCGCCACCGTCGGGACGCGGTTGATCACATTGGTGAAGGCCAGCAGGATCAGGCCGGCGTGGGCGGCCATTTCGCCATAGTGGCCCATGCGGCCCAGGTGATGGCTGCGGCGCAGGGTGAGAATGCAGGAGCCCAGTTCCTGGGTGCGCGCGATGGCGGCCTGCACCGCCATCTTGCCCACATGCTGGCCGAAGCCGTTGTCGCCGTCGAAGGCCAGGAAGCTGCCGTTGTCGGTCAGCAGCTGCAGCCGGCCGTCGGCGCGCACAAAGCCGTCTTTCAGCACGCGGGCGTAGTTGGGCAGGATGGACAGGCCGTGGCTGGTATAGCCCACCCGGTCCGACTCGGCCAGGTGTTCGGCCACGTCGCGGGCGATGTCCCGCGGCACGTCCTGGGCGCAGAGCAGGTTTTCGCCATAGGCAATGGCATCGGCAAGCGCGATTTTCATTCCGGGCTCCTTACAGAATGCCCAGCCAGCGCCAGTAGGTCATGCCCATCAGCAGCATGAGGCCGAAGCCGATGATGGTGATGATGATGCCGACCTTGGCGAACTGTTTGGCGGTGAAGGTTTCCGTGCCCAGGCAGACCATGTTCTGCGGCGCGTTGATGGGCAGGATGAAGCCATAGCTGACCACGAAGCCGAGCAGCATGGTCATGCCCAGGCGGTTGAAGTCGCCCGGCAGGGTCTGCAGCACCGAGATCAGGATGGGCAGCATGGCCGAGGTCAGCGCCGTGGCGCTGGCAAAGCCCAGGTGGATGAGGATGAGGAAGGCCGACAGGATGGCGAAGATCATCAGCGGGCTGACATGGTCCAGGCCGGTGTGGGTGACCACCTGATTGCCCAGCCATTGGCCGGCCTGGGTCGACAGCAGGGCCGAGCCCAGGCTGATGCCCACGCCGAAGACGATGACCGTGCCCCAGGGGATGCGCGATTGGACGTCCTTCCAGGTCATGACGCCGATGCGCGGCAGCATGAGCAGCACCAGACCGAAGTAGGTGGTCGAGGTGGTGTCGAAGTTGTGCAGGAGTTTTTCGGTGGACCAGAACAGCAGCAGCAGGATGGACACGGCCAGCAGGCGCTTCTGCGGCGCGGTCATGGGACCCAGCTCGCGCAGCTCGCGTTCGACGGCTTCCTTGCCGCCGGCGATCTCGTCGCTTTCGGGCGGCAGCATCTTCAGCACGATGAAGATCAGCACGGCGGACATGATGATGGACCACGGCGTGCCGGCGATCAGCCATTCGGCCCAGCTCACGCGCTCGCCCAGCATTTTTTCCATGAAGCCGACCGTGAGCAGGTTCTGCGCGGCGGCGGTCTGGATGCCGACGTTCCAGATGCTGGTGGCCTGGGCCACGATGATCATGATGCCGGCGGCGATGTTGGAGCGCTTGTCCACCCCGAAGGCGGCGATCACGCCCATCATGATGGGCACCACGGCCGCGCTGCGCGCGGTGGCGCTGGGCACCACCAGGCTGAGCACGATGGTGACCGCGATGGCGCCCACCAGGATGCGGCGGGTGCTGGTGCCGATCTTGGACAAGGTCACCAGCGCGATGCGCCGGTCCAGGCCGGTGAAGGTCATGGCCGCCGCGATGAACAGGGCGCCGGCCACCAGCGCCAGGGCGGAGTTGGCGAAACCCTGCAAGGCCATGGTGATGGCCGCCGAGGTGCCGATGAGCACCTCGGGATTCTTGACCGAGGGGGCCGTGCCCAGCAGAAAGGCCATCAAGGTCGTGACCATGATGGCGCTGGCTTCATAGGATACGGCTTCGGTGACCCAGACCACCACCGCGAAGGCGAGGATGGCCAGCATGCGGTGGCCGGCGATGGGCAGGTCGGCGGGGGTGGGCAGGAGCAGGACGGCGACGAGGGCGATGATGCCGGCGACCAGGCCTATGGGGATTTTCTTTTTGGGGGCTTGCTGGGCAGGGACAGCGGCTTGCGCGGTCATATCCATCTCCGTTTCTGAGTCAACACTACGACGAAACAAGCGTAACAACTAGAGGAAAACCCGCATTGATGGCAATCAAGCTAGCACGGTTTTGACCTTGTGGGCAGAGGGGGGGACGATTATGCTGCGCGGTTAACCGCGGGACGCCTGCCTCAGGGCAGCGCCAGCCTCAGGTGTTCTTCGAGATGGACCGTGGGCGCCACGCGCCAACCGCTTTGCGCATAGCGCAGCCAGCGCCCCATGACCAGATGGGTCAGCAGGCTGGCGTGAGCGGCCACATTGGCCTGGGCGGGCAGGCTGCCCTCGCTGACCGCGTTGCGCAGGCATTGCTTCAGGGTGGCCTCGATGCGGTCGTTGATGTGATTGATGCGTTCTTGCAGGCGATTGTCTTCGGTCACCAGGGCGTCGCCCGTCAGGACCCGGGTGATGCCGCGGTTGCGCTCGGCGAAGGCCAGCAGCATGGAGACGGTCTTGCGGGTTTGCGACAGCGCCTGGGGCTCGGCGGCCGCGATCTGGTTGATGAGCGTGAAGAGCGTCGTCTCGATGAATTCGATCAGCCCTTCGAACATCTGCGCCTTGCTGGCGAAGTGGCGATAGAGCGCCGCTTCGGAGACCTGCAGGCGCGCGGCCAGCGCGGCCGTGGTGATGCGGGCAGCGTGGGGCTGCTCCAGCATCTCGGCCAGCGTTTGCAGAATCTGGGTCTTTCTTTCGCCGGGTTTGGTCGCCATGACGGAGCCGTGGTCGGAGGCAGGTTGACTGTCAGCCCCGCAGCGGACGGCGGCGCAACAGCAAGTCAGTCACGCAGTTTACCCGCAAGTCGACATAAGCAGGACGGTGCCGATGGGCGCGCGCGAAAGGCGTGCCGGGGTGATACACATGCACGGTGCGCACGCCGGCGCGCCGGGCGCCGCGCAGATTGTCCAACGTATCTTCGACCAGCACCGCGCGCCGGGCGGGCACGCCTTCGTGGGCCAGCACATAGCGCAGCAGCGCCGACGAGGGCTTGGGCCGGAACTCGCCGTGCAGGCGCATCTGCTCGATGCCCCAGAGCGCGTCGAAGTGCCGCAGGATGCCCAGATGGCGCAGCACCGCGCGCGCATAGTGCAGCGGCGCGTTGGTGAGCAGCACCTTGCGGCCGGGCAGCCGCTTGAGCTTGTGCGCCAGGCCTTTCTCGGCGCGCACCAGGGGCCGGACATCGAAGTCGTGGCTGCGGTGCAGGAAGCGCTGCGGGTCCACGCCGTGGTGGCGCACCATGCCGATCACCGTGGCGCCGTAGCGCTTCCAGTACTTGGTGCGAAAACCATTGGCCGTGTCGGCGTCGACTTCCAGCAGTTCCGACACCGCGCGCGTCATGCCCGCGTCGATCCGCGGAAAGATGGCGTGCGAGGTGTCGTGCAGGGTGTTGTCCAGGTCGAACAGCCATAGCAGGCCGTCGCCGGACGGCTCGCGGCGCGAGCGGCGCACCCGCGCCGCCGGCCGCGATAACTGGCGGCGCGCCAGCATCAGTGCGAGCTGATCATGGTGCCGACACCGCGGTCGGTGAGGATTTCCAGCAGCAGGCAGTGCGGGACGCGCCCGTCGACGATGTGGACCGAGTTCACGCCGTTCTTGGCGGCGTCCAGGGCCGAGGAGATCTTGGGCAGCATGCCGCCCGAGATGGTGCCGTCTTCGAAGAGCTCGTCGATGGTCTGGGCCGACAGGCTGCGCAGCAGATTGCCGCTCTTGTCGAGCACGCCGGGGGTGTTGGTCATCATCAGCAGCTTTTCGGCGCCCAGCACCTCGGCCATCTTGCCGGCCACGACGTCGGCATTGATGTTGTAAGCCGTGCCGTCCTCGCCATAGCCGATGGGCGAAATCACCGGGATGAACTGGTCATCCTGCAGCGCCTTGACCACGGCCGGCTCCACGCGGGTGATGTCGCCCACGAAGCCGATGTCCAGCGGCTGGGCGGGATTTTCCTTGTTGCTCATGAGCTTTTTGCGGGCCTGGATCAGCATGCCGTCCTTGCCCGTCAGGCCCACGGCCTTGCCGCCGACCTCGTTGATCATCATGACGATGTCCTGCTGCACCTGGCCGCCCAGCACCCACTCGACCACTTCCATGGTTTCGGCGTCGGTCACGCGCATGCCTTGCACAAAGGTGCCCTGCTTGCCGATGCGGCGCAGCGCGTCGTCGATCTGCGGACCGCCGCCATGCACGACGACCGGATTCAGGCCGACCAGCTTCAGGAGCACCACGTCGTGGGCGAAGCTGCGCTGCAATCGCTCTTCCGTCATGGCATTGCCGCCGTATTTCACCACGATGGTCTTGCCGTGAAATCGTCGGATATAGGGCAAGGCTTCGGAGAGAACGGCGGCTTTGACAGCGGGAGACATTACGGCGGCAGGGTCAGGGGCGTCGGTCATGGCAACAGTTATGAACCTAAGAAAAAAAGATGGAAAAAAGTGCCTGCGCCCATGGCGGGTAGCGGCATGGCGGCAAGCACAGTCCGGATTGTAGTCAAGACCGTTGGCATATGCTTCGGCGCCATGTCCATATGGCCGACAAACGGGCAGGTTTGCAGTAAATTGGGGGCGTTTTTGCAACGGCCGGGCGGATTTTCCCGGTCCGGCCCCCCAAGAATCAACGATATCAGAGGCAATTCGATGACATTCAAGCTCCTGCGCTCGGCGCTGCTGCTCTCCGCCCTGGCCCTGGGCGCGACCCAGGCCCAGGCCGAGAAACTGACGATCGCCGCCACCCAGGTCCCGCACGCCGAGATCCTGGAGGTCGTCAAGCCGGTGCTGGCCAAGGAAGGCGTGGAGCTGGACATCAAGGTGTTCAGCGACTATGTCCAGCCCAATCTGCAGGTGGCCGACAAGCAGCTCGACGCCAACTTCTTCCAGCACAAGCCCTATCTGGACAGTTTCAACAAGGACCGCAAGACCAACCTGGTGCCCGTGGCCCTGGTGCATGTCGAGCCCTTCGGCGCCTATTCCAAGAAAATCAAGAAGCTCGACGAGCTGAAAACCGGCGCCTCGGTGGCCATCCCCAACGATCCGTCCAATAGCGGCCGCGCGCTGGTGCTGCTGCAGAAACAAGGCCTGATCAAGCTCAAAGACCCGTCCAACATCCTGGCCACCCCGGTCGATGTGGTCGAGAACCCCAAGAAGCTCAAGTTCCGCGAACTGGAGGCCGCCATGCTGCCGCGCTCGCTGGACGACGTCGATCTGGCCTTGATCAACACCAATTACGCCCTGGAAGCCGGCCTGGTGCCGACCAAGGACGCCCTGTTCATCGAAGGCTCCGACTCGCCTTACGCCAACATCGTGGTCACGCGCGCGGACAACAAGGATGCCCCGGCCGTCAAGAAACTGGCGCAGGCCCTGCACAGCGAGGCGGTGCGCAAGTTTATTGTCGAGAAGTACAAGGGCGCCGTCGTGCCCGCCTTCTGAGGCCCCCATGCAAAGCGCCTTCCCGCGGGAAGGCGCTTTTTTTTTCCGCCGGCCGGCGTCAGCCGGCGGCCAGGGCTTTTTCGACCGTGGCGTGGAACTCGGCCACGTCGTACTCGCCCAGATAGCGCTTAATAATGCGTCCCTGTTTGTCTATCAGGAAGGCCGTGGGCGTCAGGCGCACATCGCCGAAGGCCCGGGCGATCTCGCCCTTGCTGTCCAGCGCCACCGGGAAGGGCAGTTGGCGGGTCTGGGCGTAGTTGAGCACGTAGTTGGGCGGATCGTATTGCATGGCCACGCCGATGGCCTCATAGCCCTTGGGCGCGTAGCTGTTATAGGCCGAAATCGTGTCCGGCATCTGCTTGATGCAGGTGACGCAGCTGGTGGCCCAGAACTTGACCAGCACCACCTTGCCCTTGAGGTCCTGCATGGCGACTTGCTTGCCGTCGAGCAGGGTGAAGACCACCTGGGGCGCGGCCGGCGCCGGGCGCCAGACAAACCAGGCGCCGATGCCGGCGATGACCGCCACGGCCAGGGCGAGCGCGATTTTTTTCATTTGATGGGCATGAGTTCGATGCCGCCGTCCGAGCCGCCGCCGGCCGGGGCGGCGCCCTGGCTGGACGAGGCGCCCTGGCTGGAGGAGGCGCCCGACTCGATGGGCGCGGCCTTGCCGTCATTGCTGCCGGACAGGCGGACGGCCTCTTCGCGGCTGATGATTTCGAAGAGTTTTACCACTTTTGTGATGCCGCCGACACTGGAGGCCGCGTTGGCGGCGTAATCGCCTTCGGACTGCGTCACCATGCCCATGAGGTAGACCACGCCCTTGTCGGTCGTGACCGCGATGGTGCGCGAGGGCACGTATTGGGCGTTGACCAGGGCCGTGCGGACCTTGGAGGTCAGCCAGGTGTCGTTGGAGCGCGTCGAGAAGGCGGCCGCCGGGCCGATCGTCAGCTGGTTGCTGACCGACTTGACCTTGTCCACGCCCTGGGCGATGGCCGTGGCCTGGGCCCGGTCAGCCTCGGTGGGGACGTCGCCGGTGAGCAGCACCTGGCCGTTGTAGACCAGGGCGTTGACGCGGGCATTGTTGCCCAGCTTCTGGCTGATCTGGCTTTCCACCCGGAAGGTGATGTTCTGGTCATCGAGCTGGACGCCCGAGCTGCGCCTGTCGGTGGCCACCACGGCGGTGCCGGCGGCGGCCCCGCCGACCACCAGCGGCACGCAGGCCGACAGCGAGGCGGCGGTGGCGGCCAGGGCCGCGGCCAGGATCAGGGGACGGGCCGCGCGTCGCGCTTTGGGCATCATCATTCGGTGTCTCCAAGCAATAGGGCATCGATACCATCGCACAGGGCATGCAGCAACAGGATGTGTATTTCCTGGATGCGCATGGTGCGGTCGTGCGGAACACATAGATGGACGTCATGCGGCGTGATGAGTTCCCCGATGACGCCGCCGCCCTTGCCGGTCAGGGCGATGACGTGCATCTCGCGCTCGTGCGCGGCCTGCATGGCGCGCACGACATTGGGGGAATTGCCGCTGGTGGAGATCGCCACCAGGACGTCGCCGGGCTGGCCCAGGGCGCTGACCTGGCGCTCGAAGATCTCGTCAAAGCCGTAGTCGTTGCCCACCGCCGTGAGGATGGACGTGTCGGTGTTCAGGGCGATGCCGGCCAGCGGCAGGCGGTCGCGCTCGAAGCGCCCCACCAGCTCGGCGATGAAATGCTGGGCGTCGGCGGCCGAGCCGCCGTTGCCGCAAGCCAGAATCCGGCCATTGTTGGCCAATGCCGCGAACAGCAGCTCCACCGCGGCCGACAGCGGCTCGGACAGGGCGTGCATGCTTTGTTCGCACAGCGCCATCGCATCGCGGAAGTGCGACGTCATGCGAGAGGTCATATCCATGGCGCGGATTATCTCATGGGGCGCGCCGGCCGATCAGCCCCGGCGGCGCCGGCGGCGTAACGCCTGTGACTGAATGTCGGGCTGGAAGGCGTCGCGCAGCCATTGCGGCCGGCCGGCCTCGAAGGCCAGCACGTCAAATCGCAGGGCTTGCCCGGCCAGGCCGGCCTGTATCTGCCACAGGGCGGCCGCGCGCGCCAGCCGCGCCTGCTTGGCCGCGCCGATGCTGGCCGCCGCGCCGCCGCAGGCCGCGCTGCCGCGCCAGCGCACCTCGACCACGACCAGCAGCGGCCCATCCCGCATGACCAGGTCCAGCTCGCCGTGGCGGTTGCGCACATTGCGCGCCAGCAGCCGCAGCCCATGGGCGCGCAGCAGGCGCAGCGCTTCGGTTTCGGCGCGCCGCCCCTGGAGATGGCGCGGGTCGGGACGGAGAGCGCGCCGGCACAGGCGCGGCAGCAGGTCGGCAAGGCGCATGGGGCTACACTGGCAGGGTTTCCACCCCCGCGGTTCCCCTTATGAATCAAGAAGTCACATCCTCTGTCGCCGGCGACGCCTGGCGCCGGGTCGCCGAGCGGGTGGCCGCGCAGCATTGGCCCGAGGGGGCGCTCTATGTCGTGGCCACGCCTATCGGCAACCTGGGCGACCTGGGCCTGCGGGCCTGGCAGGCGCTGGCGCGCGCCGACATCATTGCCGCCGAGGACACCCGCGCCAGCCGCACGCTGCTCGACGCCTGGGGGATCGCCACGCCCTTGATGGCCGCTCACCGCCACAATGAGGCGCAGGCGGCCGAGGCCATCTGCCAGCGCCTGGCCCAGGGCCAGCGCGTGGCCCTGGTCTCCGACGCCGGCGCTCCGGCGGTCAGCGACCCCGGCGCCCGGGTGGTGCGCGCGGTGCGCGAAGCCGGCTATCCGGTGCTGCCCATCCCCGGGCCCAGTGCCGTCATCACCGCCCTGATGGGCAGCGGTGTGACCACGGACGAAAATCCCGCCTTCGCCTTCGCCGGTTTCGCGCCGCCCAAGGCGGCGGCGCGCCAGCGCTGGCTGGCCGACTGGAGCGCGCTGCCCGCGCCGGTCCTGATGTTTGAGTCGCCCCACCGGCTCGCGGCCACCCTGGCCGATCTGCTGCAGGTCTGCGGCCCCGAACGGCGGCTGACCGTGGCGCGCGAACTCACCAAGCGCTTCGAGGAAATCGTGAGCTTTCCGCTGGCCGAGGCCGCCGCCTGGCTGGCGGGCGACGCTCACCGCGAGCAGGGCGAATTCGTGCTGATCCTGCACGCCGCCGCGCCCAGCCCGGATGCCGGCCCGGCCGATCCGGCGCTGGACCGCCTGCTCGACGCCCTGCTTGAGAGTGTCTCGGTGCGCGATGCGGCAAGGATCGCCGCCAAAGCCACCGGCCAGCCGCGCGATGCGCTTTACCAGCGCGCCCTGGCGCGCAAGGAGGGCGCATGAGCCGCATCCTGGACGACAGCGCGGCGCTGGACATCGAGACGCCGCTGGGCGGCCTGCGCCTCTTGGCCAGCGGGCCTTTCCTGTGCGGCGCCTGGTTCCTGGACCAGGAGGACCTGGGCCAGCCCGCGCGCCCGCGGCCCGGCGAGGCCGAGCTGGACGTGCTGCGCCTGGCCCAGGCGCAGCTATTGCAGTGGTTCGACGGCCAGCGCCGCGCCTTCGATCTGCCGCTGGCGCCGCGCGGCACGGTGTTCCAGCGCGCGGTCTGGGACGGCCTGCTGGCCTTGCCTTTCGGGGCGACCGTCAGCTACGGCCAGCTGGCGCAGCGCATCGGCCGGCCGCGCGCCATCCGGGCCCTGGCGCAGGCCGTGGGCCGCAATCCGATTTCCATCATCATCCCCTGCCATCGCGTCGTCGGCTATGACACCGCGCTCACCGGTTTTGGCGGCGGCCTGCGGCGCAAGCATGCGCTGCTGTCGCACGAAGGCCACCGCTATCCGGGCCATACGGCGCGGGCGCGCCGGGTCTGCGACGGGCAGATGGATCTGCCCTGGTAGGGGCTTATTGCGACGCCAGGCTGGGCAGGATGCCGGTGCGGTCGGAGACACGCCGCACGGCGTCCATGGCGGCTTCGCGCGAGGCATAGGGCCCCATGCGCACGCGATACAGGTTGTCGGCCTGCTCGACCATGGCCGCCGGCTCGCCCGACATCAGGCCGTTGATCCGGCTCACCAGGCTTTGCGCATTGGCCGGCTGGCTGAAGGCGCCCAGCTGCAGATAGACCTCGGCGCCGCGCAGCGCCGTGGCCGGCGGCTTGGGCGCGGGCTCGGGCAGCGCGACGGGAACGGCGGCGGGCTGCCCGGCCAGGGCGATGGGTTCCGGGCCGGAGGGCGCGGCCCCGGCCTGCATGCCGCGGATTTCGCTGGGCAGGATGCGCTCGACCACCACGGCGCCGCTGCCCGGGCCGATGATGCCCAGTTTATGGGCCGCCGCATACGACAGGTCCATGATGCGGTCGCTGTGGAAGGGGCCGCGGTCATTGACGCGCACGATGACCGTCCGCCCGTTGAGCTTGCTGGTCACGCGGGCGTAGCTGGGCACGGGCATGGTCGGGTGCGCCGCCGTCATGCTGTACATGTCGTAGGACTCGCCGATCGAGGTCGAATTGCCGTGGAATTTCTTGCCGTACCAGGACGCGATGCCTTCCTGGCGGAAGGGCCGCTCGCTGGTGTCGGGCACGTAGCGCTTGCCGAAGACCACATAGGGCCGGTTGGCGCCGCTGGCCAGGGGTTCCAGGCGCGGCACGGCGTCCGGGATGCTGTCCAGGTTGGACGGCGGGTTGGCGCCCGGGCCGTCGTCCTTGTAGTAGCCGCCGCCGCGTTTGCCCGTGGTGCCGCAGCCGGCCAGCGCCACGGCCAGCAGCACCATCGCCAGGAGCGCGAGCGGCGACCTCATGCGGACTCGTCGGGCAGCTGGGTGCGGTGGCGCACCAGCAGCGGATCGTGATCGCTGAAGCGGCGCGCCAGCTCTTCGACCACGTAGACCGAACGGTGCTGTCCGCCCGTGCAGCCCACGGCGACGGTGAGATAGTTGCGCGTGTCCAGTGTGTATTGCGGCAGCCAGCGGCGGATGAAACCGTCGATGTCATCGATCATGCGCTGCACGATGTCAAAGCCGGCCAGCCACTCGGCCACGGGCTGGTCGCGGCCGGTCAGGGGGCGCAGGTTGCGGTCGTAATAGGGATTGGGCAGGCAGCGCACATCGAAAACCAGGTCGGCGTCGCTGGGCACGCCGCGCTTGTAGGCGAAGGACTCGAAAGTCAGCACCAGGGGCGGGCGGTCGGCCTTGATGAGATCGCGTATCCAGCTGCGCAATTGCCCCGGCGTCAGGTCCGAAGTGTCGATCACGTGTTCCTGGTCGCGCAGCGGCGCGAGCAGTTCGCGCTCCATGGCGATGCAGTCGGTCAGCGAGGCCGGCTTGCCGCTGCGCGAGACCCGGTCGGTCAGCGGATGGCGGCGGCGCGATTCCGAATAGCGTTGCGCCAGCGTGTCCGTGTTGGCATCCAGGAAGACGACCGACAGCTCCGTGCCCATGGCGCGCAGCGCCGTGATGACATTGGGCAGTTCAGCCAGCTCGCCGGGCGAACGCACGTCGATGGCCACCGCGACGCGCTCCATGCCGTCGTCGCGCGAAGCGGCGACGAACTCCGTCAGGAAACGCAGGGGGAGGTTGTCCACGCAGGTAAAACCCGCGTCTTCGAGCATGCGCAGCGCAACTGACTTTCCGGAGCCGGAAATGCCAGTGATGAGGACGACTCTTAACATGGCTATGATTGTGGCATGGTTTTGCCGGCGATGGGTCGGTAAGCCCTCCGTCATGGTGCCGCACGGTTGCATGGGAGCGTCACCAGGGTCTATCTCTTTAAACCGCGTTCCGGCGCTGAAAACGATAACGAGATGTTAGTTCCCGATTCTCTCAGCAATATTGCAGCAAGATGCCTGGCCCTTTGCCTGCTGGCCTGGCCCCTGGCGGCCGCGTCCCAGCAGGCGCGCCTGGAACCCGGCACCATGGCCGCGCGCGTGGCGGCCTGTACGGCCTGTCACGGCGCGCAGGGCCGGGCCGGCCCCGATGGCTATTATCCGCGCCTGGCGGGCAAGCCTGAAGACTATCTGTACCAGCAATTGCTGCACTTTCGCGATGGGCGGCGGCAATACCCGCCGATGACGCATTTGCTCACGGGGCTGCCGGACGGCTATCTGCGCGAGATCGCGGCCTATTTCGCGCATCAGCATGTGCCGTATCCCGCCGCGCCGCCCGCCGAGGGCGGGGCCGGGCAGCAGGCCCGCGGCCGCGCGCTGGTCTTCCAGGGCGATCCGGCGCGCGGCCTGCCCGCCTGCGTGAGCTGCCATGGGCAGGGCCTGGGCGGCATGTTGCCGGCCATCCCCGGCCTGCTGGGCCTGCCGCGCGACTACATCGTGGCGCAGATCGGCAGCTGGCAAAACGGGCTGCGCCGGGCCGCGGCGCCCGATTGCATGGCCTCGGTGGCCCACAAGCTCACGCCGCAGGACGTCGGCGCCTTGTCGTATTGGCTGTCGGCGCAGCCGGTGCCCGCGGACTATGCTCCCGAGGCGGACCAGCCGCTGCCGGCGGCCTGCGGCAGCCAGCAGGGGGCGGCCCGATGAAAAAATGGATGACCCTCATCGCCTTGACGCTCGCCGCGCTGCTGGCGGCCGCGGCGGGCCTGGTGTATTGGCTGGGCACGCGCGAGGAGCCCCTGCCGCAGGCCGCGCGCCTCGATGCCGGGACGCTGGTCGAGCGCGGCCGCTACCTGGCCCAGGTGGGCAATTGCGCGGCCTGTCATACGGCGCGCGGCGGCCCGCGCTATGCCGGCGGCACGCCTGTTCCCACGCCTTTCGGCACCCTCTATGGTCCCAACATCACGCCGGATCCCGAAACCGGGATCGGCGGCTGGAGCGCGGAGGATTTCTGGCGCGCGCTGCATGAAGGCAAGGCGCCTGGCGGGCGGCTGCTGTATCCGGCCTTCCCGTACACCGAGTACACGCGCATGCCGCGCGAAGACGTCGACGCCCTCTACGCCTATCTGCGCACCGTGCCGCCGGTCAAGCAGGCCAGCCGCCCGCCCGCGCTGGATTGGCCCTATGACCAGCGCCCGCTGCTGGCCGCCTGGCGCGCGCTTTACTTCCGCGCCGGCGCATACCAGCCGGATCCGACCCAATCGACGCAATGGAACCGCGGGCGCTACTTGGTGCAGGGCCCCGGGCATTGCGCGGCCTGTCATGCGCCGCGCAATTCGCTGGGCGCGACCCAGGACGGCGCGCGCCTTCCCGGCGGCGTGATTCCCGTCATCCAGTGGTATGCGCCGCCCTTGAACAGCGATGCCCTGCGCGGGCTGGGCAGCTGGCGCGCCGAAGACATCGCCGGCCTGCTGCGCCATGGCATGGCCACGCCCTCGGTGGCCACCGGGCCGATGGCCGAGGTGGTGCTGGGCAGCACCCAGCATCTGAGCGCCGACGATGCGCAGGCCATCGGCGTCTATCTGAAGGCCCTGCCGCCGGCCGTGGCCCTGCCTGACGGCAAGCGCGCGCCGACGGCCAGCGTCATGCGCATCGGCGAGCGCCTGTACGGCCAGCATTGCGCGGGCTGTCACCAGGACAACGGCCGGGGCAGCGGCCAGGCCTGGCCGCCGCTGGCCATGAATCCTTCGGTCACCGCGACTTCGTCGCTGAACACGATACACATGGTGCTTGATGGCGGCTTCGCGCCGGCCACCGCGGCCAATCCGCGGCCGCATGGCATGCCGCCCTTCGGGCCTTTCCTGGACGATAACGATATTGCGGCGGTCGTGACCTATATCCGCAGCAGTTGGGGCAATGATGCCGGCGCGGTGAGCGCGCTGGAGGTCAAGCGCGCACGCCAGGACGCGCGCCCCTGAGCGGGGCGCGGCGTTTATTTGCTGCTTTGCAGGATCGCCATCGCCTGGCGTTCCATGAATTCGCCCAGGGTGTCGATGCCGCGCAGCTTGAGGATGGTATTGCGCACGGCGGCCTCGACCAGCACGGCCAGGTTGCGGCCGGCCGCAACCTGCAGCATGACCTTGCGCACGGGCAGCCCCAGCATGTCTTGGGTGATGTCCTGCAGGGGCAGGCGCTCGAACTTGTCCTGGGCGGTGGCGCGCACCAGGTGCACGATCAGCTTCAGGCGCATCTTGCGGCGCACCGAGGTCTCGCCAAAGATGGTGCGGATGTCCAGCAGGCCCAGGCCGCGGACTTCCAGCAGGTTTTGCAGCAGCTGCGGGCAATGGCCCTCGATCATATTGGGCGCGGTGCGCGAGAACTCCACCGCGTCATCGGCCACCAGGCCATGGCCGCGCGAAATCAGCTCCAGCGCCAGCTCGCTCTTGCCCAGGCCGGATTCGCCGGTGATCAGCACGCCCAGGCCGAGCACATCGAGGAAGACGCCGTGCACGGTGGTGGTGGGCGCGAGCTTCTTGCCCAGATAGATGCGCAGCAGGTCGATCAACTGCGCCGCGGCCACGGGTGTGGACAGCAGGGGCACCTGGTGCTGGTCGCACTGGTCGATGAGGTCCTGCGGCGCGGACAGGCCGTCGGCCAGCAGGATGGCCGGCACGCCGCCGATCAGCAGCTCATCCATGTGGTGCATGCGGCGGCGCAGGTCAAAGCGCGTGTAGTACGCGAGCTCTTCCTGGCCGAAGACCTGGATGCGCGAGGGGTGGATGAGATTGAGGTGGCCGACCAGGTCGGCGGCCGCCATGCCGTCATCGGGAATGGCGCGGTCGGCCGCGCCATGTCCGGCTATCCAGTTGAAGGGGATTTTGTCGGCGTTATCGTCGACCAGTTCCTGCACCGTTAGCATGGCGGTCCTGCGTCAGAGTTTGCCCGTGGTCAGCATGCGATGCACGATGGCGGGATCTGTTTCGGTGGCCAGGGCCTCGCGCAGCGCCTTGTTCGACATCAGCTGGGCCAGTTCGGCCAGGATGTCCAGGTGTTGCTGCGTGGCGGTTTCCGGGACCAGCAGGCAGAGCAGCATGGAGACGGGTTGGCCATCGGGCGCGTCAAAAGGGATGGGCTGCGCCAGGCGGACAAAGGCGGCGACGGCCTGCTCCAGGCCCTTGACCCGGCCGTGCGGCACGGCGACGCCTTGCCCCAGCGCCGTCGATCCCAGCCGTTCGCGCGCGAACAGACTGTCGAACACGACGGATCGAGCCAAGCCATTGTGATTCTCGAATAGAAGACCGGCCTGTTCGAATGCCCGCTTCTTGCTGGTGGCAAGCATATCGAGCACGACATTGCCGGCGGGCAGAATGCGCGACAAGTGATTCATGCGGATCATTATAGAGTTTTATGACGCAGTGCAAAAAAGCCTGGCGATTTGCACCGTGGCAGGCAAGCATAGTCTGAGTGGACGTGGCTGGGAAGCCTGTCGCAGGCAGCGGAAAGTATTGGGGACGGGATTTTTGGCGCCGATGTCCCGTCAAGAAGCTCTTGGGGGACACCGGATCCGATGCGACCTGTATCAGGTCAGGGTGGAATCAAGCATGGCTTGAGTGCTTGTGAGGCGCGGGACTAGGGTTGCGGCGCATTCAGGGCGTCGCTTTGTCGCTTCACGGACTCGCCGGCGTGGCTCTGGACCTTATCCTTGTGCTTGATGACCTGGCGATCCAGCTTGTCGACAAGCAGGTCGATCGCCGCGTACAGGTTTTCATCCACGGCTTCGCAATGAATATCCTTGCCGCGCAGATGCATCGTGATTTCGGCTTTATGCCGCAGGGGCTCCACTGAGAGCATGACCTGGGTATCGATCACATGATCGAAGTGCCGCAACACTCGCGCCAGTTTGTTCATGACATATTCCCGGATGGCCGGGGTGACATCGAGGCGACGACCGCTAATGCTCAGGTTCATAGTGCGCTCTCCTTCCAGAAAAAGAGATGGGATAAACAAGTGCGCATGGTGCGCGATGTGTAACGTTACGCATCCTCCTTCTCGAAAAAAGCGTCGTGAAAAACGCGGGATCTTGAGTACTAGTGTATAGACTCCCCACCCGAATTCAAGTTGACCTAGCGCATAAAAATGCGGGGTTTCCTGACCCCCCGGCTAGGGATCTTCCCGGGGGTGACAAGGGCCCGGAATCGGTGTTGCCGGCGGGCAAAAAAAACCCGTTGCGCCAGGGCAACGGGTTTTACGGGCGGGACCGCGTTTACATGCGGAAGTGCTCGCCCAGGTAGACGCGGCGCACGGCCGGGTCGCCGACGATTTCGTCGGGATGGCCATCGGTGAGCACCTTGCCCTCGCTGATGATGTAGGCGCGGTCGCAGATCCCCAGGGTTTCGCGCACATTGTGATCGGTGATCAGCACGCCGATGCCGCGGCTTTTCAGGAAGCGCACGATGCGCTGGATTTCGATCACCGCGATGGGATCCACGCCGGCGAAAGGCTCGTCCAGCAGGATGAAGCGCGGGTTGGTGGCCAGCGCGCGCGCGATTTCCACCCGGCGGCGTTCGCCGCCGGACAGCGAAATGGCGGTGTTGCTGCGGATGTGGCCGATCTGGAGTTCTTCGAGCAGGGCTTCGAGGCTTTCGTTGATCTTGGCGGCCGACAGCGGCTTGCCCTGTTCGTCGACCTGCAGCTCCAGCACGGCGCGGATATTCTGCTCGACCGTCAGGCGGCGGAACACGGAGGCGTCCTGGGGCAGATAGGACAGCCCCATGCGGGCGCGCTTGTGGATGGGCATGGCGGTGATTTCGCTGCCATCGATCTCGATGCGGCCGGCGTCGGCGGGCACCAGGCCCACGATCATGTAGAAACTGGTCGTCTTGCCCGCGCCGTTGGGGCCGAGCAAGCCCACGACTTCGCCGCTTTCGACGGACAGGGAGACGTCCTGCACGACCGCGCGGCCGTTATACGTCTTGCGCAGCCCGGTGGCGCGCAGATTGCCCTGTTGCAGAGAGGACAGCGTGCTGGTGGAAGGGATGGAGGGCGTCATGGATCGGGAGCGGAGTCCTGTGTGCGACAAGGGCCGGGGCGGGCTTACTTCTTCGCGGGGGCGGGGGCTTTCTTGCCCTCGCGGCATTCGGCGATGGCGGCATCGGCCTTGGCGCGCGGCGGCGCGAAGGAGCGCACGCGGCCGCCTGGCGCGGAGGAGTTGGGGCCGCCCTCGGCCTGGTAGGTGCCGGATTTCTCGTTGTAGCGCACGCGGTCGCCGCGAATGGTGTCAAACGGTTTGCCGCAGATGAAGCGGGTGACCACGGCCTGGCCGATCAGGTCGAACTGGCTCTTGGTGCCGTCGTACTCGGCGCGCAGACCCTCTCCCTCGATCACTTCGAAGTTCTCGGGGCGCTCCTGGCGGATGCGCACCAGCTTGCCCTTGTTGGCCGTCGCCGTGCCGTATTGGTTGCCCTGCGCGTCCTCGTGGACTTCGAGCTTGTCGGCGTGCAGGGTCATCAGGCCGCGGGTGAGGGCGACGTTGCCGGTGAACACGCTCTGGCGCTTGATGTCGTCATAGTGCAGCGAGTCCGAGAGGATGAGCGTGCTGGGCTCTTCGGGCTTGCCGCCCTGCGCGGCCTGCTGGGCCAGCGCGGGGGCACACATGGCGGCGGCCAGCAGCAGGGAGCCGATCAGGCGATGCGCGAAGGAGGTGTGGGTCATGGTTTGTTCTGAGGGGTGTTGGCGGGCGCGGGGGGCTGCTTGCGGCCTGCGCCGCCAGCGATCTCGACGTCGGTCGATGAGTACACCTCCAACTGCCGCGTCTTGTTGTTGTAACGCATTCCGGTGCCGTTCATGCGCGAATTGCCCTTGATGACCTGCGCCGGCAGGTCGGTGAAGACCAGGTCTTCGTCGGGCAGCAGGATGAGCTGCTGGCTGCGCACGTCCAGGGTGTCATTGTTGGCGTCGGGATTGCGGTGCACGTGGGCATCGCCGTTCATGACGATGCGCTTGCCGCCTTGCTCCATGATGGCCGTCTTGGAGACGCCGATGGTGATCGGGTTGCCGGCCTGCTGGCCGATGGCGCGGGGCGAGGTCACATGGTAGGAGTCGTCATCGGGGAAATGCTCGCCGTAGACGCCTTCCATGCGGTTGATGGGCCGGCCCTGCGGGTCGGTGCGCAGCATCACGAAATTGCGCGACCAGGCGTCTTTTTCGTGCGTGATGCGGCGCGGCGGATCGATCGCGATGGCCCGCTGCGCGTAATCGGCCGCCCACCAGGTGCCCACCACCAGGCAGGCCAGCAGGAACAGGGCGATCAGCGCGGGGAAACGGTCTTTCATGGGGTTATTGAATGGCGCCGGGGCCGGTCAGGACCGTGGGCGAGGTCAGGAAGGCGCCCAGGCGGCCTTGGGCGGCCAGCAGCAGGTCGCAGCATTCGCGCACCGCGCCGCCGCCGCCGGGCAGCGTGGAGACCCAGTGGGCGGCCTGCGCGACATAGGCGGGGGCGGTGCTCACGCTGGCCGCGAAGCCGGCGCGCTGCATGGCGGGCAGGTCGATGATGTCATCGCCCATATAGCCGGTCTGGTCCAGTTGGATGCCCTGGCGCTGGGCAAGTTCCGCCAGGGCGGCGCCTTTGTCGCGCACGCCCTGCAAGACCTCGGAAATCCCCAGCTCGGCCGCCCGGCGGTCGACCACGGGCCCGGACCGGCCGGTCATGAGGGCGACCTTGAAGCCGCCTTCCATGAGCAGGCGCAGGCCATGGCCGTCCAGGGCGTTGAAGCGCTTGAACATCTCGCCGTGCTCGCCGAAGTAAAGGCTGCCGTCGGTCAGGACGCCGTCGACGTCGAACACCATGAGGCGCACCGCCATGGCGCGTTCGCGGACCGGGGCCGGGATGCGGGCGAGCACCAGGGCGTCGGCGGGGTGGGGGAGTCGGGAAGGCATCGTCATACCACTTTCGCAGCCATCAAATCGTGCATGTGAAGGGCGCCGATCAGCACGCCGTCATCGTCGACGACCAGCATCTGGCTCAGGCGTTTTTCGTCCATGATGCGCGCGGCCTCGGCGGCCAGCGCATCGGGATCGACATTGCGGGGATTGCGCGTCATGCCGTCGGCCACCGTCAGGCCGCGCAGGTCGCCCTTGCGTTCGATCAGGCGGCGCAGGTCGCCGTCGGTGAAGATGCCGACCGGATGGAATTTCTCGTCCACCACGACCGTCATGCCCATGCCCTTGGCGGACATTTCTTCCAGGGCGCGGGACAGCGGGTCGGCGCCGGTCACGGTGGGCAGCGCCTGCCCCTGGCGCATCACGTCGCGCACATGGGTGAGCAGCCGGCGGCCCAGCGCGCCGCCCGGATGGGAGCGGGCGAAGTCGTCGGGGCCGAATCCCCTGGCCTCCAGACAGGCCACGGCCAGGGCGTCTCCCAGGGCCAGCGAGGCTGTCGTGCTGGCGGTGGGGGCGAGATTCAGCGGGCAGGCTTCCTGGGCCACGCTGGCGTCCAGGTGCACATCGGCCAGTCCCGCCAGCTCGGATTCCGGGTTGCCGGTAATGGCGATCACGCCGGCGCCCAGGCGGCGCGCCACCGGCAGGATGGTGAGCAGTTCCTGGCCGGAGCCGGAATAGGAGAGGGCCACCAGCACGTCCTGGCCGGTCAGCATGCCCAGGTCGCCGTGGGCCGCCTCGGCGGCGTGCATGAAGAAAGCGGGGGTGCCGGTGGAGGCCAGGGTGGCCGCGATCTTGCGCGCGATATGGCCGGTCTTGCCCAGGCCGCTGACGACCACGCGGCCCCGGCATGCCAGCAGCATGTCCACCGCGCGGGTGAAACTGTCGTCCAGGCGCGCAGCCAGGTCCAGGATGGCCTGGGCTTCGATATGCAGGCTGCGGCGTGCCGAGGCCAGGGCGTCGGCGGAAGTGGGGACATGGTTCGTCATGGGGGGATTTTAAACGAGAGGCCGCCGCATTTGCCGCCGGGGGCGGGCCTATGGCATTCTGGCGGCCCGGGTGGCGCTTGGCCGCCCGCTGTCTTTTTCCCGCCCAGGTCGCTTTCCTCATGTCCACCTTTCCCGCTCCGGTGCTCGGCACCCCCCTGTCCCCCTCGGCCACCCGCGTCATGCTGCTTGGTTCCGGCGAGCTGGGCAAGGAAGTCATCATCGCCCTGCAACGCCTGGGCGTCGAAGTCATCGCCGTGGACCGCTATGCGGATGCGCCCGGCCACCAGGTGGCCCACCGGGCCCATGTCGTGTCCATGACGGATCCCGCCGCCTTGCGCGCCGTGATCGAGCTGGAGCGCCCGCATATCATCGTGCCCGAGATCGAGGCCATCGCCACCGATCTGCTGGTCGAGCTGGAGGCGGCCGGCGTGGCGCGCGTCACGCCCACCGCCCGCGCCGCCCGCCTGACCATGAACCGCGAAGGCATCCGCCGCCTGGCCGCCGAGACCCTGGGTCTGCCCACCTCGCCCTATCGTTTCGTCGATACCCTGGACGAGCTGCGCGCGGCCATCGGCGCCATTGGCTATCCCTGCGTCATCAAGCCGGTCATGTCCTCTTCCGGCAAGGGCCAGTCCGTCATCCGCGGCGAGGCCGACGTCGAGGCGGCCTGGCGCTATGCCCAGGAGGGCGGCCGCGTGGGCGGCGGACGGGCCATCGTCGAGGGTTTCATCAATTTCGATTACGAGATCACGCTGTTGACCGTGCGCGCGCGCGGGGCCGACGGCCAGATCGTGACGCAATTCTGCCAACCCATCGGCCACAAGCAGGTCGACGGCGACTATGTCGAGAGCTGGCAGCCGCACCCGATGTCGGCCAAGGCGCTGGAGCGCGCCCAGGAAATCGCCCTGGGCGTGACCGGCAACCTGGGCGGCCTGGGGATTTTCGGGGTCGAACTCTTCGTCGCCGGCGACGAGGTCTGGTTCTCCGAGGTCAGCCCGCGTCCGCACGACACCGGCATGGTCACGATGATCACCCAGGCCCAGAACGAATTCGAGCTGCATGCGCGCGCCCTGCTGGGCCTGCCGGTGGATACCCGCCTGCGCCAGCCGGGGGCCAGCAGCGTCATCTATGGCGGCCTGGAAGGCCGGGGCGTCACCTTCCATGGCGTGGCCGAGGCCCTGGCCGAGCCGGGCACCGATGTGCGCCTGTTCGGCAAGCCCGAGGCCTTCGTCAAGCGCCGCATGGGCGTGGGCCTGGCGGTGGCCGAGACGGCCGAGGCCGCGCGCGAGAAAGCCAGACGGGTCTCGGCGGCGGTGTCGGTCAAGGCGGGTTGATGTAACCGCTCTCCCGCGCCTCATCAACGGCCGGTTTGCTCCAGATCAAAGGAGCCAACCGGCCGTTTGCATTTCCGCCGCCCGCGCGCCCCACAATGGCGGCCGAGCGGGACTGGCGCGTGGGAACAACGCGGAACTTGCCTTTTGTGTCAGCCGCTTCGATAATTTCAGAAATTCCTGAAATTGAAGTAACAAAGGTTGTCCGTGGCACTTTCCCCCCAGGTCGAGCGTTTTGTGTTGCATTTTGGCGAGATGGGCAGCCGTTGGGGCGTGAATCGCACCGTCGGCCAGATGTATGCCCTGCTGTTCCTGTCGCCGCGGCCCCTGCACGCCGACGACATCGCCGAATCGCTCGGGTTTTCGCGCTCCAACGTGAGCATGGGCCTGAAGGAGCTGCAATCCTGGCGCCTGGTGAGGCTGATACACCAGGTCGGCGACCGGCGCGACTACTTCGAGACGCCCAAGGATGTCTGGGAGATCTTCCGCATCCTGATGGAAGAGAAGCGCAAACGCGAAATCGACCCCACCCTGACGCTTCTGCGCGACACACTGCTGGCGCGCCCGTCCGACGAGGGCGAAATCCATGCGCAACAGCGCATGCACGAGATGCTGGAACTCATCGAGCTGTCTACCGGCTGGTTCGATGAGGTGCAACGCCTGCCCCCCGAGACCCTGCAGAACCTGATGCGCCTGGGTTCCAAGGTCCAGAAGGTGTTGGATTTTGCCGGTAAGTTGCGCGGCCGGGACAAGGGCTCGCCCGCTAGCATTCGGGAATAAGTCTATGAAGTTGTATTCAAGGGCCGTATCATGTCGAACGAGCGTGCCGGAAGGCCATGTCGGTTGTGCCGGCCTCTCGCCTATTTGGGAGCGTACTCATGATTGACCTCGACGTCGTCAATTTGTCGCGTTTTCAATTTGCGGCGACCGCCCTCTATCACTTCCTTTTCGTTCCGCTCACGCTAGGCCTGTCTTTCCTGATCGCCATCATGGAAAGCGTGTACGTGATGACCGGACGCCAGATCTGGAAGCGCATGACGATGTTCTGGGGCACGCTGTTCGGCATCAACTTCGCACTGGGCGTGGCCACCGGGGTGGTGATGGAGTTCCAGTTCGGCATGAACTGGTCGTACTACAGCCACTACGTCGGCGATATCTTCGGGGCGCCGCTGGCCCTTGAAGGCCTGATGGCCTTCTTCCTGGAGGCCACCTTCGTCGGCCTGTTCTTCTTCGGCTGGAACCGCATGTCCAAGGTGTCGCACCTGGTCGTCACCTGGCTGGTGGCCTTCGGCACCAATCTGTCGGCGCTGTGGATTCTCGTCGCCAACGGCTGGATGCAGAACCCCGTGGGCGCGATCTTCAATCCCGACACCATGCGCATGGAGATGACCGACTTCGCCGCGGTGCTGTTCAACCCGGTGGCGCAGGCCAAGTTCGTGCACACGGTCAGCGCCGGCTACGTCTGTGGCGCCATGTTCGTGATGGCCATCAGCGCCTGGTATCTGCTGCGCGGCCGGCACATCGACCTGGCCAAGCGCTCCATGGCGGTGGCCGCCAGCTTCGGCCTGGCCTCGGCCCTGTCGGTCGTGGTGCTGGGCGACGAAAGCGGCTATCTCAGCACCGAACACCAGAAGATGAAGATCGCGGCCATCGAGGCGATGTGGCATACCGAACCCGCGCCGGCCGGCTTCAACCTGATCGCCTGGCCCAACCAGGCCGAGCGCAAGAACGACTTCGCGATTTCGATTCCCTATGTGATGGGCCTGATCGGCACCCGTTCGCTGACCACGCCGCTGCTGGGCATCGACGACCTGGTGCGCCGCGCCGAGTCGCGCATCCGCGAGGGCATGGCGGCCAACGCGGCGCTGGAGCGCATCCGCGCCAATCCCAAGGACACCGAGGCGCGCATGATCTTCGACCGCACCTGGCAGGACCTTGGCTATGCCCTGCTGGTCAAGCGCTACCAGCCCGACCTGAGCAAGGTGAGCGACGCCGACATCCACCAGGCGGCGCTGGACACCATCCCCTCGGTCACGCCGCTGTTCTGGACGTTCCGCATCATGGTGGCGCTGGGCTTTTACTTCATCCTTTTCTTCGCCGTGGCCTTCTGGCTGTCCACGCGCGGCCGGCTCGATACCTATCCGCGCCTGCTCAAGATCGCCTTCTGGAGCCTGCCGCTGCCCTGGCTGGCCATCGAATGCGGCTGGTTCGTGGCCGAGTACGGCCGCCAGCCCTGGGTGATCGAAGGCGTGCTGCCGACGTATTACGCGGCCTCGGGCCTGACCATGCTGGACCTGGCGATCAGCCTGACGGTCTTCATCGTGCTCTATACGGTGCTGCTCATCATCGGCATCAAGGTCATGACGCATGCCATCAAGGCCGGTCCCAAGTCGGACAAGCCCCTGATTCCGACGAGCCGGGCGGTCAACGCCGCCCTTGACGCCTGAGCCGGAGAACGCAAATGGAAACCTTGATCCCCTTTGATCTGGACACGCTGCGCGTGATCTGGTGGGTGCTGCTCGGCGCGCTGCTGATCGGCTTTGCCGTGATGGACGGCTTTGACCTCGGCGTGGCCGCGCTGCTGCCGGTGGTGGCCAAGACCGACGCCGAGCGCCGTATCGCGATCAACGTGGTGGGGCCGGTCTGGGAAGGCAACCAGGTCTGGCTCATCACCGCCGGCGGCGCCATTTTCGCGGCCTGGCCGGTGCTCTATGCGGCCTCCTTCTCGGGCTTCTACCTGGCCATGATGCTGTTGCTGCTGGCGCTCATCCTGCGCCCGGTGGCCTTCAAGTACCGCAGCAAGATGGAGAGCCCGCGCTGGCGCAACAACTGGGACTACGTGCTGTGCTTTTCGGGCGTGGTGGCGTCGCTGGTGTTCGGCGTGGCCATGGGCAATATCATTCTCGGCGTGCCGCAGAACTTCGACGCCGTGACGCTGCGTCCCAGCTGGGAAGGGCATTTCTTCCAGCTCTTTACGCCCTTTGCCTTGCTGGCGGGCGTGATCAGCGTGCTCATGCTCGTCATGCATGGCGCGGTGCTGCTTGCCTGGCGCACCGAAGATCCGGTCTCCGGGCGCGCGCGCCGCATCGGCCAGCTCACGGCCCTGCTGACGGCGGCGCTGTTCGTGGCGGCCGGCTTCTGGGTGGCCAAGCTCGATGGCCAGGTGATCACCAGCGTCATCGATCCCAATGGCCCGTCCAATCCCATGCTGAAGACCGTGGCGGTCGAGCAGGGCGCCTGGCTGGGCAACTTCGCCAAATGGCCGTTGTTCTGGATCGGGCCGGTGCTGGGCGTGGCCGGCGCGCTGCTGACCATCGCGCTGCTGGCCATGCGCGCCAACGTGCTGTCCTTCATCGCCTCCTCGCTGGCCATCGCCGGCATCATCCTGACCGTCGGCTTCGCGCTCTTTCCCTTCATCATGCCGTCTGCGGTCAATCCCAAGGCCGGCCTGACCATCTGGGACGCCTCGTCCAGCCACCTGACGCTGTGGATCATGGTCATCGCCGTGATCATCTTCCTGCCCATTGTCACGCTCTACACCTCCTGGGTGTATCGCGTGATGCGCGGCAAGGTGACACAGGAATCGATAGGCGGCACGCCCAACTCTTACTGATACAGGAGCCCGGTCATGTGGTATTTCTCGTGGATTCTCGGCTTGGGCCTGGCCTGTGCCTTCGCCATCCTCAATGCGATGTGGTTTGAACTGCGCGAGGGCCATGCCCACGATCCGTTCAGACAGCCGGCCGACGAGTGAGCGGTCCTTCAAGTGTGGAGCACGACCCTTCGGGCGTGCTGCTGAAGTTGCCGCGCGAGCAATCGCGCTGGTTGATGTCACGAACCCGGCTCGCGGGCCGGGCCATCGGCCTGGCCGCCGCGGCGCCCCTGCTCTCGGGGGCGCTGCTGGTGGGGCAGGCCTGGCTGCTGGCGCATGTGCTGCATGAGGCCATCGTGGTCCAGGCGCCGCGCGCCGAGCTGCTCAAACCCATTTGCTTCATTGCGCTGTTGATCCTGTTGCGCGCCTGCCTGGGCTGGGTGGGCGAGCGCGCCGGCGCCAGCGCGGCCGAATCCATCAAGCGCCAGGTGCGCGAGGCGCTGTTCGCGCGTTTGCTGGCCCGCGGGCCGCAGTGGTCGCGCGGGCAGGCTTCCGGCGAACTTGCCAGCGCCATGATCGAACAGGTGGAGGCCCTGGACGGCTTTTTCGCCAAGTACCTGCCGGCCATGGGCGCGGCGGCCATCCTGCCGGTGGCCTTTTCGGTCATCGTGCTGCCCTTCGATGTGGTGTCCGGCCTGCTGCTGCTGGTGACCGCGCCGCTCATTCCCCTGTTCATGGCCCTGGTGGGCTGGGGGGCCGAGGCCGCCAGCCGCCGGCATTTGCAGGCCTTCGCGCGCCTGTCCGGGTTTTTCGCCGACCGCCTGCGCGGACTGGCCACGCTGAAACTGTTCGGCCGCGCCGAAGCCGAGGGCCAGACCGTGGCGCAGGCCAGCGAAGCCTTGCGGCGGCGCACGCTGTCGGTGCTGCGCATTGCCTTTCTGTCCTCGGCCGTGCTGGAGTTTTTCGCCGCGCTGGGCGTGGCCGGCGTGGCGGTCTATATCGGCCTGACTTATCTGGGCTATATCGACATCCGCTTTACGCCCTTGACGCTGCAGGCGGGTTTTTTCTGCCTTTTGATGGCGCCGGAGGTCTATGCGCCGCTGCGCCAGTTCGCCGCGCACTACCACGACCGCGGGACCGCGCGCGCGGCTGTGCATCAGCTGCATGCCTTGTTTGGCGACCTGTCCGAAGCGGCGCCGCCGCCGTCGCCGGCGCCTGCCCCGTCTAGCGCGCCGGGGGCGGCCAGCCTGCGCGCCCGTCAGCTGACGCTGGTCCTGCCGGGCCGCCCGCAAGCGGTGCTCGACGCCGTGGACCTGGACATCAAGCCGGGCGAGCATATCGCCCTCATGGGCGAGAGCGGCGCGGGCAAGTCCAGCCTGTTGCAGGTGCTGGGCCGTTTGGGCGCGGCCGCCGAAGGCGGGCTGTGGCTGGACGGCCGGCCCTTGGCCGATTGGGACGAGGCGGCCTTGCGCGAGCGGGTCGCCTTCATCGGGCAGCGGCCTTATCTGCACGCCGGCACGCTGGCCGACAATATCCGCCTGGCGCGTCCCGGCGCCGACGATGCCGCCGTCCACGAGGCGGCGCGCCGCGCCTGCGTGCTGGAATTCACGCAGGCCTGGCCCGAGGGGCTGGGCACCTGGCTGGACGGCCGGGGCCAGGGCCTGTCCGGCGGCCAGGCGCAGCGGCTGGCGCTGGCGCGCCTGTTCCTGCGCGATCCCGCCCTCATCCTCCTGGACGAGCCGACCGCGCATCTGGACGAAGGCACGCAGTCCCGCGTGCTGGACGAGATCCTGGCCTTCGCGCGCGGGCGCAGCCTGGTCCTGGCCTCGCATTCGGCCGAGGTCGCGCGGCGTCTGCCGCGCCGCTGGCGACTGGCCCATGGCCGCCTGGAGGCCTGCTGATCATGTGGCGCCTGTTGAAGACGCTTTATGCGCCCCGGCGCGGCGCCTTGGCCGGCGCGCTGGCCCTGGCCCTGCTGACCGTGGCCGCCGGCGTGGGCCTGCTGGGCGTATCGGGCTGGTTTCTGACTGGCGCCGCGCTGGCCGGCGCGGGGGCGGTTTTCAATCTTTTCGTTCCCTCCTCGCTGGTGCGGGGGCTGTCCTTCCTGCGCATCGCCTCGCGCTATGCCGAACGGCTGGTCGGCCATGCCGCGACCTTGCGCCTGCTGTCCGACCTGCGCGCCACGGTATTCCGCGCCCTCGTGCGCCTGACGCCGCGCCAGTTGGCGCGCTATCGCGCCGGTGACCTCGTGGCGCGCCTGACGGGCGATGTGGACGCGCTGGACACGGTCTTTCTCTTTGTCCTGATGCCGGTGGCGACGGCCCTGGCGGGCGGCGCCATGTTCTGCCTGGTGCTGGGTTACCACCTGCCCGCCGCGGGACTGGCCGTGGCCGCCGCCCTTCTGGCGGCCAGCGTGCTGGTGCCCTGGTGGCTGGCCCGGGCCGCGCGCCGGCCCGGCGAGACGGCCCAGGCGAGCGCGGGCGCCTTGCGCCATGCCGTGCTGGAAGCGGTCGAGGGCCATGTGGACATCGCGGCCCTGCATGCGCAGCCGCAAGCGCGCGCGCACTTCGCCGCGGCTTGCGGGCAGCTGCAGCAGGCGCGGCGCGCCCAGGCGCGGCTGGCCGCCCACGGGCTCTGGCTGGTCCAGGCGGCCGCGGGCGCGGCGGTGGTGGCCGTGCTCTGGTTCGGCCTGCCGGCATTGGCGGCGGGGCAGGGGCCGCTGCTGGCCGGCCTGTTGCTGGCCACGCTGGGCCTATTCGAAGTGGCCGGGCCCATCATGCGCGGCGTGTCGCGGCTTGGGGCCGCGCGCGCCGCGGCGCGGCGCATCGGCGACCTCACGCGCGCCGAGCCGGATCTGCGCGATCCAGACCTGCCCCGGCCCCTGCCCGCGCAGGGCGAGTTGCGGGCCCAGGGGCTGCGCTTTGCCTATCCCGGCCGCGATCAGCCGGTGCTCGATGGCCTGGACTTCGTTCTGGCGCCGGGCGAGCGCGTGGCCATCCTGGGGCCCAGCGGCGCGGGCAAATCCACCTTGCTGCATCTGCTGCTGCGGCTGGAAGACCCGCAGGCGGGCGCCGTGACGCTGGGCGGCTGCGATCTGCGCCAGGCCGCCCAGGCCGATGTCCATCGGCGCATTGCGCTCTTGTCCCAGGATTCTCCGGTCTTTCTGGGCAGCTTGCGCAGCAATCTGCTGATCGGCGCGCCCGAGGCCGACGAGGCCGCGCTGTGGCGGGCGCTGGAATCGGCCCGCCTGGCGGATTTCGCGCGCGGACTGCCTCAGGGGCTGGATACCTGGGTGGGCGAGGCCGGCGCCGGGTTGTCGGCCGGCCAGGCGAGGCGGCTGTGCCTGGCCCGGGTGCTGCTGTCGCCGGCCGAGATCATCCTCCTGGATGAGCCGACCGCGGGCCTGGATCGTCCCAACGAAGCGGCCTTTCTGGCCGATCTCGCGCAGGCCTGCGGCGCCAGGGCGGTGGTCCTGGCCACGCATGCGCGCCTGCCCGCGGGCGCGGTGCACCGCATTCTGTCGCTCGACGGCGCGCGCCTGCATTGATCGTCCTGGCTTCGGGGGCCGGGCGCGGTTATAGTTCGCCTTGCTTCAAACCGGGGAGTTCTCATCATGCAGACCGATTACGCCGAACTCATCCGGCGCACCATACGCAGCGTCCCCGATTGGCCTGCCCCCGGGGTCGTCTTCCGCGACATCACGCCGGTGCTGCAGGATCCGCGCACCTTCCGCGCCCTCGTCGATCTCTTCGTCTACCGCTATATGCGCCAACGCCTGGACCTGGTGGCGGGCGTGGACGCGCGCGGCTTCATCCTGGGCAGCGTGCTGGCCTATGAGCTGAATCTCGGTTTCGTGCCGGTGCGCAAAAAGGGCAAGCTGCCCTATCGCACCGTGGCCGAAGAATATTCGCTGGAGTACGGCAATGCCACGGTCGAAATGCACACCGACGCGGTGCGCACCGGGCAGCGCGTGGTGCTGATCGACGATTTGATCGCCACCGGCGGCACCATGGTCGCGGCCATCAAGCTGCTGCAGCGCCTGGGCGCCAATGTGGTCGAGGCGGCCGCCGTCATCGACCTGCCCTATCTGGGCGGCTCGCAGCATATCGCGCAGACCGGCACGCCGCTCTACACGGTCTGCCAGTTTTCCCAGGGGGACTAGCGCCGCTCAGGCGTCCGTGAGGCGGGGCTGGATGAAATCCAGAAAGGCCCGGGTCTTGGCCGGGATGCGCCGCGAGGGCAGCAGGGCGAACAGGGGCATGGGGGTGAGGCTCCAGTGCGGCAGCACCCGCACCAGCCCGCTTTGCGAGATGGCGCGCTCCATGGCGTCAAAGACCAGCAGCGGGGTGATGCCCATGCCCTGGCTGGCCAGGCGGCCCAGCATGCCCACGTTGTTGGCGGCCAGCCGGCCCGTCACCTGGACGCGCTCGACTTTCTCGCCCGAGTGCAGCACCCAGTAGGAAAAGGCTTCGTTCATGGCCGGACGCAGGCATTCATGGTGGCCCAGGTCCGAAGGCACGCGCGGCTCGCCGTGCTGCTCCAGATACTGGGGCGAGGCATAGAGCTGCTGCGTCATCAGCACGATCTGTTTGGCGATGAGGCTGGAGTCGGGCTGCGGCCCGAAGCGCAGCACCAGGTCGAAAGGATTGCTGATGGGGTCGATGGGCCGCATGCTCAGGTCGAAATCGCATTCGATGTCCGGATACTGCTCGCGGAAATCGCGGATCACGATGGGCAGGAAGAGCTGCGCCAGGCTGGTGGGCATGGAGATGCGCAGCCGGCCCTTGGGCTGGGCGGCCATGTCCTGCAGCTGCTCATGGGCCACGCGGGCCTCTTCGACGATATGCCGGCAGCGCTCGAAGTACACCGCGCCGGCTTCGGTCAGGTCGATGCGGCGCGTGCTGCGGTTGAGCAGCTTCATGCCTATGCTGCGTTCCAGCTCGCTCACGCGGCGCGACAGGGTGGACGTAGGGATACCCAAGGCTTCGGCCGCGTGGCTGAAGTTCTTGCGCTTGGCGACTTCGACGAACAAGGCGATGTCGTTGAGCTGGATGTCCATAATCGTTCCGGGTGTGTCTGCTGGCGCGCCTATGATACGTGCCCTGATTATTGCGCAGTTGGAAATCTGCTTTCCAGGCAGTGCTTTCAGCAAACTGAATCGCAAGATTTTCGTTCTATAAACAGGCCGTATTTTTCCTTCATTGGGCGTTTGATCCCACTGATGGAAAGATGATACTCAAATTAAGGGTTTTTACTAATCCCGCTGCGCAGGATACTCCGATTGCGCGCCGCTTTCGTGTTCGTTGCCTGGAGGCGGCGCCGGCAATACGATCAGTCATCCCCCCATGCGAGCGCCCGCGACGACGCCTATGGCCAAGATCCCACCCCCCGAAAGCGCCGGCCCGGCCGCGCCCAAGACGCGCGAGCAGGTGCGCGCCGAGCGCCTGGCGGCCAAGGCGGCCGGACAGATGGCGTCCGGCGAACTCGACTATCCCCCGGTCCAGCCCCAGGGCCGCTTCAAGACGCGGGCCGCCGTTGAGCGGGAGCGGCAGGAACAGGGGCGGGTCCCGCAGGGTGAATTGGACTATCCGCCCGCGGCCAAGCCCGCCGTGGGCAAGACGCGGGCCCAGATTGCGGCGGAATTACAACAGGCCAGGGACGCGGGGGAAGTAACTTTCGGCGAATTGGACTACCCGCCGGCCGCCACAGGGAGGCGTTCCGGCCAGGGCTGAAATCGCCGCTTTCGCCCGGGCTTCCCTGGGAGGCGGGCAGGAAATCGGTATTCCAGATATGGCCTTAATATGTAATTAGGGTCTTTATATTTTCATTGATGGAAAGGTGTTCTCCGAAATAAGGGTTACTCCTGATCGTTACACGACTGAAACTTTCATTGTGCGCGCCGCCCCGAGGCCTCAAAAAGCAGTGGGGTAGACGCAATGAGCGTAGCGCGCGCAAGCCTTTTCAAGTCCTTCCGCAATGGGAACTCATCATGAAAAAGACGCTATTGGCTGTGGCGCTGCTGGCCGGTTTCGCTGGCGCGGCGCAAGCGGCTGACTCGGTCACGCTGTACGGTTTGATCGACGCCGGTATCGGTTACGAGCAAGTGAAATTCAAGGGCGACAAGCAGAACCGCTTCGGCGCCGTTCAAGGCGTGAGCAGCGGTTCGCGCTTCGGTATGCGCGGTGTGGAAGACCTGGGTGACGGCCTGCGCGCCGTGTTCAACCTGGAAGCCGGTTTCGGTCCCCTGAACGGCAACTCGCAGCAAAATGGCCGCCTGTTCGGCCGTCAAGCCACGGTTGGCCTGGACAGCGACACCTGGGGCCGCCTGGAATTCGGCCGCCAGACCAATATGGCGTCGAAGTTCCTGGGCTCGATCGATCCCTTCTCGATCAGCTACAACACCGCCAACCTGGGTACGACGTTCAGCACCGCGAACACGATGCGCCTGGACAACATGGTCCTGTACCAAACCCCGAGCTTCAGCGGCTTCAAGTTTGGCATCGGCTACGCCTTCAACGCGGATGACACGCAAGACACCAACGGTCGCAAGGGTTTCCAGACCAACGACAACAACCGCGTTCTGACCACCGGCCTGCAGTACCTGAACGGCCCCCTGAACGTGGCGCTGGTCTATGACCGCATGAACGTCAGCAACAACATCACCGGCGGCAAGGACACGGACTCGGTCCAGGCTTATGCCCTCGGCGCTTCGTATGACTTCGAAGTGGTCAAGCTGGCTGCCGCTTTTGGCCAGACCCGCGACGGCTGGTTCGTTGGCCAGGACATGGGCACGACCCCGGACGGCATGAACAAGTTCGGTTCCTTCCGCGGCGCCGACGGCTTCCGCGCCAACTCGTACATGATCGGCGCGACCGTGCCCCTGGGCCGTCATGCCGTGTTCGGTTCCTGGCAGCGCGCCACCCCGGACAACGACAAGCTGACGGGCGACGACGCCACGTTCAACGTGTACAGCCTGGGTTACACCTATGACCTGAGCAAGCGCACCAACCTGTACGCCTACGCTTCGTACGCCGACAACTACGCCTTCCAGCACGATGCGAAGGATACGGCGTTCGCGGTCGGTATCCGTCACCGGTTCTAAGTGTTGCAGACGTCCGGCATCAAGTTGAAGGAATTCGCGGTGCCTATCTCCGTAGACCGTGAGTGACACGAACCCAAAGTTTGCGGCCGGACGTCTTTAACGCGAAGAAGCAGGGCCTCCCCATAAGGGAGGCCCTTTTTTTATTCCGGCGGCCTTACAGGAAGAGTTTGTAGGCCGGGTTTTCGGTCTCGTTCCAGTGCGGATAGCCCAGCTCGGCGATGAAGGTCTTGAACAGTTTTTTGTCCGAGGGCGGCACCTGGATGCCGATCAGGATGCGGCCGTAGTCCGCGCCCTGGTTGCGGTAATGGAACAGGCTGATGTTCCAATCGGGGTTCATGGCGTTGAGAAAGCGCATGAGCGCGCCCGGCCGCTCGGGAAACTCGAAGCGGTAGAGCAGTTCATTCTTGGCCAGCGAAGAGCGCCCGCCCACCATGTGGCGCAGGTGGGTCTTGGCCATTTCATCGTGCGTGAGATCCAGGGTGGCAAAGCCGCTCTTGCGGAAATGCGCGGCGATCTTGTCCGGCTCGGCGGGCGAGCTGACCTGCAGGCCGACGAATACATGGGCCTGCGCGGCATCCGATATCCGGTAATTGAACTCGGTGACGCTGCGGTCGCCCACCAGTTCGCAGAAGCGGCGGAAGCTGCCGCGCTGCTCCGGCATGCTCACGGCGAACACCGCTTCGCGCATCTCGCCCACCTCGGCGCGTTCGGACACGAAGCGCAGGCGGTCGAAATTCATGTTGGCGCCGCTGGTGATGGCAATCAGCGTCTTGCCCTTGAGCTTGTGCTGGGCGGCGTACTGCTTGGCGCCGGCCAGGGCCAGCGCGCCGGCCGGTTCGAGCACGCTGCGCGTATCCTGGAAGACGTCCTTGATGGCCGCGCTGATGGCGTCGGTATTGACCACCACGAAGTCATCGACATATTGGCGCGTGAGCTTGAAGGTCTCGGCGCCCACCAGCTTGACGGCGGTGCCGTCGGAGAACAGGCCGACATCGCTCAGGGTGACGCGGCGTCCGGCGCGCACGCTGCGCACCATGGCGTCGGAGTCTTCGGTCTGCACGCCGATGATCTTGATCTCGGGGCGCAGCTGCTTGATATAGGCCGCCACGCCGGCGATCAGCCCGCCGCCGCCGATGGCCACGAATACGGCTTCGATGGGGCCGGGGTGCTGGCGCAGGATCTCCATGCCGACCGTGCCCTGGCCGGCGATGACGTCCGGGTCGTCGAAGGGATGGACGAAGGTCAGCTTCTGTTCTTTTTCAAGCTTCTGCGAGTGCTGGTAGGCATCGGTGAAGCTTTCGCCGGCCAGGACGACCTCGCCGCCCAGGCGGCGCACGGCGTCGATCTTCACTTGCGGGCTGGTCGTCGGCATGACGATCACGGCGCGGCAGCCCAGGCGGCGCGCCGCCAGGGCCACGCCCTGGGCGTGGTTGCCGGCCGAGGCGGCGATCACGCCGCGCGCCAGGGCGGCCGGCGAGAGGTTGGCCATTTTGTTGTACGCGCCGCGCAGCTTGAAGCTGAACACCGGCTGGGTATCTTCGCGCTTGAGCAGGACGGTGTTCGAAATTCGCTGCGACACCAGGGGAGCGGTTTCGAGCGGAGATTCGACAGCGACGTCGTAGACCTTGGAGGTCAGGATGCGTTTCAGATAATCAGTGGACATGGAACAGCCGGTGCGTAAAAAGTAGCGTCGGGCAGATTACCACAGGGGGGGCGGCCATCCGGGGGCCGGCCAACCGCGGGCGGGCTACACTGCGCCGCATGGAACAATGGCTGCTCGACTCCGTGCATTGGCTGCTGGCCGCCCTGGCCTTGCCCGAGGTGGGCCTGCCGGCCGTCTTCCTGGTTTGCGTGCTCTCGGCCACCTTGCTGCCGCTGGGCTCGGAAGCGGTGGTCTTCGGCTTCATCAAGCTGCAGCCCGATATGTTCTGGCCGACGATCGTGGTCGCCGCGCTGGGCAATACCCTGGGCGGGGTGATCAGCTACGCGATGGGCCTGGGCGCGCACCAGGCTTTTGAGCGCTGGCGCGAAAAGCATCCCCATGCGCCCGAAGAGCAGGGCGGTTTCGCCCGGCGGATGTCGGGGCGCTGGAATGCCCGGGCGCGGCAATGGCTGCGCCGCGTGGGGCCGGCCGCGTTGCTCCTGGCCTGGCTGCCAGGCGTGGGCGACCCGCTGTGCGCCGTGGCCGGCTGGTTGCGCCTGTCCTTCTGGCCCTGCGTGGCCTATATGGCGGTGGGCAAACTGGCCCGCTACGTCGTCCTGACCGCGGGCCTGCTCTGGGCCATTTGAGCCCAAGCTGACGGTTTCCTGAACGTCTATTCCCGGGGCGCCGGGGGGTCTTGGCCGGCCCGGGCCCGGCAATGTCTTAAAATGCTTTTTTAGGGCCCCTTCCAGCTGCTTCCATGAACGCCCCCCTCGCCAGCCAAATCCTGACTGCGGCGATACCGCCCGCACCCGGCGCGCGTTTGCGCGAAATTCCCTATAACTACACGTCGTTCTCCGACCGCGAGATCGTCGGCCGGCTATTGGGGGAGGACGCCTGGCAACTATTGTCCGACCTGCGCGGCGAGCGGCGCACCGGCCGTTCGGCCCGCATGCTCTACGAAGTGTTGGGCGATATCTGGGTGGTGCGCCGCAATCCCTATCTGCAGGATGACCTGCTGGACAACCCCAAGCGCCGCAAGTTGCTGATCGAGGCCCTGCATCACCGCCTGGGCGAGATCGACAAGCGCCGCGAGCCCGAAGGGGCCGCCGCCCAGGGGCATGATTCCCAGCGCGACGCCAAGGTGGTGGAACTGCTGGCGCGCGCGCGCGCCGCGGTGGCCGAATTCGAGGCGCAGTTCGACCTGACCGACCAGTTGCGCAAGCAGGCGCAGAAGGTGCTGGGGCGGATCACGGCGCGCGGCAATATCAAGTTCGACGGCCTGTCGCGCGTGGCCCATGTCACCGACGCGACCGACTGGCGGGTCGAATACCCCTTTGTCGTGCTGACGCCGGACGGCGAGGAAGAAATCGCCGCCCTGGTGCGCGCCTGTATCGAGCTGGGGCTGACCATCGTGCCGCGAGGCGGCGGCACCGGCTACACCGGCGGCGCCATTCCGCTGACCTGGAAGTCGGCGGTCATCAATACCGAGAAATTCGACCAGATCGGCGAAGTCGAGCTGGCGCGCCTGCCCGGCCGCGACGACCAGGTGGGCGTGATCGCCACCGGCGCGGGCGTGGTCACCAAGCGCGTGGCCGAGGCGGCCGAGCGCGGCGGCTTTGTCTTCGCCGTGGATCCGACCTCGGCCGAGGCCTCCTGCGTGGGCGGCAATATCGCCATGAACGCCGGCGGCAAGAAGGCCGTGCTCTGGGGCACGGCCCTGGACAACCTGGCCTGGTGGCGCATGGTGGATCCGGACGGCAATTGGCTGGAAGTCACGCGCCTGGACCACAACATGGGCAAGATCCACGACGTGGAAGTGGCGCGTTTCGAGGTCAAGTGCTTCGACGGCGCGGCCCAGCCCGGCGAGAAGCTGCTGCGCACCGAAATCCTGGAGATTCCGGGCCGCGTCTTCCGCAAGGAAGGCCTGGGCAAGGACGTGACCGATAAATTCCTGGCCGGCCTGCCGGGCGTGCAGAAAGAAGGCTGCGACGGCCTGATCACTTCGGCGCGCTGGGTGGTGCACCGCATGCCGCGCCATACGCGCACGGTCTGTATGGAGTTCTTCGGCCAGGCGCGCGATGCCATCCCGTCCATTGTCGAGGTCAAGGGTTATCTGGACGGCGAGGGCCGCCAGCGCGGCGCCATCCTGGCCGGCCTGGAGCACCTGGACGAGCGCTATCTGCGCGCGGTGGGCTATGCCACCAAGAGCAAGCGCGGCGTGCTGCCCAAGATGGTGCTGATCGGCGATATCGTGGGCGACGACGAAGATGCGGTGGCCGCGGCCGCCAGCGAAGTGGTGCGCCTGGCCAATACCCGCCATGGCGAGGGCTTTGTCGCCGTCAGCGCCGAGGCCCGCAAGAAATTCTGGGCCGACCGCTCGCGCACGGCGGCCATCGCGCGCCATACCAATGCCTTCAAGATCAATGAAGACGTGGTCATCCCGCTCAACCGCATGGGCGAGTACACGGATCACATCGAGCGCATCAATATCGAGCTGTCCACGCGCAACAAGCTGCGCCTGCTGGATGCGCTGGACGAGTATCTCGCCCAGCCCCTGCCCGTGGGCAAGCCCGAGGACGCCGAAGACGCCGCGCTGACGCGCGCCGAGGTGCTGGCCGAACGCACCCAGCAGGCCGTGGCGCTGCTGGCCGGCGCGCGCCGCCGCTGGCAATGGCTGCTGGACCACCTCGACCTGGCCCTGGCCGAGGCCGGACCGCATCTGGCGGACATCGGCCTGGACGGCATGGCCGAGGCCTTCGGCGCGCGGCTGCAAGCCCAGCCGCGGGCGCGGGTCTTCGACGTCGTGCAGGACCGCACGGTGCGCATCTCCTGGAAGACCGAGGTGCTGGCCGGGCTGCAGGGCATTTTCTCGGGCGTCGCGGCCAAGCCCATCCTGGACGAAATCAAGAACATCCACGCGCGCGTGCTCAAGAGCCGGGTCTTCGTGGCCCTGCACATGCACGCCGGCGACGGCAACGTGCACACCAACCTGCCGGTCAACTCCGACGATTACGGCATGCTGCGCGAGGCGCACGAGGCGGTGGACCGCATCATGCAGATCGCGCGCGACCTGGACGGCGTGATCTCCGGCGAGCACGGCATCGGCCTGACCAAGTACGAATTCCTCACCGAGGAAGAGCTCGCGCCCTTCCAGGCCTACAAGCGCCGCGTCGACCCCAACGGCCATTTCAATGCCGGCAAGCTCATGCCGGGCGCCGACCTGCGCCACGCCTGGACGCCCAGCTTCAGCCTGATGGGCCATGAGTCGCTCATCATGAAGCAAAGCGACATCGGCGCGATTTCGGAGTCGGTCAAGGACTGCCTGCGCTGCGGCAAGTGCAAGCCCGTGTGCGCCACCCATGTGCCGCGCGCCAACCTGCTGTATTCGCCGCGCAACAAGATCCTCGCGACCTCGCTGCTGGTCGAGGCCTTCCTCTACGAGGAGCAGACGCGCCGCGGCGTGAGCCTGCGCCATTGGGAAGAATTCGAGGACGTGGCCGACCATTGCACGGTCTGTCACAAGTGCTATACGCCCTGCCCGGTCGATATCGATTTCGGCGACGTCTCGATGAATATGCGCGCGCTGCTGCGCCGCATGGGCCGCAAGTCCTTCAACCCCGGCACGGCCGCGGCCATGTTCTTCCTGAACGCCAAGGACCCGGCGACCATCAACGCCACCCGCAAGGCCATGGTGGGCGTGGGCTACAAGGTCCAGCGCGCCGCGCATGACCTGCTGGCCAGCGTGGCCCGCAAGCAGACCGAACATCCGCCGGCCACGGTGGGCAAGCCGCCCCTGCGCGAGCAGGTGGTGCACTTCATCAACAAGAAGATGCCGGGCGGCCTGCCCAAGCAGACCGCGCGCAAGCTGCTGGATATCGAAGACGCCAACTACGTGCCCATCATCCGGGATCCCAAGAGCACCACGGCCGATACCGAGGCGGTGTTCTATTTCCCGGGCTGCGGCTCGGAGCGCCTGTTCTCGCAGGTGGGCCTGGCCACCCAGGCCATGCTGTGGCATGCGGGCGTGCAGACCGTGTTGCCGCCAGGCTATCTGTGCTGCGGCTATCCGCAGCGCGGCAATGGCATGACCGACAAGGCCGAGCAGATCATCACGGATAACCGCGTGCTGTTTCACCGGGTGGCCAACACGCTGAACTATCTGGACATCAAGACCGTGGTGGTCAGCTGCGGCACCTGCTATGACCAGCTGGCCGGCTATGAATTCGACAAGATCTTCCCGGGCTGCCGCCTGATCGACATCCACGAATACCTGCTCGAAAAAGGCATCAAGCTCGATGGCGTGCAGGGCGTGCGCTATATGTACCACGACCCCTGTCATACGCCCATGAAGCTGCAGGATCCGATGAAGACGGTGCGCTCCCTCGTGGGCGAGCAGGCGGTCAAGAGCGACCGCTGCTGCGGCGAATCCGGCACGCTGGCCGTCAGCCGTCCCGACATCTCGACCCAGGTGCGTTTCCGCAAGCAGGAAGAGCTGCAAAAAGGCGGCGCGGCCGTGCGCGCCGACGGCTTTGACGGCGACGTCAAGGTGCTGACCTCCTGTCCGTCCTGCCTGCAGGGCCTGTCGCGCTACCAGGGCGACACCGGCATGGACGCGGATTACATCGTGGTGGAGATGGCGCGCCACATCCTGGGCGAGAGCTGGATGGAAGACTATGTGCGCCGCGCCAATACGGGCGGCATCGAGCGCGTGCTGGTCTAGCCTGGGTTCCAGGCCGCGCGGGCCGGTCCCGCGCGGGCCGGCGGTATGGATTTCCTATGGAGTCGGCGGAGACTTTTGTGTTTCAATATTTGTCTCCCTCCATGCAACAGTTTTTCATACCGTTGGAACCGAACTTGCACGTCAAAGCGCCAGCCACGATTCCCTATTTCCTCCAGGAACAAATCCGCGAGCTGATCATCGATGGCACGTTCAGGCCAGGCCAGCCGCTGCGCGAACAGGAGCTGGAACAGCGCTTCGGCACCAGCCGCAGCCCGATAAGAGAGGCTTTGCGCCTGCTGGAGCTCACCGGCCTGGTGGTGCATATGCAGCGCAAGGGCTTTCGCGTCAGGCGTTATGCGGAAGCCGAGATCCGGCAGATCTATGCGCTGCGCGCCGAGCTGGCCGCCTACGGGCTGAGACAGCTCGATGGCATGATTTGTGGCGAATTGTTGCATGAACTGCGGGCCTGTGACCGGGACATGGCGCGCGCGCATGCCGGCCAGGATGTCCGCGGCTATGCCGCCTTCTTGCGCGCTTTCTATCTGACCGGCGTGCGCTACGCCCGCAATACGCCGCTGGAAGACACGCTGGCGCGGCTATACGAGCAGGTCGAGCCCATGCGCTACCTCTTTTTGCGCCACGCCCTGGCTCACCTGGCTTATGACACCTTTCATGGCGAAGTGCTGCGCGCCCTGGAGGCCGGCGATGCCTTGCGCGCGGCCGACGCGGCGCGCGCCCACGTCCTGGACCATCTGCCGGGCATTGTGCGCGCCTACGACGAGGCGGCCGCCGAAACCGCCGTGCTCTGAAGCATTCAGGCCCGCGGGGCGCCCACGGCGATGCCGGCCGCCCGCAGGGCCTGGCGGATGGCGCCGGCGAACGGCACGGCGTTGGGCTGGTCGCCATGGATGCACAGCGTGTCGGCGGCCAGCGGCACGGTCTTGCCGCTGACGCTGATCACGCTGCCCTGCTGCACCATCTGCAAGACCTGGGCCACGGCCTGGTCGGCATCGGTGATCATGGCGCCGGGCTGGGTGCGTGGGGTGAGGCTGCCGTCGTCCTGGTAGGAACGGTCGGCGAAGACCTCCTGCGCGGCGGGCAGGCCCAGGGCCCGCGCTTCGCTGATCCAGTGGCTGCCGGCCAGCCCGTAGAGGATGAGCTGGCGGTCCACGTCGCGCACCGCCGTGCAGATGGCGCGCGCCAGCGCGGCGTCCTTGGCGGCCATGTTGTACAGCGCGCCGTGGGCCTTGACGTGATGCAGCCGGGCCCCCTGGGAGGCGGCCACGCCGGCCAGGGCGCCGACCTGGTAGACCACCATGTCGTAGGCTTCCTGCGCGCTGATCTGCATGACGCGGCGTCCGAAGCCTCCCAGGTCCGGCAGGCTGGGATGCGCGCCGATGGCCACGCCGTTGGCCAGCGCCAGCGCGACGGTCTTGCGCATGGTGCCGGGGTCGCCGCCATGAAAACCACAGGCGATATTGGCCGAGCTCACCAGCGGCAGCACGCCGGCGTCGTTGCCCATCGGCCAGGCGCCGTAGCTCTCGCCCATGTCGCAGTTCAGATCCAGGGTCTTGCTCATGTTCGGGCCTCTTTCAGGGCGATGGACTGCAAGAGCGGGTCGCGCAGGGCTTGCAGGCTGGCATGCAGTTCATCGAAGGCGCGCGCCCGGGCGCCGTCCAGCGCCTGGGCCTGCTCCAGTTCGATCATGGAAAAACGGACTTCTTCTCCGGGCCGGCGCTGGGCCAGCGCGGGCAGGTCGACGCTGGCGACCTGGGCCAGCTTGGGATAGCCGCCCGTCGTCTGCCGGTCGGCCATCAGGACGATGGCCTCGCCGCCGGCCGGCACCTGCACGGTGCCAAAGCAGGTGGCTTCGGACAGGATCTGGCGCGGCCGGTCCATCCGCAGGGGCGGGCCCTGCAGCCGGTAGCCCATGCGGTCGGATTGGGCGTTGATGCGGAAAGGCTGCTCCAGGAAGGCGGCGCGGGAGCCGGCGGAGAATTCTTCCCAGTGCGGGCCGGGCAGCACTCTCAGGGTATCGCGCGCGAAAGCGCGCAGGGTCGCGGGCAGGTAGATGCGCGTGTCCCACAGCATCTGGGCCAGGGGGTCGAGCACCTCGGCTGCGGCGCGCAGGGGCCGGGCCAGGCCGATGCGGTCATCCTTGCGCAGCGCGCGCCCTTGCCAGCCGCCAAAGCCGCTGCGCAGATAGGTGCTGCCGCTGTCCATGACCGGCTCCAGCGCGAAACCGCCATAGACCGCCAGATAGGCGCGCGCGCCCAGCGCCGGCGCGCCGAAGGCCAGGATGGCGCCGGGCCGCGCGATCAGCGGGCGATTGAGCGCCAGCGGCTTGCCGTCCAGCGTGGCGCCCAGGTCGGCGCCGGCCACGGCCAAGCAGGCCGCGCTGTCAAAGCGCAGGGTAGGGCCGGTGAGCGTGATTTCGAGCGTGGCGGCCTGGGTGTTGTTGCCGGCCAGCAGATTGGCCAGCCGGTGGGCGCGCTCGTCCATGGCGCCGGCCACGGGGATGCCCTGGTGTTGGTAGCCATATCGTCCTTCGTCCTGGAAGGTCGACAACATGCCGGGCTTCAGTACGGTGATGCTCATGGCTGTTCCGCGCGCAGGCGGTCGAAGGCGGCCTCATCGATGGGCACGAAGCGGATGCGGTCGCCCGGCTGCAGCAGCGAGGCCGGCTCGCGCGCCGGATCGAACAGCACGAGCGGCGTGGCGCCGATGATGCTCCAGCCGCCGGGCAGGCGGCTGGGATAGATCACGGTCTGGCGGTTGGCGATGGCCACCGAGCCGGCCGGCACCTCGGTGCGCGGCGAATCGCGCCGGGGCAGGTTCAGGCGCGCATCATGCACGCCGATATAGCTGTGTCCCGGCGCGAAGCCCAGCATATAGACCATGCTGCCGGGCTGGCCGTGCAGCGCGATGAGCTCGTCTTCGGACAGCCCGCAGGCCCGCGCGGCCTCGGCCAGGTCGGGGCCGTGCCTGCCGCCGTAGCAGACGGGCACGTCCACGTCGCGGCCGGCCAGCGTGTCGGTCGCGATGCCTTGGGCCAGCAGTCCGCGCACGCGCGCGGCCAGGTCGGCGAACCGCGGGCCGCCCTGGGGCAGCGGCCGGTAGTGCACGGCCACCGTGGTGAACGAAGGCACCACGTCCACCACGCCGGGCCAGCGCGCCAGGCGGATCTGGCGGGCCAGCCCCAGGCAGAGCCGGCCGGTGGCTTCAGCGATGCTGTCGCCCAGGATGACCAGCAGGCAGCGGTCGCCCTGGGGTTGGATGCGCCAGTCGGGATGACCGGGAGCGGCTTCTTGAGTCTCGGACAACGGCAATCCTGCTGGGCGGCAAGGGCTTACTTGGCGAACAGCGACTCGATATTCTTGAAGGCCTTGAACTCCAGGGCGTTGCCCGACGGATCCAGGAAGAACATGGTTGCCTGTTCGCCGACTTCACCCTTGAAACGGATGTAGGGCTCGATGACGAAATCGGTGCCGGCATCGGTCAGTTTCTTGGCCATGGCCTCCCATTGTTCCATCGAGAGCACCACGCCGAAGTGACGCACCGGCACATTATGCGAGTCTACGGCATTGGTGGCGTTTGCGCCGCATTCGCCCGGGGCCAGGTGGGCCACGATCTGGTGACCATAGAAATTGAAGTCGATCCATTCGGGCGAGCTGCGCCCTTCCGGACAGCCCAGCAGTTCACCGTAGAACTTGCGGGCTTCGGCCAGGTCGCGGACCGGGAAAGCAAGGTGGAAAGGAGGGATGGCGGTCGTCATGATGGCGTTTCCAGGGCAAGGCAGCGGCAAGGCTGCGACAGCGCTAGTTTACGTATTGTTTTTTTGATCGAAAAACGATATTTTTTGGGACTTGCCATCAAAAAAATTGATGCTTGCCCTGGGGTATAAGCTCGTCCCTGATTATGCTGCGTGAATTCAAGACCTTTGTCGCCGTGGCGCGCGACGGCACCTTCACCGGCGCCGGGCGCCAGCTGGGGCTGACCCAGTCGGCGGTCAGCGCCCAGATCCGCCGCCTGGAAGACCATCTCGGCGCCGCCCTGTTCGACCGCAGCGGCAAGGCGGCCGTGCTCAATGCCCATGGCCGCGAACTGCTGCCCCAGGCCGAAGAGCTGCTGGCCCTGGCCGAGGGCATGGTCAACCAGGCCGGCGGGCGCGTGAGCGGCGTCTTGCGCATCGGGGCCATCGCCTCGGTGCAGCAGGATCTGCTGGTGCATGCGCTCAAGCCGTTTCGGGCGGCCTATCCCGATGTGCGGGTGCGTGTCGTTCCGGGGGTGTCGCTGTCCTTGCTGGGCCAGGTCGATGCCGGCGAACTGGATCTCGTGGTGCTGATCCGGCCGCCGTTCACGCTGCCGCCCGAACTGGCCTGGAAGGTGCTGCTGCGCGAGCCCATGGTGCTGGCGGTCAGCGCGCGCATGCCGCCCAGGCCCTGGCGCGATGTGCTGGAGAGCGAGCCTTTTATCCGCTACGACCGTTCGTCTTTCGGCGGGCGCCTGGTGGATCGCTTTCTGCGGCGCCATCGGGTGGCGGTGCATGAGGCGGTCGAACTGGACGAGATCGACGCCCTGGCGAATCTGGTGCGCGAAGGGCTGGGCGTCGCGCTGCTGCCGCGCACCCGCCGGCTGGACGAGCGGGGCTTGCGTCTGATGGACCTGGGCGAGCCGGATTTCGTGCGGGAGATCGGCGTGATCGGGCGTTTGTCGCGTTCGCCGCTGCTGGAAAAAATGGTGGACTGCCTGGGGCAGGCCGCCCTGGGGCAGGCCAGGCCCGAAGGCCCGGCCGCCGGGCTTACAGACGATCGCAGCGCACCGTGATGGGATGGTTGCGCAGCGCGCTCATCACGGCGTCGTCCACCCTGCCGTCGACGTCCGTGACGACATAGCCGATCTGGCCCCGCGTCTGCAGCGTCTGGCTGACGATGTTCAGGCCGTGTTCGGCCAGCAGGCTGTCCAGCGTGCCGAGGGCGCCCGGGGCATTGCGGTGCACGTGCAGGATGCGCGCCGCGCCCGCCGGCTCGACATAGGCCAGTTCCGGAAAATTGACCGCCGTCTTGGTGGTGCCGGCCTTGAGAAAGCGCACCAGTTTCTCCGCCACCTCGCGGCCGATATTTTCCTGGGACTCCTGGGTGCTGCCGCCGATGTGCGGCGTGAGGATGACGTTGGGCAGGCCGATGAGCGGGCTGGCCAGCGCTTCGTCCGGGCCCTTGGGCTCGGTCGGAAAGACATCCAGCGCGGCGCCGGCCAGGTGGCCCGAGCGCAGCGAGGCGTCCAGGGCCGCGATATCGACCACCGTGCCGCGCGAGGCGTTGATCAGGATGGCGCCCCGGCGCATCTGCGCCAGCGTCTCGGCGTTGATGATGTTCTCGGTGCTCTTGCCGCCGGGCACGTGCAGCGTCACGACGTCGGACTGGTTCAGCAGCTCTTCCAGCGAGGCCGCCGCGCGGGCATTGCCCAGCGGCAGCTTGGCCTCGACGTCGAAATACACCACGCGCATGCCGACGGCCTCGGCCAGCGTGCTGATCTGCGAGCCGATGTTGCCGTAGCCGATGATGCCCAGCGTCTTGCCGCGGGCTTCGAAGGCGCCGGCGGCGCTTTTGTCCCAGTGCCCCTGATGCACGCGCAGATTTTTCTCGGGAATGCGGCGCAGGAGCAGGATGGCTTCGCCCAGCACCAGCTCGGCCACCGAGCGGGTATTGGAGAAAGGCGCGTTGAACACCGGCACGCCGCGCTTCATGGCGGCGTCGACATCGACCTGGTTGGTGCCGATGCAAAAGCAGCCGATCACGCGGATGTCGGGAAATTCAGCCAGCAGCTCGGCATCGAGATGCGTCCGAGAGCGGATCCCCACGACTTCGGCGCCGCGCAGGGCGGCGCGCAGCTGCTCGGCGGGCAGGGCCGTGCTGTGCGTGGCGATGTCGGTGTAGCCGGCGGCTTCGAAGACCGCGCGGGCGCTGGGATGGACGTTCTCGAAAAATACGATTTGAGCCATGGATGTTTGCCGTCAGGAGAGGGGGGCCGGGCCTTGTCCCGGAGCCGGCGCCAGCGGGCGCCGGTTTCTCCATTGTGGCCCAGATCCACGCGCCAAGCGCACAATCCCTTGGCGGCAGTGTGGCCTCAGCGCACGGCGCGCCAGACGCTGGCGCCGCCATCGGCCAGCACCAGCAGCACATCGTAGGGATCGCGCCGCCCGCCATAGACCGGATCGTCCATGCCCGGGCTGCCTACCGGCATGCCGGGCACGGCCAGCCCGACCGCCCGGGGCCGCAGCGCGAGCAAGCGCCGGATGTCTTCGGCCGGCACATGGCCCTCGATGGCATAGCCGGCCACCAGTCCGGTATGACAGGACGCATATTGCGGCGCCAGCCCGGCGCGCTTGCGTATGGGCGCGGTGTCGGCGACGTCGCGCGCGTTCACGCGCAGGCCGGATGCGCGCAGATGGTCCAGCCAGGCGCCGCAGCAGCCGCAGGACGGCGTCTTCCAGACCTCGATGACCGGGTCCTGGGCGGCGCGCGCGGCCAGCGGCGCCAGGAGGGGCAGCAACAGGGCGGCGCCGGCCAGGCGGCGGCGCGCGGGAGAAGGTGATGTCATCGCAGGCATCCTAGAACCAGAAACGCACGCCCATCAGCCAGGCGCGATCGGACACGCTTTGCCCCGCGTCGCGCGCCATGCTGGCCGTGTTGCCGAACTTGCGGCTGAACGACACGCCGACATAGGGCGCGAACTGGCGCGTGACCTCGTAACGCAATTGCAGGCTCAGGCTGCCCTGGGCCAGGCCGGATCCGGTCTCGCGCTGCCGATCCGTCTTGCCGTAGGCCATGGCCTCGACTTCGGGCGTGAACACCAGCCTTTGCGTGATCAGGAAATCATACTCGGCCTGCAGCCGCAGGGCCGTGCGGCCCGAACCGCCTGCGTAGGCGGTGAGCTGCGTCTCGATGTTGTAGGGCAGGGCGCCGGCCAGCCCGAGCGCGGCCCAGTTGCGCGCGGCCTCGCTGCCGAAATCGCGCCGCGCGCCCAGCCGCAGATCCCAATAGGGGCTGATGGCATGGCTCCAGAAGGCCTGGGCAAATGCGTCGGAGCGGCCCGCTGCTTTTTCGCCCTCGCTCTCGACGACCAGCTTGTCGCGATCGTTGCCGATCCAGAACTGGCCGTCCCATTGGGCCGCGCTGCTGCCGTCGCGCAGCTGGGCCAGGCCGAACTTCTCGAAGCCCAGGCGCCAGCTCACGGCATCGTCGAGCATGTGCGGGTGGATGCCGTACTCGTCATAGCGCCGGCCGCCGCCGCCATCGCTGGAGGGCAGGCTGCCCACCGCGGGCGCGCCGTCGCCGGCGGCGGGCATGGCGGCGCTGGCGGCGGGCATGACATGGCCGGCGTGGCCGGCGGACTGGGCCAGGGCAGCGGTGCAGAAGGCGGCCAAGGCGAGGCCGAACAAAGCGGTCTTCATGGCTTACTCCACGACCACGGCGCGGAACATGCCCGCTTCCATGTGATAAAGCAGATGGCAGTGATAGGCCCAGTTGCCGCGCGCATCGGCGCTCACGCGGTAGCTGATGCGCTGCGAGGGCAGCACGGTGATGGTGTGCTTGCGCACCTGGAACCGCCCTTCGGGCGACTCCAGGTCGCTCCACAGGCCATGCAGATGGATGGGGTGCAGCATCATCGTGTCATTGACCAGCACAAAGCGCACGCGCTCGCCCTGCTTGAGCACGATGGGCTCGGCCTCGGTAAAGGTCTTGCCATTGAAGGACCACATATAGCGGTCCATATTGCCGGTCAGGTGCAGTTCGATTTCGCGGCTGGGCGGGCGCTTGTCGGCCGGTTCGACGATGGAATGCAGATCGGCGTAGGTCAGCACCCGGCGGCCGTTGCCGCGCAGGCCGGGGCCGGGGTCGTCCAGGCGCGTGCTGACCATGGCGGGCACCATATTGTTGGCCACGCCATCGCCGGCCGCATGCGCATGGGCCGCGGCGATCAGGCCGCCGCCGGCCGGGCCGTGATGCATCGCGCCATGGTCCATCTGGCCATGGTCCATCGCCGGCGCCGCGCCATGGCCCATGGCGGCATGGTCCATGCCCATGTCCTGCATGGACAGCACCTGCACGTCGTCGACCGCCGGCACCTCGGCCTGCATGCCGGCCCGCGGCGCCAGCGTGCCCCGGGCGTAGCCCGAGCGGTCGATGGATTGCGCAAACAGGGTATAGGCGCGCGCTTCCTTGGGCTGGACGATGACGTCATAAGTCTCGGCCACGCCGATGCGCAGCTCATCGACCGTCACTGGCCGCACATCCTGGCCATCGGCGCTGACCACCGTCATTTTCAGGCCGGGCAGCCGCACATCGAAATAGCTCATGGCCGACCCATTGATCAGGCGCAGGCGCACCCGTTCGCCGGGCGTGAACAAGCCGGTCCAGTTGCCGGCGGGCGTGCGGCCGTTGAGCAGATAGGTGTAGGTGGCGCCCGAGACATCGGCCAGGTCCGTCGGGTTCATGCGCATCTGTTCCCACATCAGCCGTTCGGACAGCGCGTCGCGCCAGCCCGCGCGCTGCGCATCGCGCCGCAGGCTCTGCAGGCTGGGCCGGATAAGGTTGTAGTAATCCGGCATGACCTTGAGCTTGCGGAAGACCTGCATGGGGTCTTCGTCGGTCCAGTCGGACAGCAGCACGGTGTAGTCGCGCTCGCTGGCCACGGGGTCGCGGCGGCGCGGGTGCACGACGATGGCGCCGTACAGGCCGGTCTGTTCCTGGAAGCCGGAGTGGCTGTGATACCAGTAGGTCCCGCTTTGGCGCAGGCGGAAGCGATAGGTGAAGGTCTCGCCCGGCGCGATGCCGGGAAAGCTCAAGCCCGGCACGCCGTCCATTTCGGTGGGCAGCAGGATGCCGTGCCAATGGATGGAGGTCGCTTCGGCCAGGCGGTTGCGCACGTGCAGCGTCACCTCGTCGCCTTCGCGCCAGTGCAGCACCGGCGCCGGCAGGCTGCCATTGACCGTGGTGGCGATGCGCGGGCGGCCGGTGAAGTTGACCGGCGTCGCGCCGATGTCGAGCTGGAACTCGGTGCCGCGCAATTCAGGCAGCTCGGTGGCCGCGTTCGAGAGGGCGGGCCAGAAACCCGCGCCCAGCAGGGCGCCGCCGCCCGCCAGTCCGCGCACGAAGCGCCGGCGGCCCGGATCGGCGGGGCTCATTCCACCACCACCTTGCCTTGCATGCCGGCGGGGTAGTGGCCGGGTTCGAGGCAGCCGAAGCCGACGTCGCCCTGCTTGGGAAAACGCCAGATCAGTTCACCGGTCTGGCCGGCCTCCAGCGAAACCGAATTGCCCATGCCATGGTGGGGCATGTCGGGCTGTTGCAGCATCATCTGGTAGTGGGCCTGCAGATCGGCCGGCGTGCCGAGCACGAACTCATGGCGGATCTGCCCGCTGTTCTTCACCACGAAGCGCACGGTTTCGCCCGGCTTGACGCGGATGCGCTCGGGCGTGAAACGCATGTTGTCGCCCATGTCGATCTGAATATCGCGCGTGGGGTTCTTGGCCGGCTGCCCGATGTCGGCCGGGCCGTGGTTCATGCCCGCCATATTCATATTCGTGTGGTCCATCTGGCCCATGTGGCCCTGGCCCGGCGCGGCCAGGGAGAGCAGGGGGGCGAGGGCTAGCGCGAGGGCGCCGAGGGCTGATTTCATGGATGATCCGTCCGAAAGAATGAGCCCTCCACTCTAGCCAGGGCGCTCTGACCCCAGCCTGTCGCCAACATTACGATTCTGTTATCTGGCGCCCGGCCCCAGCGTCAGGCCGATGTCGGTGTCCTCCGCGCCGCTGCGGGCATGGACCTGTCCGCCGTGCATGATGGCGATGGCGCGCACGATGGCCAGGCCCAGGCCATGGCCTTCGCCGCGCCGGCGATGGGCCGCGCCAGCGCGGTAAAAGCGCTCGAAGATATGCGGCAGATCGGCCGGCGCGATGGGCGGGCCGGGATTGCGCACCGAGATCCGGGCCATGCCGCCGGGCAGGGTCTCGCAGACGATGCGTATCACGCCGCCAGGCGGCGTGGCGCGGATGGCATTGGCCACCAGATTGACCAGCGCGCGCCTGAGCAGATTGGCATTGGCGCGCGCCTCGGCCTGGCCCTGTACGTCCAGATGCAATCCTTCCAGCGCGGGCTCGAAGAACTCGGCCACCCGCCTGGCCTCCTGGGCCAGGTCCACGGGCGCCGCGTCGCCGGCGCGTTCGCCGCTGTCGGCGCGCGCCAGGAAAAGCATGTCATTGATCAGGGTCTTCATGTCTTCCAGTTCTTCGAGGCTGGAGGACAGGGTGTCGCGCAATTCGTCATTGCCGCGGGGCGAAGACAGCGCCAGCTGGGCGCCATTGATCAGCGTGGCCAGCGGGGTGCGCAGCTCATGGGCCACATTGGCGTTGAAACCTTCCATCTGCTGATAGGCCAGCTGCAGGCGGTCCAGCAAGCGATTGACGGCCGCGGCCAGGTCCTGGACCTCGCGGTCGGCGCCGGCCAGCGGCAGGCGCCGCTCGAGATGATCGGGGCCGATGCCGGCCGCCTGCGCCGACAGGCGCCGCATGGGGGCCAGCGTGCGCCGCACGGCCCAGGCCGACAGGACGACGGTCAGGCCCACCCATAGCGCGCAGATGAGCAGCAGCGCGCTGCCATAGGCGTAGAGAAACTGGCTGCCCGCGCCCGTGCCCACCGCCACGGTCAGGCGCCCGCCGGCCAGGCCATGCGCATCCAGCGGCGTCTGCACCCCATGCAGGCGGGCGCCGTCCGGCATCTGGATTTCGACTTCATGGCCGGCCTGGCGGCGTATCCGCGGCGGGGCCGCGCCATAGAGCAGGCGGCCATCGGCCTCGATCCAGACCCCGAGATTGCCGTGGCCGGCGGTCATGCCGTCCAGACTGGCGCGCAGTTCGGTCAGCGAGCCGGGCTGCATGCCGGCCAGGTGGGCGATGAGCTCGGCCTTGCCGGCCGCCTCGGTCACCTCCTGGCGCCGCACCTCGCGCTGCAAGGCCCAGTACAGCGTCAGGCCCGCCACCAGGGACACCAGCAGGGCGATGGCGCCCAGCGCCAGCGTCAGCCGCAGCTGCAGGGACGGCGCTTTCAATCGCGGCGCTCCAGCACATAGCCCATGCCGCGCACGGTGTGCAGCAGCTTGCGCTCGAAAGGATCGTCGATCTTGGCGCGCAGGCGCCGGATGGCGACTTCGATCACATTGGTGTCGCTGTCGAAATTCATGTCCCAGACCTGTTCGGCCAGCGTGGCGCGCGACAGCACCTGGCCCTGGCGGCGCAAGAGGAGGGCCAGCAGGGTGAACTCCTTGGCCGTCAGGTCCAGCCGCTGGCGGGCGCGCTGGGCCTTGCGGCTGGCCAGATCGAGTTCGAGATCGTCCAGGCGCAGCAGGGTGGGCTCCTGGGCGCGGCCGCGGCGCTGCAGCGCATGCACCCGCGCCAGCAGTTCGGAGAACGCGAAAGGCTTGACCAGGTAATCGTCGGCGCCGCCCTCCAGGCCGCGCACGCGGTCTTCCACCTGGTCGCGCGCGGTGAGCATGAGCACGGGCGTGCCCCGGCGCGCGCGCAATTGGCGCAGCACGCTGAAGCCATCCTGGCCGGGCAGCATCACGTCCAGGATGACCACGTCGTAATCGCCTTCGATGGCCAGGTGGCAGCCGTCTATCCCGTCATGCGCGAGATCGACCACATGGTTTTGCTCGGACAGCCCCTTGTGCAGGTATTCGGCCAGCTTGGGCTCGTCCTCGATGACAAGAATGCGCATGGCGGCAGGCGGAGGATGGCGGATCCGCCATTATCCGCCATCCTCCGGGCTTTCAGGCCGCTTCGGCCGGCACCACGCGGTCGGGCGGAAAGCGCAGCGAGAAGGTGCTGCCCTTGCCGGGCTCGCTTTCGATCAGCAGCTCGGCGTCGTGGCGCAGGGCGATGTGCTTGGTGATGGCCAGGCCCAGGCCGGTGCCGCCCACGGCGCGCGAGCGGCCGCGGTCCACCCGGTAGAAGCGCTCGGTCAGGCGCGGGATATGCCGCGCCGGGATGCCGATGCCGGTGTCGCGCACGCTGTAGCGCGCGCCGCCGTCGGCCGTGGCCTCCCAGCGCACGGTGATATGTCCGCCCTCGGGGGTGTAGCGCACGGCATTGGTCAGCAGATTGGACAGGGCCGAGGCCAGCTCCGTGCCATTGCCCAGCACGTCCAGGCCGGGGTCGATATGCCAGTCGAAGGCATGCCGGCCGCCCGATAGCACCTCGGCCTGCTGGCGCGCGGTCTGCAGCAGCGCGGCGAGGTTGACCGCCACCGGGTCGGAGCCGGGCGAGGACTCCAGCGTGGAAAGGGTGAGCAGGTCTTCGACGATGGCCTGCATGCGCTGCGCCTGCTCCAGCATCATGGCCAGGTATTGGCTGCGCTGTTCTTCGCCCAGGGCCGCTGCCGGCATCTCGTGCAGGGTTTCGAGAAAGCCGGCCAGCACCGTGAGCGGGGTGCGCAGCTCATGCGAGACATTGGCGACGAAATCGCGCCGGGTGGTCTCCAGCTTTTCGATCTGGGTCACGTCGCGCGAGATCAGCAGCCGGCGGTTGGAGGCATAGGCGGCCAGCTGGATCATCATGACGCGCTCCTGGCCGGCCTGGCCCAGCCGCACCAGAATGGGTTCGGGCCAGGCGCTGCGATGGGCGTAGGCCACGAATTCCGGCGCGCGCAGCAGGTTCAGCAGGTTCTGGCCCCGGTCGGCGGGCAGGCGCAGGCTCAGGTGGCGGCGCGCCATGCGGTTGCCCCACTCGATCTGGAAGTCCTCATTGAGGGTGACCACGCCATCGGGCAGGGCCTGGGCGGCCGCCAGCATGCCTTGCATGGTTTCCTGCAGTTCGGCCAGTTCGCGGCGCCGGGCGCGCGTATAGCGGTAGAGCGGGGCCAGGATGTCTTCCCAGGGCCCCACGCCGGCCGGCGGCGCCGAATCGGGATCATGGGCCCAGGCCGAGACCCGCTGCAGGCGCCAGCTGCGCCACAGCACCATGCCCATCATGGCGACGGAAAAGAGTATCCAGCCCGCGGGCGAGCCCGCCAGGCCATGGAGCAACAGGCTGAGCACCCCCCACAGGGCAATCAGCGAAAGCGTGCGCAGCCAGATCATCGTGGAGAGGTTTTACCGCGCCGGCACCTGGGACGTAAACCGATAGCCGCTGCCGCGCACGGTCTCGACGTGGGCGTCGTGGCCGCTGGGCTCCAGCGCCTTGCGCAGGCGGCGGATATGGACATCGACCGTGCGTTCCTCGACGAAGACGTGGTCGCCCCAGACCTGGTCCAGCAGCTGCGAGCGCGAGAACACCCGCTCGGGGTGGGTCATGAAGAAGTGCAGCAGGCGGAACTCGGTCGGCCCGATCTGCAGCGGCTGGGCATTGCCCGAGAGGCGGTGCGTGACGGGGTCGAGTTTCAGGCCGCCGACATCGATGATGTCGTCGGTGAGCTGGGGCGCGCGGCGGCGCAGCACCGCCTTGATGCGCGCCATCAATTCCTTGGGCGAGAAGGGCTTGGTGATGTAGTCGTCGGCGCCGGCTTCCAGGCCGTCCACCTTGTCCTGCTCCGAGCCCTTGGCCGTCAGCATGATGACGGGCACGCTGCGGGTGCGTTCGTCGTCGCGCAGCTTGCGGGCCAGCGACAGGCCCGACATGCCGGGCAGCATCCAGTCCAGCAGGATGAGATCGGGCAGTTCGGCGCGGATCAGGGTCTGGGCCTGTTCGGCGTCGAAAGCGCGCAAGACCTTGTGGCCGGCGAAAGAGAGGTTGACCGCGATCAGTTCCTGGATGGCGGGTTCATCTTCGACGACAAGAATGGTGCTAGACATAGGGATGGATACGCAGCGGGGCGCCTGATGGCGCGAACGTTGCCATAGTATGGCCGCAATATTTCAGGTATGTGACCGAATCCGAGGCCGGATCCCCTGCGCCAATCGGCTACCATTGGGCCATCTCCCGGGATTTCACCATGCAAAAGCCTCCCTCTTCTTCCGATCCGTCCCCTTCGGGCAGCACCCATTTCGGCTTCCAGTCCGTGCCCGAGGGCGACAAAGCGCGCAAAGTGGCCGAAGTCTTCCATTCGGTCGCCTCGCGGTATGACGTCATGAACGACCTGATGTCGGCCGGCCTGCACCGCATCTGGAAAGCCTTCACCATCGGCCGCGCCGCCGTGCGGCCCGGCATGAAGGTGCTGGACATCGCGGGCGGCACGGGCGACCTGGCCCGGGCTTTCGCCAAGCGGGCCGGGCCCACGGGCGAGGTCTGGCTCACCGATATCAATGATTCCATGCTGCGCGTGGGCCGCGACCGGCTGACCGATGGCGGCATGATCCTGCCGCTGGCCGTCTGTGACGCGGAAAAGCTGCCCTTCCCGGATGGCTATTTCGACCGCGTGAGCGTGGCCTTCGGCCTGCGCAACATGACCCACAAGGACAAGGCCCTGGCGGAAATGACGCGGGTGCTCAAGCCCGGCGGCAAGTTGCTGGTGCTGGAGTTTTCGCGGGTCGCCAAGCCCCTGGCGCCGGCCTACGACTGGTATTCCTTCAATGTGCTCCCCTGGCTGGGCAAAAAGGTCGCCAATGACGAGGCGAGCTACCGCTACCTGGCCGAATCCATCCGCATGCATCCCGACCAGGACACCCTGGCCGACATGATGCGCGCCGCCGGCCTGGACCGGGTGCAGTACTTCAACCTGACCGCCGGCGTGGCCGCCCTGCACGAAGGGGTGCGCCTGAGCTGAACGCCCCGTCCCCGGCGGCCCCGGCGCGGGCCCTCCCGGGAACTTGTGGCGGACGATCTTGTCCGTTATTCTTAGGGTTGTTCAGTTTTTTGTAAGAAATCGACGGCAGGCGCCGCCCTGCCGCCTCTCGCTCCTGTGGGGCGGGCGCATACACGAGGAGCATTACCGTCATGTCCACCAAGTTTGGCCTTTCCCGAGTGCTGGCCGCGGCGCTGATCGCCGTCTCCGGCGCCGCGCTGATCACCGCGTCTTTTGACGCGGAGGCGCGCCGCGCGGGTGGCGGCTCCAGCGTCGGCCGCCAGTCTTCCAACGTCACCACCCAACGCCAGGCGACCACGCCGCCGGCCACCCCGGGCGCGGGCACCACGGCCGGCGCCGCCACGGGCGCCAGCACCGCCGCGGCCGGCACGGCCGCCGCGGGCGCGGCCGCCAAGAGCGGCGCCTCGCGCTGGCTCGGCCCCATCGCCGGCATCGCCGCCGGCCTGGGCCTGGCCGCGCTGTTCTCCAGCCTGGGCCTGGGCGGCGCGCTGGCCGAATTCCTCGGCAGCGCCCTGCTGATCGGCCTGGTGGTCTTCGCCGTGCTGTTCATCGTCCGCCGCCTGCGCGGCGCGGCGCCGCGCCAGGCCATGCAGGGCGCGTACAACGCCTCCGCCGGCCAGCAAGCGCAGCAGCAGCCGATGTGGCGCGAGAGCCTGGCGCCGGCGCCCGCCGCCGCTGCCGCGCCGGCCGCCGCCACCCTGCCCAAGGCGGGCGAGGACGGCAACTGGTTCATCCCGGGCGACTTCGACACGCCGCGTTTCCTGCAGCAGGCCAAGGAGCAGTTCGTCCGCATCCAGGCCATCTGGGACAGCGGTAGCGTCGACAACCTGCGCGACCTGCTCACCGACGACCTGATCGCCGAACTCAAGCCGCAGCTCGAAGCGCGCGGCAACGAGGCCAACAAGACCGAGGTCGTGCTGCTCAATGCCGAGCTCCTGGGCATCGAGACCGTCTCCGACGGCCACCTGGCCAGCGTCCGCTTCTCCGGCATGCTGCGCGAAAACCCGGGTGCCGAGGCTTTCCGCTTCGAAGAGGTCTGGAACCTCTTCAAGCCCACCAGTGGCGGCTGGCTTCTGGCCGGCATCCAGCAGATCCCTGTCGAACACGCCAGCTGATCTGTCAGGCTCCGTAGTACCCCTTGATATGCCCGCGCTCCGCGCGGGCATTTTTCTTGGCCACCGCGAGCCGTGGTTGATAGGAAGCGAGGAAACCGGCGCTTGTTTACGCGAAAGCGCCGACATACGCCGTGACGCCGTCTCCCTAGACTATTTGCATTGCCAAGCTTGCGCTGGACTGGTGATTCAACGGGAGGGACGGTTGGACAGGACAGGACAGGACAGGACAGGACAGGACAGGACAGGACAGGACAGGACA
>NZ_JHEP02000030.1 GCF_000657795.2 Bordetella pseudohinzii
GGGGGGCGTCAAATGCGTGCGTTGGGGGGGAGTTGGATATCCAGCAAGGCGCGGCCGTGCAACTCAGCAGACGGGTTGACTTGCATTAGGAAGTGGGAAGCCATTGCATGAAGATCGCGGAAGTATCTTTCGAGCGGTCCAATTGGGACCAAGCTGCCGCCAAGATTCCTGACAAGATCGTCGGCCGCCTGCATGGCCATGTCACAGATGATCGCGCCGTCGGTGCGATAGCGAGTGCGTTGTTGCAGCGTGAACGCCTTGCCCTCCACTGCCTGGTCCCACATTTCGTCCACGTCATGCATGAGCAGGTTGAATGCTGCTTCGATCTTCGCCCCGCTCTTTCCGAGTTCAGCGAGAGAAAATCGATCCTCGGTTTGAGGTGCGTTTGTGCCTGCGGGAAAGCGCTTCTTGATCGTGTCGATATAGATGTCGAGCAAGCCGGTTGCGACAGCCGTCGCCGCCGCAGCGACAGACATGACGAAAAGGCTCGTGTGCGGTATGTCGAACATGGGCCCCTTATTCCGCTCGCGGCCTGGAACGTTGTTGCACTGTACGTCGCTCCACTTAATGCTCCGGTACGAGGGCACTCGCGCTTCGGACAGGTAGACATCCTTGCTGCCCGTCCCCTTCATGCCGAACACATTCCAGCTTTCATGGTCGATACGAAAGTCGGATTGGGGTACCAAGAGCAAACGCAGCTCCTTACCTTCGCTTCCCGTCGGAACCTCAACCAGCACCGACGCCCAATCGGCCACGTCGATCCCAGAGGCATAGGTCCACTTGCCGTTAAGAACGTAATCGTCTCCCTCCAGGCGAGCCTCTACGCCTCTGCCGACATTGCCGGTGAGCGCAATCACTACTGCATCCCGTCCATTCCCGAATACGTCGTCCTGGGCTTGCGGTGAGAACATGCCGGCCATCCACGGATGCAAGCCCGCGAGCGAAAGAATCCAAGCAGTGGCGCTATCGCCGCGGGCTACTTCGCGAGACACGCGCCACAACGTGGAGGGCCGCATGCCGAAGCCGCCGGTTTCTTCAGGCTGGCAGATTCGGAAAAAACCGGCATCCCGCAGCATCGCGGCTACCTCGCCGGAGATCCGCTTCTGATCATCATGTGCGGGGCCGACTTCGCGCAGGAAAGGAATCATTGCGTTGGCCCGAAGCACAAGTTCGTCAGTGGTGGGCTTCGTCATTTTTTTAGCTTCTTGCATAGTTATCGATTGAGGTGAACCTGTCAGTGGAGGATTTGCTGTCACCGGGTCACGCGTGCAGTTCCACGCCCATGTACTTGCCGGCCGCATAGATCAATGCCGGCGACGGAGGATCGGCAGAGAGCATTTCGGTGACTTCGCCGATGACGACGTGGTGGTCCCCAAAAGCACGAAGATCTTCAACGCGGCATACAAACGCCGCATTGGCTCCGGTGAGGGTTGGGGCCGAGTACGCTTGCATCTGCCAGTCGCCCTGGGCGCCCATGGACTCCTGCCCGCCGTAGAACCGGGAGACGTCGTCCTGGTGAGAAGCGAGGATGTTGACGGAAAAGGTGCCTGCGGCACGGAGATGAGGAAGAAGGCGGCTTTCGTTGCGGACACAAAACAGCAACAACAACGGATTCAGGCTAACTGACGTCACGGAGCTTGCCGTCATTGCGACAACCTGGTCCTGTTCGTCAGAGTGAGGGACCGCGATGACCGTCACGCCGGTCACAAATCGGCTCATCAGAGAGCGGAATTTTCGGGAGTTTTCGACGGTGAGCATAAAGGCCTCCGGCTGGTTTGTCTTGACGTCACTCTAGCGCCTGGCTGCGGGCCGAGAAGGTATCAGCAGATACCGAATGCCGATAAATCTTCGGGGGGCCGAGAAAACTACGACAAGCGGTCTCGACTCGAGAATTAACAGCTACGGGCGAGGCAGCGTGTTGCACCGAGCCAGTGCGGTTGCACTAAGTTGTCCCGTCATGCGCACCACGTTGAAGCAATTGTGGGTGTGGAGATATGAACGGTTCGGTTGAGCGACTTAGTGGAATCCCGAGGTGAAGCGGTTCTGTATCACGGGATACAGGATGGCGCGCCGCCACTACTCCAGAATTTGTCTCGCATGACACGACAACAGGCTGGGCACAGCGACCATAAAGTCCAAGCGGAGTACTTATGAAAACCACAAAACTGATATTCGGAGCGGCCGTGTTGGCCTGGGCCGCACAGGCCCAAGCTCAAAATCTTCCAGTGTTCAAGATCGGCGTTGTTACAGCATCCACCGGCGCGGCTTCGACGATTGCCGCGCCAGCGAATGCCGCGATCGAGTTGTATCGCGAGCAGCTGGCGGCGCAGAAGGATCTTCCCTTCAAGATCGAGTTCATCCACTACGACGATGCATCTGACCCGACGAAGTCCGTGAATAACGTGCGAAAGTTGATTCAGGAAGACGGCGCAGCGATGATCGTTTGTTGCACGACCACGCCATCATCGATCGCCGTTGCGAAGGTCGCTGAAGATGGCAAGACAACAGCGATCTCAATGTCGGCATCGGCGGCCGTCGTGGAGCCAGCCGCTGAAAAGCGGTTCATGTTCAAGACCCCGATCACCGAGCGCCTGATGATTAATCACACGCTCGACTATATGGCGAAGCAGGGCATCAAGACGGTCTCGTTCCTGGGTTTGGAAGATGCGTATGGGGAAGGTGGCTGGGTTGAAATGAAGGCGCTTGCCGAGAAAAAAGGGATCAAGATCGTATCCTCGGAACGCTTTGCCCGGGCGGATACCAACTTCACACCCCAGGCTCTGAAAACTTTGCAGGCGAAGCCCGATGCAGTCTACATCCACGCGATTCCGCCGTCTGCGTCTCTGGTTCATGAGGCGCTGAAGCGTGTCGGGTATCGCGGACCGATCTATCACGGTGCCGGCGCGCCTACTGCCGCATTTATCACTATCGGGAAGTCCGCTGTTGAGGGCGCGATCGTCGGTGCGACTCCGATCACCGTGTACAAGGAGCTTGGTGCGGATAACCCGCTGAGCAAGTCAATCGGTGATTTCGTCAAAGCGTACGACGGTAAGTACGGCGCTGGAAAGGCCGAGATCTTCGCGACACAGGGCTACGACGCTGTAGGCTTGGCAGTGGACGCGATCAAGCGATACGTTGCGTCCGGAAAGAAGGCAACGAACCTGGCCGAAACTCGCCAAGGCCTTCGCGACGAACTTGAGAAGACGCGCGAGTATGCGGGAAGTGTAGGGATCTTCAACTTCACGCCTACCGATCACGTCGGCCTGGATGAAAGGACCCTGTTCCTGGTTCAGGTCAAGGACGGTCAATTCCGCATGATCAAAGAATGACCGGAGACTGGGAATGAATAGCTCAATCGCCATCTTCCTAGGTGTAGACGGAATCACGAATGGAGCCGTCTACGCTCTGGTGGCCCTCTCTCTTGTCCTAGTGTACACAACGACGCGTGTCGTGAACGTAGCTCAAGGGGACTATCTAACGTTCGGTGCGATGTCTTTCGCCAGTTTTGCTGCGGGCTCATTGACTCCACTTTTGTATCTGGTGCTAGGAGTCGGCGCCGTCGCTCTGGGGTTGGACATAGGAAAGGCTATTGCGTACAAGCGAAATCCGCTGGCGCCGCTAATCAAATATGCGGTGGCCGGCAGCCTTCTCTTTGCTCTGGCGTGGGGAGCGACACATTCCCAGTCAATGCCGCTTCAGATGATCGCTGCTCTCTTGCTCGTCTCTGCTATGGGGCCGATCATTTATCAGCTTACGGTTGAGCCTCGGCCCGGAAATCCCCCGATTGTATTGTTGACATGTAGCGTCGGAGTGACTCTGATCTTGCATCCCTTAGGTTTGCTGATTTGGGGGTCCGATTCGATCACGGTTGAGCCGATCAGTTCAATGCGGCTCAGCCTCGGGCCTGTGGACCTCGCAATGCAGTCGATCTTCATTTTGATTGCGGCAGTGGTAATGACCGCCGCGCTGTTCGTGTTCTTTCGCTACTCGCTGTACGGTAAGGCGCTTAAAGCCGCGTCGGTTAATCGAGACGGCGCGCTCTACTGTGGAGTACCTGTTGGAACTGTCGGCCGACTGAGCTACTTCATCGCTGCAGGGATGTCCGCGTTAAGCGGGATGCTGCTGGCGCCTCTTGTGACCGCCAACTATGAGATGGGTTTCGTGGTCGGCCTCAAAGGCTTCGTCGGCGCCGTCACGGGCGGCCTGGTCACTTATCCCCTGTCGCTTGCAGGCGTGTTCTTGGTGGGCGTATTTGAATCCTTTTCGGCGTTCTTCAGCAGCGCCTTTCGCGATGCACTCGTTTTTGCTTTGGTAATTCCGATTCTTCTCTGGCGCAACGCCAGTCATGGTGACGACCTTGATGAGCACTGATAACACTGTTTCACGCATGCCGGCGCGGAGGGGGATGAGCCGCGAGCGACTCCTTATGCTCGTCATTGCGGCCGTTGTCGCGGTCTTGCTGGCTTCTGCGTCCACGTACTATGTGGGCCTGGTCGCAGTTGTGGGGGTCAATGCGATAGTTGTGATTGGTCTGGCCTTTGTAATGGCGACTGGTCAGCTCTCCTTGGGCCACGCAGCATTCGTCGGGTTGGGAGCCTACGGTTCTGCGCTGATTACATTGCGTTATGGCATACCGGTACTTTTGGCGATACCGGCTGCGACGGCGATGTGCGCATTGGTCGGGTACGCGCTCGCGAAGCTGACCTTGCAGCTTAAGGGTCACTATCTCCCGTTGGCGACGCTGGCGTACGGAATGGCGATCTCCGTGTGCTTTGTCGCAGCCGTGGATGTCACCGGAGGCGCTTCGGGACTCACCGGTGTATCGCCACTCTCCCTGCTCGGCTACTCGCTCGACACTCGTTCGACGGCGATTCTGATTTGGGTCGTGGTGGCATTGCTGGTCTTGGGATACACCCGAATCTATCGCGGACGTGTTGGTCGAGTGGCTCGTGCGCTCAAAAGCAATGCGGTGATGGTCAGCTCATTCGGTGCGAACGTTCCTGCGACAAGAACGCGGATATTTGTTCTGTCTGCCGCCCTGGCAGGTCTGGCTGGAACCTTGTACGCGTGCTACATGCAGTTCCTGAGCCCTTCCACGTTCTCCCTCGTGGGATCGATCAACCTTCTCATTATGGCTGTTCTGGGTGGCGTTGCCGGGCCTGTAGGAGCGATTCTTGGAGCGGCGTTTTTCATGATCATTGAGCTCGCCGCCCAGTACATGATCGCCAAAGTGTTCCAGTTGCCTGGCCAGGTAGAGACGATGCTGTTTGGTGCGATGCTCATTGTCATGCTTCTCAAGTGGCCGAGCGGGTTGCTGTCTTTGGTTCGCAACAAGTCGGGCAGCGAGATGATGCCTGTCGATGGAAAAAGCGCTGGTGTGCCCGAGATGGCGAGGCAGAAGTGCACGCCAGCTCAGCTGTCGGCCACAAACGTGGTGAAGAAGTTTGGCGGGTTAACAGCACTCTCGGATGTAAGTGTTTCGATCCCGAGTGGACGCATCACTGGCTTGATTGGGCCGAATGGAGCCGGGAAATCTACGCTTTTCAACGTGTTGACACATGTCTATCCGGCAACGAGCGGTGCAATTACTCTGAATGGAATTCCATTGCCTGCGACGAGCCGGGATGTTATTCGCCGCGGCGTTGCGCGAACGTTTCAGCATGTCCAACTCGTTCAAGAACTCGACGTCCTTCAGAACGTTCTTATTGGCGGCTACATCAATGGAAGCTCTGGTCTCTTGTCTGCTGCGCTTGGTATGGACAGGAAGGAAGAGGCCGAGCTCATTTCGGAAGCTCTGACTGTCCTACGCCGTGTGGGGTTGATCGAGGTCGCTCACACGAGAGTTTCGGAGCTTCCCTTGGGCAGTCAGCGTCTGGTGGAAGTAGCCCGGGCGCTGATGGCACGGCCTTCGATCTTACTGCTGGATGAGCCCGCAGCGGGATTGCGCGCCCCGGAGAAGGAGCGCCTTAGCCGCCTGTTGAAGAGCCTGCGCGACGAAGACGGCATGACGGTTTTGATCGTGGAGCATGATATGGAATTGGTGATGGGATGCGCAGACTACCTGTTCGTTTTGAACTTCGGAAAGCTGCTTGCGCAAGGCTGCCCCGACGACGTTCAGCGTAATCCAGATGTCATCAACGCCTATCTTGGAACGGAGCAATGACCATGTTGGAAGTTCATCGGCTGTGCGTGTCATATGGTCAAGTCCGTGCGGTAAACGAGGTCTCCTTCTCGGTAAAGGAGGGAGACTTGGTGTCGTTGATCGGCGCGAACGGTGCCGGTAAGACGACACTGCTGAAGGCCGTAATGGGCGCGCTCGTTTCTGATTCCGGGTCTGTGTCCTTAGGAGGAATTTCCCTGGGACGAGCGCCAGTTGAGGAGCGCGTTCGGCGAGGTATGTATCTGGTGCCGGAAAAACGATCATTGTTCAATTCAATGACCGTCCAGGACAACCTTGAACTAGGTACTTATGCGAACCGCAAGGGACTCAGCTTTGCTCAAGAGCTGAAGCGCATCTACAAGTTGTTCCCGATTCTAGAGGAGCGCAAGCTGCAACTTGCGGGCACGTTATCCGGGGGGCAGCAGCAAATGGTCGCGATTGGACGAGCGCTCATCGCGAGGCCGAAGGTGTTGCTCCTGGACGAGCCGTCGATTGGCCTGGCTCCGCTGATAGTGCAGCAGATCATGGATGTGATTGTGGAGCATAAGCGGCAAGAAGGGTTGACGGTTGTTCTAGTTGAGCAAAACGCCCGTTTGGCTTTGCGTGCGGCTGACAGGGCATATCTGATTGAAATCGGCCGGATTGTTAAAGAAGGTACAGGAGATGAGCTGGCGAACGACCCCCAGCTCTCAGAGATCTATTTGGGTTCGACAAAGAAGATGAAGGAGACTACAGATGCTGCATCAGCAACCGTTTAATGTGCTGCGGGCGGCATATCGGGCTGGGTCTCTGTCGCCCGTGGCCGTCACGACATCCGCACTTGATCATGCAGAACAGGTCGACGGCAAGTTGAACGCGTTCGCGCTGATTGATCGCGATCGAGCTATTGGGCTTGCGCATCAGTCCGAGCGTCGCTGGCGGGACGGTTCTCCTCTAGGATTGCTCGATGGGATGCCGATGACTATCAAGGAGTTTGCCGCCGTGCAGGGGTGGCCCACTCGGCGAGGATCCGTTGTGACTTCCGACGTTCCGGCTTCCTCGAGCGCGGTGTTCGCTGATCGGCTGCTGCATGCTGGCGCGGTGCTCTTGGGGAAGACTCGGGCCCCCGAGTTCAATTGGAAGGGCGTGACTGACAGCCCCGGCTATGGCATCACGCGAAATCCGTTGGATCCTGCGTTGACTCCCGGTGGGAGTAGTGGGGGGTGCTCTGCGGTCGTCGCCGCAGGAGTGGTGCGAGCGTCAATTGGGAGCGATGCTGGCGGGTCTGTCCGTATTCCAGCGGCATTTACAGGAACGGTTGGGCTCAAGCCGACGTTTGGCCGCATCCCTCTTGCGCCTCCGCCCAGCGCGTTCTTTAACGTGGTCAATGCCGGCCCAATAGCGGCGAGCGTCCGCGAGCTAGCCGAGGTCATGCACGTCGTAAGTGGTCCGGCGCCCGGCGACTGGACCTCGGTTGGGCTGAAAGACGTTGACTTTAATGCCATTCCGAATGCGGCCGATCTGCGAGTCGGCTTGCTTCAGGCCGATCGATGGAAAAACAGTGATGCGGTTGTGCTCCAAGGGATGTCGGAGTTCGAACGCTTGTTGACCGGTGGGGGATTCAAGGCGCAGAAGGCGGACTTCGATGTCGAAGAAGCGTCTCGCGTAGGTGCGTTCTTCTACAAGATGGGTTGCAGGGCTGCCGTCTCGTTCGTGCCTGAGGATCGCAGAGCTGAGCTTGATCCGGCACTACTAAAGTTCGTGCAGACACTGCCTCCGTTGACCGCCGATCTGATCGTTGAGATGCAGCAGAAGAGGGACTTCTTGGCCGGCCAGCTCCATCAACTATTCGACGACGTCGACGTGCTCGTTCTTCCGACAATGCCAATTCTGCCTTTCGAGGCAGGGCGGAACACCCCAGCAGGATCGGAGGTCGACGACTGGATGTCCTGGAATCCGTTTACACCGGCGTTCAATCTGGCGCAAACGCCTGCGCTGTCCTATCCGCTTTGGCCTCAAGGTGCTTCGATGCCTATGGGCGTTCAGTTCGTTGCAGCCCGAGGTCGCGATGACTTGGTCTTAGCACTGGCTGAATGGCTGGAACAGCGTCGACCAGTTCGATTGATGTCTAGCTAACGTGTTACTAGCGTGTGTCATATCTGTTGCCGGCAGCATGGGCGAGACTATGCTTGTACGGAAGACATCGAGCGCGGACGCGAGTAGTTTTGATGATGAATCTGGCGAACGCTCGTACTCGATCAACAAGGGGAAAGTCTTGACCAAAACCATCCTGTCGGCCGCGGCCGGCCTTTCGATTCTGGTAGCGTCTATGTCATCAAGCTCCGCAGGCCAAATTGGCTACCTTGGACCCGCAGGGTCATGGACACATCAAGCATGCCTGGACTTGTTTGGGCCGAGCGAGCTGGTCGCCCTCACTCGCGATGACCTATTCAAGGACTACAAATCGGGCGCTCTTGAGCGCGCCTGTGTACCTGTCACGACGTCCGTCGTTGGCGTAACGCCCTACATGGATGCCGTGCTGGAGTTGCCCGATGTGGTGATTGTGGCGGAGTATCCCAAGATGTTGGGGTACAGCTTGCTCGCCAAACCAGGCACTAAGCTATCTGACGTGAAAGAGGTGCTTGCTCACCCGGTCGCGTTCGAAGAAGTCAAGCCTTGGCTCGAGCGTGAGATGCCCAATGCAAAGCGGACAGAGGCCGCCAGCGGAGGGGCTGCGGCGAAAGCCGTTGCGAACAGCGAGACCAACGACAAGGCATCGTTCGGTCCGAAGGTCGGCGCCAGCGTGTATTCGCTTGTGTCCTTGGTGGACGGTATCGAGGAGGGGCCGCACAACGTGACTCGTTGGTGGGTGCTAGGTAGGTCGATGCCTGCTCCCACCGGTAAAGACAAGACCTCTCTACTGGTCGACGCTGCTGACGACGATCTTGATGCAATTCTCCGCAAGTTGGTCGAGGCGAAGGTGCGCGTTTTGACCATTTACGAGAGGCCCAGCAAAAAGAGCTTGGAGACGCATCGCTACCTGGTCGAAGTTGCCGGTCATGCGAAGGAGGAGCCGCTGACTGCTTTCTTGCGCGCCAACCCTGCTATTCGTCTTTTGGGCTCGTACGCGCGCAAATAGCCTCTAGGTCGTGGTCACGCAACCCGACGCTGCTCTTGGGCTGCGCCGGGTTGATGGCACATCCAAAAGTGGCGCCCTTCGTTACGGATAACTCCCTCGGTCTTTAGCTTCATGATGGTACGAGTCACTGTGACCCGGCTCGTCCCAGTCAGCGCGGCCACTAGCTCATGGGTCAGAGGCGTGTTGATGCGGACCCCATCTTCCTCAGGGACGCCGTAGAGGCTAGCCAAGCGGCTCAGAAGCTCGACGATTCTGAGATCTGGGCGTGGCATGGCGAGGAACTGTATGCGCATGCCTAAAACCCACTGCTTGGCGGCGGCTACCTCCATTAACGCGGCAGCGAAATCTACATTCTCCCGGAATGACCGCTTGACCGTCGGGTAGTCGAACTCGATGAGGACGCACGGTTCCAGTGCTGTCGCTGTTGACATCCGTGGTTGCCCCACTAAGGCAGAGCCCTCACCGATAAGGGCGCCAGCTCCCATCAGCTCCAAGATGAACTCGGCACCATCCTGTTGATAAATCTGCACCTGGACGCGTCCGCTCACAACGAAGTAGAACGTCGAGCCAGGGTCACCTTGCCGATAAAGGGTCGTGCCCTTCGGGATTTCCCGTCGTCGGCCAAGGTGCTCCGCTGCGAGAAAGATATCGGCAGTGCGAGCAGCCATGTACCAGGTTTCGGTCGCAGTTTCGCAGCGAGAGTCCATGCGTTACACCTATCGAGCGCGAACGCTTTTGAATCGTGCTGATGCAAACGCATTCGCTAATGACAAATTTCAGCGCTATGTTTGAGCAATATCAAGCCGTAGGCTACTGGCGTTTTCCCTATCCCGCGCCGGAGGGGGGCTGCGTCCTCGGCCCGGGCTCATCGAGTGCAGCGCTTTAGGCTCGATAGCCCAACTCGTTCGACGCGGCTTTTGCGGCCTTTTGCAAAGCTTCGGCCATTGATGAGGACCAGGAGGCGGGCATCTGATCTTCGTGCCCAAGGAGGGTAAGCACAAGGGCTGCGCGGCCCTCGAAGTCGAACACTGGCGCGGAAAAGGCGTTCACACCCGGGATTGGCTTGCCGGCCGTTCGGATGCAACCGTGCGCGTCAAGTTCCCGCCGCGCTTCCTCAATTTGGGGCTCGATGTCCCCGATTTTGAGCTTGCCAGTGGGCCCTTCGAATCCGAGCGCTGTACCGTTCAACGCTTCGAGAATTGCAGTGGATGTCATGACAGCGACAAAAGCGCGACCTGTCGCGGTTCCAAACGGTGACATCACGGTCCCGGCGCGCATGGCCACATGGAGCGGATGCTGCGCGTCGATCATCCGTACGATCGTAGGCCCAAGGTTTCCCCATACGGCAACGGCCACCGCCTGTCCTGTTTCACACGCCAGCCTCTCTGCGGTGGGACCGATCGCGCGCATAGGCTCCAACTGATGCAGGGCAGTCAATCCCAATTGCAAGGCTGCGGGGCCCAATGCATATCGCCCCGATTCGCCGTCCTGGCGAATGAAGCCAAGCCGGCCAAAGCTCACGAGATACGGATGGGCCCGGGAGGACGGCAGGCCTGCCTGTGCAGCCAGCTCCTTGAGCAGCATAGGTTCCGAACTGCCAGCTAATGCCAACAGCAATCGACCACCGACTTCAACCGATTGCACGGCTCGTTGGGACTTGCTGCTCTCGTCGTCGACCATGTTCATGTGGAAATGCATTTGTTCATTGCAAATGGCGCTTGATCATACAGCCAGACATGACTTCTTTGCCGCGCAGTGAGCGGCCATTGCGGGCCAGACGGCCCCGTTTCTGCAAATACGTTTGCATAGAGCAAACGGTCCGAGTATTATCGCAAACGCATTTGTCATTAGCAAACGGAGGTAGCATGAGTACGAAGGTTTTCGCTAGCCACGCTGACACCGAAGAGAAGAAGGTCAGCTTCGTTCAACTGTCCAAAAACGCGTGGGCGTACACCGCTGAGGGTGACCCAAACACCGGTGTATTTATCGGTGACGATGCAGTAATGGTGGTCGACACGCAGGCGACACCAGTGATGGCGCAGGACCTCATCCGTCGGATCCGGGATGTGACCGACAAGCCGATCAAGTACGTCCTTCTGTCCCACTATCACGCCGTCCGCGTGCTGGGTGCATCGGCCTATTTCAAGGAAGGCGCACAGCAGGTGATCGCCAGTCGTGACACGTATGACCTGATCGTGGAGCGCGGTGAGCAGGACAAAGCCAGCGAGATCGGTCGGTTCCCGCGACTGTTCAGAGCAGTCGAGTCCGTACCTGACGGGCTTACCTGGCCGACGTTGACCTTTGAAGGCAGGATGAGCATCTGGTTGGGCAATGTGGAGGTGAAGATTGCCCAGGTGGGAAGAGGCCATACCAAGGGCGACACCATTGCCTACATCGAGGAGCAAGGGGTGTGCTTCGCAGGGGATTTGGTCGAATACGAGAGCACTGCTTATGCAGGTGACTGCTACTTCAAGGACTGGCCTGTTACCTTGGATCGACTCGCCGGCTTCGGTTTCGAAAAATTGGTCCCGGGCCGCGGTGACGCGCTCCAGACCAAGGAGAAAGTCGCTGAGGCGATCGCGTACACGCGAGCGTTCGTTTCTGATCTGTACACAACAGTGAACAACGGCGTGGCCCGAGGACTTGACCTGAAGTCTATCTACAAAGAGACGTACGCGACGTTAAAGCCTCGGTATGGTCATTGGGTCATCTTCGACCACTGCATGCCGTTTGACGTAACGCGGGCGTACGACGAGGTGACCGGTCACGAGCACCCACGCATTTGGACTGCCGAGCGCGATCGCGAGATGTGGGAAACGCTGGAAGGCTGACGCTTAATAGCCCCAAGGCGCTACGGGTGCCGCATTTGCGACCTGCGGGTGTCGCAGACCAGGGCCTCGGGGGGGGCAGCTAGGGGTGCGCTCTGACGTGATGCACCTACTCGCTGCTCCGGAGAAGTTCCGACATTCGGTCTGAGGCCTGCAACGGAGTGGAAAGCACTAGAGAGGTGGTGACCGTGCCGTAGCTGCCGATCTTATTGATAACAGCCTCCAACTCCTCGCTTGAGGCTGTTCGCGCATGAACGACATAACTGTCGGCCCCTGTCACGCGCATCACCTCAATCACGTTAGGCGTGTCTTTGAACGCGTTTAGCAGTCCCTTTCCGTGCTCCGCGGCCGCGCCTATGCGAATGAGCGCGTTGATGGGAAGCCCCAGGCGGTTCCAATCCACTTCCGCACTGAACCCCTTTATGACGCCTTCGTCGGTAAGCCTCCGGACGCGCTCGGCGCAGGCGGGAGCGGTAAGCCCGACTTCAGCAGCCATGGTCTTGAAAGAAGCACGGGCATCCTTCAGGAGAAGCATCACGATCTTGCGGTCTATCGAGTCCAGGAGGTTTCGCTTGGAATTTCCCACGATGAAAAGTCTCAGCCAGAGTGGTCGATGTGAAATTTTAAGGCGGGCCCGGCACCAGGGGTGAAAAATGAGTGAAGGCCGTTCCGCATTGGATAGCTTCGCAAGCGATGAGAATCAGTGGGCCAATCTGAGAGGGCCTGCCCGTCGTACTTTTTGGAGCGCCCAAAAACCAGTCGTCCTCTGTCCTTTTTGCAGAGTGAAATTGCCCCTTGGCGGGGCGTGCTGGCGGAGACAGGGGTCTTCCTTTGCAAAAGAAAGTTTTACGCGGTTTGAAGCGCGAAGAAAAAACTAGACGGCACCATTCACCTTCGAATTTCGGGCGACACCTTTGCATCCGACTTCTACCATTGCTCTTTGAACATCGCTTTCAGGAGATGTGTATGAAGCAAGAAACCGTTAAGACCGATGGCTTCGCGTTTGTGGAGTTTGTCGCTCAGGAACCTTCGGAGCTCGTGCCCGTGTTTGAGCGCTTAGGTTTCAAGCCGGAGGGGCAGTCGGAACGCACGAAGGCCGTCCTCTTGCGTCAGGGATCGGCGGCAGTCATTGTGAATCCTGCAAAGAACCCATTCAGGGATGCACGGGGAGCGTCGGTCCGAGCGATCGCCATATACGTCAGCAATGCGCGGGACGCGGTAGCACAAGCGTTGGGTGGCGGCGCAAAGGAAGCCTTTCCTGAATTGTTCGGTGAGTTCGTCGTTTCCAGTCCCGCAATCGTTGGGATTGGCGATAGCCTCGTCTATTTCGTAGATTCCGACGTGTTCGACGAGTTCGACAAGCCGTATACGGCGTCGCCGGCGATGCCCGCTCACGATGCCTCGATCATTGCGATTGACCATACGTCCAACATTGTTCATCCAGAGAACTTGGACGTCTGGGCAGACTTCTATAAAGATACGTTCGGCTTCACTCAAAAGCAGTATCTGGACGTAAAGGGAAAGAAAACGGGCATGAGGGCGCGATCAATGGTTAGCCCTTGTGGCAAGGTGTCGATCCCCATTGCCGCTGCTGCCCATGACCAGCCAGGGACGTTAAATCAAAACGACGAGTTCATCCGCGACTACAAGGGTGAAGGAATTCAACATATCGCACTCCTTTCTTCCAACATCGAGAAGACGATCGAGTTTTTGCAGAACGCGAACGTTGAGTTCATGGATCCGCCTTCTGACAATTATTACGCAGGCATCGATGCGCGCGTGCCGGGTCATGGTCTGAACATACCCGCAATGCAGGAGCGCGGGATTCTGGTGGATGGAAAGGGCGGAAGCCGGGTGCTGCTCCAGCGATTCACACGTCGGCAAATTGGCCCAGTGTTCTTCGAAATAATTGAGCGCCGGGGTGAGGATGGTTTCGGCGAGGGCAACTTTAAAGCTCTGTTCGAAAGTCAAGAAACAGATCAGGCCAAGCGCGGAACTATCGACGCTGCTAAAGCGTAATCAGCGAACCGACTGGCGGTCGTTCGATGTGTAAGTAGTGAGGCCGGTGCCGACTGTGTCGGCCATCGGTCACGTCTTGACCCCTCGTGGCCTAGGATGCAGTGCAACCTGCCCTCCGGGCCGCACCCCGACGGTGTGAACACGTCGGTGTAGCACAAGCTGGATGTTTCACGCACAGAGCCTACCGGAACCGCTTTGGACAAGATCGCAATGTGAAGTGACCATCTGGGCGCGTCCTTTTCAAGGAAACGATCTAAGCGCAGGTTGAATTGAACGAGCTCCTGATTTAGCCAATCGACATGCCATGCTGCCGCCCAACCTCCCACGCCACAACCCGGTCGCGCGCGACACGTCATCCTGAACCAGGCTTCGCCTTTGCTCGGCTTGTTCTTCAGTTCAGATCTCTGACTCAAACAGCGCTCTGACCGGAGCATCGCGCCATGCAATTAGCTGACCCGAGTTGACACGAGTCTTTCCGAACACCATCCATACCACGTCAACTTCACCGATTTCCTTCAAGACCTTGAAACGGTCTGGATGCTGCTGGACGATGTCCAGCGCTGTGAAGCCCGAGTCAAACTCACCGTCAATCAGCCGTCGCGCAGTGTCGGAGTTCGAAAGTGTGTGAACTTGAACGGCCCAATCCGAAGGTTCGAAATAGCCCGCGGTTGGCGGGATGTAGCCCACCGATCTTGGCACAGCAACATCCGTCCGCGTGACCACGCCCATTGGCCTCGTTCTCCCAATAAAGCTGTCGACTATAAAGATCTCTCTGTAGTTGTCAAACGCAATTGAAATGTGAGCCACTTCGCGCGTCGGCGCGCAAAGTAAAT
>NZ_JHEP02000031.1 GCF_000657795.2 Bordetella pseudohinzii
GATTTACTTTGCGCGCCGACGCGCGAAGTGGCTCACATTTCAATTGCGTTTGACACCGGTAATCTGCTGGTGGAGGTGCCCGCCTGCCAGAGCCATGAAGACTCGCGCCAACCGTCGAAGATCCTGGTGGACGTTCAGCAAGCAGTCCCTGGAATCTTTTCCGATGCGAAGTATGAGGAGTGCTACCGCAAGGGGTTCGACTCGTTCGCACGGTTCTCCCTTCCTATCTTTCTCGATAAAGACAGGGACGGGAAACTGGCTTCAAACTCCCATATCAATCTCGTCTCGAACGAGACGGGGTTGTTATCGGTGAGCGTCCCTGATGCGATCAAGGCAAGGATTAAGAGTGCGCAGAAGAAATCACCCGTTGGGGCGCTGGACCTGAAATTCGCGATCAAGGTCAAGAACGATACGGGGAAGGAGTTTCCGTTCTCTGCCGTCGCCGTGTTCGTCGACCAAGAGCCATATGTGTTTGCAAATCTGACGTCCAAGCCGAATGGGTCATTCCTCGTGACGCTATCGGACGTATCCGCGAAGTCCGCGGTCGAGAACGGCGACGCGATGGTCCTCATGCACAGGTCTAAATAGGCTTGAAGCCCCGCCGTCCATCTGATTGGCGCAGGGCAATAAGAGGCCGCCCGTGAACCACCCCCCCGAAATGGGGGGGCGGTTCAATGACATGGCGGTTTTTGTCTTCGCGCCGTCAAGTGCCGCGCCGACGCGATACGCTCCGCCTTAAGGCGTCACGATATTGAACCAGAACTCGAAGTTGTCGAGGGAGGCGAACATGTCCGTGATCTTTTGTTGGTCGCCGCTGACCTTCAGGTCGCCCTTGGCCAGGGCATCCTGCAGCGTCGTTTCCTTCAGCACGATCCGGTTCAGCGTGTCGCGGCTCAGCGTCATGCTTGCCGTGGGCTCTTTAGCCACCTTGCCCTCGGTGTGGTTGAGGACGCTGTTGACCATTTCGAGCGTGTACTTTTCTTTGGTGTCGCTGAAGTCCAGGTTCAGCACGACGTGCTTGCCAGCGGCTTTTTCACGATTCAAGCGCACCGCGAAATAGTCGAACAGCATATCGAGAGTCATGGCCCGTACGGTGTCGGGGCTGGCGGTATCCGGCGTGGGCAGTTTCTTTACGCCTTCCCGCAGTTCTTTGGCGCCCGTCAAATAGAAATTGCGCCACGGCCCGCTTTCGGCCTGGTAGCCCATTTGTTCCAGCGCATCGGCTTGGAGGTTCTTGGCCTCCTGGTTGTCGGGCTCGGCGAACACCGCGTAGTTGACCACTTCGGCCACCCATCGATAGTCGCCTTTTTTATAGTACTCGCGTGCCTTGGTCAGGATGGCCGGCACGCCGCCCATCATATCCACGTAGCGCTTGGCGGCGCTTTCGATCGGCAGCGTATGCAGCGTGGCGGGATTGCCATTGAACCAGCCCAGGTAGAGCACATAGGTGGCGCGCACATTATGGTTCAGGGAGCCGTAGTAACCCCGGTTGGAAAATTTATGGGCGATGGCTTCCGGTAGTTTGACCTGTTCGGCGATTTCTTCCTTGTTGTAGCCCATGTTGGCAAGGCGCAAGGTTTCATCGTTGATGTAGCGATACATATCGCGTTGTACGCTCAATTGCTCTTGCACTTCTTTCTTGCCCCACACAGGCCAATGGTGCATGGCATACATGACTTCCACTTCATCGCCCCACATGGCCAAGGCTTGGTTCAAGTATTTCGACCATGCCAGCGGATCGCGGATTTTGGCGCCGCGCAGCGAATAGGTGTTGTGGAGGGTGTGGGTGGAATCTTCGGCCGTGTTCAGGGCCTTCAGTTCCTTGATGTAATACAGCATCTCGGCCGGCGCTTCGCTGCCGGGCGCGTAGAGAAATTCATAGGTCAAGCCGTCAATGGTGCGCTTTTCGCCGGTCTTCTGGATGATGTCGGTGGGAGGAATCAGGGTGACCGTTCCGGCCGACGTCGTCGTGCCCAGACCGGCGCCGACCTGTCCGGTGGGGCTGGGCGCCAGCAGATTGCCGTACATGTAAGAGGCGCGCCGGCTCATCGCCGTGCCGGCCATCACGTTTTCGGCCACGGCGTGCTCCAGAAAGCCCAGTGGCGCATAGATCTTGACTTTGCCAGCCTTGACATCCGCTTCGTCGACCACGCCCCGCACACCGCCGTAGTGGTCCACATGGCTATGCGTATAGATCACCGCGACAACCGGCTTCTTGGGGCGATGTTGGTAGTAAAGGTCTAGCGCGGCCTTGGCGGTTTCCGCGGAAATCAGCGGATCCATGATCGTCAGGCCGGTCTTGCCTTCGACGATGGTCATATTGGAAAGGTCGTAGTTGCGGACTTGGTAAAGCCCTTCGGTGACCTTGAAAAGACCGGAGATGTTGAGCAGCTGCGATTGCCGCCACAGGCTCGGATTGACCGTATCGGGCGCCTGCGCGCCCTCCTTGATGAAGTCATACTTGGCTGGATCCCAGATCAGATTGCCCTGCGCGCCCTTGATCTGGGTCGCGGGCAGCGGCGCGATAAAACCCTTGTGAGCCAGTTCGAATGAGGTTTTGTCGGCGAAGGGGAGTTCTTTCAGGAGCGCCGCATTGGCCTCCTTGGTGGCCGCTTCAGCCGATTTGGGCGTCTCCGCCGCCCATGAGGGCAGCGCTAGGGAGAGGGCGAGCGTGAGCGTGGTCAGAATCGGAGCTTTGCGCGGACGAAGGACTACAGTACTTGCAGCTTGCATCATGGTGTCGACTCCAGACAGATCAGTTAATAGCCAACCCGTTGCGGGTTGGAACGACAAAAACCAATACCTGACGTGATCAGTGACTTGATCAAAGCTTGCCGACTCGCATTGTTACAGACGGGTCGTTGACTGCTGGACTGCGGCTTTGCGGAAAATCCGGCGAAGGACGATGTCCCAATGATTTACCACGGCGCGTTCAGGATGTGGCGCTTCATGATGTAACGCCATCATCGGCGCGGCATCGCGCCGATATGCTTCGGCTCAATCAAAGACATTGAGCAGGACGTCGGCGACAACCGCCGTGGCGATGGCGACGAGCACCAGGTCGGATCCGGCTATCCGCCATTCGTAGCCGGGATAAACAGGCAGGCGGGCGAGCATGGGGCCGGGGACCATTTTCTTGGCGATGCCTGGAGGCAGGGGTTTGCCGCGCGCCAGGTTTTTGCGTATGCCGGGAGGCAGCTGGCTGTAGCCGGACAAGCCATATTCATGCGCATAGCCGCGTGCCGTGGTGACGGTGATGCCCGCATATCTGAGGCTGCCCTGGCCGCCCGGACCATGGCTGTCTTTGTCCGGCTTGCCTTTGCCGTGGCCCTTGTCCTGGCCTTGGCCATTGCCCTGCTTGCCTTTGTCGGGCTTGCCTTTGCCTTCGGGGGGAGCGGCGATGGCCTGGCTGATCGATAGCGCACAGCAGGCCAGCAAAAGGGGCAGGGCCTTGGAATAATTGCGGCGCATGGTCGGCTCCAATCAGGCGAGAGGTCTCCTGATTCTAATACCAGGCAGGCGCGATGCGCCCGGTCCGGGGCCGCCGGGTCGTGGCCGGCGGCCCCCCCCCCCGGCGATTACTGGAGTTGTGGGGCTGGCGCGGCCAGCAGGCTGGCGCTGGGGACGAGCCGCCGGGCGGGGAGGGCCGCGGCGCGTTTCTCGGGTGTGCGAAAGACCCCGATGGTGTCGGCCATCGAGCCGGATTCTTGTCCGAGGTCCTGGGCGACCGCCGTCAGTTCGCCCACCAGCGAGCTGTTCTGCTGCACGATGTGCTCCATGCGGGTGATGGCATTGCTGATGGCGTCCACGCCAGCGGATTGCTCATGCGTGGCCACGGCGATCTCGCCCATCAGCGCCGTGACCCGGTCGACGGATTGCAGGATTTCCTGCATGGCCGTGCCTGCGGTGCCGGCCTGTGTGGAGCCGGCCGACATTCGGGCGACGGACTCGTCGATCAGGGCCTTGATTTCCTTGGCGGCCTGAGTGGTGCGCTGCGCCAGGCTGCGGACCTCGCCGGCCACGACCGCGAAGCCCTTGCCTTGCTCGCCGGCCCTGGCCGCTTCGACCGCGGCGTTCAGGGCGAGGATATTGGTCTGGAAGGCGATGCCTTCGATCACGGACACGATCTCGGAGATTTTCTTGGCGCCGTCATTGATGGATTGCATGGTCGCGACCAGGTCGCCGACGAGGTTGCCGCCCCGCGCCGCCGTGGACTGGCTGTCCTGGGTCAGCGAGCTGGCGGTCGTGGCGTTTTCGGTGTTGCGGGCCACGGCCGCGGCCAGTTGCTCGACGCTGGATGCGGTGTCTTGCAGCGCGTCGCGTTGTTCTTCCGTGCGCTGGGCCAGGGCCTGGCTGCCTTCGCGCAGCTGGGCGATGGTCTGGACATGGTGCGAGGTCTGGGAGATGACTTCGGTCGAGATCCCCGTCAGGCTTTTGCGCATGATGTCGAGGTAGAAGTAGAGGTTGCGCGCCTCTCCCTTGACGTTGGTGTCGACTTCATTGACCAGGTTGCCGGCGGCGATCTGGCGCGCGACTTCTTCGGCCTTGGTGAACTGGCCCGCAAAGCGGGCTGCCCGCCACGAGAGGGCGATGATGACGGCCGCGCAGCCCAGGCCGTAGGCTGCCCACCAGGTCTGCGGGTTGGCGACGGCCGGATTGCCCAGGGCAAAGTAGGTGGGAATCGCCGCCAGCGCGCAGACGGCGATGGAGGAACGGATGGTCGCGGGAACGAGGCCGCTGCGCAGGGGGTAGCAGGCGCGGGCCAGCGCCCGGCGCCAGCCGGCCGCCACGCGCTGGCCGCCCTTGAGCGCATAGCCTCTCAAGCGGTTGGCCGCGACGTCTTGGTAAAACTGCTCGGCTTGCCGGATCTGCTGCGCCGTGGCCTTGACCCGCACCGAGGCGTAGCCGGTCACTTCGCCGTTCTCGATGACAGGCATGGCATTGGCCAGCACCCAATAGAACCCGCCGGACTTGTGGCGATTCTTGACGACGGCCAGCCAGGGCCGCCCGGCCTGCAGCGTATGCCACATGTCTTCGAACACCGCCGGCGGCATGTCGGGGTGGCGCACGATGTTGTGCGCCTTGCCCAGCAATTCGTCGCGCGAGAAGCCGCTGATTTCCACAAAGGCCGGGTTGCAGTAGGTGATGCGGCCTTTGAGGTCCGTCTTGGAAATGAGGTACTGATCGTCGTGTAGGACAAATTCCTGATCAGTAATCGGCAAATTCATTCGCATGAGGTTCTCCCCTCGAAGGAAAACAGCGGTGACGGAGTGGCCGGATATTTCGCAACAATGATAGAAATGTCTATATATGAAACTGTTAATAACATTTCGTCTACAGGGTTTTGCCGAGTGTTGCTAGCCGATCACGAAAAAAGTCCGCAGATGGTGCGGCGGAGCCATACGCTGTGGCGTCGCCATGCGTGTCGTGGTTTTTTGGGATTTCAAAAGTAACGGATGTCGGGCGCCTTGCGCCGGAGGGAGGGGCGGGCATGCCGCCGCCAATGCGATTGCCGGGAGGGCTGAGAGAGGGATGAGGCGCGCGCGGCCGCTTGTTTGCATGACGGCCGCGGAGGCGGCCGGATTTTTTCTTCGCAGCCTGGCCGAAGCGCGGGCGTTGTCAGATCGGTTTGCCGGGCGGGCGCAGGACGGCGCTCGCATGGCCGGTTTGCTTGCTGCGCAGTTCCTCCATGTAGCGCATCAGTTCGGCCTCGGCGGACCCGGGCGCGGCCGTTTGTGCCGGCGGATTGCGGTTCAGGAGTTTGTCGGCCGCCGCCAGGGTGCGTTGGGCCCGGCGTTCGGCCTCGGAAGGCGGGGTCACTTGGGAGAATTCTTGCGGGTGTTTGCTCATAGCCTGCAAATGATTAAACAATTGTGCGTCAACGTGACGAGAGCTTACAGTCCGGACTTTCGGTATTGAAAGTCAAGCTTTGCAAAGCGGATCCCCCAGGCGGCATGGTCATGCCACGAGCGGCGTGGCCGCGGGTTGCGCCGCCGCGACAGCGGGGCCTAATGCCAATAGGCGCGCATCCGGGCTTTGGCTATAACTCGCCCCAAGGGCAAATGGGACGGAGGCGGTCGTGGTCAAGGCATACACCAGCGCGGGCGAGGATAGCCGCCTGCTGGAGGCGATGTATGGGGCCGCTCTCGGGGAGAACGACTGGACCGAAGTGCTTGCCTATCTGCGCCAGGCCACGGGCGTTGCCCTGGTGGCCCTGCTGTCGCAGGATCCTCGAACGGAGCTGCCCTCGCTCAACGCCGTGGCCACGCATGACGACGCCTGGGCCCAGCAGGCCATGGGCAGTTATCAGCGCGAATTCTTCCTGCACGATCCCACGCCCGCCGCGGTGCACGGCTGGCAGGCCGGACGCTGGTTCAATGACCGGCGCGCGTTCTCCGAGCATGAGCGCGCGCACAGCCTGTACTACCAGGAGTTTCTGCGCCCGCAGGGCCTGGGCGGCTGGTCGGGCACCTATCTGTTCAACGAGCCGCATGCGCAGGCCTTCATCAGCCTGCAGTGCCTGGCCGATGACAAGCGGAGCGAGAATCCCGATCTGCGCTTGAGCGACGGCTTGACCGCGCATCTGGCGCGCGCCTTGCGGGTCGCAACCCGCCTGGGCGAGGTCCAGCGCCGGGCGGTGGTCGCCGAGTCGACGCTGGATCAGTTGGAGATGCCGGTCATGCTGCTGGAGGAAGAGACCGGCCGGCTGCTGCTGGCCAATGCCGCGGCCCAGCGCCTGATGCAGGCCGAGCCCGTGCTGGCTTTTCGCGGAGACCGGGTGGCGCCTGGCGTCCTGGCGGACAGCGCCACCTGGCGCGCGGCCTGCAGGGCGGGCGGCTGCGTGCTGCGCGCCGCCTCGGGGGCGCCCATGGCGCTGTCCCTGATCCCGGTGCCGCCCAACTCCACCCTGGCCAGGAGCTGGCAGCGCCCGCTGGTCCTGATGTCCCTGCCGGCCAACAAGAGCGCGGCAGCGCGCGCGCGCCGCCTGCGGCAGCTGTATGGCCTGACGCAGGCCGAGGCGGAAGTGGCGGTGATGCTGGCCTGCGAAGAGCTTACGCCCGCCGAATGCGCGGACAGGCGCGGCGTCTCGGTGGGCACGATACGGGCCCAGGTCAAGATGCTGCAGATGAAGATGGACGTCTCCCGCCTGGCGCAGATCGTCAGCCTGACCTTGATGGTCTAGGCCGGTTCGTCGTCGGCCTGCGTAAAGGCCCGCACCAATCGCGAGATCTGTTCCAGTTCGTCCTGGGCGCCCCGCACCCATACGGGAGGATCGAAGGGCGCGCCGGCCGGCGTGCTGTCGGCGTGGTTGCGCAGATCGTCGAGCAGCTCCAGGGCCATGCCGGTGGCCTGGGGATGCCCGCGCGTGGACAGGGCGATAGAAATGGCCAGGGCCTGGCGCAGGGCCAGCAGGCGGCCGTCGAGTTCGGTTTCCATGAGGTTTCCGGGGTGGGGGAACCTCGCCATTCTACGAGGCTTGCGCCAGATCAAAAGAGGCCTGGACGCGGGCACGCATAATTCGCCCCATGTCTTCCGTGCATGCGCCATCCCGCTTGTCGCCCGATACCCTGGCCCGCCTGGCCAAGACCGGGCCCCGCTACACCTCCTATCCCACCGCCGACCGCCTGCATGAAGGGTTTGGGCCGGCGCAATGGGCCGATGCCCTGGCGGCCAGGGCAGGCGGCGAGCCGCTGTCGCTGTACGTGCATATCCCATTCTGCGATTCGGTGTGCTACTACTGCGCGTGCAACAAGGTCGTGACGCGGCATCACGAGCGCGCCGCGCGCTATCTCGACGCGCTGTCGCGCGAGATGGCCATGCAAGCGGCCCTGCTCGGGCGCAGGACGGCCGTGGCGCAGCTGCATTTCGGCGGCGGCACGCCCACCTTCCTGTCCGATGCCGAACTGGGGCGCCTGATGGACGATCTCCGGCGCCATTTCGATATCCAGGCCGGGGCTGAAATCTCCATCGAGGTCGACCCTCGCACCATCGATGCGCAGCGCCTCTTGAACCTGGCGCGGATGGGATTCAACCGGCTGAGTTTTGGCGTGCAGGATTTCGATCCGGCCGTGCAGCAGGCGGTGCATCGCGTCCAGCCCTATGAGGCCGTGCGCGGGCTGATGCAGGCCGCAAGGGCGGTGGGTTTCCCGTCCATCAATGTGGATCTGATCCATGGCCTGCCCCGGCAGACGGCGGCCTCGTTCGCGCGCACCATCGCCCGGGTGGGCGAGCTGCGCCCGGATCGCATCGCCCTGTATGCCTATGCGCACCTGCCGGCGCGCTTCAAGCCGCAGCGGCGCATTCTTGCCGAAGAACTGCCCGATCCGGCCACGCGCCTGGCCTTGCTGGGCTCGGCCATCGACCGCCTGATGGACCAGGGCTATGCCTATATCGGCATGGACCATTTCGCCCTGCCGGAGGACAGCCTGGCGCGAGCCCGCGCCGAGGGGCGCCTGCACCGGAATTTCCAGGGGTACAGCACCGAGCCCGACCGCGATCTGCTGGCCTTGGGCGTTTCGGCCATCAGCCAGGTGGGACCGGTATACAGCCAGAACCACAAGGACCTGGAGGCCTATTACCAGGCGGTGGAGGCCGGGGGCTTTCCGGTGGAGCGCGGCCTGGCCTGCAGCCAGGAGGATGTGTGGCGCCGGCGGCTCATCATGGACATCATGTGCCGCGGGCGCCTGGACCTGCGCGCCGCCGGCGGCGGCGCCGATCCCGAGCAGGTGTTCGCCGCGGAACTGCCGCAGCTGCGCCGCCTGCAGGCCATGGGCCTGCTGCAACTGGCCGACGGTTGCCTTTCCGTGACGGAACAGGGCTGGTTCTTCGTGCGCGCGATCGCCATGGTGTTCGACGCCTATCTGCGCGCCTCGGCCACGGCCGAGCGCTATTCGCGCATTGCCTGATCAGCCGCAGATGTTCTGCTCGAATTTCTCGTTCAGGTAGAGGGCCAGCGCCAGGTCATCGGCCAGGCCCAGCTTCTTCATGGCGCGCCGCTTGTGCGTGCTGATAGTTTTCTTGCTGCGCAGCAGCCGCGAGGCGACCTGGGTGACCGACAGTCCTTGGGAAATCTGGCGCAGGACTTCAAGCTCGGCCGTCGTGAGCTGGGAATCGGGGTGGGCCGGTTCGGTGATCTGCGAACGGCCGTCCTTCCAGCCGAGGAATTGGCGACGGTCGGCGGCGGTCTGGCGTATCACTTCGACCAGGGTTTCGACCGAGGCCTCCTTGGGCAGATAGGCATTGGCTCCGGCCCGGTAGGCGGCGAACTCGGTTTCGCTGTTCTTGCCGGCCGAGAAGGTGACGATCGCCATTTCCGGATGCTGGCGGCGCAGGCGGCGGATGAAGTCCATGCCATCCCAGGGCTGGCGGGGCAGGTAGAAGTCCACCACCGCGACATCGCAGGGATGTTGTTTCAGGGTCTTGGACAAGGACTCGGCCCGCGTCTCGACACACTTGACCTCGAGGTCTGTCTGGTTGCGCAGATAGGCGGCCAGCCCCAGCGTGATGGCGGGATGGTCATCGAGGATGGCGACCCGGATCTTGTGGCTGGGCCGGGACAGCAGCATGTAGCGCCGCACGCCGTAGCCGGGGTCGGCGGAGTCTTCGGATCTGTCTTGGCCGGGAAGAGAGGAGATATTGTTCGACATGGTTTTATTCCTGGAAAGTAGCCTTTAACAAAGTGCGTTCGTCCGACCGGAGCCGGTTCAGACCGGAGGTTAAAGGCAATTCGCGGGAAAAATCGGCATGCCGAAAAATCAGGAAATATCCTACATATTCGCCTTTCTTCTTCCTAAATTCGTCTTCTTGCTTTCTTACTCCATAAGGCATGGGCCGGGCCGCGGCTGTCGGGATGCGCCGCAAAAGTGCTACAATCCTCTTCTATGGCCAAAACGCGCCGGGTTTCTCGCCCGGGTGCGGCGGCTAGGACCCTATTCCCTCACAAAAGGCCTTATATGTTTTGCGCGTCGGCACGAACTACGACCACGACCTATCGCCCCATGTCGCGTTAAGTCGTAGGAAGTGTTTGGCGTCGTCAGACAGCGAAACATAGGCAGATAAAACGCGGCTAGACAGCCGCGTTTTTCGTTTCTTATCCAGGAAACCCGTCGATGGTACAAATCACTTTGCCGGATGGTTCTCAGCGCCAGTATCCCGGGCCGGTCACGGTCGCGGAGGTCGCGCAGTCCATCGGAACCGGCCTGGCCAAGGCGGCCTTGGCCGGGCGCGTCACGTTCGATGGCGCCGAGCCCAAGCTCGTCGACACCAGCTTCCGCATTGAAAGCGACGCGCGGCTGGCCATCGTGACCGCCAAGGACGCCGATGGCCTGGATCTGATCCGCCATTCGACGGCCCACCTGCTGGCCTATGCGGTGAAGTCGCTGTATCCGGATGCCCAGGTCACCATCGGCCCGGTCATCGACAACGGCTTTTACTACGATTTCTCGTATAAGCGTCCGTTCACGCCCGAAGACCTCGAGGCTATCGAGAAGAAGATGGCCGAGCTCGCGCGCAAGGACGAGGTCGTCACGCGCGAAGTGTGGACGCGCGACGAGGCGGTGGCCTTCTTCAAGGGCATAGGCGAGACCTACAAGGCCGAGATCATCGCCTCCATCCCGAGCAACGAAAACATCAGCCTGTACCGCGAGGGCGATTTCATCGACCTGTGCCGCGGCCCCCACGTGCCGTCCACGGGCAAGCTCAAGGTCTTCAAGCTGATGAAGGTCGCGGGCGCCTATTGGCGCGGCGACAGCAACAACGAGATGCTGCAGCGCATCTACGGCACGGCCTGGGCCACCAAGGAAGACCAGGAAGCCTATCTGCACATGCTCGAAGAGGCCGAGCGCCGCGACCACCGCAAGATCGGCCGCGATCTGGATCTGTTCCATTTCCAGGACGAGGCGCCTGGCCTGATCTTCTGGCATCCCAAGGGCTGGGCCCTGTGGCAGCAGGTCGAGCAATACATGCGCGGCGTCTATCGCGATAACGGCTACCAGGAGGTCAAGGCGCCGCAGATCCTCGATCTGTCGCTCTGGAAAAAGACCGGCCACTGGGACAACTACCGCGAAAACATGTTCACGACCGAGTCGGAGAACCGCGTGTATGGCCTCAAGCCCATGAACTGCCCGGGCCATGTGCAGATCTTCAATGCGGGCCTGCATTCCTATCGCGAGCTGCCGCTGCGCTACGGCGAGTTCGGCCAGTGCCACCGCAACGAGCCCTCGGGTTCGCTGCATGGCATGATGCGCGTGCGGGGCTTCACCCAGGACGACGGCCATATTTTCTGTACCGAAGACCAGCTGCAGGACGAGTGCGCCGATTTCACCGCGCTGCTGCAGAAGGTGTATCGCGATTTCGGTTTCACCGAGGTGCTGTACAAGGTCGCCACGCGGCCGGAAAAGCGCATCGGCAGCGACGAGATCTGGGACAAGGCCGAAACCGCCCTGATGGAGAGCCTGCGCCGCACCGGCTGCGAGTTCGAGATCTCCCCGGGCGAGGGCGCCTTCTATGGCCCCAAGGTCGAGTACACCCTGAAGGACGCCATCGGCCGTCATTGGCAATGCGGCACCATCCAGGTGGATTTCTCCATGCCGGTTCGCCTGGGCGCCGAATATGTCGACCAGAACGACCAGCGCCGCCCCCCGGTCATGCTGCACCGTGCGATCCTGGGATCGCTGGAGCGTTTCATCGGCATGTTGATCGAAAACCATGCCGGCGCGATGCCTCCCTGGCTGGCCCCGGTGCAGGCCGTGGTGTGCTGCATTTCCGAGCCCTCGGCCGAATATGCGGCCAAAATCACACAAAGCCTGAAAAAACAAGGCTTTAGAGTTCAGGCCGATTTGCGTGGTGAAAAAATCACTCGTAAAATTCGGGAACACAGCCTGCAAAAGGTTCCGTACATCCTTGTCGTTGGCGACAAGGAAGCGCAAAACGGGACAGTCGCCGTGCGTGGGCTTGGTGGCCTGGATCTGGGCGCCATTCCCTTCGACGACTTTGTCGCCCGCCTGGGTGAGGACGTCGCCAGCCGGCGCAACGTCGTTCAGCCGGACAGCAAGGCTGTTTAATTTTTCTAGGAGTCTTCAACATCGCCACTGAAAAAAGCATTCGCATCAACGGTGAAATCCGCGTCCCCGAGGTGCGCCTGATAGGTCTGGACGGAGAGCAGCTTGGTATCGTCAAGATTGCCGACGCATTCCGTCTTTCTGAACAAGCTGACGTGGATCTGGTCGAAATCGCGCCCAATGCCGAGCCGCCAGTCTGCCGCTTGATGGACTACGGCAAGTTCAAGTACCAGGAACAAAAACGCCAGGCCGAGGCGCGTTCCAAGCAGAAGGTCATCCAGGTCAAGGAAGTCAAATTCCGTCCCGCGACCGACGAGGGCGACTATCAGGTCAAGCTGCGCAACCTGCGCCGCTTCCTCGAAGAAGGCGACAAGGCCAAGGTGACGCTGCGCTTCCGTGGTCGTGAAATGGCCCACCAGGAGCTCGGCATGCGGGTGCTGGAGCGAGTGCGCGACGACCTGACCGAACTGGCCCAGGTCGAGGCGATGCCCAAGCTCGAAGGCCGCCAGATGGTCATGGTGCTCGCGCCCAAGAAAAAGGCGAGCGCGGCCAAGGCCGATTCGGCCAGTTGATTCCGCATTTCCGGCCCGGCTCTTCCCGCAGGAAGACGCCGGGCCGGTTTGCGTTTATCGTCCCGCCGCCGTGCGGGCATGGCGTGCCGGCCCGGTTGCGCTACGATGTGTTTATCGGCTCCGCGTTCTTGGCCACCAAGAGGCGGGGCAGAGGTGTCAGGTAACGTAATGCACGTCTTGTTCATCATCGATCCCTTGCCGCAGCTCAAGGCGTACAAGGACAGCTCCGTGGCCATGATGCGCGCCCTTGTGGCTCGCGGCCATACGCTGAGCGTGGCTTTGCAGGGCGATCTCTATATCGACGCCGGCAAGGTCAGCGCGCGCAGCCAGCCGATCGCGCTGGTCGAGGGCGCCGATCTGCACGGGCACGATTGGTGGCGCGAGACCGGCCCGGCGGTCGATCTTGCGCTGTCCGTCTTTTGCGCCGTGCTGATGCGCAAGGACCCGCCTTTCGACATGGAGTATGTGTATTCCACGCATCTGCTGGAGTACGCGCAGGCCCAGGGGGCCAAGGTCTTCAATGGCGGCGCGGCCATCCGCAACCATCCCGAGAAGCTGGCCATCACCGAGGTGGCCGAGCTGACCACGCCGACGCTGGTCACGCGCAACATGAGCCGCATCAAGGACTTCCATGCCTTGCACGGCGACGTGATCGTCAAGCCCCTGGACGGCATGGGCGGCACCGGCATTTTCCGCCTGCAGCCCAACGAAGCCAATCGCAACGCCATCCTGGAGACGCTGACCGACAACGGCACGCGCACCATCATGGCGCAGCGCTACATCCCCGAGATCGTCAAGGGCGACAAGCGCGTGCTCATCATCGGCGGCGAGCCCGTGCCCTATTCGCTGGCGCGCATTCCGCAGGCCGGCGAGACGCGCGGCAATCTTGCCGCGGGCGGCCGCGGCGTGGCCCAGCCGCTGTCGCAGCGCGACCGCGAACTGGCCCAGGCCGTGGCGGCCAAGACGGCCGGCCGCGGGCTGCTGCTGATCGGCCTGGACGTGATCGGCGACTACGTGACCGAGATCAATGTGACCAGCCCCACCTGTTTCGTGGAAATCGCCGAACAGACGGGTTTCGATGTCGCGGATATGTTCGCCCAGGCGCTCGAACGCGCCGCCGGCTGAATGTGAGCAAGCCATGACCGGGATTGTTATCGTCGTCCACGCCCCGCTGGGCACCGCCATGCGCGAAAGCGTGCGGCACGTGCTGGGCGACACCACCGATGTGCTGGCGGTGCATGACATCCAGCCGGAGGATTTGCCGGATGACCTGGTGCCCCAGGTGCTGCAGGACATCCTGCGCGTCAACAAGGGGCAGGGCGTGCTGGTGCTGACCGACCTCATCGGGGCGACGCCGGCCAATATCGCCAAGCGCGCGGTGGCCGACGCCCAGGCCAGCGGCGTGCAGTGCTGCGTGCTGGCGGGCCTGAATACCCCCATGCTGCTGCGCGCCCTGACGTATCGCAATTTGTCATTGGCCGAAACCCGGGAAAAGGCCTTGGCGGGAGGGGTGCAAGGCTGCTTGCGTGTAGACTGATGCGGGGCTTGCCCTGATGATCCAACCCGCACGGCTTGCCGGCCGTGATCAGAAACAGAATATGCCTACGTTAGATATTGTCATCAGCAATAAACTTGGCCTGCATGCGCGCGCGGCGGCCAAGCTCACGCAGCTCGCCAGCAAGTTCAATAGCGAGATTTTCATTGCTCGCGGGGCACAGCGTGTCAACGCCAAAAGCATCATGGGTGTGATGATGCTGGCGGCCGGCCTGGGGGTCACGGTCAAGATCGATGCATCCGGTGCCGATGCCGATCAGGCCTTGGCGGAAATTCAATCTTTGTTCGACAATAAATTCGGTGAGCAGGAATAGAACCGCGCTGAGTGCTGATACCGGTGCCCCCGACGCTCCGGGGTCGGCGGCTGTTTCCGAGGACGGGGCTGGCTTTGCCGA
>NZ_JHEP02000032.1 GCF_000657795.2 Bordetella pseudohinzii
ACCGCTGACCTCTTGCATGCCATGCAAGCGCTCTCCCAGCTGAGCTATACCCCCATGGTTTCCAGCACATCGCCGCATTCACTTTCGTGCCAGCGGCGAAGAAACGAGATTATGCACGAGTTTCCGGGGCTGTGCAAGCCAGCCGCAAAAATTTTAAAAAAAGGGAGGCATGCTAGAGTGAACCATCGCTGGAGACGATGAGGAAGCACGATGGCCAAGACATCCTTTCCGACACGGACGCTGGGCAGCACCGGCATGGCGCTGTCGCGCGTGGGCCTGGGCACATCGGCCATTGGCGGCGCGGCCTGGGCCTATGCCTGGGGCGAGCAGGACGATAGCGAATCCATCCGCGCCATCCGCCACGCCGTGGACCGCGGCATCAACTGGATAGACACGGCCGGCAGCTATGGCCAGGGCCATGCCGAGACCATCGTGCGCCGCGCCCTGGCGCAGATGCCGCCTTCGTCCCGGCCTTATGTCTTCTCCAAGGGCGGGCTGGTCACCCGCGAAGGCCAGGCGTATTGCATCGCCCAGCCCGACAGCCTGCGGCGCGAGCTGGAAGCCTCGCTGCGGCGGCTGGGCGTCGAATGCATCGATCTCTATCAGATGCACTGGCCGGCCGGCGACGGCACACCGCTGGAAGTGTATTGGCAGGCGCTGCTGGACCTCCAGCGCGAAGGCAAGGTGCGCGCGATCGGCCTGTCCAACCATGGGCTGTCCCAGGTCCAGGCCGCCGAGGCCATCGGCCATGTCGACGCCCTGCAGCCGCCCTTCTCGCTCATCCGCCGCGAGGCGGGCGCCGACCTGCTGCCCTGGTGCGAATCGCGCCAAACCGGCGTCATCGTCTACAGCCCCATGCAGTCCGGACTGTTATCGGGCGCCTTCAGCGCAACACGCCAGCTGCCGGCCAATGACTGGCGTTCGCGCGATGCGCAGTTCCAGCCGCCCAGGCTGGCGCGCAACCTGGCGCTGGCCGAAGCCTTGCGGCCCCTGGCCGAGCGCCATGGCACGACCGTCGGCGCCGTCGCCATTGCCTGGACGCTGGCCTGGCCCGGCGTCAGCGGCGCCATCGTCGGCGCGCGCAGCCCGGGACAGGTGGATGGCTGGCTGGGCGCGGCCACGCTGGAACTGGATGAAGAGGCCTTGCAGCTGATCGCCGACACCCTGGCCGACACCGGCGCCGGCAGCGGCCCGCGGCATCCGCCGGCGGCCGACCGACTTCCGACTCCGGCGGACTTTCTGCGCTAGCGGCGCCGGCGGACGCGCGCGGCGGCGGCGATCAGCACCACGCCCACGATGAGCAAGGCCAGCTTGTCGCCAAAGCGCGCATAAGGCGTCAAGCCCGTCATGCCCTGCACCGTCACCGGCAGCACGCCGGGCTGATGGGTGGGCAGTTGCGCCACCACGCGGCCGCGCGCGTCGATGGCCGCGGTGATCCCGGTATTGGTGGCCGTCACCATGGGGCGGGCCGTCTCGATGCTGCGCAGGCGGCCGATCTGCATATGCTGGCGCAAGGCCCAGGTGTTGCCGAACCAGCCCAGGTTGCTGACGTTGGCCAATATGGTGGCCCCGCCCAGCCCCTGCCCGTCGGGATAGAGCGCGGGCAACAGCTCCGGACCGAAGAGGTCTTCGTAGCAGATGTTGAAGGCGATGCGCTGGTCGCCCACCGCGAAGGGCCGCTGATAGGCCGGCCCCCGGTCGAAATCGCCCAGCGGAATGTCCAGCATGTCCACGAACCAGCGGAAACCCGGCGGCACGAACTCGCCCCAGGGCACCAGATGCTGTTTGTCGTAGCGCATGGCGGTGTTGCCGGCGGCCAGGTCGGCCAGCGGCGTGCGGGCATCGAAGCCCATGACGCTATTGGTGTAGCGCGTGCGCCCGCCGGCGTCGCGCTGGCGCAGCGGCACGCCCATGGCGATGGTGGCGGACTGGCGGGCCGCGATGGTCTTCCAGGCCTCCCAGACGTCGGGCGCCAGCTGATCCTGGAACACCGGCAGCACCGTCTCGGGCAGGATGATGAGATCGGCGCCGGGCGTGCCGGGCTGGCCCGGCAATGCGGCCAGTTCGAGATGGCGCCGCAGGCCGGCCTGCATCAGGGCGGGGTCGAACTTCTGCGATTGCTCGACATTGCCTTGCACCAGGCGCAGGTTCAGCGGCTGGCCTTGCGGGCGCGACCACGGCAGCAGGCCAAGCAGGCCGCCGGCCAACACCATGACCACGGCCAGCCCGGCGGCCAGGGCCTGGCGCGCGCTGCCCGCGCCCTTCAGGCTGGCGATGGCGGCCGCGGCGAAGGCGGTGATGAAGGCCATGCCATGCACGCCCAGGACGGGCCCCCAGCCGGCGATGGGGCTGTCAACCACGCCATAGCCGATGTTCAGCCAGGGAAAGCCCGTCATGACGGTGGCGCGCAGCCACTCGAACAGCGTCCAGCAGGCCGCCCATACCAGGGCCGTCCAGCTCGCGCGCCACGGCGACGCCGCGGCCTGCGGCGGGCAGATGCCGCGCGCCAGCCAGCCGGCGGTGGCGGGGAAGATGGCAAGAAAGACCGACAGGGCGAGCACGCCGGCGGCGGCCAGCGGCGCGGCCATGCCGCCGTAGTCGTGCATGCTGACATAAAGCCAGTACAGCCCGACGGTGAAACTGACGCTGGCGAATCCCCAGCCGCGCACCCAGGCCGCGCGGCGGCTGGGCGCCTGCAGGACAGCATGCGCGGCCACGGCCAGCATGAGCACCTGCACCCAGGCCAGCGACCAGGACGGCAAGGGGCCGGGCGCGAAACTCAAGGCATGTAAGACGCCCGCCGCGGCCAGCAGCCCGGCGCCCGGCAGTCCGCGCCTCATTCGGCGGCGTCCGTCCGCGCCGGCTGCGGCGCCCGCCGCACCCGCAGCCACAGGGCGCGGCGGGGATCGGCGCGGATGACCTCGAACTGGAAGCCGTCGAATTCGGCCGTGTCGCCCCGGCGCGGGATGCGGCCGAGCCTGCCGCCCAGCCAGCCGCCGACGCTGTCGTACTCGTCATCCGGCAACTGGGTCGAGAAGGTGTCGTTGAAATGGCTGATCTCGGTCGAGGCCAGCATGCGCCACTGGTTCTCGCCTTCGGGGAAGATGGATTCTTCCTCGTCTTCGTCGAACTCGTCTTCGATGTCGCCGACGATCTGCTCCAGCACGTCTTCCATGGTGACCAGGCCGGAGATGCCGCCATGCTCGTCGATCACGATGGCGATGTGGTTGCGCGCCGCGCGGAACTCGCGCAGCAGCACATTGAGACGCTTGGCCTCGGGAATGAAGATGGCCGGACGGATCAGCGAGCGCAGCTCGATGGAGGGATCCAGCATATAGCGCAGCAAGTCCTTGGCCAGCAGGACGCCCAGGATGTTGTCGCGGTCGTCTTCGTAGACCGGGAAGCGCGAATGCGCGGTCTCGACGATGGTGGCCAGCAGTTGCTGCAGGGGCTGGGAGACGTCCAGCAGGTCCATCCGCGAACGCGGCACCATGATGTCGGCGACGGTGCGCTCGGAGACGGCCAGCGCCCCCTTGATCATGGTGTAGGACTCGGCATCAAGAAGCGCCCTGTCGTGGGCGGCATCCAGGAAGGTCTTGATGCCTTCGCGGTCTTCTGGCTCGCGCCGGACCAGCGAGAGAACGCGGTCCAGCAGGGATTTGGAGGATTTGTGCGGGGAAGCCGAGGAATCGGCAGCAGGGTATGGGTCAGACATTGTCCAAACGGACTCGTAACGAAAGGGTCAGCATAACCGATACCCCCCCGGGCCATGCAAGTTGGAGCGGCGGCAATACGCCGCCATATACGGGTTTTTGCCGAGAAAATCCGGCCAACAGCGGCCGAAATCAGGCCAGATAGGGATCGGCGATGCCCATGCGCGCCAGGATGGCCGTCTCCAGCCCCTCCATGCGCCGGGCCTCGCCGGCCTTGATATGGTCATAGCCCAGCGCGTGCAGCACCCCGTGGATACAGAGGTGGGCGGCATGGTCGGCAAAAGCCTTTTTCTGCTCGCGGGCCTCGCGGGCCAGCACCGGCACGCAGATGACGATATCGCCGCGCGCGGTGCCCAGCGGATCCACGCCGTACTCGAAGGTCAGCACATTGGTGGCGTAGTCCCGTCCCCGGAATTCCGCGTTGAGCCGGCGCCCTTCGGCCTGCCCGACCAGGCGGATATTGAGTTCGGCGCAGGAAAACGCCACCAGGCCGTCGGCCGCGGCGCCGGCCAGCGCATAGCCCGCCCAGCGGCGCAGCCGCCAGCGCGGCAGGCGCGGTTCGTCCACGGCATATTGCACCGCCAGGGCCAGGCCGGGATCAGGCGTTGTCATTCTGTTCGGCCTGCTCATAGGCGTCGACGATGCGCGCCACCAGCGGATGGCGCACCACATCGCGGCTGGTAAAGCGCGTGGTGGCGATGCCCTGCACATCGGCCAGCACCTTGACGGCATGCGCCAGCCCGCTCTGCTGGCCGCGCGGCAGGTCGATCTGCGACGGATCGCCCGTGATCACGGCCTTGCTGCCGAACCCGATGCGGGTCAGGAACATCTTCATCTGCTCGGGCGTGGTGTTCTGGGCTTCGTCCAGGATCACGAAAGCATGGTTGAGCGTGCGGCCGCGCATATAGGCCAGCGGCGCGATCTCTATGCTTTGCTTCTCGAACAGGCGCTGCACACGCTCGAAACCCATCAGGTCATACAGCGCGTCATAGAGGGGCCGCAGATAGGGATCGACCTTCTGGGCCAGGTCGCCGGGCAGAAAACCCAGGCGTTCGCCGGCCTCCACGGCCGGGCGTGTCAGCACCAGGCGCTGCACGGTATCGCGCTCCATGGCGTCGATGGCGCAGGCCACGGCCAGCCAGGTCTTGCCGGTGCCGGCCGGCCCGATGCCGAAGGTGATGTCGTGCTTGAGGATGTTGTTCAGGTAGTCGCGCTGGCGCGGCGTGCGCGGGCGCAGGTCGGTGCGCCGCGTGCGCAGGGCAAGGCCGTCGCTCTCGTCATCGACCGGCGGCAGCGTGGCATCGAGGTCGCGCGGGTCTTCCTGGACCTCGACGCGGCGCCCCACGCCGATCTCCACCAGCCCGAGCTGGATGTCGTCCACCGACAGCGCGCGATGCGTGGCCTGGTCGTAGAAGCGGCGCAGCGCCCGGCCGGCCAGCTCGGCCTGCTCGCCTTCGACGGTGATCCGGCTGCCGCGGCGCGAGAGCTTCACGCCCATGCCGTCGGCCAGCTGCCGCAGGTTCTCGTCCAGCGGACCGCAAAGATTGGACAGGTGGACATTGTCGCCATCGAGATTGACGATGACGGGCATGCTGCGGCGGCGGCTGCGCGGGGTGCTCATGCTGCTCCTTGGTCGCTGTCTTCGGTGCCGACCACGCGGCCGCGAAGCGAATTGGTGAAGGCCTGCGTGATGATGACATCCACCATGTTGCCGACCAGGCGAGCCGGCCCTTCGAAGTTGACGATGCGGTTGTTCTCGGTGCGGCCCATGAGCTCCTTGGGATCGCGCCGCGAAGGGCCTTCGACCAGCAGGCGCTGGCGCGTGCCCACCATGCCCTGGGCAATGGCGGCGGCCTGCTCGTTGATCAGGGCCTGCAGCTGCTGCAGGCGCTTGAGCTTGACCTCCTGGGGCGTGTCGTCGTGCAGATCGGCCGCCGGCGTGCCCGGGCGGCGCGAATACACGAAGGAAAACGAGGTGTCGAAGCCCACGTCGGCGATGAGCTTGAGCGTCTTCTGGAAGTCTTCTTCGGTTTCGCCGGGGAAGCCCACGATGAAATCGGAAGAAAGCGTCAGGTTGGGACGCGCGGCGCGCAGCTTGCGCACGACCGATTTGAATTCCAGCGCGGTATAGCCGCGCTTCATGGCGGCCAGCACGCGGTCGCTGCCGGCCTGCACGGGCAGATGCAGGAAGGACACCAGCTTGGGCAGGCGGGCATAGGCCTCGACCATGCGCTGGGTCATCTCCTTGGGATGCGAGGTCGTGTAGCGGATGCGCTCGATGCCGGGAATCTCGTGCACATACTCCAGCAGCATGGCGAAATCGGCGATCTCGTCGCTGCCCTCGATGCGGCCGCGGTAGGCGTTGACGTTCTGGCCCAGCAGCGTCACTTCGCGCACGCCCTGGTCGGCCAGGTCGGCCACCTCGGTGAGCACGTCCTCGAAGGGGCGCGAGACCTCTTCGCCGCGCGTATAGGGCACCACGCAGAAGCTGCAATACTTGCTGCAGCCCTCCATGATGGACACGAAGGCCGTGGCCCCCTCGACGCGCGAGGGCGGCATATTGTCGAACTTCTCGATCTCGGGAAAGCTGATGTCGACCTGCGACACGCCCTCGTCGCGCCGGCGGCGGATCAGCTCGGGCAGGCGATGCAGGGTCTGCGGACCGAAGACCACGTCCACATAGGGCGCGCGCTTGACGATGGCCTCGCCTTCCTGGCTGGCCACGCAGCCGCCCACGCCGATCACCAGGCGCGGATTGAGTTTCTTCAGGTGCTGCACGCGGCCCAGGTCGGAGAAGACTTTTTCTTGCGCCTTCTCGCGCACCGAACAGGTGTTAAAGAGAATGACGTCGGCTTCCTCGGGGTTGTCGGTGACTTCCAGACCCTGGTCTTCACGGAGCACGTCGACCATTTTGTCGGAGTCGTACTCGTTCATCTGGCAGCCGAAGGTGCGGATGTAGATCTTGCCGCCGGCCGCGGGGGCGGCGGTCGTGACGGCGGGCGCGCCTGCGCGCTTGAGCGTGGTTTCTTGCATGGGCATACGCCGTGGCGGGTGTAGATCCCGGGGGCGTTATCAAAGTAGATTAGGGAAACCGCTGATTTTACCGTTTTACACAGTAAATCGTCTTTGTCGTGAGCGTTTAGACCATTACTATTGTCCGCCGCCATGCCCCAGGCAGTGGCCCCATTTAATTCACATGCGCCCGGCCATGACTACAGGTGTTCCGCTCTCCCCTCCCCTGCGCCCCATCCGCGGCAAGGCCAGCCTGGCCTTGCTGCTGCTCCTGGTGCTGGCTTGCACGCTATGGCTGGACCGCCCCCTCACGCTGTGGCTGGACGCCCATGTGCCCGAAGGCCTGAACACGGCCTTCGACCGCATCGGCCGGCTGGGCGACCCGGGGCTCTACGTCCTGGTCGGCCTGGGCCTGTACATCTGGTCGCTCAACGGCCTGGCGCGCGGCTGGCATTGCCGTTTCGAAGCGGGTTTTGACCGCATCGCGCGCGGCTCGCTGCTGCTGCTGGCCACGATGTCCGCCGGCGGCATCGTCACCTGGCTGCTCAAGCGCGTGGTCGCGCGGGCCCGCCCGGAAGAACTCCTGGACCACGGCATCTACGGCCTGGGCAAGTTCTTCGCCGGCAAGCCTTTCGACTCCTTTCCGTCCAGCCACACCCAGGCCGCCTTCGCGGTCGCGGGCGTGATCGCCATCGTCGCGCCGCGCTGGCGCTGGCCCGTGCTGACGCTGGCCGCCCTGGTGGCCCTGAGCCGCGTCATCAACCGCGACCACTTCCTCACCGACGTGGTGACGGGCGCCCTGGTGGCCCTGGGCTGCGCCGCCGCGCTCGCGCCGCGCATCCTCGGCAAGCAATACCAGTGGCCGCTGCGCGCGCCCTGGCGCTGGCTGCGGAGCTGATTTCGCGGGGCGCTGCACGCTTTTTAAAAATGGTGCATAATTCGGCCCCGTTCACCGAACGACGCAAGACAAAGGCAAGAACCTCCGGTTCGGCCAGCGTGTTGTAGGCTTGGGGGTATAGCTCAGCTGGGAGAGCGCTTGCATGGCATGCAAGAGGTCAGCGGT
>NZ_JHEP02000033.1 GCF_000657795.2 Bordetella pseudohinzii
GTGCTATAGTTCGCCCCCTCGCAACACAGACAGCAACGCAGACGCGGCGCGGTAGGTGTGGCGGGGCCGGAACGAGACGGTGTTGACGGATTCCAAGGCGGTTGCCGCATGAGCGGGACGCAGGGGTGGTCAAGGCGGTCTGGGGCACGGGGAGGGTGGTTAAGGCATAGGCCGGCCGGGATTCCAGTGTTGCATGACGGTGTAGAAATAAAGCAGCTTCGGTTGCATGATCTGCAAAAGTTGTGTTATAGTTTCGGGCTTGGCAGTTAACGAAACATCAGGGTTTACCCTGATCTCGCAAAGCAAGGCGCGATGAGATGTTTCGCTAGCTGCTAGCAAGATGGCCCTTGAGTAGTTGAGGGGCGATCGGGAGGCGCGAGTCTCTGAAGAGGTGGTGAGTTGGCAAGGCAGACGCGAAGCGAAGAAGAGTTCGCAAGCGGCGCGAAAAAAAGCGAAGCCGAGTTGACAAACACAAAAAACTTCTTCATAATCTCGTTTCTCTGCTGCTGACAACGACGCGGCGACAAACAGCGAAAACGCTGCGAGTTGCGCGAAGATGGAAGCAGAAGGCAGAAGTTTTTAGCAGTACCGCTCTTTAACAATTGAACAACCGATAAGTGTGGGCACTTGGTGTGAGTGCGCAACGGCTGGGTTTAGGCCTAGCCGGGAAGCGAAACTATCAAGTGCTCATAGACAGAAGTCAGGTTTAGTTTTTCGAAACTATCACCTCACTTCCTTTGAGCAAGCGAAAGTCGTCGTTGGGTCATTCTGACGGCGCAACACAGAGATTGAACTGAAGAGTTTGATCCTGGCTCAGATTGAACGCTGGCGGGATGCTTTACACATGCAAGTCGGACGGCAGCACGGGCTTCGGCCTGGTGGCGAGTGGCGAACGGGTGAGTAATGTATCGGAACGTGCCCAGTAGCGGGGGATAACTACGCGAAAGCGTAGCTAATACCGCATACGCCCTACGGGGGAAAGCGGGGGACCTTCGGGCCTCGCACTATTGGAGCGGCCGATATCGGATTAGCTAGTTGGTGGGGTAACGGCTCACCAAGGCGACGATCCGTAGCTGGTTTGAGAGGACGACCAGCCACACTGGGACTGAGACACGGCCCAGACTCCTACGGGAGGCAGCAGTGGGGAATTTTGGACAATGGGGGCAACCCTGATCCAGCCATCCCGCGTGTGCGATGAAGGCCTTCGGGTTGTAAAGCACTTTTGGCAGGAAAGAAACGGCGCAGGCTAATACCTTGCGCAACTGACGGTACCTGCAGAATAAGCACCGGCTAACTACGTGCCAGCAGCCGCGGTAATACGTAGGGTGCAAGCGTTAATCGGAATTACTGGGCGTAAAGCGTGCGCAGGCGGTTCGGAAAGAAAGATGTGAAATCCCAGAGCTTAACTTTGGAACTGCATTTTTAACTACCGAGCTAGAGTGTGTCAGAGGGAGGTGGAATTCCGCGTGTAGCAGTGAAATGCGTAGATATGCGGAGGAACACCGATGGCGAAGGCAGCCTCCTGGGATAACACTGACGCTCATGCACGAAAGCGTGGGGAGCAAACAGGATTAGATACCCTGGTAGTCCACGCCCTAAACGATGTCAACTAGCTGTTGGGGCCTTCGGGCCTTGGTAGCGCAGCTAACGCGTGAAGTTGACCGCCTGGGGAGTACGGTCGCAAGATTAAAACTCAAAGGAATTGACGGGGACCCGCACAAGCGGTGGATGATGTGGATTAATTCGATGCAACGCGAAAAACCTTACCTACCCTTGACATGTCTGGAATCCCGAAGAGATTTGGGAGTGCTCGCAAGAGAACCGGAACACAGGTGCTGCATGGCTGTCGTCAGCTCGTGTCGTGAGATGTTGGGTTAAGTCCCGCAACGAGCGCAACCCTTGTCATTAGTTGCTACGAAAGGGCACTCTAATGAGACTGCCGGTGACAAACCGGAGGAAGGTGGGGATGACGTCAAGTCCTCATGGCCCTTATGGGTAGGGCTTCACACGTCATACAATGGTCGGGACAGAGGGTCGCCAACCCGCGAGGGGGAGCCAATCCCAGAAACCCGATCGTAGTCCGGATCGCAGTCTGCAACTCGACTGCGTGAAGTCGGAATCGCTAGTAATCGCGGATCAGCATGTCGCGGTGAATACGTTCCCGGGTCTTGTACACACCGCCCGTCACACCATGGGAGTGGGTTTTACCAGAAGTAGTTAGCCTAACCGCAAGGGGGGCGATTACCACGGTAGGATTCATGACTGGGGTGAAGTCGTAACAAGGTAGCCGTATCGGAAGGTGCGGCTGGATCACCTCCTTTAAGAGCTAAGTGCTCGCGTCAAGTGTCCACGCTTATCGGTTGTTGGAATATAGCTGCTGGAAGGATCGAACAGATCCGGCAAGATTTGAGAGAGTCTGGGGTCTGTAGCTCAGTCGGTTAGAGCACCGTCTTGATAAGGCGGGGGTCGTTGGTTCGAATCCAACCAGACCCACCACGCATGATACGGGGGTGTAGCTCAGCTGGGAGAGCGCCTGCTTTGCAAGCAGGATGTCATCGGTTCGATCCCGTTCACCTCCACCAGTTCTTGTTGGGTGTGTGTTTGGGTGAGTCTGAGGTTAACGATTAGGGTTGCGAGCAATCTTAATCGTTGGGTTTAGGCCTGACAGCTATATTTTGTTCTTTAACAATTTGGAAGAAGCACAACGTAAAGTGTTTATCGAGTAGTCGAGGCGAGTCCTTGATGAAGATAGATACGGGTTGTGATTGCATGATTATGTTCCAAGTCTCAAGCTGATCGAAAGATCAGAGCTTTTGAACTTAAGAACGGCACAAACGCGAAATGTTCAGCGTCCTATAAGACTCAAGTGTTATAGGATCAAGCGACTAAGTGCATATGGTGGATGCCTTGGCGATCACAGGCGAAGAAGGACGTGGTAGCCTGCGAAAAGCTACGGGGAGCTGGCAAACAAGCTTTGATCCGTAGATATCCGAATGGGGAAACCCACTGCGCAAGCAGTATCCCTGGCTGAATACATAGGCCAGTGGAGGCGAACCGGGTGAACTGAAACATCTCAGTAGCTCGAGGAAAAGAAATCAACCGAGATTCCGAAAGTAGTGGCGAGCGAAATCGGAAGAGCCTTTACGATTTAGCTATCCGTATAGTCGAACAGTCTGGAAAGTCTGACCGTAGCAGGTGATAGTCCTGTAGACGAAATGCGGGTAGTGGAACTAAGCGTAAGAGAAGTAGGGCGGGACACGTGAAATCCTGTCTGAAGATGGGGGGACCATCCTCCAAGGCTAAATACTCGTGATCGACCGATAGTGAACCAGTACCGTGAGGGAAAGGCGAAAAGAACCCCGGAAGGGGAGTGAAATAGATCCTGAAACCGTATGCATACAAACAGTCGGAGCCTCCTTGTGGGGTGACGGCGTACCTTTTGTATAATGGGTCAGCGACTTACATTCAGTGGCGAGCTTAACCGAATAGGGAAGGCGTAGCGAAAGCGAGTCCGAATAGGGCGTTCAGTCGCTGGGTGTAGACCCGAAACCAGATGATCTACCCATGGCCAGGTTGAAGGCACGGTAACACGTGCTGGAGGACCGAACCCACTAGTGTTGAAAAACTAGGGGATGAGCTGTGGATAGGGGTGAAAGGCTAAACAAATCTGGAAATAGCTGGTTCTCTCCGAAAACTATTTAGGTAGTGCCTCAAGTATTACTGCGGGGGGTAGAGCACTGTTATGGCTAGGGGGTCATGGCGACTTACCAAACCATGGCAAACTCCGAATACCCGCAAGTACAGCTTGGGAGACAGAGCACCGGGTGCTAACGTCCGGACTCAAGAGGGAAACAACCCAGACCGCCAGCTAAGGTCCCAAATTATCGCTAAGTGGGAAACGAAGTGGGAAGGCATAGACAGTCAGGAGGTTGGCTTAGAAGCAGCCATCCTTTAAAGAAAGCGTAATAGCTCACTGATCGAGTCGTCCTGCGCGGAAGATGTAACGGGGCTAAGCGATAAACCGAAGCTGCGGGTGTGTACTTTGTACACGCGGTAGGAGAGCGTTCTGTAAGCCTGCGAAGGTGGCTTGTGAAGGCTGCTGGAGGTATCAGAAGTGCGAATGCTGACATGAGTAGCGATAAAGGGGGTGAAAAGCCCCCTCGCCGTAAGTCCAAGGTTTCCTGCGCAACGTTCATCGGCGCAGGGTGAGTCGGCCCCTAAGGCGAGGCAGAGATGCGTAGCTGATGGGAAGCTGGTTAATATTCCAGCACCGTCGTACAGTGCGATGGGGGGACGGATCGCGGAAGATCATCAGGGTGTTGGATGTCCCTGTTGCTGCATTGAAGATGGCGCTTAGGCAAATCCGGGCGCGTAAATCAAGGGTGTGGCTCGAGCGAGCAAGTCTCGCGAAGTGATTGGAAGTGGTTCCAAGAAAAGCCTCTAAGCTTCAGCTGTACGAGACCGTACCGCAAACCGACACAGGTGGACGGGATGAATATTCCAAGGCGCTTGAGAGAACTCGGGAGAAGGAACTCGGCAAATTGATACCGTAACTTCGGGAGAAGGTATGCCCCGGTAGTGTGAGGCGCCTGCGCGCTGAGCATGATGGGGTCGCAGAGAATCGGTGGCTGCGACTGTTTATTAAAAACACAGCACTCTGCAAAGACGAAAGTCGACGTATAGGGTGTGACGCCTGCCCGGTGCCGGAAGGTTAAGTGATGGGGTGCAAGCTCTTGATCGAAGCCCCGGTAAACGGCGGCCGTAACTATAACGGTCCTAAGGTAGCGAAATTCCTTGTCGGGTAAGTTCCGACCTGCACGAATGGCGTAACGATGGCCACACTGTCTCCTCCCGAGACTCAGCGAAGTTGAAGTGTTTGTGATGATGCAATCTACCCGCGGCTAGACGGAAAGACCCCATGAACCTTTACTGTAGCTTTGCATTGGACTGTGAACCGGCCTGTGTAGGATAGGTGGGAGGCGCAGAACTCGAGTCGCCAGATTCGAGGGAGCCGACCTTGAAATACCACCCTGGTTTGTTTGCGGTTCTAACCTTGGTCCGTTATCCGGATCGGGGACAGTGCATGGTGGGCAGTTTGACTGGGGCGGTCTCCTCCCAAAGTGTAACGGAGGAGCTCGAAGGTACGCTAGGTACGGTCGGAAATCGTGCTGATAGTGCAATGGCATAAGCGTGCTTGACTGTGAGACTGACAAGTCGAACAGGTGCGAAAGCAGGACATAGTGATCCGGTGGTTCTGAATGGAAGGGCCATCGCTCAACGGATAAAAGGTACTCTGGGGATAACAGGCTGATACCGCCCAAGAGTTCATATCGACGGCGGTGTTTGGCACCTCGATGTCGGCTCATCTCATCCTGGGGCTGTAGCCGGTCCCAAGGGTATGGCTGTTCGCCATTTAAAGAGGTACGTGAGCTGGGTTTAAAACGTCGTGAGACAGTTTGGTCCCTATCTGCCGTGGGCGTTGGATACTTGACGGAGCCTGCTCCTAGTACGAGAGGACCGGAGTGGACGTACCTCTGGTGTACCGGTTGTCATGCCAATGGCATTGCCGGGTAGCTAAGTACGGAAGAGATAACCGCTGAAGGCATCTAAGCGGGAAACTCGTCTGAAGATTAGGTATCCCGGGGACTCGATCCCCCTAAAGGGTCGTTCAAGACCAGGACGTTGATAGGTCGGGTGTGGAAGCGCAGTAATGCGTTAAGCTAACCGATACTAATTGCCCGTGCGGCTTGATCCTATAACTCTTTAGTCTTACATATACGATTGCTGGCCAGTTCGCGCCAGTGCCGTCTGAACATACATCAACGCAACCTGCAGTTGCTGCTTCTTCCAAATTCAAGCCGTTGACATCGCGTCAACCGCTTAGCCGGTTACGCCTGACGACCATAGCAAGGTGGCCCCACTCCTTCCCATCCCGAACAGGACAGTGAAACGCCTTCGCGCCGATGATAGTGGACATTCGTCTGTGAAAGTAGGTCATCGTCAGGCTTTTATTCCTCAAAACCCCGTAAGCTCACCGCTTACGGGGTTTTGTTTTGCGCCAAAGATTTATACACCCCCATACCGACCGCGCGGCCGGTGTCAGACACCCTGTCGCGCGGGCGGTGTCAGACACCCTGATACGCCGGCCTGCACCCAACCCCCCTGCCACTTGGTGTCTGACACCTCAGGCCACGGCCGCGGCAACGCCCATTGCGGCGGCCGCCACAACGCCTTCGCCGTCAGTCGCCGCGATACGCCAATGCGGGCGG
>NZ_JHEP02000034.1 GCF_000657795.2 Bordetella pseudohinzii
ACGCAGCCGTCTCTTCCAGCGAGGCGGCCTGCTCTTCGGTGCGGCTGGACAGATCCGTATTGCCCGCCGAGATCTCGCGCGCGCCGACGTTGATCTCGTCCACGCCGCGGCGCACCGTCGAGACCGTGCGCGTCAGGCTCTCCTGCATGCGCTTGAGCGCGGCGAATAGCTGGCCTATCTCATTGCTGTTGCGCACCTCCACCCGCGCCGTCAGGTCCCCGCCGGCGATACGGTCGAAATGCTGCCCGGCCTCGAGCAAGGGACGCACGACGAGGCGGCCGAAGACGATGCGCGACAGCACCATCAGCACCAGCGCCAGCAGCACCGCGCCGACCACGGCCACGATGGCGCTCTCGAAACTCTTGCGCGCATAGTCTATGGTCTCCTGTTGCTGCTGGCCGATGTATTTGGAGAACTCACCAATGGCCTCGATGAAGGCCGCGCTGCGCGGCGTGCCGTACTCGTTGTTCACCATGTAGAAGGTGGAGTAGTCCTCGCTGCGCAAGGCCTCGACCATGGTGTCCACGCCGTCGTCGATATACGAGCGGTAGCGGCGCACGAGATTCATGGACAGCTGGCGGCCGGTATCGTCCTCCAGCATATTCTTCTGGAATTCACTGAAGCGGTTGCGCACCCCGTTGAGCAGATCGGTGGCGTCCTTCAGCGTCTTGGTGGCGGCCTGGCCCGAGTTCTCGCCGCTGCCCCAGCCGGACTCCTGCAGATGACGCGCGGCCACCATGAGCGAAACACGGGCGCGCAGCATGTCGCTGTTGATGATCTCGACCTGCTTGGCGCGGTCGGTCAGATCGTTGATCTGCTGCACGGCCTGGTAGTTCTGCTGCAGAAAGTATGCCGCCATCGCGCCCAGCGCGGCGATCAAAAGGGCGAAAAAGCCCAGCAGGCACAACAACAGGGTGCCGACATGCGCATTGCGCAAGGAAAATGAACGCTTCTGCTTCTGTTTTGAGGGTCGCGACCGCTTCTTGGTCTTGGTCGGCTTGGCCTCGGATTCGAAACTGGTTTCCATTAACTTCCCCGTCCTTCTGATAAAGCAACAAAAATGAGCAAGCCACCGCACCGGCCTCAGGGAAGGCTTGGGGCGATGGCCGACCGTTCCGAAGGGTAGCGGTCTAGCGGCGGACGTGATTAACGGGCCGGTTTTTCTCCAGGCCCTGGGATCACGATGAGTTCAATCCCGGGCGCCGCGGCGGCGGGGCCCGAGACCGCCGCGGTCTGCGGCGGCGGTGGCCCGAGGAGCTTTTCACGCTCCCAGGGCTCTAGCAGGATGTTGGTGCTATCCAACAATCTGACCAGACGGCCGTCCGGCCCGAACTGCAACAAGGCCTCCTTCCTGCTATAGAAGCCGTCAGTCAAAAATGTGATGTGGGACCGCCAAAGCGCCACCCGGCTGCCGTCGGGCCGGTTGTAGATCTGGTCAGGCAAGGCGCCCAGCGCCCGCGCCGCGTCATCCAGGCTGCTTTGCCCCGGCGTGAGCGTGGACAACTTGCCCCCGTCGAAGTTGTGCCCCGACACCGCGCAGCCGCCAAGCAGCAGCGCGGTCAGGCACCAGGCCATCATCTGTTTGAACACGGCATCCCACTCCCAAGGGCTGATCCGCCCTCACTGCCAGCCCAGGGGGCCGGGCGGTTTAAAACGATTCCCAATCTTCATCGGCGCCGCGCCGGGCGGCCGCGGGCCGCGGCGGCTCGGCGGCCGGCTCGACCGCGCGCCGGCGGCGCTGCGTGGCGGCGCCCTCGGCGGCGGCAAGACGCCGCGCGGGCGGGGCCGCTTCGGCCTTGTCCTGCGCGGGTTCGGCGGCCACCGCCTTGGGCCGGACCGACGCCAGGCGCTGGGCGCTGACATCGATGACCTCGCCGGCCTGGATCTTGAACACCGCCACCGCTTCGGCCAGGCGCTGCGATTGATCCTGCATGGAACCGGCGGCGGCCGCCGCCTCCTCGACCAGGGCGGCGTTCTGCTGCGTGACCTCGTCCATTTGCGTGACCGCGCGGTTGACCTGCTCGATGCCGCTGGATTGCTCCTGCGAGGCGGCTGCGATCTCGCCCATGATGTCGGTCACCCGTTTGACCGAGGCCACGATCTCCTGCATCGTCGCCCCGGCGCGGCCCACTTGCTGCGAACCCGCCGCGACCTTGCCCACCGAGTCCTCGATCAGCGTCTTGATCTCCTTGGCCGCCTGGGCGCTGCGCTGCGCCAGTGAACGCACCTCGCCCGCCACCACCGCAAAACCCTTGCCCTGCTCGCCGGCCCGCGCGGCTTCCACCGCCGCGTTCAGCGCCAGGATATTGGTCTGGAAGGCGATCCCGTCGATGACCGACACAATCTCCGAAATCTTGCGCGAGCTGGCCGAAATCCCCTCCATGGTCTGCACCACTTCCGAGACCACGGCGCCGCCGCGTTCGGCCACATCCGAGGCGCTGGCCGCCAGCTGGTTGGCCTGGCGGGCATTGTCCGCGTTCTGCTTGACCGTGGAAGCCAGTTGCTCCATCGAGGCGGCCGTCTCCTCCAGCGAGGCGGCCTGCTCTTCGGTGCGGCTGGACAAATCGGTATTGCCCGCGGCGATCTCGCGCGCGCCCACATGGATCTCATCCACGCCGCGGCGCACCGAGGACACCGTGCGCGTCAGGCTTTCCTGCATGCGCTTGAGCGCGGCGAAGAGCTGACCGATCTCGTTGGCGCTGCGGGCCTCGACGCGCCCGGTCAAGTCGCCCGAGGCGATTTTCTCGAAATGCTCGCCCACGCGCTGCAAGGGCCGCACGACGGCGCGCGTCATGTAGACAAAGGCCGATGCCACGACGATGACCATCAACACGATCATGGCCGCATAGAGCAAGGTCATGATGCGGCTGGCCTGGCGCACGCCGGCCAGCGTGTCGGCGCTCATTTTCTGGATGCGCTCGGAGAACCCCTGCTGCTTGGCCGCAAACGCCGCGCTGGCGGCGCCCGCCTTGCGGTTCTTGATATCCAGATAAGCGGCGTGGTCGCCCCGGTCCAGCGCCGCCATCATTTCGCCCAGGGCCGCGACAAAGGCCTTGAAGCTGCCCATGACCTCGGCCTCCATCCGCCGGCCTTCGTCATCGTGCTTGGGAATGGACTGGAAGGCCTCCATCTTGCGCGCGGCGTCGGCATTGAGCTCGCGCACGGTACTGACGTTCTGCGCCGCCCCGGCCTCATCGCCGGAGGCGCGCTGCGCGGCCGCGATGTCCGCGCGCACCGTGGCGCGCAGCATCTGGCTGTAGGCGTCCTTGATCAGCACATTCTGCTGAACGCTGACACTGTCCAGCATGTCCAGGGCTTCGTCGGCCTTATGTATGGCGCTCCAACCCAAGCCAATGGCGAACAGCCCCATCAGCGCCAGGACCAATAACGCCAGCAACAGCCCCGTACGAACCTTCAAGTTTGCTAACATTTTTGATGCATCCTTCCACCCTGAACCCGGCCCCCAAGGGGCCGGCGATTGTCATGCGCGCCGCCCCGCGACGCCTGGCGGTTTAAAACGACTCCCAATCCTCATCCGCGGCCGCCTTGCGGACGGGGCGCGCGGCGCCATCGGCCTGGGCATGCCCATTGGCCGATGCCGGACGGCGCGCCGCGCGGCGCGTGGCCGCCCCTTCGGCCGCAGCGGCGCCGGCCGGGCGCGTGGCCAGGCGGGTCAGCTGCGCCGCTTGGGCGGGCTCGGCCGGCGCGGCGTCGGCCGCGGCCGTCACCCGCGGCGCGGCGCTTGCGCGCGCCAGCTGGCGCGCCGGCACATCGATGACCTCGCCCGCATTAATCTTGAACACCGCCACGGCATCGGCCAGTTGGCGCGCTTGCTCCTGCAGCGAACCGGCGGCCGCGGCCGCTTCTTCGACCAGGGCGGCGTTCTGCTGCGTGACCTCGTCCATCT
>NZ_JHEP02000035.1 GCF_000657795.2 Bordetella pseudohinzii
TGTTGCGCGCAAAGTAATAATGAGCCACTTCGCGCAAAGTAAATCTGAGCCACCTTTCCGTACAGTCGAGGCTTTTCGCGCGAAGGCCGACGATGCTTCTGAAGGAACAGTGGATGCAAATCCATGTGCTCAAGGCCCAAGGTTTGTCACTGCGAGAGATCGCGCGACGCTTGGGTGTCTCTCGCAATACGGTGGCTCGGCATTTGAAGTCCGAGCAGGTTCCACGCTACAAGCCACGTGAGGCCAGACCGACCAAGCTGGAGCCTTTCCACGACTACATTCTCGAGAGGATGAAGGCGGCAGCCCCGGAGTGGATCGCCGCGCCCGCATTGCTGCGCGAGTTGCAGGCACTGGGCTATCGCGGCCAATTGCGCGGTCTGCAAGCATTTATGCAGTCGCGCAAGCCGGTGCCAGAGCCCGATCCCGTGGTGCGCTTCGAGACTGCGCCCGGCCAGCAGATGCAATGCGACTTCGTGGTCTTTCGGCGTGGCACCGATCCGCTCTATGCCTTTACGGCCACGTTGGGCTACAGCCGCTGGCGATGGGCGCGGTTCACGACCAACGAGCGGGCCGACACACTGGTCAGTTGCCACCACGATTTATTCGAGACCCTGGGTGGCGTGCCGCGCGAGATCCTCTACGACAATGCGAAGACCATCGTGGACACGCGAGATGCGTACGCTCACGGCGAGCACCGTTGGCACCCCGGGATGCTGGATCTGGCCAAGCGTTACGGCTTCATGCCCCGACTGTGCCGACCCTATCGCGCGCAGACCAAGGGTAAGGTGGAGCGATTCCATCGGTATCTTCGTGGCAACTTCTACGTGCCACTCACTAGCTGGCTCAAGCAGTCAGGTTTGGTGCTGGACGTGGACACGGCCAACGCCGAAGTGGGCAAATGGCTGCGCGATGTGGCCAACCAGCGCGTACATCCGGTCACGCGGGCAGCTCCTGCCACGCTGTTCGAACAGCGTGAGCGCGCCGCCTTGCAGCCATTGCCAGGGTTCGCCAGTCCGGCACAATCGGCAATCCTCGCTCGGTGGGCCATGCCCGATATGGCTGCCTCGTTGCAGCACCCGCTGTCGGTCTATCAGCAACTGCTGACCGAGGTGAACGCATGAACCTGCAACAGGAACGGATCGACGCGCACTGCCAGACGCTCAAGCTCGAAGGGCTGATGCAGTGCTACCGTGCGGCTGCCGGCGAGGCTACCAACAAGGACTGGAGCTTTCTGGATTACCTCGAGCACGTGCTCGCTCATGAACGGGACACCCGGCAGGTGCGCTCGCGACAGACTCTGGTTCGCATGGCCGGGTTCCCTGCCATCAAAACTTTGGACGATTACGACTACAGCTTCGCTGTGGGCGCCCCTAAAAAGCTGATCGAGGAGTTGGCCACATTACGGTTCGTCGATCAATGCGAGAACGCCGTGCTGCTAGGCCCATCCGGTGTGGGTAAGACGCATCTGGCCATCGCGCTGGGCTACGCCGCCACCCAGGCGGGGATCAAGACGAAGTTCATCACAGCGGCCGACCTGATGCTACAACTGGAAGCGGCCAGGCGACAGGAACGGTACGACGCGGTTCTGCGGCACAACATCCTGGGGCCACGCCTGTTGATCATCGACGAGATCGGCTATCTGCCGCTATCTGGTGACCAGGCCAGTCACTTCTTCCAAATCGTCGCCAAACGCTATGAGCGTGGCTCAATGATCTTGACCAGCAATCTGCCGTTTACGCAGTGGGATGCCACCTTCGGTGGCAACACCACGCTAACGGCGGCCATGCTCGACCGCATCCTGCATCACGCCCACATCGTCCAAATCAAGGGAGACAGCTACCGCCTCAAACACCAACGACGCGCCGGGCATGTGCCTGCCGCCAAGAACTAATCGCATGGCCCAGATTTACTTTGCGCGCCGACGCGCGAAGTGGCTCACATTTCAATTGCGTTTGACA
>NZ_JHEP02000036.1 GCF_000657795.2 Bordetella pseudohinzii
TCATCGGTGGCGGCCCGGACGACGAGGCCCAGGCCGGCGGCACGCTGACCGCGGGGCAGTTGGCCTTCTCCTCCGATGCCTCCAAGGCCAATAGCCAGAAACTGGTCTTTAACCACATCCCCACGGAGGCCGGCCTGGAATTCGCTCCCGTGCTCTCCGGCAAGGGCAATATCGAGCACAAACAAGGCCACACCATCCTCAGCGGCCACAGCGAGCAGTTTGCCGGCAGCACCACCGTCACCGGCGGCATGCTCGTGGTCACGGGCAAGCTGGGCGGCACCGTGGACGTCAAGGCTGGCGGCGCGCTCGGCGGCATGGGCGGCACCCTCAGCGGCAAGACCACGGTCCACGACGGCGGCACCCTGCACGTCGCCAGCCAGGGTATGGCCTTCAATGACGACCTGACCCTGCACGGCGCCCTGGCGGTCGCGCTGCCGGCAACGCCTACGGCGCAGCCCCTGCTGAAGGTCTCGGGCAACGCCAAGCTGGAAAACACCAGCCAGTTGACGATTTCAATGGCCGGCATGCGGCAGGCCGCCTCCTCTTACCTGTTGCTGCAAGCGAACAAGCTCGAGGGCAGCTTCGGCGCCCATCAAACCGTGGCCAACAACCTCGCCTTCCTGGACACCTCGCTGGACTATGCCGAGGCAAACACCGTACGCCTGGCCCTGGTGCGCCGCGCCGAGGCGAGCGGCGCGCCCAAACGCTTCGAGAGCGAGGCCCGCAGCCGCAACGCCCGCTCGGCCGCCCGCGCCCTCGATGCCTTGCCCGCCCAGCATGCGCTGCATCAATTCGTGCTGACCCTGCCCAAGGGCGCGCCCGAGCCAGTGTTCAAGGCCTTGTCGGGCGATGCCGCCACCGCTGTCTCCAGCGCCTTGCATCAGAGCGCCATCGCCGCCGTGCGGCGCATCCCCATCGAGCGCCTGCGCAACACCCTGCAGGCCGGCATGCGGCCCGGCGCCCTGCTGGCGCAAACGGGCAGCGCCTACCCCGTCTCGGCCCTGCCCGCCTCGGCCTCCCATCCCCTCTGGGCCCAGGCCTTCGGCGCCTGGCAGCGCGACCGCGCCGACAGCAACGCCCCGGCCGGCCGCGCCACCACCGGCGGCCTCTTCATCGGCGCCGACCGCCCCCTGGCCATGGGCTGGCGGCTGGGCGGCGCGCTGGGCTATAGCCATACCCATGTCAGTGTGGCCGAACGCTCGGCCAAGGCCGGCATCGACAACTACAGCCTGGCGCTCTATGGCGGCCGGCAGTGGCAGACCGGCCTCGGCAAGCTCAGCCTCCTGCTGGGCGCCTCCCATACCCTGCACCGCATCCATAGCGACCGCGACCTGGCCCGCATCGGCCTGAGCGATACGCTCAAGGCCCGCTACAAGGGCAGCACCTCCCAGCTCTTTACCGAAATCGGCCACGCCTTCCCGCTGCCCCAGGGCTATGTCGAGCCCTATCTGGGCGCCAGCTTCAACCACCTGCACACCGACGCCTATACCGAAAAAGGCGGCATGGCGGCCCTGCGCGGCCAGACCTACAACCGCAGCAGCCTGACCACCACCCTGGGCCTGCATGCCTGGCGCGGCTTCACGGTCGGCGGCAAGGATCTGCATATCCGCGGCGGCCTGGCCTGGCGCTATACCGGCCAGGACCTCACCCCGCGCGCGCGGCTGGCCTTCCAGGGCGGACCCGCCTTCACCGTCCAGGGCCTGCCCATCGCCCGCAGCACGGCCCAGGCCGAGCTGGGCGCCGACCTGGCCGTCAACCGCCAGGCCACCCTCGGCCTGGGCTATGCCGGTGAGTTCGCCTCCCGATCGCAGCAACACACCGTCACCTTGAACGCCCGCTGGGCCTTCT
>NZ_JHEP02000037.1 GCF_000657795.2 Bordetella pseudohinzii
CGATATTGCTGAGTTTGAGCCCGCCGCCGTCGATGCCGGCGGTGGTGATGCTCGGGCCGCCGGTCAGGGTCAGGCCGCTGGCCTGGAGCTGGGTGGTCCCGAGGGTCACGGCATCCACATTCAGGTTGCGGGACAGGGCAAAGCGGAGTTTGCTGTCGGTGGCTCCCTTGGTGATGGCCAGGTTGCTGTCGGCGCTGGCAAAGTCCACGGTGGCGCCGGGTGCGACGTTGCTCGCATTGGCGCCCTGCGCGGTAACGTTCCAGCCGCTGTTGGCGACCGAGGAGACGGCTTGCAGCTGTCCCACATTGACCGCATCGGTGGTCGCCGTGCCGGCGGCAATATTGCTGAGCTTGAGCCCGCCGCCGTCGATACCGGCCGTGGTGATGCTCGGTCCACCAGTCAAGGTCAGGCCACTGGCTTGCAGCTGGGTGGTGCCTAGCGTCACGGCATCCACATTCAGGTTGCGGGACAGGGCGAAGCGGAGTTTGCTGTCGGTCGCGCCCTTGGTGATGGCCAGGTTGCTGTCCGGGCTAGAGAAATCCACGGTGGCGCCGGGTGCGACGTTGCTCGCGTTGGCGCCTTGCGCCGTGACGTTCCAACCGCTGTTGGCCACCGTGGAGACCGCCTGCAGCTGACCGACGTTCACGGCATCGGTCGTGGCGCTGCCGGCGGCGATATTACTGAGCTTGAGGCCACCGCCGTCGATGCCGGCGGTGGTGATGCTCGGGCCGCCGGTCAGGGTCAGGCCGCTGGCCTGAAGCTGGGTGGTGCCGAGGGTCACGGTATCCACATTCAGGTTGCGGGACAGGGCGAAGCGCAACTTATTGTCAGTGGCGCCCTTGGTGATGGCGAGGTTGCTGTCGGCGCTAGAGAAATCCACGGTGGCGCCGGGCGCCACATTGCTTGCATTGGTCCCCTGCGCGGTAACGTTCCATCCGCTGTTGGCCACCGTGGAGACGGCCTGCAACTGCCCGACATTGACGGCGTCGGTCGTGGCGCTGCCGGCGGCGATATTGCTGAGTTTGAGCCCGCCGCCGTCGATGCCGGCGGTGGTGATGCTCGGTCCACCAGTCAAGGTCAGGCCACTGGCTTGCAGCTGGGTGGTGCCTAGCGTCACGGCATCCACATTCAGGTTGCGGGACAGGGCGAAGCGGAGTTTGCTGTCGGTCGCGCCCTTGGTGATGGCCAGGTTGCTGTCCGCACTGGCAAAGTCCACCGTCGCCCCTGGCGCGACATTGGTCGCGTTGGCGCCCTGCGCCGTAACGTTCCATCCGCTGTTGGCCACCGTGGAGACCGCCTGCAGTTGTC
>NZ_JHEP02000038.1 GCF_000657795.2 Bordetella pseudohinzii
TGCGCCGTAACGTTCCATCCGCTGTTGGCCACCGTGGAGACCGCCTGCAGTTGTCCCACGTTGACCGCATCGGTGGTCGCCGTGCCGGCCGCGATGTTGCTGAGCTTGAGGCCGCCGCCGTCGATACCGGCGGTGGTGATGCTAGGGCCACCGGTCAGGGTCAGCCCACTGGCCTGGAGCTGGGTGGTGCCCAGGGTGACGGCATCCACATCGAGGTTACGGGACAGGGCAAAGCGCAGTTTGCTGTCGGTCGCGCCCTTGGTGATGGCCAGGTTGCTGTCGGCGCTAGAGAAGTCCACGGTGGCGCCGGGCGCCACATTGCTTGAGTTGGCCCCCTGCGCGGTGACGTTCCAACCGCTGTTGGCCACCGAGGAGACGGCCTGCAGCTGACCGACGTTCACGGCATCGGTCGTGGCGCTGCCGGCGGCGATATTGCTGAGCTTGAGGCCGCCGCCGTCGATACCGGCCGTGGTGATGCTCGGACCGCCGGTCAGGGTCAGGCCGCTGGCCTGAAGCTGAGTGGTTCCCAGCGTCACGGCATCCACATTCAGGTTGCGGGACAGGGCAAAGCGCAGCTTATTGTCAGTGGCGCCCTTGGTGATGGCGAGGTTGCTGTCGGCGCTGGCAAAGTCCACGGTGGCGCCGGGTGCGACGTTGCTCGCATTGGAGCCCTGAGCAGTGACGTTCCAGCCGCTGTTGGCCACCGTGGATACGGCTTGCAGTTGTCCCACATTGACGGCGTCGGTCGTGGCCGTGCCGGCGGCGATATTGCTGAGCTTGAGGCCGCCGCCGTCGATGCCGGCGGTGGTGATGCTAGGGCCACCGGTCAGGGTCAGGCCGCTGGCCTGAAGCTGGGTGGTGCCGAGGGTCACGGTATCCACATCCAGGTTGCGGGACAGGGCAAAGCGCAGCTTATTGTCAGTGGCGCCCTTGGTGATGGCCAGGTTGCTGTCCGGGCTAGAGAAATCCACGGTGGCGCCGGGCGCCACATTGCTTGCGTTGGCGCCTTGCGCGGTAACGTTCCATCCGCTGTTGGCCACCGAGGAGACGGCTTGCAGCTGACCGACATTGACCGCATCGGTGGTCGCCGTGCCGGCGGCAATATTGCCGAGCTTGAGCCCGCCGCCGTCGATGCCGGCGA
>NZ_JHEP02000039.1 GCF_000657795.2 Bordetella pseudohinzii
TACACCGCGCGCGGCAACCTGGTGGGCGTGATCTCCAACGGCACCGCCGTGCTGGGCCTGGGCAATATCGGCGCGCTGGCGTCCAAGCCCGTCATGGAAGGCAAGGCCGTGCTGTTCAAGAAGTTCGCCGGCCTGGATGTCTTTGACATCGAAATCAACGAAACCGACCCCGACAAGCTGGTCGAGATCATCGCCGGCCTGGAGCCCACCTTCGGCGGCATCAATCTTGAGGACATCAAGGCGCCCGAGTGCTTCACCGTCGAGCGCAAGCTGCGCGAACGCATGAAGATCCCGGTCTTCCATGACGACCAGCATGGCACGGCCATCACCGTCAGCGCGGCCTTCATCAACGGCCTGAAGGTCGTCGGCAAGGACATCAAGCAGGTCAAGGTCGTGACCTCGGGCGCGGGCGCCGCCGCCCTGGCTTGCCTGAGTCTCATGGTCGACCTGGGCCTGCCCGTCGAGAACATCTGGGTCACCGACATCGAAGGCGTGGTCTACGAAGGCCGCACGGCCTTGATGGATCCGGACAAGGCGCGCTTTGCGCAGAAGACCGAGGCCCGCAAGCTGGCCGAGGTGATCACCGACGCGGATGTGTTCCTGGGCCTGTCGGCCGGCGGCGTGCTCAAGCCCGAGATGGTGGCCGCCATGGCCGCGCGTCCCTTCATCCTGGCCCTGGCCAACCCCACGCCCGAGATCCTGCCTGAAGAAGCGCATGCCGTTCGTGACGATGTCGTCATGGCCACGGGCCGTTCGGACTATCCCAACCAGGTCAACAACGTCCTGTGCTTCCCCTATATCTTCCGCGGCGCGCTGGATGTGGGCGCCACCACCATCACCCGCGAGATGGAAAAGGCCGCGGTCTACGCCATCGCCAAACTGGCCCAGGAAGAACAGAGCGAAGTCGTGGCGGCCGCCTACGGCACGTATGACCTGTCGTTCGGTCCCGACTACCTGATCCCCAAGCCTTTCGATCCCCGCCTGATCGTGCGCATCGCGCCGGCCGTGGCGCGCGCGGCCATGGCCGACGGCGTGGCCACCCGGCCCATCGCCGATCTCGACGCCTATGTCGAGCAGCTGCAGCAATTCGTCTA
>NZ_JHEP02000004.1 GCF_000657795.2 Bordetella pseudohinzii
CCCGGCCCATCGCCGATCTCGACGCCTATGTCGAGCAGCTGCAGCAATTCGTCTATCACTCCGGCGCCTTTATGAAACCCCTGTTCGCCATCGCCAAACAGGTGGTGCGCGATCAGGGCCGCGCGCGCATCGTCTTTACCGAAGGCGAAGACGAGCGCGTGCTGCGCGCCGTGCAGGTCATCGTCGACGAGAAAATCGCCAAACCCATCCTCGTGGGCCGACCCTCCGTGCTGCTGTCGCGCATCGAAAAATACGGCCTGCGCCTGCGCCTGGGCGAAGATGTCGAAGTCACCAATCCCGAATACGACGAGCGCTTCCACCAGTACTGGACCACCTACTGGGAACTGATGAACCGCCGCGGCATCAGCAAGGAGATGGCGCGCGTCGAAATGCGCCGCCGCATGACGCTCATCGGCGCCATGATGGTGCGCTTGGGCGATGCCGACGGCATGGTCTGCGGCGCGGTGGGCGCGTATCACGACCACCTGCGTTTCATCGATGAGGTGCTGGGCAAACGTCCTGGCGCCAAGACCTATGCGGCCATGAACATCCTGCTGCTGGATCAACGCACCATCGCCCTGGTCGACACCCACGTCAACGACGATCCCACGGCCGAGCAGATCGCCGAATTCACCATCGCCGCCGCCGAAGAAATGAAGCGCCTGAACCTGGCGCCCAAGGTGGCCCTGCTGTCGCGCTCCAACTTCGGCTCGGGCAGTTCGGCTTCCGGCGCCAAGATGCGCGAAGCGCTGGAGCGCGTGCGCCAGCAAGCGCCCGACCTGGAAATCGATGGCGAGATGCATGGCGACTGCGCGCTGGACGAAGCGCTGCGTCTGCGCATCCTGCCGTCCTCCACGCTCAAGGGGACGGCCAATCTGCTGGTTTGCCCCAACGTGGACGCGGGCAATATCGCCTACAACCTGCTCAAGACGGCGGCCGGCGGCAATGTGGCGGTCGGCCCCTTCCTGCTGGGGGCCAATGCGCCGGTCAACATCCTGACTTCCAGCGCCACCGTGCGCCGTATCGTCAACATGGCCGCGCTGACCGTCATTGACGCCAATCGGCCGGCCTGAGGTCCTAGCGCCTGTCCCAAGCCGCCCCCGACGGGGCGGTTTTTTTTCGCCCGCGACGCGCGGCCAAGGGCAAAAGCAAAGATCGGACAGCGATTTTTCTTGCTCAATTTCTGAGCGCCATGGCGTCTTGCAGGCCTTGGCCGGCGAGCGCGCGCCCGCCCGCTCCCGAGCGTTTTGCGCCGCCCAGAGACCCGATTTTTCCCCTTGCCGGGCCGGATTTTCATGCTCCCGGACCGGGCTGTTGTGCCGGAAAAACGGGTCGAAAAATGGGCCAGGCAAGGAAACCGACCTGTGGATAACTACTAGGGCGCGTGCTTGTGCACATTGTGTGCACCCATGTTGAACAAGCCGGGCTTTTGGCATCCGTCCAAAAACTTGTTCAACTTGGGCTTTCTCGCCAAACAGAGTTCTTGCACAGCCTAAAATCCGTCCAAGCCGTTGAAAAAGATACGGTTTTCAACGTTAAGGTAGTTATCCACAGCCCTTATTAATCATTAGTCTTTATATAAAGAAAAAAAAAGGAAAAGCCAAAACATGCTTTCCCACCGCCACCGCCCCACGGGGTCCCCGCTATGCGCATTCTGTTGATCGAAGACGAAGCCGACCTGGCGCACTGGCTGTCACGCAGCCTCGCCCGCCACGCGGGCTTCGTCGTGGACTGGGCCGACAATGGCCTGCTTGCCGAACGCCGCCTGGCGCTGGAAGAATTCGATGCCGTCATCCTCGACCTCGGCCTGCCGGGCATGGATGGGCATACATTGCTCACCAAAATGCGGGCTCGCGATGACCGCACGCCGGTTCTGGTGCTGACCGCAAGAGACTCGCTGGCCGAAAGAGTGGGTACACTGCACGAAGGCGCCGACGATTTTTTGCCCAAACCTTTCGTGCTCGAAGAACTCGAGGCCCGGCTCACCGCCTTGATACGACGCAGCCGCGGACGCGACCATCCCCGTCTGTCGCTGGGCAATCTGGTCCTGGATACTTCAGCCCAGCGATTTACGGTCAGCGGACAGAACCTGCAGTTATCCCCAAAGGAATACGCGGTGCTGCGCGTACTCATCCAACGCAGCGGCGAACCCATCAACAAGCAGCAAATCCTGGACCGCATCCAGGGCGAGGACAGCGATGTCAACCTGGAAGCCATCGAAGTCCTGGTGCACCGGCTGCGCAAAAAACTGACCGACACCGGCGTGCAGATCGTCACCATGCGCGGCATGGGCTACAGCCTGGAGGCGGCTGTTGAAAACTCGTGATACGCCGGCGGCGCGCACATTGCGCGCCACTTTGCTGCTGTGGCTCATTCCCGCGCTGGTCACCATCCTGGTCGCCGGCCTGTGGCTGTCCAACCAGCAGCTGCGCGAACAGGTCGATATTGCCTACGATCGCGCGCTTGCCGGCGCGCTGCGTTCCATCGACCACAACATATCCACAGCGAGCGGTGGATTAAGTCTGGAGCTGCCTTACCTCATGCTGGAATTCTTCGAGCTGACGGCCAATGGCAGCGTGTATTACCGGGTGGCCACCGAGGACGGGCTGGCCGAAATCGGCAATCCGGACCTGCCCATGCCCGACCATCCGCTGCAGTCCGGCAAACCGGAATTCTTCTACGCCAACTATGAGGGCCAGCCGCTGCGGGTCGCGGCGCTGGCCCGGCCGATGGACCCGCCCTTGTATGCCAACCAGGGCGGGCGCGTCATCGTCCAGGTGGCCGAAGGCCTGGAAACCCGCGAGGACTTCTTAAATCGAGCGCTGCTGCGTTCGGTGGAGCGGGACGTCGCCCTGCTACTGATCAGCGTTTTGGCGGTCATATGGAGCGTTCTGATGGCTCTCAGGCCCCTTGAGCGGCTCAGGGACGAAGTCGCCAGCCGTTCCGCGGACGATTTAAGCCCCATCAGCGCGTCCGACGTGCCGGGTGAGGTCCTACCCCTGCTGGAGGCGATTAATCTCCACACGGGCCGTTTTGAGGCTCAGGCGAGGGTGCAGAGGCAGTTCCTGGATGACGCTTCGCACCAACTGCGCACGCCGCTGTCGGTTTTGCGCACGCAAACCGCCTATGCCCTGCGGGAAACCGACCCCCAGGAGATCCATGCCGCCTTGCTCGCCATGAAAGAAGGCCTGGACCGGGCCGTGCGCACGACCAACCAGATGCTGACCCTGGCCCGGGCCAAGGACGCCCCCTGGGCCGAAGGCGGCCTGCCGCTGGAGACGGTGGACCTGGCCGAGCTGGCCGACAGCGTGAGCCGCTCGCTGCTGCCGGCCATCCGCATGAAGCGTATCGACTTCGGCCTGGAGCGGCCTGCCGAACCCGTCCGCATCCAGGCCGCCGAGGGCCTGCTGCGCGAAGCCCTGTCCAATCTGCTGGACAATGCCCTGCGCTACAGCCCGGCTGGCAGCGAGGTCACCATCCGGGTCGGCAGCGGGCAGGGACAGGCCTGGATCTGCGTGGAAGACGCCGGGCCGGGCATGTCTCCGGAAGACATTGCGCACGCCAGCGTGCGCTTTCGCCGCGGAGCGGCGGGCAAGAACAAGCCCGGCGCCGGGTTGGGGCTGGCCATCGTGGGGACCATCGTCGGCCTGCATGGCGGAACGCTCAAACTTGAAAACCGCGAACCCGGGCCAGGCTTGCGCGCCACATTAGTGTTTTCCCTAGGTTTTACGGCGGATGCTGCTTTGCAGCAGAAAAACGGCCAGACTTGAAAGCAAACGGAAAGGGTGGATTTTGTACGGTGCGGTTCCTGTCGGCGCATGCCGGCCAAGAATCCAACAACAATCGGAGACCGCATCTCATGCAGATCCTGCAAAAAATCCGTATTGGCGCCGTGGCGGCCCTGGGTATCCTCGGCCTGGGGGCCAGCCTGACCACGCACGCCGCCGGCGAACCGCGCCGCCCCGAGTGCATCGCGCCGGCCCAGCCTGGCGGCGGCTTTGACCTGACCTGCCGCCTGGCCACCGAAGGCCTGAAGCAAAGCGGCGCCCTGAAGGCGCCCATGCGCATCGTCTACATGCCGGGCGGCATCGGGGCGGTGGCCTACAACAACATCGTCGCGCAGCATCCCAAGGAGCCGGGCACCATCGTGGCCTTCTCGGGAGGTTCGCTGCTCAACCTGGCCCAGGGCAAGTTCGGCAAGTACAACGTCAACGATGTCCGCTGGCTGGCCGGTATCGGTTCGGACTATGGCGTTGCCGTGGTGCGCAATGATTCGCCCTACAAGGACTTGAAGAGCCTGATGGAGGCTTTCAAGCAGGATCCGACCAAGATTGTCCTGGGCGCCGGCGGCACCGTGGGCAGCCAGGATTGGATGAAGGCCGCGCTGACCGCCAAGGCGGCCGGCGTGGATTTCCGCAAGATGCGTTTCGTGGCGTTTGAAGGCGGCGGCGAAGCCGTGACGGCGCTGCGCGGCGGCCATATTCAGGCCTATATGGGCGACGCCGCCGAAGCCTTCACCATGCTCGAGGGCGGCGCGCCCATCCGCGTGCTGGCGGTGTTCAACAGCGAACGCCTGCCGGGCAAGCTGGCCGACATCCCCACCGCCAAGGAGCAGGGCTACGACATCGTCTGGCCCATCATCCGCGGCTTCTATGTGGGCCCCAAGGTGTCGGATGAGGATTACCAGTTCTGGGTCGATGCCTTCAACAAGGCGATGGCCTCGCCCGAATACGCCAAGCTGCGCGAGCAGCAAGGCCTGTTCCCCTTCGCCAAGACGGGCAAGGAGCTTGACGACTACGTCAAGGAACAGGTCAAGCAATACACCGAACTGGCGGACTCCTTCGGCCTGATCAAGAAGTAACCCTCTCCACGGCGCCGCGCGCTCCTTCGGGCCGCGCGCGGCGTCGCTGCTATTTTCCTTGCTTGGATCCCGGATCATGAATGATCGTTTGCTGGGCATCATTGCCCTGGTCCTGGCCGCCTTCATGACATGGGTGGGCTGGGATATCGAGGCGCCTTTCGCCTACGAACCCGTGGGCCCGCGCGCCTTCCCGCTGCTGATCGCGCTCATCATCGGCCTGTGCGGCCTGCGCCTGGCCATCAAGGGCGGGCATCCCGTGGAAGCCAATCCGCCCGGCGCCAATGCGCGCATCGCGCTGATGGTGTTGTTCGCGGCGGCCTATGCCTTTCTCTTCCAGTGGCTTGGTTTCATCATCTCCACGGCCGTCATGACCGTGGCCGTCGGCCGCCTGTTCGGCGGGTCCTGGATCAAGGCGACCGTGGGCGGCCTGGTAATGGGTCTGTTTTTCTTTCTGTTGTTTGACAAGGTCCTGGATGTCGTATTGCCGGGCGGCCTGCTGGAGGGTCTGATATGAGCGGCGTTCTCGATCATTTGTCCATGGGCTTTGGTGTGGCGTTCTCGCTCACCAATGTGCTCGTGGCGGCCATCGGCTCCTTCTTCGGCACCATGGTGGGCGTGTTGCCCGGGCTGGGTCCGATCAACGGCGTGGCCATGCTCATCCCCATTGCCTTCGCCATGAACCTGCCGCCGGAAACGGCGCTCATCCTGCTGGCCGCGGTCTATGTGGGCGCGGAGTATGGCGGTCGCATCACCTCCATCCTGCTGAACGTGCCCGGCGAGGCCAGCGCCATCATGACGACGCTGGACGGCTATCCCTTGGCGCGCCAGGGCATGGCCAACGTGGCCTTGTCGCTGTCGGCCTGGTCGGCCTTCTTCGGCGCCATCGTGTCGGTCAGCGGCATCATCCTGCTGGCGCCCACGCTCGCCAAGTGGGCGCTGGCCTTCGGGCCGGCCGAGTATTTCGTGCTGATGGTCTTCGCCTTCTGCTGCCTGACCAGCCTGCTGGGCAAGCAACCGGTCAAGGGCGTGCTGGCGGCCATGATAGGCCTGGGCATTTCCGTCATCGGCGTCGATTCCAACTCGGGCGTCTACCGCTATACCTTCGAGTCGGTGCATCTGGCCGATGGCATCGACTTCGTGGTGGTGGTCATTGCGCTGTTTGCCGTGGCCGAAATGCTGGAGATGCTGGAAAAAGTCATCGGCGGACAAAGCGTCGAGGTCAAGCCCAGCGGACGCAAACTCTTCAATCTGAAAGAACTCGCCTTCACCTGGTGGAGCGTGGTGCGCAGCGCGCTGGTGGGTTTTGGCGTGGGCGTGCTGCCGGGCGCGGGCGCCAGCGTGGCGGCCGCCGTGGCCTATTCGCAAGAAAAACGCATCATCGAAGGCAAGGATCCCAATGCCAAGTTCGGCAAGGGCGATATGCGCGGGCTGGTGGCGCCGGAAGCGGCTGCCACGGCCTCGGCGGTCGGTTCTTTCGTGCCCATGCTGACGCTGGGCGTGCCCGGCTCGGGCACCACCGCCGTGATGATGGGCGCGCTGACCCTCTACAACATCACGCCGGGCCCCGTGCTGTTCGAGAGCAAGCCGGAGCTGGTGTGGGGCCTGATCGCCTCGCTCTTCATCGCCAACGTGCTGCTCTTCGTGATGAACGTGCCCATGGTGCGGGTCTTCTCCAAAGTGCTGTCGGTGCCGGCCTGGCTGATGGTGCCCGGCATCCTGTGCATCAGCTATATCGGCGTCTATGCGATCAACGCGGGCAGCTTTGATCTCATGATGGTGGTGGTGATCGGTACGTTGGGCTACTTCCTGCGCAAGTTCGAAGTGCCCATGGCGCCGCTGGTGCTTGGCGTGGTGCTGGGCGACATGATGGAACAGAACCTGCGCCGCGCCCTGTCCATTACCAATGGCGAGATCAGCGTGCTGTTCCAGAGCGGCGTGTCGATCGGTCTGTGGATCGCCGCGCTGGCGGTGGTGGTGGTGCCGCAATCGCTGCGCTATCTGCGCAAACGCCAGCAGGCCTAAGCCTGGCAGGGCCGGTCCAGGCGGCCGGCATGCAAAACGGGTTTCCCGCAACATGGCGGGAAACCCGTTTTTGTTAGCCGCGCCGCTTGTGCGGCGCCTCAGACCTTTGCCAGGCGCTCGATGGCGGCGTCCAGGGTGGCGTCCTTCTTGGCGAAACAGAAACGCACGATGTGATGGTTGGAACCATCCGCTTGCGGATCGCGATAGAAGGCCGAGACCGGGATCACAGTCACCCCGTGTTCGATGGTCAGGCGCTGGGCGAAATCGCCTTCTTTTTCCTTTGAAATCTCGCTGTAGTCGGCCAGCATGAAGAAGGTGCCAGGGCTGGGCAGGGCGCGGAAGCGCGTGCCCGCCAGGCCTTCGGCCAGGCGATTGCGCTTGGTCTCGTAGAAGGCGGGCAGATCGAGGTAGGGACGGGGATCGGCCATGAACGCCGCCAGTGCGTACTGCATGGGCGAGGACACGGTGAACACCATGAATTGATGCACTTTGCGCAGCTCGGCGCTCAGCTGCCGCGGGGCGCAGCAATAACCGATCTTCCAGCCGGTGGTGTGATAAGTCTTGCCGAAGGAGGAAATCACGAAGGCGTGTTCGGCCAGGAGCGGGCGGCGTGCGATGCTGGCATGCGGCTTGCCATCGAACACGATGTGTTCATAGACCTCGTCGGCCAGCAGCAGGATGCCGGTATCGCGCACGATGGCCTCCAGGGCGTCCAGATCGCTGTCGTCCAGGATGGCGCCGGTCGGGTTGTGCGGAAAGTTCAGCATCAACAGCCGGGTGCGCGGCGTGACGGCGTCGCGCACCCGCTGCCAGTCCACACGATAATGCGGATCATTCAAGGTGGGCGCGCGCATGGGCACGGGCACGGCGGTGCCGCCGGCCAGGCGGATCGCCGGCAGGTAGGAGTCGTAGCAGGGCTCGATGACGACGACCTCATCCCCGCTGTTCACCGCGGCCAGCACGGTGGCCATCAACGCTTCGGTGGCGCCGCTGGTGACGGTGATCTCGGTCTCGGGGTCATAGCGATGACCATAAAGCGTGGCGACCTTGTCGGCGATGGCCGCGCGCAGCGGCGCCACGCCGGGCATATAGGGATATTGATTGTGTCCCGCGTCCATGGCCTTGGTGACAAGTTCGCGCAGCTTGGGATCGGGATCGAAGTCAGGAAATCCTTGGCCCAGGTTGATGGCCTGGTGTTCGATGGCCAGGCGGCTCATGACAGTGAAAATAGTGGTCCCGACATCGGGCAGCTTGGAGCGGATCATGGTTCTGAAGGGTAGGGGACGGTGGATCGGCGTCTGGGTTCGGGCATAAGTATCCCAAAACTTTAAAGCACGGGCGGATATGTGCTCATGCCCGGCGGACGCGGCACAGTACTGCAACAAAGTTGTGGTCTGATGAGGGCTTCACTTGTGAGACAAGTGAAAAAAAGCCACATACGGGTAAACAATAATATGTATGCCCAACTCCGGATGAGTATGCTGGCCGTGCAGTTGATTCAAGCAGTGCGCAAGCCCGGTTAATGCCATTGTCGGCAAGCGACAAACGAAACGTGCAGCCGCAAAGTTGTACGATAAGTTGGTGTCAGCGTCCTTGATTCACTTGCAATTCGTTTTTTTTTCCAGGACGCTATAAAAATGGCTCAAAAGGGCAAAGTTAAGTGGTTCAACGCCGATAAGGGTTACGGTTTCATTACGCCGGACGGCGGTGGTACTGATGTGTTCGCGCACTTCTCCGCGATTCAAGGCCGAGGCTATCGCAGCCTCAACGAAGGCCAGGAAGTCGAATTCGAAGTCAAAGATGGTCCGAAAGGACCTCAAGCGGCCGAAATTCGCCCGCTCTAAGTCGGGAAATCCCTTTTTCCCGGTACGCCAGGCCTAACCCCCTGGCGCAACGCCCCAAGACCCAAAGTCTGGGGCGTTGTCATTTCCGCTCCCCTGTTAGCGCGCACTAACCCGCACACTCCTCATTTGGGGGCCGTCCCTCATGGCGGCGGTATTTTGTCGCGCGGGCGCGGTTCCAGCCTTTGGATAACTTTGTGGATAAAAATCCGAGGCGGGCGATTTTCAGACCACTCCGAGCGCGGCTTCCTGGATATGGCGCGGCGGTTTTGCACAAAAGCTGGGATGGGATTTCCACATTGTTTTACCCAGAATGAATAGCCATCCATGATTGCGCAATACTTGCGCGTTGCCGTAAGCGCCATCGAAAAAACCGTGCATTATCACGGAATTACGGGACCTATCACGAAGGGGAGGTCCCGCAAGAGCTGAATAACTGTTGCGGCGCCGGGCGGGCAAGGGCGGAGTTTTCCACCGGCCGCGCGGCCCGGTTCTTCACAAAGATATCCCCATCTGCCCCGACGCCCGGTAGTCCCGTTGTTGGGCTGTGTATCGTTTTGGCTTGTGGATAGTTCTGGGGATTAATATCCAGGCCATGCGGGACATGCTCTCGTTCTGGTGCACCAGGGTTTATCAACAGACTTATCCGTGGCATCCGGGGCGTGAACAAGTCTGTGGAAAAGATAAACACTATTGGCGCAATAGTTTTCTTTGGCGGAAGAAGTGGCGTGGAACTATCCCACCGCGACACACTCTAATATCTATCCGCCTGACACGGTGGACATCTTGTTGCACCTGTCCGCTAGTCTTTTCCCGATAAAGGGCATTTCAGCTTTTTGTCGGCTCATGTTTCACGTGAAACATCCTTTTTACGGATCCGTGATAAGGGTTAAGTGTTCCACGTGAAACATTCAACATCGCGCCAAGGTTTCACGTGGAACACTCCCGTACCTGAGTATCCATACAGTGGTATGGCGTTCATCGCGATTTTCGTACCCACCACCCCACGGATTTGCTCGGCTTACGATGTTTCACGTGAAACATCGTGGGGGCTGACTCTATAATGCCTCCTGAAAGCCCATTCTTGCTTCCCCCCACACCATGGATTACCCCCGCGAATTTGACGTCATTGTCGTCGGTGGCGGCCACGCCGGCACTGAGGCGGCCTTGGCTGCTGCGCGCACTGGCGCCCAGACCCTGCTGCTGACGCACAACATTGAGACGCTAGGCCAGATGTCCTGCAACCCCTCCATAGGAGGGATAGGCAAGGGCCATCTGGTCAAAGAGGTGGACGCCCTGGGCGGCGCCATGGCGATCGCGACCGACGAAGCGGGTATCCAGTTCCGCATTCTCAATGGCTCGAAGGGCCCGGCTGTGCGCGCGACTCGCGCCCAGGCCGATCGCGTCCTCTACCGCAAGGCGATCCGGCACCGACTCGAGAATCAGCCCAATCTCTGGCTATTTCAGCAGGCGGTCGAAGACCTGATGGTGGAGGGCGATAAAGTCGTCGGCGCCGTCACCCAGATCGGTCTGAAGTTCCGTGCCCGCGCCGTCGTGCTGACGGCGGGCACCTTCCTCAACGGTTTGATCCACGTGGGGCTGCAGAACTATTCCGGGGGCAGGGCAGGGGATCCGCCCGCCATATCCCTGGGCCAACGCCTGAAGGAACTCAAGCTGCCGCAAGGCCGCCTGAAGACCGGCACGCCGCCGCGCATTGATGGCCGCACCATCAATTACGCCATCCTGGAAGAGCAGCCCGGTGATCTCGACCCCGTGCCTGTCTTCTCTTTCATGGGGTCGGCAGACCTGCATCCGCGTCAATTGCCGTGCTGGATCACCCACACCAATGAGCGCACCCACGAGATTATCCGCGGCGGACTGGACCGCTCCCCTATGTATAGCGGCGTGATCGAAGGCGTGGGGCCTCGTTACTGCCCATCCATCGAAGACAAGATCCACCGCTTTGCCGACAAGAGCTCGCACCAGGTATTCCTGGAACCCGAGGGCCTGGACACCCATGAGGTCTATCCCAACGGGGTGTCCACCAGCTTACCGTTCGACGTGCAGTACGAGCTGATCCACTCCTTGCCCGGCCTGGAGCAGGCCCATATCCTGCGCCCCGGCTATGCGATCGAGTACGACTACTTTGATCCACGTGGATTGAAGTCCAGCCTGGAAACCAAGGCAATCTCGGGGCTGTTCTTCGCGGGCCAGATCAATGGGACGACCGGCTATGAAGAGGCCGCCGCCCAGGGCCTGCTGGCGGGCGTGAATGCCGCCCTGCATGCCAATGGACGCGAAATCTGGGTGCCGCGGCGCGACGAAGCCTATCTCGGCGTGCTGGTCGACGACCTTGTCACCCGTGGCGTGACCGAGCCCTACCGCATGTTCACCTCCCGGGCCGAATACCGCCTGAGCCTGCGCGAAGACAATGCCGACCTGCGTTTGACCGAAATCGGCCGCAAGCTGGGCCTGGTCGACGATGCCCGCTGGGATGCGTTCAACCGCAAGCGCGACGCGGTCGAGGCCGAAGTGCAGCGTCTGCAATCGACCTGGGTCAATCCGCGCCTGCTGCCCGAAGACGCCGCCCAGGCCCTGTTGGGCAAGGCCATCGAACGCGAGTACTCCTTGGCCGATCTGCTCAAGCGCCCCAACATCAGCTATGAAGCCCTGATGCAGGCCCACGATGGGCAAGGGCAGCTGCTTGCCGGGCCGGGCGTGTTCGGCGATGCCGTGCTGGCCGAACAGGTCGAGATCCAGATCAAGTATGCCGGCTATATCGCCCGCCAGCGCGACGAGGTGCAAAAGCACGCCTCGCACGAACAACAAGCCATTCCGGCCGACATTGATTACGACGCGGTGACCAGCCTGTCCTTTGAAGTCCGCCAGAAACTCAAGACCCATCGCCCCGAGACCGTGGGCCAGGCCGCGCGCATTTCGGGCGTGACGCCAGCGGCGATCTCCTTGCTGCTTATCCACTTGAAGCGCCTGCATTACGGCTCGCGCAAGCAGGCCGCATGAGCGACTTGCCCGAAGATATCGCCGCCCCGCAGCGGCTGGAACAGGCTTGCCAGGCATTGCAGCTGTCGGCCAGCCCGGACCAGCAGGAAAAGCTGCTGCGCTATATGGCGCAGATGCAACGCTGGAACCGCACCTACAACCTCACCGCCATACGCGATCCGGAGCAGATGCTGATCCAGCATCTGTTCGACAGCTTGTCCGTCGTGGAACCCCTGGCCCAGTCCCTGCAGGGACGGCCGGCCAAGATCTACGACGTCGGCTCGGGAGGCGGCCTGCCCGGCGTGGTCCTGGCCATCATGCAGCCGGACTGGGACATCACCTGCGTGGACGCCGTCGAGAAAAAGACGGCTTTCGTGCAGCAGATGGCCGGCGCCCTGATGCTGCCCAATCTGCATGCCATGCATGCGCGCATCGAGCGCGTGGCGCCCGCGGATTGCGATGTCGTGATCTCGCGCGCCTTCGCATCGTTGCAGGATTTCGCAAATTGGGCCGGCCGTCACGTCCGTCCGGGTGGTACCCTCGTCGCCATGAAGGGCAAGGTCCCGGGCGAGGAAATCGAAGCATTGCCGGCCGCCTGGCAGGTCGAACGCATTCAGTCATTGCACGTGCCAGAACTCGATGCCGAGCGCTGCCTCATCTGGATGCGCCGTAGTCAAGGAACCCTATGAACAATATTCCGCCCACCAAATCCGCCCGTGTATTTTGTATCGCCAACCAGAAAGGAGGCGTGGGCAAGACCACGACGGCGATCAATCTCGCGGCGGGTTTGGCCACCCATCAACAACGTGTCCTGCTGGTCGATCTGGATCCTCAGGGCAATGCGACCATGGGCAGCGGCATCGACAAGAATTCCTTGCAGTCCAATCTTTATCAGGTCCTGATCGGCGAGGCGAGCATCGAGGATGCGCGCGTGCGTTCGGAATCCGGCGGCTACGATGTGCTGCCCGCCAATCGCGAGCTTTCCGGCGCGGAGATCGATCTGGTACAAATGGAAGAGCGCGAGCGCCAGCTCAAGCTCGCCATCGCAAGCATTGCCGGCCAGTACGACTTCGTGCTGATCGATTGTCCGCCGACCCTGTCGCTTTTGACCCTCAACGGGCTTGCAGCGGCGCACGGGGTGATTATTCCCATGCAGTGCGAGTATTTCGCCCTGGAAGGCCTGTCCGACCTGGTCAACACGATCAAGCGCGTGCATCGCAATATCAACAACGATTTGCGCGTCATCGGCCTTCTGCGCGTGATGTTCGACCCGCGCATGACGCTGCAGCAACAGGTCTCGGCCCAGTTGGAGGCCCACTTTGGCGACAAGGTGTTCAACACGGTCGTGCCGCGCAATGTGCGGCTGGCCGAAGCGCCCAGCTATGGCATGCCGGGCGTGGTATATGACCGCGCTTCGCGTGGCGCGCAGGCCTATATCTCCTTTGGCGCCGAGATGATAGAGCGCGTGAAGGCGATGTAGTAAGCGGCGCCGGGCCTCGGGCCCCGCCGCCAGACGATACAAGACAATGCATCTTGCTGCGTTGAAGAAAGAGGACTCATAAGATGGCTACCAAGAAACCCAAGGGCCTGGGCCGAGGGCTGGATGCCTTGCTCGGGGCGGATGCCCCGGTGATCGACAATATCGGCAAGGCGACGGCGCGCCCCGAGGGCCCGCCCACCGTGCTGGACATCGACAAGCTGCGCGCAGGCAAATACCAGCCGCGCACCCGCATGGACGAGGGCGCCCTGAATGAGCTGGCCGAGTCCATCCGCACCCAGGGCATCATGCAGCCCATCCTGGTGCGCGAACTGGCCGGCGGCGCGGCCGGCGTGTATGAAATCATCGCTGGCGAGCGGCGCTTTCGCGCCGCCCAGCTGGCCGGCCTGAAAGAAGTGCCGGTGCTGGTGCGCGAGGTGGCCGACGAAAACGCGGCCATCATGGCGCTGATCGAAAACATCCAGCGCGAAGATCTCAATCCGCTTGAAGAGGCGCACGGCGTGCGCCGCCTGCTCGATGAATTCGGCCTGACCCATGAGCAGGCTGCCCAGGCCATCGGCCGCTCGCGTTCGGCGACCAGCAATCTGCTGCGCCTGCTCAACCTGGCCGCGCCCGTGCAGACCATGCTGCTGGCCGGCGATATCGACATGGGCCATGCCCGGGCCCTGCTGGCCGTCGACGCCGCCATGCAGATCCAGCTGGCCAATCTCATCATCGCGCGCCGCCTGTCCGTGCGCGAGGCCGAGAAGCTGGTGGCCAAGACCGTCAAGGACGCCGAAGCTTCGCCCAAGAAAAAGAGCGTGAGCGCATCGCGCGATGTCACCCGCCTCGAAGAAGCGCTTTCCGATCATCTCGGCACGCGCGTGACGCTGAAGATAGGCGCGCGCGAAAAAGGCCAGATCATGATCGACTTCCATGGCTGGGATCACTTGAATGCCCTGCTGGAGCGCCAGGGCCTGGCGGGAGTGATCGATGCCTGAGCGCGCGCGCATCGCGCTGCTGGCCACGGGCGGCACCATCGCTGGTGTCCAGGACAGCGCGGGCAGCGCCTCCTATCGTGCCGGCAGCGTGAGCGCCGAAGCCCTGCTGCAGGCCGTGCCGGGCCTGCAGCGCGTCGCCCAGGTCTTCCCGGAGCAGCTGGCCAATGTCGGCAGCCAGAACATGACCTACGATGTGTGGCGCGCGCTCGCCGCCCGCGTGGGCGAACTCTGCGCCGACTCAAGTGTCCACGGTGTGGTCATTACCCATGGCACGGACACGCTTGAAGAGACCGCCTATTTCCTGAGCCTGGTGCTGCCTTTCGACAAGCCGGTGGTGCTGGTCGGCGCAATGCGTCCGGCCACGGCCCTGAGCGCCGACGGCCCGCGCAACCTGTTCAATGCGGTGACCATCGCCGCCCATGCCCAAAGCCGCGGCCGCGGGCCCCTGGTCACCATGAACGACGATATCCACTACGCGCGCGCGGTGCAAAAGATGTCCTGCGGCGGCGTGGACGCCTTCGCCTCGCCCAACAGCGGCCGGGCAGGGTGGGTGCGCGGCAGCCAGGTGGGCTTTTATGGATCGGCCGGCATCGCCAGCGCCGCGGCCAAGCAGGTGTTCAGCCTGCCGCTGCCTCCGGCGCGCAACTGGCCCCGGGTCGAGATCGCCTATGCCTGCGTGGACATGGACGGCAAGCTCATCGACTTCATGGCCAGCTACGCGCAGGGCATCGTGCTGGCGGGCGTGGGCGACGGCAATGCCACGGCCGATGCCATCCTGGCGCTGGACCGCGCCGTGGCCAATGGCGTGATCGTGGTGCGCGCCACGCGCACCGGCTCCGGCCGCGTCGTGCGCAATGTCGAAGTCGACGACGACGGCCACGGCACCATCGCCGCCGGCGAACTCAATCCCCAAAAAGCGCGCATCCTCCTCACGCTGGGCCTGATGCATTCACAGGACCCGGCCGCGCTGCAGCAGCTTTTTAACCACTATTGATCCGCCCCGGAAACAGGACTGCCCCGGCCCGCCTGGCGCGGTTTGACACCGATAATAAATGTGTTCATAATCTCGTTTCTCTCAGGAGGGGTGCCCGAGTGGTTAAAGGGGGCAGACTGTAAATCTGTTGGCCTTGCGCCTACGTTGGTTCGAATCCAACCTCCTCCACCAAGAGAAACCATTTCAAATCCAGGCGCGGTATTGGCCTGGATTTGCATCTGAGGCAGACAATGCCTCGATGCTGCGAACCACACGCGAAGTGGTAGTGAAGCAAGGTGAAAGGGTAGCCGCGGGTGTAGCTCAATGGTAGAGCAGAAGCCTTCCAAGCTTACGACGAGGGTTCGATTCCCTTCACCCGCTCCAAAATGCCCATGTGGCTCAGTGGTAGAGCACTCCCTTGGTAAGGGAGAGGTCACGCGTTCGATCCGCGTCATGGGCACCAAAATTCTCTAATCTTTTCTTCAGTCAGAAGCTTCAATCCAGGTCCAGGAGTCAGCCATGGCAAAAGGCAAGTTTGAACGTACCAAGCCGCACGTGAACGTGGGTACGATTGGTCACGTTGACCACGGCAAAACGACGTTGACGGCGGCGATCACGACGGTGCTGTCGACGAAGTTCGGTGGCGAAGCCAAGGGCTACGACCAGATTGACGCGGCGCCCGAAGAGAAGGCTCGCGGCATCACGATCAACACGGCTCACGTTGAGTACGAGACGGAGACGCGCCACTACGCGCACGTTGACTGCCCGGGCCACGCTGACTACGTGAAGAACATGATCACGGGCGCGGCGCAGATGGACGGCGCGATCCTGGTGGTGTCGGCCGCTGACGGCCCGATGCCGCAGACGCGCGAGCACATTCTGCTGAGCCGCCAGGTTGGCGTGCCGTACATCATTGTCTTCCTGAACAAGGCTGACATGGTTGACGACGCCGAGCTGCTCGAGCTGGTGGAGATGGAAGTTCGCGAGCTGCTGAGCAAGTACGACTTCCCGGGCGATGACACGCCGATCGTCAAGGGTTCGGCCAAGCTGGCGCTCGAGGGCGACAAGGGCGAGCTGGGCGAGCAGGCGATTCTGTCGCTGGCCCAGGCGCTGGACACGTACATTCCGACGCCGGAGCGCGCGGTTGACGGCGCCTTCCTGATGCCGGTCGAGGACGTGTTCTCGATCTCGGGTCGCGGCACGGTGGTGACTGGCCGTATCGAGCGTGGCGTGGTGAAGGTTGGCGAAGAAATCGAAATCGTGGGCATCAAGCCGACGGTGAAGACGACCTGCACGGGCGTGGAAATGTTCCGCAAGCTGCTGGACCAAGGTCAAGCGGGCGACAACGTGGGCATTCTGCTGCGCGGCACCAAGCGTGAAGACGTCGAGCGTGGCCAGGTGCTGGCCAAGCCGGGTTCGATCACGCCGCACACGGACTTCACGGCCGAGGTGTACATTCTGTCCAAGGAAGAAGGCGGCCGTCATACGCCGTTCTTCAACGGCTATCGTCCGCAGTTCTACTTCCGCACGACGGACGTGACGGGCACGATCGACCTGCCGCAGGACAAGGAAATGGTTCTGCCGGGTGACAACGTGACGATGACGGTCAAGCTGCTGGCCCCGATCGCCATGGAAGAAGGTCTGCGTTTCGCCATCCGTGAAGGCGGTCGTACCGTCGGCGCCGGCGTCGTCGCCAAGATCCTCAAGTAATACCCATCAAGCCTAAGGAAACGGGGCCGCAAGGCCCCATTTCCTTGTGCACAAAAACTTGCACACAGGCTTAAAAAAGTAGTACTATGTATGGTTCCGCGAGGTGCCATGCGAATTGCAGCGGTGTCTTGCATTAACCTTGCTGCAAATCAAGTGAAAGCCATAGGGGTATAGCTCAATTGGCAGAGCGTCGGTCTCCAAAACCGAAGGTTGTAGGTTCGATTCCTACTGCCCCTGCCACCACCCGCCGGAGAGTACCGCGAGTTGCGCACATTCACGGCGGGCTCGTGTCGCAAAATGTCTAATACCAGCGTAGAAACCGTTACTAGTACCGCTGACCGGATCAAGCTCGGGTTGGCGGTTCTTGTCGTTATTGCTGGCATCGTTGGGTTTTCCGTGCTGAGCGCGCAACCCATGGTGGCCCGCATCGGCGTATTTGTTGGCGGTCTGGTGATCGCTGCCGTCATTGCCTGGTTCAGCGAACCCGGCCGGCGCACCATCAGCTTCGCCCAAGAGTCGTACAACGAAGTCAAGCGTGTCTCCTGGCCCACGCGCAAAGAAACATTCCAGATGACTGGGATTGTTTTCGCGTTCGTCGCGGTGATGGGCATTTTCATGTGGGTGCTCGACAAGGGCATCGAGTGGATACTTTACGGCCTGTTGCTGGGCTGGAAATAAGGACAGGCATGAGTAAACGTTGGTATGTCGTCCATGTGTATTCCGGCATGGAGAAAAGCGTACAAAAGGCCCTGAACGAGCGTATCGAGCGTGCGGGGCTGCAAACGTCTTTTGGCCGCATCCTTGTGCCCTCCGAAGAAGTCGTCGAGGTCAAGGGTGGTCAAAAGTCGATCACCGAGCGCCGGATTTTCCCCGGTTACGTCCTGGTCGAAATGGACCTGACCGACGAAACCTGGCACTTGGTCAAGAACACCAATCGGGTCACCGGCTTTTTGGGTGGCTCGGGCAATCGCCCGACCCCGATTTCCGAGCGCGAGGTCGAGAAGATCCTGTCGCAGATGGAAGAGGGCGTCGAGAAGCCGCGGCCCAAGATTCTCTTCGAAGTGGGCGAGATGGTCCGCGTCAAGGAAGGCCCGTTCGCGGACTTCAACGGCAACGTCGAAGAAGTCAATTACGAAAAGAGCAAGGTGCGTGTGTCGGTCACGATTTTCGGTCGTGCCACCCCCGTCGAGCTCGATTTCAGCCAGGTCGAAAAGACCTGATTTTCAACCCCGGGGAGCCCGCCGCCAAGGCGGGCGCTATCACCCGTTAGGAGCAAAGCATGGCGAAGAAGATCGTCGGCTTTATCAAGCTGCAAGTACCGGCTGGTAAGGCAAACCCCTCCCCCCCGATTGGCCCGGCCCTGGGTCAGCGTGGCCTGAACATCATGGAATTCTGCAAGGCGTTCAACGCCAAGACCCAAGGCATGGAGCCGGGTCTGCCGATCCCCGTGGTGATCACCGCCTTCGCGGACAAGAGCTTCACCTTCATCATGAAGACCCCGCCCGCGACGGTCCTCATCAAGAAGGCCGCCGGCGTGCAAAAGGGTTCGTCCAAGCCGCATACCGACAAGGTTGGCACGCTGACCCGCGCGCAAGCCGAAGAAATCGCCAAGACCAAGCAGCCTGACCTGACCGCTGCCGATCTGGATGCCGCGGTTCGCACGATCGCTGGCAGCGCCCGCAGCATGGGCATCACCGTTGAGGGGGTCTAATCATGGCTAAATTGTCCAAGCGCGCCGCCGCCATCGCCCAGAAGATCGATCGCACCAAGCTGTATCCGGTCGCCGAAGCCCTGACCCTGGTCAAGGAAACCGCCACCGCCAAGTTCGATGAGTCCATCGACGTGGCTGTGCAGCTCGGCATCGACCCCAAGAAGTCCGACCAGCTGGTTCGTGGCTCCGTGGTCCTGCCCGCCGGTACCGGCAAGAGCGTTCGCGTCGCCGTGTTCGCCCAAGGCGACAAGGCTGAAGCCGCCCGCGCCGCCGGCGCCGATGTGGTCGGCCTGGACGACCTGGCTGACCAGATCAAGGCTGGCCAGATGGATTTCGACGTGGTCATCGCCTCGCCCGACACGATGCGTGTCGTCGGCGCCCTGGGTCAGATCCTGGGCCCGCGCGGCCTGATGCCGAACCCCAAGGTCGGCACCGTGACCCCGGACGTCGCCACCGCCGTCAAGAACGCCAAGGCTGGTCAAGTGCAATACCGTACCGACAAGGCCGGTATCATCCACGCCACCATTGGCCGCGCTTCGTTCGGCATCGAACAACTGCAATCCAACCTGGCCGCTCTGGTCGACGCCCTGCAAAAGGCTCGTCCGGCTGCCGCCAAGGGTATTTACCTGCGCAAGCTCGCCGTGTCCTCGACCATGGGCGGCGGTGCTCGCGTGGAAATCGCTTCGCTGTCGGCCAACTAAGGCCGCTGGCAAAAAGTACTTTGGGCCGCATCCGGGATTTTCGGATGCTGCTGTCAAAGACCGCTGGAGCGGTCCGTCGCAAGCACTGGACGGACGGCTTAATCCCGGAGCTCTCATAGGCCGGATCCAGCGTAGACGGCGTCCCCAGGAAGAATTCTTTACCCGAAGAACTCAACCAGGCGCCGCATTCGGTTGACGCGCAAGGCTCAGGCCCCAGGCGTCTTTTGATGGAGTGTTCAAACCGTGAGTCTCAATCGCCAAGAGAAAGCGGTGGTAATCGAGGAAGTCTCGGCGCAAGTCGCCAAGGCCCAATCGATTGTTATCGCCGAGTACCGTGGTCTGGACGTCGCCTCTGTCACCGTACTGCGCAAAACTGCGCGTGAATCGGGCGTTTACCTGCGTGTTCTGAAGAACTCGCTGGCCCGTCGTGCGGTTGCCGGCACGGCTTTCGAGCCGTTGTCCGAGCAACTGACCGGTCCGCTGATCTACGGTATCAGCAACGACCCGGTCGCGGCGGCCAAGGTTCTCGCCGGTTTCGCTAAGAGCAACGACAAGCTGGTCATCAAGGCGGGCGCTCTGCCCAACAACTTGCTGAGCCAAGATGGCGTCAAGGCTTTGGCCACGATGCCCTCGCGCGAAGAGCTGCTCTCGAAACTGCTGGGCACCATGCAAGCCCCGATCGCGCAATTCGTGCGTACGCTCAACGAAGTTCCGACCAAGTTCGCCCGTGGCCTCGCCGCCGTGCGCGACCAGAAGGCCGCCGCCTGATATCAGGCGCGGTTTGCGGATCCTCGCTGAACGACAAAGCGACACCCAACCCTGGCATTACCCAATTTTGGAGTTCTAAAGAAAATGGCACTTAGCAAAGCTGAAATCCTTGACGCCATCGCTGGCATGACCGTGCTCGAACTGTCCGAGCTGATCAAGGAAATGGAAGAGAAGTTCGGCGTGTCGGCTGCTGCCGCCGCTGTGGCCGTGGCCGCTCCGGCCGCCGGTGGCGCCGCCGCCGCTGCTGAAGAGCAGACCGAGTTCACCGTTGTGCTGGCTGAAGCCGGCGCCAACAAGGTGTCCGTGATCAAGGCCGTGCGCGAGCTGACCGGTCTGGGCCTGAAGGAAGCCAAGGACCTGGTCGACGGCGCTCCGAAGCCCGTCAAGGAAGGTCTGGCCAAGGCTGACGCCGAAGCCGCCAAGAAGAAGCTGGAAGAAGCTGGCGCCAAGGTCGAAGTCAAGTAAACCTTTGCGTCATCTGCCCGGGGACAGCGCAGTATGCCGTCCCCGGGCTTTTGCGTTTCCAGGAAACCCCTCCTGATGGCAGTAGTTTTAGGGGTGTTTCCTGGAGTCGTATCACCTGGGGCCGTGGTTGACGGCCCATGCAACCTCGAGTCGGAGTGCTCATGCCTTACTCGTACACCGAAAAAAAGCGCATCCGCAAAAGTTTCGCCAAGCGTGAAGACGTTCAAAACGTTCCTTTTCTTCTCGCGACGCAACTTCAATCCTACCTAACTTTCCTGCAAGCCGAGACCGCCACGGCGGAACGGGTCAATGAAGGCCTGCAGGCGGCGTTTTCGTCGATTTTCCCGATCGTTAGCCACAACGGTATGGCGCGCTTGGAGTTCGTCAGCTACGCGCTGGGCGAACCGGTGTTCGATGTCAAGGAATGTCAGCAACGTGGCCTGACCTATGCCTCGCCACTGCGCGCCAAGGTCCGCCTGGTGCTGCTGGACCGCGAAGTCAGCAAGCCCACCATCAAGGAAGTGAAGGAACAGGAAGTCTACATGGGCGAAATTCCGCTCATGACCAGCACCGGTTCCTTCGTGATCAACGGCACCGAGCGTGTCATCGTGTCCCAGCTGCACCGCTCGCCCGGCGTGTTCTTCGAACACGACCGCGGCAAGACCCACAGCTCGGGCAAGCTGCTGTTCTCGGCCCGCGTGATCCCCTATCGCGGATCCTGGCTGGACTTTGAATTCGATCCCAAGGACGTGCTGTTCTTCCGTGTGGACCGTCGCCGCAAGATGCCCGTGACGATCCTGCTGAAGGCCATCGGCATGACCCCGGAATCCATCCTGGCCCATTTCTTCGACTTCGATAATTTCGAGCTGAAGAGCGAAGGCGCCATGATGGAATTCGTGCCTGAGCGTTGGAAGGGCGAAATGGCCCGTTTCGACATCAGCGACCGTTCCGGCAAGGTGATCGTCGAGAAGGACAAGCGCATCAACGCCAAGCACCTGCGTGATCTCGCCAACGGCGGCATCCAGCGCATCTCCGTGCCCGAAGAGTTCCTCTACGGCCGCGTGCTTGCCAAGAACGTCGTCGACGCCGATACCGGCGAGGTCATCGCGCACGCCAACGACGAAATCACCGAAAGCGTGCTGGCCGCCATGCGCGCCGCCAAGGTCCTGGACCTGCAGGCCCTGTACACCAACGACCTGGATCGCGGTCCCTACATCTCGCAGACGCTGCGCACCGATGAAACGGCCGACCAGACCGCTGCCCGCGTGGCCATCTATCGCATGATGCGCCCCGGCGAGCCGCCGACCGAAGAAGCCGTCGAGGCCTTGTTCCAGCGTCTGTTCTACAGCGAAGAAACCTACGATCTGTCGCGCGTGGGCCGCATGAAGGTCAACAGCCGTCTGGGTCGTGGCGACGACGCCAACGGCCCGATGACGCTGACCAACGAAGACATCCTTGAAACCATCAAGGTGCTGGTCGAGCTGCGCAACGGCCGTGGCCAGATCGACGATATCGATCACCTGGGCAACCGCCGCGTGCGCTGTGTCGGCGAACTGGCCGAGAACCAGTTCCGCGCCGGCCTGGTGCGTGTCGAGCGCGCCGTCAAGGAACGCCTGGGCCAGGCCGAGACCGAAAATCTCATGCCGCATGACCTGATCAACTCCAAGCCGATCTCGGCCGCCATCAAGGAGTTCTTCGGTTCGAGCCAGCTGTCCCAGTTCATGGACCAGACCAACCCGCTGTCGGAAATCACGCACAAGCGCCGTGTTTCCGCCCTGGGCCCTGGCGGTCTGACCCGCGAGCGCGCCGGCTTCGAAGTCCGCGACGTGCACCCGACCCACTATGGCCGCGTCTGCCCGATCGAAACGCCGGAAGGCCCGAACATCGGTCTGATCAACTCGATGGCGCTGTATGCGCGCCTGAACGAGTATGGCTTCCTGGAGACGCCGTACCGCAAGATCATCGACGGCAAGGTCAGCGACCAGATCGACTATCTGTCGGCTATCGAAGAAAGCCACTACGTGATCGCGCAGGCCAACGCCGCGCTGGACGCCGAAGGCCGTTTCGTCGACGACCTGGTCGCCTGCCGCGAAGCGGGCGAAACCATGCTCACCTCGCCGGCCAACGTGCACTACATGGACGTGGCGCCGTCGCAGATCGTGTCGGTCGCGGCCTCGCTGATTCCCTTCCTGGAGCACGATGACGCCAACCGCGCACTGATGGGCGCCAACATGCAGCGCCAGGCCGTGCCTTGCCTGCGTCCGGAAAAGCCGCTGGTCGGCACCGGTATCGAGCGCACCGTCGCGGTGGACTCGGGCACGACCGTGCAGGCGCTGCGCGGCGGCCTGGTCGACCACGTCGACGCCGAGCGTGTGGTGATCCGCGTCAACGACGAAGAAAACGTCGCGGGCGAAGTGGGTGTGGATATCTACAACCTCATCAAGTACACCCGTTCCAACCAGAACACGAACATCAACCAGCGTCCCATCGTCAAGCGTGGCGATCGTGTCGCCAAGGGTGACGTGCTGGCTGACGGCGCATCGACGGACCTGGGCGAACTCGCCCTGGGCCAGAACATGCTGATCGCCTTCATGCCCTGGAACGGCTACAACTTCGAAGACTCGATCCTGATCTCCGAACGTGTCGTGGCGGATGACCGCTACACCTCGGTCCACATCGAAGAGCTGACCGTGGTCGCTCGCGATACCAAGCTCGGACCTGAAGAAATCACGCGCGATATCAGCAACCTCGCCGAAACCCAGCTCAACCGCCTGGATGAGTCCGGCATCGTCTACATCGGCGCCGAAGTCAGCGCCGACGACGTGCTGGTGGGCAAGGTCACGCCCAAGGGCGAGACCCAGCTGACCCCGGAAGAGAAGCTGCTGCGCGCCATCTTCGGCGAAAAGGCCTCCGACGTTAAGGACACCTCGCTGCGCGTGCCCTCGGGCATGACCGGGACCGTCATCGACGTGCAGGTCTTCACCCGCGAAGGCATCGTGCGCGACAAGCGCGCCCAGTCCATCATCGACGATGAACTGCGCCGCTACCGCCAGGACCTGAACGACCAGCTGCGCATCGTCGAGAACGACCAGTTCGACCGTATCGAGAAGCTGCTGGTGGGCAAGACCGTCAACGGCGGCCCGCGCAAGCTGGCCAAGGGCGCCACGGTCACCAAGGCCTACCTGGCCGACCTGGACCGCTGGCAATGGTTTGACATCCGTCTGGCCGACGAGCCGCACGCCGTCATCCTGGAGCAGGCCAAGGAATCGCTGGAGCAGAAGCGCCACCAGTTCGATCTCGCCTTCGAAGAAAAGCGCAAGAAGCTCACGCAGGGCGACGAGCTGCCCCCGGGCGTGCTGAAGATGATCAAGGTCTACCTGGCCGTGAAGCGTCGTCTGCAGCCTGGCGACAAGATGGCCGGCCGTCACGGCAACAAGGGCGTGGTCTCGCGCATCACCCCGGTCGAAGACATGCCGCACATGGCGGATGGCACGACCGTGGACATCGTGCTCAACCCGCTGGGCGTGCCGTCCCGGATGAACGTCGGCCAGGTGCTGGAAGTTCACCTGGGCTGGGCCGCCAAGGGCGTGGGCCAGCGCATCGCCGATCTGCTGCAGGACGAGCGCACCGCCCAGGTCAAGAGCATCCGTGCCTACCTGGAGCAGGTCTACAACACGACCGGCACCGGCGCGCGCATCAATGAGCTGTCGGACGACGAAGTCATCGAATTGGCCAGCAACCTGAAGAAGGGTGTGCCGTTCGCGACTCCGGTGTTCGACGGCGCGACCGAAGAAGAAATCGGCATGATGCTCGAACTGGCCTATCCGGACGAAGTCGCCAAGCGTATGCAACTGACGCCCTCGCGCGCCCAGGCATGGCTGTTCGACGGCCGCACCGGCGAGAAATTCGAGCGCCCGGTCACCATCGGCTACATGCACTACCTGAAGCTGCACCACTTGGTCGACGACAAGATGCACGCCCGTTCGACCGGTCCGTACTCCCTGGTGACCCAGCAGCCGCTGGGCGGCAAGGCGCAGTTCGGTGGCCAGCGCTTCGGTGAAATGGAAGTGTGGGCGCTGGAGGCATATGGCGCTTCCTACACCCTGCAAGAAATGCTGACGGTGAAGTCCGATGACATCACCGGCCGCACCAAGGTTTACGAAAACATCGTCAAGGGCGATCACGTCATCGACGCCGGCATGCCGGAATCGTTCAACGTGCTGGTCAAGGAAATCCGCTCGCTGGCCCTGGACATGGATTTGGAGCGTAACTAATGAAAGCGCTACTCGATCTCTTCAAGCAAGTCTCGCAAGACGAGCAATTCGATGCCATCAAGATCGGCATCGCCTCGCCGGAGAAGATCCGTTCGTGGTCCTACGGCGAAGTCCGCAAGCCCGAGACGATCAACTACCGTACCTTCAAGCCTGAGCGCGATGGTTTGTTCTGCGCCAAGATCTTTGGCCCGATCAAGGACTACGAGTGCTTGTGCGGCAAGTACAAGCGCCTGAAGCACCGCGGCGTGATCTGCGAAAAATGCGGCGTCGAAGTCACCGTCGCCAAGGTTCGCCGTGAACGCATGGGCCACATCGAGCTGGCCAGCCCGGTTGCGCACATCTGGTTCCTCAAGAGCCTGCCGTCGCGCCTGGGCATGGTGCTCGACATGACGCTGCGCGACATTGAGCGCGTGCTCTACTTCGAAGCCTGGTGCGTGATCGAACCCGGCATGACGCCGCTCAAGCGCGGCCAGATCATGTCGGACGACGATTTCCTGGCCAAGACCGAAGAATACGGCGACGACTTCCGTGCCCTGATGGGCGCCGAAGCCGTGCGCGAGCTGCTGCGCACGATCGACATCGACCGCGAAGTCGAGACGCTGCGCGGCGAACTCAAGGCCACCAGCTCCGAAGCCAAGATCAAGAAGATCTCCAAGCGCCTGAAGGTGCTCGAAGGCTTCCAGAAGTCGGGCATCAAGCCTGACTGGATGGTCATGGAAGTGCTGCCCGTGCTGCCGCCGGACCTGCGTCCGCTGGTGCCGCTGGATGGCGGCCGCTTCGCGACCTCCGACCTGAACGATCTCTATCGTCGCGTCATCAACCGCAACAACCGCCTCAAGCGCCTGCTCGAACTGAAGGCGCCCGAGATCATCCTGCGCAACGAAAAGCGCATGCTGCAGGAAGCCGTCGACTCGCTGCTGGACAACGGTCGTCGCGGCAAGGCCATGACCGGCGCCAACAAGCGCCAGCTCAAGTCCCTGGCCGACATGATCAAGGGCAAGAGCGGCCGTTTCCGCCAGAACCTGCTGGGCAAGCGCGTGGACTACTCGGGCCGTTCGGTCATCGTGGTGGGTCCGCAGCTCAAGCTGCATCAGTGCGGCCTGCCCAAGCTGATGGCGCTGGAGCTCTTCAAGCCCTTCATCTTCAATCGTCTGGAGATGATGGGTCTGGCCACGACCATCAAGGCGGCCAAGAAGCTGGTTGAGAGCCAGGAACCGGTGGTGTGGGACATCCTCGAAGAGGTGATCCGCGAGCATCCGGTCATGCTCAACCGCGCGCCGACGCTGCACCGCCTGGGCATCCAGGCTTTCGAGCCGGTCCTGATCGAAGGCAAGGCCATCCAGCTGCATCCGCTGGTTTGCGCCGCGTTCAACGCCGACTTCGACGGTGACCAGATGGCCGTGCACGTGCCGCTCTCGCTGGAAGCCCAGCTCGAGGCGCGCACGCTGATGTTGGCCTCGAACAACGTGCTGTTCCCGGCCAACGGCGAACCGTCCATCGTGCCGTCGCAGGATATCGTGCTGGGTCTGTATTACACGACCCGCGAGCGCATCAACGGCCGCGGCGAAGGCATCTTCTTCGCCGACGTGGCCGAAGTCCAGCGCGCCTATGACAACGGCGAAGTCGAGCTGCAGACCCGCATCACCGTGCGCCTGAAGGAGCACGAGCGCGACGAGCAGGGCGAATGGCAGCCCGTCATCCGCCGTCACGAGACGACGGTCGGCCGTGCCTTGCTGTCCGAGATCCTGCCGCGCGGCCTGCCCTTCACGGTCCTGAACAAGGCCCTGAAGAAGAAAGAAATCTCGCGCCTGATCAACCAGTCGTTCCGCCGTTGCGGCCTGCGCGACACGGTGATCTTCGCCGACAAGCTGATGCAATCCGGTTTCCGCCTGGCGACCCGCGGTGGTATTTCCATCGCCATGGAAGACATGCTGATCCCCAAGGCCAAGGAAGTCATCCTGGCCGAAGCCAGCCGCGAAGTGAAGGAAATCGACAAGCAGTACTCGTCGGGTCTGGTCACCTCGCAAGAGCGCTACAACAACGTTGTGGACATCTGGGGCAAGGCGGGCGACAAGGTCGGCAAGGCGATGATGGAACAACTGGCCACCGAGCCGGTCGTGAACCGTCATGGCGAAGAAGTGCGCCAGGAATCGTTCAACTCCATCTACATGATGGCTGACTCGGGCGCCCGCGGTTCGGCCGCCCAGATCCGCCAGCTGGCCGGTATGCGCGGCCTGATGGCCAAGCCGGACGGCTCCATTATCGAAACGCCCATTACCGCCAACTTCCGCGAAGGCTTGAACGTACTCCAGTACTTCATCTCGACGCACGGCGCGCGTAAGGGTCTGGCCGATACGGCACTGAAGACCGCCAACTCGGGTTACCTGACCCGCCGTCTGGTCGACGTGACGCAGGATCTGGTCATCACCGAAGTGGATTGCGGCACCTCGCATGGCTACTCGATGAAGGCCCTGGTCGAAGGCGGCGAAGTCATCGAACCGCTGCGCGACCGTATCCTCGGCCGCGTGGCCGCCATCGACATCGTCAACCCTGATACCCAGGAAACCGCGATCACCGCCGGCACGCTGCTGGACGAAGATCTGGTCGACCTGATCGATCGCCTGGGCGTGGACGAAGTCAAGGTCCGCACGCCGCTGACCTGCGAAACCCGTCATGGCCTGTGCGCGCACTGCTATGGCCGCGACCTGGGCCGCGGTTCGCACGTCAACGTCGGTGAAGCCGTCGGCGTCATCGCCGCCCAGTCCATCGGTGAACCGGGCACGCAGCTTACGATGCGTACCTTCCACATCGGTGGCGCGGCCTCGCGTTCGGCCCTGGCCAGCGCCGTGGAAACCAAGTCCAACGGTACGGTGGGCTTTGCCAGCACGATGCGTTACGTGACCAACGCCAAGGGCGAGCGCGTGGCGATCTCGCGTTCCGGCGAATTGGCCATCTACGACGACAACGGCCGCGAGCGCGAACGCCACAAGATCCCCTACGGCGCGACCGTGCTGGTGGGCGACGGCGAAGCCGTCAAGGCCGGCACCCGTCTGGCGACCTGGGATCCGCTGACCCGTCCGATCGTGTCCGAATACGGCGGCGCCGTGCGCTTCGAGAACATCGAAGAGGGCGTGACCGTGGCCAAGCAGGTCGACGAAGTCACCGGCCTGTCCACGCTGGTCGTGATCACGCCCAAGACGCGCGGCGGCAAGACCGTCATGCGTCCGCAGATCAAGCTGGTCAACGAAAACGGCGAAGATGTGCGCATCGCGGGCACCGACCATGCGGTGAACATCTCCTTCCCGGTTGGCGCGCTGATCACGGTGCGTGATGGCCAGCAGGTGGCGGTCGGCGAGGTCCTGGCGCGTATTCCGCAAGAATCGCAAAAGACCCGCGACATTACCGGCGGTCTGCCGCGCGTGGCCGAACTGTTCGAAGCCCGTTCGCCCAAGGACGCCGGCATGCTGGCCGAAGTCACCGGCACGGTTTCGTTCGGCAAGGACACCAAGGGCAAGCAGCGCCTGGTCATCACCGACCTGGAAGGCGTGAGCCACGAGTTCCTGATTCCGAAGGAAAAGCAGGTTCTGGTGCACGACGGCCAAGTGGTCAACAAGGGCGAAATGATCGTCGACGGTCCGGCCGACCCGCACGACATCCTGCGTCTGCAGGGTATCGAAAAGCTGGCGACCTACATCGTCGATGAGGTGCAGGACGTCTACCGTCTGCAGGGCGTGAAGATCAACGACAAGCACATCGAAGTGATTGTTCGTCAGATGCTGCGCCGTGTGAACATCACCGATCCGGGCGATACCTCCTTCATCCCGGGCGAACAGGTCGAGCGTTCCGAGCTGCTCAACGAGAACGACCGCGTGGTCGCCGAAGAGAAGCGTCCGGCGCATTACGACAACGTTCTGCTGGGTATCACGAAGGCCTCGCTGTCCACGGACTCCTTCATCTCCGCGGCCTCGTTCCAGGAAACGACCCGCGTGCTGACCGAAGCGGCCATCATGGGCAAGCGCGACGACCTGCGTGGCCTGAAGGAAAACGTCATCGTGGGCCGTCTGATCCCGGCCGGTACCGGTCTGGCCTACCACCTTGCCCGCAAGGACAAGGAGGCGCTGGAAGCGGCCGAACGCGAAGCCGCCCGCCAGCAGGCCAACCCCTTCGAAGACGTGCCGGTTTCGGCTGGCATCGATTCGGATGGTCCGCTGTCGTCCGACGACGAGACGCCGGCCGAATAAGCCGTCGCCTGCCAACGGGAAACTGCCGGCCTTGTGCCGGCAGTTTTCTTTTGCGGACAGCGAGCGCCATGCAAAAAAGCCAGCCCTGACGGCTGGCTTTTTTAGCTTGGCCGCCGAAGGCGGGATCAGCTCGCTTGTTTGGCGCGCTTATAGGCCGGTCCCCAAATGGGGTGGCCAATTTCGGCGGGCGTCAATTCGAAGCCGGGGTCGAGATCGAGAATGCGGGCAAAAGCATCCTGGCACAGTTGGGGATAATTGCTCACGCAATAACTGAAGGCCTGCAGCTTGAGAGCCGGTATCTTCACGCTGGCCGGAGCGCTGGCCAGGTCATCCGACCTGGCGACATAGCGGATGACGTCGCCATACCGGCCGGCCTGGTAGTCGGTTTGCACCCGCTCCAGCGCCTGTTGCGCGGCGGGGGTGGGCGGCAGCTCGGCGGCGGTTCTCGGCCCGGTGCAGGCGGCCAGGCCGCAAGACAGGACGAGCATGCCAAGCGGAAACAGTTGGATGTTTATACGTTTCAACTGGAATCTCGATCAGGGTACGAGGTAGTTTATGCTTGGCCTCGGACTCCTGCAAAGGAGTGCGATCTGGGTGGCATAATACCCAATTGTCGACAATCTCGTGTGTGATTTCCGTGCGGAAATCTTTCAGGACAAGTAGTGGCCGCGGGCAGTTTTCGCCGCGCATATTTGATTGAAATGTCTTTACCAGCCGGTCCATCAATATCGCGCAGTCCGTTTGCCGGCGCTGCCCCGTTGGCCCACAGGCCACTGAATGCCATTGCCGCCACGGCAGGCGGAGGTGTTCCCGAGGCCCGCATCAAGCGGCTGCTGGGCGAACTATTCGCGCCCCTGCAGGCTTTGCACGACAGAGGCCGTATTTGCGGCGATATCACGACTGCCTCGGTCGGCCTGGATGAAAATGGCAGGGCCCACCTGATGGCGGTCGACACCCAGCCGCGCCAAAGCGAAGGCGCGGCGCCCACGACCGCGGCGGGCTTCGCGCCCTATGAGTTTTATCTGCAGTCGGCCCAATGGCCGCGCGGCCCCTGGAGCGATATCTATAGCCTGAGCGCCGTGGCGCATTCCCTGGTCACAGGGGACCTGCCGCCGCCGGCCATGGAGCGCATCGAGCACGACGGCTACCTGCCCCTGGCCCAACGCGGTCTCAAGCGCTATGACGCCGACTTCCTGCGGGCCATCGATGCCGGCCTGGCGCTGCGTCCGGCGGACAGGCCGCAATCGGTATCCGATTTCGCCGACAGCCTGGCGTTCGCGCCGGCCGTGGACAACACCGAACTGGCCACCATTCCGCCCATCGAATTGCATACCCCCATGCCGCGCGCCGAGTATGTGCCGGTGCATCCGGCAACCTCTTATACGCGCCGCATTCTGCTGGCCGGAGTGCTGCTGCTGGCCGCGGCCGGCGTGGGTGTCTACTGGTGGGAGCGCCTGTCCAGCACGGCCTCGCCGGTGATCGCCGGGTCCCAGCTGGTGCATATTGCGCAGGCTCCCGCGCCTAAGCCGCAGCCCGTCGAAACGGTCGAGCCGCCTCCTGCGCCGGCCGCCGCGCCACAACCCCCCGCCGCGCCCGCGGCGAGCGAACAGGCCGAACCGCCCACGGCCACCGCCTCGCCCGGCGAGTTGCTGCAGCCGCCTAGCGCCGCCGTGGCGCGTGTCGCCGTGGCCGTCCATATCCAGCCCTGGGGCGAGGTCTGGGTCAATGGCGTGAACCGCGGCATCTCGCCGCCGCTGCGCGAACTCAAGCTGGCGCCCGGCAAATACCGCGTGGTGGTGCGTAATGCGGATCTGCCGGCCTATCAGACGACGCTGGAGGTCAAGGCCGGCCGTCCGGCCGCGATCGGCCACACCTTTCGGTAAGCGGCTCAGGCGGGCTGGCAGGGCAGGCGCAGCATGAAGGTCGAGCCCTGGCCCGGCGTGCTGCGCACATCGGCCTGGCCGTGATGCCGTTGGGCCACGGCGCGCACAAAAGCCAGCCCCAGGCCGGCGCCGCCGGCATCGGCCTGCACCGCCGAAGCCGCGCGCGTAAAGGGCTGGAAGACTTGTTCCAGCTGGTCTGCGGCGATGCCCGGCCCCTGGTCGGCAATGCTGAGCACCCATTGCGTGCCGTCGCGCTGGATATCGCAATGGATGCGGCTATCCCCGGGGCTGTACTTGATGGCGTTGTCCAGGAGGTTGGACAAGGCGCGCCGCAACAGGGTCTGGTCTCCCATCACGAAGGCCGGCGCCTGCGGCTCCCGCAGCTCGATGGTGATGCCGCGGGCCTGGGAAGGCGCCCAGAAATCATCGCAGACTTCGCGCAAGAGTTCGGCCAGGTCCAGCGGCACCGGATGGATCTTCATGGATTCAGCGCGGGTCAGCTGCACGAAGCCCTCGACCAAATGCAACGTGCGCCGCGACAGCTGCGCGATGCGCTGCAGGGTCTCGGCCTGGTCCTGGTCCGCCGGATCGTGCTCGTGCATGGCCACCAGGGCCAGGATGGAATTCTGCGGCGCGCGCATGTCATGCGAAATAAAGCGCAGCGTCTCCTCGCGCTGGCGTTCGGCATGCCGGATGTCGCTGATATCGCTCAGCGTCAGGATGGTGCCGACGAATTCGCCTTCGCCTGAATGAATGGGGGCGCACTTGAAGATCACGTCCCGCGAACCGTGCACGCGCGCCTCGACATCGGCGCTCCAGCCCGAGCGCGGCGGTTTGGCGGCGGCTTCCTGCATGGAGGCGGCAATGCGCTCGCGCGTGGCGTCCGAGGGCAGCAGGGGTGTCAGGATTTCATCCAACCGCTGTCCCGCATGCGGCGCGCGCCGCTTGAGCTGCCTGAAGAATTGCGCGGCGGCGCGATTGCGGAATTGCAGGCGTCCTTCCTGGTCGAACACCAGCGTGGCGTCGGGCAGGCCGTTCAGGCCGTCCGTCAGGAACTGGCGCAGGTTGCGCACCAGGGCCAGCGCCCGGCGGAACTGTCCCAGCCTGTCCTCGACCGAGCGGTGGCCCAGCAGCAGCGAAGCCGGGCGCCGGTCGAGCACCGGCGCATAGTCCTTGCGCAGGCGCTTGAGTTCATCATCCATATAGCGCAACACCGCTTCCTGGCTGCGCCAGCTCCAGATCGGATAGCAAAGCGCCAGGCTGAACAGCGCGGCCGAGGGCGGAAACCAAATCTGGCCGTAGCGCAGCATCAGCGCCGCGCCGGGCAGGATGAGCACCAGCAGCACGCCATTGAGGGCCAGCGACAGCTTGGGCGAACCATGGCGCATCACCAGGCAGAGCAGCAGCACGGGCAGCGCGGTGGCCAGCGCGTTCTCCCAGGACGAGGCGGTGCGCAAGGAGCGGTCCTCGTTGGCCGCCTGTAGAAGATTGGCCAATATCTCCATGCCCGCCGTGCCGTTGGCGCGGTGCGACACCGGCGTGGGGAAGGTATCGGTCATGCCGGTCGCCCAGGCGCCGACAATGACGTATTTGTCCCGGAACCGGCTGGGCGGGACGCGGCCTTCCAGGACATCCAGGTAACGCACCATGGCATAGTGGCCCGGCGGTCCGGCGAAGGGGATCAGGGCCTCGCTGTCATCCTCGATACCGGCGGCGAAGCGCCGGGCCTGTTCGGCCTGGCCGCCGGCGCGCAGCAAAGCGAGCGAAAAATGCGTCCAGCGGTGGCCGTCGACGTTGCGCTGCCAGGCCGTATGGCGCACCACGCCGTCGGCGTCGACCGGGATGTTGATAAAGCCCATGTCGGCGGCCGCCTGGGCCAGCATGGGGATGGGGGGCTGGTAGCCCGCGGGCGCGTCCAGTTTGTCCAGGACGATGGGCAGCACCACTTTGCCATGGGCGCGCATCGCGCGCGCCAGGGCGGCGTCGGCGGCCGGGTCGGTCTGGTCGGCCTCGGAAAAAATCAGGTCCAGCCCGACCGCGCGCGCCTCGTGCAGTTTGTCGATCAAGGCCGCGTGGACCTGGCGTTTCCAGGGCCACCGGCCCAGCATGGCGATGCTGTCGTCGTCGATCGTGACCAGCACGATATTGGCCTGGGCAGGCCGGCTGATCAATGACAGGGCGCGGTCATAAAGCGTCTGGTCGGCGCGGCCCAGGCCCGTAAAGGCGCCCAGCAGCGCGGCCAGCAAGGTCAGCAGCGCCGTAAGGAGGAAACCCGAGCGGGGAGTGAGCGCGCGTCGATCCGCTGGCATTGCGTGGCTCGTCAGTAGTCTTGCAAGGTGATCAGGCCTCCAGTGCCGTTGGCCACGGCCTGGCCGTCGCTGCTCAATAATGCCAGGGCGCCTTCAAACGGCTGGCGTGTCTCATAGCCCGCCAGGCCGGTCTGGTCCACGGCGCTGACGTTCACATAATAGGTGCCGGGGCCCGGAGCGGTAAAGCGGATATCCGGCGCCGTGAATCGCTGGGCCGAGACCACGTGCATGCCTTGGGCATCGCGTGAGACCTGCACGTTGTAGGCCTGCGCGCCGGGCACGGGCGCAATACGGCTGGTCCAGCTGCCGCCGTTGCGTTGCGGCGTCTCCAGCACGGGCGCGGCCAGCAGGGGCTGCACGCCAAGCAGGCTGCCGTCGCCGCTGACGCGGGCGCCCTGGCCCTGGCGCACGGTGGTCACTTGCGCCGGCGCCTGGCCGCGCGCATGGGCCTGCACCCGCACATTGCCTTCCAGCACGGCCTGGCTGGCCCCGTCGCGGCGGGCCTCGACGCGAAAGCGCGTGCCGCGCACGCCCGTGACAGCCACGGGGGCGCGGATCTCGAAGCGGCCCACGCCCGCGCCTTCCGGCGCGACCCGGGATTCCATCGACCCTTCCTCCACCGAGACCACGGTGTCGGTGATCGGCACACGCTCGAAGCGGCGCAGGCGCTGAAGCTGCACGGTGCTGTTGGGCGGCAGGGTGATCTCGCTGTTGTCCGACAGGCGCACCGTGACGAAGCCGCCGGCGCCGGTCGACAGTACGCCGCCTTCGGGCAGCGGGCTGCCCGGGCTGGCCTGCTGCCCGTTGACGCTGGCGCTGCCCGCCACGCTGACGATCTGGGCCGCGCCCGGCACTTCGGGGATCATCGCCAGGGGAATGCGCAGCTCCATCGCGACCGGCAGGGCCAGGGTGTCGGCGATCTTGTTCAGCTGCTGCAACGCCGGCCAATTGCTTTCTTTGCCGGTATAGGTCGTGGCCAGGCCGATCAGGGTATCGCCCGGACGCACGCGATAAATGAAGTCTTCGTTCAATGTGCCCGCAGGCTGAGCCTGGACCGCGCCAGCGGCCAGGGCAATGCTCAGCGCCAGGGACGCATACCGGATACTCCGGTTCATAGCGACGCTCCTGTGTGTAGATGCGCGCGCGGTGTTTCCCGCGCTTGTCATTAATTGGACGGTTCGGTCACCGCTTCCAGGCGATAGCCGAGCGCGTAGGAGGAGGTCAGGCGCAGGCCGTTCTGGGGGCGCAGCTGCAGTTTCTGGCGCACATTGGACAGATGGGTATCCAGCGTGCGCGAGGTCGGTGGAATTTCCCGATTCCACACGGTCTCGGCCAGCAGGTCGCGCGACAGCAGGCGGCCGATATTGCGCAGGAACAGCAGCGCCAGTTCATATTCTTTGGGCGCCAGGGTGACCGGCTCACCGTGCAATTCGATGATCCGGCGCGCCGGGTCGACGTGGTAAGGGCCCACGTCAAAAGGCGGACTGTCCTGCGCGGCGGGCTGCGTGCGGCGCAATAAGGCGGAAACACGGGCCAGCAGCTCGGCCGGGCGCAGGGGTTTGACGATGTAGTCGTCGGCGCCGGCCTGCAATCCCTGCACCAGGTCTTCTTCCTGGTCGCGGCTGGTCACGAAAATAATCGGCAGGCCCATGCCGTAGCGCGAACGCAAATATCGAACAACCTCGTCGCCGTCCATGTCGGGCAGCTGCCAATCGACAAGAATCAAGTCAAAGGTTTCATTGCGCAGCGCCGCCAATAAATCCTGGCTCTGTTGAAAACTGCTGCACTCATACCCGGCATGCTGCAGCAATTGCTGTATTTGCCGGGCCTGGTCCAGGTCATCTTCTAATGAGGCGATTCTCATGGGCCGTGTTTCTTAAAGGTTGGGGCCAGTTATTACCGGCCTGAGAAAACCGTCGCGCAGCGACTCCTCTTACCCCTTCATCATAACCTTTGTCATATCTTGTCTACATTGCCGAAAAGCGCGATGAAATAACACTGTCAATCATTGCAAAATTGACGAAGTTTGACTCACGGCTTTGCGCAATAGAGCGTCACACTATCTCCAATCGCATCAAGGTCTGTGTTTCGCATACCCGGGGTGCGTAACCACCTAACGGTGAGATAGGGCCTGGTCATGAAGCAATTGAGCACTTTAATCATGGTGCCGGATTCAGCCAGCCGCGCTCGGACCATTTCGGTGCTGCTGCAAGCTGGCATCTCCACAAAGGGTTGTTCCACGCCGCTGGAACTCTTCGGCATGCTTAACGAAGAGCACTACGACATTGTCGTGCTTGATGTGAGTACATTGGGCGAACTGGGTTTCGCCCTGATCGCGCGTTTGCGCGGATCCTCGGAACTGGGAGTCATCGTCAAGGGCGAGGACATGCCGGTCGAAATGCGCCTGCGCTGCCTGCAAAGCGGCGCCGACGCCGCCTTGGCCGAACCGGTCGACGACCGTGAACTGGCCTGCGTGCTTCTGGCGCTGGCCCGCCGCCTGCCGGTCTGGCAGGACGAGCCTGTCGAGGACGTCGGCATGGAATTGATGGCCTCCGGCAAATGGGAGCTGCGCGACCAGGATTGGACCCTGGCCGCGCCCACGGGCGCCACGCTGTCGCTTTCGACCAACGAAAGGCTGATCGTGCGGGCGCTGCTGCAGGCCGAAGGCCGCGCCGTCAGCCGCGGCGCGCTGGCCGATGAACTCAGCGCCGACGGCGCCAACGCCCGCATGACGGGGGCGCGCAGCATCGACGTCGTGATCAGCCGCCTGCGCCGCAAGGCCGAATTGGCCGGCCTCATCCTGCCCATCCGCACGGTCTACGGCAGCGGCTACCTGTTCGCCCACACTTGACTCAGGGCGCGTCCCCAATAAAAGGGGACGCCCTTGCCAACGCCTACGCGCATTTTTTGCGCAGGACCTTTGACAGCGGTGGATAACTAAGTTAAGCTAAAGGGCTTACTGCTTTATGCGCGCAAAGTACAGGTGCTGCGGATTGAGCAAGACTGCCGGATGCGTCACGAGTTCAGGCAGTGTTGTCCGCAACCACCCACAGCAGGGGGCCGCCCGCCAGGCCATCGTAGATGGTTCCGGCGCAGCGATGCCTGTGTGGGTAATAGCAGTGAAACAGGCATCTCTCACACTTTGCGCGCTTGTCTGCAAGACCCGCTCTTTTACGTCACCCACGTCAGAGGCGGTTTTGCGCAAACTGCCTCCGCCAGGCGTCTAAGCATCAGGCGTCCGGAGGACATAGTACGTAAGTACTTACCAGTGGTACGTAAAAGGGATTTCAAAGGTCATGCCTACCATTAGCCAACTCGTGCGCAAGCCGCGCGAAGTCAGCATCATCAAGAGCAAGAGCCCCGCGCTGGAGAATTGCCCCCAGCGTCGCGGCGTTTGCACCCGTGTCTACACCACCACCCCCAAGAAGCCGAACTCCGCTCTGCGTAAGGTTGCCAAGGTGCGTCTGACCAACGGTTACGAAGTCATTTCGTACATCGGCGGCGAAGGCCACAACCTGCAAGAGCACTCGGTCGTCCTGGTGCGTGGCGGTCGTGTGAAGGACTTGCCCGGTGTGCGTTATCACATCGTGCGCGGCTCCCTTGACCTGCAAGGCGTCAAGGACCGTAAGCAAGCCCGCTCGAAGTACGGTGCCAAGCGCCCGAAGAAGGCCTAAGCCTTATACGCAGTACCCCGGTCGCGGGATGTCCCGCAGCCCGGAAAGTGTGCAGCTGCGCCAGTGAACGCTGGAATAGTGTGCAGCACGTAAGGGGTCATTCTGGATGGATGACCATGGCCGTGCGAAAGCGCGGTTCAACTGAACAGACACAAGGAAGCAAAAATGCCCCGTCGTCGCGAAGTACCCAAGCGCGAGATCCTGCCCGATCCCAAGTTCGGCAGCGTCGAGCTCGCCAAGTTCATGAACGTTGTGATGCTGGACGGCAAGAAGGCCGTCGCCGAGCGTATCGTCTACGGTGCCCTGGCTCAGGTCCAGGCCAAGACCGGCAAAGAGCCGATCGAAGTGTTTACGCTGGCCATCAACAACATCAAGCCGATCGTCGAAGTCAAGAGCCGCCGCGTGGGCGGTGCCAACTACCAAGTGCCGGTTGAAGTGCGCCCCGTGCGCCGCCTGGCCCTGGCTATGCGTTGGCTCCGTGAAGCCGCCAAGAAGCGTGGCGAAAAGTCGATGGATCTGCGTCTGGCTGGCGAACTGATCGACGCCTCCGAAGGTCGTGGCGCCGCAATGAAGAAGCGCGAAGACACGCACAAGATGGCCGAAGCCAACAAGGCCTTCAGCCATTTCCGCTGGTAATTTAAGGATTAACCCACCATGGCCCGCAAAACCCCGATCGAGCGCTATCGCAACATTGGTATCTCTGCGCACATCGATGCAGGGAAGACCACCACGACCGAACGCATCCTGTTCTACACCGGCGTCAATCACAAGATTGGCGAAGTGCATGATGGCGCCGCCACCATGGACTGGATGGAACAAGAGCAAGAGCGTGGCATCACCATTACGTCGGCGGCTACGACGGCGTTTTGGCGCGGCATGGCCGGCAACTATCCCGAACACCGCATCAACATCATCGACACCCCGGGACACGTGGACTTCACCATCGAGGTGGAGCGTTCCATGCGCGTCCTGGACGGTGCCTGCATGGTGTATTGCGCCGTGGGTGGCGTGCAGCCGCAGTCGGAAACCGTTTGGCGCCAAGCCAACAAGTACGGCGTGCCGCGTCTGGCCTTCGTGAACAAGATGGACCGTACCGGCGCCAACTTCTTCAAGGTCTACGAGCAGCTGCGCACCCGCCTGCGCGCCAATCCCGTGCCCATCGTGATCCCCATCGGCGCCGAAGACACGTTCACCGGCGTGATCGATCTGGTCAAGATGAAGTCCATCATTTGGGACGAAGCCAGCCAAGGCACCAAGTTCGACTACGCCGACATCCCGGCCGAACTGCAAGCCTCCGCTGAAGAATGGCGCGAAAAGCTGGTCGAAGCCGCCGCCGAATCGTCCGAGGAACTGATGAACAAGTACCTCGAAACCGGTTCGCTGGACGAAGCCGAGATCAACTTGGCCATCCGTCAACGCACCATCGCTGGCGAAATCCAGCCGATGCTGTGCGGCACCGCCTTCAAGAACAAGGGCGTGCAGCGCATGCTCGACGCGGTCATCGACTACCTGCCCTCGCCGGTCGACATTCCGCCGGTCGAAGGCACCGACGATGACGGCAACGAAGTCAAGCGCAACGCCAACGACAACGAGAAGTTCTCGGCGCTGGCGTTCAAGCTGATGAGCGATCCCTTCGTCGGCCAGCTGACCTTCGTGCGCGTCTACTCGGGCGTGCTGAAGTCGGGCGACACGGTCTACAACCCCATCAAGGGCAAGAAAGAACGTATCGGCCGCATTCTGCAGATGCACGCGAACAACCGCGAAGAAATCAAGGAAGTTCTCGCCGGCGACATCGCCGCCGTGGTGGGTCTGAAGGACGTGACCACCGGCGAAACGCTGTGCGACGTCGATTCCCACGTCACGCTGGAGCGCATGGAGTTCCCCGAGCCCGTGATTTCGCAGGCCGTTGAACCCAAGTCGAAGGCTGACCAGGAAAAGATGGGCCTGGCCCTGTCGCGCCTGGCTCAGGAAGATCCGTCGTTCCGCGTGCGCAGCGACGAAGAATCCGGCCAGACCATCATCTCGGGCATGGGCGAGCTGCACCTGGAAATCCTGGTCGACCGCATGAAGCGCGAATTCGGCGTGGAAGCCAACGTCGGCAAGCCCCAGGTGGCCTACCGCGAAACCATCCGCAAGGTCTGCGAAGAAGTCGAAGGCAAGTTCGTCAAGCAGTCGGGCGGTCGTGGCCAATACGGTCACGTGGTGCTCAAGGTCGAACCGCTGGAGCCCGGCGGCGGCTACGAGTTCGTCGACGCGATCAAGGGCGGTGTGGTTCCTCGCGAATTCATCCCCGCGGTGGACAAGGGCATCCAGGAAACCCTGCCCGCAGGTATCCTGGCCGGCTACCCGGTCGTGGACGTGAAGGTCACGCTGTTCTTCGGTTCGTACCACGACGTGGACTCGAACGAAAATGCGTTCAAGATGGCCGGTTCGATGGCCTTCAAGGAAGGCATGCGCAAGGCCAGCCCGGTCCTGCTCGAACCGATGATGGCTGTTGAAGTCGAAACGCCGGAAGACTACGCTGGCACCGTGATGGGCGATCTGTCCTCGCGTCGCGGCATGGTCCAGGGCATGGACGACATGGTCGGCGGCGGCAAGATCATCAAGGCCGAGGTTCCCCTGGCCGAGATGTTCGGTTACGCCACCAACCTGCGTTCGCTGACGCAAGGTCGTGCCACGTACACGATGGAATTCAAGCATTACTCCGAGGCTCCCAAGAACGTCGCTGACGAAGTCATCGCCGCTCGGGCCAAGTAAATAACCGTCGCCGCGACCCCGTGATCCGGGGCGCGGCAAATATCCAAGTTTCCTTGAAAGTTAAAGGATATAGATCATGGCAAAAGGCAAGTTTGAACGTACCAAGCCGCACGTGAACGTGGGTACGATTGGTCACGTTGACCACGGCAAAACGACGTTGACGGCGGCGATCACGACGGTGCTGTCGACGAAGTTCGGTGGCGAAGCCAAGGGCTACGACCAGATTGACGCGGCGCCCGAAGAGAAGGCTCGCGGCATCACGATCAACACGGCTCACGTTGAGTACGAGACGGAGACGCGCCACTACGCGCACGTTGACTGCCCGGGCCACGCTGACTACGTGAAGAACATGATCACGGGCGCGGCGCAGATGGACGGCGCGATCCTGGTGGTGTCGGCCGCTGACGGCCCGATGCCGCAGACGCGCGAGCACATTCTGCTGAGCCGCCAGGTTGGCGTGCCGTACATCATTGTCTTCCTGAACAAGGCTGACATGGTTGACGACGCCGAGCTGCTCGAGCTGGTGGAGATGGAAGTTCGCGAGCTGCTGAGCAAGTACGACTTCCCGGGCGATGACACGCCGATCGTCAAGGGTTCGGCCAAGCTGGCGCTCGAGGGCGACAAGGGCGAGCTGGGCGAGCAGGCGATTCTGTCGCTGGCCCAGGCGCTGGACACGTACATTCCGACGCCGGAGCGCGCGGTTGACGGCGCCTTCCTGATGCCGGTCGAGGACGTGTTCTCGATCTCGGGTCGCGGCACGGTGGTGACTGGCCGTATCGAGCGTGGCGTGGTGAAGGTTGGCGAAGAAATCGAAATCGTGGGCATCAAGCCGACGGTGAAGACGACCTGCACGGGCGTGGAAATGTTCCGCAAGCTGCTGGACCAAGGTCAAGCGGGCGACAACGTGGGCATTCTGCTGCGCGGCACCAAGCGTGAAGACGTCGAGCGTGGCCAGGTGCTGGCCAAGCCGGGTTCGATCACGCCGCACACGGACTTCACGGCCGAGGTGTACATTCTGTCCAAGGAAGAAGGCGGCCGTCATACGCCGTTCTTCAACGGCTATCGTCCGCAGTTCTACTTCCGCACGACGGACGTGACGGGCACGATCGACCTGCCGCAGGACAAGGAAATGGTTCTGCCGGGTGACAACGTGACGATGACGGTCAAGCTGCTGGCCCCGATCGCCATGGAAGAAGGTCTGCGTTTCGCCATCCGTGAAGGCGGTCGTACCGTCGGCGCCGGCGTCGTCGCCAAGATCCTCAAGTAATACCCATCAAGGGGGCGGTCAGGCTTGCCGGCCGCCTTCGTTTTTCGTTCTTTAGGAAACGCCATGAAAAACCAAAAGATCCGCATCCGTCTGAAGGCTTTCGATTACAAACTGATCGACCAGTCCGCAGCGGAAATCGTTGACACCGCCAAGCGTACCGGCGCTGTCGTCCGCGGTCCGGTTCCCCTGCCCACGCGCATCCGTCGCTACGACGTGCTGCGTTCGCCGCACGTCAACAAGACGTCGCGCGACCAGTTCGAAATCCGCACCCATCAGCGTCTGATGGACATCGTGGATCCCACCGACAAGACCGTTGACGCCCTGATGCGTCTGGACCTGCCGGCCGGCGTCGACGTCGAGATCGCTCTGCAGTAAGCAAGGCTTGAGGGTTTCGCCTCGCGCGAGACCCAAGAAATGGCCGCACTTCTTCCGAAGTGCGGCCATTTTGTTTTTGCAGACCGGCCAGCATCCGGCCCGATTTTTGGCCTGTGGCCTGGGTCAGACACTGGAGCCTGAAATGGCTAAGTGCTTGTGCCAGCTGCGAAAAACGTGCTAATATGCGAAGCTTGCCATTTTGTGGCAAGAGAAACTATGGCATCGAACGATGCTTGGTTCTTTGTCCTGTAGGGTGAGGGCCGTTACCCTTTGCCTGATTAGCCCCGACCAATCGCAGTCGGGAATGGAGAAAACAATGTCGAATACGACGCCCACGCCCGCCGCCCATCGGCTGGGTCTGGTGGGTCGCAAGGTCGGCATGACCCGCATTTTTACCGAGGAAGGCGAGTCCATCCCGGTCACTGTGCTGGACGTGTCCAACAACCGCGTGACCCAAGTCAAGTCCCTGGAATCCGACGGCTACGCCGCCATCCAAGTGACTTATGGCAATCGCCGCGCCTCGCGCGTGACCAAGGCTGAGGCCGGTCACTTCGCCAAGGCTGGCGCTGAAGCCGGCAGCATCCTGAAGGAATTCCGCCTCGACCCCGCCCGCGCCGCCGAATTCGCGGCTGGCTCGGTCATCGCCGTGGAATCCGTCTTCGAAGCCGGTCAACAAGTCGACGTCACGGGCACCACGATCGGTAAAGGCTTTGCCGGTACCATCAAGCGCCACAACTTCGGCTCGCAACGTGCCTCGCACGGTAACTCGCGCTCGCACCGTGTGCCTGGCTCCATCGGCCAAGCACAGGATCCGGGCCGCATCTTCCCCGGCAAGCGCATGGCTGGCCACCTGGGCGATGTGACCCGTACCGTTCAGAACCTCGACGTCGTTCGCGTCGACGCTGAGCGCGGCCTGCTGATGGTCAAGGGCGCTGTCCCTGGCCACGCTGGTGGCGATGTCATCGTGCGTCCGGCAGTCAAGGCGCCGGCCAAGAAGGGGGCGTAAGTAAATGGATCTCAAGCTCCTGAACGACCAAGGTCAGGCCGCCACGTTTAGCGCGCCCGACACCGTCTTCGGCCGCGACTTCAACGAAGCGCTGGTGCACCAGATCGTTGTCGCCTTCCAGGCCAACGCTCGCAGCGGCAACCGCGCTCAGAAGGACCGCGCTGAAGTCAAGCACTCCACCAAGAAGCCCTGGCGCCAGAAGGGTACCGGCCGCGCTCGCGCCGGTATGACCTCGTCGCCGCTGTGGCGTGGGGGTGGTCGCACGTTCCCGAATTCGCCTGAAGAAAACTTCAGCCAGAAGGTCAACAAGAAGATGTACCGTGCCGGGATCCGTTCGATCCTGTCGCAGTTGGCTCGTGAAGACCGCATCGCCGTGGTTGACACCTTCTCGCTCGAGTCGCCCAAGACCAAGCTGGCCGCCGCCAAGCTGAAGACCCTGGGCCTGGATTCCGTGCTGATCATCACCGACACGGTGGATGAAAATGTTTACCTCGCCACGCGCAACCTGCCGCACGTTGCCGTGGTCGAGCCCCGCTATGCCGATCCGCTGTCGCTGATCCACTACAAGAAAGTGCTGATCACCAAGCCGGCCATCGCGCAACTCGAGGAGATGCTCGGATGAACGCCGAACGCTTGATGCAAGTCATTCTCGCGCCGGTCGTGACTGAAAAAGCCACGTTCGTCGCCGAGAAGAACCAGCAAATCGCTTTCCGTGTGGTGGCCGACGCTACCAAGCCGGAGATCAAGGCTGCCGTCGAACTGCTCTTCAAGGTGCAGGTCGAAGCCGTGCAGGTCCTCAACCGTAAGGGCAAAGTCAAGCGCTTTGGCCGTTTCGTTGGCCGTCGTCGCAATGAGCGCAAGGCCTACGTCTCGCTCAAGGACGGCCAGGAAATCGACTTTGCGGAGGTGAAGTAAATGGCCCTCGTTAAAGTTAAGCCGACCTCGGCTGGCCGCCGTGGCATGGTGAAGGTTGTCAGCCCCAAGCTGCACAAGGGCGCGCCTCACGCTGCTCTGCTCGAAAAGAAGACCCGTGGTTCGGGCCGTAACAACAACGGTCACATCACGGTTCGTCATCGTGGCGGTGGCCACAAGCAGCACTACCGCGTTGTCGACTTCCGTCGCAACAAGGATGGTATCCCTGCGAAGGTTGAGCGTCTGGAATATGACCCCAACCGCACGGCTCACATCGCCCTGCTGTGCTACGCCGACGGCGAGCGCCGCTACATCATCGCGCCGCGCGGCCTGGAAGTGGGCGCCACGCTGATCTCGGGCATCGAAGCCCCGATCCGCGCCGGCAACACGCTGCCGATCCGCAACATCCCGGTGGGTACGACGATTCACTGCATCGAGATGATCCCCGGCAAGGGTGCTCAGATGGTCCGTTCGGCCGGCGCTTCCGCCGTGCTGATGGCCCGCGAAGGCACGTACGCCCAGGTCCGTCTGCGCTCTGGTGAAGTGCGCCGCGTGCACATCGAGTGCCGCGCCACCATCGGTGAAGTCGGTAACGAAGAACACAGCCTGCGCCAAATCGGTAAGGCCGGTGCCATGCGTTGGCGTGGTATCCGCCCGACGGTCCGTGGTGTCGCCATGAACCCGATCGACCACCCGCACGGTGGTGGTGAGGGCCGTACTGGTGAAGCTCGCGAGCCGGTCAGCCCGTGGGGTACTCCGTCGAAGGGTTACAAGACCCGTCGCAACAAGCGGACGAACAATATGATCGTCCAACGGCGCAAGCGCAAGTAAGAGGCGAACACTATGTCACGTTCGATCAAGAAAGGCCCGTTTGTCGACGCGCACCTGATCAAGAAGGTGGAAGCGGCCGTGACGGGCAAAGACAAGAAGCCGATCAAAACCTGGTCGCGCCGTTCCACGATCCTGCCCGAGTTCATCGGTCTGACGATCGCTGTGCACAACGGCCGCCAGCACGTTCCCGTTTACATCAACGAGAACATGGTCGGTCACAAGCTTGGCGAGTTCGCCCTGACCCGTACGTTCAAGGGTCACGCCGCGGACAAGAAGGCGAAGAGGTAAGCGATGGAAACTACTGCCATTATCCGTGGGGTTCACATCTCGGCCCAGAAGACCCGTCTGGTCGCGGACCTGATCCGCGGCAAGTCGGTCGCCCAGGCGCTGAACATCCTCAACTTCTCGCCGAAGAAGGCTGCCGGCATCCTGAAGAAGGCTGTCGAATCCGCCATCGCCAACGCCGAGCACAACGACGGCGCCGACATCGACGAGCTGAAGGTCACCACGATTTACGTGGACAAGGCTCAATCGATGAAGCGTTTCTCGGCTCGCGCCAAGGGCCGTGGCAACCGTATCGAGAAGCAGACCTGCCACATCACGGTCAAGGTCGGAGCTTAAGGAGTCAAGATGGGTCAGAAAATTCACCCCACTGGGTTCCGTCTCGCGGTCACCCGTAACTGGTCCTCGCGTTGGTACGCTGACGACAAGGCTTTCGGCGGCATGCTGGCCGAAGACATCCGCGTGCGCGAATACCTGAAGAAGAAGCTCAAGAGCGCTTCGGTCGGTCGCGTGGTCATCGAGCGTCCCGCCAAGAACGCCCGCATCACCGTCTACTCGGCTCGTCCGGGCGTGGTGATCGGCAAGCGCGGCGAAGACATCGAAAGCCTGAAGGCTGATCTGCAGCGTCTGATGGGCGTGCCCGTGCACGTCAACATCGAGGAAATCCGCAAGCCGGAAACCGACGCTCAGCTGATCGCCGACTCGATCGCCCAGCAGCTCGAAAAGCGCATCATGTTCCGCCGCGCCATGAAGCGCGCCATGCAGAACGCCATGCGTCTGGGCGCCCAGGGCATCAAGATCATGAGCTCGGGCCGTCTGAACGGTATCGAAATCGCTCGCACCGAGTGGTATCGCGAAGGCCGCGTGCCGCTTCACACGCTGAAGGCGAACATCGACTACGGCACCTCCGAAGCCCACACCACCTATGGTGTGATCGGCATCAAGGTGTGGGTCTACAAGGGCGACATGCTGGCCAATGGCGAGCTGCCCCCTGAAACCGCCGCCCCGCGTGAAGAAGAGCGTCGTCCGCGTCGCGCCCCCCGTGGCGATCGTCCGGATGGTGCCCGCAACGGCCGTCCGGGTGGTCGTGGCCGTGGTCCCCGCAAGGCGGACGCGGCTCCGGCGCCTGAAGGAGAATAACAATGCTGCAACCGTCTCGCAGAAAGTATCGCAAAGAGCAGAAAGGCCGTAACACCGGCCTGGCGACTCGCGGCACCAACGTGTCCTTCGGCGAATTCGGCCTGAAGGCCACCGGCCGTGGCCGTCTGACCGCCCGTCAGATCGAAGCCGCTCGTCGTGCCATCAACCGTCACATCAAGCGTGGCGGCCGTATCTGGATTCGTATCTTCCCGGATAAGCCGATCTCGCAAAAGCCGGCTGAAGTCCGGATGGGTAACGGTAAAGGCAACCCCGAGTACTGGGTCGCGGAAATCCAGCCCGGCAAGGTGCTCTACGAAATGGAAGGGGTCAGCGAAGAGCTGGCGCGCGAAGCGTTCCGCTTGGCCGCCGCCAAGCTGCCGATCTCGACCACGTTCGTTGCGCGTCATATCGGTGCTTAAGGAGTACAAATATGAAAGCTAGCGAACTCCGTTCGAAAGACGCCGCCGAGCTGGGCAAAGAGCTCGAAAGCCTGCTGAAGGCGCAATTTGGTCTGCGCATGCAGAAGGCTACGCAGCAGCTTGCCAACACCAGCCAGCTGCGCAACGTGCGTCGCGATATCGCGCGTGTGCGTACCTTGCTGACCCAGAAGGCAGGGAAATAAACATGAGCGAAACGCAAAACACCCAGGTTACCAAGCGCCAGCGTACGCTGGTCGGCAAGGTCGTCAGCAACAAGATGGACAAGACTGTCGTCGTGCTCGTTGAGCGCCGCGTCAAGCACCCCATCTACGGCAAGATCGTCATGCGTTCGGCCAAGTACAAGGCCCATGACGAATCCAACCAGTACAACGAAGGCGATACCGTCGAAATCGCGGAAGGCCGCCCCATCTCGCGCTCCAAGGCGTGGCGTGTGGTGCGTCTGGTCGAAGCGGCGCGCATCATCTAAGTTGTGCCTTCGCGGCGTTCCGGGGCTTGCTCCGGCGTGCCGCGAAATAAAACGGCAGGGATTATTCCCTGCCGTTTTTTTTGCCCCAAAAAAAGCGCGCCATCGGGGCGCGCCTTGCGGCCGCGTTCAGCGCCGCAGCTTGCCCGCGATCCCGCCAGGGAAGTAATACACCGACAGCACGAAGAGCACGCCCAGCCATAGCAGCCAGCGATCGGGCTCGAACAGCGGCGCGATGAGGCCGGCGGCCGAGACGGCTTCGTGCAGCACATGCAGGCCGTCCTGCAGATAGCTCTGCGCAAAGACGAACAGGGTCGCGCCCAACACCGCGCCATACATCGTGCCCATGCCGCCGATGACCAGCATCAGCAGGATGTTGAGCATGATCTCGAAGGACAGCGTGGTGTCCGGGCCGTTGTAGCGCAGCCAGAGCGCGTACAGCGCGCCGGCCACGGTGGCAAAGAGCGCCGCCAGGACGTTGGAGGCGCTGCGATAGACCACGGTGTGATAGCCGATGGCTTCGGCGCGGAAGGCATTTTCCCGAATGGCCTGCAGCACCCGTCCAAAGGGAGAATTGACGATGCGCAGCAACAGCAGAAAGAGCAGCAGCGCGGCCAGGAAAATCAGGTAGTAGGTGATGATGCGCCCGTCGATGTTCAGGCCCAGCACGGGCTGGGCGTAGGCCTTGTAGGCCGGACGCAGCATCTGCGGCACCTTGAAGTTCAGGCCATCCTCGCCGCCGGTCAGCCAGGACAGCTGCGAGCTGAGCGTCTGGAAGGCCGCGGCGACGGCCAAGGTGATCATGGCGTAGAAGATGGCCCTTACCCGCAGGCTGGCCAGGCCGATCACCAGGGCGAACAGCAGGGAGACAGCCAGGGCGCAGAGCAGCCCGGCGCCGACCGCCGTCCAGCCCGGCTCCATGCGCGTGCTGGCGATGGCCACGCCGTAGGCGCCGATGCCGAAGAACATCGTATGCGCGAAACTGACGATGCCGGTATAGCCCAGCAGCAGGTCGTAGCTGGCGACCAGCACGATGAAGATCAGGATCTTGGCCGCCACGGCCAGGGCGCGCGGGCCCGGAAAGGCAAAGGGCGCCGCGGCCAGCAGCAGCAGGATGAGGACGAGCAGCAGGGCCAGGAGCCGGCTGCGGGGCGGGTCGCCGGAGAGCAATGACATGGCGCTAGCGCGGTTGCGCGACAGGATAGACGCCTTGCGGCCGCCACAGCAGGACGGCGACCATCAGGGCGATATTGGAGAAGAGGGCGGCCTTGGGCAGCAGGAAGCCGGTGTAGTTGGCCATCAGGCCGACAAGCAGCGCGCCGATGAGACAGCCGGCCGTCGATCCCAGGCCGCCTATCATGATGACGATGAAGATCAGCACATTGACCTGGGCGCCGAGCTGAGGCACCACGGATTGCTGGTACAGGCCCCAGAGCACGCCGCCCAGTCCGGCCAGCATGGAGCCGGCGACAAACACGGCCACGAAGAGATGCCGGATGCGGTAGCCCAGGCTTTCGACCATTTCGCGGTCTTCCACGCCGGCGCGTATCAGCAGTCCGAGCTTGCTGCGGTTGAGCACCCAGAGCAGCAGGCCCAGCACGATGAGGCCGACCACCAAGGCCAGCAGGCGGAATTTCTCGATGGCGGCATCGCCCACAAGCAGGGCGCCGCGCAAGGCCTCGGGCAGGGCGAGCGCGATGGTCTGCGGACCCCAGATCATTTTTATGAGCTCCTCGCCGATGATCATGCCGCCCATGGTGATGAGGATCTGCTTCAGATGCTGTCCATACACCGGGCGCACGATCACGCGCTCGAACACCGCGCCTATCGCGCCGGCCACCAGCATGCCGACGATCATGGCCGGCAGGATGGCGCCCAGGTTGGCCAGCAGGCTGGGGTTGTTTGTCCAGCCGCCCATCAGCGACAGCACCGTGGTCGCCATATAGGCGCCGATGGCAATGAACAGGCCGTGGCCGAAATTGAGCACGTCCATCAGGCCGAAGACCAGGGTCATGCCGGAGGCGACGATGAAGATGATCATGCCCATGGCCAGGCCGGCCACGGTGAGCGTGAGCCAGGTCGACCAGGAGCCCACCAGGGGCAGGGCCAGCAGGGCCAGGCCCACTACCAGCAGGACAGGCAGATAATCGCGGCGCGCGGCAGGCAGGCTGGCGTCGGCGGCGGAAAGCGCGGCATTCATTGGTGACTCCCCAGGGACAGGCCCAGCAGGCGTTGTTGCAGGGCGTCGTCGTCGGCCAGCTCGGCCATGCCGCCGGCGTGCACGACACGTCCGTCGTCCATGACGGCGACGTGGTCGCCCAGCTGGCGGGCGAAGCCGAAATTCTGTTCGACCAGCAATATGGTCGTGCCGCCGCGCTTGAGTTCGACAAAGGCGGCGATCATGTTCTGCACGATGGCCGGCGCCAGGCCCTTGCTGGGCTCATCGACGATAAGCAGCCGCCTGGGCTCGATGATGGCGCGCGCCACGGCCAGCATCTGTTTTTGGCCGCCGGACAGGTTGCCGGCCGGGTAAAGCCAGAACTTGCGCAGGGCTGGAAAGAATCCGAATATCCATTCCAGCCGGGTGCTGTCCAGGTCCCTGGCGTGACGCGCCTGGCGGGCGGCCAGCAGGAGGTTTTCCTTGACCGACAGCCCCGCGAAGATGCCCATGTTTTCGGGCACATAGGCGATGCCGCGGCGCGCCATGTCGGCCGGCAGGGCCTTGACCGGGCTGCCCGCGAAATCCAGCGCGCCCTGCGAGGCCCGCCACAAGCCCATGATGGTGCGCAGTGTCGTCGTCTTGCCGGCGCCATTGCGGCCCAGCAGCATGGTGACGGCGCCCTCGGGGACATCCAGGTCCACGCCATGCAGGATGTGATAGGCGCCGATATGCGTGTGCACATCGCGCAGTCGCAGCAGCGGCGTCGTCATGAGGCGCTTCCCGTTCCCAGATAGGCCTGCTGCACCAGCGGCGAAGCGATGACCTCCGCCGGCGGGCCGTCGGCCATGAGGCGGCCGTTGTGCAGCACGACGATGCGGTCGGCAAGCTCGCGCACGACGTCCATCTTGTGTTCGACCAGCATGATGATCTTTTCGGGATCGCGCTTGAGCTCGCGTATCAGGTCAAGCACGACCGGCACTTCGTCCACGCTCATGCCGGCGGTGGGTTCGTCGAACATGAAGACCACCGGGTCCAGCGCCACCAGCATGGCGATTTCTAGCTTGCGCTGGTCGCCATGCGGCAGGTCGGCGGCGGCCTGGTCGCGCCGGTGTTCGAGCCGGGCGCGCGCCAGCAGCGTGTCGGCGCGCTCGATCAGCGCCCGGTCATCCTGCCAGCAGCGCCAAAGGCGGAGCCGCCGGGGCCCTTGCGAGCGGGATTGCAGGGCCAGCCTTACGTTCTCATGGACAGACAGCCGCGGGAACAGCTGGGTCAGCTGGAAGGCGCGGCCCAGGCCCGCATGCAGGCGCGCGGCCACGCCCAGGCGGGTCAGGTCCCGCCCGCCCAGCCGCACGGATCCCGCGCTGGCGCGCAACTGCCCCGATATGAGGTTGAAGTAAGTGGTCTTGCCGGCGCCGTTGGGGCCGACGATGGCCGTGAGCGTGCCCGGCGCATAGCGCGCGCTGACGTCCTCGACGGCCGTATGGCCGCCGAACCGGATGGTGAGCGAACAAGTCTCCAGCATGCCGTCAGCGCTTGTTGAGGATGGGCACATCCATCTGATCGGGTGTGATTTCGCGCACCAGATCCTGCACGGCCCAGGGCACGGCCGGATCGTTCTTGATGCGGAAGTGGTACATCGACTGCATGGCTTGGTGATCCTGCGGGCGGAAGCTCATCTTGCCCTTGGGCGTGTCGAAGCTCATGCCTTCCATGGCCTTGATGAGCGTGTCGGTGGCCGAATTGCCCTGGGTTTTCTTCAAGGCCTCGACGATGGCGATGCCGGCCGACATGCCGCCGGCGGTGAAGAAATCGGGCGGTTGGCCAAAGCGTTTCTGGTGTTCGGCGACCAGCCAGTCATTGATGGGGTTCTTGGGTATGCCGTAGTAATAGTAGGTGGCGCCCTCCATGCCGGCCAGGTTCTTCAGCGGCGTCATGGCGGCCAGGGTGTTGCCGCCAGTGGCGATCTCGATCCCATAGCGCTTGGGATCGAGATCGGCGATCTTGAAGGGATTGCCCGCGCCGGCCCAGAGGATGAAGATGATCTTGCGGCCCGGCTTGTCCTTGAGCGCATCGAACAGGCGCTGCGCGCCGCCGGTGAAATCCGTGGCGTTGGCCGGCAGGTATTCTTCATGCACGATCTTGGCATGCTTGAGCGCGCCCTTGAAGGCGCGCACGCCGTCGCGCCCGAAGGCGTAGTCCTGGGCCAGCATGCCGATGGATGTGCCTTCCTGGTCGAAGGCCACCGCGTTGGCGATGGCGTCCTGGGAAGAGTTGCGGCCCGTGCGGAAGATATAGCGGTTCCATTTTTCGCCGGTGATGGAGTCGGCCACGGCCGGCTCCACGAGCAGGATTTTTTCGTACTCTTCGGCGATCGGCAGCATGGCCAGCGCCACGCCCGAGGAGGTCGGTCCCACGGCCAGGTCGGCGTTGTCATCGGCATAGGCCGAAGCCAGCTGCGCGCGCGCGACATCCGGCTTGCCTTGGTTGTCCTTCTCGATCACGCGGATCTTGCGGCCGGCCACCGTCATGCTGCCCTGGGTGGCGTATTCCAGACCCATCATCAGGCCATTGTGCGTCTGCTTGGCATAGGCTTCCAAGGGACCGGTCTTGTCATAGACATGCGCCACCACCAGGTCGGCGGCGAGGGCGGGGGCGGCAAGGGCGAAGCTTGTCAGGGCGGCTGCCAGGATGCGTTTCATGCGGATTCTCCTTGGGCCCCATGCTGGGCCAGGAATTGGCGTATGGGTTCGATCTGCGCGGGGATGTTCAGGCTGGGGGCGTGGCCGCAGCCGGCAAACGTCAGCAGGCGCGCGCGCGGCCCGCGTTCGGTCATGGCCTGGGCGGTGTCTTCGAGCAGCAGGTCGGATTGCTCGCCGCGCAGCAGCAGCAGCGGCTGCCGGATGCTGTCGTATTCGGCCCAGCGCTCATAATCGTCGGGATGGTGCTCGAACTGGCCGACGATGGCCGGGTCGTAGTGCAGGGTGACGCGGCCATCGGGCAGGCGCCGCACCGAGGTTTCGGTCATGCGGCGCCATTGCTCGTCGCTCTGCCAGCCATAGGGCTTGTAGGCGCCGCGCAGCCAGTCCTCCAGCGCCGTCACCGTGTCGAAGGCCGGCGGCTTGCCCGTATAGGCCTGGATGCGCATCATGGCCGGACGCGGCAGGGTGGGCCCGATGTCGTTGATCACCAGCTGAGTGAGGCGGTCGCGCAGGCGCGTGGCGGCGGCCAGCATGCCGATGGCGCCGCCCATCGAGGTTCCCACCCAGGCGGCGCGGCCGATGCCCAGGCCATCGAGCAGGTCCTCGGCCAGGCGGACATAGAAAGACAGCTGGTATTCCTGGCGCGGCGCGGGGCTCCATTGCGACAGGCCGCGGCCCAGGGTGTCGGGGCAAATGACGCGCCAATCGGCGCTCAAGGCCCGGGCCAGGTCGTCAAAGTCGCGGCCGGTGCGCGCCAGGCCATGCCACAGGACGATGGCGGGCGATTCGGGCTGTCCCCATTCGACGTAATGCAGTTCGCGGCCCTGCGCGCCCAGATAGCGCGAGGCCGGCTGGTTTACCGCCATGTCTCCTCCCGGATTTCCCAGGTTGTTCTCTATTGGGCCCGAATATAGACTTGTCGGCGCGGCCCGGACAATGCGCCGCGGCCCGCAAAGAGGCACAGTCAAGAGAATGTGGACGCTCAGTCAAATCCCGGGCGTGCCTGGAGGCAGACACCATGGTTGATACGCGATTCGCCACGACGCAGGTTGAGGCGCGCCGGCAGCTGGACAGCTGGCGCGATGCGCTCGCGCATGCCTTCGGCCCCTTCGAGGTCCATGCCGGCCAGGGGGCCGGCTCCTTCGCCGGCAGCCTGCGCTACGCGCGCCGGGCCAATCTGCAATTCAATGACCTGCACTACCAGGGGCAGAAACTGGAGCGCACGCGCGGCAACGTCTCGCAGCTGGACGAAGAGTTCTACACTTTTGGCATGCCGCTGGCCGGCCCCCTGGCCGTCACCCAATCGGGCAGGCATTTCGAAGTCGAGCCCGGCTGTGTCTATCTCATGAACCAGAGCGCGCCCTATCAGGCCGTGGCGCTGGGCCAGGGCGGCTATCGCAGCCTGAGCATCTCTTTTCCGCGCTCGGCGCTGGCCCAGCGCGCCGCGCGGCTGGAGTCCTTCTACAAGCTGCGCGTCGATGGCGGCGCGCCCGGCGGGCAGCTGCTCAAAAGCTATCTGGACCATCTGCTGGGCGGCATGGCCGCCTGGAGCGATGCCGAAGTGGGCGTCCTGGGCGAGCACCTGATCGATCTCATCGTGCTCTTCCTGGTGCAATCGCAGGCCGCCCAAGCCTCGGAGAACGACAGCAGCGTGACCCTGGCGCATCGCGAACGGGCCCTGGCCTATATGCGCCGCCATCTGTCGGACACCGCATTGACCCCGGCCCGGGTTGCCCAGGCCTGCGGGCTTTCGGCCAGCTATCTGCACCGGGTGTTCCAGGCCGCGGGCCTGGGGGTGGAATCGCAGCTTTATGCGCTGCGCCTGGCGCATTGCCAGCGCCTGCTGCGGGATCCGGCCAACGCCCATCGCTCGATTGCCGAACTGGCCTATCAAAGCGGCTTTGCCCATCCTTCGCATTTCAGCCGCGCGTTCCGCCAGCGTTTCGGCGTGACGGCGCGCGAGTACCGCGCGGCGGGCGGGCGCGGCTGATTGTCTCGGCCCGCCCGCCGTGCCCGGGCCGCGGCTCAGATCTGGGTGATGTACTTGGTGACGAGGTAGCCGTCAAAGGTCTCCAGGCCGCCTTCGCTGCCGATGCCGCTGTCCTTGATCCCGCCAAACGGGGTCTCGGCCAGGGCGCTGCCGAAATGGTTGATGTTGACCATGCCGGCTTCCAGCGCATTGGACACCTTGGTGGCGGTCTTCAGCGACTCCGTGAACACATACGAGGACAGGCCGAAGGGCAGGCTGTTGGCGCGCTTGATGACCTCGTCGGTATCCTTGAAGCGCACCACCGGGGCCAGGGGGCCGAAGGGCTCTTCGGTCATCAGCATGGCGTGGTCCGGGATATCGGTCACGACCGTGGGGCTGAAGAAATAACCCTTGTCCGAAGGCGCTTCGCCGCCCAGCACGACCTTGGCGCCATGCTTGCGGGCATCATCGACGAATTGCTTCATGGCGGGAACGCGGCGCTCATGGGCAAGCGGGCCCATTTCAACGCCGGCTTCCAGGCCGTTGCCCACCTTGATGCCGGCCAGCACCTCGGTAAAGCGCGCCAGGAAGGATTCGTAGGCGCCTTCCTGGACATAGAAGCGGGTGGGCGACACGCAGACCTGGCCGGCGTTGCGGACCTTGAAGCGGGCCAGCATCTCGGCGGCGCGATTGACGTTGGCGTCATCGAAAACCAGCACCGGCGAATGGCCGCCCAGTTCCATGGTGACGCGCTTCATGTGGGCGCCGGCCAGGGCGGCCAGCTGCTTGCCCACCGGCACCGAACCGGTGAAGGACACCTTGCGCACAATGGGCGAGCGGATGAGGTAGTCGGAAATCCGGGCCGGCTCGCCCCACACGATATTCAGGCAGCCCTTGGGCAGCCCGGCCTCATGAAAGAGCCGGGCAATGGCCATCACCGCGCTGGGCGAGTCCTCGGGGCCCTTGAGCACCATGGTGCAGCCGGCGCCCAGCGCCGCGCAGATCTTGCGGATGGCCTGGTTGTACGGGAAGTTCCAGGGCGTGAAGGCGGCGCACACCCCGATGGGTTCGCGCACCACCAACTGGCGGGCGTCGGGATTGCGCGGCGGCACGACGCGGCCATAGATGCGGCGGCATTCTTCGGCGTGCCAGTCGGCATGCTCGGAGCAGCTGGTCACTTCGCCGATGGCCTCGGCCAGGGGCTTGCCCTGGTCCAGCGTCATATTGCGGCCGATTTCCTTGGCCTGCTCGCGCGACAGCGCGCCCACCTTGCGCAGGATGGCCGAGCGCTCCATTGGCGAGGTGCGCTTCCAGGTTTCAAATGCGCGGGCGGCCGCTTCGAGGGCGCGGTCCAGATCGGTCTGGGTGGCATGGGGCAGCTGGCCCAGCACTTCGCGCGTGGCCGGATTGACCACATCCTGGGTCTTGCGGCCGTCGCCGCTCAGAAATTCACCATCGATATACAAAGCCAACTGTTCGTACATGCCTGTCTTTCCTTGGGGAGGAGGGGATTGGGGTGAAGCGCGAGGCGCGTGCCGCGCCCGGTGTGGCGCCAGTCTAAACCAGCTTGGTTCCGTGGGGAGGGGCCACTCCGGACACAAGAGGGGGATCCAATGCGCGGAGGGCGGGGATAGCCCGTAGACGCGGCGGGGGGCTGATTCGGTATGATCGTTCCCTACTAATACGGAAATCCAGCGCGTTTGGGCCCATCACTGCCGGCTCCGGCCAGAGCCGGACGATCGGTCAAACCCACTTTGCCAGCCGACCTCAGACCGTGCAGCCAGCCACCGAGACCAAGCAAAGCCTGTTTTCGAAAATCCTCTTTCGTTTCATCGATTGGCTCCATGTCAGGATCGCCCGGGCCTCCAAGGTCGGGGACCAGCCCATCTTCGAGAATCGCCTGTTTCCCTGGGTGCCGGCCCTGGAGGCGCAGACGCCGGCCATCCGCGCCGAGCTGGAACAACTGCTCGCCGAGCGCGACCGCTTGCCGGCCTTTCACGAAATATCGCCTGATGTGGGCATGATCACCGGCGATGACCAATGGAAGACCTTTGTCTTCATGGGCTATGGCATGCGCTCGGAGCGCAACCTGGCGCGCTGCCCGGCCACGGCCCGCGCGCTGCGGGGCATACCCGGGGTCCGTACCGCTTTTTTCTCCATCCTGGAGGCCGGCAAGCGCATCCCGCTGCACAAAGGGCCGTATAACGGCGTGCTGCGCCTGCACCTGGGCCTGCGGGTGCCCGAGCCGCGCGAACAGTGCTGGATCGAGGTCGACGGCCAGCGCTACGCCTGGCGCGAGGGCGAGGCGGTCATTTTTGACGATCTCTACCCCCACCAGGTGCATAACGACACCCAAGGCCTGCGCGCCGTCCTCTTCGTGGATTTCGAGCGCCCGTGCCGGGCGCCGGTGCGTTGGCTCAACCGCCTGGTGCTGGCCGCCGCGCCCATGAGCGATGAGATCCGGCGCGGCAAAGCCAACCACGATGCCTGGGAAAAAGCCTATTACGACAAAAACGGGGCCGGTTAAGGCGCGTGCAGAATGTTGCGCGGCAAGGACAAGCCCTTGTTTTTTCGCCCAAAAGCGGCTTGCTTTACCTCGCGGGCTGGGATAGAATAAACAGCTTTCCCAAATTGTTAGTTGGGTTGGCCCAGGCCATAGCCGCAGTGCGATCTTAAGGTTGCGCCGCGCAAAACGGATCCCAGGGATTAGTCCCGGGGGAAAGATAGGCTTGGCGCCGGTTTGACTGACTTGCGGGAAATCCCCAGCAGGATTTCAACCCAGGGTCGTTGCCGCCAGCAGGCGGCGCGGACCTGACGGGACCAAAACTGGCAGGAAATGCGGGCCTATCCAACCGGGAAGGACGTGTTTTCAGTTAAGTTGGAACAGGAAAAATCATGATCCAAATGCAGACCACGCTGGACGTGGCCGATAACACTGGTGCGCGTGCTGTCATGTGCATCAAGGTGCTCGGTGGCTCCAAGCGCCGCTATGCCGGTATCGGCGACATCATCAAGGTGAGCGTCAAAGATGCGGCCCCGCGCGGGCGCGTCAAGAAAGGCGAAATCTACAACGCTGTGGTGGTTCGTACCGCCAAGGGCGTGCGCCGCAAAGACGGTTCGCTGATTCGTTTCGGTGGCAATGCCGCCGTGTTGCTCAATGCCAAGCTGGAGCCCATCGGCACCCGCATCTTCGGACCCGTTACGCGCGAACTGCGTACCGAGAAGTTCATGAAGATCGTGTCGCTGGCCCCGGAAGTGCTGTAAGGAGCCCACGATGAACAACATCCGTAAAGGCGACGAAGTCATCGTTCTGACCGGCCGCGACAAGAAGCGTCGCGGCGTTGTGCTGGCCCGCGTTGACGCCGACCACGTGCTGGTCGAAGGCGTGAACGTCGTGAAGAAGCACATGAAGGCCAACCCCATGGCCAACAACCCCGGCGGCATCGTCGAAAAGACGCTCCCGATCCATATCTCGAACGTGGCGCTCTTCAACCCCGCCACCGGCAAGGCCGATCGCGTGGGTATCAAGGAAGAGGACGGCCGCAAGGTTCGTGTGTTCCGTTCCAATGGTGCCGTCGTCGGCGCCAAGGCGTAAGGGGCGAAAGACATGTCTCGTTTGCAAGATTTCTACAAGAGCAAGGTCGCTGCCGACCTGCAGGCCAAGTTTGGCTACAAAAGCGTGATGGAAGTCCCCCGCATCACCAAGATCACCCTGAACATGGGTGTCTCGGAAGCCGTGGCGGACAAGAAGGTCATCGAGCATGCCGTCTCGGACCTGACCAAGATCGCCGGTCAAAAGCCCGTCATCACCAAGACGCGCAAAGCTATCGCGGGTTTCAAGATCCGTGAAAACTACCCGATCGGTTGCATGGTCACGCTGCGCGGCCAGCGCATGTACGAATTCCTGGATCGCCTGGTTGCGGTCGCGCTGCCGCGCGTGCGTGACTTCCGCGGCATCTCGGGTCGTGCTTTCGACGGCCGTGGCAACTACAACATCGGGGTGAAAGAGCAGATCATTTTCCCCGAAATCGAGTACGACAAGATCGACGCGCTGCGTGGGCTGAACATCAGCATCACCACCACCGCCAAGACCGACGAAGAAGCCAAGGCGCTCCTGACCGCCTTCAGCTTCCCGTTCCGCAACTAAGGGGCTGATGACGTGGCTAAACTCTCCCTCATCAATCGCGACATCAAGCGCGCCAAGCTGGCTGACAAGTTCGCCGCTCGCCGTGCCGAATTGAAAGCGATCATCGACGACCAGTCGAAGACCGACGAAGAACGTTACCAAGCTCGGCTGAAGCTTCAGCAACTGCCGCGCAATGCCAACCCGACGCGCCAACGCAATCGCTGCGTGGTGACCGGTCGTCCGCGCGGCGTGTTCCGCAAGTTCGGCCTGACCCGTCACAAACTGCGTGAAATGGCCATGAAGGGCGAAGTGCCCGGCATGACCAAGGCCAGCTGGTAGGAGAACGAATATGAGCATGAGCGATCCCATCGCCGATATGCTGACCCGCATTCGCAATGCGCAGCAAGTTGACAAGACTACGGTGAACATGCCCTCCTCGAAGCTGAAAGTGGCTATCGCCACCGTGCTGAAGGACGAAGGCTATATCGACGGTTTTGAAATCAAGGGCAGCCAGGCCAAGCCTGAGCTGGAAATCACCCTGAAGTACTACGCCGGCCGCCCGGTCATCGAGCGCATCGAACGTGTCTCGCGCCCCGGTCTGCGTATCTACAAGGGCCGCAGCAACATTCCTCAGGTCATGAACGGCCTGGGCGTGGCTATCGTTTCGACCTCGCGCGGCGTGATGACCGACCGCAAGGCTCGCGCCAACGGCGTGGGCGGCGAAGTGCTTTGCTACGTGGCCTAAGGAGACTCGAATGTCACGTATCGCTAAGTATCCGGTCGAACTGCCCAAGGGTGTTGAAGCCAACATCCAGCAGGATCAGATCACCGTCAAGGGCCCGCTGGGCACCTTGGTGCAGGCGCTGACGGGCGACGTCAACGTGGTTGAGGACGCCGGCAAGCTGACCTTCGCCGTCGCCAACGACTCGCGTCACGCCAACGCCATGTCGGGCACCGTGCGCGCGCTGGTCGCCAACATGGTGACCGGTGTGAGCAAGGGTTTCGAGCGCAAGCTGACGCTGGTCGGCGTGGGTTACCGTGCCTCCGTGCAGGGCGACGCCGTCAAGCTGCAGCTGGGCTTTTCGCACGACATCCTGCACAAGCTGCCCGCCGGTGTTAAGGCCGAGTGCCCGACCCAGACGGAAATCGTCATCAAGGGCGCCAACAAGCAAGTCGTCGGTCAGGTGGCCGCGGAACTTCGTGCTTATCGCGAACCCGAGCCCTACAAGGGCAAGGGCGTGCGTTACGCCGATGAGCGCGTCGTCATCAAAGAGACCAAGAAGAAGTAAAGGCGACAAGGACGAATCATGGACAAAAAAGTTACCCGTTTGCGTCGTGCGGTTCCGACCCGCCGGAAGATTACGCAGCTGGGCGTTCATCGCCTGTCGGTCTTCCGCTCGAACCTGCACATCTACGCCAACATCATTTCGCCGGAAGGCGATCGTGTGGTCGTCAGCGCCTCGACGCTCGAGGCCGAAGTGCGCTCGCAGCTGGCTGGCCAGTCCGGCGCCGGTGGCAACACCGCCGCTGCCGCGCTGATCGGCAAGCGTGTGGCCGAAAAGGCCAAGGCCGCCGGTATCGAACTGGTTGCCTTCGATCGCTCGGGCTTTCGTTACCATGGCCGCGTCAAGGCGCTGGCCGATGCCGCGCGTGAAGCCGGCCTGAAGTTCTAAGCGAGGATCAGTCAAATGGCTAAAGTACAAGGCAAGAACGCCGCGGAAAAAGAGAACGACGACGGTCTGCGCGAAAAGATGATCGCGGTCAACCGCGTGAGCAAAGTGGTCAAGGGTGGTCGCACCATGAGCTTTGCCGCGCTGACCGTGGTGGGCGATGGCGATGGCCGTATCGGCATGGGCAAGGGCAAGGCGCGTGAAGTGCCGGTGTCGGTCCAGAAGGCGATGGAACAGGCCCGCCGCGGCATGTTCAAGGTGGCCCTGAAGAACGGCACGCTGTACCACACCGTGGTGGGCAAGCACGGCGCCTCGACGGTGCTGATCTCGCCGGCCGCTGAAGGTACCGGCGTGATCGCCGGCGGCCCGATGCGCGCCATTTTCGAAGTGATGGGCGTGCGCAACGTCGTGGCCAAGAGTCTTGGCTCGAGCAACCCGTACAACATGGTTCGCGCCACGTTGAACGGCCTGCGCAATTCCCTGACCCCGTCGGAAGTTGCTGCCAAGCGCGGCAAGACCGTCGAAGAGATCCTGGGGTAAATCATGGCTCAGAAGCAGATCAAAGTTACGCTCGTACGCTCGGTGATCGGTACCAAGCAATCCCACCGCGACACGGTTCGCGGCCTGGGTCTGCGCGGTCTCAACAGCAGCCGCGTGCTGCTCGACACGCCGGAAGTGCGCGGGATGATCCGCAAGGTGGATTATCTCGTCTCCGTGTCGGAAGCCTAAGGAATTACGATGTCGGATATTCAACTCAATACGCTGAAGCCCGCTGAGGGCGCTAAGCACGCCAAGCGCCGCGTCGGCCGTGGCATCGGTTCCGGCCTGGGTAAGACCGCCGGCCGTGGTCACAAGGGTCAGAAGTCGCGTTCGGGCGGTTTCCACAAGGTTGGCTTCGAAGGCGGCCAGATGCCGCTGCAGCGTCGCCTGCCCAAGCGTGGTTTCACCCCGCTCGGCCAGCATCTGTACGCCGAAGTCCGTCTGTCGGACCTGCAGCGTCTCGACGTCGAGGAAATCGACGTCCAGGCCCTGAAGGCCGCGGGCGTGGTTGGCCAGGGCGTGCGTTATGCCAAGGTCATCAAGTCGGGTGAACTCTCGCGCAAAGTGGTGCTGCGTGGCATCACTGCGACGGCTGGCGCTCGCGCCGCCGTCGAGGCCGCGGGCGGCTCGCTTGCTTGATCGCGAGGTGACGCGTGGCTAAAGCGCAGGCACTGGGCAAGACCGGTACGCGATACGGCGATCTGAAGCGCCGTCTCGTGTTCCTGGTCCTCGCCCTCGTGGTTTACCGTCTCGGTACTCACATCCCTGTTCCGGGCATCAATCCGGACGCGCTGGCGGACTTGTTCCGCCAGAACCAGGGCGGGATCCTGGGCCTGTTCAACATGTTCTCGGGCGGTGCGCTTTCGCGCTTTTCGATCTTTGCCCTGGGGATCATGCCGTACATTTCGGCATCCATCATCATGCAGTTGATGTCGGTGGTGGTGCCGTCGCTGGAAGCGCTCAAGAAAGAGGGCGAGGCCGGCCGGCGCAAGATCACCCAATACACCCGCTACGGCACGGTCGTGCTGGCGCTGGTGCAGGCTGTGGGCATTTCGGTGGCGTTGGAGTCGCAACCCGGGCTCGTTGTCGATCCGGGCATGTTGTTCCGCTTCACCACGGTGGTGACGCTGGTCACCGGCACCATGTTTGTCATGTGGCTGGGTGAACAGATTACCGAACGTGGTCTGGGCAATGGTATTTCGATCCTGATCTTCGCTGGTATCGTCGCGGGCTTGCCCACGGCCTTGGCCGGGCTGCTGGACCTGGTGCGCACCAACTCGATGTCGGTGGTGTCCGCCCTGTTCATCATCGCCCTGGTGATACTGGTGACGGCGTTCGTCGTGTTCGTCGAACGCGGGCAGCGCAAGATCACGGTCAACTATGCCAAGCGCCAAGTGGGCAACAAGGTCTACGGCGGACAGAGCTCGCATCTGCCGCTCAAGCTGAACATGGCCGGGGTGATTCCGCCGATCTTCGCGTCGTCGATCATTCTGTTCCCGGCCACGATCACCAGCTGGTTCTCCAGTGGTGACCGTATGGTCTGGCTGCGTGACCTGGCTGCCGCGCTTGAACCTCGTCAACCGCTCTACATCACGCTGTATTCGGTCGCGATCATCTTCTTCTGCTTTTTCTACACGGCTCTGGTGTTCAACAGCCGCGAAACGGCGGATAACCTGAAGAAGAGCGGTGCGTTCGTCCCGGGCATTCGTCCCGGTGAGCAAACCGCGCGTTACATCGACAAGATTCTGATGCGTCTCACGCTGGCTGGTGCCCTCTACATCACGCTCGTGTGCTTGCTGCCGGAATTCTTGGTGATGCGTTGGAACGTACCGTTCTACTTTGGTGGAACGTCCCTATTGATCATTGTTGTGGTGACGATGGATTTCATGGCGCAAGTTCAGGCCTACATGATGTCGCACCAATACGACTCGCTGCTCAAGAAGGCCAACTTCAAGGGTACGGGTTTGCCCATGCGGTAAGCAAAGAGTATGTCAAAGGACGACGTCATCCAGATGCAAGGTGAGGTTCTTGAGAACCTCCCCAACGCGACTTTTCGCGTCAAGCTCGAAAACGGCCACGTGGTGTTGGGCCATATTTCCGGCAAGATGCGCATGCATTACATCCGGATTCTGCCCGGCGACAAGGTCACAGTGGAGCTCACGCCCTATGATCTGACGCGAGCAAGAATAGTCTTCCGCTCCAAATGATGCGGAACCGGGTTACGGAAAATTAGGAGTCAACCATGAAAGTAATGGCATCGGTTAAGCGGATCTGCCGCAACTGCAAAGTTATCAAACGTCACGGCGTCGTGCGTGTCATCTGCACCGACCCGCGTCACAAGCAGCGTCAAGGCTAACCCCGGTTAGCGGTACGCAACGGATTAAATCAAGGAACAGTCATGGCCCGTATTGCTGGCATTAACATTCCGCCGCAACAGCACGCCGAGATCGGCCTGACCGCCATTTTTGGCATCGGTCGTACGCGCGCCCGCAAGATCTGCGAAGCTGCTGGTGTGCCCGTTACCAAAAAGGTCAAAGATCTGACCGACGCTGAGTTGGAACGCATCCGTGAACACCTGGGTGTGTTCACTGTCGAGGGTGACCTGCGTCGTGAAGTACAGCTCTCGATCAAGCGTTTGATCGACCTGGGAACCTACCGCGGTATGCGTCATAAGCGCGGTCTGCCCGTGCGCGGCCAGCGCACTCGCACCAACGCCCGCACCCGCAAGGGCCCGCGTCGTGCTGCTGCGTCCCTGAAGAAATAATCGAGGATTTAGATTATGGCGAAAGCTTCCACCAGCGGCGCTTCGCGCGTGCGCAAAAAGGTCAAGAAGAACGTCTCGGACGGCATCGCGCACGTTCACGCATCGTTCAACAACACCATCATCACCATCACCGATCGCCAAGGCAATGCCCTGTCCTGGGCGACTTCGGGTGGTGCCGGCTTCAAGGGCTCGCGCAAATCGACCCCGTTCGCCGCTCAGGTCGCCGCCGAAACGGCCGGCCGCGTGGCGATGGAATACGGCATCAAGACCCTCGAAGTCCGCATCAAGGGTCCTGGTCCTGGCCGCGAATCGTCCGTGCGCGCCCTGAATGCGCTGGGTATCAAGATCTCGAGCATTGCCGATATCACGCCCATCCCGCATAACGGCTGCCGTCCGCCGAAGCGTCGTCGTATCTAAGGGGAACCTTCATGGCTCGTTATACTGGTCCCAAGTGCAAACTCTCGCGCCGCGAGGGCACCGATCTGTTCCTGAAGAGCGCCCGCCGCTCGCTGGATTCCAAGTGCAAGCTGGATTCCAAGCCTGGCCAGCATGGCCGCACTTCGGGCGCCCGCACCTCTGACTACGGTCTGCAGCTGCGTGAAAAGCAAAAGCTCAAGCGCATGTACGGCGTGCTGGAAAAGCAATTCCGCAAGTACTTCGCCGAAGCCGAGCGCCGTCGTGGCAACACCGGCGAAACGCTGATCCAGCTGCTCGAATCGCGTCTGGACAACGTCGTCTACCGCATGGGTTTCGGTTCGACCCGCGCCGAAGCCCGCCAACTGGTGAGCCACCGCGCCATCGAACTGAACGGCCACACCGCCGATATCGCTTCGATGCTGGTCAAGGCTGGCGACGTCATCACGGTGCGCGAAAGCGCCAAGAAGCAAGCCCGCATCCGCGAATCGCTGGATCTGGCTTCGAGCATCGGCATCCCCCAGTGGGTGGAAGTCGATACCAGCAAGATGGCCGGTACGTTCAAGTCGGCTCCGGATCGCGCTGATGTCGCCCGCGACGTCAACGAATCCATGGTCGTCGAACTGTATTCGCGTTAATCGTATCGCGGGCCTTGCGCCCGCGAACGGCGCGTCCCAGCCCGCCCAGGCCCTTATCGGCCGAGGCGGGCTTTGCGGTGTTCTAAGCCGCTGTTTTACCCCGCTGTCCGCAGCATTTACTTCCATCAGCCTTATCGGTGTAACGAGCCGAGGGTATTGAAAAGGAACCCAGTACATGTCCACTCAAGGTTTTCTGAAGCCGCGTTCCATCGAAGTCGAACCGGTCGGCCCCAACCACGCCAAGATCGTGATGGAGCCGTTCGAGCGCGGCTACGGCCACACGCTGGGCAACGCCCTGCGCCGCATCCTGCTGTCTTCGATGACCGGCTACGCGCCGACCGAAGTGCAGATGACCGGCGTCGTGCATGAATACTCGACCATTCCGGGCGTTCGCGAAGATGTCGTCGACATCCTGCTGAACCTGAAGGGCGTCGTGTTCAAGCTGCACAACCGCGACGAAGTCACCCTGATCCTGCGCAAGAACGGCGCCGGCCAGGTGCTGGCCAGCGACATCGAATTGCCGCATGACGTCGAGATCGTCAATCCCGATCACCCCATCTGCAACCTGACCGATGCCGGCAAGCTGGAGATGCAGATCAAGGTCGAGAAGGGCCGCGGCTATGTGCCGGGCAATGTGCGCGCGTTGTCGGAAGACCGCACCCACACCATCGGCCGCATCGTCCTGGACGCTTCCTACAGCCCCGTGCGCCGCGTGAGCTATGCCGTTGAAAGCGCCCGCGTCGAACAGCGTACCGACCTGGACAAGCTGGTGCTGGACATCGAAACCAACGGCGTGATCTCGCCCGAGGAAGCCGTGCGCCAGTCCGCCCGCATCCTGATGGACCAGATCTCCGTGTTTGCCGCCCTGGAAGGCGCCGGCGACTCGTACGAAGCCCCGGTCCGCGGCACGCCGCAGATCGATCCGGTGCTGCTGCGTCCGGTCGACGACCTGGAGCTGACCGTGCGTTCGGCCAACTGCCTGAAGGCCGAGAACATCTATTACATCGGCGACCTGATCCAGCGTACCGAGAACGAGCTGCTCAAGACCCCGAACCTGGGCCGCAAGTCGCTCAACGAAATCAAGGAAGTCCTGGCCGCACGCGGCCTGACCCTGGGCATGAAGCTCGAGAACTGGCCCCCGCTGGGCCTCGAGCGCCCGTAAGCCATACGGTGAGCCATGGGCCAGACGGTCCATGGCCGCCCTAGCGGCATCTTCGGATGCCATTTGTCCACCGGACCGCGGCCCGCCCCATTGAAACGGGCCGATAGAAGAGCCGGCTAACCCGGCGGCGGAAACGCTGTCTTTAGATTCAAAGGAAATCACCATGCGTCACGGTAACGGCCTGCGCAAGCTCAACCGCACCAGCAGCCATCGTCTCGCCATGTTCCGCAACATGGCCGTTTCGCTGATCACTCACGAAGCGATCAAGACCACGCTGCCCAAGGCGAAAGAACTGCGCCGCGTCATCGAACCCCTCATCACCCTGGGCAAGGAACCCACCCTCGCGAACAAGCGTCTGGCTTTTGCCCGTCTGCGCGATCGCGACGCCGTGGTCAAGCTGTTCGCTGAAATCGGTCCGCGCTACGCGAACCGCAACGGCGGCTACACCCGTGTCCTGAAGATGGGCTTCCGTCAGGGCGACAACGCTCCCATGGCTTTCATGGAGCTGGTTGACCGTCCGGAAGTGGATGCTTCCGAAGCGGATAGCGCCGCCGAATAAGGCAGCGCCATAAGCGGCAAAAGCGGACCTCCGGGTCCGCTTTTGTTTTTCCGGCTCAGCCCAGCGCCTGGCGCAGCGTGTCCGCGGTCTCGGCAAGCGCTTCGTTGCTGGCCTGCGGCGGCATGATGAACGTCAGGTCTTGCTGCGCGATGTAGTGCGTGGACGTGATGTCATGCGGATGATGCATGGGCACGATGTGCGCATGCGCGTGGGCCACATGGATGCCCGTGAAGGTCAGGCCGACGCGGTCCACGGTGTAGAGCCGCTTCATGTGGCGGGCCAGGCGCTGGCCCAGGTTGACGATATGGCCGGCCAGGTCGGCCGGCATGTCTTCGAAATAGGGATAGTGCTGCTTCGGAATGATCAGCACATGGCCGCGCCTGACCGGATGGATGTCCAGGAAGGCGAAGATGCGGCTGTCTTCGTGGATGGCGTGCGCGGGGAGTTCATGCCGCGCGATGCGGCAGAACAGGCAGTTGTCCGGCATTTCCTTGTCTCCTGAGGGCCGCGGCAGGCGAAAAGCGGCATCCGCGGCCAATCCCATAAAATACCCTGAGTTTCTTGGCGCAGGTCTCAAATGGGGAGGTCGCATGTTGCGCGATGACGACGTTGTGCTGATCCTCAGCAATGCTCCGGACAGCTTGCTGGCTAAGCGTATCGCGCATGTGCTGGTCGAGGACGGCCTGGCGGCCTGCGTGAACCTTGGACAGCCGGCGCTGTCTGTCTATCGGTGGAAGGGGGAGGTCGAGGGCGCCGAGGAGATTCCGCTCACGATCAAGACCACCTACGGCATGCATCAGGCCGTGGTGCAGACGCTGGCGCGGCTGCATCCCTATGACGTCCCGGAAATCATCGTGATTCCCGTGATCGGGGGCCTGGCCTCCTATCTGGACTGGGTGCGTGAACAGGCCGGCAACGCCGGATCTGAATAGGCAGAGGATGTTATGCAGGCAGTCGCGATGGATCTGAAACGCAGCGCAATCTGGCGGGTTTTCTGGCTGCTGGCGCTGTGCCTGCTGGCCGTTGCGGGCGCGCGGGCCACGGCCGGCGAAGCGGATTTCCTGGAGCCCGAGCGGGCCTTCCAGTTGAGCGCGGCCCAGCCCGCGGCCGATTTGCTCGAACTGCGTTTCAAGGTGGCGCCGGGCTACTACATGTACCGCGAGCGTTTCGAGCTCGCCAGCCAGCCAGAGACGTCCATCAACAGCGGCGCCGCCGTCTTTCCGACGGGCGAGATCAAATACGATCCCACCTTCGAGAAGGACATGGAGGTCTATCACCAGGACGTGCTGATCCGCGTGCCGCTGGCCTTGGCGGGACAGCCGGCGCGGCTGCGCGTGACCAGCCAGGGCTGCGCCGACGCCGGCCTGTGCTATCCGCCGATGTCGCATCTGGTGGCGCTCACGCCGCAGGGCGCGGGCTATGCGATCAAGGTCTCGGCCATCGAGCCGGGGCGGGAGGCCGCGGCGCTCGCGGGCCAGGCCGCTGCCGCGCCGGCCTCCGGCCTGAGCGCCTTGCTGGGCGCGGGCGATGTCGGCCTGGCTGGCGCCATCGGCGGCCTGGGCATCCTCGGCACGGCCGGCGTGTTCTTCGTATTGGGCCTGCTGCTGGCCTTCACGCCCTGCGTGCTGCCCATGATCCCTATCCTGTCGTCCATCATCATCGGCCGCGAGGGGCAGGCCGCGGTCTCGCGCGGGCGCGGGCTGGGCCTGGCCGCGGCCTATGTGCTGGGTATGTCCGTGGTCTATACGGCCTTGGGCGTGGCCGCCGGCCTGAGCGGCGCGGGCCTGGCCGCCTGGCTGCAGACGCCCTGGGTACTCACGCTGTTTGCCATCCTGCTGGCCTTGCTGGCGCTGGCGATGTTCGACGCCTATACGGTGCAGCTTCCCGCGTCCTGGCAGGCTCGCCTGGCGGCGCGCTCCAATCGCATTCCCGGCGGGCGTTACACCGGCGCCCTGTTGATGGGCGCGATTTCCGCGCTCATCGTCGGGCCCTGCGTGGCCGCGCCGCTGGCGGGCGCCTTGCTCTATATCTCGCAGACCGGCGATGTGTGGCTCGGCGCCGCCGCGCTGCTGGCCATGGCCTGGGGCATGGGCGTGCCGCTCTTGGCCGTGGGCGCTTCCTCGGGCGCGTTGTTGCCCAAGACCGGCGCCTGGATGAATGGCGTCAAGCGGCTGTTCGGCATGCTGCTCCTGGCCACTGCCTGGTGGATGCTGATACCGGTGTTGCCGGGTTGGGTGCTGATGCTGGGCTGGGCCCTGCTGGCCATGGTGTCGGCCGTCATGTTGCGCGCTTTCGAGGCGCTGCCGGCCGGCGCCGGGGCGGCGCGCATGTTCGGCAAGGGCCTGGGCCTGCTGCTCGCCCTGGCCGCGCTGGTGTGGATCGTCGGCGCGGCCAGCGGCGGGCGCGATGCGCTGGCGCCGCTGGGCCATCTCGCGGCGCGCCAGGACAATGCGCCAGCGGGCGCGCATCCGCAGTTCACGCGGGTGCGCACGCTGGCCGAGCTCGATGCCGCCCTGGCGGCGAGCACGCGGCCGGTGATGCTGGATTTCTATGCGGATTGGTGCGTGTCCTGCCGCGAGATGGAGCGCTTTACCTTTAGCGATCCGGGCGTCGCGCAACGCATGGCCGGCATGCTGCTGCTGCAGGCCGATGTGACCCAGAACAATGCCGAGGACCGCGCCCTGCTCAAGCGTTTCAAGCTCTTCGGGCCGCCGGGCATCATGTTTTTCGCGCCGGGCGGGCGTTTGCTGGCGCAGCCGCGCGTGGTGGGTTTCCAGGATGCGGCGCGTTTCTCGGCCTCCTTGGACCAGGCCGCGGCGTCAGCACAACAGTAAGCAGGAAATCCCGTGGCGGCGCGCGCCGCCTCCCTGCACGCGGGGTAGTATGGCGGTTCGGTCCGCCATACCCTCATCCGCCGTGAACACCTCCAGCACTCAAGCCACGCCGCTCCCGCCGGGACCGGTGTATGTCCAGCTGTTCTTCGTGATGGCGGCTTGGGGGGTGAACCTGGTGGCGGTGAAGTATCTGCTGGGCCAGATGGATGTCTATGTCGTGGCGGCGGTGCGCATCGTCGTGGCTTTCACGGCGGTGACGTCCTTCATGCTGCTGCGTTTCGGGCAGGTGCCGCGCCTGACGCGCGCCCAGCTGGCATGGGTGCTCTCGGCGGGTTTGCTGGTCGTCTATGGACACCAGATCGCGCTGGTGGCGGGCTTGCGCATGACCTCCGCCGCCAATGCCACGCTCATCATGGCCACCAGCCCCTTGTTCTCGGTCGTGCTGGGCGCGCTGTGCTACCGCGAAAAACTGACGCCGGCCCGCATCGGGGCGGCCGTGCTGGGCCTGGGTGGGGTGGGACTGGTGGTGGCCGGCAGCGGCGGCCGGCTGGCGCAGGCGGGCCTGGGCGATTTATTGGCCCTGTTGGCCGTGGTGGTCTTTGTCATTGGCGGCCTGGTCATCCAGCGCGTCTCGCGCGCGCTCGATCCCCTGACCATTCTTTGGTACACCTATCTGGCCGGAGCGGTGGCGCTTTCCACCCACGCGGCATTGTCGCCGGCAACGTATCGGGCCGCGTCCTGGACAACGGATCCCTGGGCCTGGACCGTGGTGTTCTTTTCGGCGGTGATCGCCTCGGGAGCCTGCAATCTGCTGTGGAACCGCGGCATCGCGCGCCTGGGCATGAGCCGGGCGGCGATGTTCGTGAACTGGCTGCCCATCTTCGGGCTGCTGGCCGCCGCGGTCTTCCTGGACGAGCGCATCACCCCCGTGCATCTGGCCGGGCTGGTCTGTGTGCTGTTGGGGACCTGGCTGGGTTTGCGCCCCGCCAGGCCCGCCGCTGCCTGAGGCCGGCTGTCAGCGGGCGTCGCGCAGTTTTTCCGCCGCGTCGATGGCGAAGTAGGTCAGGATGCCGTCGGCGCCCGCGCGCTTGAAGGCCAGCAGGGCTTCCATCATGACTTTGTCGTGGTCCAGCCAGCCATTGGCGGCCGCGGCCTTGATCATGGCGTATTCGCCGCTCACCTGGTAGGCGAAGGTCGGCACGCGGAAGGTGTCTTTCACGCGGCGCAGCACGTCCAGATAGGGCATGCCGGGCTTGACCATGACCATGTCGGCGCCTTCGGCCAGATCGCCGGCCACTTCGCGCAGGGCCTCGTCGATATTGCCGGGATCCATCTGGTAGACCATTTTGTTGGACTTGCCCAGATTGCTGGCCGAGCCCACGGCGTCGCGGAAGGGGCCATAGAAGGCGCTGGCGTACTTGGCCGAATAGGCCATGATGCGGGTATGGATGTGATCGGCCTGCTCCAGGGCCTGGCGGATGGCGCCGATGCGCCCGTCCATCATGTCGCTGGGCGCGACGATGTCCACGCCGGCCTGGGCCTGCACCAGGGCCTGGCGCACCAGTATTTCCACCGTGGGGTCGTTGAGCACATAGCCGTCGTCATCGATCATGCCGTCCTGGCCGTGGCTGGTGTACGGGTCCAGGGCCACGTCGGTGAGCACGCCCAGTCCGGGGAAGCGCGACTTCAGGGCGGCGACCACGCGCGGGATCAGGCCCTCGGGATTGGTGGCCTCGATGCCGTCCGGCGTCTTGAGCGCGGGGTCGATGACCGGGAAGAGCGCCAGCACGGGGATGCCCAGCTTGACACAGCGTTCGGCCACGGCGAGCACGGTATCGGGCGAATAGCGCACGACGCCCGGCAGCGAGGGCACGGGCTGCTGCAGGCCCTTGCCTTCGGCCACGAAGACCGGGTAGATCAGGTCATCGACGCTGAGCGCGTTTTCGCGCACCAGCCGGCGCGTGAAGTCGTCACGGCGCAGGCGGCGGGGGCGCGAGGCCGGGAAAGCGGGCGAAATGATGTGGGGGTTCATGGCACTACCTTGGGAGAGATCCAGTTCTCGATCTGCGCGGTGGCATCATCGAGGCCAATGCGTTCGGTCGCCGAGAAGGGCACCGTGTTCAGGGCGCCGATATCGGCCAGTTGCTTGCGCACGTCGAAGACGGCGCGCACGCGCTGGCCATAAGGCAGCTTGTCCGCCTTGGTCAGCAAGGCCAGCACCGGACGTCCGGTGGGGGCGATGAAATCGGCAAGGCGGCGGTCCAGTTCGGTGACGCCACGGCGGATATCGATGAGCAGCACGATACCGGCCAGCGAGGGGCGGTCGCGCAGATAGCCGCCGAGAATGTCGGCCCACTTTTCTTTCTCGCGATGCGCCACCGAGGCATAGCCATAGCCGGGAAGATCCACGAGAAAGCCCAGGGGTTCGTCCGGATTGAGCGGATCGGGCAGGCCGAACATATTGATCAGGCGCGTGCGCCCGGGCGTCTTGCTGGAGAAGGCCAGGCGGCGCTGGTTGCACAGCACGTTGATGGCCGAGGATTTGCCGGCGTTGGAGCGGCCCACGAAGGCGACTTCGGGCGCACCGGCGGGCGGCAGCTGGTCGAGGCGGGCTGCCGAAATGAAAAAGGAGGCGCGGTGTAGAAGGGACACGGGTCGACTTGGTGGGTGAATGCAAACCCTATTGTATAATCGCCGGTTTGCAACAGTGGCAACAGTAGTCCCCGCGCGTGGGGGGCGGCTCCCAAGGCTTGAGGAGGGCCGAGGGGCTGGCAAAAAGCCGCATCCGGCTGCGCGGGCAGGCGTCAGGCGCAGTGTGCATGAGCACGCTGCCTGAGTTCGACATACGATCGTCGAGGTCTACATGAAGCGTGTGCTGTCCCGGATGGTGGTTGCAAGCGGGCTGATGCTCGGTCTGTCCATCACTACTACTATAAGTTTTGCTGCCGGAGGGCCCGCAGGCCCCGCCAAGCCCGATGCGGCCAAAGGCGCCCAGTTGTTCGATCAAGGCGATCCGTCGCGAGGCATTATTGCCTGTGCGTCCTGTCATGGGGCGGCCGGCAACAGTACCATTCCCGCCAATCCCAATCTGGCCGGCCAGCCGCACGAGTATCTGGCCAAGCAGCTGCACGACTTCCAGGTGCAGCCGGGCGCCAAGCTGCCGGTGCGCAAGGGCCCGCAAGGCGCGCCCACGCCGATGACGGCCATGAGCCAGGCCCTGACGCCGGCCGACATCCAGAACGTCGCCCTGTATCTGGCGCAGCAGCCCCTGAAGGAGCCCGCCACCGCGGGCTATGAAAAGCTCGTCGAGCATGGCCAGAAACTCTGGCGCGCCGGCGCGGCCGATCGCGGCCTGCCGGCTTGCGCGGCCTGTCACAGCGCCAACGGCGCGGGGCTGCCCGGGCAGTATCCTCGCTTGTCCGGCCAGTTCCCGGCCTATATCGAGGCGCAGCTCAAGCTGTTTCGCAGCGGCGACCGCGCCAACAGCCAACCCATGCACGATATCGCCGTGCGCATGAGCGACGACGATATCAAGGCGGTGGCGGACTACGCGGCGGGCTTGCGCTGATTGATTCAACCGCCGGTTGACGCCGGCGGGCCGGCCCGGGAAACCGGGCGATGCTGTCCAGGAGGGGGGCCGGCGGCTCACCCTCTTTTTGCTATTGATTGATGACTTCCACTGTTTCCCGCACCACCCCGCGCAGCCTGCCCCGCGATCTGTTCGAACTCCTGGGCTCGATGCGTTTCGCCATCAGCCTGTTGATGTTCATCTGCGTGGCCAGCCTGGTGGGCACGGTATTGCCGCAGAACCGGCCGGCCGGCAACTATATCGATCAGTTCGGTCCCTTCTGGTACGAGGTGTTCGATAAGTTTTCCATCTGGCATGTGTACAACAGCTGGTGGTTTCTGGTCATCATGGGCTTTCTGGTGGTGTCCACCTCGATCTGCCTGATTCGCAATGCCCCCAAAATGCTGCGCGACGCCGCGTCGTTTCGCGAGCATGTGCGCGAAAGCAGCTTGCGCGCCTTTCCCGATCGCGTCCAGATGACCTCGGCCGAGAGCCCCCAGGCCGCGCAGGGCCGGCTGCAGGCCTTGCTACGGCAGCAGGGCTATGCCGTGCGGCAGCGCCAGGACCCGGGCGGGGTGCTGCTGGCGGCCAAAAAAGGCAGCAGCAACCGCCTTGGCTACATCTGCGCCCATGCCTCGCTCATTATCATCTGCGTCGGCGGCCTGATGGACAGCGAGCTGCCCGTGCGGCTGCAGGTCATGTTCGGCGGCAAGCAGCCCATCACCGAGAACATGCTGATCGCCGACGTGCCGCCCAGCGGCCGACTGCCCCTGGCCAATCCCAGCTTTCGCGCCAATGTGCTGGTGCCCGAGGGCGCCGAGCGCAATACCGCCTTGGTCATGGTGGGCGACGGCGTGCTGGTGCAGCCCCTGCCTTTTACGCTCAAACTGAAGAAATTCGACGTCGAGTATTACTCCACGGGCATGCCCAGCCGGTTCGCCAGCCATGTCGAAGTCACCGATCCCGATGACGGCCATACCTTCGAGCGCGTGATCGAGGTCAATGAGCCGCTGCGGTACAAGGGGGTGACGGTCTACCAGTCCAACCTCGATGATGGCGGCAGCAAGGTGACGCTGACCGGCTATCCGCTGCGCGGCGCGGCCGAGCAGACGTTCTCCGTGCAGGGGACGGTGGGCGAGAGCAATGACCTGAGCGCCAGCGTGGCGGGCCAGCCGACCGAGAGCCTGAAACTCAACATCACGGCCTTGCGGCCCATCAATGTCGAGGACATCACCAGCGGCGATCCGCAGGCGGGCAAGCAGAGTTTCGGCGAGCATGTCGCGGCCGTGACAGGCAGCGCGGCGGGGCGCAAGAACGACCATCTGCGCAATCTCGGCCCCACGATCGAGTACCAGCTCGTGGACGCCGCGGGCCAGTCGAACGAATACCGCGTGTACATGCTGCCGGTCGATCTCAACGGCCTGCCGGTCATCCTGGCCGGCGTGCGCCAGAATGCCTCGCAGAACTACGCCTATTTGCGCATTCCGGCCGACGCGAACGGCTCGCCGGGCGAATTCATGAAACTGCGCGCCGCTCTGGCCGATCCGGCCGTGCGGGCCGAAGCCGTCAGGCGCTTCGTGGAGCGCAACCTGCCGCCCGGCGCCGATCGCCAGGCCCTGACCGGCGCGGCCAGCCGCGGCCTGGACACTTTCGCCTCGGGCGGTCTGCGGGCGCTGTCCGAACTGCTGCAGGCCAGCACCGAGCCGGCGGACGTCGAGCGCGCCGCCAGCGTGGTGCTGCGCCTGCTCAACAGCACGCTCTACGACGTGCGCGCCATCATGCGCGAGCGCGAGCATCTGCCCGCCTTGCCCGAAGCAGGGCCCGAGGCCGAGGCGGCGGCGATGTGGCAGCAGGCGGCGATGGGCGCCTTGTCGGATCTGACGATCTATCCGGCGCCCATCCTGTTGACGCTCAACGATTTCCACCAGGTTCAGGCCAGCGGTTTCCAGGTGAGCCGCACGCCGGGCAAGAACGCGGTGTATCTGGGCTGCCTGCTGCTCATCGTGGGCATTTTCGCCATGTTCTATATTCGAGACCGGCGCATCTGGATCTGGATCAAGCCGCAAGGCGCGGGCAGCGAGATCCAGGCGGCGATGACGTCGCAGAAGCGTACACTGGACTTTTCCCAGGAATTCGAGCGTTTCCGGGCCGCGCTGACGGACCCGTTCCGAGGTGAACGATGAATACCTCCACTCGCGGCCAGATGTGGCACGGCGGTTTTTCCCAGACCGGCGACCAGCGCAGCGTGCGCGGCCGTCCCGATTGGACCGATGCGGTTTTCTTCCTGCTGCTTGCGGTGGGGGCGGGCTATGCGCTGACGCGCTTTGGCCAGTCCATGGATTATTACGAGAAGATCATTCTCTGCGGCACCGTGCCTGCCCTGGTCTGGCTGGGCTGGCTGTGGCGGCCGCTGCGGCGCCTGATGCTGGCCTGCGCGCTGGCCGCCGGCCTGGCCCTCATGCTCTACCAGAACGACCTGGCCCGGGCCGAGCAGGTCTTTTTCCTGAAATATCTCTTTTCTTCGCAGTCCGCCATTCTGTGGATGAGCGCGCTTTTCCTGTTGGCCACGGCCTGCTACTGGATAGGCATCGTGAGCCCCACGGCGGCCTGGCTGGGCACGGCGCTGACCTGGGGCGCGGTGTTCGCCGGCGTGACCGGCCTGTTGGTGCGCTGGCGCGAAGGCCATCTGATGGGGCCGGATCTGGGCCATATCCCGGTGAGCAACCTGTACGAGGTCTTCGTGCTGTTCGCGCTCATCACGGCGCTGTTCTATCTCTATTACGAGCGCAAGTACGCCACGCGCGCGCTGGGCGGCTTTGTGCTGCTGGTGATTTCGTCGGCCATGGTCTTTTTGCTCTGGTATGCGTTCACGCGCGATGCCGGCCAGATCCAGCCCCTGGTGCCCGCCCTGAAAAGCTGGTGGATGAAACTGCATGTGCCGGCGAACTTCATCGGGTACGGCACTTTTTCGCTGGCCGCCATGGTGGGCTTCGCCTATCTGGTCAAGCAGCATGGCGAGACGGCTTCCTGGACCCGGCTGGCGCCGCTGTTCGTGCTGGGCGTGCTGCTGTGCGTCGAGCCGATGGTGTTTCGCACCGAAGGCCTGTCGGCGACGTGGATGGTCTACGGCGGCGTGAGCGCGGTGATCGTCGGCGCCATCCTGCTGGCGCGGCGCCGCATCGCGCAGGCGCTGCCCGCGCTGGAAGTGCTCGATGACATCATGTATCGCGCCATCGCGATCGGTTTTGCCTTCTTCACGGTGGCCACCGTGCTGGGCGCGCTGTGGGCGGCCGATGCCTGGGGCGCCTATTGGCAGTGGGATCCCAAGGAGACCTGGGCCCTCATCGTGTGGCTCAATTACGCCGCCTGGCTGCATATGCGGCTGATGAAGGGCTTGCGCGGCACCATGGCGGCCTATTGGGCGCTGGTGGGCTTGTTGATCACCGGCTTTGCCTTCCTGGGCGTGAATATGTTCCTGTCCGGGCTGCACTCCTACGGCGAGCTGTAGCCGGAGGGGGCAAGCAAAAGCCCCGCAAGCGGGGCTTTGCCGGCAGTCTGGCCCGAGGCTCAGGGCAGGGTGGATTCGCCCCTGAGCAGGTCCTCGATGGATTCGCGCTGGCGCACGATATGGTATTGCTCGCCGTCGACCATGACCTCGGCGGCGCGGGGGCGGGTGTTGTAGTTGCCGGCCATGACCATGCCGTAGGCGCCGGCCGATTCCAGCGCCAGCACGTCGTCTTGCTCGATGGCCAGGCTGCGCTCCTTGGCCAGCCAGTCGCCGCTTTCGCACACCGGGCCGACCACGTCATAGACGCGCGTTTCGGTCTCGCGCGGCACCACCGCGCGCACGCCATGATAGGCCTGGTAGAGCGTGGGACGCAGCAGGTCGTTCATGGCGGCGTCGACCACGGCGAAGTTGCGCGCCTCGTTGTGCTTGAGGAATTGCACCGTGGTCAACAGGATGCCGGCGTTGCCGACCAGCGAGCGGCCCGGTTCCAGCACCAGGTGCAGATGGCCGTAGCCGCGCGCCTGCAGGCGATTGAAGACCTCGTCCAGCAGCGTCTTGGGCGAAGGCGGGACTTCATCCGTGTAGCGGATGCCCAGGCCGCCGCCCAGGTCCAGGTGCTCGATGGCGATGCCTTGCGCGGCCATGCGGTCGATGAGGTCGAGCAGCTTGTCCAGCGCATCGAAATACGGGCTGACATCGATGAGCTGCGAGCCGATATGGCAGTCCACGCCGACGACCCGCAGGCCGGGCAGGCTGGCCGCGGTCTGGTAGGCGTGCAGCGCTTCGTCGATCGCGATGCCGAACTTGTTTTCCTTCAGGCCGGTGGAAATATAGGGATGGGTCTGCGCGTCGACATCGGGATTGACGCGCAGCGAGACGCGCGCCACCTGGCCCTCGGCCTGGGCGACCTTGGACAGGCGATGCAGTTCGGCGACGGACTCGACATTGAAGCACTTGACGCCGGCGGCCAGCGCCTCGCGCATTTCCCATGCCTGCTTGCCCACGCCCGAGAACACGATCTTGGCCGGGTCGCCGCCCACGGCCAGCACGCGCCTGAGTTCGCCGCCCGACACGATGTCAAAGCCGGCGCCCAGGCGGGCGAATTCTTTGAGCACCGCCAGGTTGGAATTGGCCTTCATGCCGTAACAGACCAGCACCGGCCGGTCGCCGATGGCCTGGCGGTAGCTGTCATAGGCGGCATGCAGGGCGGCGCGCGAATACACGTACAGCGGCGTGCCCAGCTTGGCCGCCAGGATGTCCAGGGCGACGCCTTCGGCGTGCAGCACGCCATGCTTGTAATGGAAATACGGATGGCCAGCCAGTTGGGGCTGGGAGGAAGGCGCGGTCATGGCAGGGGCGGGCTGGTGGGAATACGGGGTCGGTTTTCGGTTTGCGCGGGGGCTTGTTTCGCGCCGGAGCTACCCTGCTGATCCGAGGGCGCCGGCAGGTACAGGGGGCCTTTGTAGCCGCAGGCCGCGATCAGACCGGTGGCCGAAAGCGTGGCTACAATGCGAAAAACCCTGTGGCTGAAGGCCATGTGGGACACTGGTAACTCCGTAATCGTTGCAGGTTGGATTATGACCGAAACCGAATTTCTTGCGTTGACCGAACAAGTGCTCGACAGCATCGAGAGCCAGGCCGATGACTGGATGGCCGCGCATGATGTGGATATCGAGGCCAATCGCAGCGGCAACGTCCTGACCCTGATTTTCGAGGACGACACCCATGTCGTCATCAACAGCCAGGCCGCCATGCAGGAACTCTGGGTGGCGGCCCGTAGCGGCGGCTTTCATTACCGCTTTGACGGCCAGCAGTGGCTGGATACGCGCGGCGGCCCCAATCTGGCCGATGCGTTGTCGCAGATCTGCTCGGCGGCCGCCGGCGTGCCCCTGAGCGTCCGCGTCTAGCGGGGCGCCGGCCCGGGCCTGGCCTCAGAAGGGAATATTCTGCGACCAGGGCTGTTGCGAGCTGCTGCCGAAGCTGGGGGCGGTGCGCACATTCTGGTTGCCGCCGCCCAGGCCGTTCAGGAAGTCGCCCAGGGTATCCTCGCCCGGTTGCGGCAGGCCCAGGCGGGCCACGGCCTGTCCGGGCGGGAACTCCGCGAAATAGAAGTCACCGTTTTCGGCCAGCAGGCCGTCCGGCCTGGGGCGCTGCTTGCCCTCGGGCACGCCTTTGAGGGTGTCCTGCATGTAATCCAGCCAGATCGGCAGCGCCACGCCGCCGCCCGTCTCGCGCGAGCCCAGGGACTTGGGCTGGTCAAAGCCCAGCCAGGCGGTGGCCACCAGATTGGGCGTATAGCCCGAGAACCAGGCGTCGACCGATTCGTTCGTGGTGCCGGTCTTGCCGGCGACGTCGCCGCGCTTGAGCACGGCGCGCGCGCGCGCCGCGGTGCCGCTGGTGGCGACGCCGCGCAGCATGTCATCCATGATCCAGGCGGTGCGCGGATCGATGGCGCGAGCGGCCTCGTCGCCGGCGATCACGGGGCGGGCCTGCATCAGCACCTTGCCGCTGCTGTCGGTGACGTGGTCGATCAGATAGGGAGTGACGCGGTAGCCGCCGTTGGCGAATACCGAATACGCGCCGGCCAGCTGCAGCGGCGTGACCGAACCGGCGCCCAGGGCCAGCGGCAGCACCGCGGGCTGGCGCGCCTTATCAAAGCCGAAGCGCGTCAGGTAGTCCTGGGCATATTGCGGGCCGATGGCCTGCAGGATGCGGATGGACACCATGTTCTTGGACTTGTACAGGCCCTGGCGCATGGTCAGCATGGGCTCGTACTGGTTGCCGTAGTTCTTGGGGTGCCAGGCCTTGGAGCCGGTCTGGGCGGCCGACAGCTCGAAAGGCTGGTCGGAGATCTGCGTGCCCGGGGTCAGGCCGCGCTCCAGCGAGGCGGCGTAGATGAAGGGCTTGATGTTCGAACCCGGCTGGCGCCAGGCCTGGGTGACGCGGTTGAAGTTGCCGCGGTAGAAGTCAAAGCCGCCGACCATGGCGCGGATGGCGCCATCCTGCGGCGAGAGCGCCACGAAGGCCGCCTGCACGGCGGGCATGTTGATGACTTCCCAGCCTTCATCCCCGAGCTTGTGGATATAGACCACGGAGCCGCGCTGCAGGCGCTGCTCGGCCGCGGCCTTGGGATTCAGGGCGCGGGCCACGACGGCCAGCACCTTTTTGTCGGTGATGGTGATGATCTCGCGCGAGCTGCGCGCCAGCTTGATTTCGGTCGGCGAGGCCGAGAGCACCACGGCGGTCAGCAGATCGCCGCTGTCGGAGTATTTGTCGAACACGCCGTCCAGGAAGTCATCCAGCGCCTGCGGATCTTTCTCGGTGCCCGCCGGCAGGTCGAGCTGGTCTTCGGGGCCGGGGTAGGGCGCGCGCCGGGTGTATTCCAGCACGCCGTCGCGCACGGCGCGGTAGGCCGACTCCTGGTCCTTGGAGGAGACCGTGGTGTAGACGTTGATGCCGCGCGAATAGACGTTGTCCTGGTAGACGCCATAGAGCAGCTGGCGCGCCAGCTCGGCCACGTATTCGCCGTGGATGGCATAGCCGCCGGCCGGCGTGCCCTCGGCCGACTTCATGATGATGGGCTGGGCCAGCGCGGTCTTGTACTCGGGCTCGGTCAGGTAGCCCAGCGAGTACATGCGGCCCAGCACATAGCGCTGGCGCAGTTCGGCGCGCGGACGGTTGGAAATCGGGTTGAAGCGTGAGGGCGCCTTGGGGATGCCCGCCAGCATGGCGGCTTCGGCGGGCGTGACCTGCGACAGCGGCTTGCCAAAGTAGGTGCGCGAGGCCGCGGCAAACCCGTAGGCGCGATGACCCAGATAGATCTGGTTCATATAGAGCTCGAGGATCTGGTCCTTGGTGAGCTCGGATTCAATCTTGAAGGTGAGCAGCAGTTCGTAGAACTTGCGCGAATAGGTTTTTTCGGACGACAGATAGAAATTGCGCGCCACCTGCATGGTGATGGTGCTGGCGCCCTGCGTCTTGGACATATTGATGAGGTTGGTCAGGCCGGCGCGCACCACGCCGGTCCAGTCGATGCCGCCATGCTGATAGAAGCGGTCATCCTCGGCGGCGAGCACCGCCGACTTCATCACATCCGGGATCTCATTGAAGCGCAGCACATTGCGGCGTTCCTCGCCGAATTCGCCGATCAGGACCTTGTCGGCGGTGTAGACGCGCAGCGGCACCCGCGGACGGTAGTCGGTCATGGCGTGCAGATCCGGCAGGTTGGGCCAGGCCAGCGCCAGCGCCATGCCGGCCAGCACCAGGCCGCACAGGGCCAGGCCGCCGAAAAAAATACCGGTCTTGACCAGAAACCGCAAAAACATCGAGCCGCCGGGGGCGGGCTGATCCTGCTTGGAAGAATTCGGACGCTTGCTCATCGCGGCGATTTTACGGTGATCTCTGTATGCCTTCCGAGGTCTGATCGGAGGCGATGTAACAAAATAAATCTTTGTGGTAAGCGGGCAACTTGCGGCAATGGGATAATGCCGGCATGAATCTCTCCGCTAACTTGTGCGCCGGCGCCGACGAAGAGCCGCCTGATCCGGGGGCCGCTCCCGCGGCCGCCGCCGGCGAAAGCATCGAAGCCCTGGCGCAATTGCCGCACGATTTGCCGATTTTCCTGGTTGGCATGATGGGGGCGGGCAAGACCACCATCGGGCGCGGCCTGGCGCGGGCGCTGGGCCGTGAGTTTATCGATCTGGACCATGAGCTGGAGGCGCGTTGCGGCGTGCGCGTGCCCGTCATTTTCGAGATAGAGGGCGAGGCCGGTTTTCGCAAGCGGGAATCCGCCGCATTGCAAGAGTGTACTCAACGGCGGGGGATAATTCTCGCCACCGGGGGCGGCGCCGTGCTGGCCGAGGAAAACCGCCGCTTCCTGCGCGAACGCGGCATCGTCATGTATCTGCGCGCCAGCGTCGACGAACTCTACCGCCGGACCTGCCGCGACCGCAATCGCCCGTTGCTGGCCACCGCCGATCCCCGCGGCACGCTGCGCGACCTGATGGTCAAGCGCGAACCGCTCTACCATGAAGTGGCCGACCTGGTGATCGAGACCGGCTCCACGCCCATCGCCACCCTGGTCAAGGCCATCCTGCCCAAGCTGCAAGCGTACGAGAAAAAGCTATGAATGTTGTCGAGGTCGATACCCCGGGCGGACGCTATCCCATCCGCATCGCCCCGGGCCGCCTGGATCGCCTGGATGAAAGCATCCCCGCCGATGCCACGGCCATCGCCATTGTCACCAACCCCACCGTCGCCGCGCTATACGCCGAGCGGGCCGAAGCCGCGCTGGCGCGCACCGGCCGCAAGGTCCTGCGCATCGAACTGCCCGATGGCGAGGCCTACAAGGACTGGCAGACGCTGAACAAGATCTTCGACGCCCTGCTGGAGCATCGCCTGGACCGGCGCGCGGTGCTGGTGGCGCTGGGCGGCGGCGTGATCGGCGACATGGCCGGCTTTGCCGCCGCGGTCTATATGCGCGGCATCCGCTTTGTCCAAGTGCCCACCACGCTGCTGTCCCAGGTCGATTCCTCGGTGGGGGGCAAGACCGCGGTCAACCATCCGCTGGGCAAGAATATGATCGGCGCCTTCTACCAGCCCGTGGCCGTGGAGATCGACACCGATGTGCTGGCCACGCTGCCGGCGCGCGAAGTCTCGGCCGGCCTGGCCGAGGTGATCAAGTATGGCCTCATCCTCGACGCCGATTTCTGGGCCTGGTGCGAAGCGCATGTCGACGCGTTGCGCGCCCTGCGGCCCGAGGCGCTGGCCTATGCCATCCGACGCTCCTGCGAACTGAAAGCGCAGGTGGTGGGCAAGGACGAGCGCGAGTCCGGCCTGCGCGCCATCCTCAACCTGGGCCACACCTTCGGTCACGCCATCGAGTCTGGCCTGGGCTATGGGCAGTGGCTGCATGGCGAGGCCGTGGGCTGCGGCCTGGTGCAGGCCGCCGAGCTCTCGGCCGAGGTCGAAGGCTTTGCGCCGGGCGATGTGCAGCGCGTGCGCGCCCTGGTCCAGGCCATAGGCTGTCCCGTCGCCGCGCCGGACCTGGGTTTCGACCGCTGGATTTCGCTCATGATGGTTGACAAGAAATCCGAAGCAGGTGAAATACGCTTTGTCTTGATGCCGCGTATCGGACAGGCCGGTATGCGCACGGCGCCGCCATCGGCCATACGCGCGGCGCTGGATCGAACAGTTCAGGCCGGCTAAACGCAAGGGACGGGACGGTAGTGCAAATGAGTGAATTGGCTTCTTACGCATCCGACCCGGCCCTGACGCGCGGCAGGCAATACGCAGAGCCGGCCGCGCAAAACCGCAGCGAATTCCAGCGCGACCGCGACCGCATCATCCACTGCAATGCCTTCCGGCGCCTGGAGTACAAGACCCAGGTCTTCGTCAATCACGAAGGCGATCTGTTCCGCACGCGGCTCACGCACAGCCTGGAGGTGGCCCAGATCGCCCGCACGCTGGCGCGCAGCCTGAGGCTGTCCGAGGATCTCACCGAAGCCATTTCCCTGGCCCATGATCTGGGGCACACGCCTTTCGGCCATGCCGGCCAGGACGAACTCAATGCCTGCATGCGCGAGCTCGCGCCTTTGGCCGGCGGCTTCGAACACAACTTGCAGAGCCTGCGCGTGGTCGATGAGCTCGAAGAGCGCTATGCCGAATTCAACGGGCTGAACCTGTGCTTCGAGACCCGCGAAGGCATCCTGAAGCATTGCTCGGTGGCGCATGCGCGCCAGCTGGGCGAGGTGGGCGAGCGCTTTCTGTCCCGCACCCAGCCCTCGCTGGAAGCGCAGCTGGCCAACCTGGCCGACGAAATCGCCTACAACAACCACGATATCGATGATGGCCTGCGTTCCGGCCTGCTGACGCTGGAGCAGATGGGCGAGGTGGATTTCTTCGCCCGGCATTATGCCGAGGTGCGCGCCAGCTATCCGGACCTGGCGCCGCGCCGCGCCACGGCCGAGACGGTGCGGCGCATGATCAACACCCTCATCATGGACCTGACGGCCAACACCCTGGCCCGCATCCGCGACGCCGCGCCGGCCAGCGCCGATGACGTGCGCCGTGCCCCGCCCTTGGCCGGATTCTCGGAGCCGTTGCGCCGCGAGGCCGACGCCCTGAAGAAATTCCTGTTCGACAACCTGTACCGCCACTACAAGGTAGTGCGCATGACCGGCAAGGCCAGGCGCATCGTGCGCGAGCTTTTCGAGGCCTTTCTTGGCGATCCCCGCTTGTTGCCGCCGGACTATCGCCGCGAGGACGAGCGCGGCCAGGCGCGCGCCATCGCCGACTATATCGCCGGCATGACGGACCGCTACGCCATTGGCGAACACCGGCGGCTTTTCGAGATGGGCTGATGGGGTTTCTCCCCCAATTGGGGGATGCGCCCGGCGCGCGTCCTCTCTAGTATGGCGAAGCACATTCGCCGTGCTTTCCCGCCCACTGCGATGCGATCCGGGGCAACCATCGCATCAGAGTGGGCGGGTTTTTTCTTGCCGGCGACGGCGTTTCAGTTGGCCGGCATGGGGCTTTGCAGGGCGCTGACAAGACGCATCAGTCCCGACTGGCGCTGAGCGCCGGTCTTTTGCAGCACCGCCTTGCTCTGCGTGCGCACGGTTTCGACGGAGATGCCCAATTGCCGGGCGGCCTGGGGCAGGGTCGCCCCGGACATGAGGACTTCAAGCAGCCGGTACTCCGCCGCGCTCAGGCCGAACAGCGACTTCAGCATGCCGCGGGCCGGAGGCGCGGGATTCAGATGGGTATGGATCAGCACCAGGGCCAGACCCTGGCCTTCGCGGCCGCGGTAGGCCGGCGGGGCGGGCAGGGCCACGACATGGCTGCCATCGGGCAGGCGCAGGCCCTCGGCCACGGCCGGGCCCATGCTGCCGGTGGCCGAACCCAGCACGCCCGGCCATTGCGCGCTGCGCTCCAGTTGCTTGCCGTGGCGTGAGTACCAGGATTCGCCAGCCAGGTTGGCCATCAGCAGGCGGCCCGACGACGCGACGCAGAGCAAGGGCGTGCCGAAGGTGTCCAGCGCGGCTTCGCCCAGGCTGGCGCGGCGCTCCAGTTCGCGCAGCCGCAGGCGCAGCTGCAGGGCTTTCTGCAGATGCGGCACCAGCCGGCCCAGCGCGCGCTCATGCGCATCTTCGAAATGGCCCCGGCCAGGGCTGCGCTGGAAGGCGACGGTCCATTCGATCTCGGGCTCGCGCAGGGCCTGGGTCAGCATGAGCGAACCGATGTCATGCCGATACAGGAAGTCGTTGTAGAAGGGCGAGCGGCGGATGCCATCGGCGCCGAAGGCCGGATAGTCGCGCAGGCAGCCGCCTGTGGGCACGGCGCGGGCCGCGCGCATGAAGTCGTCAATGCTGTGGTAATGGCCTTCGTATTCGTCCAGGGTGACGGTGGCCAGCCCGGCATTGTCGATCACCAGGATGGCGTCGCTGGCGACATTGCGCGCCAGCACGGCGCAGCGATCCGTATCCACGGCTTGCGCCGCCAGGGTCAGGGCCTGGCGCCATTGTTCCGTATCGGCAACGCCAGCGTATAAGGCGCTGGCGATGCGTAATTCGTGGTCGGCGTCCATGGTGCAGCATGTGTTTGAGCGTCGAGGCCGCCAGGCGGCCTCGTCCGCGTCAAACATACCCGATTTCTATTGCAGATGTAACCGGGTTTGTGCCTAGAACGCGCGCGTCAGCGATGGCTGCGATAAGGCTCGTCTTCAGGCACGAAGGTGGCCTCGGCCAGCGCATCGCGCGTCCATTCGCGCATGGCGGGCAGGGCCTGCACCGCGTCCATATAGTCGCGCACCGGGCCGGAGGCGGCCACGCCATACGTTGTGAAGCGCGAGACCACCGGCGCGTAAAAAGCGTCGGCGATGCTGAAGCGGCCGAACAGGAAAGGACCGCCGTGGCCGAACTCGGCCAGCGTGTCCTGCCAGATGGCCTGCACGCGGGAGATATCCTGCTGGGCCGGGCCGATATCGATGCCGGGCAGGCTGGCTTCGATATTCATGGGCAGCAGCCGGCGCAGATCGCCAAAGCCGCTGTGCATCTGGGCCGCCAGGGAGCGCGCCCTGGCGCGTGCGCGGGCCTGGGCCGGCCACATCTCGGGATGGCGTTCGGCGGCGTACTCGCAGATGGCCAGGGAGTCCCAGACGGCGAACTCGCCGTCGAGCAGCACGGGCACCAGGCCGGCCGGCGTCACGCCGCCCAGCCGTTGGCCGAAGGCTTCGGTGAACAGCCCCAGCTTCTGTTCGCGGAAAGGCACGCCAGCCGCGCGCAGGGCCAGCCAGGCGCGCAAGGACCAGGAAGAGTAGTTCTTATTGCCTATCAGCAGGGTGTACATGGTATGGATCTCGGCAGCCATCAGGACGCGGGGACCCAGTCTAGCGGGTTTTGTGGCGCTGCAAAACCCGCGCCAGGTAATGGCCGGTGTGGCTTTCCGGCGTGGCGGCGACAGTCTCGGGCGTGCCTTGGGCGATCAGCCGCCCGCCGCCATCGCCGCCTTCCGGGCCCATGTCGATGAGCCAGTCGGCCGTCTTGATGACGTCCAGGTTGTGCTCGATGATCAGGACGGTGTTGCCGCTGTCGACCAGCTGGTTCAGGACCTTGAGCAGCAGCTCGATATCGCGGAAATGCAGGCCGGTCGTCGGCTCGTCCAGGATGTAGAGCGTGCGGCCGGTGCTGCGGCGCGAGAGCTCCAGCGACAGCTTGACCCGCTGCGCCTCGCCGCCGGACAGGGTGGTGGCCGACTGCCCCAGGCGGATGTACGACAGGCCCACATCGATCAGCGTCTGCAGCTTGCGCGCGATGGCCGGCACCGACTCGAAGTACTCCAGGGCCTGCTCCACCGTGAGGTCCAGCACCTCGCTGATATTGCGGCCGCGATAACGGATTTCGAGGGTTTCGCGGTTGTAGCGCTTGCCATGGCAGACGTCGCAGGGCACATACATGTCCGGCAGGAAGTGCATTTCGACCTTGACCACGCCATCGCCCTGGCAGGCCTCGCAGCGGCCGCCCTTGACGTTGAAACTGAAGCGGCCCGGGTCGTAGCCGCGCGTGCGTGCCTCGGGCACGCCGGCGAACAGTTCGCGTATCGGCGTGAACAGGCCGGTGTAGGTCGCGGGATTGCTGCGCGGCGTGCGTCCGATGGGGCTTTGGTCCACGCTGATGATTTTGTCGAAATGCTCCAGTCCGGTGAGCGTCGCATAAGGCGCGGCATCGCCCTGGGCATGGTTGAGCGCGCGCGCGACCGCGACGGCCAGCGTGTCGTTGACCAAGGTCGATTTGCCCGAGCCGGACACGCCGGTCACGCAGACCAGGCGCCCGGCCGGCACGCGCAGATCAACCGACTTCAGGTTGTTGCCCGTGGCGCCAGTCAGCTCCAGCCAGGGCAGGTCCTCGCTGACGGGACGCCTGTCCGGGATGGCGATGGCGCGCGCGCCGCTCAGGTACTGGCCGGTCAGCGAGGCGGGATCGGCCTGCACGGCCTCGGGGCGGCCCTGGGCCACGACCTGGCCGCCGTGTTCGCCGGCGCCCGGTCCCATGTCCACCACCCAGTCGGCCAGGCGGATCATGTCTTCGTCATGCTCGACCACGATGACGCTGTTGCCCAGGTCGCGCAGGTGTTGCAGCGTGGCGATGAGGCGGTCATTGTCTCGCTGGTGCAGGCCGATGGAGGGTTCGTCCAGCACATACATGACGCCGGTCAGGCCCGAGCCAATCTGGCTGGCCAGGCGGATGCGCTGGGCCTCGCCGCCGGAAATCGTGTCGGCGCTGCGGTCCAGCGACAAATAGGTCAGGCCCACGTTGTTCAGAAAACTCAGCCGCGCCTCGATCTCGCGCACGATGCGTTGCGCGATTTCCTGCTTGGCGCCGGTCAGGCGCAGCGCCTGGAACCAGGCCAGGCAGGCCGACAGCGGCATGGCCTCGACTTCGTAGATGGCCTGCCCGCGCTCCTGGCCCTGGCCGGGCTCATCGCCGATCAGCACATGGCGCGCTTCCGGGCGCAGCCGTGAGCCGCCGCAGTCCGGGCAGGTCTTGATATTGCGGTATTTGCCCAGCTCCTCGCGCACCGTGGCCGAATCGGTTTCGCGCCAGCGCCGCTCAAGATTGGGGATCACCCCTTCGAAGGGGTGGCGCTTGACGCTGCTGCGGCCTTTTTCATTGAGATAGAAAAACGCGATCTCTTCTTCGCCAGAGCCGTAGAGCACCTTGTCGCGAATCTCCTCGCTGAGTTCCTCGAAAGGCGTTTCGATGTCGAATTCATAATGCGTCGCCAGGCTGGTCAATAGCGAGTGCGTAAACGCATTGCGCTTGTCCCAGCCGCGGATGGCGCCGGCGGCCAGGCTCAGTTCCGGAAACGCCACCACGCGCTTGGGATCGAAATATCCCACCTGGCCGATGCCGTCGCAGCTGGGGCAGGCCCCCATGGGGTTGTTGAAGCTGAACAGCCGCGGCTCCAGCTCGGGCAGGCTGTGGCTACAGACCGGGCAGGCATAGCGGCTGGAGAAGACCTGCTCGTGCGCGCTGTCCAGGTCCAGCGCGATGGCGCGGCCGTCGGCCAGCTGCAGCGCCGTCTCGAAACTCTCGGCCAGGCGCTGCTTGCTTTCGGGGCGGGCGCGCAGCCGGTCGATCACGACATCGATGTCGTGCTTTTCGGTTTTCTTCAGGGGCGGCATCTGGTCGATTTCGACCAGCTTGCCATCCACGCGCAGGCGCACAAAGCCCTGGGCCTGGAGGCTGGCGCACTCATCCTCGAAACTGCCTTTGCGCGCCCGCGCGATGGGCGCCAGGATGGCCAGTCGCGTATCGGCCGGCCAGCCCAGCACGGCGTCGACCATCTGGCTGACGCTCTGGGCCTGCAGCGGCAGGCCGTGGTCGGGGCAATAAGGCGTGCCCACGCGGGCGTAGAGCAGGCGCAGGTAATCGTGGATCTCGGTGATGGTGCCCACGGTGGAGCGCGGATTGTGGCCGGCAGCCTTCTGTTCGATGGAAATGGCCGGCGACAGGCCTTCGATCAGGTCCACATCGGGCTTGTCCATCAACTGCAGGAACTGGCGGGCATAGGCCGAGAGGCTTTCGACATAGCGCCGTTGGCCCTCGGCATACAGCGTGTCGAAGGCCAGCGATGACTTACCCGAGCCGGACAGGCCGGTGATCACCACCAATTGGTGGCGCGGCAGGTCCAGCGAGACATTCTTGAGATTGTGGGTTCGGGCACCGCGAATGCGTATTTCGTCCATTCCGCGTCCTTCTTTGCCCGCCTGCGGCAAGCGGGCTGGGTTTAAGCAGTTTCAAAGGCCAACTTGGTACTATAGCGCGCCGAGCCGTCCAGAGTGATGGCGCCCCTGCGCGCCGCCCGGCGGCCGGCGCATACCTAGACAAGAGATACATGGCGGAACACCCGAAGCTGAAACTGACCTCGTCCGAGCGCCGCGCCAGCGTAGCCCTGGCCGGGCTGTTCGCCTGCCGCATGCTGGGCCTGTTCCTGCTCTTGCCCGTTTTCGCCGTCGCGGCCCGCGGACTGCCCGGCGGCGATGATCCTGCCCGCGTCGGCCTGGCCCTGGGCATGTACGGCCTGACCCAGGCCATCATGCAGATCCCCTTCGGCCTGGCTTCGGACCGCTGGGGGCGCCGTCCCGTGGTGGTCGCCGGCCTGCTTCTCTTTATTGCCGGCAGCGTGGTCTGCGCCCGCGCCGACGACGTGTTCTGGATCACCATGGGCCGCGCCATCCAGGGCGCCGGGGCCATTTCCGCCGCCGTGACGGCCTGGCTGGCCGACGCCACGCGCGACGAAGTCCGCACCCGGGCCATGGCCATGGTCGGCGCCTCCATCGGCCTGTCCTTCGCGCTGTCCCTGGTGCTGGCGCCCGTGCTGGTGGGGTGGTGGGGCCTGCATGGCCTGTTCTGGACCATCGCCTGCCTGGGCCTGGCCAGCCTGGCCGTGGCCCGCTGGGTGGTGCCCGTGGTGCCGATGACCCAGGCGCGCAGCATGCAGCAGGCCCGCGCCAGCGAAGTCTTGCGGCATGGCGAACTGCTGCGCCTGAACTTCGGCGTCTTCGTCCTGCACCTGATCCAGGTGGCGCTCTTCGTGGTCGTGCCCTCGCTGCTGGCCCGCACCGGCGGCCTGGACCTGGGCGCGCTATGGCATGTCTACCTGCCGGTCATCCTGTTGTCCTTCGTCTGCATGGTGCCCGTCATCTTCGTGGCCGAAAAACACCGCGCGCACCGCGCGGCCCTGCGCGCCGCCGTGGCCGGGCTGGCCCTGGTCTGCGCCCTGCTGCCCCTGGCCGCCCAGTCCTTCCTGCCGCTGACCCTTGCCCTGACGGGCTTTTTCGTCGCCTTCAATATTCTGGAGGCCCTGCAGCCCTCGCTGGTCTCGCGCGTGGCGCCGCAGCAATACAAAGGCCTGGCCCTGGGTTTCTACAATACGGCCCAGGCCGCGGGCCTGTTTACCGGCGGCGCCCTGGGCGGCTGGCTGGCCGCGCGGACCGGTCCCGATGGCGTTTTCCTGGCCGCCGCTGTTTTGTCTCTCTTTTGGCTGGCGGCCGCCTGGGCCATGAAGCCCCTGCGCTGAGGGCGTCTCGGCCGGGCCGCCGGCCGGCCCCGGCAGGCGCATCATCGTTTGGTCACAGTCCGGCGTAGCGCGGGTTGCCGATATCGTCGATAATGGCGCTTACTTCAGGCCTTAAACCGGACTTTCGGGTCCGTCACCGACGCCGGTCTTCTGCATGAGACCGGCGTGTTTGTTAAGGCCTTCGTCTTGAACAGGTTTTATGTTGGGCGCTGGCGCCGCCGTCCATAGAGGCGGCGGGCAGATCACAACAGAGGGGCATCGCATGGCATCCGTCAACAAAGTCATTCTCGTCGGCAACCTGGGGCGCGACCCCGAGGTCCGCTATAGCCCGGACGGCGCGGCAATCTGCAATCTTTCGCTGGCCACCACCTCCCAATGGAAGGACAAGGCCTCCGGCGAGCGCCGCGAAGAAACCGAATGGCATCGCGTCGTCATGTACAACCGCCTGGCCGAAATCGCTGGCGAATACCTCAAGAAAGGCCGCTCGGTCTACATCGAGGGCCGCCTGAAGACCCGCAAGTGGCAGGACAAGGAAACCGGCGCGGACCGCTACAGCACCGAAATCGTCGCCGACCAGATGCAGATGCTGGGCGGGCGCGATGGCGGCGACGGCGGCAACTACGGCGGTGGTGGCGGCTATGACGAGGCCCCGCGCCAGCAGCGCGCGCCCGCGCAGCGCCCGGCCCCGGCCCAGCGGCCGGCGCCGGCGGCCCCCGTGGGCGGCGGCGCGGCCAATCTGGCGGACATGGACGACGATATTCCGTTCTGATTCTGTTTGTTTTCGATATTCAAGGCCCCATGTCGGTTTGCTGGCAAGGGGCTTTCTATTTATCGAGTAACGCATTTATTTTTGACATGGAAACGTCAATCATTTCCATTGAATAGTAAACATATGAAATCGGCGGGTACGAGTTTCGACTGGCTGTAAATATGCATTTGCGGGCTGGGCGTGAGCGGGGCCTGCCAGCGGACGATGCACGGTTCCGGATAAAATGGACTGTTTGCTCGTCGCAATTAAGGGTATATCTCCATGAAGCTAGACGGTTCAAGAATTCTGGTTATCGGCGGTGCAGGGTTTATCGGCAGTTTCGTTGTCGCGGAGCTTTTGAAGCATCCGGTGGCCGAGGTTGTCATTTATGACAACTTTGCCCGCGGCAAGCACGGCAACATTGCCGAATACCTCAAGGACCCGCGTTGCCGGCTGTACCCGAATGGCGGAGATATCCGTGATATCGACCTGTTGAACGACGCGATGCGTGGCATGGACGGCGTGGTGCACCTGGCGGCGATGTGGCTTCTGCATTGCAAGGATTTTCCGCGCACGGCCTTCCACGTCAATATCGAAGGCACGTTCAACGTGCTGGAGGCCTGTGTCAAGAACGACATCAAGCGCCTGGTGTATTCGTCGTCGGCATCGGTCTATGGCGATGCGCTCGAAGTGCCCATGACCGAAGAGCATCCCTTCAACAATCGCAATTTCTATGGCGCCAGCAAGATCGCCGGCGAGGCGATGTGCCATGCTTTCCATGATCGCTATGGCTTGAGTTACGTCGGCTTGCGCTACATGAACGTCTATGGTCCGCACCAGGACCAGACCGCAGCCTATACGGGCGTCATTCCCATCATGTTGAACAAGATCGATGCCAACGAGGCGCCGATCATCAACGGCGATGGTACCCAGGCCTACGATTTCATTTATGTCGAGGACGTTGCGCGCTGCAATGTACAGGCCCTGGTGTCCGACGCCACGGATCAGTTCTACAACGTGGGCACAGGTGTGCAAACCAGTATCAAGCAGCTGTGCGACACCATTCTCGACCTGAAGAAGTCGGATCTCAAGGTCGAGTACCGTCCTTATAGTGCCGATGATGCGCGGCGTCTGGTGCAGAACCGTATCGGCTGCCCCAAGAAGGCGACGCGCGACCTGGATTTCGTCTACAAGTACGAATTGACCGAAGGGCTGCAGAAGTTGATCGACTGGCGCGTGGCCCATGGAGACGAGGCGTGAGCATCCCATCCGAGAAGCGGAACATCGCCATTTCCCTGCCGATGACCGGCGAAGAGGAATGGCAGGCGGTTCGCGAGCCCTTGATGAGCGGTTGGCTGACGCAAGGCCCCAAGGTGGCGGCTTTTGAGAAAGCGTTCGCTCAGCGGCACCAGGTCGATCATGCGCTGGCGGTGACATCTTGCACTACGGGGTTGCACCTGGCGCTGGCAGGCCTGGGTATCGGGCCGGGAGATGAGGTCATCGTGCCGGCCTTCACCTGGGTGGCGACGGCCAATGCCGTGCTGTACTGCGGCGGTACGCCGGTCTTCGTCGATGTCAGCCCCGAGACCTTTAATATCGATATTTCGCAGGTGGCGGCCAAGGTGACCGCGCGAACACGCGCGGTCATTGCCGTTCACTTGTTCGGCCTGTGCGCCGATACCGATGCCCTGCGCGCGGTGCTTCCAGCGTCGGTGACCATCGTCGAGGATGCGGCCTGCGCGGCCGGCGCGGGATTGCGCGGCCGACCGGCCGGCAGCTTGGGCGATGTCGGCGTGTTCTCTTTCCACCCGCGCAAATCCGTGACGACGGGCGAGGGCGGCATGGTGACCACCAATAATGCCGAGTTGGCCGAACGCATGAACCAGATGCGCAACCATGGCGCCAGTATTTCGGAAGAGCAGCGCCACCATGGTCCGCGGCCCTGGATCCTGGCTGACTTCGATTTGATGGGCTTCAACTACCGCATGACGGACCTGCAGGGCGCCGTCGGTGTGGTGCAGCTCGCCAAGCTGGACACCTTTATCGACGAACGGGCAAATTGGGCGGCTTTCTACCGCGAGCAGCTCGCCGACATTGCCTGGCTGCGCCTGCCGCAGGAACCGCAAGACGCGCGCCACGGCTGGCAATCCTTTGTCACCTGGGTGGACCCAGTCACCGCGCCCATGCCGCGCAACGATTTGATGCAGCGCTTGCAGGAGCGAGGTATCGCCACGCGTCCCGGCACCCATGCCGTGCACATGCTTGGGTTCTATCGCGAACGATTCGGCTGCAAGCCCGAGGACTTTCCGGGTGCGCGCGACTGCAATGACTATTCGATGGCCATACCGCTGCACAACCGCATGTCGGAGGAAGACTACCGGTATGTGGTGCGTGAACTGCGCGCACTGGCTGCCTAGATCCGCATTCGCAGCAAAGGCTCGTGCGCGACGGACGCGCCGTTCCACATGGAACGGCGCCGTCCATTTTCTTTCCTGAATGCGCGAACGCGCTGAAAACGACTATGTGTGGTGTTGCAGGTTTGATCCAGCTCGACGGTGTACCGGTTTCTCCGGTGGCGCTGCAACGCATGACCGACGCCATCGCCCATCGGGGGCCGGATGGCGAAGGGCATTGGATCGAGGGCAACGTGGGCCTGGGGCATCGGCGGCTGGCCATCATCGATCTTTCGCCGGCCGGACATCAGCCGATGATGTCGGCGGATTCGCGCTATGTGCTGAGCTACAACGGCGAGATCTACAATTTCAGGGAGCTACGCGGCGAGCTGCAAGCGCAAGGCTGCCAGTTCCGGTCGCGCACCGACACAGAAGTCCTGCTGCATGCCGTCGCTGCCTGGGGCCTGGACCGGACACTGGCGCGACTGAATGGCATGTTCGCATTTGCCTTATGGGATCGCCAGGCAAGGCAATTGACGCTGGCACGCGACCGCTACGGCGTCAAACCGCTTTACTATAGCCTGCAAGGCAATATCCTGGCGTTCGGATCCGAGCAGAAGGCCATTCTTTCAAGGCCGGAGTTCGAACGCAAACTGGACCGCGAGGCCCTGTTCGAGTACTTCACGTTCCAGAATATCTTCACTGCCCGCACGTTGCTGCAGGATATCCAGCTCCTGCCAGCGGGACACTATGCCTCTATTGATCTGCGCAGCGCATCACCCGCGCTGAAGCCGGTCCAGTACTGGGATTTCGATTTCAGGGAGCCGGACTGTCAGGGAGACGACGAAGCCTACCGTGAAGAGCTAGGCCGTCTCTTTCACCAGGCCGTCAACCGACAGCTGGTCACGGACGTCGAGTTGGGCTCCTATCTGAGCGGTGGCATCGACTCCGGTTCGATCACCTCCATCGCGGCCGAGTCCCATCCTTATATCAAGACGTTTACCTGCGGCTTTGATATGACATCGGCATCGGGCATAGAGCTCGGTTTCGATGAACGCAGCAAGGCCGAATACATGTCGTACTGCTTCAAGACCGAGCACTATGAAATGGTGTTGAAGTCAGGCGATATGGAGCGCGTGCTGCCGCAGCTGGCTTGGCACCTGGAAGAGCCGCGCGTGGGTCAGAGCTATCCCAACTACTACGCAGCAAAGCTGGCTTCCAAGTTTGTCAAGGTCGTCCTGTCCGGGGCGGGCGGTGACGAGCTGTTCGGCGGCTATCCCTGGCGGTATTATCGGGCTGTCGTCAACGACGACTTTGAGCACTACATCGACAAGTATTACCAGTTCTGGCAACGGCTTGTGCCCAATACAGCCTTGCGCGGGATGTTCGCGCCCATCTGGAAGGACGTCTCGGATGTCTGGACACGCGACATCTTCCGCGATGTGTTCAAGCAGCATGCCGACCAATTGTGCCGTCCGGAAGACTACATCAACCACTCGCTTTACTTTGAGGCCAAGACCTTTCTGCACGGCTTGCTGGTTGTCGAGGACAAGCTGAGTATGGCGCACGGCCTGGAGTCGCGGGTTCCATTCCTGGACAACGATCTTGTGGACTTCGCCATGAGCTGCCCCGTGCGGCTCAAGCTCAATAACCTGGCCGAGGTCGTCAAGATCAACGAGAACGAGCCGGGCAGCAAGGTGCATGCCTATTTTGAGCGGAATCGCGATGGCAAGACGATTCTGCGCGATGTCATGCGCAGCCGTTTGCCTAAGGACATCGCGCGGGCGGAGAAACAGGGTTTCTCGGCCCCCGACTCGAGCTGGTTCAAGGGCGACAGCCTGGAATTCGTCAAGCGCACTCTCATGACCGGAAACTCGCCGCTATACGAGTTGATGGATGCCCGGGTGGTGAGGAAATTAGTCGAGGAGCATCTGAGTGGGGCGCGCAATCGCCGCTTGCTCATCTGGTCCCTGTTAAGCGTCGACGCATGGCTGCGCCAGACGTTCTAACGAGCGGTCGATTCATGCACTCCGGAGAAATATGAATGGGACGAATCGCGCTACTCGGAAGCACCGATACCACTTTGTCCATCGCCGAGGCAGTCCTGCGCGCCGGCCATGAAGTCACGTGCATTGTGCATGTGGCGCCGGCCTTTTCCATTTCCTATAGCGACAAGCCGGTCTCCGTGTCGCGCCAGGCTGACGTCCGGGGCTGGTGCGCCAGCCGCGGCATCGCCGCCGTCGAATATGGCGGTGTAGACGCCCTGACCGATTACTTCAAGGCATCCGTGGCGGATCTTTGCATCGTCGCTGGTTGGTATCACATGGTGCCGCGGCGTTTGCGCGATTGTTTTGCGCAGGGAGCGGTAGGCCTGCACGCGTCGCGCTTGCCCGAGTTGCGCGGCGGTGCGCCCCTGAACTGGGCCATGCTGGCCGGGTGGAAGGAAACGGCAGTCAGCCTGTTCGTGTTGAGTGACGGCGTGGACGATGGGCCCTTGTATGGTCAGGAGGCCATACCGATCGGACCGGACGACTACATCGGCGATCTGGTAAAGCACTGCAATGCGGCGAGCGTGCGTTTGATCGAGCGCTGCGTCGATGGCATGGTCAACGGAACGCTGGTGCCGCGGACGCAGATCGGCACACCGAGCTATGGTGCCCAGCGCGCGCCGGAGGACGGCCTGATCGATTGGCACCGACCGGCTGCCGACATCGTCCGTTTGGTGCGGGCTGTCAGCCATCCTTATCCGGGCGCATTCAGCTGGTTTTCGGATCGGCAGGTGCGGATATGGCGGGCGCGTGTCTACACGGAAGCGGTGCTGTTCGGCGCGCCGGGTCAGGTCTTGTGTCTGCCTCAGGATAGGGTGATCGTGGCCACCGGGGATGGCAGCGTGGAGATTCTCGAGGCTGACACGGCTGACGGCGAATGCTTCATGCCTGCCTTGCGGCGCGGATCGCATCGTCGGTTTCATGATCAGGCTCAATAGAACAAGGTCTAGCAATGCAATCGGATCAAGACGAACTTGCCCTGAAGTATCACTACGCGGATTTCACGCGTTCGGCGTATCGCGAGCAGCTGCGTGCCGCGCGGGCACATTACACCTTCAGGCACTTTCATGATTACAGGGAGGACGAACGCTTTGTGTTGTGGCGCCACGATGTCGACTTTTCGGTCCACGCGGCCCGCAAGCTGGCCGAGATCGAGGCGCAGGAGAAGGTAAGCAGCACCTTTTTCCTGTTGCCGCATAGTGATTTCTACAATCTGATGGATCGCGTCATCCTGCGCCAGGTCGAAGGTATCCTGGCCCTGGGCCACCGTCTGGGCCTGCACTTCGATTGTGGCTATTACGGCGTCAAGGCGGTTGACCAGCTGGAGGACCTGCTGTACTTCGAGGCCCGCCTGCTTGAGCGCCTGTTCGGCCAGGCCATTGATGTATTTTCCTTCCATAATCCAGATGTCTGGATGCTTGAGCAGCGGGATGCACGCTACGGCGGCCTGATCAATACGTATTCGGCCTACTTCCGCGACCAAGTGGGTTATTGCTCGGATTCCAATGGGTACTGGCGCCATCGCCGCCTGGCCGAGGTGCTGGCCAAGGGCGAAGACCATTGCTTGCAGGTGCTGACTCATCCGGCCTGGTGGGTGGACACGCCCATGAGTCCGCGTGAGCGCGTCGAACGCTGCGTGCGCGGCCGGGCCGAGGCCACGCTGCGCCAGTATGACAATGACCTTGCCGCGTTTGGCCGCAAGAATGTCGGGCGCTAAGCAGATGAAGACGGTATCGTCCACGCAGCAATCGACGACGCGCCTGGCCTTGTTCGTCGACGGCGGTGGCCTGGCCGACCTGTGGTCCAGGCTGCCGTCGCAGGCCCGGATTTGCGCCATCGTAGGCGCGGGTATCCGGCCACAGTACTTCGATGCCCTTGCGGGGCGGGCGGCCGAGGCGGCTTGTCCTTTCCTGGTCCAGCCGCGCCGCGACGATCCGGGTTACGCGGAGTTCGTGGCGCAATTGGCGCGCACCCGGCCCACCCGTTTGCTGGCGCACTCATATTCCATGATCCTGCGCCCCGAGGTGCTGGAACTGGTGGATTACGATGCCTTGAACGTCCATGCCGCTCTCTTGCCGCGCAATCGTGGCCCCAATCCCATCCAATGGGCCATGATCAACGACGAGCCGGCCAGCGGCGTCAGCCTGCATTATCTCGACGAAGGCCTGGATACCGGGCCGGTGGTGGCCCGCTCGGCGGTGGCCATCGAGGAGGGAGACACCTGGGTTACTTTGGCGCAGCGCGTGCATGCCGCGACGCAGCAGCTGCTGAATGCCTACCTGCCAGGTATTGTTGCCGGAGGGCTTGCCTGCCACCCGCAGGCCGAAGACGCGGCGACGCGCAACCCGCGCCTGAACGCGGACTCGCCCAGATTGGATGTGGCGAACATGACGGACAGGCAGATGTTCAATTGGATTCGTGCCCAAGTCCGGCCATTGGGCGGCGCCTATGTGGAACGCGGCAACGGCGAGCGGTTGCACGTGCCCGAGTATGTGCCCATGCAGGACATCGCGGTGCTGCGCGGCCGCCTGCGGGCTTGGTTGGAGCAGGCATGATGACGCATCGGATATGCGCGATACATCAACCCAATTTTTTCCCATGGCTGGGCTATTTCGACAAGATCGCGCGCAGCGATGTGTTCATCCTGCTGGATGATGTCCAGTACAGTCACGGCAGCTGGACCAATCGCGTGCAGATGCGGATCTCGGGGCAACCCAAATGGGTGACCGCGCCGGTGGACCGCTCCTATCACGGTGGGCGAGCCATCCGCGATATGCGTTTCAGTCCCATCAATCGTGGATGGCGCGAGAAAGTCAGCCGGGCCATCGCGATGTCGTATGCGCGCGCGCCGTATTTTCGCGAGGCCTTTCCGCTGGTGGAAGCGATGTTGATGCGCCAGACTGAGAGTTTGTCCGAGTTCAACATCGGGGCAATCGTCGAGATCTGCGCCCTCCTAGGGATTCCCCGCGAGAAGCTGTTGATAAGTTCGGATCTCGGTGCGGTGTCGTCCGCCACCGATCTGCTGATCGATCTGACGCGGCGCGCGGGGGCGGATGCGTATATGTGCGGTGGGGGGACCTCGGGCTATCAGGAAGATGAAAAGTTCCGCGCGGCGGGTATCGGTCTGATTTACCAAGGTTTTCGTCACCCGGTGTATCCGCAGCACGGACAGACGGAGTTCAATACCGGCCTTTCCATCGTGGACGCCTTGATGGAGACCGGCGTCCAGGGCACAAGATCCCTGCTGGCGGGCGCCGGCCGGGGATAGAAGCAATGTCGGAGCTAGAGTGAATATCAGGGAAGTCGTTTTCGGCGAATTTTTCAAGCGTCATCCGAAGGCGATGATGAAGTACGTGCTGGAGCCCTTGCACCGCGCGCGGCGGCGTATCGCCCCGCGGCGGGCGGTGCTGTTCTGTGGGCAGTCCTACTACCATGCCTGGTACTTGTCGCGCGAGTTGCGCAGGCTGGGCTGGCAGGCCGATGTGCTGAACTGGGACTTGAATCCCGCTTCGCAGATCTACTACCACGGACACGATTTCCACTTCGCCGATGAGAAGTACCAGTCCTTGGAGGCCAAACTCGATTTTTTCTTTGAAGCCATCGACAGGTACGACATCTTCCATTTCGCCAATATTGGGGGGCTGTCGTTCGGTTTCCAGTTGAGCGGCTATTTCAAGGAGAATTTCTGGGAGCATTTCGAGATTGACCTGCTCAGGGCGCTGGGAAAGAAGATCGTCTATTCCAACACAGGCTGTATGGACGGGGTATCCCAGACCTCGTTCTCGCAATGGGGGCCCATATCGCCCTGCGCTTCATGCAACTGGCGCAACCACCCGGAAGTGTGCAGCGACGAAGGCAATCTCACCTGGGCCAGATTCCGCAATTCCGTGGCGGACTACCAATGCAATATCGGCGGCAACCGCGCGGATTACAACGATGATCCCCGTGTCCATGAGGCGCCGGGCTTTTACTGCCTGGACAAGGATCTCTGGCGGCCGGATCTGGAAATACCTGAGGCCTATCGGCTTGAGGACAGGCCAGGCGTGGTGCGGCTTTATCATGTGATCGGCAACAAGGACGCCCGCACGGACAAGGAAGGCACGAATATCAAGTCTTCGCATATCTACGTGCCCCTGATCGAACGGCTCAGGGCCGAAGGCCATGATGTTGAGCACCTGTCTTACCACCATGTGCCGAACAGGGAGATCCGCTTCTACCAGGCGCAGGCCGACATCGTGCTGGATATGCTGACCTTTGGTTTTTTCGGAGCCAACGGACGCGAGGCCTTGATGCTGGGCAAGCCGCTGGTCTGTTTCATCCGGCCGGAATGGCTGGAAAGCATGCGGGTGGAGTTTCCCGAGTATGTCGACGAATTACCCGTGGTGCAGGCCAACCCCGGCAATGTATACCAGGTCGTCAAGCGGCTCATCGAGAATCGGGATGAGCGTGAAGAGATCGGACGGCGCAGCCGGGCATTCGCTGTCAAATGGCATTCATCGCATGCCGGCGCGCGGCACTTCGACCGGGTCTATGCGGGCCTGCTCAGAGGCCGGCGCCTGTTGAGAAAGGAGCCCACGAATGGCTGATTTGGCATGCCGGCCGCTCGCGCTGGTCTGCGAAGGTGTGGAAAAAGTCTTTCCGATCGATGGGCAGAGCAATGTGTGGCGCATGCTGCTGGGCCTGCCGCTCAGGGGCAAGACTTTCCATGCCCTGAAAGGCGTGTCGCTATCGGTGCCGCGCGGCAAGATAGTGGGCATTCTGGGTCATAACGGCGCCGGTAAAAGCACCTTGCTGCGTATTCTTGGCGGCGTCTACAACGCCACCCGCGGCTCTTTGCATGTCGACGGCCTGGCCTGCGGGCTGTTCGAGCTAGGCGGCATGGGAAACCGGCATCTGACGGGACGGGAGTACGCCCTCCGGTATCTTTCCATCATGGGTGTGCCGCGCAAGCGGCAGCAGCCCTATCTGGATGACATCCTGGATTTCTCGGAGCTGGAGGGCAGTTTCGACCAGCGGATTCTGACGTATTCCGCCGGTATGGCCGCGCGCCTGTATTTCGCGACGGCTACGGCCTTGCAGCACGAGATTTACCTGATCGACGAACTCTTGTCGGTGGGCGATGAGCATTTCCAGGCCAAGTGCTGGAGCCGCATGCGCAAGTTATTGCTCAACGGCGCCTCCGGCATCTTGGTCACGCATGACTGGGTATCTGTGCTTAGGCTGTGCGAGCAATCGCATATTCTCAAGCGCGGCCAGCTGGTGGCTTCCGGGCCCAGCGACAAGGTGGTTGTCCAGTATCTGGACATCGACGTTCCGCAGGCGGGACAGGCGCGGTTCGTCGAAGATCACCCGACGCTGTATCAGGCCGTCAGCGGCGAGGACGCGGAGTTCGTGTTCGAGATTGAATCCTCGATTGATGAACCGGTGGCATTTTCTTTTTCCGTCGAGACGCTGCGGGTCGGAACCGGCTGGGAGATCCTGCTTATCGAAAGCAATATGCTGGTCGCCACACACGCCGGCCGCCATCAGGTTCGCGTCAAGATAGACGGTCTGCCGCTGGTCACCGGGCAGTACTCCCTGAACGTTGCATTGAGCCGGCACCGTGCGTCGCTGGACGAGCCGGCACAGGTTCACGACTCGCGCAGTTGGACGACGGGTAACGGTTGGGACCTGACCGTGTCCGGGCCCGCGGCCGATGCGGCGGTTCTTCTGCCGGTGGAAATCAAGGTGGCGCAGTGACGCTCTATATAAAGGCAAATGAACTGGTCAAGAAGTTCGCCCTGCGCGGCACCGCCGCTGGCGAAGCTTCGGAGAAGGTCGCCGTCGACCATGTCAGCCTGGAGATCGGTGAAGGCGAACGCATCGGCATCATCGGCCGCAACGGTGCTGGCAAATCCACGCTGCTGCATATGGTGGCGGGATTGTCCACACCGAGTTCCGGCTCCCTGGAGGTGTCCGGCTCCGTGACGTCCATCATGACGTTGGGCGTGGGACTGCGCGAGCAGGCGACGGGTCGGGAGAACATCTATATCGATGGCGAGGTGCAGGGCAAGTCGCGCGAAGAGATCGATGCGGTTGTGGACAAGATCATTGCGTTCGCCGATATCGGTGAGTTCATCGATTATCCCGTCCGGACTTATTCGACCGGGATGAAATCGCGGCTGGCCTTTGCCATGATTTCCTGCCTGGAACCGGAGATCCTGATCATTGATGAAGCCCTGTCCGCCGGCGACGCCAAGTTTTCAGCCAAGGCAACAGAGAAAATCCGCGAAATCTGCGCCAAGGGCCGCATCGTCATCGTCGTGTCGCACTCCATGGGCGCGATACAGGCCATCTGCAATCGCTGCATCTGGATGGATGGCGGACGTGTCGTCATGGATGGCACGCCCGCAAACGTCATCGAGAAATATATCGATTCGGTTCGCTCGGAGGACGAAGAGCGCCTGCTCCAGCGCTTCAAGGCCCAGGCGCGGGACGTCGAATTGCCGCAGGGCTGGTCGATCCAGGATTTCAGGATGACGCAGGGCGGCGATGGCGACCGCACGCTCATCGAGGCGGGCGAGCCGGCCTCGCTCCTCGTGGCCCTGCAGACGCCGCGGTACGCCCAGGCAACTGCAGTATCATGCGCGGTCACTCGTCTTGACGGCACCTTGATGTGGCGTGCCAGCGTCCCGCCCGCCTGCCAGGATGACCAGGGGCGGATCAAGTTTGAGCTGGACATGGTGCGGGTTGTTCTCGGCCAGGGCGTATATCGCTTCGATATCGAAATAGATCGCGGCGAGAGCCAGAGTACCGTGCTCTCGAAAATCTTTGAAGTCTATACACAGAACCCGCCCTCGGGAGGCGTGCCGATGCTTCTTTATCCGCTTCAAATCGAGGCCAAGCCTGTTTTCTTGAATCAAGGGTGAATATCGTGCTTGGTTTTCATAAGCGTGATCTGCAATTGGCGTGGAATTTCTTCGTCGTCAATCTGCGTGATAAATACCTAGGCTCAGCCCTGGGCATGGTCTGGGCTGTCGTCAATCCCTTGTTCATGTTGGGAATATTTACGTTCGTCTTTGGCTTCGTCTACAAATCGAAACTGCCGGGGGCCGACACCACGCTGGCCTATGTCGTCTGGTTGATCAGCGGCTATGGCCCTTGGATCGCGATATCGGAGTCGATCACCCTGGCGGCCTCCTCCGTGGTGGCGGCGTCCGGACTGGTCAAGAACCTGGCCTTCAAGTCCGAAATCCTGCCCATTTCGGCGGCGGCGACGGGCATCGTGCCACTTTGCGTGAGCTTGATATTTCTGGCCATTCTGATGATTGTGGACGGGAATCCGCCGTCCTGGCATATCGCCTGGGTGCCGTTGATAGTATTCCTGCAGTTTTTCTTTGTCGCCGCAATCGGTCTCTGGCTGTCCGCAATCACCGTATTCGTAAGGGATATGACCTTCGTTATACCTAATGCCTTGGTCATGATTCTTTTCGGAACGCCGATTTTCTATCCCATCGATGTCATGCCGGCGCTTGTCAAAACGGTGTCCCAGTACAATCCTTTTTTCATCCTGGCTGAGGGATATCGGCAGCCGCTCATCCACCACCAGAGCCCGGATCCGGGCGGCCTGGCATATCTGATCGTGCTGGCCGGCTTGCTGTTCTATTTCGGCCTGCGGGCCTTCCGGCGAGTTAAGGGGAATTTCGAAGCCGTTCTGTAGCATCCTGGTTTTCGGCCCCGGCCGCATTTGATTCCAGCAGAAGCCTTGGAGATGAAAATGTTGAGGAAAGTTGTCCGGCGTATCCGCGCCATCCTGAAGGCTCCAGTCCCGGTCGCCGTTGCCCCGACGCTTGCGCCGGAGCCAGGGCCTGTTGTGGAGCCCGTGCCCGTCGCGAAACCCGCGACGCCGGTGCGTAGGGATCTCTCGGTCGGAGAATATTGGACTGAGCATAATGTCACCCTGCACCACGCCTTTGCCTCGCCAAAGGAGTCCCTGGATTACTTCTGGTGGCGTTGCGACCAGTACTACCCTTATATCGAACTCATGCCGGTGGCAGGGCAGGATGGCAAGGTCGTGCTGGATTTCGGCTGCGGACCGGGACATGATCTTGTCGGTTTCGGAACGTACTCCAAACCCGCGAAGCTATACGGCTACGAGTTGTCGCCTTCGTCCCTCGACGAGGCGCGTAGCCGCTTGGCTTTGCATGGCATCGATGCCGAACTGATACAGGGGCAGGCGGATGAGCCGGTCTTGCCGCTGGCCGCCGCCAGTGTGGACTTCATTCACTCAAGCGGTGTGCTGCACCATGTCCCAGATATCGATAGCTGTTTGCGTGAGCTGCATCGCCTGCTTAAGCCCGACGGCAGCATGCAGGTCATGGTCTACAACCAGGACAGCCTCTGGTATCACCTCTACGTCGCCTATCAATGGCGGCTACAGTGGGGTCGGGATACCGATGTGAGCCTGCGCCAGGCCTTTGCGCGCAGCACGGACGGCGAAGAATGTCCGATCGCCAATGTCTATCGTCCGCAGGAATTTATCGACATCTGCCGCCGCAATGGTTTTTCGGCCACGTATCGCGGCGCGGCGATATCGATGCACGAAGCCAACCTGGCTCCGCTGCGTTTTTCCGCCATCCAGAATCGGCAGCTTCCCGAGGAAAACCGCAAGTTTCTATTGAGCCTCACTTTCGATGAACGGGGCTATCCACTACACAATGGCCATTATGCCGGCATCGATGCCTGCTTTGAGCTGAAGAAAGCAAATCAATAAGGATCGAGTGAACCGATGAAGGCGTTCGTGAAAAGGCCCGAGAGATTCCTGCTGGTGTGCTATTTCGATCCGAATGGGATCGAGACGGTGCTGGACAATATCCAGTATTTGCGTACCTACTCGGATTTCACCATTGATATCTTCAACCTCTTCGGCTCGGTGTCGCCGTTATCCGAAGGCAGAATGGTGAATCTCGCCGGATATGACGGCATCATTCTTCACAATACGATCTCGTACAACCCCGTCAATCTCGAAGCCATTGATCAGCGTTTTTTGCCGCGCCTGCGCGACTTCGACGGGGTCAAGGTGATGTTCAAGCAGGATGAACAGTACCGCAGCGGCGCGATCGCCGGCTTCATCGGCAGCCGCCGTTTCGATCTGGTGTTGAGCTGCATGTGGCCCGAAGAGCGCCACAAAATGTACCCCAAGGACCAGGTCGGGGACGCCGAGTTCATGCAGATGCTCACGGGCTACGTGACCCCGAAGCTGCTGGCTCGCCAGTCCAAGGCCACGCAGCGCGATATCGATATTTCCTATCGGGGCTCGCTGCAACCGCTGTATTTCGGCCGGCTCGCCTACGACAAGCGAACGATCGGCGACGATGTCATCCGGGCGGCGCAGGGCAGGAACCTGAAGCTGGATATCTCCAGCCGCTGGGAAGATCGCTTGATGGGCGATGATTGGTTCAATTTCCTGGCGCGTTCCAAGATTACGCTGGGTGTGGAATCGGGCGCGAGCATTTTCGACTTTGAGGGCGACGTCGAAGCGCTTTGCCGGCGCCTGGAGCAAGAGCGGGATCGCTTCGAGAGCGAGCACGAATACTCCGAATGGGTGCTCAAGCAGCTCGAGCCCTATGAGGGAAATGTCTACTACAACCAGATTTCGCCTCGGCATTTCGAGGCGGGCGCCGCGCGCGCGCTGCAAGTCATGCACGATGGCAGGTACTCGGACATTTTCAAGCCTTGGCAGCACTTCGTGCCGCTGAATCGCGATCTCTCCAATTTCGACCAGGTTTGTGAGTATGTGTATGACGAGCGCCTGCGTTCCGAGATCGTTGATCGCACTTACGAAGAAATCATTGCCAATCCGCGCTACTCCATGCAGGCCTTCGTGGCGTCGGTCGATGAGCGGCTTGACCGGTTGTTGCAGGATAGGCCGTGTGCCGGCCGGCCAATATACAAGGCAGACGGCCCGGCCTGTAAGAACGTCGTGTTGTTGTGCGCACATCGACCCAAAGTCGATCCGCGCGTGGGCTGGATGGCCGATCACGCGCCCGAAGGCATGCGCATCCATGTTGTGGGCGTCGACACCAATCTGGCGAGCGCCACGTTCGAAACCCGGCCCAACGGGGCGATCGAGAACGTCATTCCGCGCGTGGATACCCGGCGCTGGCGCGAGCTATTCCTGGGCGAGGGCATGGGCGGCGTGGGCATGCAGGCCATGGCCCGGCTGCAGATGCTCTGTGACCGTCCGCCGCGGCAGCTGGCCGCCATGCTGGGCGGCGATCCGGATTCGCCGCGCGCCGCCGATTGCGCCTGGCTGTGCGCCTATCTGCTCAGGAGCAATGCGGCCCTGATCGATGCGGTGCTCCAGGCGCGCGGCGTCGATGCCATCATCGTGGCCGATTTCGAGGCTTTGCCCGCTGGAGCCGTCCTCAAGGAGGCCTTGGGCGTTCCGCTCATTTTCGACGCGCATGAGTTCTGGCCGACTTCCCTGGGGCCGGCCGCGCAAAGCTGGGAGGTCGAGACATGGCATCGTTTCGAGCGCGATCTGCTGCAAGCAGTTGATTCCGCCTATTCGGTCTCGCCCGAGCTCGCCAGGCATATGGCGGCTTTCTATGGTCGGCCTTTTGGCGCGGTGCCCAATTGCGAGCCGCTGGCTGCCGCAATGGCCATGAGGGAGTATCCGGTTCGTGATATCTGCACGTTCCTGTTTCAGGGGAATTTCGCCGAGGGACGCGGCATTGAACAATTGATCAATGCCTGGCCGCTGACGAATGAAAACGTGCATCTGCAATTGCGCGGACCCGATCGCCCCTTCAAGCGCGAGATGATCGAATTGGCGCGCGCCACCGGCCTGCTGGATAAACGCATCTTTTTCCCGCCAGCCGTCTCGGAGGATGAACTCGTCCAAGAGGCCGCTAAAGCCGATGTCGGCGTGATTCCGTATGATCCGGCCGTGTCGGTGAACAACAAGTTCTGCAGCCCCAACAAACTGTCGCAATATATGGCCGCGCAACTGCCCGTCCTGGCCAATAATCTCGTGTTCGTCGGCAGAATCATCCGCGAGGCGGGCGTCGGGTCCACCGTCGATTTCACCAATGCGCAGGCCCTGGCCGACAAGGTGAACGAGATCGCCGGCGCGCCGGATGTCCGGGCTCGGCAAGGCGAGTCAGGGCGCCGATATTTCACGTCGACCTATCATTGGGAGGCGGTCAGCCGGGACTTCTACGCCGATGTGTCCACGCTTATCGGCGATCGGCCGTCCAAGTCCGGGGGGCGGTTTGAAATGCGCCCGCCCCCGGCGCCGCAGCCGGATGAAGCCAGCCCGGCCAATGTCTTGGCGCCGGTGGGCAAAACGGCCGTGCTGTATCGTGTGTGGAACCGTTTGCCTCCTGGGATGCAGAATGTCTTGAGGCCCGCGGCGCGGGCCATGTTGAGGCGATTGCGCGGCTGATTCGATGAGCGTGCAAGAGCCGTTAGAAAGAAAGAGGGGGCGCATGAACATTTTTGCGCGTATCGACGAAATCGATGTGGAGGACGAGGTGTCCTGGGAAGGGACGTATCTTCCTGACCCTGGATATGGATTGGGCCGCGGATTTTGTCCTCGCGGATACCATCGATCTGCTGGCCGGTCTCCCCGCCATATGGTTCGTGACGCATTCGACCCCCCTGCTGGACTGCTTGCGCGCCGAGCCCGGCGCCGAACTCGGGATACATCCGAATTCAACCCGCTGCTGTTCACGGCCTTGGCGGCCGGCGACGCCGCAGTGTTCGTCAACGGCTGGGATAGCAGCCTGGGCATGGTGATCAGGCCCTTCTCGATGTGAGCCGCCAAATAGCGGTTTTTCGTTCAGTAGGAATGAATTGGAATTTTTTCGAATAATGCAAATCGGCCATCCCGGGTGGGGTGATTTCCCGGCCAGCCCCTTGGTACACTGACGCCTGCGACTGTGCGCTCAAGCAGAATCGGTACGCCGCTTACTACTCCATCCATGTAAAAGAAAATATGTGCGGAATTTTTGGTGCAATCTGGCGTGAGAATCGACCGGCAGGTCTGATCGAAAAGCATCTACAGCTCGGCGTGGAGCGGCAGCGCCACCGGGGACCGGACGGTCATGGCCTGTGGATACACCCGGGCGGCCGTTTGGGCTTGGCGCATGTCCGACTGTCTATTATCGACCTGAATACCGGCGCGCAGCCCATGCGCGGCGCCTCGGGCAATGTCATCACGTACAACGGCGAGGTTTACAACTACATTGAGCTGCGCAGGGAGATCGGTGAAGAGCTGTTTGAAACGACTTCCGACACCGAAGTCATCCTGCGCGCCTATGAAAAATGGGGGCCGGATTGTGTTCAGAAGCTGGAAGGCATGTTTGCCTTCGCGATCTGGGATGAGAAGCGCGGCCAGCTTTTTGTTGCGCGCGACCGTTTCGGCATCAAGCCTTTCTATTACGCGGTCAGCCAGGGTGGTTTCTACTTTGCTTCCGAGATCAAGGGCCTGACGCCCTTCTTGCCGGAGGTCAAGACCGATGTCAACGCGCTGCACGATTATTTTGCCTTCCAGTTCTGTCTGGGCGAGAAGACGCTGTTCGATGGTGTGCGGCAACTGAAGCCGGCTCATTGCGGCTATGTGGACCCCAGCCTTGGGCTGCAGCAGCGGCAGTACTGGGAGGTGCATTACAACCTGGATTGGGACCATACCGAGCGCTACTTCGTCGAACAGGTGCGCGAGTGTCTGCGTGATTCGGTCACCTTGCACATGCGCAGCGACGTTGAAGTGGGCGCCTATATCAGCGGCGGCGTGGATTCCAGCCTGGTCGCGGCGATGGCCAGGCAGGAGCGCAAGGGCGAGCGGTTCCAGGGCTTTACCGGCAAATTCTCGTTCAGCGAATCCTTTGACGAGTCGCGCTATGCGCAGGTTCTGGCTGATGAGCATGATATTCAACTGCACCAGGTCGATATCTCGGAGAACGATTTCGTCGACGACATCAGCAAGGTGATCTATCACCTGGACCAGCCCGTCGCCGGTCCCGGATCTTTCCCGCAGTATGAGGTGTCGCGGCTGGCCAAGAACCATGTCAAGGTCGTGCTGGGCGGGCAGGGCAGCGACGAGATGTTCGGCGGGTATGCCCGATACCTGATTGCCTATTGGGAGCAATGCATCAAGGGCGCGCTGGACGGCACGATGCACAATGGCAATTACATCGTGACCTACGAGTCCATCATTCCCAACCTGCGGACGCTGCGCAATTACAAGCCCTTGATCCAGGAGTTCATGGCCGAGGGTATCTTCGATACCCGGGACAAGCGCTACTACCGCCTGATCAATCGCTCGAACACCTTCGGGAATGTGGTCAATTGGGATATGTTCGCCAACAAGGCTTCTTCCTTTGACGATTTCAAGGAAATCTTCTGGGGCAAGAACGTCGGCCAGGAATCGTATTTCGATTCGATCACGCACTTCGATTTCAAGACGCTGCTGCCCGCCCTGCTGCAAGTGGAAGACAGGATGAGCATGGCGCATGGCATCGAGTCGCGCGTGCCTTTCCTGGATCACAAGCTCATCGAGCTGGTGGCCACCGTGCCTGCCAACATTAAGTTCCAGAACGGCGAACTCAAGCGCCTGCTGCGGCTGGCTTTCCAGGATACCTTGCCGCAGGCGATTCGCGAGCGCAAGGACAAGATGGGATTCCCGGTCCCCCTGCAGGTGTGGATGAAGCAGGGCGGCAAGGCGCGCGAGTTCATCCTTGATACCTTCCGTGGCGCGAACGCGCGCACGCGCGAGTATCTTGCGCCGGGTTTCGATATCGAGACGATGATGCAGCAAGAGGGTTTGTTCAGCCGCAATATCTGGGCATTCCTGAGCCTTGAACTGTGGCAGCAACAGTTCCACGACGTACATCAACAGACATTGAGCATTTGAGGCTGAGCCATGAAGAAGATCTTTATCACCGGTATTTGCGGCCAGATCGGGTCGCATATTGCCGAACTCCTGCTGGAACGCGGCGACCAGGTCGTGGGCATCGACAACTTCGCCACCGGGCGCCGCGAGCACCTGAAAGACCACCCGAACCTGACGTTCGTCGAGGGCACGATCGCCGACCACGCCCTGGTCAACAAGCTGATCAGCGACCTCAAGCCCGACGCCGTCGTGCATACGGCGGCTTCCTATAAGGATCCGGACGACTGGTACAACGACACGCTGACCAACTGCGTCGGCGGCTCCAACGTCGTTCAGGCTGCCAAGAAGAACAACGTCGGGCGTTTTGTCTACTTCCAGACCGCGCTGTGCTACGGTGTCAAGCCCATCCAGCAGCCGGTCCGTCTGGATCATCCGCGCAATCCGGCCAATAGCAGCTATGCCATTTCCAAGTCGGCCAATGAAGACTACCTGGAGTATTCGGGGCTGGATTTCGTCACTTTCCGCCTGGCCAATGTCGTGGGCCCGCGCAATGTGTCGGGTCCGCTGCCGATCTTCTTCCAGCGCCTGTCCGAAGGCAAGCGCTGCTTTGTGACCAAGGCCCGCCGCGACTTCGTGTTCGTCAAGGACCTGGCGCGCGCCACCGTCAAGGCGATCGATGGCGTGGGCCATGGGGCTTATCACTTTTCGTCGGGCACCGATGTGGCCATCAAGGAGCTCTACGACGCCGTGGTCGAGGCCATGCAGTTGCCTGCCTATCCGGAACCCGAGATCCGCGAACTGGGACCGGACGACGCGCCTTCCATCCTGCTCGACCCGTCCCGCACGGTCCAGGATTTCGGCAAGATCGAATTCACGCCCTTGAAGGAAACCGTGGCGGCCGCCGTTGCCTATTTCCGTGAGTACGGCGTGTCGGGGGGCTATACCCACCTGAAGATCAACGAGAACAAATAATCACCATGCGTATCCTCATCACTGGCGGCGCCGGCTGCCTGGGTTCCAATCTGATCGAGCACTGGCTGCCCAAAGGCCACGAGATTCTGGTCCTCGACAACTTCGCCACGGGTAAGCGCGAGGTGTTGCCGCCGGTGGCGGGGCTGACAGTGGTCGAAGGCTCGGTGGCCGACGCTACTTTGGTGGATCGCGTCTTTGACGAGTTCCAACCCTCGCATGTGGTGCACAGCGCCGCTGCGTACAAAGATCCATCGGACTGGGCGGAAGATGCCGCCACCAATGTGCGTGGTTCCATCAATGTGGCCAAGGCGGCCTCGCGGCTGGGGGTCAAGCGCTTGCTGAATTTCCAGACGGCCCTGTGCTATGGACGCCCGAAGCAAGTTCCCATCCCGGCTGATCATCCCACCGCGCCTTTCACCAGCTATGGGATTTCCAAGACGGCAGGCGAGGCCTATCTGTTCATGGGCGATGTCCCGGTCGTGTCGCTGCGCCTGGCAAACATCACGGGGCCGCGCCTGGCGATCGGTCCGATTCCGACGTTTTATAAGCGTCTGAAGGCGGGCCAGAAGTGCTTTTGCAGCGATACGGTGCGCGATTTCCTGGATATGTCGGATTTCCTGAGCATCGCGGAGCTGGCGTTGGAGGATGGACGTCCCACCGGCGTGTTCAATGTGTCCACCGGCGAGGGGCATTCGATCAAGGAAGTGTTTGATGTAGTCCTGGACTATGTCGGCGCCACCCTGGCCGAACCGGTGCCGGTGGTGCCGGCCGGCGCCGACGACGTCCAGAGCGTCGTGCTGGATCCGCGCGTCACGGAGCAGGCTTTCGGTTGGAGGGCCGCCGTGAATTTCAAAGACACCATCACGGGCCAGTTGGCCTGGTACGACAAGTATGGCGTGACGGACATCTTCAGCCATCTTTCCGCGCCCAAAGCCTGATTCAAGAGAATCCGTTTCAAATATGAATGCTTCCAAACTCGCCAAATCGAACGTTCTGGTCGTCGGTGGCGCCGGCTTTGTCGGCAGCAATCTGGTCAAGCGCCTGCTGGAACTGGACGCCAATCTTGTCCATGTGGTTGACAACCTGTTGTCCGCCGAGCGCATCAATGTGCCTGATCATCCGGCCGTGCGTTTCAGCCAGGCTTCGATCACGGACGATGCGCTGCTGGCCTCGCTGCAGGATGAATACGACTACGTCTTCCACCTGTCGACCTACCATGGTAACCAGAGTTCGATCCATGATCCGTTGGCCGATCATGAAAACAACACGCTGACGACGCTGAAGCTGTATGAGCGCATCAAAGGCTTCAAGCGTCTGAAGAAAGTGGTTTATTCGGCCGCGGGCTGCTCCATTGCGGAAAAGACTTTCGGCGATGCTACGGCCACCGAAGAGACCGATATTGTCTCGCTGCACAACAACGACAGCCCGTATTCGATGTCGAAGATCTTCGGCGAGTTCTATTCGGTCTATTACCACAAGCAGCACCAGTTGCCGACCGTGCGAGCGCGGTTCCAGAACGTCTATGGGCCGGGTGAGATCCTCGGTGCTGGTGAGTGGCGTGGCACGCCGGCTACGGTGTGGCGCAATGTCACGCCTACCTTTGTCTACAAGTCGCTCAAGGGTTTGCCCCTGCCGCTGGAAAACGGCGGCGTTGCCACACGTGATTTTATTTTCGTCACCGACGTGGCCAATGGCCTGATCGCGTGCGCGGCGGACGGCACGCCCGGCGGCGTCTACAACATTGCCAGCGGCAAGGAAACCAGCATTGCCGACCTGGCGGCCAAGATCAATGCGCTGACCGGGAACTCGACCGAACTGGATCGCCTGCCCAAGCGTCCCTGGGACAATTCGGGCAAGCGTTTCGGCAGCCCGGAAAAGGCCAAGCGTGAGCTGGGTTTCGAGGCCTCGGTGGATATCGACACCGGCCTGGAACGCACGGTCGCCTGGACACGTGACAACCTGGATCTGATCGAGAAGACCATGGCCAAGCACGCTTCCAAGCTGGCCGCTCTGGGCTGAACGTCCGGAACTGCCGTGCCGGTCCGGGCCGATCAGGCCTGGACCGCGCCGCAGGACATCCAGCGAGAGAAGTTCACCCAGCGCCAAACCTGCCAGGTGTAGGGCCTTGCGCCTTGCATCATGGCGTCGAACTCGCGCAAGACCTGTTCGCGGTCGATGAAGGCGACCTCTGGCCCGGCGACGATCCACTGCCGCAGTTCAGGGGCCAACGCCCGCAGCCAGGCCTGTTCGGGCGTGGCGAAGCCGATCTTGTCCTGGCGCTCCAGAATGGCCTGGGGGACGATGCCGCGCAGGCCTTCGCGCAGCAGCGTCTTGGTTTGCCCCCGCGCGGATACCAGGAACTGTTCCGGCAGGGACAGGAGGAAGTCCGCCAGGTCGGGCGTCAGGAAGGGCACGCGGCTTTCGATGCTGAAGCGCATGGCGTTGCGGTCGCCGTGCCGCAGCAAGGCGCCCAGGCCGTCGCCAGCCAAGGCACGCGCCTGGGCTTGCATCAGGCGCCGGCCGCGCGCGCCCTGGCGCTGGGCCGGCAGCGGAGGGCGGGCCTGGACGCCGGCTTCGGCCAGCAGCTGGCCGCGAAGCCAGGCGGGCCAGCGTGCGGCGCGCCGCCGCAGCGCTTCGCGTCCCCATTTACCGGACACGCTGGCCAGGCTTTGCGCCAGCAGGCGCAAGGGATGGCGTCCCAGGCGGGCCTGTTGGCCCGCATAGGCCAGCGCCCGCAGGGGATGGCCGCTTTCGAGCAGGCTGCTGAGCCTTTCGACGGGATAGCCGCTGTAGCCGGCCAGCAGTTCGTCGGCGCCCTGGCCTTCGAGGGTGACCACGATGCCGTGTTCGCGCGCCAACTGGAAGACGCGGTACTGCGCATAGATGCTGGTGCTGCCGAAGGGCTCGCCCTGGGCCGCGATGAGCTCGTCCAGGTCGCGTTCGAGGTCGGCCGTGTCGACGCGCACTTCGTGGGCCTGGGCACCGCAGTGCCGGTTGACCAGTTGCGCCCATTTTGCTTCGGACTGCGGGCCTTCGGCAATATAGCTGAAGGTATGCAGCGGCATGTCGGGCTCGAGGTGGCGCATCGCGCAGGTGATCGACGCCGAATCCAGTCCGCCGGACAGCGCCGCGCCAATCGGGACGTCGCTGCGCAGGTGCAGGCGGACGCTGTCGAGAAAGCGCTCGCGGAATTCGGCCGCGGCGTCCGCGAAGCTGCCACGCCATGTGGCGGCCGTGCGCGGCGTCCACCAGCGCGCGGGTTGGACGCCATCCTGTGCGTGATAGCGGATCAGGCAGCCCGGTTCGATTTGCGAGATGCCCTGGATAAAAGTGCGCTCGTCGCAGTCGTAACGGCCGTATGACAGATAGTCGCAGGCGCGCTGCCAGTCCAGGCGGCGCAGGCTGGGATCGAGGGCGCGCAAGGGGGCGATTTCGGAGCCGAACAGCAGCCGCCGCCCGTCCAGGCTGTAGTAGAGCGGCTTGATGCCGAAGGCGTCGCGGGCCAGTGTCAGACTGTCGTTGCGCGCGTCGTGCAACGCGAAGGCGAACATGCCTGTGAAACGGCGCAGGGCGGCTTGCTGCCATTGCCGCCAGGCGGCCAGCAGGACCTCGGTGTCCGTGTCGGTGCTGAAGCTGTGGCCCAGCCCGAGCAACTCCTGGCGCAGTTCGCGATAGTTATAGATTTCGCCATTGAAGACCACGCTGAGCGGTCCGCGGATCATGGGCTGATGACCGGCGGCGCTCAGGTCGATGATGGCAAGCCGGGTGTGGCCGAACCGCAGGTGGCCGGACGCGGTGGGTATTGTCGCGGTGCCGATATCGTCGGGACCCCGGTGCCGGATGAGCGGCAACGCGCGCGCCAGCGCGTCTTCGGCATCGCCGCGGGCTTGAGCATCGAATTGCCAGCTGCCAAGGATTCCACACATTTGTAATCGGGTTGCCAGGCGGTTCAGGGAGGGGCACGGGCCCGCAGCGCCCGATGGTATCATGGCATCGAATGCCGTCGTCCCCCCTCACGCCGCGATGAGAATTGCCTATTTGACGTTTGAGATTCCGGGCGACCGGTCCGGCGTGGCCAAGAAAATCGCCACGCAGGCCGATATTTGGCGGCGTCACGGCCATTGTGTCCGGCATTTTGTGCTGGACCGTGCCGGGAGCGCCGATTGGCCGGACGTCAGCTGTATCCTGCGCAGTGGGGCGCGCCCGCCGATATTGGCCGCGGCGCTGTCGGGCCGGTCGATCCGGCAGGCCTTGTCCCAATGGCGGCCCGATATTGTCTATCTGCGCCAGATACTGTGGTGGCCGGGGGCGGTCAGCGCTATCGGTGTTGCGCCGATGGTCATCGAGTACAACTCGATCGCTCGCAATGAATACCGGCGCAGCGCGCCGATCAAGTATCTGATTGAATGCATGAGCCGCAGGCGGTTTCCGCGCGCGGCCTCGGGCTTGGTCGCCGTGACCCAGGAACTGGCCGATGATGTGCCGGTCGTCGGCCATGCGCTGCGCACGGTGATCAGCAATGGCTATGATTTCGACCGCGTGGAGCCGCGCAGGCCGCCGTCCAATCAACGGGCGCAGCTGCTGCTGGTCGGCTCGCCCGGGCAGGATTGGCATGGCGTGGACAAGGTGGTGCGCTTGGCGGCCCTGCTGCCGGAATTTGATTTCCATGTGGTGGTGCCGGGCCAGGCGCAGCAAGGCCCGGCCAATATGCGTTTCCATGGCGGGTTGTATGGGGAGGAGCTGGCGCGGCGTTATGCGCAGACCGATGTGGCCCTGGGCACCCTGGCCTTGCATCGCAAGGGGATGCGGCAAGCCGCGCCCTTGAAGACGCGGGAGTATCTGGCTTATGGCCTGCCCGTCATCGCCGGCTATGAAGACGCCGACCTGCGGGGCGCGCCCTATTGGCTGGACATAGGCAACACGGAAAACAATGTAGAAGGCGCGGTGCAGGCCGTGAGGGATTTCGTGCGGCGGTGGCAAGGCCGGAGCCTGGATCGCGCCGATGCGCGGCGCCGCCTGGATTACGCGGTCAAGGAGGCCGAGAGGCTGGCTTTTTTTGAGCAGGTGCGCCGGCATGTCCACTAAAAAGCGCATCGCGCTGATCACCAACGGCTATCCGGACGCGGGCGCACGCGAGCGCAGCTTCATCCTGCCGGAGCTCAAGGCATTGGTGGCCTATGGCCACGAGGTGACGCTCATGCCGCTGCGGCCCTTGCGGCAGGCGGATCCGGCGCTGCCGGCTCAGGTGCATGTCGAGCAAGGGTTGGCGCGCTTGCACCGGCCATGGCAGCTGCCCTTGACCTTCGCCCACGCGCTGGGGAGCCGACAGTTCTGGGCCGAGGCCCGGCGTTGCATGCGGCATGGGCGCCCGACCCATTGGCTGCACTTCCTCAAGGAAAGCCTGCGGGCCAGCGCGGTGCTGCGCATGGCCGGGCGCTTGCAGCAGTTCGACATCATCTACACCTACTGGTTCAAGGGCGAGGCGACGGGAGCCGGCCTGCTGCGGCAAGCGAAGCCGATGCGCGTCACGCGCGCTCATGGCTACGATCTTTATGAAGAGCGTGCGAACAACCAGGGCTACATCCCTTACCGTCCCTTGACCCTGCCGCGGATGGACCTTGTGGTCTTGTTGTCGGAAGAGGCGCGTGCCTATCTGGAGGCGCGGTATCCGGGCGTCTGCCCGACGACCGTTGCGCTACCCCTGGGCGTTGAGAGCGGCATCCGCGTGAATCCGGCGCCGCCGGCCGGCGAGGTCCAGCTGGTGTCCTGTTCCTATCCGGCGGCGGTCAAGCGACTGGATCTCATTGCCGAAGTGGCCGCCGCCTTGGCGCGCCGCCTGCCGCAAGTCCAGGTGCGCTGGACCCACTATGGCGCGACGCGCGCGCAGGCGGCGCTGCCGGCGGCGGTTGCCGCGCCGGAAAATCTGGCAATGGTGTTCGCCGGCGAGACGGACAATGAGGCCATTCGCCGCCACTATGCGCAGACGCCGGTGAGTTTTTTTCTGAATATGAGCCTATCCGAAGGCCAGCCCGTGTCCATCATGGAGGCCATGGCTTTCGGCATTCCGGTGGTCGCCACCGCGGTCGGCGGGGTGCCGGAAATGCTGGCGCACGGCGGCGGGCTGAGCGTGCCGCCGCAGCCGGACGCGGGCGAGGTGGCGCAGCGCATGGCGCAGCTGCTGGACGATGGCCGCGCCTATGCGGCCATGCGCCAGGCCGCCCAAGACACGCAGCGGCGCTTTTTCAATACGGCGCTCAACCATCGCAGCCTGGCCGAGCTGCTGGCTTCGCTCTAGCCGGGCCCGCCTCACGCGGGGGCGCCGACGCAGCTGTTTTCCACCGGCGCGTATTCGCGCACGATCTGGCGCAGCAGCGTCACGATTTCGTGCACGTCGCCAGTCTGCAGAGCGCGGTCCAGCATGCGCAGCTGGCTCATCAGTGTCTCGTAGGGGATGTTGTATTCCGTGGCGCGCATGATGCGCGGGTGCAGGGTCTCTTGCGAGTTGTCGCCGATCAGCAGCTCTTCGTAGAGTTTTTCGCCGGGACGCAGGCCGGTGATGCGGATTTCGATATCGCCGTCGGGCTGTTCGGGGTTCTTGATGGTCAGGCCGTAGATGCGGATCATGCGTTCGGCCAGGTCCCGGATGCGCACTGGCTCGCCCATGTCGAGCACGAAGACCGAGCCGGATTCGCCCATGGCGCCGGCTTGCAGCACCAGCTGGGCGGCCTCGGGGATGGTCATGAAATAGCGGGTGATCTCGGGGTGGGTCAGGGTGATGGGGCCGCCGTCGAGGATCTGGCGCCGAAAGAGCGGCACCACGCTGCCTGAGCTGCCCAGCACGTTGCCGAAGCGGACCATGGAGAAGCGGGTGTGGTGCTGCACCTGGGCGTGGGCCTGGAGCACCAGTTCGGCCAGGCGCTTGGAAGCCCCCATGACATTGGTGGGGCGCACTGCCTTGTCGGTGGAGATGAGCACGAAGTCCTGTACGCCGGCCTGGATGGCGGTCTCGGCGATGCTGAGGGTGCCATAGGCATTGGTGCGTATGCCTTCGCCGACGTTCTGTTCGACGATGGGCACGTGCTTGTAGGCGGCCGCGTGATAGATGGTCTGCACGCCGTGCCGGCGCAATTGGGCCAGGCAGTGGTGAGCGTCGCGCACGGAGCCCAGCACGCCGACGATATCGATGCCGGGGTAGCGCAGGCGCAGGTCCTGTTCAATGGTGTAGAGCGCAGGTTCGGAGATTTCGAGCAGGACCAGTTTTCTGGGCTTGAGGGCCAGGATCTGGCGGCAGAGTTCGGAGCCTATCGAGCCGCCCGCGCCGGTGACCATGACGCTGCGTCCGGTGACGCATTGGCCGAGCAGTGCGCCGATCGGGGCCACGGGATCGCGGCCCAGGAGATCTTCGACCTGCACGTCGCGCAGCCGCACGCCGTTGGCCGGGTCGATGAGTTCGCGCATGCTGGGAACCAGGCGGATGCGCAGCCGGTAGGGCTCGGCGGCTTCGACGATGGCGCGGATCTGTGGCGGGGTGGCCGAGGGGATGGCGATGAGCAGCTGCCGCACGTTGTGGCGGTCGATCAGGCGCGAGAGCTGGTTGGGGTGATAGACGCGCAGGCCGGCCACCACCAGGCGGTGCTTGCGGCGATCGTCGTCAAGCATGGCGACCGGGCGGTAGTAGGGGCCGGCCCGCAGCGCAGCCGCCAGCTGGGAGCCGGCGCCGCCGGCGCCGTAGATCAGGACCGGGATGCGGGGGTCGGCCATGTGGTGGTCGGCCGGGAACAGCAGCTTGCGCGCGCATAGGCGCACGCCTATCAGGCCGACCAGCGCCAGCGCGGCGTAGATGATGAGCACGCCGCGCGACAGCGTGGACAACTGCAGGAAGGTATTGCTCGCGGTGACGACCATCACCGAGACGATGATGCCCCCCAGGATGGCCGCGACCACCCGTTCGCTCATGTAGCGCAGGATGTAGAAGTAGACGCCAAAGGCGGCCAGCGCGGCGATGCCGCCCGCACAGGCCACCAGCGACAGCAGAAGATACTGCCGGGTGACGAAGAACAGCTCGAAGCGCAGCCACAGGGCGCAATGGAAGGCGAGCAGCAGGATCACCGCGTCGAGCACGACGGCAAGCAGTTGCTTGACGGGCCGTGGCAGATCGACGAACAGGCGCCGGATGGGATACGGAAGAATCATCAGGGGGGCGGACCAAAAGGGGCGGTGATGCGGCAATTTTAGCGACTGCTCAGGGGGATAGGCGGCTGGGGCCGGTCCGGGCGCCAGGAAAGTCTGTCCGGTGCGGCCTGGCGTCTTCCGAGATGCCCGCCGGCGGCCGCGGCCTGCCTCATGCGAAACCGATGCAGACGCCCAGGAAAAGCAGCGGCGCCAGGATGCCGACGGCGATGAGTCGGCCGTTCAGCATGGCCTGGATGGCATGGTGGACGTCGCCAGCCGGACGGGCGTCGACGATGCTGGCGATGCGCGGCTCCAGGACAAAAGTGAGTAGGACGGTTGCCACACCGTTGACCATGCCGGAGAGTTGGGAAATCGTGCTGCGGTAGTCGTGAAAGACCAGCGCGAAGTAGTAGGCAAGCAGCACGCCCAGGCAATAGCAGAGAAAGACCGCCGCGGCCAGCAGGGTGATGCGGCGCGCGGGCACGGGGTGGCGCTGCATGAGCTGTGCGCGCACTTCGGCCAGGCCCAGGGCGGGCTGGCCCGCGCGCTGGCGCACGAAATTGGCCAGCAGGGCGATCCAGCGGTCGCGCAGGCTCCAGCCTAGCAGCGACAGCAGGGTGGCGCCCAGCAGCGCGCCCAGGCCCATGCTGATGTATTGCCGGGTGGGAATCTGCTTGTCGATCAGAAAGCCCAGCAGCGGCATGAGGGCCAGGTAGAAGAAGCGCGTGACCGTGATGGTCGCGTTCTGGATGGCGTAGCCGGTCACGGGCCTGCCGGCCAGGCGGCCGGCCACGCGCGCGTAGTAGCTGAGGTATTCGAGCAGGTGAATGATGGAATAGCTTGCGATCACCAGCCAGGCGAGCAGAGGCATCATGAGCGGATCTTGGACAGGGCGCGGTCATAGACGCCGAGCATGGCGTCCAGGCTGAGGTTCCAAGTGTAGCGGTCCAGCACGCGCTGGCGTCCGGCTTGCCCCAGGGCCTGGCGGCGGGCAGGGTCCAGCAGCAGTTCGGTCAGCCGCCGGGAGGCGGCCAGGTCGTCCTCGCGGGGGACGACAAAGCCGGTCTGGCCGTCGGCCACGATTTCCGCCGGGCCATCGGCGTCGGATACCAGGACGGGCAGGCCGCAGGCGCTGGCCTCCAGGATGGCCACGCCGAAGCTGTCCATGCGGCTGAGGGCCACGTAGACATCGAAGCCGCGCAAGACCTCGGGCACCGAATCATGGGGAATCTTGCCCATGAAGCGGGTCGAATCGGCGATGTCCAGCCTGGCGGCGAGGGCTTCGAGCGCGGCGCGCAGGCTGCCGTCGCCATAGATATGCAGCTCCAGCCTGGCCGCCAGCGCCGGATGGGTGGTCCGGAGCAGGGCGCGGGAGCGCGCATAGGTCTTGAGCAGGATGTCGATACCGTAGTGCGTCTCCAGGGCCTTGACCGTGCCGATGACGAGCGGGCCGTTCGCGGCCCGGGCGCCGGCCGGCGAGAAGGCCGATTCGTCGATGCCAAAGGGCGTGATATTGATCATGCCGCGGGTCAGCTTGGACATCTCGCGGCTCATGGCCTGGCTGGTGGCGCACAGCACGGTCGCGGCGTTGAGGTTGCGCTGCAGCAGGCGGCGGTGCCAGCTGCTGGCGCGCGGGAATTCATAGATGTCGCTGCCCCAGGCGGAGAGCACCATGGGGCGGCAGCCGGCGCGCCGGGCCAGCAGGCCATAGCCGGTGGCATAGTGCGCATTGGTCAGGTCGGGCTGGATGCGCCGCACCAGGCGGCGCAGCGCGCCGGTGGCCAGCGCGTAGCCCAATGGCCTGCCCCAAGGCAGACGGTGCAGGCGCACGCGCGGATCGTAGGCGCCTTCGGGGAAGGCCTCAAGCGCCGCCAGGTGGACGTCCAGGCCGCGTTGCGCGAGTCCGTTGGCCCAGCGGATGGTGTGGATGCTCTGGCCCGGGGCCAGCAGGAGAATGCAGATCGGCGAGGTGCCGGCCGAGGTGGCGCCGGTGGTACTGCGGGGCAACACGGTGGATCTTCCATCGGGCGGCGAATAGCCGGCCGCCCGCGATGCTGTAAAACGCGATCAGGCTATTGATGACCGTGCAGCGAAATTAACACAGGCAAGGCTTGCGGCCGCCTGCCGGTCAGTGGCCCTTATTTCAATAAATGACGGCGTTTAGCGGCCGATGCTGCAGATAGTGCGCAGGATGATGGCGATATCGCCGAAAAAGGACTGCTCCTGGACATAGGCTGCTTGGAGTCGGAGTTTTTCCGGAAGAATGGTTTCCCGGTACATTTTTTCCGGGTCTTGGGCCTTTCCGAGCAATTCGTTTTCGTTTCGAAAATGAATGGAGGCAGGGTCGGTGATGCCGGGCCGCACGGACAGCACGAGGCCGGCCACGTCGGACGGATACAAGGCCACATAGCGCGGCACTTCGGGGCGGGGGCCGACGAGGCTCATATTGCCCTGGAAGACATCGATCAGCTGGACCAGTTCATCGAGCTTCCAGCGCCGGATCAGCGCGCCGACGCGGGTGATGCGCGCGTCGGCGCCGATGGTGATCTGGCTGGCCTGGGCGGACTGCCGCTGCGTCATGCTGCGCAGCTTGTGGATGCGGAAGGGCTTGCCGTGGCGTCCGATGCGCTCCTGGCGGAAGAACACCGGCCCCGGGCTGTCCAGCTTGATGGCGATGGCCACCAGCAGGAGCAGCGGCGAGAGCAGCAGCAGCCCCAGGGCGGAACAGATCAGGTCGAATGCCCGCTTGATCATTGCGCGAGCAGTTCACGCACCGTGCGTATCACTTTGTCCACCTGCGCCTGGCTCATGCGCGAGTACAGCGGCAAGCTCACCATGGTTTCGAAGGCGGCCTGGGAGTGCGGGAACATGCCGGGGGTGAGCTGGTAGCGGTCGCGCCAATAGGGCTGCAGGTGCAGCGGCACGTAGTGCACGCTGCACCCTATGCCGTTCTCGGTCATGCGCACGATGAAATCGTCGCGCCGCAGCGGCGCCTGCGGCTGCAGGCGGATGACGTAGAGATGCCAGGCATGTTCGTCGTCGCCGCGATGGGGGCGGCTTTGCACGCCCGGGGTGCGGCCGGGACAGGGGGGCAGGACCAGGGGCAGGTCCGCGAAAGCCTGGTCATAGGCCGCGGCGATGGCGGCGCGGCGGTCGCGCATGGCCTGGACGCGGCGCAGCTGCACGCGGCCCATGGCCGCGGCCGTGTCGGTCAGGTTGTATTTGAAGCCGGGCGCCACGATTTCGTAGTACCAGGCGGGCTTGTTGGACGTGAAGCGGTCGAAGGCGTCGCGGTCTATGCCATGCAGGCGCATGACGCGGCAACGCTTGGCCAGCGCCGGGTCGCGCGTGACCACCATGCCGCCTTCGCCGGTGGCCAGCGTCTTGGTGGCATAGAAGCTGTAGACGGTGAGGTCGCTTTGCAGCGCGCCGATGCGCACGCCCTGCCAGCTAGCGGGCAGGGCGTGGGCGGCGTCTTCGATGACGCGCAGGCCGTGGCGGCGCGCGATGTCCAGGATGCTGTCCATGTCGCAGGACAGCCCGCCATAGTGGACCGGAATGATGGCCTTGGTGCGTGGAGTGATGGCGCGCTCGATGGCCGCCGGCGAGATGCACAGCGTGGCCGGGTCGATGTCGGCCAGGACGGGTTCGGCGCCCAGATAGCGCGCCACCTCGGCGCTGGCGGTGAAGGTGTGCGTGGTGGTTATGACTTCGTCGCCGGGCCCCACGCCTATCGCTTCCAGCGCCAGGTGCAGCCCGGCGGTGGCGGAGTTGACGGCGATGGCCTGCAGGTCATCGCCCAGGTAGGCGGCGAACTCCTGCTCGAAGGCCTTCGCGTTGGGGCCGGTGGTGAGCCAGCCCGAACGCATGGCGTCGGCCACGACCTGGATCTCTTCCTCGCCGATATCGGGCAGCGCAAAGGGTATGAAGTCGCTCATGGGTTCAGTGCTCGGTAGGGGCCGGCCGCGCAAGCACGGCGTCGATGAATTGCCGCGCCAGAACGGGATAGTCGTGATGGTCGAGGACGTATTGGCGGCCGCGCGCGCCCATCTGGCCGCGCTCGGCCGGCGGAGTATCGCGCAGCTGCAGGATGGCCTGGGCCAGGGCTTGCGGATCTTCGGCGGGCACCGAGAGGCCGCAGGCTGCCTCGCGCACGATGTCATTGCCGCTTTCGATCGCCTGGATCACGGGGCTTGCGGCCAGCATGTAGTCGAACAACTTATTGGGGCTGACGCCGAACGCGAACAGCGGACTGCGCCGCAGGCCGATATAGGCCGCGTCGACGTGCGTCATCACGGCCTGCACGGCCGGGCGCGGCACCGGGTCGGCGAAGACCACGCGGTCCAGGCCCAGTTCGCGGGCCTGGGCCCGCAGGGCCGCTTTGTCCGGCCCGCTGCCCAGCAGCACCAGGCCGACTGGCGCCTGGCGCAGCCGCGCCATGGCTTGCAGCAGCATGTCCAGGGCGTTGGCGTGACCATGAGTACCCGCATAGAGCACGACGAAATCGCAGCGTTCGCGCAGGGCCTCGATCTGGGCGCGGACGCGCTGGTAATCGGGGTTGTCGAAGTCGGGGGCGCTGTACTCGGCCACGGGCACGCCATTGGGGACGTGGGCATAGCGCGCCGGATCGAGTCCGCGGCCCTGCATATAGGGCAGGGCGCAGGGCAGCATGGAAACGGTGAGGTCGGCGTGCTTGTAGGCGTAGTCCTCGGCGTATTGCATGCTGGCGATCATCGGGTGCCAGGCGCCAAAGCCGCCCAACAGCCGGGGGGTCAGCGGCCAAAGATCGTGGACCTCGAAGACCAGCCGGGCGCGGGCGCGGCGCGCCAGGCGCGCCGCGGGCAGCACGTCATAGGGGTGCGTGGACGAGGCGATGACGATGTCGGGCCGCCAATTGCCCAGATCGTCGCTCAGGCGGTACAGGCGCGCGCTGAACTGCAGCATGTTGAGCAGGCGTTTGGCGCCATTGCCCTGGTAGGGCAGCGTGTCATACCAGAGGTATTCGATGCCTTCCATCGGCTCGCGCGTGAGCCGTCCGCGCGCTGGCGGCTGGTGGGCGCGGATATGCGATACCGTGGCCGCCGCGATCTTGACCTCATGTCCTGCCGCCACCCATTGCCGCCCGAAGTAGTAGGGGCGGAATTCCATGCCGTAGCGCGGCGAACCGGCATAGTGGTTGATCAGCAGGATGCGCATGATGGACAGCCCTGGTCAGGCCAGGGTGTCGGCGATCTTGCTCGCGGCCTGTCCGTCGCCGTAGGGTTGGACTTCCCGGGGCGTCTCGTCGAGCGCGCGCCGGGCGGCTTGCACGATGTCCTGCTCGCTGACGGGCGGGGCCAGGCGGTTCCAGCCCGCCTCGACCAGTTCGGTCCATTCGGTTTCGTCGCGCAGCGTCACGCAGGGCACGCGGTGAAAGAAAGCTTCTTTCTGCACGCCGCCGGAGTCCGTGGTGATCAGCGCGGCGTATTTTTCGAGCTGGACCATGTCGAGGTAGCCAACCGGCTCGATCAGGCGCACGCGGGCCGCCAGCGTGTCCAGCAGGCCCAGGCGCTGGAGGATGCCGCGGGTGCGCGGATGCAGCGGCCAGATCACCGGACGCTCGGCCGATAGCGTCATCAGCGCGTTGACGATGACGTTCAGGCGCTGGGGATCATCGGTGTTCTCGGCGCGATGGATGGTGGCCAGGATATAGCCGCCGGCGGTCAGGCCGAGGCGGGCCAGCACGCCGCCATCCTGGGTCACGCGGCGCCCGTGGTGCAGCGCCACGTCAAACATGACATCGCCCACCTGCACCACGCTGTCGCCTTGGATGCCTTCGGCGGCCAGGTGCCGGGTGGCGCTGTCGGTGGGCGTGAAGAGCCAGCGCGAGACGCGGTCGGTGAGGATGCGGTTGATTTCCTCGGGCATGCGCATATTGAAGGAGCGCAGGCCCGCTTCCACATGGGCGACCGGGATGTGCAGCTTGGCCGCGGCCAGCGCGCCGGCCAAGGTGGAATTGGTATCGCCGTAGACCAGCACGATGTCGGGCTGCTCTTCCTGCATGACGCGCTCCAGCGCGATCAGCATGCGTCCGGTCATGTCGCCATGGCCGCCGCCGTGGATATCGAGGTGGTGCTTGGGCGGCTGCATGCCCAATTCCTCGAAAAAGACATCCGACATATTGGCGTCGAAATGCTGGCCGGTGTGGACCACCACTTCATCGAGGCCCGGGTGGGCGGCGATGGCCGCCGATACCACGCTGGCCTTGATGAACTGGGGCCTGGCCCCCAGCACGGTGAGGATCTTCTTGCTCATTGGAGTGCTTGCTTGAGGGCGGCCACGATCTGGTCCTGGGTCGCCGCGTCAAGATCCGGGTGCATGGGCAGGCTCATGACCGTGGCGGCCAAGGCGTCCGACACCGGCGTGTCGCCGGCCGCGAAATGGGCATAGGCGGGCTGGGCATGGATGGGGCGCGGGTAGTGCACCGCCGTCGGGATGCCGGCGTCCTTGAGCTTGGCGATGACCTGTTCGCGATTGGGCACCATGACGGTGAACTGGGCCCAGACGCTGTCGCGGTCCGGGCGCACGGTCACCGTGCGGGCGCCCGCCGGCAGGTCGGCCAGCAGCTCCTGGTAGCGCGCGCCGATGCGCAGGCGCTCTTGGACTTCCCAGTCAAAGCGTTCCAGCTTGCCCAGCACGACGGCGCATTGCAGCGTGTCCATGCGGCCGCCCACGCCGATGCGGGTGTGATAGTAGCGGCCGGACTGGCCGTGCACGCGGATTTCGCGCATGGCCTGGGCCAGCGCGTCGTCATTGGTGAACAGCGCCCCGCCGTCGCCATAGCAGCCCAGGGGCTTGCTGGGGAAGAAGCTGGTGCAGCCGATGGTCGACAGATTGCAGCTCTTCTTACCCTTATAGGTGGCGCCAAAGCTTTGCGCGGCGTCCTCGATCACCGGGATGCCATGCTTGTCGGCAATGGCGTTGACCTCGTCCATGTCGCCGCACTGGCCGTAGAGCGACACGGGGATGATGGCCTTGGTTCGCGGCGTGATGCGCGCTTCGATATCGGCCGCCTTGATGTTGCAGGTGTCCGGTTCGACATCGACGAAGACCGGCACGGCGCCCAGCAGCGCGATGACTTCGGCGGTGGCAACGAAGGTGAAGGAGGTGGTGATCACTTCATCGCCGGCTTTCACGCCCAGCGACATCAGGGCGATGAGCAGCGCTTCGGTGCCGGACGCGACGGTGATGCAGTGCTTGGCTCCGGTGTAGGCCGACAGCGCCGTCTCCAGTTCCTTGACTTCGGGGCCCATGATGTATTGCCCGTGGTCGAGGACTTGCTGGATGCGCGTATTGATCGGATCGCGCAGGGCCTGGTATTGCTTCTTCAGGTCGATGAATTGCATAGCTGACTCAAGCCAATTGGCAGATGCCGTTTTTGAGGAGGTAGCGGTCGCCGGTGTGCGGGCAGGTGGTTTCGCCGTCGCCGGTCAGGGGCAGGTCGAGCTGTTCGCCGTGGCGGCTCATCCAGCCGATCTGCCGGGCGGGCACGCCCACCATGAGCGCGAAGTCGGGGACGTCCTTGTTGACCACCGCGCCGGCGCCGATGAAGGCATAGCGGCCGATGGTGGCGCCGCAGACGATGGTGCAATTCGCGCCCAGCGTGGCGCCCTGCTTGACCAGGGTGTCGCGGTATTCGTTCTTGCGTTCGATGGCCGCGCGCGGGTTGTAGACGTTGGTGAACACCATGCTCGGGCCGCAGAAGACGTCGTCTTCGATGAAGACGTTGTCGTAGACCGAGACGTTGTTCTGGATCTTGACGCGGTTGCCTATGCGCACGCGGTTGCCCACGAAGACGTTCTGGCCGAGCGAGCAGTTGTCGCCGATCTCGGCGCCGCCGCAGACATGGACCCAATGCCAGACGCGGGTACCTGGGCCGATGCGGGCGCCCTCGTCGACGATTGCGCTGGAATGAATGCTCATCGCGGGCCTCAGTCCAGGGGCAGGGGAACGCGCACGCCGTCGCGCGCCGAACGGTACATGGCGGTCAGCAGCGCCAGCGATTGCAGGCCTTCGCGCCCGTCGGTTTCTGGCTCGCATTCGCCGCGCAGGGTGCGGATGACGTTGTCGTAGTAGAGCGGATGGCCGAAACCGTAGACCGAGGTGGTCTCGTAGCTGGCTTCGCGCACCTTGTCGTCGTCCGGATGCGGTTCGGCGAATTTCCATTCGTCGATGCGATTGACCGCCACGCCGCCGACCCGGGCCGTGCCTTTCTCGCCCAGGATGGTGATGGAGCCTTCGAGATTCTGGGGATAGGTCAGCATCGTGACGTTGATGGAGCCCATGGCGCCATGGCGCCAGCGCAGGGCGGCCACGCCCGTGTCCTCGGCCTCGATGCGGCGGGCCAGGGTGGCGGTGTAGGAATAAACGCTCTCGACCGGGCCGATGAGCCAGTCCAGCAGGTCCACGTAGTGGCTGGCCTGGTTCATGAAGGCGCCGCCGTCCCATTCCCATTTGCCGCGCCAGCGCGCCGCGTCGTAGTACTCCTGCGGACGGGTCCAGAACACATTGACCGTCACCATGTAGATGCGGCCGAAGCGGTTTTCCTGGACGGCGCGCTTGAGCAATTGCAGGGTGGCGTTGCGGCGGTTCTGCTTGACCACGAAGAGGCGGACGCCGGCGTCGTCGCAGGCCTTGACCATGCGCTTGCCGTCTTCCCAGCGGGTGGCCATGGGCTTTTCGCTCACGACGTGGCGGCCAGCCTGGGCGACTTCGATCGCCTGCCAGGGGTGCAGGCCGGAGGGCGTGGCGAGGATGACGGCATCGGCGGTGCTGTTGGCCAGCAGTTCCGTGAGCGAGGCATAGGGCTTGGCGCCCGTTGCGTCGGCGGCTGCCTTCAGGGCTGCCGGATCGATGTCGCACACTTCCACCAGTTCGGCGCGATCATTGTGTTGGGCGATGGCGGCGATGTGGTTCTTGGAAATTCGCCCACAGCCTACTAAGGCAAAACGGATTTTGCGATCGGAAATAGGGGTCATTTTTGTGCGAGTTGGCGCGCGTTGATTGTTGTAGGTTTAATCCGGCGCATCATTGCTGAGATATTGCACGGAATAGCGCTGAATATTACCGTGAATCCAGCGATTGTCCCAAGGATTGAGGCCTTTTTCCTACGAATGGGCCCGCCGTGGAAAGGCGAATGTTGCGCAAGTGATATCAATATCGCGCGCGATCGAAGCTGGAAGCTCGATCAGATTATTCCGCGCCAATGAGACCTATTGTTATTAGCTGTGTCTATTTTTTGTTTTTTTGAAGGTTTTGCCCGGGAGCAAAAAGCCGTGCTGACATCGTCGGTATCATAGAGACGAGTTCGCCCCGGGGGCGGCTTTCTCCATTCAAGAGGTGTCAGATATCCAATGACCGACCGTCGCGATGGTTCCGAATCCCAGCCCGTCCTGCCTTGGCATAGCTTGTCGCCGCGGGCGGCCGAAGAAGCATTGCAGGCCCGGCCTGGCGGCCTGACCAGCGACGAAGCCGCCGCCCGACTAGCCGAGTTCGGCCCCAACCGCCTGGCCCAGGCGCGCCGGCGCGGCGTTCTGATGCGTTTCCTGCATCAGTTCCACAACATCCTGCTCTACGTCATGATGGGCGCGGCCGTCGTGACGGCCGTGCTGGGTCACTGGATAGACACCTGCGTGCTGTTTGCCGCCGTGGTCATCAACGCCGTGATCGGCTTTGTGCAGGAGGGCAAGGCCGAAAGCGCGCTGGACGCCATCCGCGCCATGCTGTCGCCCCGGGCGGTGGTGGTGCGCGACGGCCTGCGCCAGGAGATCGATGCCGCCGACCTGGTGCCGGGCGACCAGGTCATCCTGGTGTCCGGCGACCGTGTGCCGGCCGACCTGCGGCTGGTCGAGGTCAAGGAGCTGCGCCTGGACGAGGCGGCCCTGACCGGGGAGTCGCTGCCGGTGGAGAAACAGCTCGCGCCGGTGGCCGAGGACGCGCCCCTGGGCGACCGTTATGGCATGGCGTATTCCGGCACGGTGGTGGTCTTTGGCCAGGCCCGGGGCCTGGTGGTGGCCACGGGCATGCAGACCGAGCTGGGGCGGATCAACCAGTTGCTGGCCGGCATCGACAATATGACCACGCCGCTGTTGCGGCAGGTGGACCATTTCGGCCGTGTGCTGGCCCTGGTCATCCTGGCCATGTCGGCCTTGCTGTTTGCCGTCGGGGTCTGGTGGCTGGGCCATCCGCCGGCGGAGATGTTCATGATGGTGGTCGCCCTGGCCGCTTCGGCCATTCCCGAGGGCCTGCCCGCCATCATGACGGTGACGCTGGCCCTGGGCGTGCAGCGCATGGCCCGGCGCAAGGCCATCGTGCGCCGTCTGCCGGCGGTCGAGGCCCTGGGCTCGGTGACCGTCATCTGTTCCGACAAGACCGGCACGCTCACGCGCAATGAGATGACGGTGCAGCGGGTGGTCTGCGCCAGCCTGTGCGTCGATGTCCAGGGCGTGGGCTATGCGCCCGAGGGCTATTGCGAAGTCGATGCGCGCCGCATCGATCCCGCCGCCTATCCCGCGCTCGCCCTGAGCGTGCGCGCGGGGGTGCTTTGCAATGACGCGGTCCTGCGCCAGGACGAGGGGCAGTGGCGGGTGGAGGGGGATCCCACCGAGGGCGCCTTGCTGGTGCTGGGCGAGAAGGCGGGTTTCTCCGCCCAGGCCGGCCGCCAGGACTGGCCGCGCCTGGATGTGATCCCTTTTGAGTCCGAGCACCGCTTCATGGCGACGTTTCATGAGCCCGTGCCGGGCGAACCTTGGATCTTCGTGAAGGGAGCGCCCGAGCGGGTGCTGGAAATGTGCCGGGCCCAGATGGGCCTGGACGGCGTGGAGCAGGCCCTGGATGTCGATTACTGGCGCCGCATGGCCACCGACACGGCCGCCAAGGGCCTGCGCCTGCTGGCGCTGGCCTGCAAGCGGGCGCGCCCGGCCGGCGCGCAGCTGGCGTTTGCCGACACGGAGTCGGATTTCCTGCTGCTGGCCCTGGTGGGCATGATGGATCCGCCGCGCGGCGAGGCGATTGCCGCCGTGGCCGATTGCCACCGCGCCGGCATCCAGGTCAAGATGATCACCGGCGATCATGCCGAGACCGCGCGCGCCATCGGCGCGCAGCTCGCTATCGGGGTGGGCAGGCCGGTGGTCACGGGCTCGGAGGTGGCGCTGATGGACGATCGCGCGCTGCGCGAGATGGTGATGAGCGTGGAGGTGTTCGCGCGCGCCAGCCCCGAGCACAAGCTGCGGCTGGTGCAGGCCATGCAGTCGCAGGGCCAGGTGGTGTCCATGACCGGCGACGGCGTCAACGATGCGCCGGCGCTCAAGCGCGCGGATGTGGGCGTGGCCATGGGCAACAAGGGCACGGAGGCCGCCAAGGAGGCTTCCGACATGGTGTTGGCCGATGACAACTTCGCCACCATCGCCGCCGCCGTGCGCGAGGGGCGGGCCGTCTATGACAACCTGAAGAAGTTCGTGCTTTTCATGCTGCCCACCAATGGCGGCGAAGCGCTGCTGGTGATCGCGGCCATCCTGTTCCAGCTGACGCTGCCGCTGACGCCGGCGCAGGTGCTGTGGATCAATCTGGTGACGTCCAGCACCCTGGGCCTGGCCCTGGCTTTCGAGCCGGCCGAGCCCGGCATCATGCGCCAGCGGCCGCGCCCGCCCGGGTCTCCCTTGCTTTCGGGCTTTTTCATCTGGCGGGTCTTCTTTGTGTCCGTGCTGATGATGGCCGGCGCCTTGGGCTTGTTTCTGTGGGAGCTGAACGACGGCGTGGACATCGAGCGGGCGCGCACGATGGCGGTCAATGCCGTGGTCATGGCCGAGATGTTCTATCTCATCAACAGCCGCCATATCTTCGATTCGGTGCTCAGTCGCGAAGGCTTGTTCGGCAACCGCTATGTCTGGCTGGCCATCGGCGCTTGCATGCTGCTGCAGCTGATGTATACCTATACGCCTTTCATGCATGCGGTGTTCGGCTCGGCGCCCCTGGGCAGGCGAGAATGGCTGGATGTCATAGGCGCCGGCCTGCTGGTTTTCCTGGGAGCCGAGCTCGAAAAGGCCGTGATCCGCCATACGCCGCTGGGCCGGCGCCTGCGCGGCGAAAAATGAAGGCTGGTTGAAAGCGGCCGCGAGCTACACTGCGCCCGCGGAAAGCCATGACATAAGAGGGGAGACATGCGCATTTTGCTGGTCGAGGACAATCCTGACCTGGGCGATGCGGTGGAGAGCAAGCTGCGCAATGCCGGCCATAGCGTGCAGTGGGCGCGCGACGGGCTGGCGGCCGTCCAGTGGGGGCGCGCCGAGCCCTGGGACGCCCTGGTGCTGGACATCACGCTGCCGGGCAAGGACGGCTATGCCGTGCTGCGCGAATTGCGCGCCGCCGGCCTGGAGGCGCCCGTGCTCGTCATGACGGCGCGCGCCGAGATCGAGGACAAGGTCGATATGCTGGATCTGGGCGCCGACGACTATCTGGTCAAGCCTTTCGATTTGCGCGAGCTGGAGGCGCGGCTGCGCGCCCTGATGCGCCGGCCGGGCGGGCAGACCTCCAGCGTGACGGTCTTCGGCAACCTGACCCTGGATACCGCCGGCCGGGCCGTGAAGCTCGACGGGCAGCTGCTGGAACTGGGCCGGCGGGAGTTCCGCTTGCTGGAGATCCTGCTGGCCCGTCAGGGCCAGACGGTGGCCAAGGAGCGCCTGATGGCGCAGCTCTTTGACGCCGACGATGTGTCGCTCAATGCCCTGGAGCTCTTGATCTCGCGCTTGCGCAAGAAGCTCGCGGGGGCTTCCATCGATATCGTCACTGTGCGTGGCGTCGGCTATCAGGCGCGTCCAGATGCGTCCTCATGACGGCTTCTCCATCCGCCGGCGGGTGTTCATGCTGGCGCTGCTGTCGCTGGCCTGCGCCTCGGTGGCGCTGTTTTTCTTCCTGCGCGCCTATGGGCATCGCGCGGCCGAGCAGGCTTTCGACCGCCTGCTGGCCGCCTCGGCCCTGACCATTGCCGGCTCGGTGCAGATCGACGACAGCGGCGTGACCGTCGAGCCGCCGTTTTCTTCGCTGGCCATGCTGCCCGGCAGCGAGCGGGTTTTCTACCAAGTGCTCAATGGCAGCGGCCGGGCCATCACCGGTTATGCCGACCTGGCACCCGCCTTGCCGCTGGCGGATTCCGCCGTGCCGCGTTTTGCCTATGAGCGCTATCACGACGAAGCCATACGGGTGGCCACGGTGGGCCGGCTGGTATCGGCCAGCCAGCATGCGGGCTGGGTGACCGTGCGCGTGGCCGAGACGCTGGGCTCGCGCCAGGCCCTGGCCGCCGAGATCCTCAATCGCAGCCTGTGGCCGCTCCTGGTCGTGGTGGGCGTGGCCCTGGCCTTGCTGTGGTTTGGCATCCAGCGCGCTTTCGCGCCCCTGGCCGTGGTCGAGCGCGAACTGCGCCATCGCGAGCCGGACGACCTGGCGCCCTTGCGCGCGCCAGTGCCGCGCGAAGTCCGGCGCCTGTCGGAGGCCTTGAACGCTTTCATGCAGCGTCTGTCGGTCATGATGGACAGCCTCAATACGTTGGTGGCCGATGCCGCCCACCAGGTGCGCACGCCCCTGGCCTCGCTGCGGGCGCAGGCGGAGGTGGCGTTGGAAGAGCAGGATCCGCGGCGCCTGCGCGAGCGCGTGGCGCGCATTCACCAGAACGCCACCCAGGCCAGCCAGCTGATCAACCAGTTGTTGATGGATGCCACCATCGCGCATCGCCTGGGGCGCGGCGAGCGCGCGGCCGTGGGTGTGGCCGAGACGGTCAACGAGACGCGCCGGCGCATCGGTCCGCTGGACGCGCGGCGGCTGCGCATCACCATCGCGCCGCAGCTGCGGCGCGCGCGCGTCATGGGCGATCGGGTGGCTTTGCGCGAGATGCTGCGCAATCTCGTGGACAATGCCTTGCGCTACGCGCCCGATTCATGGGTGGAGATCCAGGTCACGCCGGTAGCCGGTTATCGCCTTGCCTTGACGGTCTCGGATCGCGGGCCGGGTATTCCGGAGGCCGACAGGGAGCGGGTGCAGCAGCGCTTCGAGCGCGGCGCCAGCGACCTGCCCGGCTCGGGCCTGGGCCTGGCCATCGTGCGTTCGGTGGCTCAGGCCCATGGCGGCTCCTTGTGGCTGCAGGACCGGCCGGGCGGCGGCCTGATGGCGCGCGTTGTGCTGCCGCTGGCACAAGGGCGGGCGCGCCTGGCCGTGGCCTTGCTGGCCGTCTGCTGCCTTTTGCCCGGCCTCTGGCCGGCGCCGGTCCAGGCGGCCAAGGTCATCCAGGAAAGCCGCTACCCGGCGCCGCGTCCGTCGGGCCGCGTGCTGACCGTGGCCGGGCCCACCGACACGCCGGTCATCGCGCCCTTGGTCGCGGGCTTTCAGTCGGAGCGTCCCGATGTGACCGTGGTGTACCGCGAGATGAACAGCCGCGAACTCTACGAGGAAGCCGTGGCCGGCCGGCTCAAGGACGTCGATGTGCTGATCAGTTCGGCGCCCGATCTGCAGATACGGCTGGCCAATGATGGCTATGCCCTCAGCTACGCCTCGCCCTATGCGCGTGGCCTGCCGTCCTGGGCGGTCTGGCGCGATGAAGTCTATGGTTTCACCTTCGAGCCGGCCGTCATCGTCTACAACCCGCGCCGCTTCAGCGAAGCGACCGCGCCGCGCTCGCGCCAGGCGCTGTTGCGCCTTTTGGAGCAGGAGGGCGCCAGCCTGCGCGGCCGTGTGGGCACCTACGACATCGCCGCCAGCAATGTGGGCTATGTGCTGGCGGAGCAGGATGAGCTGGTGTCGTCCAATTTCTGGGGTCTGGCCAATGCGCTGGGGCAGGTCGGCGTGCGCCTGGCGACCAACAGCGGCGAGCTGCTCGACGCCATCGAGCGCGGCGAGCTCGACCTGGGCTACAACCTCCTGGGCTCCTATGCGCTGGCGCGGCAGGCCGCGGGCGAGGCCATCGGCGTGATCCTGCCCCAGGACTATATGCTGGTGCTGGCGCGCTCGGTGCTCATCGCCCGGCGCGCGCCCAATCCGGACTTGGGGCGCGCCATGGTGGATTGGCTGCTGTCGCCGGCGGGGCAGCAAGTGGCCGCCAACCATGCGGCCCTGGGCGCGCTGGTGCCGGGCACGCCCGGCCCCTGGACGGCCGATGCGCTGCAGGCGCGGGCGCGCGGCATCGTGCAGCCCATCGTGCTCAGTCCGGCGCTGCTGGTCGGACTGGACCAGCAGCGGCAATCCCGCTTTGTGCAGAACTGGATGCGGCTGGTGACGGATACGCCGGAAGCGCCGGCTCAGGCCAGACGGCCCTAGGGGTTTCCCCGATGCGAATGCGGGCGCGATGACAGGACGCCGACAGACTGCGAAACCTAAGATGCGCCCAGGCTGGTCCGAGAACCAGCTTCATCATTCCAATGGAGAAGACAGCCATGTTCGCCAAATCCTGCCTGGCCGCCACGCTGGCGGCCGCCTTCACCTTGGCCGCCGGCAGCGCCGGCGCCCAGGTGCCCCAGGGCTACCCGGCCGACTACCAGAAGATCCTCGACGGCGCCAAGAAAGAAGGCAAGGTCGTAATCTATTCGACCACCGACACCAAGGCCGCCGCGCCCATCATCGCGGGTTTCGAGGCCGCCTTCCCGGGTGTGAAGGTCGAGTACAACGACATGAACAGCACCGAGCTGTACAACCGCTATATCAGCGAGCAGGCTTCGGGCAGCACCAGCGGCGACGTGGTCTGGAGCTCGTCCATGGACTCGGCGCTCAAGCTGGCCACGGACTATGCCCTGCAATACCGTTCGGCCGAGGCGGGCAAGCTGCCGGCCTGGGCCGTGTGGAAGGATTCGGCTTATGGCACCACGTATGAGCCGGCGGTCTTCATCTACAACAAGCGCCTGATCCCGCAGAACGAAGTGCCGACCACGCACACGGCGCTGGCCAAGCTGATCGCCGGCCAGCCGGACAAGTTCAAGAACAAGGTGACGACCTACGACATCGAGAAATCGGCCGTGGGTTTCATGCTGGCCGTGCAGGACAAGGCCAATGATGCGCATTACTTCGACACCTTGCGCGACACGGCCAAGGGCGGCCTGATCGTGCAGTCCTCGACCGGCACGATGATGGAGCGCGTGTCCTCGGGCGAAAACCTGGTGGGCTACAACATCCTCGGTTCCTACGCCGAGGCGCGCGCCAAGAACGATCCTTCGCTGGGCATCGCCTATCCGACCGACTACGCGCTGGTGCTCTCGCGCGTGGCCTTCATCAGCAAGAAGGCCAAGAACAAGAACGCCGCCAAGCTGTGGATGGATTACCTGCTGTCCAAGAAGGGCCAGGACATCGTGGCCAACCGCGCCGACATGGCGTCGATCCGCGATGACATCGACGGCGACAACGACGTCGACGGCATGACCAAGAAGCTGGGAGCGGCGCTCAAGCCCATCCCCGTCAACGAAAGCCTGCTCGAGTACCTCGAGCAGAACAAGCGCCTCGAGTTCATCAAGCAGTGGCGCGCTGCCGCGGGCAAGTAAGTCCGCGCGGCCGGGGCGGGCGCGCGCGTCCGCCCCCAGGCCCGCAGAGCGCGGGCCGCTCATCATTCGAAGACAGGATTTTCCATGCAGTCATTGCGCAGAAAATGGCAATCCCTGCCGCGCGGCGTCGTCGTGCTGCTTACGGCATTGGCGATCTATGTGCCGTTGTCGTTCATCATCGTCCAGAGTTTTCTGTCGGCGCCTTTTTTCGCGCCCAGCAAGCATTTCAGCCTGGATGCCTTTCATTTCATCTTTGACGATCCGGATTTCTACAAGGCCCTCAAGAGCGGTTTCATTCTCGCCTTCGGCCTGGCGGCCATCGCGATCCCGCTGGGCGGGATGTTGGCCTTTCTCATGATACGCACGGACCTGCCGGGGCGGCGCTGGATCGAGCCGCTCATCCTGGTGCCGGTCTTTGTCTCGCCCATGGTGCTGGGCTTCGGCTATGTGGTGGCCGCCGGGCCGGTGGGATTTTTCTCGATGTGGGCGCAGCAGTTGCTGGGCTTCATCCCCTGGAACATCTATTCGCTGACCAGCATCGTCATCATCGCCGGCCTGACGCACGTGCCGCATGCCTATCTCTACATCTCGTCGGCCCTGCGCAGCATGGGCTCGGATGTGGAGGAGGCGGCGCGTGTCTCCGGCGCCTCGCCGCTGCGCGTGATGATGTCGGTGAGCCTGCCCATGGTGCGCCCGGCCATGCTCTACGCCACGGTGCTGCTTTTTTTCCTGGGGTTGGAGGTCTTTGGCCTGGTCCTGGTGCTGGGCGACCCCGAGGGCAACCTGGTGCTGGCGACCTATCTGTACAAGCTCACCAATAAGCTGGGCATTCCTTCCTATCACCTGATGGCCGCCGTGGCCGTGGTGCTGATCGCCATGACCATCCCCCTGGTGATGCTGCAGCGCCGCCTGATGCGCACGGCCAACCGCTTCGTGACCATGAAGGGCAAGGCCTCGCGCGCGCGTCCGCTGCCGCTGGGCCGCTGGCGCTGGGCGGCCGGGGGCGTGGTGGCCTTCTGGCTGCTGGTGACCATCGTCGTGCCCTTGATCGGCGTGCTGCTGCGGGCCTTTGTCTCCAACTGGGGCATGGGCGTGTCGCTGTTCGATGTGCTGTCGCTGGACGCCTTCCGCACGGTGTTCTCGCAGCCCAACCTGATCCGCGCCATCATCAATTCTATTGCCATCGGCGTGTTCGGCGGCGCGCTGGCGGTGTTCTGCTATCTCTTCATCGGCCTGGCCATGCATCGCAAGCCGGATAACGTCACCCGCTTTCTGGACTACAGCGTGCTGGTGCCGCGCGCGGTCCCCGGGCTGCTGGCGGGCCTGGCCTTTCTCTGGGTTTTTCTCTTCGTGCCGATGTGGCTGGACAACTCGCTCGAAGACGGCTGGCTGTCGGCCTTGCCTTTCGCCGAATGGCTGCGCGAGCACTTCGTCGAGTGGCTGCGCGCCATGCGCAGCACCATCTTCAGCGTCTGGCTGGCTTATACCGTGGTCTGGATGGCCTATGGCCTGCGCCTGATTTCTTCCACCCTGCTGCAGGTCGGGCCCGAGCTGGAAGAGGCCGCGCGCAGCACGGGCGCATCGCGCGCGCAGGTCACCCGCCACGTGACGGTGCCGCTGGCCAAGTACGGCCTGATCGGCTCCTGGCTGCTGATGTTCCTGATTTTCGAGCGCGAGTATTCGACCGGCGTCTATCTGCTGTCGCCCGGCACCGAGACCATCGGTTCGATGCTGGTGTCGCTCTGGGCCTCGGGCGCCATCGACATCGTGGCCGCGCTTTCCTTTATCAATATTGTCCTGGTCGTGGTCGGCCTGGGCATCGCGCTGCGTTTCGGAGTCAAACTTCATGATTGAGCTTTCCGTCGAAGACCTGCACCTGGACTACGGAGACAACCCCGTCCTCAAGGGCGTTTCCATGGACTTGCGCCAGGGCGAGGTGGTGTCCTTGCTGGGTCCCTCCGGCAGCGGCAAGACGACCTTGCTGCGCGCGGTCGCCGGCCTCGAAGGCCCCAAGGCCGGGCGCATCCGCATCGGCGAGCGCGTGGTATACGACGGCGCGGCGGGCAAGGAAGTGCCGGCCGAGGACCGCAATCTGGGCCTGGTATTCCAGTCGTATGCCCTCTGGCCGCACAAGACCGTGTTCGATAACGTGGCCTATCCGCTGAAGCTGCGCGGCGTGGCCGGCGGCGAGGTGCGCCAGCGCGTCCAGGACGTGCTGGATCAGCTGGGCCTGGGCAAGCTGGGGCAGCGTCATCCGCATCAGCTCTCCGGCGGCCAACAGCAGCGCGTGGCCATCGGCCGCGCCCTGGTCTACAGCCCGCCCGTCATTCTGCTGGACGAGCCGTTGTCCAACCTGGACGCCAAGCTGCGCGAAGAAGCGCGGGCCTTCCTGCGCGAGCTGATCGTGCGCCTGGGGCTGTCGGCGCTGATGGTCACCCATGACCAGAGCGAGGCCATGGCGATCTCAGACCGCATCCTGTTGCTGAACAACGGCAAGATCGAGCAACAGGGCACGCCGCAGGAAATGTACGGCTCGCCGGCGACCCTGTTCACGGCCGAGTTCATGGGCAGCAACAACCGCCTGGACGGCCGCGTGACCGAGGTGCGCGACGGGCGCGCCCGCATCGAGGGCCAGGGCTGGGCGCTGTGGGGCCATGCCGCCGAGGGCGCGGCCGCGGGCAAGGATGCCACCGCCGTCATCCGCGTCGAACAGGTGCGTCTGCAGGATGATCCCGAGGGCAACCATCTGGATCTGCTGCTGATCACCAGCATGTATCTGGGCGACCGTTGGGAGTATCTCTTTCGCGCGGGCGGGCAGGATGGCCTCTCCCTGCGCGCTTACGGCCCGCAAGGCCGCGAGGCCGGCCCCTGCCGTCTGGCCCTGCCGGCCGCAAGTGTCTGGATTTTCCCGCGAGGATAGGCGCTAAAAAAGCCGCCCGGCCGTCGCAAGACGGCCGGGCGGCTTTTTTTTGCCCGTTGGCCTCAGGCGCCGTGGGCCGCTTTGAAGGCCAGGCGGGCCTTGTGCAGCAGCGGCTCGGTATAGCCATTGGGTTGCTCCAGGCCTTCGAAGACCAGGGCCGTGGCGGCCCGGTAGGCGTAGGAGCTGTCGAAATGGCCGGCCATGGGCAGATAGTTGGGGTCGCCGGCATTCTGCTGGTCCACCACTGCCGCCATGCGCTCGAAGGTCTGCCGGACCTGATCATGGCTGACCACGCCATGCAGCAGCCAGTTGGCGATGTGCTGGCTGGAGATGCGCAGCGTGGCGCGGTCTTCCATCAGGCCGATGTTGTTGATGTCGGGCACCTTGGAGCAGCCCACGCCCTGGTCGACCCAGCGCACGACATAGCCGAGGATGCCCTGGGCATTGTTGTCGAGTTCGCGCTGGATATCCGACGCGCTCCAGGCGGTGGGGTCGCCCACCGGAATGGTGAGCAGGCCGGCGAGCAGCTCATCGGCCACATCGGCCAGGCGCGTTTTTTCCAGCGTTTGCTGCACGGCCTGCACATCGACCTGGTGGTAATGCAGCGCATGCAGGGTCGCCGCCGTGGGCGAGGGCACCCAGGCGGTGTTGGCGCCCGCCTTGGGATGGGCGATCTTCTGTTCCAGCATGGCGGCCATCAGATCGGGCATGGCCCACATGCCCTTGCCGATCTGGGCGCGTCCGCGCAGGCCGCAATCCAGGCCCACCAGCACATTGCTGCGCTCATAGGCGGCGATCCAGGCGCTGGACTTCATATCGCCCTTGCGCATCATGGGGCCGGCCTGCATCACCGAGTGCATTTCGTCGCCCGTGCGGTCCAGGAAGCCCGTGTTGATGAAGGCCACGCGATCGGCCGCCTGGGCGATGCAGGCCTTCAGGTTGACGCTGGTGCGCCGCTCCTCGTCCATGATGCCCATCTTGAGGGTGTTGCGCGGCAGCTTGAGCAGGTCTTCGACGCGGGCAAAGAGCGTGTCGGCGAAGGCGGCCTCGGCCGGCCCGTGCATCTTGGGCTTGACGATATAGATCGAGCCCTTGCGCGAATTGCGCTTCTGGGTGAGATCGATGCGGGCGGCCAGGGAGGTGATGACCGCGTCCATGATGCCCTCGGGCACTTCGTGGCCGTCGCGGTCCAGGATGGCCGGATTGGTCATCAGGTGGCCCACATTGCGCACAAAGAGCAGGGAGCGGCCCGGCAGCGTGAAGGCGCTGCCGTCGGGCGCGAGATAATCGCGGTCGGGGTTCATGCGGCGCGTGAAGGTCTTGCCGTTTTTGGTGACCGACTCGGTCAGGTCGCCGCGCATCAGGCCCAGCCAGTTGCGGTAGAGATGGGTTTTGTCTTCGGCGTCGACCGCGGCCACGGAGTCTTCGCAGTCCATGATGGTGGTGAGCGCCGCTTCCATGAGCACGTCTTTCACGCCGGCCGTGTCCGTGGCGCCTATGGTGTGCTGGCGATCGATCTGGATCTCGAAGTGCAGCCCGTTGTGCGCCAGCAGGATGGCCGAGGGCGCGGCGGCCTCGCCGCGATAGCCCTGGAACTGGGCGGGGTTCTTCAGCGTCGTGTCGCCTTGCGCCGTGGTGACGATGAGCTGGGCGCCGCGCAGCACATAGCCGGTGGCTTCGCGATGCGAGCCGCGCGCCAGCGGGGCCGCGCCGTCCAGGAAGTCGCGCGCGCGTTCGATCACGGCCTGGCCGCGCCGCGGGTTGTAGGCCGGGCCGGCCGCGCCGGCGCTGTCCGGGATGGCATCGGTGCCATAGAGGGCGTCATACAGGCTGCCCCAGCGGGCGTTGGCGGCGTTCAGGGCATAGCGCGCATTGGACATCGGCACCACCAGCTGCGGGCCGGCCTGGCGGGCGATTTCGTCGTCGACGTTTTCGGTGCGCGCGCGCACCGAGGCGGGCACGGGCTGGAGATAGCCGATCTTCTCCAGAAAGGCGCGATAGGCGGCGGGGTCGCGCACCGGGCCGGGGTGGCTGCGATGCCATTGATCCAATTCGGCCTGCAGGCGGTCGCGCTCGGCCAGCAGCTTGCGGTTTTGCGGCGCCAGGTCGTGGATGAGGGCGGCAAAGCCCGCCCAGAAGGCCTGGCTGTCCAGGCCGGAGCCGGGCAGGGCCTCTTTTTCGATGAACTGATACAGGGAGGCCGCCACCTGCAGGCCTGCGATGCGTTCGGTCATGGTGTCGCTCTGCAAAGTCAAAAAGGGATAGCGGGATCATCGGTCCTGCGGCCGCGGCTGTCCATATCCCAGGCCGCTGGTCATACCAGTTTGTGCACTGCCGTATTGGCGGACAAACGTTTTTTATGGTTTTATTTCAGGTACTTGAACGTATATGGAGTCCTTGCCCGGCAGCGGGCGGGAACTGGTCATACCAGTGGCAAATCTGCAGATGGACGAGGCCGGCAAGCGCGGCCAGGTGGCCGAAGGGGTCGCGCAACGGATAGAGCAGCTGATCGTCGACGGCGTGCTCAAGGCCGGGCAGCCGCTGCCTTCGGAGCGGCGCCTGACCGAAAAACTGGGCGTGTCGCGCAGCGCCCTGCGCGAGGGGCTGCAATTGCTGCGGGCGCGCCAGATCATCCGCACCGAGCAGGGGCGCGGCTCCTTCGTGTCGCAGATCGCCAAGGTCGATGCCGGCCCGCTGGTGCATCTGTTCCATTCGCAGCCGCGCACGCTGTATGACTTGCTGGAGGTGCGCGCCCTCCTGGAGGGCGAGTCGGCCAGGCTGGCCGCCATCCGCGGCACCGAGGCGGACTTCATCCTGATCCGGCGCCGCTACGAGGCCATGGTGGCCGCCCACCTGAAGCCGGCCGACAGCGCCACGCACGCCCATCTCGACCATGCTTTCCATCTGGCGATCTGCGAGGCTTCGCATAATCCCGTGCTGGTCCACACCCTGCAGTCATTGACCGACCTGATGCTGGGGTCGGTCTTTGCCTGCGTGAACAATCTCTATCACCGCGAGCCGCACAAGCGCCAGATCGACCGGCAGCATACGCGGCTGTTCAATGCGGTGATGGCGCGCCAGCCCGACCAGGCGCACCGGGCCGCGACCGAGCACGTCGACAGCGTGCGCCAGAGCCTGAATGAAATCGAGCAGGAGGGCGAGCGCCTGGTGCGCGCCACCCTGCGCCTGGAAGGCTGGACCTGAGCGGGACCCGCCGCAAAACAGACGGCCAGAAAGGCCTACGCCCGCCAGGGGGCTGCTTGCGCAGCCCACGAGGCGGGCGTCGACCTTGGGAAATCAGTGCGCCGGGGCGGGGGGGAACCGGCGCGGCCGATCAACCGTTCTGGGGCGGATAGTCCAGGTTGCCGAAAGTGACGATGCCGTCGGCCTTGGCCTGGGCCAGGTCGGAGCGCACTTGCGCGCGGCTCACATGGCTATCGACCGTGGCGGCCACGGGCGGGTAATCCAGGTTGGCGGTGGTCACCAGGCCGGCGTGTTGCGCCTGGGCCAGTTCGTCACGGACTTGAGCCGAGGACAGGGTGGCGGTTTGCGCGAAGGCGGCGGGATAGGCTTGTTCGCCGAAGGTGTATTGACCCGAAGCCTTGGCCTGGGCGAGTTCCGCCTGGACCTGGGCGCGGCTGGGTTCGACATCGGCGGCCTGGGCGCCGGCCATCACGGCCATGGACAGCATTGCAGCAGTAGCGAGCGACTTCATGGTGAATCCTCCGTAATGAGTGAGGATGCAAACTGGGCGGCATCCATCAGCGCCTCGGTTTGTGTCCCGGTGAAGCCATTCTGTGCCTATCAAGACCTGGGATAAACCCTAGGTAGCAGAAAACATTATTCCAAATTTGTCGCTAATCGAAGTTATCCAGCAATAACAATTCCATCAGTGGGGATATGGGGGCGGACAGGCGGCGCCTAGCCCCGCGCACCCTTGGCGGCCGGCAGCGTCGCGCCGGCCGGATGAGCCGATAACGCCGCGCTCGTCTATTCAAAGTTGTCGAAGTGACCGTTCACCAATAAATAAGTCCCGCCCGGGGTGGATGGACTTATAAGAATGCACAAAAACCTGGAGGACGGAACGTGGCGCAAGGCAGTCATCCCGATCTACCGCAGGCCGGCCGGCGCCTGGACCTGACTCGCTATCTCAACCAGGAACGCATCGTCTTCCTGCTGACGCTTCTGCTGTTCGGCGTCTTTGTCCTCGCCCTGCCCAACTTTCTGTCCACCGCCAACATGTTGTCGCTGCTGCGCAGCGTCGCCGTGCTGGGCATTCTCGGCGTGGGCATGCTGATCGTGGTGCTGGGCCGGGGCATCGATCTGTCCATGGTCGCCATCATGGCCATCTCGGTCGCCTGGGCCTTGCAGTTGCAGGCCACGGGCAGCCCGCTGGGCCTGGCCTTGGCGCTGGGCCTGGGCTTCGCGGTCCTGATGAGCCTGATCAGCGGCATCCTGATCGCCTACGCGGAGATTCCGCCGCTGTTCGCCACCCTGGCCATGGGCACGGTGGTCTATGGCTACGGCCGCTCGCAGCTCATCACCGCCACGGACGTGGTCTACATGCCGCAGAACATCGGCTGGATCAAGTCTCTCGGCCAGGGCTATGTGCTGGGCATCCCCGCGCCGGTCATCGTGGCCCTGATCGTGTCCATCGCCGTCTGGGCCTTCCTGCGCTATACCAAGCCGGGCCGCTTCATCTACGCCATCGGCGATAACGCCGCGGCCGCGCGCCTGAGCGCCATTCCCGTGCGGCCCGTGCTGGTCATGCAGTACGTGATTTCGGGCGCCATCGCCTTCCTGGCCGGCATCATCACCGCGACCTCGGTGGCGGCCATGAATACCCGCGTCGTCAACTCCAACATGATCTACGACGTCATCCTGGTCGTGGTGCTGGGCGGCGTGGGCCTGTCGGGCGGGCGGGGCAATGTGCGCAATGTGCTGGTGGGCACCCTGCTGATCGGCGTGCTCATGAATGGCATGACCATCATGGACATCCAGTACACGGTGCAGAACGTCATCAAGAGCCTGATCCTGCTGCTGGCGATTGTCGTCGACAGCCTGCTGAACCCGCGCGATGAGCAGACGGGACAGCAGGGTGATATTTGAACCTGATTTTGAAGCGCTTCAATTCAATAAGTAGAACGTCAAGGAGACAGAGATGGGAATCATCAAGCGCGTGCGTGTCGGGCTGGCGGTATCGGCGATCCTGTTCGGAAGCGGCGCGGTTGCGCAGGAGGTCATGAACGACCCCTTCCGCGCGCCGGCGTTGGAGGCGCTGAAGGACAAGAAGATCGCCTATCTTCCGATCTCCATCGGCTTCGACCTGGCCCAGGCCTGGGGCGGCGTGGTCAAGCAGCAGGCCCAGGTCTATGGCATGAAGTTCACCTCCCAGGATCCGAACTGGAACACGGGCGCCATGGTGCAGGGCTTTACGGCCCTGCTGGCCGAGCGTCCCGATGTCATCCTGACGCAGAACCCGGACATGCAATCGCTGGCGCGCCTCATGAAGCAGGCCAACCAGCAGGGCATCGTGGTGGTGCAGATGAATATGGCGGGCGCGGTGCAGACCGATGCGGTCGTCGCGCCGGATTTCATCGGCATGGGCGAGGCCATCGCCAACAAGGTGGTCGAGAAATGCGGGGCGGGGACCAATACCTCGCACAAGGTCTCCATTGTGCAGGGCGTGCTGACCGGCGGCGTGAGCTTCTATCAGGTCCAGGGCTTTAACAAGGTGTTCGCCAAGCATCCGGATATCAAGATTGTCTCCAGCCAGGCCGCCGATTGGGATGCTTCCAAGGCCCGCTCCATCACCGAAACGGTGCTGCAGCAAAACCCCGATATCTGCGCCGTCATCGACGTCTGGGACGGGCAGGGCGTGGGCACGGGCGCGGCGATCAAGCAGGCCGGTCTGGCCGACAAGGTGTTCTTCATCACCTCGGGCGGCGGCGCGCAATCCATGTGCGACAAGCTCAAGGACGGCACCTTCTCGGCGGTCTACAACTATGACGCCGTCGGCATGGGCCGCGATGCCTGGACGGCCATCATGGTGGCCTTGCAGAACAAGAAGGGCGGCGGCGCCATCAAGACCCAGATGTATTCGCCCTACCGCTATATGACCAAGGCCGACGTCCGGGACGGGACCTGCTTCAACCCCGAGGAATACGCCAAGATTCTGCGCTGACGCGGCTGGCTTGAGCAAACGGCTTCGCTTTCGCTTGGTCCGCCGCCGTCGCGGCGGCGGAACACCTATTGCATGAGGTACGCAGTGGCTCAGGTAGGTACGCTCAAAAAGCTGAGATATCGCTTCATCCCCGATCATGTGATCGGCGAGATTCTCTCGAAAAAATGGATAGACAACGCCATCCCCTTCCTGGTGCTGGTGGCGGTGATCGTGGTCTTCGGCCTGCTGCTGCCGAATTTCTTTTCGGCCGGCAATCTCTCGATGATGTCGCGCCAGCTCGGAGAGTTCGGGCTCATCTGCCTGGCGATGATGGTGGTGATCATTGTCGGCGGCATCGATCTATCGGTGGGGTCGAACTTCGCGCTGGGCAATTTCACGGCGCTGGCGCTGCTGAACCTGGCGCACTGGCCGCTATGGGCCGCCATTCCCGCCACGGTGCTGGTCTGCGGCGCCGTCGGCCTGGTCAATGGCCTGCTGATCGGCTATCTGCGGTTGCGCGCCTTCCTGACCACCTTGGTCACGCTCATCATCGTGCGCGCCATCGTCGACATGCTGCTGCTGAAGTATGTGCAGGCGATGTCCATGAGTTTTTTCTCCGATGAGGTCTGGGACCTGATCGGCATGGGCGACGTGCTGGGCATGCCTTTCGCGTTCGTGCTGCTGATCGTGGTGTCGCTGATCGGGCATGTGCTCATCACGCGCTCGCGGCCCGGCTGGCGCGCCATGGCGGTGGGCGGCTCGCGCCGGTCGGCGCACAACATCGGCCTGCCAGTGCGCGGCATCGTCTGCTCGGCCTATACGCTGTCTGGCATGCTTTGCGGCCTGTCCGGCGTGCTTTACGCGGCCCGTCTGTCGGGCGCCGGCTCGGATACCGGCATGGGCCTGGAGATCATGGCGCTCACGGCGGCCATCATCGGCGGCAACTCGCTGGGCGGCGGGCGCGGCTCGGTCGTCAAGGCCCTGATCGGCGCGGTCATCGTCTTCGTGATGACCAATGGCGTGCTGCGCCTGGGCCTGAACTCCGGGTCCGGCCCCATGGTCCTGGGTCTGACGCTGATCTTCGCCGTTTTCATCGATGTGCGCTGGCTGAAGAACCGCGACAAGCTGCTCAACAAGGTCTATGTCTCGCCGACGCTGATCGAGCTGCCCGAGCCGCGCAGCACCCAGGAAGGGCCGCTGGCGCCCAATGATAGGCTGGCCGATGTCGAAATCATCGGCCTGGGCGAAGTGGAAAGCCCCGAAGATGTGATCCTGGACGAGGACGATGTGCTGTATTGCGGCACGCGCCATGGCGACATCGTGCGCTTCTTCCCGCCCGACTACACGCGCCATGAAGTTTTTGCCCATATCGGCGGTTCGCCCCTGGGCATGAGCCTGGACCGCGAGCGCAACCTGGTGGTCTGCATCGGCGGCATGGGTTTGTACAAGGTCACGCAGCAAGGCGAGGTGTCCAAGCTGACGGACGAGACCAACCGTTCGCCCTTGTCCATCGTGGACGACAGCCGCCTGCGCTTGGCCGACGACTGCGATATCGCGCCCGACGGCAAGATCTACTTCTCCGAGGCCACGGTGCGCTACGAGATGCACGACTGGCCGGTGGATGCGCTGGAGAGCCGCGGCAATGGGCGGATCATCTGCCACGACCCGGCCACGGGCAAGACGCATACGGCGGTGCGCAAGCTGGTGTTCCCCAATGGGGTGTGCACGGCGCGCGACGGGCAGTCCATCCTGTTTGCCGAAAGCTGGGCCTGCCGCATCAGCCGCCTGTGGATCAGCGGCCCGCGCGCCGGCAAGGTGGACATCGTGGTCGACAGGCTGCCGGGCTACCCCGACAACATCAACCGCGCCTCGGACGGCACATACTGGTGCGCCATCATGGGCATGCGCTCGCCGGCGCTGGACGTGGCCTTGCGCATGCCGGACTTCCGGCGGCGGATGTCGCGCCGCATCGCCTTCGACCAGTGGCTCTACCCCAATCTGAACATCGGTTGCGTCATCCGCTTCAACGAGGCGGGCGAGGTGCTGGAATCCTTGTGGGACCGGGGAGCCAAGAACCACCCGATGATCACGTCGATGCGCGAGCACAAAGGCTGGCTCTATCTGGGCGGCATCACCAATAACCGGATCGGCCGCGTGCGCCTGCCCAATGCCGATCCGAACTGGTCGGCGTGGTCGGACTATTGGGGGAAGACGGCATGATGGGCCTGTTGAAGTCGGTTTCAGATCGCCTCCTGGGCCGGGGCAGCGCGGCCTTGACCGTGCCGCCGCTGGATGGGGCGCTCAAACCCAATAACCGCCTTGAAGACGCGCCCGCCGGCCTGCCCGCCAGGCAGCCGGGATCCTTGGCGCTCAGGCAAGGCCAGGTGTTATGGGCCGAAGGCGACGCGCTGATGTCGCCTTCGGGCGAGCAGGCCCGGATGCCGGGGACGATCACGGCGATGGCGGCCGCGCCGTCCGGATCCCTGGCGGTGGCCATCGATGGCGGCGGCATCCGCGTCGATGGCGAGTCGCCGCCGGCCCTGGCCGGGCTGTCCTGCGTGACGGCGCTGGCCTATGCGTCGGAGCAGGTCTTGTGGATCGCGGTGGGCTCCACGGTCCATCCCATGGCCGACTGGTCGCGCGATTTCCTGGAAATGCGCCGCAGCGGGCAGGTGTTGCGCTACGACATCCCGGCGGGGCGTCTGCAGCTTATGGCGGACAAGCTGGGCTTTCCCTTCGGCCTGCTGCCCCAACCCCAGGGCGTGGTCGTCAGCGAGAGCTGGACGCGGCGGCTGCTGCGGATCGACGGCGCGGGCAAGCGGGTCCAGTTGAGCGAGAACCTGCCCGGCTATCCGGCGGGCCTGGCGCCGGCCGCGGGCGGCGGCGCATGGCTGGCGCTTTTCGCGCCCTGCAATCCCCTCTTGGAACTGGTCCTGCGCGAACCGGTCTACCGCCAGGCCATGATGGCCGAGGTGGCGCCGCCGTACTGGATCGCGCCGGCCTTGCGCTCGGGCGACTCCTTTCTTGAGCCCATGCAGGGCGGCGCGCTCAAGCAGATGGGCATCTTGAAGCCCTGGTCGCCCACGCTGTCCTATGGGTTGGTGGTGGAGCTCGATGCCCGTTTCGTGGCTGTGCGCAGCTTGCACAGCCGCGCCGGCGGACGCAGGCATGGCGTGACCTCGGTGCTCGAACACGAGGGCCGGCTGTGGGTCGCCTCCAAGGGCGGCAACGAAGTGCTGTGGCTGGACGCGGGGAGAGACTGATGGAAGCGATCGTCGAGTTGCGCAAGGTCACCAAGGAGTTCCATGGCGTGGCGGCCTTGCGCGAAGTGGACTTTGACCTGAGGCCGGGCGAGATCCATGCCCTCTTGGGAGAAAACGGCGCGGGCAAGTCCACGCTGACCAAGATCATCGCCGGGGTGCACAGCCCGACCCAGGGCGAGGTCTTGTTCAAGGGCGCGCGCCTGACCTTCTCCAAGCCTGTCGACGCCTTGCGCAACGGCATTGCCATGGTGTTCCAGGAGACCTCGCTGGTGCCCTCGTTGACCGTGGCGCAGAACATCTATCTGGGCAATGAAAAGCTGTTCAATCGCCTGCGCGGCATCTATATATCGGCCCAGCAGTTCCTGCAGTCGCTGAACTTCAATGTCGATCCGACCAAGTACGTCAGCCAGCTGGGCGCGGCGCAGAAACAGATGGTGGAAATCGCGCGCGCCGTGCATCACAAGGCGCGCGTCATCATCTTCGACGAACCGACCGCCACCCTCACGCCCGAGGAGAAGTATCACTTCTTTGGCCTGGTCAATCGCCTGAAGGCCGATGGCGTGTCCATTATCTTCATCAGCCATGCTCTCGAAGAGGCGCTGGCGATCTCCGACCGCATCACCATCCTGCGCGACGGCCAGCAGATCGTCACCGATCGCGCCAGCGCCTTTGACCGCGACCGCATCATCTCCCATATGGTCGGCCGCAAGCTCACCGAAGAAATCTATCAAAAGACGGCACGCAAGGCGCGGCCCTACGGGCCCAAGGTCCTGAGCGTGCAGAACCTGTCCATGGGGCGCATGGTGCGCAACACCTCGTTCTCGGTCTATGGCGGGCAGATCACGGGCATTTTCGGCCTGATCGGCTCGGGCCGCACCGAGACGGCCAAGATCATCGCCGGCGCCGTCAAGCGCGATTTCTTCCATGGCGGCGAGCTGCGGCTCGAAGGGCGCTCGGTGCGCTACCGCACGCCCCGGCCGGCGGTCAAGGACGGCATTGTCTACGTCACCGAGGACCGCAAGCTGGAGGGCTTTTTCGAGACCAAGTCCATCGCCGAGAATATCTACACCGGCCTGCTGGGCGCGGACCTGAACCGCTCGCCTCTGGTGTCGCACAGCGAGATGATGGCCCTGTCCAAGGTCTGGACCCAGCGCCTGAATATCCGCGCCATCGACGACAACGCCAAGGTGATCGAACTGTCGGGCGGCAACCAGCAGAAAGTCGTCATCGCCAAGTCGCTGGTCCAGCGGCCCAAGCTCGTGATCCTGGACGAGCCCACCCGCGGGGTGGACGTGGGCGCGATCGCCGAGCTGCATGCGGTGATCAACGAGCTTGCCGACAGCGGTCTCGCCGTGGTGGTGATCTCTTCTTATCTGCCCGAAATCATGAACCTGGCCGACCGCGTGCTGGTGGCCCGGCAAGGGCGGGTGGTCGAGGAGTTCGGCATCGAAGAGGCCACCGAAGAAAAAATCATGTATGCGGCCGTGCATTGACGCGCCGCCACCGAAGGAGACGTCATGAAGATCACCGCTGCAGTGCTGGAAGAAATCGGCCGGCCCGGCCCCTATGCCCAGACCCGGCCCTTGAACGTGTGCGAAATCGATCTGGCCGAGCCGCGCCATGGCGAGGTGCTGGTGCGGGTGGCCGCCGCCGGCCTGTGCCATTCCGATCTGTCGGTCATCAACGGTGACCGGCCCCGTCCCGTGCCCATGGTGCTGGGCCACGAGGGCGCGGGCATCGTCGAGCGTGTGGGCGAAGGCGTCGGCGATCTCGCGCCGGGCGATCATGTGGTGTTCGTGTTTGTGCCGTCCTGCGGCCATTGCGTGCCTTGCCAGGCGGGACGGCCGGCCTTGTGCGAGCCGGGCGCGGCGGCCAATGGGCGGGGCGAAATGCTGGGCGGCGGCTCGCGGCTGTCGCGCGATGGCCAGCGGGTCTATCACCTGACGGGCGTGTCCAGCTACGCCACCCATGCCGTGCTGTCGCGCAACAGCCTGGTGAAGATAGACCGCGAAGTGCCCTTGAGCATTGCCGCTTTGATGGGCTGCGCGGTGCTGACGGGCGCCGGCGCGGTGTTCAACACCGGCGCGGTTGCGCCGGGCGGCCGCGCGGCCGTGGTGGGGCTGGGGGGCGTGGGCCTGGCCGCCGTGCTGGGCGCGGCCGCCGCGGGCGCCGAGACCATCGTGGCGGTCGACACACTGCCGGCCAAGCTGGAGATGGCGCGCGACCTGGGCGCCACGCATTGTTTCGAGGCCGGCGATCCGGATCTGACCGGCAAGATCAAGGAAGCCACGCAGGGTGGCGTGGACGCCGCCCTGGAGTTCGCCGGCTCGGCGCGCGCGCTGGAAAGCGCTTTTTCGTTTACCCGCCGAGGCGGCACCACCATCACCGCCGGCCTGCCCAATCCCAAGGCGGTCCTCAATATCTCGCCGCTGACCCTGGTCGCCGAAGAAAGATCGCTGCGCGGCAGCTATCTCGGCTCGGGCGTGCCCTCGCGCGATATCCCGCGTTTCCTGGGGCTGTTCCGGCGCGGCAAGCTGGCCGTGGACAAGCTGCTGACGCATCGCATCGCGTTGCAGGACGTCAATGCCGGCTTCGACCGGCTGCACCGCGGCGAGGCGATCCGGCAGGTCATCGAGTTCGAGGGATAGGCGCTTGCGCCGCGTGCGGCCCGGGCATGCCGGGCCGGCCGGCGCTAGAGCAGGGTGCCGGCCAGGGCCGAGGCGATCAGCAGCGCGCCTGTCCAGAGGTTGGCGCGAAACAGCATGAAGTTGCGGTCGGGGCGCTGCAGGTCAAAGACGGCCAGCTGCCAGCCCAGGTGCAGGGCGACCACGGCCATGCCTGCGAAATAGCCCCAGCCCAGCCCCATGTCGTAGCCGGCCCAGGTCCACAGCAGGGCCGAGGCCAGGTAGAAGCCGCCGATCCAGAGCTTGCCCTGTTCGCCGAAGCGCATGGCCGTGGAATGCAGGCCCAGCTTGCGGTCGTCGCGCACATCGACATAGGCGTAGATGCTGTCGTAGCCGATCTGCCAGAGCACCGCGCCCAGCCACATCGCCACGCCGGCCAGCGGCAGGTGATTCTGTGTGTCGGTCCAGGCCATCAGCATGCCCCAGTTGAAGCACACGCCCAGCACGGCCTGCGGCCAGTAGGTCACGCGCTTGCAAAAGGGATAGATGAAGACGAAGGGCAGCACGCCCAGCGCCCACCAGCGGCTCAGGTCATTGATGAAGAACAGCAGCGAGGCGCAGACCAGCAGCTGGCCCAGCAGGAACCACACCGCCTGGCGCATGCCGAGCTGGCCGCTGGTCAGCGGCCGGAAGCGCGTGCGCTCGACATGCTTGTCGATATCGTGGTCCCACATATCGTTGACCGTGCAGCCGATGCCGCGCATGAGCAGCGCGCCCAGCGAGAAGACGATCAGCCTTTGCAGATCGGGCCAGCCGCCGGCGGCCTGCACCAGCGCCGCGATGCAGGGCAGCAGGGTGAGCCAGGTGCCGATCGGGCGGTCCAGGCGGCAAAGGCGGGCATACGGCCGCCAGGAACGAGGGAGCCAGCGCTCGACCCAGTCGTCAAAGACGATGTCGCTCAGGTCGGTCGTTTGGGGGGTGTTCACGGTGGGCACTATCGATAGCAAAAAGAAGGGCGCGGCGGGATGGACCGCCGCGCCCGACTATAACGCATGCCTGGGGCTCAGACGTATTGGCGCAGCAGCTTGCCCAGGATGGCGATGCCCGTGTTGATCTTGTCTTCGGGCACCGTGGCAAAGCTCAGGCGCAGCGTGTTGGCGCGCGGCGTGCCGGCATAGAAGGGCGCGCCGGGGACGAAGGCGACGTTCTGTTCGACCGCCTCGGCCAGCAGCTTGGCGCTGTCGATGTGCTCGGGCAGCGTCACCCACAGGAACATGCCGCCCTCGGGCTTGGTCCAGCTCACGCCGGCCGGGAACTCGCGCGCGACGGCGTCGAGCATGCAGCGGCCCTGCTTGCGATAGATCTCGCGCACATTGGGCAGGTGCTCCTGCAGGAAGCCGTCCTTGACGATTTCGTAGACGGCCATTTGCGTCAGGGTCGGGGTATGCAGGTCGGTGGCCTGCTTGGCCTGCACCAGTTTGTGGATGATGGCGCGCGGGGCGGCGATATAGCCCAGGCGCAGTCCGGGCGCCAGCACCTTGGAGAAGGTGCCCAGGCGGATCACCGTGGCGCCGGCCTCGGCGCCCAGGGCCAGCAGGCCGGGCTGCGGCTCGCCGGCATAGCGCAGTTCGCCATAGGGATCGTCCTCGATGATGGGCAGGCCCATCTCGGCGGCGCGCTGCACCAGCGCCACGCGGCGGGCGCGGTCCAGCGTGCGGCCCGTGGGATTCTGGAAATTGGGCAGGGCGTACAGAAAGCGCGCGCCGGCGGCCAGTTCGGGGGTGATGGCTTCGGGGATCAGGCCGCCGTCATCGGTGGGCACCGGCACATAGCGCGGCTGGTAGAGGCTGAAGGATTGCAGCGCGCCCAGATAGCTGGGGTCTTCGACCAGCACCTTGCTGTCTTTGTCGATCAGGACCTTGCCCAGCAGGTCCAGGGCCTGCTGCGAACCCGACACGATGAGGATCTGGTCGGCGTCGACATTGGCGCCGGCGCTGTTCAGGTCGTCGGCGACCCATTGGCGCAAGGGGGCGTAGCCCTCGGTCGGGCCATATTGCAGGGCGGCGCGGCCATTGGTGGCCAGGACCTTGTCGAACGCCGCGCGCACCACTTCCACCGGGAAGCCGCCGGGCGCCGGCAGGCCGCCTGCAAAGGAAATGACCTCGGGCCGTTCAGTGACCTTGAGGATTTCGCGGATGGCGGAGCTGGTCAGTTGCTGGGCGCGTTCCGAGAAGGAACACGCGGGTTCGAAAGGCTTGTCCATGGGGAGCTTGTAGAAAAGAAGGAAACGTGCTTGCGTGGTTTTATTGTTGCACAACGCGAGGGCCTGCCCGGGAGCGGGTCTAAAATCACCGGGCACGATTTCTTCCGGTACAGTTAATTTTAGTAACATTCAGCCATGTTCCAGGCCGCCGCGCTCTCGACCGAATCCAAATCCCAGTTCTACCGCGAGCTGGCCGCGCAGGCGCGGGCCCTGCTCGAGGGCGAGCACGACCGCGTCGCCAATGCCGCCAATTTCGCGGCCCTGGCCTGGCAGGCCCTGCCGCAGATCAATTGGGCGGGCTTTTACTTCTACGATGGCCAGGAATTGGTGCTGGGGCCCTTCCAGGGCAAGCCGGCCTGCGTGCGCATCGCCCTGTCGCGCGGGGTCTGCGGCGCGGCGGCCAGCCAGCGGCGCACGCAGTTGGTGCCCGATGTGCATGCCTTTCCCGGTCATATCGCCTGCGATGCCGCGTCGCGCTCGGAAATCGTCGTGCCGCTGGTGCACGACGGTGAGCTGCTGGGGGTGTGGGATGTGGACAGCCCCTTGCCGGGCCGTTTCGATGAAGAAGACCGGCAGGGCATGGAGGCCTTGTGCCAGGTGTTTCTCGCCAGCCTGCGCGTTGACAAGGTCCAGGGCGCCGCGTAGATTTAGCGCCGCATCTTTCATTTTTCCTGTTTTCATGAACCAGGCCCGAATCTCCGCTACCGTCAGCCACGCCTCGCGCGTGGGGGTTGCGTTCGGCCTGAAATCCAAAAAACAGCCGCTCATCTGACCGGAGCGTGCTGTTCCGTCAGATGGGCGACGGAACAGCGGCAGATCCGGCTGCGCGGCCCACGCGCAATCCAGTCTCTCACTCGACATCGCACTTCTGCACGGGCTCAACCTGAAGGAGTGACCTGTGTCGACCCTAGTTCAAGCTGAAACCGCCACCCCCGTGGCGGCTCCCGTGTCCTTTCATGGCGTCTGGGTTCCCCTGGTGACGCCGTTCGACGAGGACGGCCCCGACCTGTTTTCCCTGCGCCGCCTGATGCGGCAGTATCGCCAGGCCGGCGTGGACGGCGTGGTGGTCTGCGGCAGCACCGGCGAGGCCGCCGCCATGGACGAGTATGAGCAATTGGTGGTGCTGGACACCGTGCTCGACGAGGCCGGCCGCATGCCGGTGGTCATGGGCCTGGCCGGCAATCACCAGCGCGACGTGCTGCGCCGCCAGGCGGTGTTCACCTCGCGTCCGCTGGCCGGCCTGCTCGCGCCGGCGCCCTATTACGTGCGTCCCGGCCAGGCCGGCCTGGCGGATTATTTCCGCGCCTTGGCCGATGCCTCTTCCGTGCCGCTCATCATCTACGACATCCCCTATCGCACGGGCGTGCAGATCGAGACGGCCACCATGCTGGCGCTGGCCGGGCATCCGAATATCCGCGCCGTGAAGGACTGCGGCGCTTCGCTGGACAAGACCCAGGCCGTGATCGCGCATGGCGGGCTGCAGGTGCTGGCCGGCGAGGACATGCAGGTGCTGGCCACCCTGGCCATGGGCGGCAGCGGCCTGATCGCGGCCGCCGCCCATGTGCGTCCCGATCTTTTCGTGGCCATGTACCAGGCCATGCAGGCCCAGCAGGGAGTCCTGGCCCGCCAGCTTTATCACGCGCTGGCGCCCGTGATTCGCCTGCTCTTCGCCGAACCCAACCCGGCGCCGCTGAAGGGCCTGCTGGCGCGCCAGGGTTTGTTGCGCGAGCAACTGCGCGCGCCCATGGCGCCGGCCAGCCTGGCGCTGATCAGCCAGCTGGAGGCGGCCGTGGCCGAGCTGGACCGGCGCTACCCGCGCGCCTGAACGGGCGCCAGCCGCAACAGGGGCAGGCCGGCGGCCAGCACGGCCAGCCCCAGCAGCGCGCCCGCGCCTGCGTAGACCGCGCTGGAGTAGACCAGGCCGGCGCAGGTCAGCGCCAGCAGCAGGGGCGGCAGGGGATAGCAGGGCACGCGGAACGGGCGCGGCCGGTCCGGGTCCAGCCGGCGCAGGCGCGCCACCGACAGCGCCACCAGCAGCATGAAAAGCCAGAAGACCGGCGCGGTGTAGGCCACCAGGGTCTGCACGCTGTTCTGGCTGACCGCGCCGATGCCGATGAGCAACAGCGTGATGCCGCCTTGCGCGAGCAAGGCGCGCACGGGTGTCTGGCCGCGCGCGCTCCAGCTGGCCAGCACGGCCAGCCGCGGCACGTCGCGGCCCAGCGCATAGTAGAGCCGCGCGCCGGTCATGATGGTGCCGTTGATGGTGGACAGGGCGGTGGCGCAGACCAGCAGGCTCAGGGAGGCCGCCGCATAGGGCCCGGCGGCCAGCTGCATCACGGCCGCGCCCACCGCCTGGGTGTCGCGCAGCCCTTGCAGGCCGAAAATCTCCAGCAGGGCCAGGTTGATGAGCAGATAGGCGCCCGCGACCACGGCCGTGCCCGTGAGCAGCACGCGGCTCATATTGCGCGCCGGGTCGCGCAGCTCGCCGCTCAGATAGGCGGCTTCGTTCCAGCCGCCGTACGTCAGCAGCACGAAGACCATGCCCATGCCCAGCAGGCCGGCCGGATGGCCGCTCAAGGGAGCGGGAGCGGCGGTGGCGCTTGCCTGTGGGGCCGATAGCAGGCTGGCGATGATGACGGCGGCCAGGGCGGCCAGCGTCAGCAGCGTGAAGATCCATTGCAGCCGCTTGGAGGGCTGGGTGCCGACGATGTTCAGCGCGGTCAGCACGATCACCGACAGGGCGCCATGCAGGGCCGCGCCATGCTCGCCCAGCGGCAGCAGCTGTTGGGCGTAATCGCCGTAGATGAAGGCCACGACGGCGATCGCGCCGGTCTGGATCACGGTGCAGCGCGCCCAGGCGAACAGCAGACCCAGCCGAGCGCCCCAGGCCCGCGCGAGATAGAGGTATTCGCCGCCGGCGCCGGGATAGGCCGCGCCCAGTTCGGCGTAGCACAGGGCGCCCACCAGCATGACCAGGCCGCCCGCGCCCCAGAGCGCGATATACATGGCCGGCGAGCTGGCGTGCTGGGCCACCAGCGGCGGAAAACCGAAGATGCCTATGCCTATCACCACGCCGACCAGCACGGCGACGGCATCCAGGACCGACAGGCGGGGAGCGGCCTTCATGGCGCAAGGCGCGGCGCGCGCCAACCGGCCTCGCCCGCCGCGAGGAAAAACCAGGCTTTCTTGCGGGATGGAACGTGAGTAAGCACTTGCATTCAATTCTCCCCGGAGGCCGGCGCCGGCATGCCGGCACGGCGATTGCGGCGCTTGCTGACGCAAAGCTGAATACGGGCTGACCGTCAGATTAAATGAAGGTTCCGAAGTTGGGGACGATACGGGTTGGCAGCGGGGGCGGGCTGGTCTACAACTGCCGCACGATGACGCTTGCGTTACAACAACACGGAGACAAATCCCTTATGACCGCGCCCGCCGGCACGCCCGACCTGGTTTTCGACTACATCATCGTGGGAGCGGGGTCGGCGGGATGCCTGCTTGCCAACCGGCTTTCGGCGGATCCCTCGGTCAAGGTCCTGCTGCTGGAGGCCGGCGGCAAGGACAATTGGCACTGGATACACATCCCCGTCGGCTACTTGTATTGCATCGGCAATCCGCGCACCGATTGGTGCTACCGCACCCAGGCCGATCCTGGCCTGGCGGGACGCAGCCTGGGCTATCCGCGCGGCCGGGTGCTGGGCGGCAGTTCCGCCATCAACGGCATGATCTATATGCGCGGGCAGCAGGCCGATTACGACGGCTGGGCCGCCATGGGCAACAGCGGCTGGAGCTGGGATGAGGTGCTGCCCTATTTCAAGTCCTGCGAGGACCATCATGCCGGCGCCAGCGCTTTCCACGGGGCGGGCGGCGAATGGCGGGTCGAGCGTCAGAGGCTGTCCTGGGAGCTGCTCGATGCCTTCCGCGAGGCCGCCGCCCAGGCGGGCATCGCGCCCATCCAGGATTTCAACCAGGGCGACAACGAGGGCTGCGATTATTTCGAGGTCAATCAGCGCGGCGGGGTGCGCTGGACCTCGGCCAAGGCTTTTCTGCGGCCGGCGCGTCAGCGCCCCAATCTGCATGTGATGACGGGCGCGCGCGCCGAGCGCATCGTCTTCGAGCAAAAGCGCGCCTGCGGCGTGCAGTTCCTGGATGAGGGCGGCCAGCGCCGCCTGGCCCAGGCGCGGGCCGAGGTCCTGCTGGCGGCCGGCTCGATCGGATCGGCGCAACTGCTGCAGGTTTCCGGCGTGGGGCCGGGCGCGCATCTGCAGGCGCTGGGCTTGCCCGTGGTGCATGATGCGCCGGGGGTGGGCGGCAATCTGCAGGATCATCTGCAGCTGCGGCTGGTCTATCGCGTCTCCAATGCCAAGACGCTGAACGCCATGGTGGGCCATTGGTGGGGCAAGGCGCTGATGGCCGCGCAATACGCCTGGTCGCGCAGCGGCCCCTTGAGCATGGCGCCCTCGCAGCTGGGGGCGTTTGCGCGCTCCAGCGCCGCGCAGACGCGCGCCAATGTGCAATACCATGTGCAGCCGCTGTCGCTGGAGCGTTTTGGCGAGCCCCTGCATCCCTTTGCCGCCTTCACCGCCTCGGTCTGCAATCTGCGCCCCAGCAGCCGCGGCCATGTGCGCATCGTCTCGCCCGACGCCCAGGTGGCGCCCGAGATTCTCTGCAACTACCTGTCGACCGAAGAGGACAGGCAGGTGGCCATCGACAGCATCCGCCTGACGCGGCGCATCGTCGCCCAGCCCGCCCTGGCCCGCTACCGGCCGGAAGAGTACAAGCCCGGCCCGCAGGCGCAAAGCGCCGAGGACCTGGCGCGCGCGGCCAGCGAGATCGGCACCACCATCTTCCATCCGGTGGGCACCTGCCGGATGGGCAGCGATGAGGCCGCCGTCGTCGACCCCCAGCTGCGGGTCCGAGGCGTCAGCGGGCTGCGCGTGATCGATGCCTCCATCATGCCCACCATCACCTCGGGCAATACCAATTCGCCCACCATCATGATTGCCGAGAAAGGCGCGGACATGGTGCGCCGCGCGCGGGCCTGACACCGGCCGCCGCGGGCCGTTCTACGGGAAAACGCCGAGACCCGCGCGCGCGGGCGGGCGCGGGCCGTGCGTTATATTTCGCGGCTTATCCAATGTGCGCCGGACCTGCCGCCAGGCAGGCCGGCGGTCGGCAGATTCCGCATGACCCAGCCTATCGAGATTGTCGCCACCGTGCTTTTCGCCGTGGCTGTCCTGCATACGTTTTCCGTCCCGGTGTTCGCCCGGCTGGCGCACCGCAACGGCCCTCATGCCGGCGTCTGGCACCTGCTGTCCGAAGTCGAGGCGGTCTTCGGCGTCTGGGCCTTCGTGCTCATCGTGGCCATGGCCGCGATGCAGGGCAGCGAAGCCGCCGTGCGCTACATGGACACGCGCAACTTCACCGAGCCGTTGTTCGTGTTCGTGATCATGGTGGTGGCTTCCAGCCGCCCCATTCTTGAACTGGTGAACATGCTGGTGCGCGCCCTGGCGCGCCTGCTGCCGCTGCGCCGCGAGCTGGCGACCTTCTTCGTGGTGATGTCGGTGGTGCCGCTGGGCGGCTCCTTTGTCACCGAGCCCGCAGCCATGACGCTGGCCGCGCTGTTGCTGCGCGATGGCTATTTCCGCGTGCATGGCCACGCGGGCTTCAAATACCTGGCCCTGGGCGTGTTGTTCGTCAATGTGTCCATTGGCGGGGTGCTCACGTCCTATGCCGCGCCGCCCGTGCTCATGGTCGCCTCGACCTTCGGCTGGGATACCGCTTTCATGGCCACGCATTTCGGCTGGCGCGCCGCGCTTGCCGTCTGCCTGAACGCCGGCGTGCTGACGCTGCTTTGTCGCCAGGCCCTGCTGGCCAGCAGCCAGGCCTCGGGCGGCAGCGCCGCCTCCGAGGTCGAGCACGCGCGCCCGGCCGTGCCGGGGGTGGTGATCTTCGTTCATGTGCTCTTCCTGGTGGGCGTGGTGCTCACGGCCCACCATCCGGCGGTCTTTCTCGGCCTGCTGATGATGTTCATCGGCTTTGCCGAAGCCTACAAGCGCCACCAGAACCGCCTGCTCATCAAGGAAGGCCTGATGGTGGGCTTTTTCCTGGCCGGCCTGGTGGTCCTGGGCGGTCTGCAGAAGTGGTGGCTGCAGGATCTGCTGGGCGGCTTGCAGCCCGCGGTGCTGTTCTGGGGCGCCACCGCGCTGACCGCCATCACCGACAATGCGGCCCTGACCTACCTGGGTTCGCTGGTCGAGGGCACCAGCGAAGCCTGGCGCTATATGCTGGTGGCCGGAGCCGTGACCGGCGGCGGCCTGACCGTCATCGCCAACGCGCCCAATCCGGCCGGCTTCGCCCTGCTGAAAAATCACTTCCCCGACGGCAGCATTTCCTCCGGAAAACTGTTTCTGGCCGCCCTGGTGCCCACCCTGGTCGCGGCCGGGATGTTTCTTTTGCCGACATAAAAGGGGTCGTATCAATGGCGGACGCGGATGGCGCCGCCGGATGCATCCGCAAAACCCGCTAAAATTCAAGACTTTCCCGTATTTTTTCGGCTGGGCCCGGATGGTTCCTCGCGCTTGACGGAGGGCTGCCCGGGCCGGACTCATTTGCCGGTGAGGCCAGGAGCCCTCATTTCATGCCTATTTACGCTTACAAGTGCAGCAGCTGTGGCTACGCGAAAGACGTGCTGCAGAAGATTTCCGATGCGCCGCTGACGGATTGCCCGGAGTGCGGCAAAAGCAGTTTTGCCAAACAGGTGACCGCCGCGGGTTTTCAGCTCAAAGGCTCGGGCTGGTATGTGACCGATTTTCGCAATAACAGCGCCGGCAATTCGGCCACGGGCAAGGCCGCGCCTTCCGAGAGCAGCAGCGCGGGAGGCGGTGAAAGCGCCGCTTCGGCCAGCGCGCCCGCCAGCGCGCCGGCGGCCCCGGCCACGTCCAGCACGCCGACCTGATCGTGTTCAAGAAGTACTTCATCGCCGGCCTGCTGATCTGGGTGCCCCTGGCCATCACGGTCTGGGTCCTGGGCCTGCTGGTGGCCACCCTCGAAGGTTTCGTGCCTGGGTTTCTGTCGTCCGAATCCCTGTTCGGCGTCGAGATCCCGGGTTTCCGCTTCGTGCTGGTGATCGCGGTGGTGCTTCTGACGGGCGTGCTGGCCGCCAATCTGCTCGGGCGCAGCCTGTTCGACCAATGGGAGCGTATCCTTGGACGCATTCCGCTGGTACGCTCGATCTACAACTCGGTCAAACAGGTCAGCGACACCATCCTGGCGCCCAATGGCCGGGCGTTCCGGCAGGCCGTGCTGATCCAGTATCCGCGCGCCGGCTCCTGGACCATCGCTTTCCTGACGGGTGTGCCCAGCGGCGAGGTCGCCTCCTACCTGCCGGGCGAGCATCTGAGTGTGTATGTGCCGACGACGCCCAATCCGACGTCGGGCTTTTTTCTCATGATGCCGCGCGATCAGGTGATCGATCTGGATATGTCGGTCGACGCGGCATTGAAGTACATCGTTTCCATGGGTGTGGTGGCGCCGCCCGACCTCTCCGGCAGGCATCCGCTTACCCCGGCAGAGGCGCCTCGCGCCGAACCTTGATTTTTTTACGCTCACAAGCCTATCAACGGAGTTATCCCGCATGCGTACCTGCTATACCGGCCAGGTTTGCCGTGACCATCTCGGCCAGACTGTCACCCTGTACGGCTGGGTGAACCGCCGCCGCGACCACGGCGGGGTGATCTTTATCGACTTGCGCGATCGCGCCGGCCTGGCCCAGATCGTGTTCGATCCGGACAATGCCGAAGCCTTCGGCACGGCCGAGCGTCTGCGCAACGAGTTCTGCGTGCGCGTGACCGGCCTGGTGCGCGAACGTCCCGAGGGCACGACCAATGCCGAGCTGGCCTCCGGCGAGATCGAAGTGCTGTGCCGCGAAGTCGAGATCCTCAATCCTTCGGTGACGCCGCCCTTCCAGCTCGACGACGACAACCTCTCCGAAACCACCCGCCTGACGCACCGCGTGCTCGATCTGCGCCGCCCGCAGATGCAGCGCAACCTGATGCTGCGCTATCGCGTCTCCATTGAGGTCCGCAAGTTCCTGGATCAGCTCGGCTTCATCGACATCGAAACGCCGATGCTGACCAAGAGCACGCCGGAAGGCGCGCGCGACTACCTCGTGCCCTCGCGCGTGAACGCCGGCCATTTCTTCGCGCTGCCGCAGTCGCCCCAGCTGTTCAAGCAGATGCTGATGGTGTCGGGCTTCGACCGCTACTACCAGATCACCAAGTGCTTCCGCGACGAAGACCTGCGCGCTGACCGTCAGCCGGAATTCACCCAGATCGATTGCGAAACCTCCTTCCTGAGCGAGACCGAGATCCGTGCTGTCTTCGAGAGCATGATCCGCCACGTCTTCAAGGTGGTGCAGAACGTCGACCTGCCGGATCCCTTCCCCATCATGAGCTGGACCGAAGCCATGGCGCGCTATGGCTCGGACAAGCCGGATCTGCGCGTGAACCTGGAGTTCACCGACGTGACCGATGTCATGCGCGACGTGGACTTCAAGGTCTTCGCCTCGGCCGCCACGACGGCCGGCAGCCGCGTGGTCGCGCTGCGCGTGCCCGGCGGCGCGGAACTCTCGCGCAGCGAGATCGACGCCTACACCCAGTTCGTCGGCATCTATGGCGCCAAGGGCCTGGCCTATATCAAGGTCAATGAAGTGGCCAAGGGCCGCGACGGCCTGCAATCGCCCATCGTCAAGAACCTGCACGATGCCGCGCTGGCCGAGCTGCTCAAGCGCAGCGGCGCCCAGGACGGCGACATCATCTTCTTCGGCGCCGACCGCGCCAAGGTCGTCAACGACGCCATCGGCGCGCTGCGCGTGAAGATCGGCCACAGCGAGTTCGGCAAGAAGACCGGCCTGTTCACCGGCGGCTGGCGTCCGCTGTGGGTGGTGGACTTCCCGATGTTCGAGTACGACGAAGAAGAAGGCCGCTACACCGCCGCCCACCATCCTTTCACCAGCCCCAAGGACGGGCACGAGGATTTCCTCGAGACCGACCCGGGCAAGGCCTTCGCCAAGGCCTACGACATGGTGCTCAACGGTTGGGAAATCGGCGGCGGCTCGGTGCGTATCCATCGCGAGGAAGTGCAGAGCAAGGTGTTCCGCGCCCTCAAGATCGGCGCCGAAGAGGCCCGCGAGAAGTTCGGCTTCCTGCTGGACGCGCTGCAATACGGCGCGCCCCCGCATGGCGGCATCGCCTTCGGCCTGGACCGCATCGTCACCATGATGACGGGCGCCGAGTCCATCCGCGACGTGATCGCTTTCCCCAAGACGCAGCGCGCGCAGGACCTGCTGACGCAAGCGCCTTCGGCGGTCGATGACAAGCAATTGCGCGAGCTGCATATCCGCCTGCGCAATACCGAAGTGAAATGAAGTAAGCTTGTAGGCGGCGCCGCGTGACGCGGCGCCGCGACGGCCCGCGGCCTCAGGAGGGTCCGGGCCGTGCTTGCCGATACTCCTGACAGATGAGGCGTCATACGGTTTATGTCGCTTATTCGCGTCGTCAGCTACAACATCCACAAGGGACGCTCGTCTCTTGGGCGCTATGAGTCATTGAACGACCTGCGCCTGGGTCTGTATGGCCTGCGTCCCGACCTGGTGTTTCTCCAGGAGGTCCAGGGCCGCAATGAAGCCTCCTCCTTCCTGCATGCGCAGCACGAATCGCTCGCGGCCGCGTTGCGCCTGAATGTCGCCTATGGCCGCAACGCCGTGCGCGATGCGACCGACCATGGCAATGCGCTCTTGTCGCGTTACCACATCCTTGACCACTTCAACCAGGACATCTCCGATCACAAGCTGGAGCAGCGCGGCCTGCTGCACGCGCGCATCGACGTGGGCGGCACCGAGGTGCACTGCCTGGTGGTGCACCTGGGCCTGTTCGCCAGCAGCCGCCAGCGCCAGATCCAGGCCCTGATCGAGCGCATACGCGCCGAAGTGCCCGATGGCGCGCCCCTGCTCATCGCGGGCGATTTCAACGACTGGGGCGACAAGCTGGCGCCGCAGTTCGTGCAGCAGCTGGGCCTGTACGAGGTGTTTTCGCACGCGCCGCGCAGCTCGGGCGGCGAGCTGCCGCGCCTGCGCGATTCGATGCGCCGCCTGACCGACGTCTTGCGCGGCGTGCCGGGCAACAATGCGGTGATCGAGCGCAGCAACCAGCTGGGCATGGGCGGGGCTTATTGCCCGCTACCGCCGCCGCGCACCTTTCCGGCGGTGTTTCCGTGGTTCCGTCTCGACCGCATCTACCAGCGCGGGTTTGCCGTGCGCAGCGCCCGCGTGCTGCGCGGACGACAATGGGCGCGCCTGTCCGATCATGCGCCCCTGCTGACGGAGCTTGAGCTGCCGTGAGGGCCGACATCGTCCGCCTGTCATGGACAGACGGCAATGCGATACGCCTGCTGCAAAACGGCGCCGATTTTTTCCCCGCCCTGTGCGCGGCCATCGACCAGGCCAGCGTCAGCGTCCACCTGGAAACCTATATCTTCACCCTGGACCGCACCGGCCGGCAGGTGCTGGACTGCCTGGAGCGCGCCGCGGAGCGCGGCGTGAAGGTCAGGGTGGTGCTCGACGGTTTCGGCAGCGCGGCCACGGCGCCGGAAGTGATGCGGCGCATCAACGAGGCCGGCGGCCATTGCCGCGTGTTCCGTCCCGAGCCGCACTGGCTGGGACGGCTGAAATTCTCGCGCAGCCGGCTGCGCCGCCTGCACCGCAAAGTGACCGTCATCGACGCGGCCATCGCCTTCGTGGGCGGCATCAATATCGTCGACGACTACGATGATCTCGATCCGACGGACGGGATTGCCGCGCCGCGCTTCGATTTCGCCGTGCGCATCGAGGGGCCGTTGGTGCCGCAGATCGTCTATGCCCAGGATCTGCTCTGGGTCAGGCTGAATTGGAGCCGTCTGCGCCATCATCCCTCGGATTGGCGGCGTTTGCGGCTGCGCCGGCCGCATCCGCACCATGCCCAGCCCCGCGGCAAGCTGCGGGCCGCGCTGGTGCTGCGCGACAACCTGCGTTTCCGCCAGACCTTCGAGCGGGCCTATCTCTATGGCATCGCGCATGCCCGGCGCGACGTGCTCATCGCCAACGCCTATTTTTTTCCGGGCCGGCAGTTCCGCCGCGCGCTGGCGCAGGCCGCGGCCAGGGGCGTGCGGGTGCGCCTGCTCCTGCAAGGCAAGCCCGAGTACCGCCTGCAGTATTTCGCCACGCGCTCGCTCTATGACCAGCTGCTGCGCGACGGCATCGAAATCTACGAGTACATGCCGGCCTATCTGCATGCCAAGGTGGCGGTGATCGACAATATGGCCACCGTGGGCTCGTCCAATCTGGATCCCTTCAGCCTGCTGCTGGCGCGCGAGGCCAATGTCGTGGTCGATGACCAGCCCTTTGCCTGGGATCTGCAAGAGCGGCTGGAGCGGGCCATCGACGAGGGCGGGCAGTTCATCCGCCCCCTGGATTATCAGCGCCGGGGCTGGCTGCGGCGCGCCATCGACGTCATGGCCTATACGGCCTTGCGCATCGGCGTGGCGCTGACCGGGCGTTCCGACACGTACTGACGGCGTTCAGCGCGGGCGCAGCAGGCCCAGGACCAGGGCCGTGCCCACGAGAATGACGCCGGCGCCGGCAAGCATGCTGGAGGTGAGCGCTTCGTCCAGCAGCGTGACGCCCCAGAAGACCCCGAAGACCGGCACCAGGAAGGTGACGCTGACGGCCGCCGTGGGGCCCAGCACCGCGATCAGGCGGAAAAACACCACATAGGCCGCGCCCGTGCAGAGCACGGCGAGCAGGACGGTGGCGACCCAGGCCTGCACGGAGACGGGCTGTCCGGGCCAATGGGCGATGGCCAGCGGCAGCAGCACCAGGGCGGCGCTGAGCATGCTGCCCGTCGCGTTCGCCAAGGCGTCCACGCCGCTCAGAAAGCGTTTGGTCCAGTTGGCGGCGATGCCATAGAAGAAGGGCGCGGCCAGGGCCGCCAGGACGGCGGGACCCGTGCCGCCCTGTTGGAATTCCAGCTTGTCCCAGACCAGCACCACGATGCCCAGGAAGGCGATCGCCAGGCCCAGCACGCGCAGGGCCGGCAGGCGGTCGCGCAGCCAGAGCCAGCCGATCACCGCGCCCCAGACCGGGGTGACGGCATTGGCCACCGACAGAAAGCCCGCGCCCAGGGAGAGGGAGGCGTAGGCATAGAGGAGAAAGGGCAGGGCGGCGTTGAACACCCCGACCATGAAAATGGCTTTCCAGTGGCGCGCCATGATGCCCAGGCGGCCGCGCAGAATGGCCAGGGGCAGCAGCACCAGCGCGCCCAGGCCGACGCGCAGCTCGATCAGGGGCGCCGGCCCGAATTCCGGCACCGCGACCCGCATGAACAGGAAAGATCCGCCCCAGACGGCAGCCAGGGCGATCAGTTCTAAGAGGTCTCGGCGTTGCATGAAAATCGGGATCAGGAGCGGCGGGTGATGACGTTCTTCATCTTGACGCGATGCGCGATCACGGCCGCGAGCAGGGAGAGGGCAACGCATAGTGTAAGACCAATCCGCACTCCGACCAGGACGGATGTGTGCGAAATCGCGATGCCCACCAGCGCGGTGCCGGCCGCGCTGCCGATGGCCCGCGTGGTCTGCACCAGGGCCGAGGCCACGCCCACGTCGCGGCGCTCGCTCAGCATCTGCATGAACAGCGTCAGGTTGGGCAGGAGAAAGCCCAGCGCCGTGCCGTTGACGGCAAAGGCGGCGATGATCCACCAGGTCGAGGTGCCGGGCCCGATGGCCAGCACCATGGCCGACCCCGCCGCCAGCAGAAGACCGCCGAAGACCATCAGGCGCTGCGGTTCGGACTGTTTGGGAAAGAGCCGGCCGTTGATGATGCTGCCCAGCGAGATGGCCGCCACCAGGGGCGTGAGCAGCAGGCCGGCCTCGCTGGGGCTGTAGCGCAGTTCCTGTTGCAGCAGCAGCGGGCTGTAGAACACCAGAATGAACATGGTCGCGCCGACCGCCACCGCAGCCAGGTTGAGCAGGCGCGGCTCGGGGCCGGACAGGATGCGCAGCGGGAAGATGGGCGAGGCGACGCGCCGCTCATAAGGGATGAGGCAACAGGCGGCCGCCACGCCGGCGATGGCCAGGCCGGCGGCCAGCATGGGGCGCGCGCTGTCGCCCGGGGCGAAGGCCAGTTCCATGGCGGCCAGCGGCGCGCCCACCACGATGATGAGCAGCAGCCCGCCCAGCCAGTCGATCCGGCCTCCCTGGGCATGGGTCTGGCGGATGCGCGGGAAATAGCGCGCCAGCAGGAAGAGGGCGATCACGGCCGCGATGGGCGCGATGAAAAAGGCGGCGCGCCAGCCCAGGGCCTGGGTCGCCGCGCCGCCCAGCACCGGCCCGATGCCGCTGGCCATGGCGAAGGCGGCCGAGACCAGGGCCATCCAGCGCACGCGCTCGCGCGCATCGGGAAAAAGATCGGCCGGCGCCGCGAAGGCGGTGGCGATCATCATGCCGCCGCCCACCCCCTGCAGGGTGCGGAAGGCGATCAGCTGCTCCATGGATTGCGACAGGCCGCAGGCAATGGAACCCAGGGCGACCAGGGACACCGAGACCAGCATGAGCGGCTTGCGCCCGAACATATCGCCCAGGCGGCCGAAGATGAGGATGGAAGCGGCCGTGGCCAGCAGATAGCCGGTGCCCACCCAGGCGTACAGGGCCATGCCGTTGAGGGCTTCGGCCACGCGGGGCAGGGTGGTGCTGACGATGGTGGAGTCAAAGGCCACCAGGACGACGGTGGCCGACACGCCGGCCATGGCCATGAGCAGATCATGGCGGGAGTGCGGCGACGTTTCTGAAGGGTTGGCGGGAGCAGTCATGCCGGCAAGAATATCACCGGCCGCCGCGGCCTATTTGAACAGGGTGTGATACCCCACCAGCACGATGACCACCGCCAGGGCCACCGCCCAGGACCAGCGCGAAGCGGCCAGCCCGCGCGGCTCGGGTTCGGGCGGCGGGGGCGGGGGCGCGATGCGGGGCTGGGCGGCCATGTGGTCGATAAAGCCGCTGAAGAATTTGTCGACGATCTTGCCGCCCGCTTTCATGATGGCCGGCTCGCCCAGCGCGGCCAGCTTGCCGCCGGCCATGGCCGCGACAGTGTAGGAAATACGGGTGCCGTTGTCCTTGGGGCTCAGGTGCACCTGAGCGGTGCCGATGGCCAGGCCCGCGGCGGCACCTTTGCCGTCGAAGGCCAGGGAACAGCTTTCAGGGGGGGTGAGATCCGAGACGAGGACCTCGCCTTCGTATTCGGCGTCTATGCCGCCGACCTTGGCCCGGACCGTGAATTCGTACTCCGTGTCGGTCAGGCGGGAAACACGGATACATCCCGGCAGGCAACGCTGCAGGACCTCGGGATCGAAAAGCGCATCCCAGGTCTGGTGCGGCGTGGAGGGTATCCATTGGGCATCGGCTATGCGCATGGCTGTCTCCTTGCTGTGTTGTGATCCCAGCATCCGGGCCCGGCTTGGAGCCCGGGTCTTTGAGACTTATTGTGCTACCAATCGCCGCCGGGCGCTATGCCTGGCATTGCCGCCGGGGATGGCGCGCCGGATCGGACAGCACGGCGAACAGGGCGACCAACATGGCATAGAAGCCCAGGGTGCGCATGCCGCGGAACATGAGTTCGGTCATGCCGAAGAGGGCAAAGCCCAGGCAGACGGCCGCGCCCATGGCCGCCGCCGCGCGCGCGGCCTGCGGCCGGTCGCGGCCCAGGCGGCGCAGGAAGAGGATGGCCGGCACCGCATAGAGCAGCAGCAGGGCCAGGCCGCCCGGAATGCCATAAAGGGCCAGCGCGTCCAGGAGGTCGTTATGGGGTTCGCCAAAGCCCCCGGCCACAAAGGGGGACACCCGGCCCTGGGCCGCCAGCTCACTCAGGCCGCGCGTGAAGCCCGATGGGCCCACACCCTTGAGGGGGTTGTCCAGCATCATGCCCCAGGCCGCGCGCCAAAGCTGCAGGCGGATGCAGACGGAGGTGTCGCTGGTGGGGGCGGTCTTGCATTCGTGGTACTGCACCAAGCCCTGGTCGACGCGGTCGCGCAGCGACGGGCTTAGCGAGCCCAGCGCCACCAGCACGGCGAGCGTGCCCACCGCGGCCGCCAGCAGGCGCAGGGGATGCCGGATGCGGGCAAAGACCCACAGGGCCAGCGCCACGAAGACGGGCATGGCGATCCAGCCGCTGCGCGTCTGGGTCAGGATGAAGCCGGCAAAGGTCACCGCCAGCGTCAGCAGCTTGATGGCGGTTTCGAGGCGCGCATGGCGCGTGAGCTTCCAGGCCAGCGAGAACAGGCTGATGACCGCGAACAGCAGCAGCAGGTTGCCATAGCCCACGGCGTTGTACTCATCGGTCAGCGGGCGCTGGGCCAGATCGCCGCGGACCAGGGCCAGCAGGGTGGCGGTGCCGGCCCAGCCGGCCGCCAGCATGCCCCACAGGGCATGCTTGAGGCGCTGCGGCCCGATGGCCTGCATGGCGGCCAGCAGCAAGGGCAGGCCCAGGGCCAGGCGCAGGCCGCGCTCCAGGGCGGCATTGCTCCAGGCGCCGTGCAGGGCGCTGCTCAACAGCGCCACGGCCAGGGGGGCGCAGGCGGCCAGGCAGAGCTTGCGGTAGTCGCGCAGGTCGGGCCGCTGTCCGGCGCTGGCCAGCACGGCCAGGCAAAGCAGGATCGCCAGATAGAAGGCCGCACTGCCGCCGCTGGAGGTGGTCAACAGCAGGACGGGTGTCGCGGTGATCGTGGCGAGCAGCAGCCAGGGGGACAAGCGGTTGAGCATCGGGATGGTGAGGGACAATGCCCGGCAGGGGCAGGGGGTTGCGCGGCGCTTGCGCAGCGCAAGGCCGGCGAATTATAGGGAATCGCACCTCGAATTTTCGTCAGACGTTCTCGGAGTATGTCTGATTTATGAATCTGGGGACATAGGGATACCCGCAAGGCCTCTGGCTACAATGACCGGCGGCGGCCGGTCCGGCCGCGGCCTTGCGGCACATGCATTCATGAAAATCCTGATTACCGGCGGCGCCGGTTTCATCGGTTCGGCCTTGGTGAGGCACATCGTCCGTAACACGCCGGATAGCGTGGTCAACGTCGACAAACTCACCTATGCCGGCAATATCGCGTCCCTGGAAGAGTGCGGGACGCACCCCCGGCATACCCTGGAACACATCGATATCTGCGATGGCGCGGCCCTGCGGGCCGTGTTCGAGCGCCATCGTCCCGAGGCGGTCGTGCATCTGGCCGCGGAATCGCATGTCGACCGTTCCATCGACGGTCCGGGCGATTTCGTCCAGACCAACCTGGTGGGCAGCTATGTCCTGCTGGAGACGGCCAGGGCCTATTGGGCCGGCCTGACGGGCCCGGCGCGTGACAACTTCCGCTTTCTCCAGGTATCGACCGACGAGGTCTTTGGCGATCTGGGCGACCGGGCAGGGCGTTTCATCGAAACCAGCCCTTACGCGCCCAGTTCCCCTTATGCGGCCAGCAAGGCGGGCGCCGATCATCTGGCGCGCGCCTGGCATCGCACCTATGGCCTGCCGGTGCTGCTGACCCATGCCTCGAACAACTACGGACCCTGCCAGTTCCCCGAGAAACTGATCCCGCTCATGTTGCTGTCGGCGCTGCGCGGCTGGCCGCTGACGATTTATGGCGCGGGCGATCAGGTGCGCGACTGGATCTATGTGGAAGACCATGCGCGGGCGCTGTGCGCGGTCCTGCGTCATGGCCGGCCGGGCCAGACCTACAACATCGGCGGCTCCTGCGAGCTGCGCAATCTGGACGTGGTGCACCGCCTGTGCGATTTGCTGCAGGCGCTGCGCCCGCCGGCCGCGGGACATTATCGCGATCTCATCGCGCATGTCCCCGACCGTCCGGGACATGACCGGCGCTATGCGCTCGACAGCGGCAAGGCGGCCGCCGAGCTGGGCTGGACGCCCGCGGAGGATTTCGCCAGCGGCCTGGCCAAGACCGTGGCCTGGTATCTCGAGCATCCCCAATGGGTGGCCGATGTCGAAAGCGGCGCCTATCGCGCCCGCTGGATAGACAAGGAAGGTCCATGAAGATCCTGCTGCTGGGCAAGGATGGGCAGTTGGGCCGGGCGCTGGGCCGCTCGCTGGCTCCCCTGGGCGAGCTGCTGGCCCTGGGCCGCGATTCGGGGCTGGACCTGGCCGATCCGGCGTCGCTGCAGCGGGCCGTGCGCCAGGCCGATCCCGATGTCATCGTCAATGCCGCCGCGTTCACGGACGTGGACCGCGCCGAAGCCGAGCCCGGGCTGGCCATGCGCGTCAATGCCGAGGCCCCCGGCCTGCTGGCCCGGGAGATGCGCGCGCGCCGCGGCTGGCTGGTGCATTACTCAAGCGACTATGTCTACGATGGCGCCGGCCAGGCGTTTCGCGCCGAAGACAGCCCCGCCGCGCCGCTGAACCGCTATGGGCAGAGCAAGCTGGCCGGCGATGAGGCGGTGGGCCGCAGCGGGGCGCATCATCTTCTGCTGCGCACGTCCTGGGTCTATGGCCCGCATGGCGGGAATTTTGCGCGCGGCGTGCTGCGCCTGGCCGCCAGGCATGAGGTCTTGCGCATGGTCGATGACCAGGTCGGCGCGCCGACCAGCGCGGACCTGGTCGCCGATGTCACCGCGCTGGCCTTGCGCCAGGCGCGCGAGCAGCCTTCGGTCTCGGGTCTTTATCATCTGGCCGCCGCGGGACAGGTCTCGCGCCATGGCTATGCCCAATACCTGATCGACCAGGCCCGCCGCCTGGGCTGGCCGCTGGCGGTGCGCGCCGTGCACGCCATCTCCAGCGCCGACTACCCGCTGCCGGCCGCCCGGCCGCTGAATTCACGGCTCGATTGCGAGCGCCTGCAGGCCGTCTTCCGCCTGCGCCTGCCGGACTGGCGCGCGGGCGTGGACCGCCTGCTGTCCGATTGGCGCGCCAGTCCCTGGGGGCCCGAGGCATGATCAAGAAAGGCATCGTGCTGGCCGGCGGCACCGGCAGCCGCCTGTATCCGGCCACATTGGGCCTGTCCAAGCAGCTGCTGCCGGTCTATGACAAGCCCATGATCTATTACCCCCTGTCGGTGCTCATGCTGGCGGGGATACGCGACATCCTGCTCATCAGCACCGGCGCCGACCTGCCCAGCTTCCGCAAGCTGCTGGGTGATGGCTCGGCCTTCGGCCTGCGCCTGAGCTATGCGGTCCAGGCCGCGCCCGAGGGGCTGGCCCAGGCCTTTCTCATCGGCGAGGACTTCATCGGCGAGGATCCGGTCTGCCTCATCCTGGGCGACAACATCTTCTACGGCCAGCATTTCACGCCGCTGCTGCAGGCGGCCGCGGCGCGCGCGTCCGGCGCCACCGTGTTCGGCTACCATGTGCGCGACCCCCAGCGCTACGGCGTGGTGGCCTTCGATGAGCACCGGCGCGCCGCCAGCATCGAAGAAAAACCCGCGCAGCCGCGCTCCAACTATGCCGTCACGGGCCTGTACTTCTATGACCATGATGTCATCGACATGGCGCGCCGCCTCAAACCCTCGGCGCGCGACGAGCTGGAAATCACCGACATCAACCGCCAATACCTGGCGCGCGGCGACCTGCGCGTCGAACTGCTGGGGCGGGGCTTTGCCTGGCTGGATACCGGCACCCCCGAGGCCCTGATGGAGGCCGCGCATTTCGTCAGCACGATAGAACAGCGCCAGGGCCTGAAGATCGCCTGCCTCGAAGAAATCGCCTATCACGCTGGCTGGATCGATGCCGGACAGATGGCCGCCCAGGCCCGCCGCATGGGGTCCAATGGCTATGGCCAGTATCTGTTGCGCGTCTTGCAGGAGGGCCGGCCATGAAAATCACGCCCACCGCGCTGCACGGAGTGGTCTTGATCGAACCCGAGGTGCTGGCCGACGGCCGCGGCTGGTTCGCCGAGCGCTTTCGCCAGGATGTCTTCGAGGCGGGGCTGCGCGAACTGGGCCTGCCCGTGCCCGCGCCTTTTGTGCAGGAGAACCAGTCTTCATCCGGCCTGGGGGTGCTGCGCGGCCTGCATTATCAGCTGGCGCCGCATGCCCAGGGCAAGCTGATCAGCGTGGTCGCCGGCGAGGTGTTCGACGTGGCGGTCGATATCCGCGGCGGCTCGCCCACCTTTGGCCAATGGCTGGGGGTCAGGCTCTCGGCCGCCAATCGCCGCAGCCTCTGGATCCCCGAAGGCTTTGCCCATGGCCTGCTGTCCCTGGCCGAGGGCAGCGAAGTCCAGTACAAGGTCACCGCCTACTATGCGGCCTCGCATGAGCGGACCCTGCGCTGGGATGACCCGGCCATCGGCATCCAATGGCCAGCCCGGCCCGCGCGGCTGTCGGCGCGCGACCGGCAGGCGCCCGGGCTGCAGGAGGCCGGCCGGGCGGGGCAACTGCCCGCCTGACCAGCCCGCTGGCTAATTGTTGTAAATTCCGAGGGTTTACAAGATCCAGCGCCCGCTTTCCGGGCGCGCCTAGCGTTGATGCCTACCCGCATATTGATCGTTCGCACGTCGTCTTTGGGCGATCTGGTGCACATGCTGCCCGCAATTTCCGACATTGCGCGCCATGTGCCCGATGCCCAGATAGATTGGATAGCGGAAGAAGCATTCGCCGAGATTCCGGGATGGCATCCGGCCGTCAGCAACGTCATCAAGGTTGCCCATCGGCGCTGGCGCAAGGCCTGGTGGTCGGAGCAGGTGCGCGCCGAACGCCGCGCCCTGGCCGAACGCCTGCGCGGCGAACCCTATGACATCGTGCTGGACATGCAGGGCCTGCTCAAATCGGCCTGGCTGGTGCGCCAGACCCGCGGCATCCGTCATGGCCTGGATTGGCGCTCGGCGCGCGAGCCCCTGGCTTCGCTGTTCTACAACGTGCGGCACCGCGTGGAATTCTGGCAGCCGGCCGTCATCCGCCAGCGCAAACTGGCGGCACAGACCTTCGGCTATACCTACAGCGGCGCGCCGGACTTCGGCCTGCAGGCGTTTTTTTCGCGGCCGGCCGATCCTCCGCAGCTCGAAGAAGGGCGCCGCCTGCACCACCTGAACAACGATCGCGGTTATGCGGTCATCATGCCCTCGGCCAGTCGCGAGGACAAACTCTGGCCCGAGGACGATTGGCGCGCCGTCTTCCGCCGCCTGCAGGACGCCGGCTGCGCCTTGCGCCTGCTGGCCGGCAATGAGCAGGAGGCCGAACGCGCCCGCCTGCTGGTCGCCGGCATGGAGGGCGTGGAAGTGCTGCCGCGCATGGACCTGACCTCGGTGGCCCGCGTGCTGGCGGGCTCGCGCCTCATGGTGGGCCTGGACAGCGGCCTGACCCATTTGTCGGCGGCGCTGGGCCGGCCGACCATAGGCATTTACCGCGCCTCCACGCCGGTGCGCACGCCGCTGGTGGGCGCCAACTACACCGCCAGCCTGGGCGACCGCGGCGCTTCGCCCTCGCGCGAGGCCGTGATGGCCGCGGTAGAGCAGGCGCTGGCGGCGCACTGAGCGGGAGCAGACTTGCGCCGCCGCCTCTATACCTGCCTGTTTCGCCTGGCGGTGCCGCTGCTCTGGCTGGGGATGTGGCGCCGCTCGCGGCGCGTGCCCGGGCAATGGGATGTGCTGGCGCGCACGCGCTTCGGCCATCCCGAGACGGACGCCCTGCCGGGCGCGGTCTGGGTGCATGCGGTCAGCCTGGGCGAGACCCGCGCCGCCCAGCCGCTGGTGGCGGCGCTGCTGGCGCGCGGCCTGCCCGTGCTGTTGACCCATATGACGGCAACCGGCCGCGCCGAAGGCGCGCGGCTGTTCGGCCAGGCCATCGCCGCCGGGCAGTTGCGGCAGGCCTGGCTGCCCTATGACTTCCCGGGCCCCGCCGGGCGTTTTCTCGACCACTACGCCCCGCGCTGCGGCCTGATCATCGAACGCGAAATCTGGCCCAATCTTTTGGCCGCCGCGCGGGCCCGGCGCCTGCCCATGGCCCTGGTCAGCGCCCGGTTCTCGGCGCGCTCGCTGCGCACGACCCGGCGTCTGGGCGCGGTCATGCGCGAGGCCATCGCCAGCCTGGACCAGGTGTTGGCCCAGACCGAGGAGGACGCCCAGCGGCTGCGCGAGGCGGGCGCGCGGGCGGTCTCGGTGACCGGCAACCTGAAGTTCGACGTCGAACTGCCGCCCGAGCAATTGCGCGACGGCCATACCTGGCGCGATGCCGTCGGCAGGCCGGTGGTGGCCATCGCCAGCACGCGCGAAGGCGAAGATGCGCTCTTTCTGCAGGCCATGCGCGCATTGCCCGAACCGCGTCCGCTCTATCTGCTGATTCCGCGCCATCCCCAGCGTTTCGACCAGGCTTGGGCGCAGGCCGAGGCGGCCGGCCTGAGGGCCGTGCGGCGTTCGGTATCGCAGGCCCCGCCCGAGGCCGGGGTCGATCTCGTGGTGGGCGACACCCTGGGCGAGATGGCCTTCTACTACGCCGCGGCCGACGTGGCCATCATCGGCGGCAGCTTCGCCGCCCTGGGCGGGCAGAACCTGATCGAGGCTTGCGTGGCAGGCACGCCGGTGATCACCGGCCCGCATACCTTCAATTTCAAGCAGGCCACGCGCGATGCCATCGAGGCCGGCGCGGCCGAGCGCGTCCATGATGCGCGCCAGGCGTTGCAATTGGCCGCTCAGTGGCTGGCCGATCCGGCCTTGTTGCAGCGCCGCGCCCGCGCCGCGCGCGACTGGACGGCGGCCCACACGGGCGCCGTGGCGCGCAGCCTGGAAGTCCTGCGGGACATGCTGGGCGGCGCCAGGGGCTAGCGCTTCAGCCCGGGCGCTTGGACGTCAGGCTGATCTGGTCGGCGTTCAGTTCCTGGTTCAGGCGGCGGGGATCGCGGCCTTCGTCATCGGGGCGGGGCCCCAGCCAACCTTGTCCCAGGCCGTAGGCCCAGAGATTGGCCAGCAGGATCACCAGAAACAGGATGCGCATAGGCCCCTCGTCTATCAGGTTGAGCCGTCGGCGGCCAGGGCGGCCAGGCCGTCGAGCACGGGCGCCTGGAGAATGACGGGCTTGGGCGCCGCGCCGCGGCTGGCGCCGACCAGCAGCAGCAGGCGTTCTATCTCGGGCCGGACCTCGGCCCAGCCGCCGCCGGCGACATAGACTTCCGGCGCCTGGCCGTAGCGGTCATGGCCGGCCAGCCATTGGCGCACCAGCGCGCCGGCCTGCGCCGCGGCGATGCCGGTGGCGATGGCCTCATGGGTTTCGGTCGGGTAGGGGGTGACAGGCCCCTCGGCCAGCGGCAGATTGGCCGTGCCATGCACCAGCGAGCCGCGCATCATGGCCGGGCCGGGCAGGATGAGGCCGCCGGCGAATTCATTGTCCGGGCCCAGGGTGTCCAGCGTGGTCGCCGTGCCGAAGGACGCCAGCAGGGCGGGCGGGTGGCCTTCGGGCAGGCGCATCCGCAGGCCCAGCATGGCGGCCCAGCGATCCGCGCCCAATTGGGCCTGGTTGCGATAGGCGTTGGTCATGCCCAGGGCCTCGCGGCGCGGCCGCATCCACGTCACGCCGCAGCCCGCCAGGGCCGCGGCGATCGCCTCGCCCCGGGCGGGGCCCGCGACATTGACGCCGATGGCGCGCGCGGGCTTGCGCGCCTGCTTCCGCAGCCAGGCGCCCAGGGCGTCCAGGTCCAGGTTGTCGAAGGCCACGGGCTCCGGTTCGCGCGCGCCGGTCCGAGGGTCCAGCCAGCCCAGCTTCAGGCGGCTGTTGCCGGAATCGATCAGCAGGATCATGGCTGGGCTCGCACGGAGATTTCGCCGGCCGACACGCTGACCAGGCCGGCGTCGCATCGCACCCGCAGCCGTCCCATGACATCCACGCCGGCGGCCTGGCCGGCATGAAGGACTTCGCCGCGGTCGATCACATTGACGGCGCGGCCGGCCAGCGCGTCAGCACTGGCGTAGCGCTCGACAAAGGCCGCGAAGCCCTGCTGTTCAAGATCGGCCACGGCCTGCTGCCAGGCCAGGGCCGCCGCCTGCACGATGTCGGCGGCTTCGGTGACGCGGCCGCCGCCTTCGACCTGGGTCCAGTCGGCGATGGCGCGCCCCAGGCTGGCCGACAGCGTGTCGGCGTCGCGCAGGTTCACGCCCATGCCGATGACGACGGTATAGCCGTCGCCGTCCGGGTTGCGGGTGGTTTCGGCCAGCACGCCGGCCAGCTTGGCGTCATGCCATTGCACATCGTTGGGCCATTTCACGCAGACCCCGGCATGGCCGCTCAGGCGGCGCAGGGCTTCGCAGGCCGCCAGTCCCGCCAGGGGCGAGAGCGCGGGCAGCTGGGCGGGGGGCAGGCGCACATCGAAGGCGCAGGAGAACATCAGCGTGGCGCCGCTGCGGTTTTGCCAGGGGCGGCCAGCGCGGCCTCGGCCGGCCTCCTGCAGATGGGCGCCCAGCAGCCAGGGCTTGAGGCCGCGGCCATGGCGCGCGCGCGCCAGCAGGTCGGCATTGGTCGAACCGGTGCTGGCCACCCATTGCACATGGGCGAAACCGGGCAGGCGCGCCTGGACGGCGCGTTGCAGCGCGTCGGGGGCGGGCAGGTCGAGGGCTTGAACAGGCATGATGGGCCGAATTGTAGGGCAACGCGATCTTTCGCCTGGACGTTATATGATGTGTAACGGCCAGAATCACTTTTTCGCGACGCTATGCACCAGCAACGACTGCCCGACCGCGATTGCCAGGCGCCGCCCATGCGCAGGGACGGCGCCGTGATTTATCTGGGGGGCGATTGGAGCCTGCAGGCCCTGGCCGCCCGCGGCCAGGTGCAGTCCCGCCGCGAAGCCCTGGCGCAGGCCAATGAAAACACCCGCTGGGACCTGCGCGGCATCGAACGCCTGGACACCATCGGGGCCAACCTGCTGTGGCGGGCCTGGGGCGAGCGCCTGCCCGAGCGGCTGCGCCTGACCGACGGCCAGCGCGAGGTCTTCGACGCCCTGGCCGCCAATCCGGGGGGCGCGGCGCCGCAAGCCCCCGAGCCCGACCGGCTGGGCTGGCTGGCGGCCATCGGCCAGGCCGTGTTCGACGCCGTGGGCAACGGCCTGACACTGATACGCATGCTGGGCCAGCTGGTGATCGACTTCGGCGGCCTGCTGCTGCGGCCTTCACGCGGCCCCTGGCGCGAAATCTCCGCCCAGGTCTATCGCACCGGCGCCCAGGCCCTGGGCATCACGGCCCTGGTCGGCTTTCTGATCGGCGTGGTGCTCTCCTACCTGTCGGCGCAGCAATTGCAGATCTTCGGCGCCGACCGCTTCATCGTGCGGCTGCTGGGCGTGTCCATCGTGCGCGAGCTGGGTCCGGTGCTGGCGGCCATCCTGGTGGCCGGCCGTTCCGGTTCGGCCATCACGGCCCAGATCGGCGTGATGCGCGTCACGCAGGAGCTCGACGCCATGAGCGTGATGGGCATTTCGCGCAGCCAGCGCCTCATCCTGCCGCGCGTGATCGCCCTGGCCATCACCATGCCCCTGCTGGTGCTGTGGACCGACGCCATGGCGCTCATGGGCGGCATGCTGGCCGCCCAGATGCAGCTGGGCATCTCGGCGCAGTGGTTCATCGAATCGCTGCCCGGCGCCATCACCATCACCAACTACTGGATAGGCCTCTTCAAGGGCGTGTCCTTCGGCGTGCTGATCGCCCTGGTGGCCTGCCACTTCGGCCTGCGCATCAAGCCCAACACCGAAAGCCTGGGCCGCGGCACGACCACATCGGTGGTGACGTCCATCACCGGCGTCATCCTGGTCGATGCGCTGTATGCGGTCATCTTCAGCAAGATGGGCATCTGATGGATACGCCGGCCATCCCCGCGGACTGCCTGACGCTCACGCCGGTCATTTCGGTCACCGGCCTGCGCACGGCCTTCGGCGACCATGTCGTGCACGAGAATCTCAACCTGACGGTCTATCCGGGCGAGATACTCGTCCTGGTGGGCGGTTCGGGTTCCGGCAAGACCGTGCTGCTGCGGCAGATCATCGGGCTGGCCCAGCCGGCCCGGGGCGAGGTGCGCATCCTGGGGCGGGACATTTCCACGCTGAGCACGCGGGAGCGCCGCCGCCTGTCGGAGCGCTGGGGCATGCTGTTCCAGGCGGGCGCGCTGTTTTCGGCGCTGTCGGTGTTCGATAATGTGGCGTTGCCCCTGCGCGAATTGCGCACCCTGCCCGAAGATCTCATCCAGGACGTGGTGATGTGCCGCCTGGACATGGTCGGGCTCAATGCCAAGGATGCGCTCAAGAGCCCTTCGGATCTTTCGGGCGGCATGATCAAGCGGGTCGGCCTGGCGCGGGCGCTGGCGCTGGACCCGGAACTGCTCTTCCTGGACGAGCCGACCGCCGGCCTGGACCCCGTGCGCTCCGACGAGTTCGTCGACCTGGTGCGCAGCCTGCACCGGCAGCTCGGCTTTACGGTGGTGATGGTCACCCACGACCTCGACACCCTGCTGGAACTGGCCACGCGCGTGGCGGTGCTGGCCGACAAACGTGTCATCGCCTGCGACAAGGTGTCCGAGATCCTGAAGATCCACCACCCTTTCATCCAAAGTTTCTTCCTGGGCGAACGCGGCAGGCGCGCGCTCGGGGATCTTGCACCAAAGGACGCAGGCAATGGAAAACCGTAGTCATGCCTTGCTGGCGGGGATATTCACCCTGGTGTTGCTGGCCGCCGCCGCGCTGGTGGCCGTGTGGGTCGGCCGCGACCGCTCGACGGTCAAGCTCTACGACATCGTTTCCTCGGCGCCGGTCAGCGGGCTGACCGCGCAATCGACGGTGCGTTATCAGGGTGTGCCGGTGGGCAAGGTGCAATCGCTGATGCTCAATGTCAACCGGCCGGGCGAGGTGCGCATCCGCATCGGCGTCTCGCCGAATACGCCCATCACCGCCTCGACCTGGGCCGAAGTGGGCGTGCAGGGCGTGACCGGCCAGGCCACGATCGAACTGCGCGACAACGGCGGTTCGACGGAGCTGCTGGCGGCCCAGGGCAAGCAGCCGCCCGACATCCCCTTGCGGCCAGGGCTGTTCGACCGCCTGGAGCACCGCGGCGCGGCGCTGCTGACCAAGATCGAGGACACCGCCGAAGAACTGCGGCAGCTCCTGAGCCCGTCCAATATCGAAGCCCTCAGCCTCACGCTCAAGAACACGGCGGAAATCAGCACCCAGCTCAAGGAGGCCAGCCGCGACCTCGCGCCGGCGCTGCGCAGGGTGGGGCCGATGGTGGATTCCCTGGGCAAGGCCGCGACCGATGCCTCCGCGCTGATGCAATCGGCCAGTCAGTCGCTGGCGCGCCTGAATGCCCCCGACGGTCCCTTGTCGACCGCCGGCCGCAGCCTGCAGGAGATCGCGCGCGCCGCGGCGCGCCTGGATCGTGAAACCCTGCCGGCCGTCACCGATATGGCGCACTCGGTCAATGGCGCGGCGCGCAGCGCCCAGTCGGCCCTGCGCCGCGTGGGCGATACGCCGCAATCCATCCTGTTCGGGCCCGCGCCTGTCGAGCCCGGCCCCGGCGAACCCGGTTTTGCCGGCTTTAGGAGATGAACGCATGAACAAGATCTGCCTGGCCGCGGTGCTGGCCCTGGCGTTGAGCGGCTGCGGCGTGGGCCGCGTGGCGCCCCAGGCCTCGCTGTTCGATCTCGGGCCCGAAGCGCCGGCGGCCGTCCAGCTGCCGTCGCGCTCGGCCATCGTGCTGGCCTATTCGGCCGCCGCCGCGCTGGGCGATACCGGCGTGATCTGGCGCGTGGGCGACAGCACCACGCCCAAGGCCTACGCCGGTTTCCGCTGGACCGAGCCGCCGTCCAGCCTGGTGCGCCAGCGCCTGCAGGAGCGGCTCTCGCGTGAAGGCGCGGTCCTCGCCGACAGCGCCGGCACCGGCGCGCCGCAGCTGCGCGTCACCTTGATGCGCTTCGAGCAGGTCTTCGCGCCGGACGGCGCCTCCAGCCAAGGCCAGGTCGTCCTGCAGGCGGTCTTGCTGCAAGACGGCAAGCTCCTGGGCCAGCGGCGTTTCGCCCGCCAGGCCGCCGCACCGACGCAGGACGCCGCGGGCGGCGTGGCGGCGCTGCGCCAGGCCACCGACGCCGCCGCCGATGACCTGGCCGCCTGGCTGGCTTCGGTCTTGCCGCCGAGGGCCGGTTAACATCGCGGTTTTGCGTTTCTGCGGATTGGCCCATGTTTGCACATACCGACATCCTCGCTTTCACCGGCGCCGCCGGGCGTATTGAATGCGCGGTGGATTATCCCGACGGCGATCCGCGGGGATGGGCGCTGGTGCTGCATCCGCATCCGCTGCACGGCGGGGCGCGCGACAACAAGGTCGTGACCACGATCGGGCGCGCCTGCACGAACGCGGGCCTGGTCGTGGTGCGGCCCAACTTCCGCGGCGTGGGCGCATCCGAGGGCGAGTTCGACCGCGCTGTCGGCGAGACCGAGGACATGCTGGGCCTGATCCCGCAGATCCGCCAGGCCCTGCCCGAGCTGGCCGACGCGCCCTGGGTGCTGGGCGGCTTTTCCTTCGGCACGGCCGTGGCCGCGCAGGTCTATGCCACGCTGGCCGAGCAGGGCGCGCAGCCCGGCGCGCTCATGCTGATGGGGCCCGCCGTGGGGCGCTTTCAATTCCGCGAGGTCGACTTGCCCGAAGACACGCTGCTGGTGCACGGCGAAAACGACGAGGTGGTGCCGCTGGGCGAGGCCATGGATTGGGCGCGGCCGCGCAACCTGCCCATCGTGGTGATCCCCGGCGCCTCGCATTTCTTCCACGGCAAACTCATCACACTGCGCAACCTGGTCGCACAGCGCCTGAAACTGGCATTGGGCTGAATGCCGCGGCGTTGCATCGCGTTGCATGTTTGCGGCACGCCGGGAACGTTTGGCGTTCGGGCGTGTCGGATACGCTGCCTATAATGTTGTGCCGCCGTGACCGCGGCCGGCCCTCTTTGAACCTCCTAGCCGATGAAGACCTTGTCCCAATCTGCCCTTGCTCCTACCGTATTCTCCCGTCGCGTGATCCCGAGTGCCGTGCTGGCCGTCATGCTGGCCGCCTCGCTGCCGGCCGCCGCCCAGCAGCAGACCCCCGCCGCCGTGTCGCCCGCGACGTCCGTGGCCACGCCGGCCACGGCGGCACCGGCGGGCACGGCGGTGCCCGTGGGCGAGCTGGCCTCGGTGCCCGCGCCCACCGTCGCCGCGCGCGCCTGGATCACGGTTGATGTCAACAGCGGCCAAGTGCTGGCCGCCTCCAATCCCGACCAGAAGGTCGAGCCCGCCTCGCTCACCAAGATCATGACGGCCTACGTCGTGTTCAACGCCCTCGATGAAAAACGCCTGACGCTGGAGCAGCAGGTGCCCGTGTCCGAGCACGCCTGGCGCACGGGCGGCTCGCGCATGTTCATCGAGCCGCGCAAGCCCGTGACCGCCGACGAGCTCATCCAGGGCATGATCGTGCAATCCGGCAATGACGCCTCGGTGGCGCTGGCCGAAGCCGTGGGCGGCAGCGAGTCCGCCTTCGCCGCGCTCATGAACGAACAGGCCGCGCGCCTGGGCATGAAGGGCACGCATTTCATGAATGCCACCGGCCTGCCCGACCCGCAGCACATCACCACGGTGCGCGACCTGGCTACGCTGGCCACGCACCTGGTGGCCGATCATCCCGAGCACTACCACTACTACAAGCAAAAGAGCTACACCTACAACAAGATCACGCAGCCCAACCGCAACCGCCTGCTGTGGGCCGATCCTTCGGTCGACGGCATGAAAACCGGCCATACCGATTCGGCCGGCTACTGCCTGGTGTCCACCGCCATGCGCGGCGACCGCCGCGTGCTCACCGTGCTGGTGGGCGCCGACAGCGAATCCACCCGCGCCGAAGAAAGCCTCAAGCTGCTGAACTGGAGCTTCCAGAACTTCGACACGGTCAAGCTCTACGACCAGAGCCAGCCCGGCCTGGAGGCGCGCGTCTGGGAAGGCAAGGCCGAAAACGTCAAGCTCGGCCCGCCCAACCCCATCTGGCTGGCCGTGCCGCGCGGCAAGGGCAGCGAGATCAAGCCCGTCGCCCAGCGCACCGACCCGCTGGTCGCGCCCTTGGCCAAGGGCCAGCAAGTGGGCACGCTGCAGCTCACCCTGGATGGCAAGGTCCTGCGGGTCGAACCCCTGGTCGTCCAGGAGGACGTCGAGCGCGCCGGTTTCTTTGGCCGCATGGCCGACACCGTCAGGCGCTGGTTCCAGTAAGCCCGCGCGCGCGGGTGTAAGCTATGTCCGGCATGTGAGCGGCGAACGGAAACCTCCGTTCGCCTCATGGCCCAAGCGGTCACTTTCCTTCTAGGAGCTGTTCATGATTCCGGGCATGCCGGGCGATAGCCTGGTGTATCTCAATGGCGAATTCACCCGCGCCGACCAGGCCAAGATTTCGGTCCTGGATCGCGGTTTCATCTTTGGCGATGGCATCTACGAGGTCGTGCCGGCCTATCATGGCAAGGCCTTCCGCATGGCCGAGCACCTCAACCGGCTCGAGCGCAGCCTGGCGGCCATCAGCATTCCCATGCCGATGGACCGCGCGGCCCTGACCGCCGTGATCGAGAAGCTCATCGCGGGCGCCGCCACCAAGGACTGCATCGTCTATCTGCAGATCACGCGCGGCGTCTACAAGCGCGATCATGCCTTTCCGGCCCAGGCCATCACGCCCACGGTCTTCGGCATGGTCACGCCCTTGGTCGTGCCCTCGGCCCAGCAGCGCGAACAGGGCGTGGCGGTCGTGTCCATCAAGGACGAGCGCTGGCTGCATTGCGAAATCAAATCGGTGTCGCTGCTGGGCAATGTGCTGGCCCGCCAGCAGGCCGTGGAGGCCGGCGTCGACGAAGTCATCCAATACCGCGACGGCTTTCTCACCGAAGGCTCGTCCAGCAATATCTGGGTCGTGCGCGGCGGCAAGCTCCTGGCGCCGCCCAAGAACAACCTTATCCTTGAAGGCATCCGCTACGGGCTCATGGCCGAATTGGCCGAGCAGGCCGGCGTGCCCTTCGAGGCGCGGCCTATCCCGCGCGCCGAAGTCGAAAGCGCCGACGAGGTGCTGGTGACGTCGGCCACCAAGGAAGTGCTGCCCGTGACGCGGATCGACGGCAAGCCGGTTGGGGATGGCAAGCCCGGCCCCGTTTATCGCCTATTGCGCGCGGGTTATGATGCCCGTATCGCCGCGCTCTGACCGCGGCCCCAGGCCGGATGGCCGGCGTGCCATCCGGCGGCGAGGCAAACGCTTATGCATATTTCCCCCGAAGACTCCCTCATCGAATATCCGTCCGACTTTCCCATCAAGGTGATGGGCAAGCAGCACCCGGATTTCGCCCAGACCCTGACCGACGTCGTCCTGCAGTTCGACCCTGAGTTCGATCCGGCTTCGGTCGAGATGCGGCCCAGCAAGGGCGGCAATTATCTTGGCCTGACCTTCACCGTGCGGGCCGTCTCGCGCGAACAGCTCGACGCGCTGTACCGCGCGCTGCACGGCCACCCCATGGTGTCCATCGTTCTGTAAGCCGTGGGCATGGATGTCAAGGTCGCCTGGCTCGCGCCCGGCGCCGGCTATGCGGATGTCTGGCAGGCCATGCAGGCCTTCACGGCCAGCCGCGGGCCCGCGACGCGCGACGAGATCTGGCTGTGCGAGCATGCGCCCGTCTATACCCTCGGGCAGGCCGGGTTGGCCGAACATATCCTCAATCCCGCCGGCATCGAGGTGGTGCGCTGCGACCGCGGCGGCCAGGTGACCTATCATGGCCCGGGCCAGGTCGTGGCCTATAGCCTGTTCGACCTGCGCCGCGCCGGCCTGTATGTGCGCGACTATGTCGCGCTGCTCGAAGACGCCGCCATCGCCGTGCTGGACCAGGCCGGCATCGCGGCGCGGCGCAAGCCCGGAGCGCCGGGCGTCTATGTCGCGCAGCCCGGCGGCGAGCTGGCCAAGATTGCCGCGCTGGGCATCAAGATACGCAATGGATGCGCCTATCACGGCCTGGCCCTGAACGTGGCCATGGACCTGGCGCCTTTTTCCGGTATCAACCCCTGCGGGTACGAGGGCCTGCGCACCACGGACATGGCGTCCTGCGGCGCATCCTGTAGCCTGCGCGATGCGGGCCAGGCCCTGGCGGATGAACTCGCCAGGCGGCTGGGCCAGCGGGCACGGGCGGCGGGCGCGCCGGTGCCGGGGTAGTAAAATGCCGTTTTTGTTTCCGGCCGCCGCGTCCGAGGCGGTCCAGAAGGTGTCCCATGTCCACGCCGCTTGATGCCCCCTCGAACGACACCAGCGCCAGCGCTGTGTCCGCCTACGATCCGACGCAAAAGCAGAAATCGCAGGCCAAGACGGCGCGCATTCCCATCAAGGTGATTCCGGCCGAGCGCCTGAAGAAACCCGAGTGGATCCGCGTGCGCGCCGCGGCGCCGGGCTCGCGCTTCTATGACATCAAGCGCATCCTGCGCGAGCACAACCTGCACACGGTGTGCGAAGAAGCCTCCTGCCCCAATATCGGCGAGTGCTTCGGCAAGGGCACGGCTACGTTCATGATCATGGGCGACAAGTGCACGCGCCGCTGCCCCTTCTGTGATGTGGGTCATGGCCGCCCCGATCCGCTGGACGCGCAAGAGCCGGAGAACCTCGCGCGCACCATCGCCGCGCTCAAGCTTTCCTACGTCGTCATCACCTCGGTGGACCGCGACGACCTGCGCGATGGCGGCGCGGCGCATTTCGTCGAATGCATCACCAAGATCCGCGAACTCTCTCCCGCGACCCGCATCGAGGTGCTGGTGCCGGACTTCCGCGGCCGCCTGGATCGCGCGCTGGGCATACTCAATGCCGGCCCGCCCGACGTGATGAACCACAACCTCGAAACCGTGCCCCGCCTGTACAAGCAGGCGCGCCCGGGGTCGGATTACCTGCATTCGCTCAAGCTGCTGGCCGAGTTCAAGGCCCTGCATCCTGATGTGCCGACCAAGTCCGGCCTCATGCTGGGCCTGGGCGAGACCGACGAAGAAATCCTCGAGGTCATGCGCGATATGCGCGCGCACAACGTGGACATGATCACCATCGGCCAATATCTGCAGCCGTCCGAGCACCATCTGCCGGTGCTGCGCTATGTGCACCCGGACACCTTTGCCATGTTCGAGCGCGAAGCCTATGCCATGGGCTTCAGCCACGCGGCCGTGGGCGCCATGGTGCGTTCTTCCTACCATGCCGATGAACAGGCGCACGCCGCGGGCGTGAACTGACCCGCGCCCCGCAAGGGGCGTTTTGCATTTCAGTCGGCGGTTTTGCGCGAGTGGCGGCTGCTCCAATAGACATCGGATTGGCCTGCCGCCTGGTTGAGGTAGCGGGCCAGCACAAACATCAGGTCGGAGCTGCGGTTCAGGTACTGGCGCAGCGGCGCGTTGACCTCGGCCTGGGCGGCCAGCGTGATCACCGAGCGTTCGGCGCGGCGGGCCGCCGTGCGGGCCAGGTGCGCCAGCGCCGAGGCGCGCGAGCCGCCGGGCAGGATGAATTCGCGCAGGGCGGGCAGGGCGGCGTTGTAGAAGGCCAGGCGCGCATCCAGGAAGGCGACCTGGTCTTCGGCGAGCGCGACGTGCCCGGGGATGCAGAGTTCGGCGCCCATGTCGAAAAGATCATGCTGCATGGTCAGCAGATCGGACGACACAACATCGGGCAGCGCTTCGCAGCGCAGCAGACCCAGCGCGCTATTGAATTCATCCACATCGCCCAGCGCGATGATGCGGGCGTCATCCTTGGCGACGCGGCTGCCGTCGCCCAGTCCGGTGGTGCCATCATCCCCGGTGCGGGTGGCGATGACGGAGAGGCGGTTGGCCATGGCGGAGTCCTTGTGAATGCGGGGGCGGGGCCCGCTATTCTAGGGCACGCAGCGGATTGTCATGAATGTTGCGAATCGCAGTGCTTGGCTGCGTTTGGTGCGGATCGAAGGCGCCCTGATCGCGGTATTCTTGAGCTGCGGGCCCCAGTCCGGGCCCGGCAGGAGATTTTATTATGGCGTTTTCGCGCAAACACACCATGTCCATGGCCATGACGACGGCCATGGCCTTCGTCAGCCTGGCCAGCCCCCAGGTCCTGGCGCAGTCCGCCCAGGCCAGCGGCGAGGTCAGGCGGGTCGACGCTTCGGCGGGCACGGTCACGCTCAAGCATGACGCGATCGCCGCCCTGGACCTGCCCGCCATGACCCTGGTCTACCAGGCCGCGCCGGCGCTCTTGAACAATATCAAGCCTGGCGACAAAGTCCGGTTCACCGCGACCCGCAAGGACGGCAAGTACGTGGTGACCGAGATTTCGAAGTAAGCAGCGTTCGGGCAAAAAAAACCCGGCCGGGCGGCCGGGGTTTGGCGGCGGCGCGTGCTGTCAGAGCACGTAGCGCGCCAGGTCCTGGCTGGCCGCGGCTTCGGAGAGCTGCGACTCCACATAGGCCGCATCGATCTTCACGCTGCGGCCGCTGCTGGCGGTGGCGTCGAAGGACAACTCTTCGAGCAGCTTTTCCATCACGGTGTACAGGCGGCGGGCGCCGATGTTCTCGGTGCGCTCGTTGACCGAGAAGGCCAGCTCGGCCAGGCGCTTGATGCCCTCCTCGGTGAACTCCAGGTGCACGTCTTCGGTGGCCAGCAGGGCCGAATACTGCTTGACCAGCGAGGCATCGGTTTCCGACAGGATGCGCACGAAATCCTCGGCCGACAGCGAGTCCAGCTCGACGCGGATCGGGAAACGGCCCTGCAGCTCGGGGATCAGGTCCGAGGGGCGCGACAGATGGAAGGCGCCCGAGGCAATGAAGAGGATGTGGTCGGTGCGCACCATGCCGTAGCGGGTGTTGACCGTGGTGCCTTCGACCAGCGGCAGCAGGTCGCGCTGCACGCCCTGGCGCGACACATCGGCGCCGCCGCTTTCCTGGCGGGCGGCGATCTTGTCGATCTCATCCAGAAAAACGATGCCGTTCTGCTCCACATTGGCGATGGCCGCGGCGCGCAGATCGTCTTCGTTGACGCGCTTGCCCGCTTCTTCCTCGACGATGAGCTTGAAGGCTTCCTTGACCTTGATCTTCTTGGGCTTGGTCTTGTCGCGCGACAGGCCGGCGAACATGCCGCGCAGCTGCTCGGCCATTTCTTCCATGCCGGGCGGCGTCATGACATCGAGCTGAGGCATGGGCTGGGCGATCTCGATTTCGATCTCGAGATCATCCAACGAGCCCTCGCGCAGGCGCTTGCGGAAAGTCTGGCGCGTGGTGTTGCCGTCGTCGCGCTGCGGTTCGCCCATGGCATTGCGGGCCGGCGGCACCAGCGCATCCAGGATGCGGTCTTCGGCGGCGTCTTCGGCATGGCTGCGCACGCGGCGCATTTCGAGTTCGCGCGTCTGCTTGATCGAATATTCGGTCAGGTCGCGGATGATGGTGTCGACGTCGCGGCCCACATAGCCCACTTCGGTGAACTTGGTGGCCTCAATCTTGATGAAGGGCGCATTGGCCAGCTTGGCCAGGCGGCGGGCGATCTCGGTCTTGCCCACGCCGGTCGGGCCGATCATCAGGATGTTCTTGGGATGGATTTCGTGGCGCAGGGGTTCGGCGACCTGCTGGCGGCGCCAGCGGTTGCGCAAGGCCACGGCCACCGCGCGCTTGGCGCGGTTCTGGCCGATGATGTATTTGTCGAGTTCGGAGACGATCTCTCCGGGCGTCATGGTCGATGCGGACATGGCTTGGGTCCTCGGGCCGTGCGGCGTCAGCCGCCCAGCGTTTCAATCACGTGATTCTGATTCGTGTAGATGCACAGGTCGCCGGCGATCTCCAGCGACTGCTTGACGATGGCTTCCGGCGGCAGCTCCGTGTTGCGCAGCAGGGCCAGCGCGGCCGATTGCGCATAGGCGCCGCCCGAACCGATGGCGGCCAGGCCATGCTCGGGCTCCAGCACGTCGCCGTTGCCGGTGAGCACCAGGGTGTGTTCGACGTCGGCCACGATCAGCATGGCTTCGAGACGGCGCAGCACGCGGTCGGTGCGCCAGTCGCGCGTGAGCTCGACGGCGGCGCGCATCAGGTGGCCTTGGTGTTTTTCCAGCTTGGCCTCGAAACGCTCTTGCAGCGTGAAGGCGTCGGCGGTGGCGCCGGCGAAGCCCGCGAGCACCTTGTCATGGTAGAGGCGGCGGATCTTGCGTGCCGTGCCCTTGATGACGATATTGCCCAGGGTCACCTGGCCGTCTCCGCCCAGTGCGACATGGTTGCCGCGGCGGACGCACACAATGGTGGTGGCGTGAAATTGTTCCATGCTTTCCTTCCTTTGAAGGACGTATCTGGGGGCGCCCGTCCTGCATTTCAAGGCTGCGCCAGCAGCGGCCCTTTTTTTATCCAGGGGGCGCCAAAGAAAAAGGGCCATGCCGGTTTTCACCAGCATAGCCCCTCGTCGGTCCTGCGGACAGCTTAGTCGCCGTAGAGTTTCTGGCGCATTTCGCGGCGCTCCTGGGCTTCCAGCGACAGCGTGGCGGTCGGGCGGGCCAGCAGACGCGGAATGCCGATGGGTTCGCCGGTTTCCTCACACCAGCCGTATTCGCCGCTATCGATGCGGGCGATGGCCTGCTGCACCTTTTTCAGGAGCTTGCGTTCGCGGTCGCGCGTGCGCAGTTCCAGGGCATGTTCTTCTTCGATGGTGGCGCGGTCGGCCGGATCGGGCACGAATTGCGTTTCGCGCAAGTGCTCGGTGGTCTCCCCGGCATTGGCCAGGATGTCCTGTTCGAGTTGTTTGAGCCGCTCTTTGAAGAACGCCAGCTGGCGTTCGTTCATATAGTCGGACTCGGGCATGGCCAGCAATTCTTCTTCGCTGGGCAGATCAATCGCCGTATCGCTCGTCGACTTGCTTGATTTCTTGGTTGCTGCCTTCGTAGCCATGAAAACACTCCACTATGAATCAATCCGCAGCGGCATCCTCGGATGCCGCCCGGCAGGCCTGTTGTGTACTGGCGCTAAGGTTTTCCTTGCAGTACGGTTCTACGGGTCCGGGACGGGCGTCAGCCCACCAGGCACTGTTCAAGGCCGCGGGTGAAAATCTCCTGCGGCAGTTTGCGGCCGATGAAGACCATCTTGGTGGACGGCTTCTCGGCGGCGGTCCAGGGTTTGCCGGGCTCGGCGCCCATCATCATGTGCACGCCCTGGAACAGCATGCGGCGGTTGATGCCCTTCATGTACAAGATACCCTTGTAGCGCATCAGGTCCGGGCCGTACACCTGCACCACGCCGCCCAGGAATTCTTCCAGGCGGGCCGGATCGAAGGGCTTGTTCGAGCGGAACACGAAGGCGCCGATCTCGTCGTCGTGCTGGTGGTGATGATGGTGATGGCCGTGGCCGCAATGCGCGCCGCATTCGCCTTCGTGATCATGGTCATGGCCGTGATCATGGTCGTGGTGGTCGTGCGCATGCTTGGCATCCGGGTGCTCGTCGGCCAGGAAGTCCGGGTCGATGTCCAGGATGGAATTCAGGTTGAAGCCGCTGATGTCGATGATGGACTTCAGGTCGACCTCGCCGAAATGCACCGGCGTGATCGGCGCGCGCGGGTTGATGCGCAGCAGGCGGGCACGCAGGGCTTCATAGTCGGCGTCGTTGACCAGGTCGCGCTTGGAGACCAGGATGCGGTCGGCGAAACCGACCTGCTTCTGGGCTTCGGTCTGGGCGTCGAGCGTGGCCATGCCGTGCTTGGCGTCGACCACCGTCACCACCGCGTCCAGGCGGTAGTACTCGGCGATGTCGTCGTCCATGAAGAAGGTCTGGCACACCGGGCCGGGGTTGGCCATGCCGGTGGTCTCGATGATGACGCGCTCGAAGGCAAGCTGGCCGGCCTCGCGCTTGACGCGCAGCTCGTTGAGCGTGCGCATCAGGTCGCCGCGCACCGTGCAGCAGACGCAGCCGTTGGACAGCTCGATGATTTCCTCATCGCGGTCCTGCACCAGCAGATCGTTGTCGATGCTCTCGGGCCCGAATTCGTTTTCGATGACGGCGACGCGGCGGCCATGGAATTCGGTGAGGATGCGCTTGAGCAGGGTGGTCTTGCCTGCACCGAGAAAGCCGGTGAGGATCGTGACGGGAACCATTTTGTCCAAACTGCGCGGGGTGTTCATGGCGATGCTGGATGCTTAAATCGGCTGCGGGGTGGGCAATGTGCTGGCCCGATAGGCGTCTGCCATATCGGTAGAGCTGCCGCCTGCGGCTGGCTTGCCGGGGAGTGAGCCCCGCGCGGTGCCAGCCCTCGCCTGCGACGTGAATGCGACAACTCGCGGCTTGAGTTGGGGCTGCCGAGATGGGTCTGCACTGGGCAGCCAATCGCGACCGGACGCAGGATTACAGCACAGTCGGCTGTCAGGGGCAAACCCCGTAACAGCCCTAGCGTCTCTTTTGGCGCAGATCGCGGCCCTTAGCCGACCAATATCGGGTAATCCCTGCAAATGGGGGCAAGGCCGCCGATTTCAAGAGGGGACGGAGCTAGTGGTGGCGATGGGGCGCGGCCGGCGCCTTCTTCTGGCACTGGGGACAGAGGGCGCGGATTTCGGTCTCGTGCGTGGCCAGGGCAAAGCCGGTCTGGGCCACCCGCTCGGCCAGCTGCCGGCTCATGGCCGGGTCGCTGACTTCGGCCACGGCGCCGCAGCCCGTGCAGACCACCAGCAGGTCATGCGGGGCGCCCGCCGCGTCGTGGCAGGCAGTCCAGGCATTGACCGCGTCCAGGCGGTGGATGAGCCCTTCGTCCATCAGGAAGTCCAGGGCGCGGTAGACCGTCGGCGGGGCCGCGCCCGGGTGCACGGCGCGCATGGCCTCCAGCAGCTCATAGGCTTTCAGGCTGCGTCCATGGGTGAGCAGCAGCTCCAGGACTTTGCGGCGGATGGGCGTCAACCGGCGGCCGCGCTCGGCACAGAGCGATTCGGCCAGGCGGAGTTGCTCGCCGACGGCGTCGGCGCGGCTGTTGCGGGCAGGGGCTGACATATAGAGAGAGGTTCGGGGCCGTCCAGGAATGAGGCGAAGGTATCAGAAAACCTCTTGCCGCGGGGCTTGGGGCCAATATTGGTATGATATAACATAATAAAACCTCGAATATTCCGCTGCGTCATGTCTTTGTTTTCTTCGTCTTCGCTCCTGCGCCATGGCGTGGCCTGGCGCATGGGCTGGGCCTTGGCCGCCAGCCTGCTGATCTGGAGCCTGCTCGCATGGGCCATATCCTGAACGCCGCGGCCATCGAGCTTGAAGCCGCCACCTTCGGCTGGCGCGGGCAGCCCGCCGTGCGCGAGATCAGCGGGCGGTTCGCGCCCGGCTGCATGACCGCCATCGTAGGGCCCAATGGCGCGGGCAAGTCCACGCTGGTCAAGGGCCTGGCCGGGGTGCTGGCGCCCATGGCGGGCCGGCTGCGGCGCGATCGCGCCGCGGTGGCCTGGCTGCCTCAGGCCGCCGAGCTGGAGCGCGATTTCCCGATTTCGGTGCTCGACGCCGTCGTGCTGGGCGGCTGGCGGCGCATCGGGGCCTGGCGCGCCGTGGATGCCGGCGAGACCGCGCGGGCGCATCTCGCGCTGCGCCGCGTCGGCCTGGAGCAGCTGGCGCGGCGTCCGTTGCAGGCCTTGTCGGGCGGGCAGTTGCAGCGCGTGCTCTTTGCGCGCCTCCTGATGCAGGATGCGCCCATCCTGGTCCTCGACGAGCCTTTCGCCGCCGTGGACGGACAGACCACGCGCGTGCTCATGGCCCTGCTCTGCGCCCTGAATGCCGAGGGGCGCAGCGTCATTGCCGTGCTGCACGACATGGCCCTGGTCAGGGAGTACTTCGGCCAGACCCTGCTGCTGTCCGGACGGGTGCTGGGCTGGGGGCCGACCGCCGAGGTGCTGGCGCCCCAGCGCCTGGCGCACGGGCAGCTGGGGTACGCATGAGCTTGTGGCAGGCGCTGGCGGCGCCTTTCTTCGACTTCGGATTCATGCGGCGCGCGCTGGCTGGCGCGGTGACGCTGGCCTTTGGCGCCGCGCCGCTGGGCGTTTTCCTGGTCCTGCGGCGCATGAGCCTGATGGGCGACGCCATGTCGCACGCCATCCTGCCCGGCGTGGCCGCGGGCTATCTGCTGTCCGGCCTGTCGCTGGGCGCCATGATGGCGGGCGGCATCGCCACGGGCCTGGCGGTGGCTCTGTTGTCGGGCCTGGTCACGCGGCTGACGCCGCTGCGCGAAGACGCCAGCTTCGCGGCTTTCTACCTGATATCGCTGGCGCTGGGCGTGCTGCTGGTGTCGCTGCGCGGCTCCAATGTCGATCTGCTGCACGTGCTGTTCGGCACGGTGCTGGGCCTGGGCAACGATGCGCTGTGGCTGGCCGGGCTGGTCAGCACCCTGACGCTGTTCAGCCTGGCAGCCATCTACCGCCTGCTGGTGGCCGAATGCTTCGATCCGGGGTTTCTGCGCGCGGCCGGCGGCCGCGGCTGGCTGGCGCACTTCGGCTTCCTGGCGCTGGTCGTCGTCAACCTGGTCGCCGGTTTCCAGATCCTCGGCACGCTCATGGTGGTGGGCATGATGATGCTGCCGGCGCTGGCGGCCCGCTTCTGGGCCCGCCGGGTGGCCACGCAGATGCCCCTGGCCGTGGGTCTGGCCGCGCTGGCCTCCTGGGCCGGCCTGGTGGCGTCCTTTCATTTCGACCTGGCCGCCTCGCCCGCCATCATCCTGGCCGCCGGCCTGATCTATCTCCTTTCCTTGACGCTGGGCCCGCAGGGCGGTTTGTGCCGCCGCCGGCAAGGGCCTGTCTTTTCCAAAGAGGTGTGAACATGAAGCGTATCTGGGCGCGTTGCGCGGCGATTGCCGTATTGTCCGTCCTGCCGGCCGCGGCGGCCTGGGCGGCGCCGGTCAAGGTGGTGACCAGCTTTTCCATCTTGCAGGACATGACCGCCGAGATCGGCGGTCCGGATGTCGAGGTGCAAACCCTGGTCGGGCCCGATGGCGATGCCCATGGCTTCGAGCCCAGCGCGGCCGATTCGCGCAAGCTGGCCGGCGCCAGCCTGCTGGTCGTCAACGGCCTGGGTTTCGAGCCCTGGCTGGCGCGCCTGGTCGAGGCATCGGGTTTCAAGGGGCGCCAGGCGACGGCCTCCGAGGGGGTCAAGCCGCGCCGCTTTGCCGCCGCGCGCGATCACGACCATGACCATGACAGCCACGATCATGACCACGGGGACGATCACGACCATGGCCACGGCCATGGCGCGCAGGATCCGCATGCCTGGCAGGATCTGCGCAACGGCATGATCTACGCGCGCAATATCGGCCGCGCCCTGGGCCAGGTCGATCCGGCGCACGCCGAACAGTACCGTCAGCGCGCCGAGGCCTATGTCGCGCGGCTGCAGGCCCTGGAGACCAAGGCGCGGCAGATCTTTGCCGCCATCCCCGAGGCGCGCCGCAAAGTGGTCAGCACGCATGACGCGTTCGGCTATTTCGGCGACGCCTATGGCGTGCGCTTCATCCCGGTGGCTGGCCTGTCGACGCTGTCCGAGCCTTCCGCCGCCGGCTTTGCCGCCGTCATCGAGCGGGTCAAGCGCGAGCAAGTGCCGGCCATCTTTGTCGAGAACATCGGCAACGCGCGCCTGGCCGAGCAGATCGCGCGCGAATCCGGCACCCGGCTCGGTGGTACGCTTTATTCCGATGCGCTGGCCAAGCCCGGTCAAGCGGGCGCGACCTATGTGGGAATGTTTGAATGGAATGTGCAGCAATTGGCCGAGGCCTTGCGGCCTTGATGCTGGCGTCGGCGCCATTGGCGGGATGGGCGCATCCGCATATGTGGATAGACGCCGAGGCCGAGATAGTCTTCGATGCGCAGGGCAGGGTGTCGGCCCTGCGCCAGACCTGGCTGTTTGACGAAATGTTCGGCGCCTATGCCACGCAAGGCCTGCCGCGCGAGGCCGATGGCGGCCTGGCGCCTGGCACGCGCCAGGGCATGGCCAAGGACTGGATGGCCGCGCTGGGCGAGCCGATATCGCATTACTTCACGCGGGTCATGCGGCAGGGGGCCACGCTGGGCTTTGCCGCGCCGCGCGACACCGAGGTGCGCTGGGACGGCAAGCGCCTGTCCCTGTCGTTCACCTTGCCGCTGGCCCAGCCGGCGGCCCCGGGGCCCGAGGGCCTGACCATCGACGTTTTCGATCCCACGTATTTCGTGGCCTATGCCTTCGATGCGCCGCAGGCCTGGCGTCTGCGCAATGCGCCGGCCAACTGCCGGCAGAGTTATCGGCCGCCCCAGGCGCTGGACTGGAAGACCATGCAGCAGCTGGCGGCCATCCCTTCCGATGTCGATACCCTGCCTGACGAGCTGTTCGCCATCACCAAGGGCCTGACGCATCGCAACGAGTTGCGCTGTCCATGAAGCGCGGGGTCTGCCTGGCCGCCTTGATGATGGCGGTCCTCTTGCTGGCGGGCGGCCCGTCCTGGGCGCAATCCCATCCCTTCGCCGTGCCCGAAAGCGTCCCGCCGGCGGGCGGCTGGCTGGCGCAATGGTTTGTCCAGGTGTCGGGCTGGCAATCGCATTTCTACCGCCAACTCACCAGCGCCGTGCGCGCCTGGCAGCAGGACGGCTCCTGGTTGCTGGTGGGACTGTCCTTTGCCTATGGCGTCTTCCATGCGCTGGGCCCGGGGCATGGCAAGGCCGTGATCTCGGCCTTCGTGCTGGCCAATCATCAAAGCGCGCGCAATGGCGCCATCCTGGCCTTGCTCTCGGCGCTGCTGCAGGCCCTGGTCGCCATCCTGATGGTGGCCCTGCTGGCGGGCGCCTTGAATGTGACCGCCCAGGTCATGAACGCCGGCACGCAGTGGCTGGAGACGGCGTCGCATGGCCTGATCGTGGCCTTGGGGGCATGGCTGCTTTGGACCAAGGCCATCCGCCCCTGGGTAGCCGCGCCGCAAGGCGTCCGGCGCCACCTGCACCATGCCGCCTGTGCTTGCGGCCATGTGCCGCCGTTGTCGCTGATGAGCGGCCGGCTGGATTGGCGCCGCGCCTGGACGGCGATCGCCGCCGTGGGCCTGCGGCCCTGCAGCGGCGCGCTCATTGTGCTGGTGTTCGCCTTGTCGCAGGGCATGTTCGGCGCGGGCATGGTGGCGGCCTTGACCATGGGTCTGGGCACGGGGTTGACCGTGGCCCTGCTGGCCATGGCGGCGGCGTGGTCGCGCCGGGCGCTGATCGCCCACCCGCGCTGGTCGCCGCGCGCGGCCGCCCGGCTGCGCTATGGCATCGAGTCGCTGGCGGCGCTGGCCGTCTTTGTGCTGGGGCTTTTGCTGCTGGGCGGGCAGATCGCGGGAGCGGGTTGAATTTGCCCTGCTTTTATTTGCCTTGTATTTGGAATGTTATATCATTCGTTCTCCAAATTGGAATGTTATAACATTTAGGAAAGAGGAATGAGGCTCTCCCGCCATGTTGCGTTGACCCTGGCATTTGCCACCCCGGCCGCCTTTGCCCAGTCAAGCGATGCGCCCGCGCTCGCGCCCATTGCGGTCTCGGCCGATCCGCTCGGGCTGGACCTGAACAGCACGGCCCTGCCGACGACCATCCTCGATGGCCAGGCGCTGGTCGAGCGCCGCCAAGGCACCCTGGGCGGCACGCTCGACGGCCTGCCGGGCGTGCACGCGGACACCTTCGGCGGCGGCGCCAGCCGGCCCGTCATCCGCGGGCAGACGGCGCCGCGGGTCAGCGTGCTTTCCGACGGCTCGCCATTGATGGACGCCTCGGCCGTTTCGCCCGATCACGCCACCACCATCGAGCCGCTGCTGGCCGACCGTATCGAGATCCTGCGCGGGCCGGCCACGCTGCGCCATGGCGGCGGCGCGATAGGCGGGGTGGTCAATGTGCTCGACAAGCGCGTGCCGACCGAAAAACCCGAAGGCGGCCTGGCGGCCGAGGCCGAGCTGCGCGGCGCCACGGGCACCAAGGAGCGCGCCGGCATCTTCGGCATCACGGGCGGCAGCGATGACTTCGTCGTGCGCGTCGAAGGCCTCAAGCGCCGCAGCAGCGACTACGAGGTGCCGGACTGGCCCGGCGGCAAGCTGGCCGGCTCCTACAGTGAGTCCACGCAGGGCTCGCTGGGCATGTCATGGATAGGGCCGCGCGGCTATGTGGGCGTGGCCTTCACGCACATCGAGAGCAAATACGGCTTGCCCGGGCACAACCACGAGTATGAGAGCTGCCACCCGCACGGCGATCACCTGCACTGCGGCGGCCACGGCCCGGGCGATGCGCACGACCACGATCATGGCGCGGAGGGCGGCATTCCCTATGTGCGGCTGCGCAGCGACCGCGTCGATCTGCGCGCCGAATACCTCGACCCGCTGCCCGGTTTCGCCAAGCTGCGCCTGCGCAGCGGCTATACCCACTACCGGCATGACGAGATCGAAGGCGGCCAGGTCGGCACGCGCTTCAAGAATGAAGGCTTCGACGCCCGCCTGGAGCTGGAGCACAAGCCCTGGATGGGTTTGCGCGGCGTGATGGGCCTGCAGACGGCTCTCAGCGATTTCCGCGCCGATGGCGAGGAGGCCTTCCTGCCACGCAGCAAGACGCGGGCCAACGGCATTTTCCTGCTCGAAGAGTACCGCCTGGCCGATTGGCGCTTCGAGGCGGGCGCGCGCCAGGATTGGCAGCGCGTCTCGCCCGTGGGCGGGCAGGAGAAGTCCAGCCTGTCGGGGACCTCGCTGTCGGCGGCGGCGATCTGGGATTTCGCGCCCCGCTACTCGCTGGCGCTGTCGGTGTCGCGCTCGCAGCGCCTGCCGTCGGCGCAGGAGCTGTATGCCGATGGCGTGCACCTGGCGACCAACACCTACGAGATCGGCAACCCCAGGCTGGGCCGCGAGACCTCGCGCAATATCGACCTGACGCTGCGCAAGCATGAGGGCGACACCACCTTCAGCCTGAGCGCTTTCCACAACCGCGTCAAAAACTATATCTACGCCAATACGCTGGATCGCTTCGAGGATTTCCGCCTGATCGAATACACGCAGCAGGACGCGGAATTCACCGGGGTGGAGGGCGAGATCAAGCATCAGTTCACGCCCATCTTCTCGGCCGGCGTGTTTGGCGATTATGTGCGCGGCAAGCTGACGGGCGGGCAGGGCGATCTGCCGCGCATTCCCGCCGCCCGCCTGGGCGCGCGCGCCAATTTCAAGTGGCAGCAATGGTCGGGCGGCGTCGAGTACGCCTATGTGTTCCGCCAGAAGGACATCGCCAGCTATGAAAGCGAGACGCCGGGCTATTCCATGGTCAATGCCGTGGTGAGCTATCGCTTCAAGGCCGCGGGGGCCCAGTATGACATCTACCTGCGGGGCAACAATCTGCTGGACAAGCTGGCCTACAACCACGCTTCTTTCCTGGCTGCCTCGGCGCCTTTGCCCGGCCGCTCGGTGCTGCTGGGCGTGCGCATGACCTACTGAAGGAGCGGCCTCAGTCCTTGCCGGCCTTGCGGTTGGCGCGCGGATGCGCCTGGTCATAGACCTTGGCCAGGTGCTGGAAGTCCAGCCGCGTGTAGACCTGGGTGGTGGCGATATTGGCGTGGCCCAGCAGTTCTTGCACGGCGCGCAGGTCCTGGGCCGATTGCAGCACATGGCTGGCGAAGCTGTGGCGCAGCACATGGGGATGCACATGCGCGGGCACGCCCGCGGCCTGGGCCAGCCGGGCCAGCTGCTGCTGGACCACGCGCGGCGAGATGCGCGCGCCGCGCGCGCCCAGGAAGAGCGCATGCAGATCGGCGGGCGGGGTCGCGGGCGCCAGCAGGGCGGCCCGCGCCGCCAGCCATTTGTCCAGGGCGGCCAGCGCGGCGGCGCCCACGGGCACGGTGCGGCGCTTGCCGCCCTTGCCCAGCACCACGACCTCGGCCTCGGCCCGGTTGAGCCAGCCGCGCGGCTCCGCGCCCGCCTGGCGCTGGTAGTGGGTATCCAGGCCCACCAGTTCCGACAGGCGCAGGCCGCTGGAATAAAACAGTTCGAACATGGCGTGATCGCGCAGGCCGGCCGGATCCGTGGCCAGGCGGGCTGGCGCGTGGTCCAGCAGGGCCTGGGCCTGGTCTACCGAGAGGGCCTTGGGCAGGGAGCGCGGCGCCTTGGGGGCGCGCACACCCGCCACGGGATTGCTCGACAGCCCCTGTTGCGGGGCCCACCAATGATAAAAGCCGCGCCAGGCCGCCAGCCGGCGGGCCAGGCTGCGCGGGCCCAGCCCTTGCGCATGCAGGCGCGCGACCGCCTGGCGTATATGTCCGGTGGACAGGGCGTCCAACGGCAGGCCGGCCTGCCGCGCGAGTTCGGCCAGGGAGGCGAGATCGCGGCGGTAGGCGGCGATCGTGTGCGCGGCGTAGCGTCTTTGGGTCTGCAGATGCCGCAGCCAGGCTTCAAGCGGCTCGGCGTGGGCATCCTGGCTCATGGGCCGGCTCAGGCCAGGCGCTGCAGCACGGCCGACGCCAGGCGGCCGATGGTCTCAAGAAACGCCGTGCCCATCTCGGGCGTGAAGCGGCTGGCGTCGTCCGAGCCCAGGATCAGCAAGCCGACGCTGGGGGCATCGGGCTGCGGCCGCAGCGCCACCAGGGCCAGGGACTTGGGCGTGCCGTCCAGCCAGCGCACCGCCTCGAAGCCGGTGTCGTTGCCGCAATAAGGCGTTTTCAGGCTGTCGGCGAAGGTGCGGACGTCATCGGAGACGGCGGCGCCATAGCCGTGTTCGCCATCGCCGGCCACGCCGGGCAGATTCCACAGCCGCAGGCCGGCGTGGTCCAGCTTGAACTGTTCGGCCAGGCCCAGGGCGATTTCGCCCGGGATGCGCCCCGGGTCGGTTTCGCGCAGCAGGCGCTCCGACCAGGCCGTCACCTGTTGGCTGATGGTTTCGTTCTCGCCGGCATTGCGCACCAGTTCGTTCAGGCGCCATTCGAGGCTGCGGTTGCGCTCGCGCAGGGTGAGGATCTGGCGCTCGGCCAGCGAGATCGCGCGTCCGCCATGCGGGTTGGGCACATGCAGGGTGGCGAACACCGCCGCATGCTCGTCGAAGAACGAGGGATGTTCCTGGAGAAAATGCGCGATGTCTTGCGCGCTCGGATCAATGGTGGTCATGTCGCCTTGATGGATGCGGCGCGCTTAGCGGTTCAGCGCCATGGAAAAGACCAGTTTGTCGATATCGATCTGGCCATGGAAGACGGACTCGGCCGGGCCGGTCATGCGCAGCTGCGCGCCGTCCCAGGCGATGGTCAGCACGCCGCCCCGGGTCTGCACGCGCACGGGGCTGTCGAGCAGACCGCGGCGGATGCCGGCGGCCACGGCGGCACAGGCGCCGGTGCCGCAGGCCAGGGTTTCGCCCGCGCCGCGCTCGTAGACGCGCAGGCGGATCGCGTGGCGGTCCACGACCTGCATGAAGCCGGCATTGACGCGGCGGGCGAAGCGGGCGTGCGATTCGATCTGCGGGCCGAGCCTGGCGACCGGCGCCTGGTCCACGTCGGCCACCACCTGCACGGCGTGCGGATTGGAGATGGCCACGGCGGAGATTTCGACCTCGCCATCGTCCAGCGGCAGGATGTAGAGCGTGTCCTGGCCTTGCTGGCGCTGGGCCAGGCCGCTGGCGTCGAAGGGCAGGGCGGCGGGGTCGAAGCGGGTGGAGCCCATGTCCACGGTGACTTGTTCGTCGTCGCCCTCGTCGAGCACGATGACGCCGCTCACGATCTCGGCGCGCAGGGGATTCTTGTCGCTGAGCCCCTGCTCATGAACGAAGCGCACGAAGCAGCGCGCGCCATTGCCGCAGTGCTCGACCTCGCTGCCGTCATTGTTGAAGATGCGATAGCGGAAATCGGCATCCGGGCGCGTGGCGGGTTCGACCAGGAGGATCTGGTCGGCGCCCACGCCGAAATGCCGGTCGCCCAGGGCGCGCGCGCGCTCCGGGGTCATCTCTATGGTTTGACGCACGCCGTCGAGCACGACGAAGTCGTTGCCCGCGCCATGCATTTTGGTGAAGTTCCAGATCATGCAGGGATTATCCTCCATTCCGGTCCTTCTGGCAGCCGGGCCCTAGTACAGCTTGGGCGAGCCTTCCGGGCGCGTCTTGAAGCGGCGGTGCACCCAGTAGTACTGGCTGGGGCAGCGGCGTATCCAGCCTTCGAGTTCGCGGTTCAGGCGCGCGGTGGCGGCTTCCAGGCTGTCCTGGCCCGGGAAATCGGCCAGCGGGGGCAGCACCTCGACATGGTAGCGGCCGGTGGCCGGATCCCAGAAGTCCAGCACGGGCAGCACCGCCGCGTTCCATTTGCGCGCCAGTTGCGCCGTGGCGACCAGGGTGGCCGCCGGGACGCCGAAAAAGGGCACGAAGACCGAGCCATTGCGGCCGAAATCCATGTCCGGCAGGTAATAGACGGGCCGCGCCTCGCGGAAATGGCGGATCAGTTCGCGCACGCCCTCCTTGCGGCTCACCAGGAAGACCTCGTTAAAGCGCTGGCGCCCGGCCCGCACGATGGCGTCGACGGCCGGGTTGCGCTGCGGCGTGTACATGGTGGCGCCGCTGGGCACTTCCATGGTGAGCCGGGTGGCCGCGACGTCCAGGCCGATGAAATGCGGGGCCAGCAGGATGACCGGGCGGCCGGAGGCGGCCAGCGCGTTGACGGTCTCGGCGCCGCTGACGCTGGCCATCTCGCGGATGGCCTGGGGGCTGCCATACCAGAGCACGCCGCGGTCGACGATGGACTGGCCCAGGGCGCGGAAGTGCTCGCGGGCCCATTGTTCGCGGGTTTGCGGGCTTTCGTCGGGAAAACAGATTTCGAGGTTGCGCCGCACGATGCGGGCGCGCGACCGGGCCAGGTGCTGCGTCAGCCAACCCACGCAGGCGCCGGCGCGCTGGCGCGCGCGGGGGCTCATGCGGCCGAACCAGCGGAGCAGCCCGATCAGGGCGCGGGTCTTTATGTCGGAACTCATGTTGCGGTCGGGGCGGGCGGCGCGCCGCGCGGCGTCTTGTAGCGGTTATAGCCCCAGAGATATTGCTCGGGGCAGCGGCGGATCAGGGTTTCCATGCTGCGATTGAGCAGCGCGGCCTGGGCTTGTGGATCTTCGGGCAGCGGCTCGGGCACGCGCACGAAGTGCAGCTGCCAGCCCTGGCCGCGCGGCAGGCGCTCGGCCGCGCACAGGATGACGGGCACGCCGGTCTGCGTGGCGAGCTTGCCGGGCAGGGTCACGGTGTAGGCCATGCGCCCGAAGAAGGGCGCCCACACGCCCTCGCCCTGGCCGGGCGCCTGGTCGGGCAGCAGGCCCACCGTTTCGCCGCGGCGCAGGGCGCGCACGAATTCGCGCACGCCTTGCATCGTGGCCGGCACGGCGTGCATGGCGGAATTGTTGCGCGCCGTCTCCAACAGCGGGCCCAGGACGGCCTTGCGCGGCGGGCGGAACATGACGGTCAGCGGCATCCTGCGCGCCAGGTAGCGGGCCACGATCTCGAAGCCGCCCAGGTGGGGCGTGAGAAAGAGGATGCCGCGCTGTTCGGCCAGCGCCGTCTCGACGACCGCGGCATTGGTTTCGTCTATCCGGGCCTTGCGCAGGCTGTCGGCCTCGCGGAACCAGATCCAGGTCGATTCGAGGATCATGGCGCCGATCTCGCCGGCCGAGCGCCGGGCGAAGGCCGGGTCCGGATAGCCCGCCTGCGCGGCATTGGCGCGCAGGCGCTGGCGGTATTTCCCCGGCCAGGCATAGGCCAGCTTGCCCAGGCCCCGTCCGAGCGCCTGCAGCAGCGGCAGAGGCAGGACGGCGAGGAAGCGGAAAAAGGCGAGCAGCATGTTTCGTGATGGAAGGCGGCGCGGCAGGCCGCGGGTCCGTCCGTAAAAACGACATGACCGGCAGGGTTGCTTCGCCCGGGCGCCCATTTTCGCCTAAAATGCCCGAAGTCGCTGAGTTAACCGACAACTTGCGGAGCGACGTTGCGGCATCCGCCGCTTCAAATCCGCTAAAGCGTCGCGCCCAGATGCCCTTTGCCAGGACGATCCGGGGCGCAACGCGCCTCGTTCAACTTGAGGGCCGGCTTCCCGCCGGACATGTACGTAAGGACGCATCGTGGCTAACAACGATTTTCTCTTCACCTCCGAGTCCGTCTCGGAAGGCCACCCCGACAAGGTCGCGGACCAGATCTCCGACGCCATTCTCGACGCCATCTTCACGCAGGACCCCAATGCGCGCGTGGCGGCCGAGACCCTGTGCAACACGGGTCTGGTCGTGCTGGCCGGTGAAATCACCACCAGCGCCAACGTCGATTACATCCAGGTCGCGCGCGACACCATCCGCCGCATCGGCTACGACAACACCGAATACGGCATCGACTACAAGGGCTGCGCGGTGCTGGTCGCCTACGACAAGCAATCGCCCGACATCGCCCAGGGCGTGGACCGCAGCTCCGAGGACTACCTCAACCAGGGCGCTGGCGACCAGGGCCTGATGTTCGGCTACGCCTGCGACGAAACCCCCGACCTGATGCCCGCTCCCATCTGGTATGCGCACCGCCTGGTGCAGCGCCAGAGCGAGCTGCGCAAGGACGGCCGCCTGCCGTGGCTGCGCCCGGACGCCAAGTCGCAGGTCACCTTCCGCTATGTCGACGGCCGTCCGGTCGAAGTCGACACCGTGGTGCTGTCGACCCAGCATGCGCCCGAGATCTCGCAATCCTCGATCCGCGAAGCGGTGATCGAGGACATCATCAAGCCCTGCTTTCCCGATGGCCTGGTCACGCCGCAAACCAAGTTCCTGGTCAACCCGACCGGCCGCTTCGTCATCGGCGGCCCGCAGGGCGATTGCGGCCTGACCGGCCGCAAGATCATCGTCGACACCTATGGCGGCGCCTGCCCCCATGGCGGCGGCGCGTTCTCGGGCAAGGATCCGTCCAAGGTGGACCGCTCGGCCGCCTATGCCGCTCGCTATGTGGCCAAGAACGTCGTGGCCGCCGGCCTGGCGCGCCAGTGCCAGGTGCAGGTGAGCTATGCCATCGGCGTGGCCGAGCCCATCAACATCACCGTCTACACCGAAGGCACGGGCGTCATCCCCGACGACCAGATCGCCAAGCTGGTGCGCGAGCACTTCGACCTGCGTCCCAAGGGCATCGTCAACATGCTGGATCTGCTGCGCCCGATCTACACCAAGACGGCCGCCTATGGCCACTTCGGTCGCTCGGAGCCGGAGTTTTCCTGGGAAGCCACCGACAAGGTCCAGGCGCTCAAGAAATCCGCCTGAGATCCCGCAAGGCAAAAAACCCTGGCAGCCCATGCCAGGGTTTTTTTTCGTCCGCGCGGCGGCCTACCAGACGGGATCGTCGGCGCCGGGCGCGCGCAGGCGGGGCGCGAAGCGTTCGGCAAGAAAATCGACCAGGGCGCGGGTCTTGGCGGGCAGGTGCAGGCGCTGCGGATACAGGGCGTAGATGTCGGCCGGAGGGGTTTGCCATTGCGGCAGGATCTGGCGCAGCCGGCCTGAGCGCAGATAGGGCATGGCTTCCCATTCGGAGCGCATCACGATGCCCTGTCCGTCCAGGGCCCATTGCAGCGCGCACTCGCCGTCGTTGGCGCTCAGGGGGCCGCGCACCTTGATGGTCTCGCTGCGCTGGCCGGCCCGCAGATGCCAGGTGCCATAGGCCAGTTCGCTTTCGCGGATGACGATGCAGCGGTGGCGCGGCAGCTCGGCCGGCGCGCGCGGCTCGCCATGGCGGCTGAGATAGGCCGGCGCCGCGCATAGCAGGCGCCGGTTGGAGGCCAGCTTGCGCGCGGTGAGCCGCGCATCGGGTATCTCGCCAAAACGCAGCGCCAGGTCAAAGCCGTCTTCCAGCAGGTTGGCGCCGCGGTCGCTCAGATGCAGTTGCACCTCCACGTCGGGGTAGCGGTTGGCGAAGGCCGAGATGGCTGGTGCCACATGGGCGCGGCCGAAGCCGAACGTGGCGTTCACGCGCAGCAGGCCCTGGGGCTGCTCGCGCGTATTGGTCACGCGCCGCTCCAGCGAGTCCAGGTCGGCCAGGATGCGGGCGCCCTCGGCCAGGTAGAGCTCGCCTTCCTGGGTGACATGCATGCGGCGCGTGGTGCGGTTGAGCAGCCGCACGCCCAGCCGGCGCTCCAGATTGGCCAGGCGCGTGCTGACCGCGGCCGGCGTGATGCCGAGCTCGCGCGCCGCCGCCGACAGATTGCCCTGCCTGACCAGGAGGCCGAAGAAGGCCAGATCGGAGATGGCGTCCATGGATTATTAAATCAAATTTAATAAAGGTTTTAAATCACGTTAATTATATGTTTTAACTTGGTATTTACACTGACAGGGTCACGACAACGGCCGCGTTCGACGGCCCATAACAGGAGACAGACACCATGCATGCTTCTTCCGTGCTTGCCGCCCTTGCGGCCCGATGGGGCTGTTGCCTGGCCCTGGTGGCCTCGCCCGCCCTGGCCCAGGACTTCCCCAGCCGCCCGATCACGCTGGTGGCGCCCTTCGCGCCCGGCGGCAGCGTGGATATCGCCGCGCGCCTGGTGGCCGATGCCTGGGGCAAGGCCCTGGGCCAGTCCATCGTGGTCGAGAACAAGGCCGGTGCGTCGGGCAATATCGGCATGGCGGCCGTGGCGCGGGCCAAGCCGGACGGCTATACGCTGGCGGTCAACACCATGTCGCTGGCCATCAATCCGGCGCTGTTCTCCGCCATGCCCTTCGATACCGAAAAGGACTTGCGCTCGGTGGGCACCATTGGCACGTCGCAGCATGTGCTGACGGTCAACAAGGACCTGCCCGTGCATGACGTCAAGGAGCTGCTGGCCTATGTGCGCGCCCGGCCGGCCAATGCGCTGAGCTTCGGCTCGGCAGGGACGGGCAGCACCTTTCACATGGCCGCCGAGCTGTTCAAATCGGTATCGAATACGCAGATCATGCATGTGCCCTACAAGGGCGGCGGCCCGGCCATGCTGGACACCATCAGCGGCCAGGTGCAGATGAGTTTTCCGGTGCTGTCGGCCGCCAAGCCCCAGGTCGACGGCGGCAAGCTGCGCGCCCTGGGCGTGACCGGCGCCAAGCGTTCGGCACTCTTGCCGGATGTGCCCACGGTGGCCGAGTCCGGCCTGCCCGACTATGTCTTTGAAACCTGGTTCGTGATCAGCGCGCCGGCGGGCACGCCCGACGCGGTGGTGCAGCGCCTGAACGCCACGCTGGCCGAGGCGCTGCGTTCGCCCGCGATCAGCGCGCGCATGAGCCGCGAGGGTTTCGATCCCTTGATTTCCACCCCCCAGCAGACCGACGCCATGGTGGCCTCCGAGGTCAAACGCTGGGCCGGTATCGTGAAAACGGCGGGCATCTCCGCCAATTGATGACGCGCCGGCATCTCGCCGGCCAGAGGGTTTTTTCATGCCAGGCCTGACGCTCTACGACAAACTGGTGCAAAGCCATGTGGTCGAGACCTTGGACGAGGAGCATGTGCTGCTCTACGTCGATCTGCACATCATGAACGAATACACCAGCCCGCAGGCCTTCAGCGGCCTGGCGGCCAGGGGGCGGCAGGTGCTGCGTCCCGGGCAGCAGATGGCCGTGGTCGATCATGTCATCCCCACGCACCCCGTGCCCAGCGAGGCGCGCGTGATCGCCCAGCCCGACGCGGCCTTGCAGGCGCGCAATCTCAAGCGCAATTGCGACAGCCAGGGTATCGCCCTGTTCGATACGCGGGACCCCCTGCAGGGCATCGAGCATGTGATCGCGCCGGAGCACGGCATGATCCTGCCGGGCATGGTGGTCCTGTGCGGCGACAGCCACACGACCACTTACGGCGCCCTGGGCGCGCTCGGTTTCGGCATCGGCACCTCCGAGGTCGAGCACATCCTGGCCACGCAGACCCTGGTCTATCGCCTGGCGCGCACCATGCGCATCCGCATCGATGGCGAGCTGGGCGCCGGCGTGTCGGCCAAGGACTTGGTGATTTTCCTGGTGCACCGCCTGGGCGCGCAGGGCGCGCGCGGCTATGCCGTGGAATTGTGCGGCGGCACGATCGCCGCGCTGTCGGCCGAGGGCCGCATGACGGTGTGCAACATGATGGTGGAGGCCGGCGCGCGCGCGGCCCTGATCGCGCCGGATGCCATCACCGAGGCCTATGTGCGCGAGCATGCGCCGCAGCTGCGCCCGCACTGGCAGGCTGCGCGCGCGCACTGGGCCACGCTGCGCAGCGACGAGGACGCCTGTTTCGACGTGGAGCATGGCTTTGACGCGCGCGAGATCGCGCCCTATGTGACCTGGGGCACCAGTCCCGACCAGGCCGTGCCGGTGGATGCGCCGGTGCCGTCGCTCGACGGCCTGGACGCGCTGGCCCGCGAGGCGGCCGTCCAGGCGCTGGCCTATATCGGCCTGGCGCCCGGCGCGCGCCTGGAGGGCCTGCCGATAGACCGGGTTTTCATCGGCTCATGCACCAATGCGCGCATCGAGGACCTGCGCGTGGTGGCCGGGGTGGCGCGGGGCCGCCGCGTGGCGCCGGGCGTGCGCGCCATGGTGGTCCCCGGTTCGGGAGCCGTGCGGGACCAGGCCGAGGCCGAGGGGCTGGCGCGGATTCTCATCGAGGCGGGTTTCGAGTGGCGTCAGCCCGGCTGCTCCATGTGCCTGGCCATGAACGACGATGTGCTGCGTCCGGCCGAGCGCTGCGCATCGACCACCAACCGCAATTTCGAGGGCCGCCAGGGCCGCGGCGGCCGGACGCATTTGATGAGCCCGGCCATGGCCGCCGCGGCCGCGCTGGCCGGCCATATCGTGGACATCCGCCAGGAGATCCGGGCATGAACGCCAACGCCATTCTGAGCGGCATCGCCGCGCCCTTGCCCTACAGCAACCTCGACACCGACCAGATCATGCCCAAGCAGTTTTTGCGCATCATCGACAAGGCCGGCCTGGACCGGGGGCTGTTCTACGATCTGCGCTTTGACGCCGAGGGCCGGCCGCGTCCCGATTGCGTCCTGAACCAGCCCGGCTATGCGGACGCCCGCTTTCTGGTGGCGGGCCCCAACTTCGGCTGCGGGTCCAGCCGCGAGCATGCCGTATGGGGTTTGCAGCAGTTCGGCATCCGCGCCGTGATCGCGCCCAGCTTCGGCGAGATCTTCTTCTCCAACGCCATGAACAACGGCCTGTTGCTGGTGACCTTGCCCGAGGAAGAGACCCAGGCGCTTTTGCGCCGCATCGCCGATCCGGCGCGGGCCGCGCTGACCGTGGACGCGGCGGCGGGCCGGCTGTATGACGCCGGGGGCAGGGGTTACGATTTCACTTTGTCGCCGCGTCACCGGCTGCGTTTTGTCGAGGGCCTGGATATGGTGGCCGCGTCTTTGCGGCAGCTGGACGCGGTGGCGCGTTTCGAGGCGCGGCACTGGCGGCGCCTGCCCTGGATGAAGGATGTGGCGCGCGAGGTTCGCCAGCGCCTGGATAGACAAGGACAGCATGGTGAGTGAGGACGCCTTTTTCGAAGTGCCGCTGCGGCGCATCGCCGTGGGCGATATTGCCCTGGCCGCCCGCGTGGCGGGCCAGGGGCCGGCCTTGCTCTTGCTGCATGGCCATCCCCAGACGCAGGCGATCTGGCATCGCCTCTGGCCCGCGCTTACGCGCCGCTTCACCTGCGTGGCGGCCGATTTGCGCGGCTATGGCGACAGCGATAAACCGGCCGCCAGCCCCGATCATGGCGCGCACGCCAAGCGCGTGATGGCCGCCGACATGCTGGCCTTGATGCAGGCGCTGGGGCTGCCCCGGTTCTCGGTGCTGGCCCACGACCGGGGCGCGCGCGTGGCGCATCGCCTGGGCCTGGATCATCCGGAACACGTCCAGCGCATGATGCTGCTGGATATCGCGCCCACGCTCGATATGTACGAAGGCACGACCCGGGCCTTCGCCCAGGCCTATTACCACTGGTTTTGGCTGATACAGCCGGCGCCCTTGCCCGAGACCATGATTGCCCGCGACCCGGCGTTCTACGTCCGCGGCGTCATGGGCGGGCGGCCCGGAGGCCTGGCGCATTTCGCGCCGCGGGCCCTGGCCGAGTACGAGCGCTGCGCGCGCCTGCCCGGCTGGGCAACCGGCGTCTGCGAGGACTACCGCGCCTCGGCCACGATCGATCTGGAGCATGACCGCGCGTCGCGCCAGGCCGGCCAGCGCCTCGCCATGCCCCTGCGCGTGCTGTGGGGCGAACGCGGCGCGGTCGGACGCAATTTCGATGTCCTGGGGCTTTGGCGCGCGGTGGCCGCCCAGGTCGATGGCCGGGCCATCGACGCGGCCCATTATCTGCCCGAGGAGGCGCCCGGCGCGGTGCTGGAAGAGGCGCTGGCCTTCCTGGCCGGCGGGCAATCGCCGGCCGCCGATAGGGCTATGCAAAAAGGGACGCAGGCCGGGTGCTAAGCTTGCGCCCATGAGCAGCCGTGAAGACCCCATAGAACCCGCCGCGAGCGGCGCATTCGCCGCCAGCGACTCCCCTTGCGTGGCCGTGTGTTCCACGCTGTTCGACGACATCTGCCGGGGTTGCGGCCGCACGGCCATGGAAGTCGCCAACTGGGTCTTCATGAGCGACGACGAAAAACGCGAAGTCTGGGCGCGCATCCGCGCCCAGGGCTATCCGCGGCGCAATAGCTGAGGCCGGCCGGCCCTGTCTTTGCCCTGTCATACGCGGCGGGCCTAATCGACCCCATTGTCTCCATGGGGCCCTCCATGCGTATCGCGCTCGTGACGGATGCCTGGCATCCGCAGGTCAATGGCGTTGTCCGGACCTGGACCGCCATGTGCCGTTTGTTGGCCGAGTGGGGCCATGAGATCCGTATCATCAGCCCCGAGGGCAGCCGCACGGTGCCCGCGCCGTCCGAACCCGAGCTGCGCCTGTGCCTGACGCCGGGGCGCCAGCTGCGGCGTCTGCTGGGCGACTGGGTGCCCGAGGCCCTGCATATCGCCACCGAAGGGCCGCTGGGCCTGGCCGCGCGCCGCATGGCGCTCAAGCGGGGATGGCGGTTCACGACCTCTTTCCACACCCTGTTTCCGGACTATCTGCAGGCGCGCATGGGCATCCCCGCCGGGCTGCCCTGGCGCTATATGCGCTGGTTCCACCGGCCGTCGCAGCGCGTGCTGGTGCCCACCCCCACCGTGGCCGGCATCGTGGCCGCGCGCGGCATCGGCCGCCTGAAGACCTGGTCGCGGGGCGTGGACGCCAGGCATTTCCAGCCGGTGGCCTCCGATGTCCTGGCGCATCTGCCGCGCCCCATCTGGCTGTCGGTGGGCCGCGTGGCCCGGGAGAAGAATCTGGACGCCTTTCTGTGCCTGGATCTGCCGGGCAGCAAGGTGGTCGCCGGCGCGGGGCCGGACCTGGCCCGTCTGCGCCGCCGGTTTCCGCAAGCGCATTTCCTGGGCGGGCAGGGCGATGCCCAGCTGCCCGCGCTCTATAGCGCGGCCGATGTGTTTGTCTTTCCCAGCCTGACCGATACCTTCGGCCTGGTGATGCTGGAGGCCATGGCCTGCGGCACGCCGGTGGCGGCATTCCGCAGCGAGGCGCCGATGGCGGTGGTGCGCGAGGGCGTCACGGGGGCGCTGGACAAGGACCTGGGGCGCGCCTGCCTGGCCGCGCGCCAGCTGGACCGGCGCGCCGTGCGCCAATGGGCCTTGACGCGCGGTTGGGACGCCATCGCCCAGGACCTGCTCTCGGCCCTGGTGCCCATCGATGATCCGGCCCCCGAAAGCACGCCCAAGCAGGCGTTGGGCGTCTGATCCGATTGGCGGGGGTTTTCGCCGGCTTGGCCGACCCGCTACAATGCCGCCTATCCCTGAGGAGCGCTGCGACGAAAGCCGGACACAACGGCTCGCCAGGCTCAGGAATCCTTGTCCAGGCGCCGCGCCCCGCGCGACGCCCATGCAACGGCGCTCACCTTAGCTGCTAGGCCGGCAAGGTGGCGGCGCCGTGTTTTCATGGTTCTTCACGCCGGCCGGCCCAGTGTGCGCCGTTCATTTTTACGTGGAGATCTACACCGTGAACGCAGTGTCTGACAAAGCCTTTTCCGATTACATCGTCGCCGACATGGGTCTGGCCGGCTGGGGCCGCCGCGAGCTGGCCATCGCCGAAACCGAGATGCCCGGCCTGATGGCCATCCGCGAAGAGTACGCCGCCACCCAGCCGCTCAAGGGCGCGCGCATCGCCGGCAGCCTGCACATGACCATCCAGACCGGCGTGCTGATCGAAACGCTGGTGGCCCTGGGCGCCGAAGTGCGCTGGGCATCGTGCAACATCTTCTCGACCCAGGACCACGCCGCGGCCGCCATCGCCGCCACCGGCACCCCCGTCTTCGCCATCAAGGGCGAGACCCTGGAAGAGTACTGGCAATACACCCACAAGATCTTCGAGTGGCCGCAAGACCGCCACGCCAACATGATCCTCGATGACGGCGGCGACGCCACGCTGCTGCTGCACCTGGGCACCAAGGCCGAGGCCGACATCTCGGTGCTGGACAAGCCCGGCAGCGAAGAAGAGCGCGTGCTGTTCGCCGCCATCAAGGAAACCCTGGCGCGCGATCCCAAGTGGTATTCGACCCGCCTGGCCCAGATCAAGGGCGTGACCGAAGAAACCACCACCGGCGTGCACCGCCTCTACCAGATGTCGCAAAAGGGCGAGCTGGCCTTTGCCGCCATCAACGTCAACGACTCGGTCACCAAGTCCAAGTTCGACAACCTCTACGGCTGCCGCGAATCGCTGGTCGACGGCATCAAGCGCGCCACCGATGTGATGGTGGCCGGCAAGATCGCCGTGGTGGCCGGCTACGGCGACGTGGGCAAGGGCTGCGCCCAGGCCCTGGCCGCGCTGCGCGCCCAGGTCTGGGTGACCGAAATCGACCCGATCTGCGCCCTGCAGGCCGCGATGGAAGGCTACAAGGTCGTGACCATGGAAGAAGCCGCGCCCCACGCCGACATCTTCGTGACGGCCACGGGCAACTACCACGTGATCACCCGCGCCCACCTGGAGGCCATGAAGGATCAGGCCATCGTCTGCAACATCGGTCACTTCGACAACGAGATCGACGTCGCCGCGATCGAGAAAGATTGCCAATGGGAAGAGATCAAGCCCCAGGTCGACCACGTGATCTTCCCCGACGGCAAGCGCATCATCCTGCTGGCCAAGGGCCGTCTGGTCAACCTGGGCTGCGCCACCGGCCACCCCTCGTTCGTGATGTCCTCGTCTTTCGCCAACCAGACCATCGCCCAGATCGAGCTGTTCACGCGCAATGACAGCTACACCCGCGGCCAGGTCTATGTGCTGCCCAAGCATCTGGACGAAAAAGTCGCCCGCCTGCACCTGAAAAAGCTCGGCGCCAAGCTCACCACGCTGTCGGATGCCCAGGCCCAGTACATCGGCGTGCCGGTCCACGGCCCCTTCAAGCCGGGCCATTACCGCTACTAAGCAAGGGGATGTAGCACAATAGGGGTGGCCCGCGTGGCCGCCCTTCTTACAGGAGATCGAAATGGCATTGATTCTGGTCTGGATCCTGAACGCCGTGGCGCTGTTGGCCGTGGCCTATCTCTTGCCCGGCATCACCGTGGCCAGTTTCGGTTCGGCGCTCGTCGCCGCGCTGGTGCTGGGCCTGTTGAACATGCTGGTCAAGCCCGTCCTGGTGCTGCTGACGCTGCCCATCACCGTCGTCACGCTCGGTCTCTTCCTGATCGTCCTGAATGCCTTGTTGTTCTGGCTGGCCGGCTCCATCCTGCGCGGCTTCCAGGTCAACGGCTTCTGGTGGGCCGTGGCGGGTGCGATTCTCTACAGCATCATCGCCGGCCTGCTGTCCAAACTCATACCCTGATGACCGACTCAACCTCTCCCGCCCTCAGCCTGGAGTTTTTCCCGCCGCGCGATATCGCCGCGCAGGAAAGGCTGGTGCGCGCGGCCAAGCAGATGCTGGCCATCCAGCCGCGCTATGTCAGCGTGACCTTCGGCGCGGGCGGCTCCACGCGCGCCGGCACCGAGGAGACCGTGCGCACGCTGACCAACCTCGGTTGCGACGCGGCGCCCCATCTGTCCTGCATCGGCGCCTCGCGCGAGCAGCTGCGCGACATCCTCAACCACTATCGCGAGGCCGGCGTGCATCGCGTGGTGGCCTTGCGCGGCGACCTGCCTTCGGGCATGGGGGGCGATGCCGGCGAGCTGCGCTATGCCAGCGACCTGGTGCGTTTCATCCGCGAGGAAACCGGCGATTGGTTCCACATCGAAGTGGCCGCCTATCCCGAGATGCATCCGCAGGCCGCCAGCCCCACGGCGGATCTGGACCATTTCGTGGCCAAGGTCCGGGCCGGCGCGGATGCCGCGATCACGCAGTATTTCTTCAATGCCGACGCCTATTTCGATTTCGTCGACCGGGCGCAGGCGCGTGGCGTGGCCATCCCCATCGTGCCGGGCATCATGCCCATCACCAACTACAGCCAGCTCTCGCGTTTTTCCGAGATGTGCGGCGCCGAGCTGCCGCGCTGGATACGGCTGCGTCTGGCCGAGTTCGGCGACGACAAGGCCTCGATCCGGGCCTTCGGCGTGGACGTCGTGACCGAGCTTTGCCAGACCTTGCTCGACAACGGCGTGCCCGGCCTGCACTTCTATACCCTTAACCAGTCGGAAGCGACCCTGGGCATCTGGAAGAACCTGCAGCTCTAAGGCAAAAAAAGCGGCTCCCGCCGGGAGCCGCCCTGCCAGGCCGGCGCGGAACCTTATTGCGGTTCGATGCCGGCCTTTTTCATCATGCCGCCCCATTTGGTGGTTTCCGATTGCAGCCAGGCATGCAGGCCTTCGGGGGTCTGCTTGGCCGGCGGAACGATCACGGCGCCCAGCTCATTCATCTTGGTGGCGAAAGCGGGGTCTTTCAGCGCGATGCGCAACGCCTCGTTGATGCGGTCGATGGCCGCCTTGGGCGTGCCCTTGGGGGCATAGATGCCGTGCCAGACCATGACTTCAAAGCCCTTCAGCCCGCTTTCCTGCAGGGTCGGCGCATCGGGCAGGGCCTTGATGCGCTCCAGCGTGGTCACGCCGTAGAGCTTGACGCCGCCGCCCTTGATCTGCGGCAGCGTCTGGGTGGTCTGGTCGCACAGCACATCGACCTGGCCGCCCAGCAGCGCGCTCATGGCCGGCGCCGTGCCGGCATAGGGGATTTCCGTGAACTGCGTGCCCAGCGCATCCTGCAGCAGCGTGCCGCACAGCTGCGACACGGCGCCCGGACCGGCGTTGGCCAGGTTGATCTTGCTGCCGTTGGCGCGCGCATAGGCGATGAAGGCCGGCATGTCGTTGGGCGGCAGGCTCTTGCGGCCCATCAGCGTCATGGGCACATCGGCCACCTGGCCGACGTACTCGAAGTCCTTGAGGGGATCGTAGGGCAGTTTTTTGTAGAGCGCCGGGGCCGTCGCCATGCCGTTGTGGTGGATGAGCAGCGTGTAGCCGTCGGGATGGGCCCGCGATACGAAGGAGGGGCCCAGCGTGCCGCCCGCGCCGGTGCGGTTCTCGACCACGATGGGCTGGCCCAGCGTCTTGCTCATGGAGGCGCCCAGCGAGCGGGCCACGACATCGGTGGGGCCGCCGGCCGCGAAGGGCACGACCAGGGTCAGGGGATGCGTGGGATAGTTCTTGTCCTGCGCCTGGGCGCTCAGGGACAACAGCCCGCCCAGGGCCAGCAGGGCCGCGCGGCGGCTCATCGGGATACGCTTCATTCAGTCTCACTCCGTTGTTCTGGGTCGTCATCGCCGGCGCGCCTTGTGGGCGGGCTGGCCGATGGCGGCGATAGGCTAGTGTGAGCGAGAGCGGGCGGGCTGGCTATTCGCGATTCCGGAAAGCCCACTTCGGCAGCGCCAAATGGGGATTTGCCCTAGCGTGCGGCCTGGCCATCCGCGGGCCAGGGCTGGCGCGTCGGCCTAATTGGCCTGTGTCGGGGAGCCGCCCTGGGCCAGCAGCTGCGGCGCGGCATAGCGGTTGCCGGCCAGGCCGGCCGGCAGGATGCGCATGGGCTGGTGCACGCGGTGCGCCGGCACCAGCGAGTCCGGGTCTTCGGGCCGGCTCCAGAGCGGATCGGGAATCTCGGCGAAGACCTGGCGCAGTCTTTCGCCCCAGGTGCCGCGTATCATCGCGAAGTACTCGTTCTGCTCGTCGATGCTGGAAAAATGCGTCACCCGCAGGGCGTCGGCCTCATACACCAGCAGGTCCAGCGGCAGGCCGACCGAGATATTGGAGCGCAGCGTGGAGTCCATGGAGATGAGGGCGCATTTGGCGGCTTCGTCCAGCGGCGTGTCCGGGCGCAGCACGCGGTCCAGGATGGGCTTGCCGTACTTGGCCTCGCCTATCTGGAAATACGGGCATTCGGGCGTGGCCTCGATGAAGTTGCCCGCCGCGTAGACCTGGAACAGGCGGCAGGGGGCGGCGCCGATCTGGCCGCCGAAGATCAGGTTGATATTGAACTCCACGCCCTGTTCGCGCAGCGCCTCGGCATCGCGCTCATAGACCAGCCTGACGGCCTGTCCCACCCGCCGGGCCGCCTCGAACATATTGGGCACGCGCCAGATCGAATCGGGCCGTTGGGCGTTTTCCTGGGCCAGCACGTTGAGCACGGCCTGGCTGATGGCCAGATTGCCGGCGGTCATGAGCGCCATGACGCGATCGCCCGGCAGCTCGAAGACATGCAGCTTGCGGAAAATGCTGATCTGGTCGACGCCGGCGTTGGTGCGCGAGTCGGAGAGAAAGACCAGGCCCTGGTTCAGCTGGGCCGCGATGCAGTAGGTCATGGCGCGGTCAAAAAAAGAGGGAGGAGGATGCGGTCTATTGCTGGTGGGCAGCCTGGACTTGCACCGAGACGCTCATGATTTCGCCGCCGCCGCCATTGCGCACGCCGCGCACCGGCGAGGCCGAGTCATAGTCGCGCGCCACGGCCAGCCGGCAGTGGCAGTCCGAGGCGAACTGGCGGTTGGTGATGTCCACGCTGACCCAGCCCTGGCCATCGAGCCAGACATCGGCCCAGGCATGGCTGGCCGCGTGGGCCGCCTCGGTGTAGAGATAGCCGCTGACGTAGCGCGCCGGCACGCCCAGGCCGCGCGCGCAGGCCAGGAAGAGATGGGCATGGTCCTGGCAGACGCCATGGCCCAGTTTCAGGACGTCCCCGGCGGCCGTGCCGACATCGGTGGCGCCGGGTTCGTAATGCACGCGATCGCAGATGGCCTCGGCCAGGGTCAGGGCGTCATGCGGGGTCTTCAGGCCATGCGACAGCGCGCCGCGCGTGAAGTCGCGCACGGCGGCGTCGGCATGCGTCAGCGGCGTGGGCACGCAGAAGGCATGCAGGGGCAGGCGGCGGTCCTCGTCGGGCAGCCGCCCCTGCGGCAGCATGTCGATCTCGATGTGGCCGGTGACGCGCAGCTCGATTTCGTCGTGCGGGCGGGTCATGGTCAGGGTGTGGGTGATGTTGCCGAAGGCATCGACCTGTTCCTGCAGCGGGCCGGGCGCGTCGATGAACCAGCGCAGGGCGCGCTGATGCTCGTCCTGGCGCGGCGTCAGGCGCAGGACCTGGATGCTATAGCTCACCGGCGAGGTGTAGCGATAGTGGGTGACGTGGCGGATCAGGTGCTTCATGCGGGCTCCGGTATCAGGTCGACAGCGGCAACAGGAAATCCTGGCTGATGCGGTTGCCCAGGTCATTGATGCGTTCGAGAAAGCTCTCCAGAAAGCCATGCAGGCCGCCGCGCAGGATGTCCTCGACACGGCCGAAGCGCAGCTCCGCGCTGAGCCGGCCGGCGCGGCGTTCGGTCTCGGCCGAGCGTTCATTGGCCACCCTGGCCAGGTTGTCGGCCACGGCCTGCGTCGAGGCCAGCAGCGAACGGGGCATGTCGCCGTGCAGGATGAGCAGTTCGGCCACGCGGTCGGGCGTGACGACATCGCGGTAGACCTTGCGGTAGACCTCCAGGCCGGAGACCGAGCTGAGGATGGCCGACCAGCGGTAGAACTCGTTCTGCGGGCCATGCTCGCCTTCATGGAATTTCACGTCCAGCAGGCGCGCGGTGTTGTCGGCGCGCTCCAGGTGCATGCCCAGGCGCAGAAAGCACAGCGCCTCGTCTTCGAGCATGGTGCCCTGAGTGACGCCGCGCGCGACATGCGAGCGGAATTTCACCCATTCGAAGAACTCGCCCGGATTGCGTTCCGGCAGGCCGGACTGCAGGTGTTTCTGGAACTCCAGCCAGGTGCTGTTGTAAGTTTCCCAGAGTTCGGTGGTGAGGCTGCCGCGCACGGCGCGGGCGTTCTCCCGCGCGGCGCGCAGGCAGGCATGGATGGAAGAGGGATTGTCCGGGTCGCGCACCATGAAGTGCAGCACGCTGGCCGGGGTGAGCGCGTCGTGCCGGGTCTCGTAGCGGCCGTGCAGTTCCGAGATGCGCAGCAGGGCGCGCCAGGAGTTCTCGCGCGTCAGCGCATCCTGGGGCAGCAGCGACATCTGCAGGTTGACATCCAGCATGCGCGCCGTGCTTTCGGCGCGCTCGGTGTAGCGGCACATCCAGAAAAGATGATCGGCGGTTCGGCTCAGCATGGTCAGTCTTCCAGTACCCAGGTGTCCTTGGTGCCCCCGCCCTGGCTGCTGTTGACCACCAGCGAGCCTTCGGCCAGGGCCACGCGGCACAGGCCGCCCGGCACGGTGCGGATGTCCTTGCCGCACAGCACGTAGGGGCGCAGGTCCACGTGGCGCGGCGCCACGCCCGATTCCACATAGGTGGGGATGGTCGACAGCGACAGCGTGGGCTGCGCGATGTAATTGGCCGGGTTGGCGAGCACGCGCTGCTTGAAGTCCTCCACCTCCTGGCGGCTGGCGCAGGGACCGACCAGCATGCCGTAGCCGCCGGCGCCGTGGACCTCCTTGACGACCAGGTCCTGCATGTGCGCCAGCACATGCGAGCATTCTTCGGGCCGCGCGCATTGCCAGGTCGGCACATTGGACAGCAGCGGCTCTTCGCCCAGATAGAAGCGGATCATCTCCGGGACATAGAGATAGGTGGACTTATCGTCGGCGATGCCCGTGCCGATGGCATTGGCCAGGGTGACGCGGCCGGCGCGATAGGCCGACAGCAGGCCGGGCACGCCCAGCGCCGAGTCGGCCCGGAAAGACAGGGGATCGAGAAAATCGTCGTCCAGCCGCCGGTAGATCACATCCACGCGGCGCGGCCCGCGCGTGGTGCGCATATAGACCGTGTTCTGCTCGACGAAGAGGTCCTGGCCCTCGACCAGTTCCACGCCCATCTGCTGGGCCAGGAAGGCATGCTCGAAATAGGCCGAGTTGTACATGCCGGGCGTGAGCACCACCACCGTGGGATCGTCGTTGCCTCCCGGCGCGACCTCGCGCAGATTGTCCAGCAGCAGGTCGGGATAGTGCGCCACGGGCCGGACCTTGTTGCTGCCGAAGGCGTCGGGCATCAGGCGCATGGACATCTTGCGGTTTTCCAGCATATAGGACACGCCGGAGGGCACGCGCAGATTGTCCTCCAGCACATAGAACTCGCCCGCGCCGGCGCGCACGATGTCCACGCCCGCGACGTGGCAATAGATATCCTCGGCGACGTCGATGTCCTGCATCTCCGGCCGGTATTGCGCATTGAGGAAAACCTGTTCGGCCGGCACGATGCCGGCGCGCACGATATCGTGGTCGTGATAGATGTCGTGGATGAAACGGTTGAGCGCGCGCACGCGCTGTTTCAGGCCGGCATCCAGGCGCTGCCATTCGGCCGCGGCGATGATGCGCGGGATGAGATCGAAGGGGATGAGGCGCTCGGTGCCGGCCGCGTCGCCCGCCACGGAGAAGGTGATGCCCACGCGCCTGAAGCTCAGGTCGGCCTCGATCTGGCGCGCCGCCATCGCCTCGGCGGGCTGGCCCTCCAGCCAATAGGCATAGCCCTCATAGTGGGGACGGACGCGACCCTGGGCGTCGAACATCTCGTCAAAAACCATGGCGGGCCCGTCCTTCATGCTGTCTCCTGCGGTGGCGCGGTTGACAGGAAATCAAGCAAGCCCCATGCCAGCTTCGCGGGCGGGACGGCGCCTGGGGCGCGCGCCGGCGCGCACCATAAGAGGTGCCGACCGGTGCGTCAGGATGGTGCGTTTAGCGCAGGATGTGCGAGAACACGCTGCCGCGCCCGGCCGGCAGGCCGCCGGTCTCCAGCGGCGCCTCGGGCACCCAGCCCGAGGGGGTGAGCACGGCGGCCAGGGGGACGTCATGCGGGGCCGGCTTGTAGTCTTGCGGCAACAGCCCCTCATCCCAGGCAATACCGATGGCGGTATGGGGATGGCCGGCCGCCGTCAGGGCGGCCAGCGTGCGGTCGTAGTAGCCGCCGCCATAGCCCAGCCGCTCGGCGTCGGCCGTATAGCCCAGGGTGGGCACCAGCAGCACATCGGGGACGACGAGGTCGCCAGCCTGCGGCTCGGCGATGCCATAGGCGCCCGCCTGCATGGGGGCATCCGGCGTCCAGCGGCGGAATTCCAGGGCGGCTCCCCGTTCGCGCACCACGGGCAGACAGACGGTGATGCCGGCGTCGACCCATTGTTGTAACAGCGGCCGCAGGTCCGGTTCTTCGGCCATGGGCCAGAAGGCCGCGACGCTTTGCAGCGGCCGGCCCAGGCCGGCCGCCCGCTCGCGCGCCACGTTCAGCCAGGTGAACAGCCGGCCGCGCATGAGCAGCGCGCCCCGGCTGCGTTGATTTTCGGGCAGCTCGGCGCGTTGACGGCGCAATCGCGCGCGCAGCGCGACTGCGGTATTCTCTCCAGTATTTTGGGTCTGCATACGGGCGGGCCTGGTCTAGCGGTGTAAGGCGTGAAGGGGCGGACGATGAAGCCAACGGTGAGCGCGGGGCGTCAATCCCAACGGTATCAGAATTCCTTGGCCTCGGGCGGGCTGCGGCGGCTGCTGCCGCTATTGGCCTTGCTGGCCGCGGGCTGTGCGCCGGTGGACGCCCAGCAGCGCGCCGAACCGGCCGCCTCGCCGGCGCCGGCGCTGGCCTTGCAGACCTCGCTCGCGCCCGAGCAGGCCGCGCGGCCCATCGCCGTGCCGCGCGCCGTGTTGGCCGGGTTGCCCGCTTCGCCCGATTCGACGGCCCGCCAGGCGGTGGTCTCGGCGCGCGAGGCCATGACGCGCAAACAATGGTCGGTGCTGGGCGCGCTCGCGCCCCAGGCCGAAAGCGATGTGCTGGGCGCCTACCCGCAATACTGGCTGCTGCGCTATCAATTGGCCGTGCCGCCCAATGGCGTGCGCCCCGACAGCCAGCTCACGCGATTCCTGGCCGCCAATGCCGGCAGCTACCTCGAAGACCGGCTGCGCAACGATTGGATCCTGGCCGCCGCGCGCAGCGGGGACTTCGAGACGGTGCGCCGTCTGGCGCCGGCCAAGGCCAGCAATGCCCAGGTGGCCTGCGCGGTCCTCGACGCGCGCCACATGACGGGCAAGCGCGCCACGGCCGAAGAGGCGCTGAAGGCCTTCGCGCCGGGCTCGGCCTGCTGGGCGCTGTATGACCAGCTGGTCGCCGACCGCGTCCTCGGCTGGGATGAGCTCCTGCCGCAATTGCGCGATGCCATCGAGAACAACCGGACCACGGACGCGCGCAAGCTGGTGCAGTATTTGTTCGAGCCGCAGGACGTCAAGACCTACGACCTGATGATGCGCGACCCCATGAAATGGCTGGTGCGCCAGGGCAAGTCGCCGGTGGGCCGCAACGAAAAAGAGCTGGTTACCCTGGCGTTGGGCCGCCTGGCGCGCTCGGACATCAGCGTGGCCGATTCCTATCTGGAGCGCGAATGGGCCCGGCACTTGCCCCGCCCCTACCTGGCCTGGGTGCGCGGGCAGTATGCGTTGGCCGCCGCCGTCGCGCTCGATCCGCGCGCCTATGAGTGGTATCGCGAGGCCGGCCACATCCGCATGACCGACAACAACTACGCCTGGAAGGTCCGCGCCGCGCTGCGTCAGCAGCGCGTGGACTGGAAATGGGTCGTGGCCTCGATAGACGAGATGTCGCCCTCCCAGCGCAATGAAGAAGTCTGGGTCTACTGGAAAGCGCGCGGACAGGCGGCGCTGGGCCAGACCGCCGAGGCGCAGCGCGCCTACGCCAGCATCGCCGGCCAGTTCAATTTCTATGGCCAGCTTGCCACCGAGGAGCTGGGCCAGCGCATCAAGCTGCCGCCCCAGGCCGAGCCGGTCAATGACGCCGAAATGCGCGAGGCGCGGGCCAATCCGGCGCTGGTGCGCGCCGTGCATATGTTCCGCCTGGGCTGGCGCTCGGAGGCCGTGCCCGAATGGAACTTCGCCCTGCGCACGATGAACGACCGGCAGCTGCTGGCCGCCGCCGAGCTGGCGCGGGCCGAGGGCATCTATGACCGCGTGGTCAACACCTCGGAGCGCACCGAACGCGAGTTCGATTTTTCGCAACGCTATATCGCGCCCTTCGAGGGGCGGGTGTCGGCCAAGGCGCGCGCGCTGGATGTGGATCCGGCCTGGGTCTACGGACTCATCCGCCAGGAGTCGCGCTTCATCATGGACGCCCGTTCGCATGTGGGCGCCTCGGGGCTGATGCAGCTCATGCCCGCCACGGCCAAATGGGTGGCCGGCAAGATAGGCATGACCGACTTCACGCCGGGCAGCGTGAATGATTTCGATGTCAACACCGAGCTCGGCACGCAATACCTCAACATGGTGCTGCGCGACCTGGACGGCTCGCAAATGCTGGCCAGCGCCGGCTACAACGCCGGCCCAGGGCGGCCGCGCAACTGGCGCGCGACCTTCAGCCATCCGGTCGAGGGCGCGGTGTTCGCCGAGACCATCCCGTTTACCGAGACGCGCCTCTACGTCAAGAATGTGATGTCCAATGCCGTCTACTATGCGGCCATGTTCACGGGCCAGCCGCAGTCGCTCAAGGAGCGCCTGGGCAATGTGGTGCCGCCGGCCGCCGTCATGGCCAAGTCGCCATGAGCGCCACGCCGGATCCAGCCATCGCGGGCCTGCAGGTCTACATCGTCGGCGGCGCCGTGCGCGACGCGCTGCTGGGGCTGCCGGCCGGCGACCGCGATTGGGTGGTGGTGGGCGCGACGCCCGAAGAAATGGCCAGGCGCGGCTTTATCCCGGTGGGCGGGGATTTTCCGGTCTTCCTGCACCCGGTGAGCAAGGAGGAGTACGCCCTGGCGCGCACCGAGCGCAAGTCCGGGCGCGGCTACAAGGGCTTTACCTTCCATACCGGCGCCGACGTCAGCCTGGAGCAGGATCTGCGGCGGCGCGATTTCACCGTCAATGCCATCGCGCGCGCGCCGGACGGCCGGCTGGTCGATCCCCTGGACGGGCAGGCCGACTTGCGCGCGCGGCGCTTTCGCCACGTGGGCGAAGCCTTCGCCGAAGATCCGGTGCGCATCCTGCGCCTGGGCCGTTTCGCGGCCCGCTTCACCGATTTCAGCGTGGCGCCCGAAACGCGGGCGCTGTGCCAGCAGATGGTGGCGCAAGGCGAGGTCGACGCCCTGGTGCCCGAGCGCGTCTGGAAAGAGCTGTCGCGCGGCCTCATGGAGGCCATGCCCTCGCGCATGCTGCGCGTCTGGGCCGAATGCGGCGCCCTGTCCCGCGTGATGCCGCAGCTGGCGCAATGGGAGGACGTTGCGCCCGGTCTGGACGAGGCGGCGCGGCGCGGGCTGCCGCTGCCGGGCCGTTATGCCTTGCTGACCCGCCTGAGTCCCGAGCGCGACGCCTTGGCCGCGCGCCTGCGCGTGCCGACCGAGTGCGCCGACCAGGCGCGCCTGCTGCCCGTGTGGCTGCAGGCTCTGCCGGCGCGGTCGGTGCCCGAGCGGCTGGATCTCATCGAGCGTTGCGACGGCTTGCGCAAGCCCGAGCGTTTCCTGGCCCTGGCCGAGACGGCCTCGGTCGTGGCCGAGCTTGACGCCGGCCAATGGCGCCGCGACCTGGAGGCGGTGCGCGGCGTCGATGCCGGCGCCGTCGCGCGGCAATGCGCCGGCGAACCCGCGCGCATCAAGCCGGCCTTGCGCCAGGCGCGCCTGGCGGCCCTGGGCGCGGTCTAGAGGCTGCCGCGCCGGTCGCCGCGCGCAAACCCCAGCGGGCCGGCCGGCACGCCGCGGCCGATGGCCAGCACTTTGAAGAGCTCGCCCATCTCGGCTTCCGAAAGCAGCTTCTGCACCGGCGCGGCCGCCTGCGCATAGGCCCGGCTGTCGGCCGGGTCCAGGCGGCCCAGCAGATCCAGCAGGCCGGCGTTCATCAGGAAGCGCGCCTGCGAGGTATAGCCCAGCACATCCAGGCCGCCTTCGAGCGCGGCGTCGGCCATGGCGGTGAAATCCACATGGGCCGTGATGTCTTGCATGCCGGGCGCCACGAAGGGGTCGGCGTGCGCGTGATGGCGCAGGTGGCACATCAGCGTGCCGCCGGCGCGCTGCGGATGGTAGTACTCATGCCGCGGAAAGCCATAATCCAGCAGCAAGGCGGCGCCGCGCTTGAGCCAGCGGCCCATCTCGCGCACCCAGGCCTCGCCCTGCAGATTGATTTCTGACACATAGCCGGGCAGCGCCGGCAGGCGCGCGGCGACCACGGCGGCCAGCGCCGCATCGGCGGGGCGGTCTTGCCATACAAAACCATCCTGCCAGCCCACGCCGCGCTCCAGCACCCGGCCCTGCTCGTCAAAGCGGAACAGGCGCACCGGCATGGCATCGAGCACCTCATTGGCCAGCACCACGCCTTCGAAGGCTTCGGGCAGCTGGTCCAGCCATTGCACGCGCTCTGCATCCAGGCGCGCCTGCTGGCGCGCGCGCAGGTCGGCCGACACTTCGACGATGGTGTATTCGACCGCGAAGCCGAGACGGTCGAGCTCGGCCATCACGCCCTCGGCCAGGGCGCCGGTGCCCGCGCCGAATTCGAGCACGCGCGCCGTGCCGGTGGCCTGCAGCCATTGGGCGGCCTGGCGCGCCAGCGTGCCGGCAAAGAGGGGGCTGAGTTCGGGCGCGGTGACGAAGTCTCCGCCCGGCTGGCGCGCATCGCCAGGGTCCGAAGCCAGTTTGACGGCGCCGGCGGTGTAATACCCCAGGCCCGGGGCATACAGGGCCTGGGCCATCCAGCGCTCGAAGGACAGCCAGCCGCCCGCCGCATCGATCTGCTGGCGCAGGTGGTCGGCCACGGCCGCGCTGTGCGCGCTGGCCTCGGCATCCAGGGCCGGCAGGGAAGAAGAAAGAGTCGATTGCATGGCCATATTTTCCCACGCGCCCGAGTCCGGCGCTGGGCGGCGGCGGGGACGAAAAAAAACCGGGCCCTGAGGGGCCCGGTCTTCATGGCTGCTGGCGATCAGCCGCGGCGGTCGCCGGCGGGCTTGCCGAAACGCTTGCCCGGCGCGCCGCGCTTGTCAAAGCTGCGCTGCGGGCGGTCGCCGAAGTCGCGCTGGGGGCGGTCGCCAAAGCTGCGCTGGGGACGGTCGCCGGCGTCGCGCTGGGGACGGTCGCCAAAGCTGCGCTGGGGCCGGTCGCCGAAGTCACGCTGCGGACGATCGCCAAAGCTGCGCTGGGGCCGGTCGCCGAAGTCGCGCTGCGGACGGTCGCCAAAGCTGCGCTGGGGCCGGTCGCCGAAGTCGCGCTGGGGACGGTCGCCAAAGCTGCGCTGGGGGCGGTCGCCGAAGTCACGCTGCGGGCGGTCGCCAAAGCTGCGCTGGGGCCGGTCGCCGAAGTCACGCTGGGGGCGGTCGCCAAAGCTGCGCTGAGGACGGTCGCCGAAGTCGCGCTGGGGGCGGTCGCCAAAGCTGCGCTGGGGGCGGTCGCCGAAGTCGCGCTGGGGGCGGTCGCCAAAGCTGCGCTGGGGACGATCGCCGAAGTCGCGCTGCGGACGGTCGCCGTGGCGGCGCTCGCCAGGACGCTTGTTGCCGCCGAAGCGCGGGCCGTTGCCCGGGCGCGGGCTGCGCTGGGGTTCCAGGCCGGCAATGGTTTCGGGCGTGATGGTCTGGCCGATGTAGTGCTCGATACGACGGACCTTGTGGCGCTCGGAGTGCACGGCCAGCGTGTAGGCCAGGCCATCGCGGCCCGCGCGGCCGGTGCGGCCGATGCGGTGCACGTAGTCTTCGGCCTGCAGCGGCAGGTCGAAGTTCACGGCGTGGCTGATGCCTTGCACGTCGATGCCGCGGGCGGCCACGTCCGTGGCCACCAGCACGCGCACCTGGCCGCGCTGCAACTGGGTCAGCGTGCGGGTGCGCTGGCGCTGGTTCATGTCGCCGTGCAGGGCCGCGGCGGCGAAGCCTTGTTCGGCCAGGCGGTCGGCCAGGTCGTCGGCGCCGCGCTTGGTGGCGGTGAAGACGATGGCCTGGTCCAGGCGCGTGTCGCGCAGCAGGTGGTCCAGCAGGCGCATCTTGTGCGAGGCGTCGTCGGCGTACAGCAGGCTTTGCGTGATGTTGGCGTGCTTGTCGCGGTGGCCGGCGATCTCGATGCGCTCGGGTTCGCGCATCATCTTCTCGGCCAGGCGGGCGACACTGCCGTCCAGGGTGGCCGAGAACAGCAGCGTCTGGCGGCTTTCGGGCAGGCGCTCGATGATGGTCTCGATATCTTCGATGAAGCCCATGTCCAGCATGCGGTCGGCTTCATCGAGCACCAGGGTGTGCACGGTGCTCAGCTTGACGCGGCCGGCCTTCAGGTGGTCGATCAGGCGGCCGGGGGTGGCCACCAGCACGTCGACGCGGCGCGACAGGGCCTTGAGCTGGGCGCCATAAGGCACGCCGCCCACCACGGTGGTGGTGCGCAGGCCCGGCAGGTTGGCGCCGTAGGCCGCCGTGGCGTCAGCCACTTGCAGGGCCAGCTCGCGGGTCGGGGTCAGCACCAGGATTTGCACGCCCACGCCCTTGTTGGGCGACAGGCCGGCGACACGGTTCAGGGCCGGCAGCATGAAGGCGGCGGTCTTGCCGCTGCCCGTCTGCGAGGAGACCATGAGGTCGGCGCCAGCCAGGGCGCGCGGGATCGCGGCGGCCTGCACGGGAGTGGGCTCGGTGAAACCGGCGGTTTGCAGAGCGGAGAGAATGCTGGGCGACAGGCCCAGGTCTTCGAAAGACATAGCGTTTCCTTGCCGCGCAGGGCGGCGCAGATGCATGGGCAGCGGGCAAAGGAAATCAGCCCCGGAACCAGGCAGCGGTTGATGGAAGCATCGTGCCGACCGAATCAACCGTGCGCGGATTGCAGGCAACGAATAACGGCCTGCGGGGCGAAAGGAAAGAGGTCAGGAATCGATGAAGTTCGGCATGGGGCCCGTCACGGGCATCGACTGCATAGCGCCTAAAGGCGAAAGAAAAATGCCGAATCTATTGGTGCAGTGCGGCGATCATAACCGAAATTCGGCCTGATGGGGGTTTTTTTTGAAAGTTCTTGTCCAGTCAATCAGGGTTTGACCTTGTTTGGCCAGCCAATTGTTGGTCAGGCGGAAGTGTCCGCAGCCAATAAATGGGGTCGGAGGCCGGGTCGCCGACAGGGGCGAGGGGTGATTGGCGGCCAGCACGAGATGGGGGTGGCCGGGCGGCAGCAGGGCGGCCTTGGCCTGCGCATGCGCGCCCCAGAGCAGGAAGGCCTTGGGGGCCGGATCCTGGGCCACGCGGGCGAAGATGGCGTCGGTGACGGTCTCCCAGCCCTTCTTGGCGTGCGAACCGGGCTGGCCATCCTCGACCGTCAGCGAGGTGTTCAGCAGCAGCACGCCCTGTTCCACCCAGGGGCCGAGGTCATGGCCCGGCGCGCCTGACAAGGCATAGTCGCGCCCGATTTCCTTGAAGATATTGCGCAGGCTGGGCGGGCACTTGCAGTCGTCAGGCACCGAGAAAGCCAGGCCCTGGGCCTGGCCCGGGCCGTGGTAGGGATCCTGGCCGAGGATGACCACGCGCACCTCGGAAGGCGCGAGCGCCGACAGGGCGCGCAGCGGCGTGGCCGGATAGACGGTGGCGCCTTCGGCCAGCCGCGCCTCGACGTGGCGGATGACGCCGTCCAGGGCGAGGGCCACGCGCGGCGCGGCCAGAACCTGGGCCCATTCGGCGGGCAAGGCGGCCGCCTGGGCGGCCAGCGTGCGGGGAAGCAAACGATTGTCGATAGCCATGGCGGCGATTGTGGCACAAGCCTCAGCGCGCCAGCGGCAAGGTCCGCAGATAGTGGCTCAGGATGCCGCTGGAATAGACGCTGGCCACTTCGCGCAAAAACTGCAGGAAGTCGACGTCGGCGTGTGGGTCGGCATGGTCGGAGATGGTGCGCAGCAGCGCCCAGGGCACGCCGAACTCGTGGCAGACCTGGGCCACGGCGGCGCCTTCCATCTCCACGCACAGGGCGTCGGGCAGGCTGGCGCGCAGCTGCCGCCCGGTGTCGGCGTCGCCGACGAAGCGGTCGCCGGTGGCGATCAGGCCGCGGTGCACGCGGCTGTCGCGTCCCTGCAGAAAGTGTTCGGCGCACTGGGCCAGCTGGCGGCTGAGCCCGGCGTCGGCCTCCAGGCGCGACACGCCCAGCAGCGGCAGTTCGTAGCGCGGAAAGAGCGGGCGGGCGTCCATGTCATGCTGCAGGGCCTCGCTGCCGATCACCACGTCTCCCACCTGGACCTCGGCATGCAGGCCGCCGGCCACGCCGGTGAATATGACGCGCTCGATGGCGAAGCGCTGCAGCAGTGTGGCCGTGGTGGCCGCGGCGGCGGCTTTGCCCACGCGCGTGAGCGCGATCACGCATTCGTGGCCGTGCAGCAGGCCGTGGTGATAGTCGCGCATGCCGATGCGATGCACCTGGGCGCCAGGCGCCATGGCCGCGGTGAGGTCGCTGATTTCGTCGGCCAGCGCGGCCAGGATACCTATGGCGATGATGTTCTCCTTCAGTTTCGGCGCGCGGCCGTTCGTCCGTGAGCGGCTGCGCCCCAGGCCCGCGGTGGTCCGACGATATTGCAGAAACCGTCGGCGCGCCAGGGGCGGGTCCTCAAGCGCCGCCAGCCGCGTAGCGGCTGGGCGTCACGCCGAACTGCTCGCGGAAAATGCCGATAAAGGCGCTGGTGCTTTCGTAGCCGACGGCCAGCGCCACCTGGGTGACCGGCTCGCCCAGGGCCAGCAGTTCCAGCGCCCGCAGCATGCGCGCCTGGGCGCGCCATTGGCCCAGGGTTACGCCGGTCTCGGCGCGAAAACGCCGCATCAGCGTGCGCTCCGACATATTGAAGGCCCGCGCCCAGGCATCGATGCCGCGCGCATCGCCGGGCGCGGCCAGCAAGGCATGCGCCAGGTCCCGCAGACGCTCGTCATGCGGCAAGGGCAGCGACAGGCGCTCGGTTTCGATCAGGCGCAGCTCCTCGGTCATGACCTCGAACAGGCCGCGGGCATGGCCGTCGGGCAGCGTGGCGCATTGCGCCAGCCGCAGAAAGAGCGCTTCGATGAGCGCGCTGGCCTGCCAGCTGCAGGGCCTGGGCGGCAGGCTGGCGCAGGCATGCGCGCGCACGAACATGGCGGTGCCGCGCGCGCGGCCGAACCAGCGCGCCTGCAGCTGCATGCCTGGCGGAATCCAGCCCAGGCGGCCGGGCGCAAGCGAGCTGAAGTCGCCGCCGCTGTGCAGCAACATCAGGCCTTCCTGCACCAGCAGGAACATGCCGTCCAGGTGGGAGTGCGGCAGCACTTCCGTGCCCCGCGGCTGGCGCTCGCTCAGGAAGTGGTGCGGCTCAAACAGCCATTGCGGATCCGGCGGCAAGGACAGATTGGCGGTTTTGCGCAAGTTGTTGACGGCTTTTCGTTAGTGTTCGTAGATGAAAATGTACATCATTCTCATTGAGTTGGCATGACCAGGAGAGCCCCGATGGACCAGTCCCCCTTGCACGGCGTCGGCATGAAGGCGACCTATCCGCGCTTGAAGATCCTGGACATCTTCCAGCGCTATCCCGACCGCCACATGAGCGCGGCCGACGTTTATCGGCAACTGTTGGACGAGCAGGTGGATATCGGCCTGGCGACCGTCTATCGCGTCCTGGGCCAGTTGGCTCACGCGGGCCTGCTGGCCCGCAGCCAGTTCGATGCGCAGACCAGCGTGTTCGAACTGGCCGCCAAGGGCCGCCACGATCATCTCGTGTGCACCGGCTGCGGCGCGGTGGCCGAGAGCAGCGATGCCGGCATCGCCGACCAGGCCCGCCGCATCGCGCGCCGGCACGGTTTCGCGCTCAAGAGTTACAGCCTCTCGCTGTATGGACGTTGCGCGCGGTGCCGCGACGCAATCAAAGGAGTTTTCGAATGAACCCCATGCTTTTTCAATATCACGACCTGACGCAGTTTCCGCTGGTGCTCACCCGCCATCACGGCGCCCCGCAAGGCTATGCCGAGGCCTGGGTGCGCGAGATGGAGCAATTGGTGGCCAGCCCCGAGCCCTTCGTGCTGGTGACATTGGACCTGGATGCGCCCATCGCGCACGAGGACCGCAAGCGGATGCTGCAATGGCAGACCGACAACATGCACCGCATCCGCCGGGTCAGCCGGGGCTATGTCGCGGTCAAGCCCGATATTTCGGGCTATGAGCGCGCCAGCAGGCAGGCCGAGAAAATGACGCGCGCCTTCGGCTTTCCGTTTGTGGTGGTCCAAAGCATGGTCGAAGCCCGCCTGGCCGCGCGCCGTTTAATGGCCGGCCTGAGCGTGGACGGCGCGGCCGCCTGAGCGCAGCAGCAGATAGCCGGCCACGGCCGAGCACAGCGTGCCCGCCAGCACGCCGATCTTGGTGGCGTCGATGGCGGCCTGGCTATCGAAGGCCAGCGCGCCGATGAACAGGCTCATGGTGAAGCCGATGCCGCACAGCAGCGCCACGCCATAGAGCTGGCGGTAGCTGGCCTGGCGCGGCAGGCTGGCGATGCCCAGCCGGATGGCCAGCCAGGCAAAACCGAACACGCCCAGCTGCTTGCCCAGGAACAGGCCGAGCGCGATGCCCAGCGGCACGGGCGCGGTGAGCGCGTCCAGCCCGAGCCCGGCGAAAGACACGCCGGCATTGGCAAAGCCGAAGATGGGCACGATGAGCAGCGCCACGGGGCGATGCAGGGCGTGTTCGAGCTTGTGCAGCGGCGAGGGTTGGCCATGGCGGCGCAGGGGGATGGTCAGCGCCAGCGCCACCCCGGCCAGCGTGGCGTGCACGCCGGACTTGAGCACGAAGAACCAGAGCAGCACGCCGATGGCCAGATAGGGCAACAGCGCCACCACGCCCAGGCGGTTGATGGCGATCAGGCACAGCAGCAAGACCGCCGCCATGGACAGCGCGAAACCATTGAGCTGCGCGGTGTAGAAGAGGGCGATGATGACGATGGCGCCCAGGTCGTCGAGGATGGCCAGCGCGGTGAGGAAGATCTTGAGCGACGTGGGCACGCGGCTGCCCAGGAGCGCCAGGATGCCCAGCGCGAAAGCGATGTCGGTGGCCGCCGGGATGGCCCAGCCGCGCAGTCCTTGCGGGTTGCCGGCATTGACGGCCAGATAGATCAGGGCCGGGGCCAGCATGCCGCCGGCCGCCGCCACGCCCGGCAGCACGACGCGCGACAGGCCGCGCAATTGCCCATCCAGCATTTCGCGCTTGATCTCAAGGCCCACCAGCAGAAAGAAAATCGCCATCAGGCCGTCGTTGATCCAGTGCTGCACGCTCTCGCGCAGCATGACCGGGCCGATATGAACCCCCAGCTTGGCGCCCAGCAGGCCGAAATAGCCCGGCGCCCAGGCCGAGTTGGCCACCCATAGCGCCAGGACGGCGGCCAGCATCAGGATGTAGCCGCCCAAGGCCTCGGAGGAAAAAAAAGCGTGCAGAAACGACTTGGGGCGGGGATGGGACACGGCGTTCGCTTTTATAAAAGCCGAGGGCGGCCTGTAGGGCCGCCCTCGTATCAGCGGAGAATAAGCTGAATATTAGCTGAACATATCGGACAGAGTGAGGTTTCTCATGAAAATAAGACTGACTTAAGTCTTTTATCCCGCTATCAATGCCAGAGCAGGGCATTCATGACTTCGGTCAGACGGTCCCGGTAGCGCTGCTGGCGCGCGCGCACCGCTTCGCGCCGCGCCAGGAAATCGGCCGGCTCGGCCCCGGCGGCAAAGCGCGGCGCTGCCCAGACGGCGTTGGGGAAGTGGCGGTCTTCGCGCCAGCGCGGGATCACATGCCAATGCAGGTGCGGCACCATATTGCCCAGCGAGGCCAGGTTGATCTTGTCGGGCTGCAGCGTGTCGCGCTGCGCCTGTTCGATGGCGTAGACGGCGCGCATGATCAGGTCCCGGCCATGCGTGGACAGGCTGGTCATCTCGGGCAGGTGCGCATTCCAGATGACCCGTGTAAAGCCGGGGTAGTCGGGATCCTGCGCGTCGACGACGCGCAGATGCGGGCCTTGCCACAGCAGTTCGCCGCCCTCGGCCTGGCACAGGGGGCATTGCGGATCGCGTGTGCTCAAGCCAGCACCTTGCGATACTGGATGAAGCCGGAGCGGTCCGCGATGTGGTCGTAGAGCTGCATGGCGGTGTGATTGGTTTCGTGGGTGAGCCAATAGACGCGCGCGGCGTTGTTGGCCTCGGCGTCGCGGTAGACATGCTCAATCAGCGCGCGGCCGGCGCCCTTGCCGCGCACATCCTGGGACACGAACAGATCCTGGAGATAAACATAATCGCCCGCGGTCCAGGTGGAGCGGTGGTAGATCCAGTGCACCATGCCGATGGCCCGGCCATTGTCATAGGCCAGCGCGGCATGCATGGGCTGGGCGGGGTCCAGGAAACGCTCCCAGGTCACGCGGGTGACCGCTTCGGCGATGTCGACGTTGTAGAAGGCCTGGTAGCCCTTCCACAAGGGCAGCCAGACGGCGAAGTCGGCCTGGGAGATGGGGCGGATTTCAATCGAGCTCATGATGTATCTCTTCCGGAAAAGTCCAGGGGCGGGTCCTAGAGGTGTTGTTCAAGGGTTGCGACGATGTGACGCAGCACCTGCAGGCGGGCATAGCGCTTGTCATTGGCCGGTATGGGATACCAGGGGGCATCGGGCAGGTCGGTGCGGGCCAGCATTTCGTTGGTCGCCTGCGCGTACTCGCGCCACTTCTTGCGGTTGCGCCAATCGTCGGGCGTGATCTTGTAGCGCTTGAAGGGCGTTTTTTCGCGCTCCTTGAAGCGTTCGAGCTGCACGTCCTGGGTGATGGCCAGCCAGAACTTGATGATGATGGCGCCGTTGTCGGTGAGCTGGCGCTCGAAATCATTGATCTCGGCATAGGCGCGGCGCCACAGCGCGGGCGCCGTGAGTTTCTCGACCCGTTCGACCAGCACGCGGCCATACCAGCTGCGGTCGAAAATGGCGACGCGGTTCTGGCGCGGCACATGACGCCAGAAGCGCCAGAGATAGGGGCGGGCCAGTTCATGCGGCAGCGGCGCGGCAATGGGCGTGATGTCGTACTGCCGGGCGTCCAGGGCCTGCACCACGCGCTGGATGGCGCCGCCCTTGCCGGCGGCGTCCTGGCCCTCGAATGCCAGGATCAGCGAGCGTTCGCGGAATTTTTCGCTGCGTACCGCGCGCGCCAGGCGGCCTTGCAACAGGCCCAGTTCGCTGTCGTAGTCCTGCTTGTCTTCGCGCGCCTCGTAGTCCAGCCCGGCCAGCCGGTCGGCCACCGGCCCCAGGCGGGGGCGGTCCAGTCCGGCGCGCGCGACCAGCGGAATGGCGCGCCGCTTCATGGTGGCCAGCACGGTCTGGGCCGTGCGCACCACGCGCAGATTGTCGTCGGCGCTGGGAATGACGACCCAGGGCGCGTGATCGGCGTCGGTGTGCGCCAGGGCGATGTGCGCGGCATCGCAGATGCGGTGGTATTTCTTGGCGACCTGGTAGTCGTCGGGGGACACCTGCCAGGAGGTCTCGGGGCTGGCTTTCAGGCGTTTGATGCGATCGGTCTGCGCCTTGGCCGACAGGTGGTACCAGAGTTTGACGATCTGCACGCCCTCGGTGATGAGCATGCCTTCGAAGCGCCGTATCTGGGCGGCCAGCGCCTCCACCCGTTCGGGCCGGGTTTTCTTGCGATAGCACTCGCGCAGCAGGGGCACATACCAGGAGCCGAAGACGATGCCGGTCTCGCCCTTGGGCGGCATGGCGTTCCAGTAGCGCCAAAAAGGCGGGAACTCGGATTCGATCTCGTCGGGTTCGCCGAAGGCCAGGGTGTGGATGTGGCGCGGGTCCATCCAGTCATTGAGCAGGTTGATGGTCTGCCCCTTGCCCGCGCCGTCGATGCCGGCCACGACGATCAGCAGCGTCCGGTCGGCGCGGTTCAGACGGTCGTATTGCGCCTTGAGCAGAGCCGTGCGCAGGCGGCGCTCGCATGCCTTGTAATCCTCTTTCGAGAGGATAGGGTCGGCTTGCGCTTCCATAAACATGTTTGCGGCTCCGGTCTGGCTGTCGACCGGTCGATGTTGCGGGATATTGCCTGGGCGCGCAAGAGGCGCTAGATGCGGTTCAGCGGGATCTTGAGGTAGCGCGTGCCGTTGTTTTCGGCGGCGGGCAGCTCGCCGGCGCGGATATTGACCTGGATGGCCGGCAGGATCAGGGTCGGCATGGCCAGGGTGGCATCGCGCTTCTGGCGCATGGCGACGAAGTCGGCCTCGCTGACGCCGTCGCGCGCGTGGATATTGCCCGCGCGCTGCGCCGCCACCGTGGTTTCCCAGGCCGGGGCCCGGTGCTCGGGCGGATAGTCATGGCACATGAACAGGCGCGTGGCCGGGGGCAGGGACAGCAGCCGCCGGATGGAACGGTACAGCTGGACGGCGTCGCCGCCGGGGAAATCGCAGCGCGCCGTGCCCACATCGGGCATGAAGAGGGTGTCGCCCACGAAGACCGCGTCGCCGACCTGGTAGGCCATGTCGGCCGGCGTATGTCCGGGCACGTGCAGGGCGCGGGCCTGCAGGCTGCCGATGGCAAAGCTTTCGTCGGGCTTGAACAGATGATCGAACTGCCGGCCGTCGGTGGGCAGATCGAGATTGAAAATGGGTTTGAAGGCCGCTTGCACTTCGCGGATCGCCTGGCCGATGGCCAGGGTGCCGCCCAGCAGGCCTTGCAGATAGCGCGCCGCCGATAGATGATCGGCATGGGCGTGCGTCTCCAGTATCCATTGGCAGCGCAAGCCCTCGGCGCGCACGAAGGCGGCGATGGCGTCGGCGCCGGCCGTGGAGGTCCGCCCGGATTTGGGGTCGTAGTCCAGCACCGGGTCGATCACGGCGCAATCGCGGCCATCGTGCACGACATAGCTAATGGTGCCGGTCGTGGGATCGAAGAAGGCTTGAGGCTGCATGGCGGCTTCCGGCAAATGATATATCTAATTATATTATATAATAATGTAGATCAATGTCCGGTTTTCTTCTTTTATGCATGCTTCTCTTACCGATGCCGATATCGTGGCGCTGCGCGCCTCGGCCGATCAATGCTGCGCGCTCCTGAAAGCATTGGCCAATGCCGATCGGCTGTTGCTCTTGTGCCAGCTGGTCGAAGGCGAACGCAATGTGGGCGAACTCGAAGCCCAGACCGGCATCCGCCAGCCCACGCTGTCGCAGCAGCTGGGCGTTCTGCGCGACGAGGGGGTGGTCGCCACCCGGCGCGCCGGTAAATTCATTTACTACCGCCTGGCCAGCCATGAGGTGAGCCAAATCATGAAAACCCTTTCGGGCCTGTATTGCGGGCAGGTCCTGGAGCACGCGCAATGAGCATCGCATGGGAATCCTTCACACCTGGCAGCGCCCTGGCAGGCGGTCTGCTGATCGGCGCGGCCGCCGCCTTGCTGATGGCCACCCTGGGCCGCATCGCCGGCATCAGCGGCATTCTGGGGGCGCTGGTGCCGCCGGCGGCGGGCTCCGCCTGGCGGGTGGCCTTCATCGGGGGGCTGGTCCTGTCTCCCTGGCTATACGGCTTGTTCGCCGAGCTGCCCACCCCGCACTTCACGTCCAGCACGCCCACGCTCATCCTCGCCGGGCTGCTGGTCGGCTTCGGCACGCGGCTGGGCTCGGGCTGCACCAGCGGTCACGGCATCTGCGGCCTGTCGCGCGGTTCGGTGCGTTCGGTGGCCTCGGTCCTGGTCTTCATTCTGACCGGCATGGCGGTCGTCGCCGTGGTCCGCCACCTCCTGGGGAACTGATATGCATCTCGTCCTCGCCCTGTTCTGCGGCCTGCTGTTCGGCGTGGGCCTCATCGTCTCCGGCATGACCGACCCGGCCAAGGTGCTGGGCTTTCTCGATATCGGCGGCCACTGGGATCCCTCGCTGGCCTTTGTCATGCTGGGTGGGATCGCGATCACCGCGCCGGTCTACGCCCTCCTGAAGCGGCGCGGCGCCACGATCACCGCCGGCGCGCCCCTGCAATGGCCCACGGCCCGCAAGATAGACCGGCGCCTGTTGAGCGGCGCCCTGCTGTTCGGCATCGGCTGGGGGCTGGCGGGGCTGTGCCCGGGCCCGGCCGTGGTGACCGCCGCCCTGGGCTACGAGGACGCCCTGACCTTCGCCATCGCCATGCTGGTCGGCATGGGGGCGTTTTCTTTCTGGCAGAGGCCGACCTCGGATCGCGCGCGCTGAGCGCGGCCGCGCCGGGCACCACGCGGCGGATCCCGGCCATCGCCGGTCGTCCGCCAGGGCGCCTGGCACCAGACGCCTTACTCGTAGCTGCGCAGATCCTCGATCACCTTGCCGTCGTTGGGCAGGCTGCCGGGTTCGGCGCGGAGGATGTCGGCGCGCAGCTTGGTGATGTCGCGCACGGACTCGACCAGCCGCAAGGACAGCTCGGCCGGCAGTTGTCCGGTCTCGACGTGCAGCGCCATCCGTTCGGCGCCGGTGGTGCCGGTGATGACCAGGCGGGCGCGGCCGACTTCGGGATGGCGGCGCAGCACTTCGGCCACCTGCGAGGGATGGACGAACAGGCCGCGCACCTTGGTGGTCTGGTCGGCGCGGCCCAGCCAGCCGCGGATGCGGGTATTGCTGCGTCCGCAAGGCGAGCGCCCCGGCAGGACCGCCGAAAGGTCGCCGGTGCCGAAGCGCACCAGAGGGTAATCGGGGTTGAGCGTGGTGATGACCACTTCGCCCACTTCGCCGTCGGGCACCGGCTCGCCGGTGCCGGGGCGCACGATTTCCAGGATGAGGTCTTCGCCCAGCACCAGTCCTTCGCGCGCCGCGGTCTCAAAGGCGATCATGCCCAGGTCGGCGCTGCCATAGGCCTGGTAGCCCGCGATGCCGCGGGCGGCCAGCCAGTCGCGCAGCGAAGGCGGGAAGGCTTCGCCGGAGACCAGGGCGCGCTTGAGCGAGCTCAGGGGCAGGCCGAGTTCGTCGGCCTTCTCCAGGATGATCTTCAGGAAGCTGGGCGTGCCGGTGTAGCCGGAAGGCGCCAGGTCGCGGATGGCGTGCACTTGCTGTTCGGTCTGGCCGGTGCCGCCCGGAAAAACCGTGCAGCCCACGGCGTGCGCGGCGGTCTCCATCATGGAGCCGGCTGGCGTGAAATGGTAGGAAAAACAGTTGTAGGCCAGTTCGCCAGCGCGAAAGCCCGCGGCATAGAGGGCGCGTGCGAAGCGCCAGTAATCGGGCCGGGCAGTCTCCGGCTCATAGATGGGGCCGGGCGAGGCAAAGACCCGCGCGGCCTGCCCCCAGCCCACCGCCGAGAAGCCGCCAAAGGCTTTCTGCGGGCCGGCCGGACCATCGCCCGCCCGGCTTTCCTGCTGCAGCGCCAGCAGTTCGTGTTTGCGCAGCACGGGCAGCGCGGCCAGCGCCTGGCGGCTGGTGATGCGCGAGGCATCCACGCCGCGCAGCTGGGCGGCGATGGCCGGGGCGCGCGCCTGGGCCTGGGCGATGGCGCCGGGCAGGGCTTGCATCAGGGCGCGTTCGCGCGCGGCCGGATCGCGGGTTTCCAGGGTATCGAAGAACTCGGACATGGATTCGCACCTTCGCGGTGTTGGGTCGGTTCAGGCCAGCCAACGCTTGCGGCGGCGATAAAACTTCTGGTCGCGGAAACTCTTGCGCTCTCCGCTGGAGATGCCGAGGTAGAACTCCTTGACGTCCTCGTTCTGCGCCAGGTCGCCGGCCGCGCCATCCATCATCACCCGGCCGTTTTCCAGGATGTAGCCGTAGTCGGCATAGCGCAGCGCGATGTTGGTGTTCTGTTCGGCCAGCAGGAAGCTCACGCGCTCGCGCTGGTTGAGATCGCGCACGATCTCGAAGATTTCCTCGACGATCTGCGGGGCCAGGCCCATGGACGGTTCGTCGAGCAGGATCATGTTGGGGCTGGCCATCAGGGCGCGGCCGATGGCCGTCATCTGCTGTTCGCCGCCCGAGGTGTAGCCGGCCTGGCTGCCGCGTCTTTGCTTCAGGCGCGGGAAATACTGGTACACGCGCTCCAGGGCGGCGCTGACCTCGCCGCGCGACAGATGGCGGGTGTAGGCGCCGGTCAGCAGGTTTTCTTCGATGGTCAGGTGGGCGAAGCAATGGCGGCCCTCCATGACCTGCACCACGCCGCGCTTGACCAGCTCGGCGGGCGACAGTCTTTCGATGCGCTCGTCGCGGTACTGGATATAGCCCTTGGTGACATCGCCGCGCTCGCCCTTCAACAGGTTGGAGACGGCGCGCAGCGTGGTGGTCTTGCCCGCGCCGTTGGCGCCCAGCAGGGCCACGATCTTGCCTTCGGGCACGCGCAGGGACACGCCCTTGAGCACCAGGATGACGTGGTTGTAGATGACCTCGATGCCGTTGACATCGAGCAGCACCTTGGACGGCGTGGAAGAGGGAGCGACAGTCATGGCGTTTCCTGCGGAATACGAAAGGCCGCCGGCCGGAGCCGGCGGCCGCTGCTCATCAGCCTTCGCACTTGCGCGGCGTGATTTTCTTCTCCTGGGCGTACTTGGCGGCGCCTTCCTTGACCAGCGGATCCACCAGGGCCTTGTCGGCCTGATACCAGTCGGAGGCGACGTTGAACTTCTTGCCGTCCCACTGCACGATGCGGGCCCAGTCGTCACCCATGTGATTGCTGCAGCTGGTCTTGACCGGGCGCATGATGTCGCCGAAGCCCAGCGCGTTCAGGCGCTCCTGGGTGAGGTTGAGGTTCTCGAAGCCCCAGCGCACCTGCTCGGGCGTGAGCGCCTTGCCCTTGCCGAACTTCTCCTGCGCGGCGCGGATGGCCTCGACCTGCATCATGGAGATCATCATGCCGCGCGTGTGGGCGATGGTGCCCAGCGTGGTGTTGCCCGACTTGTCGGCGCCCTGACCCTTGTCGTAGACGTATTTCTTCAGGTCTTCGTAGACCTTGCCGGTGCCGGCGCTGTTGTGGATGGTGATGGCGTTATAGCCCTTGGCGACATCGCCCAGGTCCTTGACGTCGCCCTCGGAGCCGGCCCACCAGATGGCATACATCTTGTCGCGCGGATAGCCGCTGGCCTGGGCTTCGCGGATGGCCGTCGGCGTCATGATGCCGGCGCTCCAGAGCAGCACATAGGCCGGACGCTGCTGGCGGATTTGCAGCCAGGTGGATTTCTGCTCCACGCCCGGCGCGGTCACCGGATAGAGCAGCAGTTCGAAGCCCTCCTTGGCGGCGCGCTTCTGCAGCAGGGGGATGGGCTCCTTGCCATAGGGCGAGTCGTGATACACCAGGGCGATCTTCTTGCCCTTGAGCTTGGCCAGCCCGCCTTCCTTCTTGGCGATGTCCTGGATCATGACGTCGGCCGCGGTCCAGTAGGTGCCCAGCAGCGGGAAGTTCCATTCGAAGACGCTGCCGTCGACCGATTGCGACAGGCCATAGCCCATGGTCTCGACCGGCACCTTGTCCACCATGGCCTTGTCGGTCACGGCGAAGGTGATGCCGGTGGACTGGGTGTCAAAGCCGGAGGCGCCGGTGCCCTTGTTCTTCAGGCGCTCGTAGCATTCCACGCCGCGGTCGGTGGCGTAGGCGGTCTCGCACTCTTCATAGCTGATTTTCACGCCGTTGACGCCGCCGTCGCGCTCGTTGACCAGCTTCAGATAGTCCAGCTTGCCATCGGCCCAGGGAATGCCCAGCGGCGCGAACGAACCCGTGCGATACACCAGCAGCGGCACGAACTGCTCCTCGGCGGCGGCCGCCGGGGTGGCGATGGCGCCCATCGCGCCGGATGCGGCCATCAGGGCCGCGGCCAATTTCAGGTTAAGACGCTTCATCTCCATTTACCTCCTGCGTGGTGCTTGCTATCGAACACCGGGGTTGGCCCGGTCTGAAGCCGGGTTGTGTGAGAGCGCGGGCCGGGTAGGCCCGCGCCGATTCAATGCGGGAACGGCCAGATGCGCAGCTTTTCCTTGCCTATGCTCCACAGACGCGCCAGGCCATGCGGCTCGGCGATCAGGAAGAACACGATGAGCGCGCCGAACACCATGTGCTCGACGTGGGCCGCGGTGTCCACCGACAGCGACAGCCCGAGAAGATGGGGGATGTTGGTGAGCGCCACCGGCACCAGCACGATGAAGGCCGCGCCGAAGAAGCTGCCCAGGATGGAGCCCAGACCGCCGATGATGACCATGAACAGCAGCTGGAAGGAGCGGCCGAGGTCAAAAGCCAGCGGTTCCCAGGAGCCCAGATGAATGAAGCCCCAGAGCGCTCCGGCCACCCCGACGATGAAGGAGCTGACCGCGAAGGCCGACAGCTTGGCGTACATGGGGCGGATGCCGATCACCGCGGCGGCCACGTCCATGTCGCGGATGGCCATCCATTGGCGTCCGATGGCGCCGCGCACCAGGTTCTTGGCCAGCAGGGTGAAGACCACCACCAGGATCAGGACGAAGAGGTATTTCTCCAGCGCGCTTTGCACCGGCAGGCCAAAGGCCGTGAGCGGCGGCACGGACACGTTGCCCGAGGAAGAGTAGTTGGTGAAATACGGGATGCGCAGGAAGGCCCAGTCGACAAAAAACTGCGCGGCCAGGGTGGCCACGGCGAGATAGAGTCCGCGGATGCGCAGGCTGGGGATGCCGAAGATCACGCCCACCAGGGTGGCGAAGCCGCCGCCGATCACGATCTGCAGCAGGAGCGGCGAGCCCGGAAAGCGCACGCCGATGTTCCAGGCCGCGTAGGCCCCCACCGCCATGAAGGCGCCGGTGCCCAGCGAGATCTGGCCGCAATAACCCACCAGGATGTTCAGTCCCACGGCCGCCAGGGCCAGGATGAGAAAGGGGATCAGGATGGCGCGCAGCAGGTAGTCGCTGGCCAGCAGCGGCACCGCCACGAAGGCGATCGCCATCAGGAGCGTGAAGAAGATGCGGTCCTGCCGGATCGGGAAGATCTGCTGGTCGGCGCGATAGCTGGTCTTGAATTGGCCGTTTTCGCGGTAGAACATGATGACTCCAATCTGGGGCTCTAGACCCGGTCAATGATTTTTTCGCCGAACAGCCCTTGCGGACGGAACAGCAGGAAGACCAGCGCCAGCACGTAGGCGAACCAGATTTCGATGCCTCCGCCGACCAGCGAGCCCAGATACACTTCCGACAGTTTTTCTCCTACGCCGATGATCAGGCCGCCCAGGATGGCGCCGGGCACCGAGGTCAGGCCGCCCAGGATGACCACGGGCAGGGCCCGCAAGGCGGCCGTCGACAGCGTGAACTGCACGCCGAACTTCGAGCCCCAGATGATGCCGGCCACCAGCGCGACCAGGCCCGCCACGCTCCAGACAATGACCCAGATGCGGTTGAGCGGGATGCCGATGGATTGCGCGGCCTGGTGGTCGTCGGCCACGGCGCGCAGCGCCCGGCCGGTCGAGGTGAACTGGAAGAACAGCGCCAGCGCGGCCACCAGCAGCGCGGCGATGAGCGCGGCGGTCAGGTCTTCGAGGTTGATGAGCAGGCCGCCTTCGAAGACGGAGTCCAACACCATCCAGGGTTCCTTGGGCATGCCCACATTGATGGAGTAGACCGAACTGCCGAAGGTGATCTGGCCCAGCCCGTCCAGGAAGTAGCTGATGCCCAGCGTGGCCATGAGCAGGGTTGTCAGGTCCTGGTTGACCAGATGGCGCAGCACCAGGCGCTCGATCACCACGGCCAGCAGGAACATGATGGCCGCGCTCACGATGAAGGCCAACACATTGGCCACCAGCATGTTCTCGAAGCCCAGCCACTGCGGTATCCACTCCGAGAAGCGGGCCATGGACAGGGCGGCCACCAGCACCATGGCGCCCTGGGCGAAATTGAAGACGCCCGAAGCCTTGAAAATGAGCACGAAGCCCAGGCCGATCAGCGAATACAGCATGCCGCTCATCAGCCCGCCCAGGAAAGTTTCCAGAAAGAATCCCATCTCGTATCCCGTCCGTTCAGCCGTGGGCCACGCCGAGATAGGCGCGGATCACATCAGGATTGCCCCGCACTTCGTCGGGCGTGCCGTCGCCGATCTTCTTGCCGTAGTCCAGCACCACGACCCGATCGGAGATGTCCATCACCACGCCCATGTCGTGCTCGATGAGGACGATGGTGGTGCCGAACTCATCATTGACGTCGAGGATGAAGCGGCTCATGTCCTGCTTTTCCTCGATGTTCATGCCCGCCATGGGTTCGTCGAGCAGCAGCAGCCGAGGCTCCATGGCCAGCGCGCGGCCCAGGTCCACGCGCTTTTGCAGGCCGTAGGGCAGGCGCCCGACAGGCACCTTGCGATAGGCCTGGATCTCCAGGAAGTCGATGATGTTCTCGACGAACTCGCGGTGCGCCATTTCTTCGCGCTCGGCCGGGCCCAGGCGCAAGGCCTGGGCCAGCAGGCCGCATTTCATGCGCAGGTTGCGGCCGGTCATGATGTTGTCCAGCACGCTCATGCCCTTGAAGAGCGCCAGGTTCTGGAAGGTGCGCGCGATGCCCATTTCGGCGGCGCGGCGCGGGTTCATGCGCGAGAAGCGCTCGCCGCGCAGCATGATGCCGCCCTGCTGGGGCGTGTAGACGCCGTTGATGACGTTGAGCATGGAGCTCTTGCCGGCGCCGTTGGGTCCGATGATGGCGCGTATCTCATGTTCGCGCACATTGAAGGAAATATCCGTGAGCGCCTTGACGCCGCCGAAGGACAGCGAGATGTTCTGCATGTCCAGCATGACTTCGCCGATCTGCTGGTCGCGGGAGGAGAAGCTCATATCAAGCGGCCTTGGCGGTGATGGCGGGATAGGTCTTGGCCGGGCAGATGCGCAGGTCGGCGGAAATCTTGCCGCTGCGGCCGTCCTCGAACTTGACCTCGGTTTCGATGAACTGGCTGTCCTTGCCGCTGTACAGCGCGTCGATCAGCACGCCGTATTTCTGGGCAATGAAGGCGCGGCGCACCTTGCGCGTGCGGGTCAGCTCGTCATCGTCCGGGTCCAGCTCCTTGTGCAGGATAAGGAAGCGGTGGATCTGGGAAGCGGCCAGGCGCGGGTCGTTGGCCAGATCGGCGTTGACCTTCTCGACGCAATCGCGGATCAGGGCATAGACCTCGTCCTTGGCGGCCAGGTCGGTGTAGCCGGCATAGGGCAGGCCGCGGCGTTCGGCCCAGTTGCCAACGGCTTCCAGGTCGATGTTGATGAAGGCGCAGGCCTGGTCGCGGTCGGCGCCGAAGGCCACGGCTTCCTTGATATGCGGGAAGAACTTGAGCTTGTTCTCGATGTACTTGGGCGCGAACAGGCTGCCGTCGGCCAGCTTGCCCACGTCCTTGGCGCGGTCGATGATCTTGAGCTGGCCGTCGCTGTCCAGATAGCCCGCATCGCCCGTATGGAACCAGCCTTCGGCATCGCGCGCCTCGGCGGTGGCGGCCGGGTTGCGGTAGTACTCCTTGAAGAGCCCCGGGCTCTTGACCAGGATCTCGCCGCTGTCGGCCACGCGGATCTGCACGCCGTCGACAGGCGGGCCCACGGTGTCGTCGCGCACCTGGCCGTCGGGTTGCACGCAGACGAAGACCGAGGTCTCGGTCGAACCATACAGCTGCTTGAGATTGATGCCGATGGAGCGGTAGAAAACGAACAGGTCGGGGCCGATGGCCTCGCCGGCGGTATAAGCCACCCGCACGCGGCTCATGCCCAGCGCATTGCGCAAGGGGCCATAGATCATGAGGTCGCCCAGCTTGTAGCGCAGCGCATCCCAGGCCGATACGGGCTCGCCGTCGAGGATGCGGGCGCCGACGCGGCGAGCCAGGTTCATGCAGGCGTGGAACAGCTTGCGCTTGAGGAGTCCGGCGTCTTCCATGCGGATCATCACATGGGTCAGCAGCCCTTCGAGCACGCGCGGCGGCGCGAAGTAATAGGTCGGCCCGATGTCGCGCATATCGATGGGCACGGTGTCCGGCGATTCCGGATGGTTGACGGTGAAGCCGGACACCAGCAGCTGGGTGTAGGAGAACATGTTCTGGCCTATCCAGGCGGGCGGCAGATAGGCCAGCACGTCTTCCTGGTCGCTCAGCTTCTCCATTTCGGCCACCGCCCGCGCGCGGTCGATGAGCGCATGATGGGTCAGCACGACGCCCTTGGGCTTGCCGGTGGTGCCGGAGGTGTAGAACATGGCCGCCGTATCGTCGGGCCGCACGGCGCGCGCGGCCTGCAGGTAGAAGTCCGGGTGGGCCTGCGCGTGTTGGCGTCCGGTTTCTTCCAGCGCCTCATAGGACTGCAACAGCGCGTCGTGGTAGTGACGCATGCCGCGCGGATCGTCATAGACCACGGCCTTGAGCGCGGGACATTGCGCGCGCACTTCCAGCATCTTGTCGACTTGCTCCTGGTCTTCGACGATCGCCACGCTGATCTCGGCGTCCTGCAGCACGTAGACCATTTCCTGGGCCGCCATCATGGCGATGTACAAGCGGGGCCGGTTTTCGCCGATGACGGCGATGTGCTTGCCCGGGCCGATGCCCAGGGCCGCCAGCCCATGGGCCAGCAGGCGCACATGCTCGGCCACGTCGGCCCAGCTTAGGGTTTGCCATATGCCCAGGTCTTTTTCGCGGATCGCGGGGCGCGATGGGCGCACGCTGGCATGTTCGAGCAGGAGCGCAGGAAAGGTCTGCGCCGCCGCCGGGCGGGCCGGGGGCTGGGAATGTGCCACGTTGTCTCCTCCGGTTTGGGCGGGGGACGGGAGTGTTGCGAGCTAGGCTTCCCGACCTGCGCTTGACCAGTTCGTTTTAGATTTACGGCAGGAGTTAAGGTATAAGGTTGGGTCGCCGCCAACTGTCACCATCACGACATTCAAGGACCATTTAGGGTATTCCCGATGCAGCTCGCCGATTCGCTACATCTCGCCGCCGCCTGGTTTCGCACGCTGGACAGCGAACAGCGCGCGCGCGTCGAGCGCGATGTCTCGGTGCAGCATGTCCAGGCTGGCACGATCATAGAGCGTAAAGGCGAGCTCGCCCAGGCATGGATAGGCGTGCTCGCGGGCTTGGTGAAAGTCTCGGTGGGCAACGCCGAAGGCAAGGTGGCCTCGCTGACCGGCGTGCCCGCCGGCGGCTGGATAGGCGAAGGCTCGCTGCTCAAGCGCGAGGTGCGCAAATACGATGTGGTGGCCTTGCGCGATTCGGTGGTGGCGCGCCTGCCCTCGGCTACCTTCGAGTGGCTGCTCGACAGCAGCATCCCCTTTAACCGATACCTGCTGCATCAGTTGAACGAGCGCGTGGCGCAATTCATCGGCAAGGCCGAGTATGACCGCCTGCTCGATCCCGATGCGCGCGTGGCGCGCTGCCTGGCGGAGCTCTTCAATCCCCTGCTGTATCCCGGCATGGGCATGCGCCTGGCCATCACCCAGGAAGAAGTCGGCTATCTGGCGCGCGTTTCGCGCCAGCGCGCCAACCAGGCCCTGCGCAAGCTCGAAGGCGCGGGCCTGCTCAAGGTCGAGTATGGCGCGGTGCGGGTCATGGACCTCGAGGGCCTGAAGCACTACGGCGCGGATCGCGCGGCCATCGACGAAGACTGATCGCGCCTGTCGGCCGGCGTGTTGAAACCGGCCCGCGGCCGGTTGGCGGCAGCGGGCCGGTTTTTTCGGCTTGAGATACGCGGCCGCCGGGGCAGCCGCGTATCTCAGTGGCCGCCGCCCAGATAGGCGGCGATCACGGCCGGGTCGTGCTTGAGCTGCTCGGCCGGCCCGTGCACCGAGATGCGTCCGTTTTCGAGCACATAGCCATAGTCGGCGACGTTCAGCGCGGCGGCGGCGAATTGTTCCACCAGCAGCATGGTCACGCCCTGTTCCTTGAGGCGCGCGATGATGCGGAAGACCTCTTCGACCAGGATGGGCGCCAGGCCCATGGACGGCTCGTCCAGGAGCACCAGCTCGGGATTGAGCATGATGGCGCGCGCCATGGCCAGCATCTGCTGCTCGCCGCCCGACAGGGTGCCGGCCAGTTGGTCGCGGCGCTCTTTCAGGCGCGGAAACAGATCCATGGCCCGGCCCAGATCGGCCTGGACGTCGCCGCGCGGGCGGCTGCCCGTCAGACGCGGGAAAGCGCCCAGCAGGAGGTTGTCGGTGACCGACAGGGTGGGAAAGACGCGCCGCCCTTCGGGCGAGTGGGCCAGGCCCAGGCGCGCGATGCGGAAGGACTCCTGTCCGGCGATGGCGCGGCCGTCGAGGGTGATTTCACCAGCCGTGGGCCGGATCATGCCCGACAGCGCGCGCATGGTGGTGGTCTTGCCCGCGCCGTTGGAGCCGATCAGGGTAACGACCTTGGCCTTGGGCACGTCCAGGCTGATGCCATGCAGCACCTTGACCTTGCCGTAACCCGCTTCGAGATTCTTCACAGATAGCATTGTCGATGTCTCCGGCGGGCGTCAGGCGGTCGCGCCGCCCAGGTAGGCTTCGATGACCTTGGGGTTTTGCTGGATCTCGCCGGGCAGGCCCTCGGCGATCTTCTGGCCGAAGTCCAGCACCGATACGGTGTCGCACACGCTCATGACCACGTCCATATGGTGTTCGATGAGGATGAGCGTGATGCCGTGGTCGCGCACCTTGCGGATGATGACCAGCAGCTCGGCGATGTCGGGCGCGGTCAGGCCGGCGGCGGGTTCGTCCAGCAGCAGCAGTTGCGGATCCAGGGCCAGCGCGCGGGCGATCTCCAGCAGCCGCTGCTTGCCATAGGGCAGGTTGCGGGCCTCCTCGCCGGCGTATTCGGCCAGGCCGACGAACTCCAGCAGCGCCAGGGCGCGGGCGCGCGCCTGCTGTTCTTCGTTCTTCCAGCGGGCGGTGCGCAGCGCGATATTGGCCAGACCGGTCGTGAAGCTGTGGTGCAGGCCCACCAGCACGTTCTCCAGCGCCGTCATCTCGCCGAAGAGCTGCACGTTCTGGAAGGTGCGCGCCACGCCATTGGCGGCGATGTCGGCCGGCGTCAGCCCCACCAGCGAGCGGCCCGAGAAGGACACGCTGCCGGCCGTGGGCACGTAGATGCCGGTCAGGACGTTCATCATGGTGCTCTTGCCCGAGCCGTTGGGGCCGATCAGACCGTGGATGGTGCCGCGCTTGACGGTCAGGTCCACCTGGTTGAGCGCCTTCAGGCCGCCGAACTGCATAAGCACGCCCTGGGCCTGCAGCAGGGTCTCGGCGGGGCCGGCCGCGGCCGCGGGCACGGCGTCGGCGTGGTTGGCGAGTTCCGTCTTGACCGACAGCGCCGTGCGCCGGGTCGAGAAGAAGAGGTTGCGCACGAAGCCCACGATGCCGTCGGGCAGGTAGTACACGACAAAGAGAATCATCACGCCGAAGATGCTCAGTCGCCAGTCGGTGACGGCATCCAGCCAATAGGCGAACACGGCCAGCGCGATGGTGCCGACGACCGGCACGGCCACGCGCCGCGGCTGGGCCTGGCCGCGCGCCACCGCCGCGGCGCAGCCCGCGGTCACCAGGATGGCGACGGCCAGCGCGATCAGGCGGAAAGTGCCGATGTCATCCAGCATCTTGGGCAGCAGCACGATGATGGAGGCGCCGAGGATGGCGCCGGTGCGCGTCTTGCGCCCGCCCATGATGATGGCCAGCAGGAACAGGATGGTGAGTTCGAAGTTGTAGGTATTGGGCGAGATGTATTGCTCGGAATACGAGTACAGCGCGCCGGCCAGGCCGGCGAAGCCGGCGCTGATCACGAAGGCGATCACCTTGTGGCGGTAGACCGATACGCCCATGCAATCCGAGGCGATAGGGCTGTCGCGCAAGGCCTCGAAGGAGCGGCCCAGGTGCGACTTGAGGATGCGGTGCACCACGATGAGCGACAGCACCAGCAGCAGGGCGACGAGCCAGAAGTACTCCTGTTTGTCGAGCACATGGCCGCCGAAGGCGGGCTTGTTGATCTTGATGCCCAGCGGCCCTTCGGTCAGGAAGGTCATCTCGTTGATGAGAATCTGGATGATGGTGCCGAAGGCCAGCGTCACCATGGCCAGATAAGGGCCGGTGACGCGCAGCGCGGGCAGCGCCAGGACGGCGCCGAAGGCCGCCGCGATGACGATGGCCGCCGGCAGCGTCACCCAGATAGGCATCTGTAGATGGAAGACCAGCACGCCGGCCACGTAGGAGCCGACGCCGAACAGGCCGGCATGGCCCAGCGATACCTGTCCGGTATAACCCACCACGATGTCGAGCCCGAACAGCAGGATCGAGTAGATCATGATGGTTTCGATGAGGTGCAGATAATAGGTGTTGGTCACGCCCAGCGGGATGGCCGCCAGGCAGGCCAGGGCCACGACGGCCAGGACACGGTGCAAGGGTTTCATCGGCTTTACACCTTCTTGATCGCGGTCTTGCCGAACAGGCCGGCGGGTTTGAAGGTCAGCACCAGGAGCAGCAGCACGAGGCCGGGAACATCCTTGTAGCCGGTCGACAGATAGAAGCCGGTGGTGGTCTCGGCGATGCCCAGGATGAGGCCGCCCACGACCACGCCCATGCCGCTGGACAGCCCGCCGATAATGGCCACGGCGAAGGCCTTCAGGCCCAGCACCGCGCCCATGGTGGCGCCGGTCAGGGTGAGGGGCGCGACGAGCACGCCGGCGAATGCCGCCGTCAGCGACGACATGGCGTAGGAAAAGGTGATGACCAGACCGGTGCTGATCCCCATCAGGCCGGCGGCATCGCGATCATTGGAGGTGGCGACGAAGGCCTTGCCGTAGATCGACTTGCGGTTGAACAGCTCCACCAGGAGCATCATGGCCAGCGCGCCGAACACCACCAGCAGTTCCATGGGCAGCACATTGGCGCCCAGGACCTTCAGCGGCGCCTCGGGCAGCGGCGACGGAAAGCGCAGGTCATCGCGGCCCCAGACGTTCTCGGCCACGTTGCGGAAGATGATGCCCAGGGCGATGGTGGCCATGATCCAGCCGAACTCGGAGCGCGTCTTGATGGCCGGCCGCACGCCGACCCGTTCGACGAACATGCCCTGCAGGAAACCGAAGACGCAGACGATGGGAATCATGACCCAGTAGTTCACGCCCAGGCCCACCAGCGTCAGGCCGACCAGCGCGCCCAGCATCAGGGCTTCCCCCTGGCCGAAGTTGAGCGTGCCGGATGTGGCAAAGGTGAGCTGATATCCGAACGCTATGACGGCATAGATCATGCCCAGCGCGATACCGCTGTAGATAAGCTGTAGAAGAATCATCATGTATGCGCAGTGAGAACCCCGGCCCGCGCGCCGAGCGGATACCGCGCGGGCCCGTGCGGGCCCGCGCTGCGGTAGACAGCTTGTGTATTACTTGGCCTTGACGACCCGGCCGCCCTTGACCTCGCCGATCACGACTTCTTTCTCGGTGATGGCGTCGTGGTTGTCGTGGCTGAAGGGCTTGTTGTAGGTCATCACCACACCCTCGACCGGGGTCTGGAGGTTTTCCAGGGCTTCGCGCACCTTGGGACCTTCGGTGCTGCCCGCCTGCTTGATGGCCGCGGCCAGCAGGTAGATGGAGTCATAGCCCTGGGCCGCCGACACCGGAGAGTCGATGCGGTTGTTCTTGGGCTTGAACTTGGCCAGGTAGGCGTCGATGAAAGCCTTGCGGCGCGGCGTGTCCGGATCCTGGATGAAGGTTTGCGGCATGCGCGCGCCTTCGCCGTTGGCGCCGGAGTTGTCGATGTAGTTCGCCATGGACAGCGTCCAGCTGCCGATGATGGGCACCTTCCAGCCGAGCTTGGCCATGCCGTTGGCGATCTGGGCCAGTTCGGGGCCGATGCCGTAGGTCAGGACGGCTTCGGCGCCGGCTTCCTTGGACTTGAGCAGCTGGGCCGTCATGTCCACGTCCTTGATGTTGAACTTCTCGACGGCCACGGGCTTGATGCCCTTGGAGGCCAGGGCTTTTTCGAGGTCTTCGCGGCCGAGCTGGCCGTAGTTGGTCGAGTCGGCCAGGATGGCGACCTTCTTGAAGCCGCGGCGGGCGACGGCCTCTTCGACGATCATGGGCGCCTGGATGCTGTCATGCGCCGCGTTGCGGAAGACGTAGTTGTCCGGGTACTCCGGCGCCTTGAACTGGTGGGTGATCACGCTGCCGGTGGCGACGTTGTTCATCACCGGGATCTTGGCGTCCTGGTAGAAGCGCTGCGAGGCCAGGGCCACGCCGGTGTTGATGTAGCCCACCGTGGCGACCACGCGCTCCTTGTTGATGAGCTCCTGGGCGATCTGCACGCCGCGTTCGTTCTTGGCTTCGTCGTCGCGCTCGACGCCGACCAGCTGGCGGCCGAGCACGCCGCCGTTCTTGTTGATTTCTTCGATGGCCAGGCGCACGCCGTCGCGCATGCTCACGCCCATGGAAGAAGAACCGCCGGTGTAGGGACCGGCCACGCCGATCTTGATGGGGTCTGCCGCGTAGGCTCCCGCCGAGAGGGCGAGCGTCAGGGTACCGGCAAGCAGCTTCAAACGAAAGTCCATGATGTCTCCGTTGTGATTGGCATGGGGACCGTCCACACTAATGTGATTTTGGCCGTGGTTGGTCCGACTGCGAAAAAACCAGTTCTTTGCGCCACTCTTGTCGTGCTGCGTCGCGGGCGCTCTCCTCTTTGAGCTCGGTACTCTGGTCTTTAATGCTTACGCGAAACTTATATTCGCCGCCGTTTTCTCGTAAATCCCTAGAAGAAAGGGGCCCAATCGGAGGGGAATTCCGATGGGTGCCGGAATTATTTTCCGGTGATGGGCTCAACGGCGGGCGATATGGGCGCAGACGCCGGCGATCCAGTCGGCGAAGGCGCGCGCCCCGCCTTGCAGGGGCCGGCGCTGCTCATGGCAGAGGTAGTACTGGAACTCGCCGCGCGAGGTCACATCGAAGAGCCGCACGAGCTTGCCCTCGTTAAGCCACTCGGCGGCCAGGGTCTTGCGGCCCAGCGCCACGCCCTGGCCGGCATGGGCGGCGGCCAGCACCATGCCCAGGTCCACCAGCCAGACGCCCTTCGTGGGCTCGGGCCAGCCCAGCCCGGCCCGGTCGAACCAGGGTCGCCAGGGCTCCATGGGGCAGCGCAGCAGGGCCGCGCGGGCCAGGTCCCCGGGCCGCTCGAAGGGCCCATGGCGCTTCTGGTAGCCCGGGGAGCACACGGCGAAGACTTCGTCGTCGGTCAGCTGCTGGACATGCAGGCCCGGATACTGGCCATTGCCGAAGCGTATCCAGAGATCGGCATTGGGCGGGGCGATCTCGAGATAGGGCACCGAGAACAGGATCTCCAGGTCGACCTGGGGATGGCGGTCGGTGAACTCGGGCAGATAGGGGATGAGGACCTGCCGGGCGAAGGTGGGGGTGGAGACCACGCGCAGCAGTTCCGTGGGGGGCTCGGCCCGCGCCTTGAGCGCGGCGGCCGACAGCTGTCCCAGGGCGCTGCGCACCTGTTCGAGATATTCGCGGCCGGCCGGGGTCAGCGTGGCGCCGCGCCGGCCGCGCACGAACAGCACGGTATCGAGCTGGGCCTCCAGGGTGCCGATGCGCTTGCCGATGGCGCTGGCGGTGACGCCCAGTTCGGCGCCGGCGGGTTCAAAGCCGCCCAGACGGGCGGCGGCCTCGAAGGCCTGGATGGCGGCCAGGGAGGGCAGGCGTTGCTCTCGGGTTCCTCGCATGGGCTGGAGGGCCGCAACGGCGACCGTGACAGGATGGGGAGTCCCATTATAGGGACAGAATTAGCCGCCCAGGTCGCCCGTGGCCAGGGAGACCGCCAGGACCAGCATCACGACGGCGATGATGCCGTCCAGCACGCGCCAGGCCCGTGCATGGCTGAAAAAGGGCGCGAACAGGCGCGAGCCCACGCCCAGCACGGCCAGCCACAGCACCGAGGCCGTCAGCACGCCCACGGCGAAGGCCGGGCGCGCTTCGGCGAAACCGTGGGCCAGCGACCCCACCACCACCATGTCGAGCCAGAAATGCGGGTTGAGCAGCGAGAAGCCCAGCGCGCCCAGCAGGGCCGCGCCGCGCGACGGCACGGCTTCGCGGCAATGGGCCAGCGAACCGCCCTTGTAGGCGCGGCGCGCCGATTGCAGACCGTACCAGGCCAGGAAGGCCACGCCGAACCAGAGAATGGCCCGGGTCAGGCCCGGCACCCATTCGGTCAGGCGCTGCAGGCCCCAGACGCTGCCGAAGATGAAGACCGCGTCCACCAGCGCGCAGGTCGCCAGCACGGTCATGACGTGCGCGCGCATCAGCCCCTGCCGCAGGACGAAGGCGCTTTGGGCGCCGACCACGGCAAACAGCCCCAGGCCGGTGGCGGTGCCGCTGGCCCAGGCGGTGAAGAAGGCGGGAAAGGTGAGCGTGAACATCGTTTGCAGCCTGGAATGAAAACCGGCCGGGCGAGGCGCCGCAGCCGGGATGAGGTCATTCTGGCTTGCCTTGGCAGTGAAATACAGCTAATTTTGATTAACCATCTTAAGTAAAACTTAATCGGAGCGGCTACCCTGGCCATGAGACTGGACCACGATCATCTGCGCGCCCTGGCCGCCGTCGTGCGCGAAGGCAGTTTCGAGCGCGCCGCGGCGGCCCTGCATATCACGCCGTCGGCGGTGTCGCAGCGCATCAAGACGCTGGAGGACCGCAGCGGCCGCCTGCTGGTGCAGCGCACGGTGCCGGCGCGGGCCACGCCCGATGGCCAGGTGCTGGTCCAGCTGGCCGAACAAACCGCCTTGCTGGAGCACGATGCCTTGCTGCGCCTGGGCGTGGCCGAGGACGAGATCACGCAGGCGAGCATCCCCGTGGCCGTCAACCATGACAGCCTGGAGACCTGGTTCGTCGACGCCGCCACGCGCTTTGCCGCCCGGTCGCGCGCCACCCTGGACATGCAGTCCGAAGACCAGGACCACACCGCGACCCTGCTGCGCAATGGCGCCGTGCTGGGCGCGGTGACCACGCTGGCCGAGCCGGTGCAGGGCTGCCGCATCCATCCCCTGGGCAGCATGCGCTACGTGGCCACCTGTTCGCCCGGCTTCCAGGCGCGCCATTTTTCCCAGGGCGTCAATGCGCGCACCCTGGCCCAGGCGCCGGTGCTGGTGTTCAACCGCAAGGACGGGCTGCAGGCCCGGTTCGCCCGCCGCATCATGGGCCGCGAGCCCTGGCAGCCGCCGGTCTGGTGGGTGCCGTCGAGCCGCGCCTTCGTGCAGGCCACGCTGGACGGGCTGGGCTGGACCATGAATCCGCTGCCGCTCATCAAGGAGGATCTGGACAGCGGCCGCCTGGTGCCTCTGCGCGCCCGCGCCTGGGAAGACGTGCCCCTCTTCTGGCAGCATTGGCGGGTAAACTCCCAGGCCATGGTGGCCCTGACGGACGCCGTTCTGGCCGCCGCCCGCGCCCTGGTGCGCAAGCGCCAGGGACAGGCCCTGTAACCCGCCGGCCAGGCGCCGGCTTTGCTTTGGAGTAATGCGATGACTTTGCGTAAGCTCGTCCTTGCGGCCGCGCTGGCCTTGACTACGGGCGCGACGGCCATGGCCGCGGACTACAAGGTCGGCCAGATCGAGGTGGATGATCTGTGGGTGCGGGCCTCGGCCCCCGGCCAGGAAAACGGCGCGGGCTATCTGGAGATCGAAAACGACGCCAAGACGCCGGATCGCCTGGTGTCGGTGTCATCGGCGGCCGCCGAGCGCGTGGAGCTGCACACCGTCAAGAATGAAAACGGCATGGCGCGCATGCGCGAGGTCGACGGCGGCATCGAGGTGCCGGCCGACGGCAAGGTCGAGCTCAGGCCGGGCGGCTATCACGTCATGTTCCTCAAATTGAAGACGCCCTTCGCCGAGGGCGGCACCGTGCCCGCCACGCTGAAGTTCGAGAAGGCCGGCGAGGTCCAGGTCAATTTCAAGGTCAAGCCGGTGAGCCACAACCCGGGCATGGACCATGGCCACATGAAACACTGATGCGAAAAAAATAACGGCCCGACGGGCCGTTATTTTTTTCCATGGGAACCGGCGGCTTATTCGAGATGGATGTTGGCCTTCTTGATGACCTCGGCCCAGGCGGCGCGCTCGCCTTCGGCAAAGGCCTTGAAGTCCTGCGGGCCCATGGGCATGGGTTCGACGCCCATGTCGTTGAGCTTTTGCGACACCGCCTCGGACTTGAGGGTGTTTTGGAGTTCGGCCGACAGCTTGTCCATCACCGGCTTGGGCAGGCCGGCCGGGCCGACCAGGCCTTGCCAGGCGTAGGCCGTGAAGTCGGGCACGCCTTGCTCGGCCATGGTGGGCGCGTCGGGCAGGGCCTTCAGGCGCGAGGGCGTGGCCGAGGCCAGCACGCGCAGCTTGCCGGCCTTGACATTGGGCAGGCCGGCCGCGAGGTCGATGAACATCACGTCGACCTGGCCGCCCAGCAGGTCCTGGATGGCGGGAGCGGCGCCCTTGTAGGGCACGTGCAGGATGTTGACGTTGGCGCGCTGCTTGAAGAGTTCAAGCGCCAGGTGGTGGGGCGAGCCCGCGCCGGCCGAGGCGGCGGTCAGCTTGCCCGGCTCTTTGCGCGCGGCCTGCAGGACGTCGTTGACCGTCTTGAAGGGCGAGTTGGCATTGACGGCCAGCAGCAGCGGGAAGCGCGCGATGCCGCCGATATAGCTGAACTTCGCCGGGTCATACGACAGCTTGGCATAGAGCGAGGGATTGAAGGCCAGGGTGCCGGAGTCGGCCGTGCCTATCATGTAGCCATTGGGTTCGGCCTGGGCGATGGCGGTGGCGCCGATGATGGTGGCCGCGCCGGGGCGGTTTTCGACCACGAGGGTCTGGCCCAGCGGTTTTTCGAGGCCGCTGGCCACGCTGCGCGCCACGACGTCGGCGCCGCCGCCGGCCGGGTAGGGCACGATCCAGCGCACGGCTTGGGTGGGCCAGCTTTGCGCCGAGGCGGCGGCGGCAAAGCCCAGGGCGGCAAACGCCAGCAGGCGCTTGGCATGCTTGTGCATGGCTTGTCTCCTTGCGGGAAATTATCGTTATCGGCGCGGTCCCGCGCCTTTACGGGGCACATTATGCCGCCGCCCTTGCCGCCTGTCTTGCCTCAGATCGCGTAGCTGCGCGCGCCGAACAGCGCGCTGCCGATGCGCACCTCGGTCGATCCCTCCTCGATGGCGATCTCGAAGTCGCCGCTCATGCCCATGGACAGGCGCGCCAGCGGCAGTTCGGCCGTGGCGTGCCGCTCGCGCAGCTCGCGCAGGCGGCGAAAGCAGGCGCGCACCGCGGCGCTGTCGTCCGAGTTGACCGCCATGGTCATCAGGCCCTGCACGCGCAGCGCCGGGCAGGCCTGGCGCAGATGCGCCAGCAAGCCGGGCAGGGCTTCGGGCGGCAGGCCGAATTTGCTCGGCTCGGGCGAGGTCTTGACCTGGATGAGGACATCCAGGCTGCGGCCGGCCGGCTCCAGCCGGCGCTGCAAGGCATCGGCCAGCTCCTGGCGGTCCAGCGACTGGACCTCGGCGACGTCGCGCACGACATCCTTGGCCTTGTTGGTCTGCAGGTGGCCGATCATCACCCAGGACAGGCCCAGGTCGGCCAGCGGATCGGCCTTCTGGCGGATCTCCTGGGTTTTGTTTTCGCCGAAACGGCGCAGGCCCAGGGCGGCGGCCTCGCGCACGGCCTCGGCGTCGAAGGTTTTGCTCACCGGCAGCAGCTGGACGCTGCCGGCCGGGCGGCCGGCGCGCTCGCAGGCCTGGGCGATGCGTTGTTCGAGGGCGGCCAGGCGTGTGGCCATGGTATCGGTCATGCGGAGTTCTCGTGGTTGACGGTCCGGATTGCGGCCTTTGCGCCATAGTTTAGGTCCGCCGGGCAGCGGCCGGGCGGCGCCGCGTTGCCCGGCGTGCGCCGCGGGCATAGAATCGACGCAGCACTTCATGTTTCAAGAATTAAGCCATCGTTGCTTGGCGCCTCGCAAGCGCGGCCAGGGTTGGCCGTGCCGCCATGTGACGGGGATCGCCTCCGTTCCGCTCTCATGTCCTTCGCCGCAACCGAGTACGCCTTTGCCGCGCCGTTTCAGGCGCCCTATATCCCGCCCATCCGCTCCCTCATGCCCTACGCCATGCGCGCGGGCACGATTTCCATGGCTGGCGGCTATCCGGCCCAGGAACTCTTCGACGTCGCCGGCCTGTCCGCGGCATCGACCCAGGTCCTGGCCCGCCTGGGCGCTTGCCTGCAGTATTCGAATATCGACGGCCAGGCCAGCCTGCGCCATGAACTGGCCCGGCTGTCGGCCGAGCGCGGGCTGCGCTGCGATCCGGACACCGAGCTGGCCGTCACCGGCGGGTCGCAGCAGTCGCTGGCCCTGCTGGCCCGCGTCATGCTGCAAAAGGGCGATAACGCCATTATCGAAAGCCCGGCCTTCCCGAACTCGGTGCAGGCCATGCTGTACACCGGCGCCAACGTCCATACCGTCGACTCCGGCCCGCAAGGCATAGACATCGACGCGCTGGACGAGCTGGCCGCCCGGGTCAAGCCCAAGATGGTCTGCGTGGTGGCGTCGTTTTCCAATCCCTGTGGCGCGACCATCAGCCGCGAGCGCCGCCTGCGCCTGCTGGAGCTGGCGGTCAAACACCGTTTTCTCATCGTCGAGGACGATCCCTACGGCGAGCTGCGTTTCTCGGGCGAGGCGGTGCCGCCCATCGCCGCGCTGGCCGACGCCGAGCAGCGCAAATGGGTCGTCTATATCTCCAGCATGTCCAAGACCATGGCGCCGGGCCTGCGCATCGGCTGGATGGTCGCGCCGGCCGAGGTGCGCCGCCGCTGCGTGAGCGCCAAGGCCGCCGACGACATGGCCTGCTCGGCCTGGATACAGGAAATCGTCGCGCAGTACCTGGCCGATGGCCATTACGCCCACCATGTCCCGCGTATCCGCCAGGCTTATGGCCTGCGCTGCGACGCGCTGGCCGATGCGCTGGCGCGCGAGCTGCCGGGCCGCGTCACCTTCTCCAAGCCCCAGGGGGGCATGTTCTTCTGGGCGCGCCTGACCGGCGATATCGACGCCACGCGCCTGCTGCCCTACGCCATCGAGAAAGAAGTGGTCTATGTGCCCGGCAAGGCCTTCTATGCCGATGAATCCAAGGCGGACGCCTTTGCCATGCGCATGTCCTTCGCCACCATGAACGAAGAGAAGATCGCCCTGGGCGTCAAGCGCCTGGCGCGGGCCCTGGATGCCTGCCAGGCCAATGAGCCGGTATCGATCTCGTTGGCCGCCTAGGGGGCGGCCTTAGGCATCGCGGCTATATCGGAATGCGCGCGGCTTATTTTGCCCGCGCGCCGCTTCTGGGTACGCTTGCGGACGTTTCGGCGCCAGGCGCGCCATGCTGGGTAACGAGAGGAGTACGGTATGAAGATTGCAGCTCTGGCGGCGTTTGCCGCCCTGTCCTTGGCCGGCCTGCAAAGCGCGCAAGCCGCCACGCTGGACGTGGTCAAGAAGCGCGGCGCCGTGGTGTGCGGCACGACCACGGGTTTCGCGGGTTTTTCGGCGCCAGACGCCCAGGGCGTCTGGCGCGGCCTGGACGTCGATCTCTGCCGCGCCGTGGCGGCGGCCGTATTCGGCGATGCCGGCAAGTTCAAGATCGTGCCGCTGAATTCGCAGCAGCGCTTCACCGCGCTGCAATCCGGCGAAGTCGACGTGCTGACGCGCAACACCACGGTGACGCAGCAGCGCGATACCGCGCTGGGCATCATCCATGCCGGCATCAACTTCTATGACGGCCAGGGCTTTCTGGTGCCCAAGAAACTCGGCGTCAAGAGCGCCAAGGAACTCAATGGCGCCACCATCTGCCTGCAGACCGGCACCTCCAACGAAAACACCCTGGCCGATTGGGCGCGCGCCAACAAGGTCAGCTACAAGCCGGTCGTGATCGAGACCTTCAACGAAGTGGTCAATGCCTTTGCCGCGGGCCGCTGCGATGTCTTCAGCACCGATGCCTCGGGCCTGGCCTCGATTCGCATCTCCAAGCTGGAAAAGCCCGATGACTACGTCGTGCTGCCCGAGATCATCTCCAAGGAGCCGCTGGGCCCCTTCGTGCGCCAGGGCGACGACGCCTGGCTGAACGTGGTGCGCTGGTCGCTGTCGGCCATGATAGAAGCCGAGGAGTACGGCGTGACCTCGGCCAATGTGGACGAGCAGGCCAAGAGCGAGAATCCCAACATCCGCCGCATCCTGGGCGTGGTGCCGGGCGCGGGCGCCAATCTGGGCCTGGACGAAAAGTGGGCCTACAACATCATCAAGCAGGTGGGCAATTATGGCGAGAGCTTCGAGCGCAATGTCGGCCAGGGCAGCCCGCTGAAGATCGCCCGCGGCCTGAATGCGCAATGGAACCAGGGCGGCCTGATGTACGCGCTGCCGATACGCTGACCGTCAGCCGCCGGGGCGGTACAGCCGCGAGATCTTGCCGAAGGCGGCTTGCAGCTCGCGCGTGCCGGCCTGGAAGACCACCGGGCGGCCCTGGCGCGTGACGACCACCAGGCGCTTGGAGAACAGCCAGGGCAGGAAGCGGGCGGACTGAATGTCATCCCAGGCGACGTCGCGCCGCGTGAACCAGCTCTGGTGCAGGCCGCGGTCGTCGATGGTGGTGATCGACACCTGCATATGCCAGGACACCAGGGCCAGCCCCAAAAAGGCCAGCGCGACGCCAGCGGCCAGCGGCATGTTGATGCGGCCCGGCGGCAGCCCGATGGCGCTGTTGAGCAGCTCCAGGCCGATGATGGCCAGGACGATCCAGGTCAGGATGCGGACCCAGTCGGGCCAGGCCTGGCCATTGAGCGGCAGCGGGCCGATCTCTTGCAGGAGATCGGCGCGCGCTTGGGGCGATGGAGCGTTGGCGGTCACGGCGGTATGGGGCGGGATACGGCGCGGACCGCCCGCCTCAGCCTTGGCGCTTGGCCGCAATGGCGTTGCCGGCGCGGCTCGAACCCTTGCGGTCCAGCTTGGCGGCCATCCATTGGCCGATGTCCACCACGGCGTCGAAATCGATGCCGGTATCGATATCCAGGCCGCGCAGCATGTAGAGCACGTCCTCGGTGGCCACGTTGCCGGTGGCGCCCTTGGCATAGGGGCAGCCGCCCAGGCCGGAGACCGAGCTGTGGAAAATCGCGATGCCCGTCTCCATCGCCGCGAGGATGTTGGCCAGCGCCTGGCCATAGGTGTCGTGGAAATGGCCGGACAGGCCGGAAGGATCCATCACGGCGCTGACCGCGCTCATGACTTCGCGCACGCGGCGCGGCGTGCCCACGCCTATGGTGTCGGCCACGTCGATTTCATCGCAGCCCAGGGCCTTGAAGCGGCGCGCCACGTCCACCACGCTGGAGATCGGCACTTCGCCCTGATAGGGGCAGCCCAGCGCACAGCTGATGCTGCCGCGCACGCGCAGGCCGGCGGCGCGGGCCGCCTCGGCGACCGGCTCGAAGCGGGCGATGGATTCGGCGATGGAGCAATTGATGTTCTTCTGCGAAAACGCTTCGCTGGCCGCGCCGAAGATGACGATTTCATCGGCCTTGGCGGCCAACGCGCCTTCCAGGCCCTTGAGATTGGGCGTGAGGACGGAATAGATCGTGCCGGGGCGGCGCTCGATGCGCGCCATCAGTTCGGCGCCGTCGGCCATCTGCGGCACCCATTTGGGCGATACAAAGGAGGCCGCCTCGACATTGGGGAAACCCGCCGCGCTCAGGCGATTGACCAATTCGACTTTGATATCGGTGGGAACGAAGTCTTTTTCGTTCTGCAGACCGTCACGGGGGGAGACTTCGACAATCTTGACGCGGGTGGGCAAAGGCATGTCTGTTCCTGATGGTGTAGCGCTTGTTGTCCAAGTGTAGACCACCCATGCGCCGGCGGCGAAACGCGGCGCCGCGCCTATTTGAGCCGCTGGTAGCGCCCATCGTCCAGGCGCGCCACCCAGCCTTCGATTTCCAGTTCGGTGAGCTGGGCGGCAAGCGCGGCGGCATCGATGCCGCTGCCTGCGGCCAGGGAATCGAGATGTTGCGGGTCGTAGCCCAGCGCATCGAGCGCCGCGCTTTGCGGCGGCGCGGCCGGCGCCGGCTGACGCGGCGCGCGCTGGGGCGAGCCCAGTTCGTCGGTGATGTCCTGCGCGGTCTCGACCAGCTTGGCGCCTTGGCGGATGAGCGCATGGCAGCCGCGCGACAGCGGCGAATGGATGGAGCCCGGGATGGCGAACACCTCGCGGCCGTTCTCGCCGGCCAGGCGCGCCGTGATGAGCGAGCCGCTTTGGCGCGCCGCCTCCACGACCAGCACGCCGCGCGACAGGCCGGCCACCAGGCGATTGCGCTGCGGGAAATGATGGGCCTGGGCGCCCGTGCCGAGCGCGAACTCCGAGACCAGAGCGCCGCCGGCCGCGATGGCATGGGCCAGTTGGCGGTTGCCCGCCGGGTAGACGCGGTCCACGCCCGTGCCCAGGATCGCCACGGTGCCGCCGCCGCCAGGGCCGGCGGCCAGCGCGCCCTCGTGCGCGGCGGCGTCTATGCCCAGGGCCAGGCCGCTGGCGACGCACCAGCCATGGGCGGCGAGGTGGCGGGCAAAGGCGCGGGCGTTCTGCGCGCCCATGGGGGTGGCGTTGCGCGCGCCCACGACGGCCAGCGTCGGGCGGTTGAGCAGCTCGGGTCGGCCCTTGACGTAGAGCAGCACCGGCGGATCCGTGATGCTGAGCAGCGATTGCGGATAGGCCGGGTCGGCCAGGGTCAGGATGTAGTGATCATCGGCCGCCGCCCATTCGAGGCCGCGCTGGACCAGGGCTTGCACCGCGGGCGCGGCGTCGGCGGCCAGCTGGACGGCCAGGGGCTGAGGCAACTGCCGGGCCAGGGCGCCGGCGCTTTGCGCATAAAGCGCCTGGGGCAGGCCGAAGGCGCGCAGCAGGCCGCAGGCCGTGACCGGGCCCACGCCGGGTTCCAGCGACAGCCGCAGCCAGGCGGCGAGTTCTTCGGGGTCGTGTTGCAGGGGCATGTCGGTATCGGGTGTGGCTTGCAGCCGCAAGCGTAGCAGGCAAGCGGGCGACCGGGCGTGACCGCCAGGTCGCATCTTGCGGGGCAGGCGTCGGCGGGCCCGATGTCAGGGCAGGCGATGCTCGATGGCGTATTTGATGAGCTCGGCCTGGCCTTCGATGCCCAGCTTGCGTTTGAGGTTCTGGCGGTGGGTCTCCACCGTGCGCACGGAAAGATTGAGCGCCTGGGCGATCTGCTTGTTGGCCTGTCCCAGGCCGATGTGGCGCAGGATTTCGCGCTCGCGCTGGGTGAGCAGGGAGGCCGGCGCGCAGCTCTGGGCCAGCTTCATGGCCACGCGCGCGCTGAAATAATTGCGTCCGGCGGACACGGTCTTGATGGCCGTGAGGATGTCTTCGGCGGGCTCGTCCTTGAGCAGATAGCCGCGCGCGCCGGCGCGCACGGCCTGCAGCATGTACTCGACGTTGTCGTGCATGGACAGGATGAGGACCGCGATCTGCGGATAGCGCTCGTGCAGCAGCCTGGCCAGCTCCAGGCCGTCTATGCCGCGCATATAGAGATCGAGCAGCACCAGGTCGGGCAGCTCATGGGGCGGGCAGCGGGCCAGCAGGTCGAGGGCGGCCTGGGCGTTGTCGGCCTCGCCGACGACGGTGAGCCAGGGGTGGGATTCAAGATGCAGCTTCAGGCCATCGCGCACAAGGGCGTGATCGTCGATCAGCAGGATACGCGAAGGGGTCATGCAAAGGCCTCCTTGACGGCCGCGCGCGGCAGCCGGGCATGCAGCGTCGTGCCTTGCCGGCCGCTCTGGATGAAAAGCTCTCCGCCCAGGGCCGCCATGCGTTCATTCATATTGTGCAAGCCGATGCCGTCGCGCGGATCGTCGCGCACGGCGTGCAGATCAAAACCGCGGCCATCGTCGTGGATGATGAGTTCGGTCTGCCCGGGCGCGTAGCGCAGGCGCATCTCGACATGGTTGGCCTGCGCATGGCGCAAGGCATTGGCCAGCGCCTCTTGCGCCAGGCGGAAGAAGGCCGTGGCCTGGTTTTCGGGCAGGGGTTCGGGCGCGCCCTCCACCCGCAGCCGCGCATCCAGCGGACCCCGCGGCGTTTCCCAGCGTTCGCGCGTGAGATGCTCCAGCGCGGCCGGCAGCCCCAGGTCATCCAGCAGCGTGGGGCGCAGATTGTGCGAGATGCGGCGCACCTCGCCCACGGCGCCGTTCAGGCGGCCCAGGGCGCCGTCGAGCAGCGGGTCGACGGTGTGCGCGGCGTCGGCGGGCGCGCGTTTCAGGCGCGCCCGCGCCGCCTCCAGCTGCAGCTTGATGGACACCAGCACCTGGCTCAATCCGTCGTGCAGCTCGCGCGACAGGCGGGCGCGCTCGTCTTCCTGGCTGCGCACCACCTGGCGCGCCAGCAGGCGCAGCTTGGCATCGGATTGGCGGTGGTCGCTGATGTTCAGCGCCAGGCCGCAGACCGCCACGAACACCAGGCAAAGCGCCGAAATGCCGCCCACCCAGCGGATCATTTCGCTGATGCTGCTCTGCACGGCCGCGTCGACCTGGGCCAGCGTCTGCTGGACATCGTCGATATAGATGCCGGTGCCTATCATCCAGCCCCAGGGCTGGATTTCCATGACATAGCCCAGCTTGCGCACCGTCTCGTGCACGGAGGGTTTTTCCCAGAGATAGCGGATGGGGCTGCCGGCCGCGCCGCCGGCGTGGGCGGCGGCCAGCAGGTCCTGGATGACCCAATTGCCGTCGCGGTCGCGCATCTCGTGCAGATTGCGTCCGACCAATTCGGGCTGACGCGGGTGCATCAGGCTTATGCCCTGCATGCTGTAGACAAAGAAGTAGCCGTCGCGGTCGAACTCCATCTTGGACAGCGTCTCCAGGGCGCGGGCGCGCGCCTCGGGCGTGTCCGGCCCGTGCAGGAGCGGCGCGATGGCGCTGTAGGCCAGCCGCACATAGTGGCGCAGCTCGGCCTCCTTGGTGTCTATCCAGGCCGCGCGCAGGACTTCTTTCTGGTGCCGCGCGAGCTCCAGCGTCTGCATGGTGATGCCCAGGGCGATGGCGCTGACGGCCGCCAGCAGGGGGACGACCGCCAGCAGGAGGATCTTGGATCGGAGTTTCATGGGGGGCGGGGCAGGGATTGCTTTTTCGGGCATTTTCGCCGAAATTGGGGAACCGCTTGGGAAGGTGCTGCGTCCCCACTACGTAGTAGTACTTAGCCGGACTGCGTAATGGCGCGCTTGTCTGCCGTGCCGCGAATGGAAATACTATTGCCCGCCCGAACCGGGCGGGCGGCCTATCGGCCGCTCCATGACAACACAGCAGGCAAGGCAGACCCGCCTCACGGATCGACAGATCGCGATCAGCCTGCAGGAGGAGCTCTATGCATACCAGCAAGGGACTGGGCCAGCATTTGGTCTGGGTGGCCGTGGCGATACTGGGCGCGTTCGCGCTCGGCACCGTCGCTCTGGCCCGTGGCGAGACCGTCAATGCGCTTTGGGTGGTGATCGCCGCCGTCTGCGTTTATCTCATCGCCTATCGCTATTACAGCCGTTTCATTGCCGACAAGGTGTTCCAGCTCGACGGCACGCGGATGACGCCGGCCTGGAAGTACAACGACGGCCTGGACTACGTGCCCACCAACAAGCACGTGCTGTTCGGCCACCACTTTGCCGCCATCGCTGGCGCCGGCCCCCTGGTCGGGCCCGTGCTGGCCGCCCAGATGGGCTATCTGCCCGGCATGCTGTGGATCCTGGCCGGCGTGGTCTTCGCCGGCGCGGTGCAGGATTTCACCATCCTGTTCATCTCCACGCGCCGCGACGGCCGGTCGCTGGGCGAATTGGTCAGGGAAGAACTGGGCACCGTCCCGGGCGTGATCGCGCTGTTCGGCGCTTTCATGATCATGGTCATCATCCTGGCGGTGCTGGCCCTCATCGTGGTCAAGGCCCTGACGCACTCGCCCTGGGGGACTTTCACCGTCGCCGCCACCGTGCCCATCGCCATTTTCATGGGGATCTACCTGCGCTATATCCGGCCCGGCCGCATCGGCGAGATCTCCGTCGTCGGCTTCGTGCTGCTCATGGCCGCCATTATCTTCGGCCAGAATGTCGCCGAAAGCCCGACCTGGGCGCCGCACTTCGACTTCGACGGCGTGGGCCTGACCTGGGTGCTGATCGGCTACGGCTTCGTTGCCGCCGTGCTGCCCGTGTGGCTGCTGCTCGCTCCGCGCGACTACCTGTCGACCTTCCTGAAGATCGGCACCATCGTCGGCCTGGCCATCGGCATCCTGTTCGTGGCCCCGGACCTGAAGATGCCGGCGCTGACGAAGTTCGTCGACGGCTCCGGCCCGGTGTGGTCGGGCAATCTCTTCCCCTTCCTGTTCATCACCATCGCCTGCGGCGCGGTGTCGGGCTTTCATGCGCTCATCTCCTCGGGCACCACGCCCAAGCTGATCGAGAACGAAACCCAGGCCCGCTATATCGGCTACGGCGGCATGCTGATGGAGTCCTTCGTGGCCATCATGGCCCTGGTCGCCGCCTGCGTGATCGAACCGGGCATCTACTACGCCATGAACAGCCCGGCCGCCGTGATCGGCACCACGCCGGACCAGGTGGCCCAGGTCGTCTCCAGCTGGGGCTTCGTGATCACGCCGGCCGAGCTGGTCCAGACGGCCAAGGACGTCGGCGAGAGCACCATCATCTCGCGCGCCGGCGGCGCGCCCACGCTGGCCGTGGGCATGGCGCACATCCTGCACCAGGCGCTGGGCGGCCCGTCCATGATGGCTTTCTGGTATCACTTCGCCATCCTGTTCGAGGCCTTGTTCATCCTGACGGCCGTGGATGCCGGCACCCGCGCGGGCCGCTTCATGCTGCAGGATCTGCTGGGCACCTTCGTGCCCTCGCTCAAGCGCACCGAGTCCCTGCCGGCCAACCTGATCGCCACCGGCCTGTGCGTGGCGGCCTGGGGCTACTTCCTGCACCAGGGCGTGGTCGATCCGCTGGGCGGCATCAATACGCTGTGGCCGCTGTTCGGCATCGCCAACCAGATGCTGGCCGCCGTGGCGCTGATGCTGGGCACGGTGGTGCTGTTCAAGATGAAGCGCGACCGCTACGCCTGGGTCACCATCCTGCCGACCATCTGGCTGCTGGCCTGCACGCTGACCGCCGGCTGGCTGAAGATCTTCGACACGGATCCCAAGGTGAGCTTCCTGGCGCATGCCTCCAAGTACAACGCCGCCATCGCCGAAGGCAAGGTCCTGGCGCCGGCCAAGTCCTTGCAGGAGATGGGCCGCGTGGTCCTGAACGACTACATCAACGCCGGCCTGTGCGGCATCTTCATGCTGGTGGTGCTCAGCGTGGTGGTCTTCGGCATCCGCTCGGTGATCCGCGCGCGCGGCAGCAACAAGCCCACCGCCCAGGAAACGCCGTATCAACCCATGCCCGCCACGCCCGCCGCGGCGAGCTCGCACTGACAGGGAGGCGCATATGCTATTTGCCAACATGGGCCAGGCGGCCAGCACCGCCGGCCGCTACCTGGGCCAGACGCTGCGTTTGATGGTCGGCGTGCCCGACTACCAGAACTATGTCGAGCATATGCGCCGCACGCATCCCGACCAGGAGCCGATGAGTTACGAAGCGTTCTTCCGCGAGCGGCAGAGCGCCCGTTACGGCGGCGGCAAGCGCATCGCCTGCTGCTGAACGGCGCCGGCGCCAGGACGGCCTGTCACCCTCGGGGCGACGGCTGGCCTGGCGTTTTTATTTTGCGCATCACGATGTGCGAGCAGATCTCGCGCACGCCGTGCACGCGATTGAGCTTGTCCACCACGAAGCCCGAAAACGCCTGCAGGTCCGCCGTGCGCACTTGCAGGATGTAGTTGCTGGCGCCGGTCACGATGCTGGCTTCGCGCACCTCGGGCCAGTCGGCCAGATGGGCCACGAAGGCCTCGTGCCAGCCCGGCTGGGATTGATCCAGGCTGACATGCACGATGGCCTCGAAGGGCTGGCCCGTGCGCGCCGGATCCACGATGGCCTGATAGCCCAGGATGACGCCGCTGTCTTCCAGTGCGCGCAGCCGCCGCAGACAGGCCGATGGCGAGAGCGCCACGCGCTCGGCCAGTTGCTGGTTGCTTAACCGTCCCTCTTTCTGCAGCAGGGCCAGCATCTTGAGATCTATCGTGTCCAAGGTCATATTTCGAATATCTTGCGAATTTGTCTCCAATGTCTCGCATAATCATGCAAAAAAGCGCGGTTGTCATGGGGAATTTGCAATGCAGGCCGGACGGGCCGCTGCTAGTATGAAGCTCCCCCCAAGCTTCTTGTTCCGACGAATATGCGCACCCGTGACGAATGCGTGGCCGCTGACCAGGCCGATGTCCTGGCGCCCCTGAAGGCGCAGTTTTCGCTGCCGCCCGGGGTGCTGTATCTCGATGGCAATTCCCTGGGCGCCAAGCCGCGCGCGGCGGATGCGCGCGCCCAGGCCGTGGTGGGCGAGCAATGGGGCCAGGGGCTGATCCGCAGCTGGAACAGCGCCGGATGGTTCGATCTGCCGGCCCGGCTGGGCGCCAAGCTGGCCCCGCTGCTGGGCGTGCCTGGCCAGGAGGTGGTGGTCACCGACAGCACCTCGCTCAATCTGTTCAAGGTGCTGGCCGCGGCCTTGCGCCTCCAGGGTTCGCGGCGCGTCATCGTTTCCGAGCGCGACAACTTCCCCACCGATCTCTACATGATCGAAGGGATGATGGATTTCCTGGACCGGGGGTATGAGCTGCGCCTGATCGATGAGCAGCTGTCGCTGGCCGACGCGCTGGACGACCGGGTAGCCGCGGTCGTGCTGTCGCATGTCAATTATCGCAGCGGGGCGATGTACGACATGGCGGCCGTGTCGGCGCAGGCCCATGCGCATGGCGCGCTCATCATCTGGGACCTGGCTCACGCCGCTGGCGCCGTGCCGCTGGCCCTGGCGGCCGATGGCGCGGACTTCGCGGTTGGCTGCACCTATAAATACCTCAATGGCGGGCCGGGCTCGCCCGCCTTTCTGTGGGTGGCGCCGCGCCACCAGAACGCCTTCTGGCAGCCGCTGTCCGGCTGGTGGAGCCATAAGCGGCCCTTCGCCATGTCGGACCGCTATGAACCGGCCGAGGGCATACGCCGCTATCTCTGCGGCACCCAGCCCATCACCTCGCTGGCGCTGGTCGAATGCGGCCTTGACATCGCCGCGCAGGCCGATATGGCCGAGGTCCGGCGCAAGTCCCTGGCGCTGGGCGACCTGTTCATCGAGCTTGTGCGCACGCGCTGCGCCGCCCATCCGCTCACGCTCATCACGCCCCAGGCGCATGTCCGGCGCGGCAGCCACGTGAGCTTTCGCCATCCGGAAGGCTATGCCGTCATGCAGGCGCTGATCGCGCGCGGCGTGATTGGCGACTATCGCGAGCCCGAGGTGCTGCGTTTCGGCCTGACGCCGCTCTACCTGGGCTATGCCGATGTCTGGGACGCGGTGGAGATCCTGCGCGAGGTGCTGGACACGCGCGCCTGGGACCAGCCGGCGTTTCGGGAGCGGGCCGCGGTGACCTGAGCCGCGCCGCCCTATGCCCGCATTAGCTGAAAACTATTAGAAATCCCGTTTCTGATGAACTATCATATGGGTCTACGCCTTATTGTTCCGTAATTCCGACTTTTCCATGGCCTTGCTTCCCATCCTCCGCTATCCCGATCCTCGCCTGCACAAGGTGGCCAAGCCGGTCGCGGTCGTGGACGACCGCATCCGCCAGCTCGTCAAGGACATGGCCGAAACCATGTACGACGCGCCGGGCGTGGGGCTGGCCGCCACCCAGGTCGATGTGCACGAGCGCGTCATCGTCATCGACGTGTCCGAAGAGGGCAACGAGCTGCGCGTGCTCATCAATCCCGAGATCACCTGGAAAAGCGAAGAACTGCAGGTCTACGAAGAAGGCTGTCTGTCCGTGCCCGGCGTCTATGACGAGGTCAAGCGCGCCGCCCGCATCCGCTGCAAGGCGCTCGACGCCCAGGGCCAGCCCTATGAGTTCGAGGCCGAGGGCCTGCTGGCGGTCTGCGTGCAGCACGAGATCGATCACCTGGACGGCAAGGTCTTCGTCGAGTATCTCTCCGTCCTCAAGCAAAACCGCATCAAGACCCGGCTCAAGAAGGCCGAGCGCGAAGCCGTGCGCGCCTGACGGCCCCGCCGCCGCATGAGGCCCGCCTGACGGCGGGCTTTGTGTTTTGCGGCGCCGGTTTCACAATACGCTTTTGCCTCACTCTGGAAGTTTCCCCATGCGCCTCGTCTTCGCCGGCACGCCGGATTTCGCCCGCCTGGCCCTGCAGGCCCTCCTGGCCGCCGGCCATGAGATTCCGCTGGTGCTGACGCAGCCCGACCGGCCCGCCGGACGCGGCCTGAAACTGACGCCCAGCCCCGTGAAGGCGGCGGCCCTGGCCGCCGGCATCGAGGTGGCCCAGCCGCGCAGCCTGCGCCTGGACGGCCGCTATCCGGACGAAGCCCAGGCCGCCCGGGCCCGCCTGGCCGAGGTGGCGCCCGATGTCATGGTGGTGGCGGCCTACGGCCTCATCCTGCCGCGCTGGACGCTGGAGCTGCCCGCGCGCGGCTGCCTCAATATCCACGCCAGCCTGCTGCCGCGCTGGCGCGGCGCCGCGCCCATCCAGCGCGCCATCGAGGCCGGCGATACGCGCACCGGCGTGACCATCATGCAAATGGACGATGGCCTGGATACGGGCGATATGCTGCTTGAGCGCGTGGTGCCCATCGGGCCCGACACGACGGCGGCCGAGCTGCATGATGCGCTGGCCCTGGCCGGCGCCGAAGCCATCGTGGCCGCGCTGGCGGACCTGGGCAGCCTGGCGCCGCGCAAGCAGCCCGAAACGGGCGTGACCTACGCCGCCAAGCTGGAGAAGGCCGAGGCGGCGCTCGATCTGGGCCAAAGCGCCGAGTTGCTGGCGCGCCGCATCCGGGCCTTCAATCCGGTGCCGGGCGCCACGGTGCGGCTGCCGGGCCTGGCCGATCCGGTCAAGGTCTGGCGCGCGCAGGCGCTGGACGAAGCGGGCGCAGCGGCGCCGGGCACGGTGCTGCGCGCCACCGCCCAAGGCGTGGATCTGGCCACCGGCCAGGGCGTGCTGCGCCTGCTGGAGCTGCAGAAAGCCGGCGGCAAGCGCCAGCCGGCCGATGTCTTCGTGCGCGGCTGGCAGCCTTAGTACAAGGTCTTGCGCGTGCGCTCGGCCAGGTCGCGGTCATAGGCCGCGCCGTCGATGCCGCCGGCGCTCATGTCGGCCAGGATGCGGCCGGTGCTGGGCAGCCGGTCGCGCGCGATCTGCGTGGCCGGATCCCACAGCCTCGAGCGCACGATGGCCCGGGCGCACTGGAAAAACACCTTCTCGACATGGATGACGAGCACCGAGCGCGGCGGCTTGCCGTCCATGGCGAAGCGCGCCAGCAGGTCGGGATCCACGCTGATCTGGGCGCGGCCGTTGACGCGCAGCGTCTCGCCCACGCCCGGAATGAGAAAGAGCAGCGCCACGCGCGGATCGTCGAGCACATTGCGCAGGCTGTCGATGCGGTTGTTGCCGCGCCGGTCGGGCAAGAGCAGGGTGCGTTCATCCTCGATCGTCACGAAACCGGCGGGATCGCCGCGCGGCGACGCATCCAGGCCTCCGGGGCCGGCGGTGGCCAGGATGGCGAAGGGCGCGGCCTCGATGAAGGCCCGGTAGTGCGGATGCACATGATCGACTTCCTTGGCCAGCGAAGGCTGGCCGGGCTCGCCATAGCGTTCGGCGAGGTCCCGGGCGTCGGTGATGAGATAGCGCGGATCGGGCGTCATGGTCGGGACTCAGGAGGCGGGCAACAAGGAACGGGCAAGCTCGTGGACATTGCTGAAGACCAGGTCGGGGGCGTGTTCACGCAGCGCGGCCTCGCGGTTATAGCCCCAGGCCACCACGCCGCTGTCCACGCCGACTTTGCGCGCGGCCTCGATGTCGCGGATCTCGTCGCCGATCAGGATGGCCCGCCTGGCCTCGGTCCGGGTGTCGCGCAGCAGGTGTTCCATCTTGGCGGACTTGCCGAACAGATCGGTGCCGCAGGCATAGTCGGCGATCAGCGCCGCCAGCTCGGGGCCCAGCACGCGCTGCACATTGGCCGTGGAGTTGGAGCTCACGACGGCCAGGCGCGCGCCGGCGCCGTGCATGGCGCGCAGCGTGGCGTCCACCCCGGGGAACAGCGTCACCTTGGGGACGGCGTCTTCCATGGCCTGGCGCACGAAGGCCAGGATGGCGGGCGCTTTCCAGATCGGGATGCCCAGCGCCTTCATGATTTCGTAGGCATTGTGCTGGCGCAGGCGCGAGCGTTCTTCGGCATCGGGTTTGCGAAAGCCGAATTTTTCAGCCACCTCATGCAGGATGGATTCCATCCAGGGCAGCGTATCGGCCAGGGTGCCATCGAAATCGAAGGCGACGAGGGTGTACTTCATGCCTGAATCAGGGTGGCCGGGGCGGTCTCGTGGCGCAGCCAATGCATCACGGGGGCCAGCGCTTCGATGGGCGGCGCGGCCGCCACGACCCGGGCCGCGTCGGTCCAGGGATAGGGCAGCTGGATCAGCCAGGCGAGCACGGCTGGCAGGGTCGACGGCGGCAACACTTCCATGACGTCGATGGAGATATTGAGCTGGCGCGCCAGATAGGGCTCGGCCTGGAACAGCCAGTCATAGCGGCCCGCGCCCACGCGCACCGAGCCGCCGGCCTTCTCGGTCATGCCCACGAACCAGTCGCAGGAAAAGCCCGCCAGGGCCGGCGCCTCGGGCGGCGCGGCCAGGTAGAAGGTAAAGACGTTTTCGTAGGTCTGCCCGAACTTGCGCACCAAGGTGTCGGTGATGGCCTCCAGGCCCCGCGCCTGCGGCGGGAAGGCGATGGCCTGGGTGTTCAGGCGCATCTCCAGGACGGCGTCGGTCGCGAAGGCGCGTGTCATATACCACGGCCGATTCTCGTCCTTGGCATGGAAATAATTGCGCAGACAGTCTGCGGTGGTCGAGGCGGCGGTCTGGATCATGGTGTGCGCGTCAGTGTTCGCCCGGGGCGATCCATTTGGATACCGTGGGCGGTTCATAGGCAGCGAAGCGGTCCAGCAGCGCGCTCGCGTCGCTTTCGATGGCGAGCATGGCGCGGTGCTGGGGCCGCATGAAGGCTTCGGCGACGGTGTGATCCAGGAAGCGGGCCAGGTCGTCGTAGTAGCCGGCGACGTTCAGCAGGCCGCAGGGCTTTTGGTGCATGCCCAGCTGGGCCCAGGTCCAGGTCTCGAAGATCTCTTCGAGCGTGCCGGCGCCGCCGGGCAGGGCCACGAAGCCATCGGCCAGTTCGGCCATCATGGTCTTGCGCTCGTGCATGGATTGCACGATGTGCAGCTCGGTCAGGCCGTGGTGGGCGAGTTCTTTCTGCACCAGGCTGGCGGGGATGATGCCCACGGCCTGGCCGCCGGCCTGCATGACCGCATCGGCCACCGCGCCCATCAAACCGACGGCCGCGCCGCCGTAGACCAGGCCGATGTCGCGCTTGACCAGTTCTTGCCCGAAGGCGCGCGCCTGTTCGAGATACTCGGGCTGGCGGCCGCCGTTTGCGCCGCAATACACACAGATTTGTTTCAGAGGCATGGCTGCTAAAGCGGTGGGCCGGCCTGGAGGCCGGCTGGATGAAGAACCGCTCTAGTTTACGCGCCTGCCGACCTCGGCGTCAGGCCGGCGCGGGATGCAGGCGCGAGCGCCGGCCTTGCGCGCCGTCAGTGTGTGGCCTGGCGCCATGCCGCGCATCTTGGCGGCGATGGCGATCAGATGCGGTCGGCCCAGAGGTCGTATTCGTCAGCGTCGGTGACACGCACGCGCACCATGTCGCCGGGTTTGACCGGAGTTTCGCTGGACACATACACACAGCCGTCGATCTCCGGCGCGTCGGCGCTGGAGCGGCCCACCGCGCCGTCCTCGTCGACCTCGTCGATCAGCACATCGATCTCGCGGCCGATGCGGGCCTGCAGGCGGGCCGCCGAAATCGCTTGCTGGTGCTCCATGAAACGCTCCCAGCGCTCCTGCTTGATGGCATCGGGCACCGGGTCGGCCAGGGCATTGGCCGGCGCGCCTTCGACTGGCGAATACTGGAAACAGCCCACGCGGTCCAGCTGCGCTTCGGTCATCCAGTCCAGCAGGTATTGGAAATCCTCTTCCGTCTCGCCCGGAAAGCCCACGATGAAGGTCGAGCGTATGGTCAGGTCCGGACAGGCGGCGCGCCATTGATGGATGCGCGCCAGCGTCTTGTCCTCGAAGGCCGGACGCTTCATGGCCTTGAGGATGCGCGGGCTGGCGTGCTGGAAAGGGATGTCAAGGTAGGGCAGCACGCGGCCATCGGCCATGAGCGGAATGATGTCGTCGACGTGCGGATAGGGATAGACATAGTGCAGCCGCGTCCAGACGCCCAGCTCCGAGAGCGCATCGCACAGCTCCGTCATGCGCGTCTTGACCGGACGGCCATTCCAGAAGCCGCTGCGGTATTTCAGGTCTACGCCGTAGGCGCTGGTGTCCTGCGAGATCACCAGCAACTCCTTCACGCCCGCCTTGACCAGGCGCTCGGCTTCGCTGAGCACATCGCCCACCGGGCGGCTCACCAGATTGCCGCGCATCGACGGGATGATGCAGAAGCTGCAGCGATGATTGCAGCCCTCGGAAATCTTCAGGTAGGCGTAGTGGCGCGGCGTGAGCTTGATGCCTTGCGGCGGCACCAGGTCGACATAGGGATTGTGATCCAGGCGCGGCGGCGCGGCCGTATGCACGGCGCGCACGACCTGCTCGTATTGCTGCGGGCCGGTGACGGCCAGCACGCTGGGATGCACCTGGCGGATGGCGGATTCTTCCACGCCCATGCAGCCGGTCACGATGACCTTGCCGTTCTCGGCCAGGGCCTCGCCGATGGCCTCCAGCGACTCGGCCTTGGCGCTGTCGATGAAGCCGCAGGTATTGACCACCACCACGTCGGCGTCGTTGTATTCGGGCGTGACTTCATAGCCCTCGGTGCGCAGCTGCGTGAGGATGCGCTCCGAGTCCACGAGCGCCTTGGGGCAGCCAAGGCTGACAAAGCCCACGCGCGGCGCGCGGTCATCGCCGCCCTTGCCGGGCTGGCCGGCGCCGCCGCCATAGCCGTGGTCCTTTTCAGGGCGCTGGCCGGTGCTGCTGGGGCCTTTGCCGGCCCGGGATGTTTCCAGGATTTCCAATCTTGTTCACCGTAGGTTCGCGCGCGGCTGGCGGCCGCGTCGCGGGAGTTTTTCAGGCCGGTTCGTCCATGGGCGGCAGGTCGCGCAAGGTCTCCGGATGGCGTATCGCCACCCGCAGCAGGGTCTGGGCCGCGCCCGAAGGGTTGCGCCGGCCTTGTTCCCAATCTTGCAGGGTGCGCACACTGACGCCCAGCAGTTCGGCGAAGTCTGCCTGGGGCAGGCCGACGCGGCTGCGGGCTTCACTGATGCGCGACGCCGGCCACCGCGCGGGACGCTGCGGCGGAGGAGCTGCTTTTTTCATGGCTTGATCTGTTCACGGGCAGGGGGCGTGCCCCCATGGCCTGGGCCGCCGCGTTCGGGCGGCGGCTGAAGTTGCGGGATTATACGGCAATGCCGTAGGGACGGTCCGCGCCATCGGATATATCCCTCGTTGGAATATTCCATGGAAGCTATGATTTCTTGGCAAGCGCAATGGGGATTTGATGGTCTTCGATCCGAGAAGAACCGCTGGTATGAAGTATTCATGCCGCGAGCAGACAAGCTTTACGACGATCATTTAGAACAATTACGCAAGAAAGGGCAGATCGATGGCTCAGAAATTGGCAGTGCTCCGGGCGGCCATGCCGCCAGATTCGTCCATGGCACGATTTGTTCATATTGTGAACAAGCATCCAGACCGGGATTGACCCCAGGACGCGGCGGGCGGCATTGTGGGCGTCCGCCGCGCTTGCGCGGGCCCACATTCCCTGCCACGATGACCGCTGTCCAGGACGTCCCGCTTGCCCGCCAGTTCGTTGATTGGGCGTATGCCCTGCGCGATGAGGCGGCGCCCGAGCCGGTGCGCCAGGCGCTGCGCAATTGTCTTCTGTACAACCTGACCATGGGCCTGGCGGTGGACCCGGCCGATGATCCGCTGGGCGATGTGCTGGCCAGCGTGGCGCGCGCGCCGGGAGCCAGCCGCCTGCTGGGCGGCCGCGGCAGCCGCAGCGCTTGCGACGCGGCTTTCATCAACGCCGGGCTCATCACCGCGCGCGGCCAGAATGACACCCATCCGGAGGTCGTCACGCACATCGGCTGCATCGTCATCCCGGCGGTGCTGGCCTTGGCCGAGGAGGCCGCGCCGGAGGATATCTGGGACGCCCTGTTGCTGGGCTATGAGTTGATTCCCCGGCTGGCGCTAGGCCTGGCCGGGCAAACCAGCCGCCAGGGCTTTCGGGCCACGCCGCTTTATGGGGTGCTGGGCGCGGCCGTGGCCTGTGCCCGCGTGTTGCGCCTGCCGCCGGCGCAGGCGGTGTCGGCGCTGGCCATCGCCACGCAACATGCTTCGGGCACCTTGCAGCCCTGGGTGGACGGCTCGCAGGAGTGGCGCCTGCAAGTCGCCAAGGCCAGCCGCGACGCCGTCAGTTCGGCCCTGCTGGCGCGCGCCGGCATGCAGGGCGCGCCGCGCTGCCTGGAAGGCGGCAGCGGTTTTGCGCGGGCCTATGCCGGTCCGGCGGGTCCGGCGGCCATGGCGGACGCCAAGGCGCTTGCGGACTGGCATTTGCCGCGCATGGCCTTCAAGCCTTATCCGGGCTGCGCCTTCAATCAGGCGCCGGTGCACGCGCTGCGCGCCCTGCTCGCGACGATCGATGCCGGCCAAGTCGTGGCGGTGGACCTGGCCATGCATCCGCTGGACGCGGCGTATCCGGGCATCGATGCCCATGGTCCCTTTGCCACGCCTTCGGGCGCCATCATGAGCGCGCCTTTCATGCTGGCCGCCACGCTGCAGGATGGCCAGCCTGGCATGGCGCATTTCACGGCGCAGTTTGGGCAAGGGCCCTTGCACGCGCGCTCGGCCATGGTGAAGGTCAGGGCCTGCGAGTCGGTGAATCGCTGGGCCTGCCGCCTGTCGCTGACCCTGGCCGACGGCACGGTTCATACCGGCGGCTGCGAGGGCGACTTCGTGCTGGATGCGCGCCGGACGAGGGAGTTGTGCCGGGACGTGGCGCGGGAGTGGCCCGGCGGGCCGGCGGGGTTCGCGGACTTGGCGCGGGCGGTGCGCGGCCAGGACTGGCCGGCATTGCGCGCGGCCGCCTATGACGGCCCCGCTTATGATCGCCCTGTGAACCCTTCGGCCGTCCTTACCTCTCCCATATGACCGCGTCGACCAAAGGCGCCCAGGCGGTGTTTCGCGCGCTCAGCCTGCTGCGCCATATTTCGCATGCCCACCCGCAGGGCATAGGGATCGCCGAACTGGCCGTCCAGGCCGGGCTGGACCGCTCCACGGCCTATCGGCTGGCCTCCAGCCTGGTGGAGTTCGGCCTGGCCGAACGCGATGCGACGCGCCAGTACCGCCTGGGCGTGGAGGCCATGCAGCTGGGCTTGGCCGCCATGCGCTCGGCGCCCGTGGTCGAGCGTCTGCGGCCCATCATGCGCCGGCTGGCGCGGCGCACCGAGGACACGGTTTTCCTGGTCGTGCGCAACGGCGATTACGGCCATTGCCTGCATAGCGAAGAAGGCGCTTATCCGGTCAAGGCGCTGGTTCTGCAGGTCGGCGGCATGCGCGTGCTGGGCATAGGATCGGCCGGCAGCACGCTGTTGTCCACGCTGCCGGACGATGAGATCGCCGCCCTGTATCACCGCCACCAGGACGAGTTCGATCCGCGCGGCCTGAGTCTGGGTGACCTGCGCAAGCTGGTGCAGCAGACCCGCCGCCGGGGCTATGCCGACACCGCCGATCTGGTGGCCGATGGGGTCAGCGGCGTGGGCATGCGCTTCGAGTTTGCCAGCGGCAGCCAGGCCGCGCTCAGTGTCGCGGCCATCCGCAGCCGCATGACGGCCGAGCGCAAGGCCTGGATCGCGCAATTGATCGCCGAAGAACTGCAGCTGGGAGGCGTCATCCCCTCGTTCTCGCGGGCCGGCTGAAGTCTTCGCGGGCGGCAGCCGGACCACGCTATGAGCATCTTGTTCATATTGTGATTAAAGCGTCATGTCGCGCTAACCGTCGCCTGCCTGCCCCCGGCACACTGCTCGCATCACGGCGGACGACACGCCGGTTTTGCGAGGTGACATGGAACTGGGTATCGAGAATCAGGTGGCGTTTGTCACCGGGGCGGCCAAGGGCATAGGCCTGGCCTGCGCGCGGACCCTGGCGCGCGAGGGTTGCAGGGTGGTGGTGGCGGACATCGACGGGGCGGCGGCCGAATGCGCGGCCCAGGCCATCGTCCAGGCCGGCGGCGCGGCGCTGGCCCGGACGCTGGACGTCAGCCGGCCGGACTCGGTCAAGCTGGTGGTGGCCGATGTGCTGGCGAATTGGGGCGGCATCTCCATCCTGGTCAACAACGCGGGGTTTTCGCGCGACAGCGCCATTGCGCAGATGAGCGATGCCCAATGGGCGGACGTGCTCACGGTCAATCTGAGCGGCGCTTTCCATTGCATCCGCGAGATCGCCCCGCTCATGGTCGAGCGCGCTTATGGCCGCATTGTGAACATGGCGTCGCGCGCGCATTTCGGCGATGTCAACAAGGCCAATTATTCCGCCTCCAAGGCTGGCGTCATCGGCATGACGCGCGCCCTGGCCATTGAACTGGGCCCGAGCGGCGTGACGGTCAACGCCGTGGCGCCCGGCATCATCGAGACGGAGCGGCTGCGCAATCTGCCCCAATTCGCCGGCATCGAGGCCCGTTCATTGGCCGGCATGCCCATCAAGCGCATCGGCCAGCCGGAGGAGGTCGCCGACGCGGTCGCCTTCCTGGCCTCGGCGCGGGCCGGCTTCATCACGGGTGAGGTCCTGCACATCAGCGGCGGACGCTACGGCTAGCCATCCCCGGTTTTCTTTCAATCAAAAAAATGGAGACATCATGATCAAACCCATGAGATTGTTCCTGGGCGCCCTGGCCCTATCGCTCGCCCAGGCCGCCAGCGCCGCGTCCTGGCCCTCGCAGCCGATACGGCTGGTCATTCCCTTCGCCCCGGGCGGCACGACCGACATTCTGGGCCGCATGATGGCCGAAGGCCTGGGCAAGGAGCTGGGCGTGACGGTCATCGCCGAGAACATCGCCGGCGCCAACGGCAATCTGGGCGCCCAATCGGTCTTGCGCTCCAAGGCCGACGGCAACACCATCATGCTGGGCACGCCGGGCCCCATGATCGTCAACAAATATGTCTATAAAAACCTCGCCTTCGACCCCAAGACGGCCTTCGCGCCCGTGGCGTTGGTGGCCGAACTGCCCAATGCCCTCATGGTCAGCCCCAAGCTGGGCGTCAACAGCGTGGCCGAGCTGATCAGCCTGGCGCAGAAGAAAAAAGACGGCCTGACGTTCGGCAGCCCCAGCGTGGGATCCAGCGGCCATGTTTCGACGGAGCTGTTCAAGCTGCAGGCGCATATCAGCGCCATGCACGTGCCCTACAAGGGCAGCTCGCCCATGCTGGTCGACCTGATGAGCGGCAATACCGATTTCACCATCGACCAGATTTCTTCGGCGCTGGGCTTTGTGCAGTCGGGCAAGCTGCGCGCCCTGGCCGTCACGTCGCGCACCCGTTCGGCCCAGTTGCCCGATGTGCCCACCTTGCGCGAGGCGGGTTTTCCGGACTACGAAGTGTCGGTGTGGTTCTGCGTGGCGGCGCCGGCCGGCACGCCCAAGGACAGGATAAGCATCCTGAATGCCGCCCTGAACAAGGTGCTGGCCGATCCGGCGGTCAGAGAGCGCATCGCTTCGCTGGGCGCCCGGCCGCTGGGCGGCCCGCCGCAGGATCTGGCGCGCCAGATCCTGGCCGAAGAGAAGAACATCCAGGCGGTCACCCAGGTCGTCACTTTCGAAAACTGATGGATTGCCGCTCATGACTTTGATGAAAGACGTATACACGGGCCGCGTGTCGGCCGGCGATGTCCCGGTCACGTACTACGATTCCGCGCCCGGGGCGGCCGAGGCCAAGACCATCGTGCTGCTGCACGGCACGGGCGGCTCGGCGGAGAACAACTTCTGGGCGCTGTTTCCCATGCTGGCCATGCGTCATCGCGTGGTGGCGCTGGATTTCGTCGATCCCGAGACGCCTGGCGCGCAGGCCTACCTGGATCAGGTGCAGGCCGTGGTGCAGGCGCTGGACGGCCCCGTGCATCTGGTCGGATACTCCTTCGGCGCGGTGATCGGCGCGCTGTACGCCGCGCGCCATGGCGGGCAGCTCGCCTCGCTCACGCTGGTGGCGGGCTGGCTCAAGACGGACGCCCAGCAGCGGCTGCGCAATGACATCTGGCGCAGCCTGTACGAAAGCGGTCACGACGCCCTCGCGCCTTTCTCGGTGTTCACCAATTTCAGCCAGGCGTTTCTCAATGCCAAGAACGACGCCGAACTCGACGCCCTGATCCAGGGCGTGCGCACGGGGCCGGACCGCTCGCGCAAGATGGCCTTCAACCGCGACGTCGATATCGGCGCCGAGGCGGCGGCCATCGCCGTGCCCAGCCTGGTCATCGCCTGCACGCAGGACCAGATGGCGCCCTTGCGCCATTCCCGCCTGTTGTTCGGTAGCATCAAGAACTGCCGCTATGCGGAAATCCATGCCGGCCATGGGGTGGTCCATGAGCGCCCCTCCGAACTCTTCATCATGATAGACAGCTTTGTGCGGCAGCCCGATGGCTGGCCCGCCGGGCATGTCGTCCAGAACAGCCACGCCTGAAGCGGGAGACAGACATGAAAGCCAACCACGCCGCGCCGCGCACCGAAACCGAGGTGCTCATCATCGGCACGGGATTCTCCGGCCTGGGCATGGCCGTGGCGCTCAAGCGCCAGGGCCAGCGGGACTTCCTGGTGCTCGAACGCGCCGCCGACGTCGGCGGCACCTGGCGCGACAACGCCTATCCGGGGGCGGCCTGCGATATCCAGTCCCACCTCTATTCCTATTCTTTCCGGCCCAATCCGCGCTGGAGCCGCGTGTATGCGCCCCAGCCCGAGATCCATCAGTATCTGCGCGACACCGCCCGCGATGAGGGCATTCTCGACCATGTGCGCTTCGGCGCCGAGGTCAGCCGGGCCCAGTGGGACGCTGACTCGGCCGCCTGGCTGGTCGACACCGCCGCCGGCGGCTTCAAGGCGCGCGTGCTGATTTCGGCGGCGGGCCATCTCTCCGATCCCTCGTATCCCGATATCGAAGGCCTGGCCGGCTTCAAGGGCCGCGTCTTCCATTCGGCCAAATGGGACGCCGGCTATGACGTGGCCGGCAAGCGCATCGGCGTCATCGGCACCGGCGCCTCGGCCATCCAGATCGTGCCGGAACTGGCGCGTTCGGCCGAGCGCCTGACGGTCTTCCAGCGCTCGGCGCCCTACATCATCCCGCGCCGCGACCATGTCTATAGCGAGGCGGAAAAAGGCCTCTTTGAGCGTTTTCCGCAAGCCGCCCAGGAGCTGCGCGACGAACTCTTCTGGGGCAATGAGAGCCGCTTTCCGCAGCGCCGCCAGGTGCCGGCCTTCATTGAGCAGATCACGGCCACGGCGCTGAACCATCTGCGTCAGCAGGTGCCCGACGAGCGCCTGCGCCGGAAGCTCACGCCGCATTACGCCATCGGTTGCAAGCGCGTGTTGATCTCCAACGACTACTATCCGGCGCTGCAGCAGCCCAATGTCTCGCTGGAGACGGCCGGCATCGCGCGCATCGACGCCGAGGGCGTCATCCTGAAGAACGGCGAGCGCGTGGACCTGGACCTGCTGGTGGTTGCCACCGGCTTCGAGGCCACCGAGCTGCCCATCGCCCAGCGCATCCACGGTGAAAACGAGGTCTGCCTGGCCGAGCAATGGCGCGGCGGCGGCCAGGCTTTCGCCTGCACCGCCGTGGCCGGCTTTCCCAATCTCTTCATGATGCTGGGCCCCAACACCGGCCTGGGCGCGGGATCCATGATCTTCATGATCGAGACCCAGATCAACTACATCCGCGGCGCGGTCGATTTCATCTTTGAACGCCAGGCCGTGGTCAATCCTGACGCGGCCGCGCAGCAGGCCTATGTCGAGAGCATTTACCGGCGCAGCGCCGGCACGGTCTGGGTGGAGGGCGGCTGCAGCAGCTGGTATCTGCATCCGCAAAGCGGCAAGCTCACCGCGCTGTGGCCGGATTTCATGACTCAGTTCCGTAAGGAGAACGGCAGTTTTTCGCCTCAAGGGTATCGGATCAGCCGCCTGGCGGAGGGCGCATGAGCGCCCGCGTCGCCGTGGTCGGCGCCGGCCTCATGGGGCACGGCATTGCCCAGGCCTTCATGGTCGCGGGGTTTGACGTCTCCATCTGGGATCCGCTCGAAGCGGCGCGCGCCTCGGTCAAGACGCGCATCGCCGAGCACCTGGCGCTGATGGGCCTGGATGCGCCAGTACAGGTCCGGGTCTGCGAGACCCTGGCCGACTGCGTGGCCGGCTGTGATCTACTGGTCGAGGCCGTGCCCGAGAAAATGGAACTCAAGCGGGCCTTGCTGGCGGCCATCGACGCCATCCACCCGGACTGCATCATCGCCACCAATACCTCGGTGCTGCGCATCAGCGAGATCGCCGAGGGCAGCGCGCGGCCCGAGCGGGTCGTCGGCACGCACTGGTGGAATCCTCCCTACCTGATCCCGGTGGTCGAGGTGGTGCGCGGCGAGAAGACCCGCGAGGAGGTCGCCGAGCGGGTTTCCGGCTGGCTCCGGCAGGCGGGAAAGACGCCGGTGGACGTCTACCGCGACGTGCCGGGATTCGTGGGCAATCGCATGCAGTTTGCCTTGATGCGCGAGGCCGCCTATCTGGTCGAGGAGGGGATTTGTTCTGCCGAGACCGTGGACCTGGTGGCCAGGTTGACCTTCGGCCGCCGCTGGGCCGCGGTCGGTCCGCTGCGCAATGCCGATTTCATCGGCCTGGACCTGACCTGCAACATCATGGATTATCTCTCGCCCAGCCTGTCGGATGCCAAGGCCGCGCCGCGGCTGTTCCGCGACAAAGTCGCGGCGGGGCAATTGGGCGCCAAGTCCGGCAGCGGCGTCTACGAATGGGAAGGCTCGGACCGCGACGAGACGGAAAAACAGCTGCTGCGCCATCTCATCGCCGCCCAGCGCGGCAATCGCTGACAGCCAAGGCGCCGCCAGGCGCCTTGGCCCTCATTCCAGCGTGACGATGCCGGCCTGCTGGATGACGGCATCCCATTTGGCGCGGTCCTGCGCCATGAAGCTGCCGAATTCCGCCGGCTGGCTGAAGCTGGGCTCCAGGCCCATGTCATAGAAGCGCTGCTTGAGCTTGGGATCTTCGGCCATCTTGGCCAGCGAGCCGCCCAGGGTCGCCACGACTTGGTCGGGGACTTTCGCCGGCACGACGAAGCCCAGCCAGGGCGTGGCGCTGAAATTGACCACGCCGGACTCGCCCACTGTCGGCAGCTCGGGCAGCAGCGCGGACCGCTTGGCCGTGGTGACGGCCAGGGCGCGGACCTTGCCGCCCTCCAGAAAGGGTTTGGCCGCCGCCACATCGACAAACATGAAGTTGACCTCGCCGGCGGCAATGGCGCTCAGGGCCGGCACGCTGCCCCGATAGGGGATGTGATTGGGGCGCACGCCGGCATTGGTCGAGAAGAGCTCGCCTTCCAGGTGATTGGAGGTGCCGGGCCCGGAGGAGCTGTAGTTGCCCTGTTTGCCGTCGCCGGCCTTGAGAAACTTCACCAGGCTGGCGACGTTGTCGGCGGGCAGGCCGGGGGCCACCACCAGCAGGTGCGGCACGGCCGCGAGCAGCGACACGGGACGGAAGTCTTTTTCCGGGTCGTAGCCGGCCTTCTCCTTGTAGAGCGCCGGCGCCACGGCAAAGGTCGAGGCCGCCATGAGGATGGTGTAGCCGTCAGGCGCCGAGCGGGCCACATAGTTGGTGGCGATGGTCGTGCCGGCGCCGGGTTTGTTGACGACCACGACCGGCACTTTGAGGTCATCCTGCAGTTTCTCGGCCACCAGGCGCGCCATGACGTCGGTGACGCCGCCGGGCGAGAACGGCACGATGATGTTGATGGGCTTGTCGGGATAGTTGGCGGCCTGGGCGCAGGCGATGGGCAGGGCCAGGGCCGCGGCGAGCAGGGTGGGGCGTAAGCAGCCAAGCGTCATGTCTTCCTCCTGAGGATGTTGTTGTGGTGTGTTCAGCCGCCGGATGGTCTGTCGCCGGTTGGGGGAAAGCGGCTGTTGAGCAGGGCCCATACGCTGTCCAGCGTCGGGGCCGGGATGCCGAGGTGGGCGGCCATGCGGGTGAGGATGCCTATCAGCGCCTCGCCTTCGAGCGGCCGGCCGGCCAAGGCGTCTTGCAGCATGGAGGTGCGCGCGTGGCCAGCCGATTCGGCCTGGCGCAAGCGGCCTTCCACGCCCTGGGATTCCTGGTAGCCCAGGGCCTGGCCCACGGCCATCAGCTCGCCGATCAGGCGTGCGCACAGCCGGCGCAGGCCGGGCTCGGTCAGCATCTGGTGCATGGTGGCCCGGGCCAGCGCGCTGACCGGATTGAAAGCGGCGTTGCCCAGGAGCTTGTTCCAGATATCGGCTTGTATGTGCTCGCTCGTGCGGCATTGCAGGCCGCTGGCGTTGATCGCGGCGGCCAGCTTGTGCAGGCGGGCGCCGGGCCTGCCTTCGATCTCGCCCAGGGCCAGGCTGTCGCGCCCGCCTTGCTCGACATTGCAGGCGTCGCGCATCTGGGCGGGGAAATAGACCACGGCGCCCATCAGGCGCTCGGCGGACATCGGCGGAAAGCCGCCGTAGAACTCGCCCCAGTCGCGCCGCCCGCGCAGCAAGGGGTGGCTGCGCAACAGCCACCAGGGCACGCCGTTGACCATGGGCACCAGCGGGCTGCCCGATGGCAAGCTGGGCAGCAGCGCGGGCAGGTCGTATTGCTTCACGCACAGCAACACGGCGTCCCAATCGCCCTCCGGCCTTGACAGCAGCGGGATCGCGCGCGTGCCGAGAGGGCGGCCGGCGCGCCACAGCGTCAAGCCCTTGTCCTCGATGGCCGCCTTGCGCGCGCCGCGCGCCAGCAGCGCCACATGGGCCGGGGTGCCGCTCAGATGCCAGGCGAGGGTGGCGCCCACGGCGCCGGCGCCGATGATGAGGATGCGCGTCATTGGCGGTACTCGGGCTTGAGGCGGTCGAGCATGCGCAATAGCGGCGGCCAGTGCTTGTCGCGCGATGGCCGGCCGGGCCGGTCGAATTGCGCGGCCACGCGGGCCGCCACGGCGTCCGGGGCCTCGATCAGCGGCCCGCCGCCGGCCTGCGCCGCGACCTGTATCTGGCAGGCCCGCTCCAGGTAGTACATCTGGTCGAAGGCATCGCTGATGGTGTCGCCGCAGACCAGCAGGCCATGATTGCGCAGGATCATGGCGTTGTGCGGGCCGAGGTTGTGCGTAATGCGCGCCTGCTCGTCCAGGTCCAGCACCACGCCTTCGTAGTCGTGGTAGGCCAGCTTGCCGTAGAAACGCATGGCATGCTGTGACAGCATGCGCAGCCCCGCGGCCTGGGCCGATACCGCGACGCCAGCCTGGGTATGCGTGTGCATGACGCACAGCGCGTCGTGGCGCCGGGCATGGATGGCGCTATGAATGACGAAGCCCGCCTGGTTGATACCCAGGCCCGTCGGGTCCAGCAGGATATTGCCGTCGAGGTCGACCTTCACCAGATTGGAGGCCGTCACTTCGTCGAACATCAGTCCATAGGCGTTCAACAGAAACTGCCCCTCGCCGATGCGCGCCGAGATATGCGTGTAGATATGGTCGGTCATGCGATGCAGCGCCGCCAGCTGATAGGCCGCGGCCAGGGCCACGCGGGTCTGCCATTCGTCCTCGGAGACGTGTTCGCGCACGGAATTCATATCTGTCTGCTGGCTCGGAGAAAGGGGGATGCCGGCATTGTGCGAACTTGTTATTCATAAATCCAAGCAAAGTTGTTTATCGAAAATCATCAATTGCATTGATGTATAGTCGGCGCCATGACCCGCCCCAACCTCATGCATGCGCAGACGCTGTGCTGGATCGCCCAGTTGGGCACGTTTGCCGCGGCGGCCGAGCGCATGCACACGACCCAGCCGGCGATTTCGGCGCGCATGAGGGAGCTGGAGACCGCCCTGGGCTATCCCTTGTTCGAGCGCCGCGGCCGGCGGCAGGAGCTGACTTTGCAGGCGCGGCGTTTTGTCGAACGTGTCGCGCCGCTCTTGCATCAGGTCGAGGCGGTCTTCAACGACACGGAAGCCGCGGTCCAGCCCGCCGGCACCGTGCGGCTGGGCCTGGGCGAGGTGTCCATGACCTGGCTGGGCGCTCTCATTCCCGCCTTGCGGCGGGCCTTGCCCCGCGTCACTTACGAGATCGAGCTGGATCTGGGCGTCAAGCTGCGCGAGCGGCTGGCCGAGGGCACTCTGGACGTGGCGCTTATCGCCAATAGCCACGAGCATCCCGACCTGGCGTATACGCCTTTGGGCAAGGTGCCCATGGTCTGGGTCTGCGCGACATCGCTGCTCTTCACGGCCGACGGACGCGGCCGCCCGCTGGATGAGCTGCTGCGCCGCGAGACGCTGTGGTGCGTGTCCAAGCCTTCGGATTTTTTCGCGCCGGCCTATAACGAGTTGCGCGCGGCCGGCGCCGATATGGGCAATCTATGCGCCTGCAACAAGCTCAAGGGCCTGATCGACGCGGTGACCGCCGGCGGCGGCATCGCGCTGTTGCCCAAGACCATGGTGGCGCGCCAGCTGCAGTCCGGCGAGCTCGCCCTGGTGCCCGGCAACCTGGCCGGGCAGACCCTGGACTTCGCCATCGCCGTGCACCGCAATCAATCCCAGCCCGCGGTGCTGGGCTGGGTGGCCGAGCTGCTGCGCTTGTCGCGCTTGTCGCCTATCGGCGCGCCGGCGCTGGCCTAGCGGCCGGCCGGCTTCTGGCGTGGACCAGCCAGGCCAGCGCGCACAGCACGCCCCAAAGCAGGCAGGCCAGCGGCCAGCCGCCGGTCTGCCAGGCCAGGCCGGCGCTCCAGGAGCCGGCCGCCGCGCCCAGGAACATGCCGCTCATGTACAGCGTGTTCAAACGGCTGCGCGCTTCCGGGCGCAGGGCATACACCACATGCTGGTTGGAGATCATGGCGGCCTGCTCGCCGATGTCCATCAGCAGAATGCCCAGCACCAGGCCGATGAGACTGCCCCAGGCGCCCAGGATGGCGAAGGACAGCAGCATGAGGAGGGCGCCCAGCGCGATCACGGCGTGGGGGCCGCGCCGGTCCGCGATGCGGCCGGCCAGCGGCGCCATGAGGATGCCGGCCGCGCCCACCAGGCCCATCAGGCCGGCGACGTCGGCGCCCAGGCCGTATCCTTGCTCGAGGTGCAAGGCCAGGATGGTCCACATGCCGATGAAGGCGCCGAACAGCAGCGCCTGCACGCGGGTGGCGCGGCGCAATTGCGGCTCCGCTTTCCAGAGGACGAGAAGGGAGCGCATGAGTTCGCCATAGCGATGCGTGGATTGAGGCTGGCTATGCGGCAGCCTGGCCAGCAGGACCAGCCACATCAGCCCGCAGGCGATGGCGCCCAGGCCGAACGCGGCGCGCCAGCCCCAGTATTCGCCGGCAAAGCCGCCGACCACGCGCCCCAGCAGGATGCCGCAGAGCAGGCCGCTCATCACGGTGCCCACCACTTGGCCGCGGCGTTGCGGCTGGGCCAGCTCGGCCGCGAAAGGCACGATTTGCTGGGCCACGGAGCCGGCCATGCCGACACAGGCCGAGATCAGCGCGGCGGCCCAGGCGCTGGGCGCCAGGGCCAGGCCGACCAGCGCCAGGCACAGGCCGGCGGATTGCCACAGGATGAGATGGCGCCGGTTCATGCGGTCGCCCAGCGGCACCAGCAGGAACAGGCCGCAGGCAAAGCCCAGCTGGGTCGCGGTGGGGATGAGGTTGACGATGGCCGCATCGGCGGGAAAGGCCTGGTGCAGCAATTCCAGGAGCGGCTGATTGAAATAGATATTGGCGATGAAGACGCCGCAGGCGGCGGCCAGCGTCATCAACAGGCCGCTTTCCAGCATGGCCGGGGCAGGGGTGGGCGGGGCTTGGGTGGTGGCGGCGCGCATACAGAGGTCAGGCAAAGGCGTGAGAGGCGGGACTGGATTATGAGATGGCCTCTTCTTGCAGGGAACACTAATATCTGCAAGGTATCCATTCAAATTTGCAAGGATGACCGTGAACCATCGTCCCGATGACATGGCCTTGTTCGTGGCCGCGGTCGACCAGGGCAGCCTGTCGGCCGCAGCCCGGCTCACGGGGCTGTCCCTGGCTTCGGTGAGCCGCCACATGAGCGCGCTGGAAAACCGCCTCGGCACCCGCCTGCTGGTGCGCTCCACCCGCAAGCTGCTGGTGACCGACGCCGGGCGGCGCTATTACCAGGCCGCCAAGCGCCTGCTGGCCGAAATCCATGAGATGGAAGCCGGCCTGAGCGTGGAGGCCACCGAGCCCGTGGGGCGTTTGCAGCTCACCGCGCCCATTCTGTTTGGCCGGGTGCATCTGCTGCCCCTGCTGGCGCACTTCCTCGTGCGCTATCCCCAGGTGAGCCTGGATGTCTCGCTGATGGACCGTCCGGTCAATCTGCTCGAAGAAGGCATCGATATCGCGGTGGTGGTGGGCCAGCAGCCCGACTCCAGCCTGGTGGCTCGCAAGCTGGGGGCTATCCGATGGGCATTGGCCGCCTCGCCCGGCTATCTCGCCAGCCGCGGCGAGCCCGCCTGCCTGGCCGACCTGGCGCATCATGACGGGCTGGTCTACAGCCACTACGCCAACGAACAGGAATGGCAGTTGCGCGACGGCGATCAGCCGGCCGCGGTGCGGCCCAGGGTGCGCATGCGCGCCAATGTGCTGGACGGCGTGGTCGCCGCGGCGGTCGAAGGCGAGGGCATCGTCCACGCGCCGGCCTGGGCCATCGCCGACGATGTGGCCGCGGGCCGCTTGCGCATCGTGCTGCCCGAGTGCGAGACGCCGCCGCGTCCCATATATGCCTTGCTGACGCATCAGCGCCTGCTCGCCAGCCGGGTGCGTGTCCTGCTGGACTATCTCAGCGAGTCATTGGCGCGCCAATCCTTCGCCTGAGGCGCGCGCGGCCTCAGGGGCCGCCGCGCCGGTAAAGCGCCAGCGTGGCGGCCAGGCCGATGAGGGTGGCGCCGCACAGGCGGTTGAGCCAGCGCAGCCCGCGCGTTCGCAGGCCGCGCGCCATGCGCCGGCCCAGGCCGGCATAGGCCGTCATGGCCAGCAGATTGAGCACGGCCAGCGTGGCCGCCAAGGCCAGGTATTGCGCCAGCAGCGGCGCCCGCGTGTCGATGAACTGCGGTAGGAAAGCCGACATGAACAGCAATGCCTTGGGGTTGGAGAGGGCGACCAGGAAGCTGCGCGCGAAAACCGGCCCCATCGGCGGGCGCGCTTCGTCCTGGCCCGCCGGCAGGACCAGGGCCGCGTCCTGGCGCAGCAGGCGCCAGCCCAGATAGGCCAGATAGAGCGCGCCGACCCACTTCAGGGCCTGGAAGGCGGCTTCGGAGGCGGCCAGCAGCATGCCCAGGCCGCCGGCGACCATGGCGACCAGCACCATGTCGGCCAGCACGGCGCCGGCCATGCCCCAGCAGGCCACCCGCAAGCCGTGGCGCGCGCCATTGCTCATGGCCAGCAGGACGGTCGGCCCGGGCGTGGCGATGATCAGGCCCGAGGCGAAGACAAACAGGGTCAGCGTGGTCAGGTTCATGGCGGGCTCCGGCTAGCTGGCAGTGTGCCGCGAGCGGCCGGATGCGTCCAGCGGCTACCATAGCGGCTATTGAATATGGAATTTCGCATGGCTTCTGCTTCCGAGGCGGGCAATCTGGCCCCGCCGCTCTCCGCTGTCCTCTTGTCCGCCGCCGCCGCCGTGCAGGCCGTGGACGAGGGCCGCTCCCTTACCGAGGCCCTGGCCGAGACCGAGGCCGCGCTGCGCCCGGCCACCCAGGCCGTGTCGTTTCACGCCATGCGCTATATGGGGTGGGCCGACACCCTGGCCAACCGGCTGGTGCCGCGCGCGCCCGCGCCGCTGGCCGGGGCCTTGCTGCGCGTGGCGCTGTCCCTGCTCAAGCAATCCGACCCGCCCGGCCAGGCCGTGCCCGGCATGCCGGTCTATGCGCCGCACACCGTGGTGGACCAGGCCGTGACCGCCGCGGCCGGGCACAAGCGCCTGGCGGGTTTCAAGGGCTTGATCAACGGCAGTCTGCGGCGTTTTCTGCGCGAGCGCGAGGCCTTGGAGGCCGCGCTGGCCAACGATCCCGTGGCGCGCTGGAACCACCCCCAGTGGTGGATCAAGGCGCTGCGCCAGGCCTATCCCCAGCAATGGCAATCCCTGCTGGCGGCGGCCAATGTGCCCGCGCCGCTGACGCTGCGCGTGAACCGCCGCCGCGCCAGCCGCGCGCAGGCGGCCGAGGCCTTCGCCACGGCTGGCGTGCCGGTGCGCGAGACGGGCGAGTTCGGGCTGGTGGTGCTTGAGCCCCGGCCGGTCACGCAACTGCCCGGCTATGCCCAGGGCTGGTGGTCGGTGCAGGACGCCGGCGCGCAATTGGCCGCGCCGCTGTTGCCGCTGGCCGACGGCATGCGGGTGCTGGACGCCTGCGCCGCGCCCGGCGGCAAGACGGCCCATATGCTGGAGATTGCCCGGCTCGATCTGCTGGCGCTGGACGCCGATGCCCGGCGGCTGGAGCGCGTGGGCCAGAACCTCGAACGCCTGGGCCTGGACGGCGCGCGGCTGCAGGCCGGCGACGCGGCCGACCCCGACAGCTGGTGGGATGGCCGGCCTTTCGACGCCGTGCTGGCCGATGTCCCCTGCACGGCATCGGGCATCGTGCGGCGCCACCCCGACATCCGCTGGCTGCGCCAGGCTTCCGATGTGGCCCGCACGGCGGCCTTGCAATCGCGCATTGCAGACGCGCTGTGGCGCGTCGTGGCGCCCGGCGGGCATCTGCTCTATGTGACCTGCTCGATTTTTCCCGCCGAAGGGCAGGCCCAGGCGCGGGCCTTTGCCGCGCGCCACGCCGATGCCGAGGCGCTGCCCGCGCCGGGCCAGTTACTGCCCGTTGCGGTGGATGCAACACCGGAGTCGCAGCATGATGGTTTTTTCTATGCCCTGTTTGCCAAGCGGCGCTGAATCGCCAAGAATAGGGACAAAGCATGCCCCGATAGAAAGTCCATGATTGTTCGTCTAATTGTCGCCTTCTTGCTGGCTACCGCCCCTTTTTGGTTTGAAGAGGGAGGGCGGGCGTTTGCCTCCGAGCCCAAGGTGGTGACGATAGACCCGGTCATCCACGACGCCCGCCTGGCCCTCAACGCCGACGTGGACTTTCCGCTCAACGACCAATTGCGCGACGCGGCCCAGCGCGGCCTGCCCCTTTATTTCACCGCCGACCTCAAGATCACCAAGGCGCGCTGGTGGTGGTTCGACCGCAGCATCGTGGACACCAGCATGACCTGGCGCGTGAGCTACAACGCCCTGACGCGCCAATGGCGCGTGGGCCAGGGAGAGCTTTCCCTCAATGTCGCTTCGCTCGACGACGCCATGGACGTGGTCAGGCGCATCCGCGATTGGCGCGTGGCGCAGGCTGCTGAATTCGAAGCGGGCGAGGTGTATAACGGGCAGCTGCGCGTGCGCCTGGATACCTCCCTGCTGGCGCGCCCCTTCCAGGTCAACGCGCTCAACAGCAGCGCCTGGGCGGCGGGCACTCCCTGGCGCGAGTTCTCTTTCACCCTCACCGAACCGGCGCGGGATCCCTCATGAGAGTCTTGTTGCGGCTGGCCTTGATCATCGGGGCCATCAGCGGATTGTCCCTGCTGGCCCTGCTGGCCTGGTCCACGGGCAATGCCTCCCGCCTGGCGCAGTACTACGACGTGCTGCTCATCCTCAATGGCGTGTTCGCGCTGGCGATGTTCGTCTGGGTCGTGGCCCTGACCGTGCGCCTGGCCCGCCAGATACGGCGCCGCCTCTTTGGCGCCCGCCTGACGGCGCGCTTCGCCCTGGCTTTCGCCTTGATCGGCGTGGTGCCCGGCGCCCTGATCTACACGCTGTCGGTGCAATTTCTGTCGCGCTCCATCGAGTCCTGGTTCAACGTCCGGGTCGACAATGCCCTGGAAGCCGGCCTGAACCTCGGCCGGGCGGCCCTGGACTCCCAATTGGCCGACCTGGATGCGCGCGCCCGCGCCATGGCGTCCGAACTTAACAACCTGACCGACGCCGATATCCCGCTGGCCCTGACCCGGCTGCGCGAAGCCAATGGCGTGCAGGAAGCCCTGGTCTTTACCGGCAGCGGGCGTCCGCTGGCCTTCTCCACCAATAAATTCGGCCAGCTGGTGCCGCCCACGCCGCCGGCCACCGTCCTTAACCAGCTCAAGCTCGCGCGCGGCTATTCGGCCGCCGAGGCCGATGACCCCGGCATTCCGGGCGCCGAGGATGGCCTGCATCTGCGCGTGGTGATTCCGCTGAACACCCCGGTGCGCTTTGACAGTTCGCTGGCCGGCGCCGGCGAGCCGCGCTGGCTGCAATTGATGCAGAGCGTCCCCGAACAGATCGCCCACAACGCCAATCGCGTGCAGCAGGGCTTTCGCGACTACCAGGAGCTTGCGCTGTCCCGCCTGGGCCTGCGCAAGCTCTACGGCATTACGCTGACCCTGGCCCTGCTGCTGGCGGTGTTCGCGGCCATCGCCGTGGCGTTGTCGCTGTCCAAGCGGCTGGTGCGGCCGCTGCTCACGCTGGCGGCCGGCACCCAGGCGGTGAGCGTGGGCGACTACCGGCCTCTGCCCGAGCCTCCCGAACGTGACGAAGTCGGCCAGCTGACGCGCTCCTTCAATGCCATGACGCGCCAGCTCGACGAGGCGCGCCAGATGGTCGAGAGCAACCGCCGCCAGCTCGAACGCTCCAACGTCTACCTGGAGAGCGTGCTGGCCAATCTGTCGTCCGGCGTGCTGGCCTTCGATGAGGCCTTCCGGGTGACCACGGTCAATCAGGGGGCGCAGAACATTCTGCAAGCCGATCTGCGCTCGGTCATCGGCCGGCCGCTGGAAACCGTGGACGGGATGCTGGAGTTCGCGCGCATCGTGCGCGAAGCCTTTTCGGCCCATGCCGCGGTCGGTTCCGAGCGCCAGCACTGGCAGCAGCAGTTCGAGATCACGCCGGCCGAGGCCGGCGCCCAGCCCATCATCCTGCTGGCGCGCGGCACCCATCTGCGCGTCGACGGCCGCGGCAACGGCTATCTGGTGGTGTTCGACGACATCACCGAGGTGATTTCCGCCAACCGCACCATGGCCTGGGGCGAAGTGGCGCGCCGCCTGGCCCACGAAATCAAGAACCCGCTGACGCCCATCCAGCTGTCGGCCGAGCGCCTGGCCATGAAGCTGGCCGGCCGCCTGCCGCCGGCCGAGGCCCAGATGCTGGAGCGCGCCACCAATACCATCGTCAACCAGGTGGGCTCGCTCAAGCAGATGGTGGATGATTTCCGCGAATACGCCCGCACGCCGCCGGCGGTCATGCAGCCCATCGACTTCAATGGTCTGGTGGCCGATGTCCTGTCGCTGTATGGCTGGGACCCCGTCGACGGGCAGGCGCGCAATGGCGGCCCCCGGCTGGAGGTCGATCTGGCCCAGGGCCTGCCCGTCATCGAGGGCGACCTGACCCAGTTGCGCCAGGTCATCCACAATCTGCTGGCCAATGCCCGGGACGCGGTCAACGACCGGGGCGACAAGGCGCAGGTCAGGGTGATTACCCAGCTGACGCATATTCCGCATTCAGATGGGTCGGAAACTGCCGCGGTCCGGTTCACGGTGGCCGACAATGGCTCGGGCTTTCCGCCGCAAGTGATGCAAAGGGCTTTTGAGCCCTATGTCACGACCAAGGCCCACGGCACCGGGCTAGGATTGGCAATTGTGCGTAAGATCGTGGAAGAACATGGCGGACGCATCGACATCGCCAATCGCAAGGAAGGCGGCGCGAGGGTTTCCATCTTGTTGACCCGCTTGGCGAGTGCGTCCGATACTATGGACGGGACCTTGCAACAAAAGCATAATGCGGCTACGCAATAGGTGAAAGGTTTATGGCCAGAATTCTGGTGGTCGACGACGAAGTTGGCATTCGCGAACTCCTGTCCGAGATTCTTTACGACGAGGGACACACGGTTGAGTTGGCGGAAAACGCGGCGCAGGCCCGTGCCGCGCGGCTGCGCTCGCGTCCGGATCTGGTCTTGCTCGACATCTGGATGCCGGACACCGATGGTGTCAGCCTCCTGAAGGAGTGGGCTTCCCAGGGTCTGCTGGACATGCCCGTCATCATGATGAGCGGTCACGCGACCATAGACACCGCCGTGGAGGCCACGCGCATCGGCGCGATGGACTTCCTCGAAAAACCCATTACCTTGCAGCGCTTGCTCAAGACCATCGCCGCCGGCCTGGCGCGCGGGCGCCTGCCGGCCCCGGTCGCCGCGCCAGTGGTCAGCGCCACGCCGGCCATCGCCCTCGAAGACGAGCTGGATCCTGTCCCGGCCCTGGCCCACCCGGCCATGGGCGAGGCTCCCGCCTCGGGCAATGGCCAGCTGGGCAGTATCTCGCTGGATCAGCCGCTGCGCGAGGCGCGCGACGAATTCGAGCGCATCTATTTTGAATACCATCTGGTGCGCGAGAACCACAGCATGACGCGCGTCTCCGAGCGCACCGGGCTGGAACGCACCCACCTCTACCGCAAGCTCAAGCAACTGGGCATCGAGTCCGCGCGCAAGCGAAGCTCATGAAAATCCTCATCGTGGGCGCCGGCCGCGTTGGAACCAGCGTGGCCGAAAACCTGGTGTCCGAGGAGAACGACATCACAGTGGTGGACGTTCAGCCCGGCCAATTGGGCTACCTCCAGGAGCGCTTCGATCTGAGGGTCATGCAGGGCGATGCCACCCAGGTCTCCGTGCTGGAGGCCGCCGGCGCCGCCGACACCGATCTGCTGATCGCCTGCGCGGCGGCCGATTCGGTCAACATGGTGACCTGCAAGATCGCCCGGCAGCTGTTCAATGTGCCGCGCCGCATCGCCCGCATCCGCGCGCCGGAGTTCGCCGATCATCCCGAGCTCATGGGCGACGAGGGCTTTTGCATCGACGCCCTGATCAGCCCCGAGCGCAGCGTGACCACCTATCTGCACAGCCTCATCGAGTTTCCCGAGGCGCTGCAGGTCGTGGAGTTCGCCGAAGGCAAGCTGAGCGTGGTGACCGTCAGGGTGGGGCATGGCAGCCCCATGGCCCATACGCCGGTGGACCGCCTGCGCGAGGTCTGGCCCGATGTCACGGCCCGCATCGTGGATGTGCTGCGCGACGGCCGGCCGTTGCATGCCGGCCTGGGCACCGTCATCGCTCCGGGCGACGAAGTCATCCTGGTGGTGGATAGCCGCCATGCGCGCCGCGCCGTGCGTCAGCTGCGCGAGGCCGAAAAAACCGTGCACCGCGTCATGATCGCCGGCGGCGGCAATATCGGCCTGCGCCTGGCGCGCGAGCTGGCCGACGAGAACTACAGCGTGCGCATCATCGAACGCAACGAGAAGCGTTGCGAATACCTGGCCGCCGAACTGCCGTCCAATGTGCTCATCCTGCATGGCAGCGGTACGGATGAATCCCTGCTCGAGCGCGAAAACATCCAGGACATGGACACCTGGCTGGCGCTGACCAGCGACGACGAGGACAACATCATGTCCTCCCTGCTGGCCAAGCGGCTGGGCGCGCGCAAGGTGATCTCGCTCATCAACCGGCACGCCTATGGCGAACTCATGCAGGGCAGCCACATCGATATCGCCGTGTCGCCGTCGCAGGCCACCATGAGCGAGCTGCTGCGCCATGTGCGCCGGGGCGACGTGGTGGCGGTGCACCGCCTGCGCCAGGGCGTGGCCGAGGCGCTGGAGGCGGTGGCGCATGGCGACCGGGCCACCTCGCGCGTGGTGGGCCGCCGCGTGGGCGACATCCGCCTGCCCAAGGGCGCCTCCATAGGCGCCTTGGTGCGCGAAGACGAAATCCTGCTGCCCGACGCCGAGACCATGATCGAATCGGGCGACCACGTCATCGTTTTTGTCCCGACCCGCCAGCAGATGGCGCGCGTGGAAAAGCTCTTCCAGGTATCGGCGTCTTTCTTCTGAATCCTGTCCTTGGGGCCCCGTCCCGACCATGAAGCGTTTGCTGGCCACCTTCTATGTACTCGGACTGACCATGGTGGTGTTCGCCCTGACCATGCTCATCCCGCTGGGCGTGGCCTGGGTGGGCGAGGATGGCGGTCTGCGCGCCTTTGCCGAGGGTTTCGGCATCGCCATGGGCATAGGCGCGGGGGTGTGGCTGGTAACTCACCGCTGGCGCAGCGAACTGCACGCGCGCGACGGCTTTCTGCTGGTGTCCATCGTCTGGGCCGGTCTGCCCCTGTTGGCGGCCATTCCGCTGCTGCTCTACTACAGCCAGATCGGCCAGCCCCTGTCCTTCACGCACGCTTATTTCGAGGCCATGTCGGGCCTGACGACAACGGGCGCGACCGTCCTCACGGGGCTGGATCACCTGCCGCCCTCCATCAATCTCTGGCGGGCCACCCTTATCTGGATCGGCGGCATGGGCATCCTGGTGCTGGCCGTGGCCATCTTGCCCCTGCTGGGGGTGGGCGGCCACCAGGTGGTGCGCGCCGAGACGCCGGGGCCCATGAAGGACGAGCGCCTCACCCCGCGCATCGCCAGCACGGCCAAGGCGCTCTATGCCGTGTATTTCGGATTCTCCATCCTCTGCTTCCTGGCCTACCGCGCCGTGGGGCTGTCCTGGTTCGACGCCTGGGCCCATATGGCGACCACGATGGGGCTGGGCGGCTTCTCCACCTACGACGAGGGCTTTCTCAAGTTCGACTCCGTGCCGGTTGAAATCGTGGCCATCGTCTTCATGCTGATCTCGGGCATCAATTTCGCCACGCATTTCAATGCCTTGCGCCAGCGCAGCTTGCGTCCTTATCTGTCCTGCCCGCAAACCATCCCCTACCTGGCCGTGGTGCTGGGCACGGGGCTGGTGATTTCGGTCTATCTCTTTCTCAAGCATGTCTACACCGATCCGTTGCAGGCCTTGCGCTACGGCATGTTCAACACCGTTTCGGTGGCCACGACCACGGGCTACGCCAACACCGACTATGCGGCCTGGCCGCTGTTCGCGCCGCTGACCATGCTGCTGCTGTCGGCCTTCGCCACCTCGGCCGGATCGACCGGCGGGGGCATCAAGATGATCCGGGTCATGCTGCTCATCAAGCAGGCGCGCAACGAACTCATCACCATGCTGCATCCGCATGCCGTCAGCCCGGTGCGTATCGGCAGCCGCATCGTCGATCAGCGGGTGATGTTTTCGGTCCTGGCCTTCATGCTGGTCTACGGCTTGTCGGTCGGTGTGCTCAGCAGCCTGCTGCTGCTCTCGGGCCTGGACCTGACCACGGCTTTTTCAGCCGTCATGGCCATGATCAACAATACCGGGCCGGGCCTGGGCGTGCTGGGCCCCATGGGCCACTACGGTGTGCTGAGCGACTTCCAGGTCTGGGTATGCACGTTCGCCATGCTCATCGGGCGTCTGGAGCTGCTGACGGTGCTGGTGCTGTTCACCCCCTGGTTCTGGCGCAAATAAGGCGCTGCGCGGGGCGGCGCCGCATCCGTAACCAGCGGCAAACGCTTACCTCGCCGGGGTTTTGTAACGGCCATTTTGCCCTGGTGCAAACCCCAGGCCAGGGTTTTCCCTGGCGTCGATTTTTACCAATATCGACGGGGCTCTGGAGCTCCCATGGCCGGCCGAGGCCCGCCAATCCTTGTGTGTGAGTGCTCGCTATCATCGACCTCAGAGAGCGATTTGCGTGATGTTGCTATGTGTCTGATAAATGTCACGAATTTCAATCTTTTTGCCACAAAGTGGCGGCTATCATGCAAGCACCAGACGCCGTCACGCACCCCCCGGGAAGCATCCGGGCTTCAAGGTCAAACGGCGCATCCCTCAAACAGCAATCACAAGGAGTCGGAGATGGAACAAATCCCGTTCGTTTCCTCGTCCCCCAACACCTTGGGCATTGAACTGGAACTCCAACTGATCGATCCGGCAAGCTTCGATCTGACGGCGGCTTCCGACGAGCTGCTCGCCCAGTTGGCCAATCACCCCGTGGCCGACCGCGTCAAACCCGAAATCACCCGCTCGATGATCGAGCTCAATTCTTCCGTCCATGAACATCCGGCCGGTCTGCTGGCCGAGATGCGCGAGATGCGCGATGCCCTGTGCGAGGCGGCCGATGCCGTGGGCGTCGGGGTCTCCGGCGGCGGCACCCACCCCTTCATGCGCTGGCAGGAGCGCGCCATCTCCGACACGCCGCGCTTTCAGTACCTGGCCGAGATGTACGGCTACCTGGCGCGCCAGTTCACGGTCTTCGGCCAGCATATCCACCTGGGCGTGCCTTCGGGCGATGCCGCCATCCGGCTGGTCCACGGTTTGTCGCCCTATGTGCCGCACTTCATCGCGCTGTCGGCGTCCTCGCCCTATCGCGAGGGCGTGGACACCTTGTTCTCCTGCGCCCGCCTCAACGCGGTCAACAGCTTCCCGCTGGCCGGCCATATGCCGCCCGAGGTGAGCGACTGGTATCGCTTCGAGGCTCACTTGGCCGAGCTGCGCGACAGCGGTCTGGCCGAAAGCATCAAGGATCTGTATTGGGATATCCGTCCCAAGCCCGAGTTCGGCACGGTCGAGATCCGGGTCTGCGACACGCCGCTGACGGTCGAGCGCGCCTGCCAGCTGGGCGCTTTCGCCCAGGCGCTGGCGGTGCTGCTCGGCCGCGAGCCCGCCCCTTCCGCCAAAGCCTGGCTGGCGTATCGCAGCAATCATTTCCAGGCCTGCCGCTTCGGCCTGCACGGCAGCTACGTCACGCCCGACGGGCAGCGCTTGCGGCTATCCGATCACCTGAAGCAGCTGTTCGAGCGTCTGATGCCGGTGGCCGAAGAACTGGGCACCACCGATATGCTGCAGGCTCTGCGGGATGAAGTCTTGCGCGGCGGCAACGATGCCCGCTGGCTGCGCAGCCAGTTCCATCGCAGCCGCGAACTGCCCGCCATGGTCGAGGCCATGACCCGCGTTTTTCGCGGCGAGCCGGCGGAGCTGCCCCGCCCGGCCGAGGCGGCGCGCCGCCGCGTCCGCGCCAACTCGGAGCCCGTCGCCACTGCGCTGGCGTCCACGGACCCGTCCGCGCTATGGCCGGATCGCCTGCACTGAGCGTTTAGCGGCCGGCGCGCCGGCCGCCGATCGCGCTGACCGACAGCCGGGTCTCGCCCGGAGCGGCGCGGTGCGCGGCGGCCCGCCAGGCGTGCCCATAGGCCACTTCGATCGTCAATGAAATCCGGCCATCGGCGCCCCGCTGGTCTTGCAGCGCGGCGCACAGGCGGTCGCGCCAGGCCCGGCCGGCCAGGCCGGCGCGGCGCCCGCGCGCCGGATTGCCGCCCAGGGCGCGGACGTCCTGCAGCAGCTTCTCGGGCGTGGCATAGGTCAGGGTCAGGATTTCCTGGTCCATGACCGGGTCGGCAAAGCCGTTCTCGACCAGCAGGTCGCCAAAATCGTGCATGTCCACAAAGGCCGGCGTGGCGGTGGCCAGCCCCGCCGCGTCCAGGGCGCCGCGCAGCTCGCGCAGCGTGGCCGGGCCCAGACAGGAGAACATGGCCAGGCCGCCCGTGCGCAGGACGCGCCGCCATTCCGCCAGCACCGCGTGCGGCGCCGGATGCCAGTGCAGGGCCAGGTTGGACCAGACCAGGTCCAGCGACTCGGGCGCCAGGCCGGTGGCGGCGATATCGGCTTGCACGAACTGGATCGGCGGCTTGCCGCGGCCGGTCAGCTTGCCCACCAGGGCCGACAGGCCCGCGGGCTGGAAGCGCTGGCGCGCGATCGCCAACAGGGGCGCGCAGTGATCCAGCCCCGTGTAGGCGGCCTGCGGATAGCGCTCGCGCAGCAGCGGCAGGTTGTCGCCCGCGCCGCAGCCGGCGTCCAGCATGGCCTGCGGCTGCAGGCGGATATAGCCCAGCCTGCCCATCATGCGGCTGGCGACCTCCCCATAGAGAAACTGCGCCTGCGCCAGGTCGCCGCGCCGGGCGAACTGGCGGCTGACGTCCAGGGGGTTGATGGGCAGGTCGGGAAGTGACGATGGCTGGGACATAAGCATGCAGTGGCGGGCGGCAGGCGCGCGCCGGTATGTTGAGATGGCGGACTCAGCGTTCGCCGCCGACATTATGGCCCATCCTCCATCCGTCCCCTGGTATAAGCCCTGCCGGCTGTCATGGCGTTGGATCACCGACTGCCCCCTGTGCGGGGGCCGGGCCGTGGATGGCCGGCTCTGCCATGGCTGCGCGCGCGATGTCACGGCCTCCATGCGCGGCCAGGCCGCGCGTTGCCCGGCCTGCGCGGCGCTCCTGCCCCGGACAGGCGGCCCGCTATGCGCGTCTTGCCTGCGGCGGCGGCCCCGTTTCGGCGTCTGCGTGGCGGCTTTCGATTACGCATTCCCGGGCGATGGCCTCGTCCAGGCCTATAAGCGGCAGGGCCGGCTGGGCCTGGCGCGGGCCCTGGGCCTGTTGATGGCGGGAGCCTGGCGGCGCCGGGGCAGGGCCGGCGCCGTGGTGCTGGTGCCCGTGCCCGCTTCGCCGGCCGCCTTGCGGCGGCGGGGATTCAACCCGGCGGCCGAGCTGGCCGGCGTGGCGGCGCAAGGCCTGGGCCTGCCGCTGCGGCGCCAGGGCCTGCGCCGGGCGGGCTTGCGCGCCCCGCAAAGAGGGCGCGGGCGCCGGGCGCGCTGGCGCGGTCTGCGCGGCCTGTTCGTCGCCGACGCCGCGCTCGCGGGCCGCGACGTCCTGCTGGTCGATGACGTGGTCACCACGGGCGCGACCGCGCATGCGGCCGCGCTGGCCCTGCGCCGCGCCGGGGCGCGCTGCATCGGCATCCTGGCCGCGGCCCGCACGCCAGCGCCGGGCTGGCACAATACTCCCTGAATGCCGCCCGGCACCCATTGTCTTCATCATGTTCCACGTCATCCTCGTCTGCCCCGAAATCCCGCCCAACACCGGCAACGCCATCCGGCTTTGCGCCAATACCGGCGCGCAACTGCACCTGGTGCGGCCGCTGGGTTTCGAACTGGATGACGCGCGCCTGCGCCGCGCCGGCCTGGATTATCACGAGTGGCAGCCCATGCGGGTCCATGATGATCTGCCTGCCGCCCTGGCGGCCACGGGCGCGCCGGCCGGCCGCATCTTCGCCATGACCACGCAGGGCGCGCGCAGCGCCGCCGGCATGCAATACCAGCCTGGCGATGTCTTTGTCTTCGGCAGGGAGACCGCCGGCCTGTCGCCCGAGCATGTGGCGCTGTTCGCGCCCGCGCAGCGCCTGCGCCTGCCCATGCGGCCCGGCCAGCGCAGCCTCAACCTGTCCAATGCCGTGGCGGTGACGGTGTTCGAGGCCTGGCGCCAGCAAGGCTATGCGGGCGGCGAATGAACAAGGGGCCCGAGGGCCCCTTGTTCATTCGCTCAGTCCAGCGACAGGTTCAGGCTTTCGATCACGCGGTCCCAGCGCGCTTTCTCGTCGCGGATGCGCTGCGTGAGCGCTTCGGGCGTGGACGGCGCCGGCGTGAAGTACTGCAGCAGCAATTGCTTGCGCACGGCCTCGCTGCCGATGATGCGGGCCAGCTCGCTATTGAGCCGCTCGATGATGGGCGTGGGCGTGCCGGCCGGCGCCAGGATGGCGTTCCAGGAAATGGCCTCGAAACCCGGATAGCCTTGCGAAGCCATGGTCGGGATGCCGGGCAGGGCGTCGCTGGGCTCCAGGCTGGTGATGGCCAGCGCCTTCACGCGGCCGTCCTTGACCTGCGGCATGGCGATGGCCGGCACCATGAAGCCCGCCTGCACGTCGCCGCCGATGATGGCCGAGATCACTTGCGGAAAGCCCGGATAGGGGATCTGCGTCAGGTCGATCTTGGCTTCCTGTTTGAACATCTCCATGGCCAGGTGGGCCGAGCTGCCCGGGCCGACCGAGCCGTAGTTCAGCGTGCCGGCGCGCGTCTTGGCCAGCTTCACGAAATCCTGCAGATTGTCGGCGCCCAGCTTGGCGGGCACGGTCAGCACATTGGGGCTGGTGGCCACCAGGGTGATGGGCGCCAGGTCCTTGAGCGGGTCATAGCCCAGGGTGCGCTTGTATAGCGTGGGGGCGGTCACCAGCGGCCCATTGATCGTGTAGAGCAGGGTGTAGCCGTCGGGCTTGGCCTGCGACACGAGGCGCGTGCCGATGTTGCCGCCCGCGCCAGGCTTGTTATCCACCACGATGGACTGCTGCAAGGCCTGCGACAGCGGCTCGGCGATGGTGCGGGCCAGCAGGTCGGGCGACGAGCCGGGCGGGAAGGGCACCACCAGGTGGATGGGGCGTTCGGGCCAGGCCGCGTGCGCGGCCAGCGGCAGCACAACGCTGGCCAGGCCCAGACCCAGGCCGCAGCGCAGGCGGCCGAACAGGCGTGCGAAAGACATGGAAGACTCTCCTCGGGGGTTGTTGTTGTAGACGCGCGTGAATGTGGGGGAGGCGGGGGCTCGGCCTCAGCGGGTGGGGTCGGAGGGGCCGAGGCCTTCCTGGCGCGCCTCGCGCGCCAGCAGGGCGGAAACGGCGGTCATGGGCGCCACGCCCTCGAACAGCACGGCGCACACGGCTTCGGTGATGGGCAGTTCGACGCCCAGCGAGCGCGCCCGCGCCAGGGCGGCCCGGGCGCAGCGCACGCCCTCGGCGGTGACGCCGCTGGCCAGGATGTCCTCGAGCTTGCGGCCGGCGCCGATCTCCAGGCCCACGCGGCGATTGCGCGACAGGTCTCCGGTGGCGGTCAGCACCAGGTCGCCCAGGCCCGTCAGGCCGGCAAAGGTGTCGGCGCGCGCGCCCAGCGCCGCGCCAAAGCGCGTCATCTCGGCCAGGCCGCGGGTGATAAGGGCGGCGCGGGCATTGGTGCCCAGCGCCAGGCCATCCGAAATCCCGCAGGCCACGGCGATGACATTCTTCAGGGCGCCGCCCACCTCGACGCCGGCCACGTCCTGGCTGGCGTAGACGCGCACCGCGCCGCCATGCAGGGCGGCGGTGGCCCTGCGGGTGACGCGCGCGTCATCGCTGGCCACCGTGAGCGCCACGGGCAGGCCCTGGGCGACTTCGCGCGCGAAGGAGGGTCCGGACAGCACGCCGCAGGCCAGCCCGCTCATGCCGGCGGCGGCCTGCCGGGCGATTTCGTGCGGCAGCCGGGCGGTATCGGTTTCGAAACCCTTGCAGGTCCAGACAATGGGCGTGCCGGCCATGCCCAGCGCCGGCAGGCGCCGGGCCAGCTCGGCCATCATGGCGCTCATGCCGGCCACGGGCACGCCAAGGATGATGAGGGCGTGGTCGGGATCACTGCCCAGGAAAGCCAGGGCCTGGTCCAGGTCGGCGCTGAATTGCAGCGCGGCCGGCAGGGCCACGCCCGGCAGATATCGGGTGTTTTCGCGCTCGGCCTCCAGGCGCTGGGCCTGGGCCGGATCGCGCGCCCACAACAGGGTGGGGTGGCGGCGGGCGGCCGCCGCCGCCAGGGCCGTGCCCCAGCTGCCCGCGCCGAGAACGGCGACGCGCAGCGCGTGGGCAGGGGGGCGGGCCATGGCGGGAGGGACTTACTGGCGAGTGGCGCCGGGCGGCAGGATGATGCCGGATTCCGCGCCGTTGGGCTTGTCTTGCTGCTGGGCCATTTCGGCCAGGCGTTGCTCGTACAGGGCCTGGAAGTTGACCTCGGTCAGGTGCAGGGCCGGCAGCGAGCTGCGGGTGATCACATCGGCCACGTTGGCGCGCAGATAGGGGTAGAGCATGGTCGGGCAGACAATGCCCAGGATGGGGTCCATCTGCTCGGGCGGGATATTGGCCAGTTCGAAGATGCCGGCCTGCGTGGCTTCGACCAGGTACAGGACCTTGTCGTTGACGCGGGTGGTGACGGTCACGGTGACGGTCGATTCGAAGACCGTGTCGGCCAGGCGCTGGCCGCCGACATTGATGGTCACTTCGACGGCCGGGCCTTCCTGTTCCAGGAAGATGTGCGGCGCATTCGGCATTTCCAGCGACAGGTCTTTCAGGTAGACGCGCTGAAGATTGAAGGCGGGCGCATCGGAGCCGGCTTGCTGGGTGTTTTGGTCCTGATCGGCCATGAGAGATTCCGGTTTTAGGGTTGTAAGGCTTGAGAGAAGCCGTTGGCGGTTGCCGTCAGCCGTTTAACAAGGGGAGCAGACCACCGGCGCGGTCCAGCGCCTGGAGATCGTCGCAGCCGCCTACGTGGGTGTCGCCGATGAAAATCTGCGGCACCGTGCGGCGGCCCGTGCGTTCGATCATGGCGTCGCGCTGGGCGGGTTCGCGATCGATCTGGATTTTTTCGATGTCGGTGACCCCGCGTTGACGCAGCAAAGCTTCCGCCCGGGCGCAGTACGGACAGTAGTCCTTGCTATACATAACAACTTTTTGCATGGCTTCCCTCCATCGAAAGCAATATAGGACCCATTAATGGGCCTGAGGCTTGCAGTATTAGCCTTTTTGCGTGACAGGCAGATTGGCCGCGTACCAGGCGCGCATGCCGCCTTCCAGCGTCTTGACGTCGGTCAGGCCCAGGGCCTTGAGGCGCTGGGCGATGCGCGGCGCATTGCGGCCCTGCTCGCAGACCACGATGAGCGGCTTGTTCTTGGGCAGCGCGGCCGCCTTCTTTTCGAGCTCGTCGGCCGGCACGCTGCGTGCCTGGGCAATATGGCCGGCCTGGAACTGCTCGGCCGCGCGCACGTCGACCCAGACGGCGCCTTGCTGGTTCACCAGCTGGATGGCCGAGGTGGTGTCCAGGGCCGAGCCGCCGCGGCCCTTGCGCAGGCCGGTCACCAGGAGCATGGCTCCCGAGGCCAGCGCCACGGCCACGATGAAGATATTGTTCTTGTCGATCAAAAATTGCAGAAAATCCACGAGACATCCTGAAGTGCGGCGCCCTGGACGCCCGGATTTCCGACGCGCGGCGTCGGGTCGGGCGGCTTTGGGGCCAGATGGCGACGGCCCGGCAGCATACCGCGCCGGGAGGGCTAAGCCTGGGGCAAAATCAGTCAATTATAAAATGAGCCTATTGTTCACCTCCAACCTGCGCGATTTGCGCCATTGACCATGTACAAACTCGTCCTCATGCGCCACGGTGAAAGCCAGTGGAATCTGGAAAACCGCTTCACCGGCTGGACCGACGTCGACCTGACCGAAACCGGCCGCGAACAGGCCCGCAAGGCCGGCGAACTGCTCAAGCGCGAAGGGTATGTGTTCGACCTCGCCTACACCTCGGTGCTCAAGCGCGCCATCCGCACCCTGTGGATCGCCCTGGACGCCATGGACGCCATGTATACCCCGGTCGGCGTGAACTGGCGCCTGAACGAGCGCCACTACGGCCAGCTGCAGGGCCTGAACAAGGCCGAGACGGCCGCCAAGTTCGGCGACGAGCAGGTGCTGATCTGGCGCCGCGCCTATGCGATCGCGCCCGAACCCCTGGACCTGGACGATCCCCGCCATCCGCGTTTTGACAGCCGCTACGCCAAGATCCCGGCCGAGCAGCTGCCCGCCACGGAGTGCCTGCAGGACACCGTGGCCCGCGTGCTGCCCTTCTGGAACGAGTCCATCGCGCCGGCCATCCGGTCGGGCCGCCGCGTCCTGATCGCCGCCCACGGCAACAGCCTGCGCGCCCTGATCAAGCACCTGGACAATATTTCGGATGACGACATCGTCGGCGTGAATATTCCCACCGGCCAGCCCCTGGTCTACGAACTGGACGAGAACCTGCGCCCGATTCGCCATTACTATCTGGGCGATGCGGCCGAAATCGAAGCGGCGATGGCCGCCGTGGCCGCGCAAGGTAAGGCAAAGAAGGACTGATTGCATGCGGTTCGCAGCGGGTTTGCTGGGTTTGGCCGTCGCGGCGTGGGTGCCGCTGGCGGCGCAGGCGGCGCCAGGCGATCTGGCCAACCGCCAGTCGGAGGCCGAACGCCAACAGGCGGCGCTGCGCAACCGCATCGATTCCTTGCAAAAATTGATCGATGAGCGCGAGGCCGCCCGCAAGGAAGCGGCCGACGCGCTCAAGGCCTCCGAGTCCGCGATTTCCTCGATCAACCGGCGGCTGCGTGAACTGGCGGACAGCAGCCGGCTGGCCGAGGGCGACCTGGCCTCGCTCGAAAAGCAGATCGCCCACCAGACCGAGGTCTTGCAGCAGCGGCGCACCCAGCTGGCCGGCCAGCTCAAGGCCCAATATACGAGCGGCTTGTCGCCCTGGACCGAGCTGCTCTCGGGCGGCGATCCCCAGGAGCTTGGCCGCAATCTGGGCTATCTGGAATATGTCTCCCGGGCCCGCGCCCAGGCGGTGACCGAAGTGCGGCAGGACATCGACCGCCTGACCGCCCTGCAAAAGCGCGCCGACGCCCGGCGCGAGGACCTCCAGCGCCTGACGGCCGAGACCGCCAACGAGAAGCAGGATCTGGTGGCGCAGCAGAAAGAGCGCGCCACCCTGCTGGCAAAATTAGAGGGGCAGATAGAAGCGCAGCGCGCCGAGGCGACCCGCCTGGGCCGTGACGACCAGCGTCTGTCCCGTCTGATCGACGACCTGGGCGTGGCCATCACCCGGCAGGCCGAAGAAGAAGCCCGCCGCCGCGCCGCCGAGGAAGCCCGGCGCAAGGCCGAAGAAGCCCGCAAGGCCGAAGAGGCCCGCCGGGCCGAGGAGGCGCGCAAGGCGGAACTGGCCCGCAAGGCCGAAGAAACCCGCCGGGCCGAGGCCGCCCGCAAGGCCCAGGAGGCCCGGCGCGAGGCCGACGAGGCCGCACGCGTGCGCCAACAGGCCGAGGCGGCGGTCGAGCGCGGGCGCGGCCCCTCCGTGGTGGCCGACCCCGAAGGCGCCGGCCTCAAACCGGCCGATACCACCCATCCGCGCTTGGTCGAGCCGCGTGAACCTGCCGCGGCCAAGCCGGTCCAAACAGCAAAGCCCGAACCCGAAGCGCCCGCCCGGCCCGCCGCGCGCGAAGACGCGCGGCCCCTGGTGGGCGGCGGCAGCGGCCTGCGCCGCGGCCTGCCGCCGCCGGTGCGCGGGCAGGTACAAGGCCGATTCGGCGTAAGCCGCCCCGATGGCGGCGTCTGGCGCGGTATCGTTCTGCGCGCCCCGGAGGGCACGGCGGTCAAGTCCGTGGCGCCCGGCACCGTGGTCTACGCGGAATGGCTGCGCGGTTTCGGCAATCTGATCATCGTGGATCATGGCCAGCAATACCTGACGGTCTACGCTTACAACCAGAGTCTGCTCAAACGGGTGGGCGACCGCGTGGCAACGGGAGATACTATTGCTACAGTGGGGGCTACCGGCGGTCAGGTGGAATCGGGCCTATACTTTGAAATTCGCCACAGTGGCGCCCCGGTGGATCCAGCTCAGTGGCTGGCCCAATAAATCGGGCATCAAAATCAGGATGTGTGCATGAGCACTCGCAAGTTTCGCGGTTTCGGTCTGGTCGCCACGGGCATCGTGGCAGGCATACTGCTGAGCGTGGGCGTCACCGCGGTCGCACAGCGGGGCAGCCCCTTGCCACTGGACGAATTGCGCCAGCTGACCAATGTCTTTGCCGCGATCAAGAACAACTACGTTGAGCAGGTCGACGACAAGACCCTGATCAGCAATGCGATCTCGGGCATGGTGTCCAACCTTGACCCGCATTCGGCCTATCTCGATGCCGACGCCTTCCGCGAGATGCAGACGGCCACGCAGGGCGAATTCGGCGGCCTGGGCATCGAGGTCGGCGCCGAAGACGGCTTCGTCAAGGTGATCTCCCCCATCGAAGACACGCCGGCCGCGCGCGCCGGCATCATGGCCGGCGACCTCATCATCAAGATCGACGACACCCCGACCAAGGGCATGTCGCTCAATGACGCCGTCAAGCTGATGCGCGGCAAGCCCAAGTCGCCGATCACGCTGACCATCATGCGCGCGGACCGCCCGCAGCCCATCGTGGTCAAGATCGTGCGCGACATCATCAAGGTGCGCAGCGTGCGCAGCAAGATGCTCGACGACGGCGTGGCCTATGTGCGCATCGCGCAATTCCAGGAAAAAACCGGTCCGGACCTGGCCCGCCACCTGAACGAACTCGGCGCCAAGGGCGCGCCCAAGGGCCTGGTGCTCGATCTGCGCAACGACCCGGGCGGCCTGCTGACCAGCGCCATCGGCGTGGCGGGCGCCTTCCTGCCGCCCGACGAGCTGGTCGTCTCCACCGATGGCCGCACGCCGGATTCGCGCCACAAGTATCTGGCCACGCCGTCGGAATTCGCGCGCGGCGAAGGCAATTACCTGAGCGGCCTGCCGGGCTGGACCAAGACCGTGCCCATGGTGGTGCTGGTCAATGTCGGTTCGGCCTCGGCCTCCGAGATCGTGGCCGGCGCGCTGCAGGATCACAAGCGCGCCAAGGTGCTGGGCAATCGCACCTTCGGCAAGGGCTCGGTCCAGGTCATCCTGCCGCTGTCCGAAACCACGGCGGTCAAGCTCACCACCTCGCGCTACTTCACGCCCAGCGGCCGTTCCATCCAGGCCACCGGCATCGAGCCCGACTACGTCGTGGCCGACACGGCCGATGGCGATCTGTTCCGCCTGCCGCGCGAGGCGGACCTGCAGCGCCATCTGTCCAACCAGCAAAGCCCCAACTCCGAAGTGAAGTCCGATCCCGGCGAGAACCCCGACACGCCCGCGGGCAAGGTGTTCGAGTTCGGCGGCAAGGACGACTTCCAACTGCTGCAGGCCATCAACCTGCTGCAGGGCAAGCCGGTCCAGAAGGGATCGGCCCGGGCCCAGGCCAAGGCCGATATCAAGCCCAATGTTTCGGGGACGACCCAGCGCATGACCATCACGCCGTCCGGAGTCGAACCCGCCGGCAAGAAATGAACGATCAGCAGCTGCTGCGCTATGCCCGGCACATCCTGCTCGACGATCTTGGCATCGAAGGGCAGGAACGCTTCCTGGCGGCAAAAGTCCTGATCATCGGCGCGGGCGGGCTGGGCTCGCCCGCGGCGCTTTACCTGGCCACGGCCGGCATCGGCCACATCACGCTCGTGGACGACGACATCGTCGAGCTGTCCAATCTGCAGCGCCAGATCCTGCACACCACCGCCAGCCTGGGCCGGCCCAAGGCCGAGTCCGGGCGCGACATGCTGGCGGCCTTCAATCCCGAGATCGAGGTCCAGGCCAGGGTGGAGCGCCTGCAGGGCGAGGCCATGGCCCAGGCCGTGGCGGCCGCCGATATCGTCCTGGATTGCTGCGACAACTTCGCCACCCGCCATGCCATCAACCGGGCTTGCGTGCGGCATCGCAAGCCCCTGGTCTCGGGGGCGGCCATCCGCTATGACGGCCAGGTCAGCACCTATGACCTGCGGCGCGACGACGCGCCCTGTTATCACTGCCTTTTTCCCGAATCCGACGAAGCCGAAGACATCAACTGCGCCACCACGGGCGTGCTGGCCCCGCTGGTGGGCATCATCGGCGCCACGCAGGCCGCCGAGGCGCTGAAGCTGGCCGCGGGCCTGGGCGAGACCCTGGCCGGCCGCCTGCTGCAGCTGGACGTGCGCAGCATGCGATGGCATAGCGTCAACGTGCCCCGCGACCCCGACTGTCCCGTCTGCCGCCAGCGCTGAGCCGATCGCCCGCCCAGGCCAGACCGCCAAAAGTTATCAGATAACCTGAAATCTTTAGGGCTATAATCCGCCCATGCAGACCAGGACACTGACCGAGCAGGTCTCCCTCCAATTGGCCGACGAGATCGGCCGCGGCCGATATGCGGTAGGCGACAAACTGCCTTCGGGCCGGGCGCTGGCCGAGCGCTACGGCGTGAGCGCGGCCGTGATACGCGAGGCGACCGAGCGCCTGCGCGCCCAGGGCCTGGTGCGCACGCGCCAGGGATCGGGATGCACGGTGATTGCTCGCACGGGCGCGCAGGGTTTTCAGGTGCCGCTGGACGTCGGTCTGGATCGCGCGGCCCTGGGCGCGGTCTACGAACTGCGCATGGACCTGGAGGCGGGCGCGGCGGCGCTGGCGGCCCGGCGCCGCGATGCGGCCGATCTCCAGGCCATGCAGGCCGCGTTGTCGGCGCTTGAGCGCCATCTCGAAGACCCGGTGCAGGGCAGCGAGCATGACGTCGCCTTTCACCTGGCGATCGCCAGCGCCACGCACAACGACCACTATCGCCGCCTGCTGCAATACCTCAATCTGCAATTGCGCCAGGCGGTCACCGCCGCGCGCGCCAATACCGCCCGCCAGCAAGGCCTGGCCCGCGCCGTGCATGGCGAACACATCGCCGTCTTCGAAGCCATACTGGCGGGCGATGCCGGCGCGGCCCGCGACGCGGCATTGCGCCACCTGCGCAATGCCGCCGGCCGGCTGCAACTCGATCTCTCTCTTACCGCTTGAAGCCATGAGCCAGAACACTTTTGCCGAACGCTTGACCGCCGCCCTGGGCCCCGATGTGGTGTTCACGCGGCCCGATGATATTGCTCCCTGGCTTGCCGATTGGCGCGGCATGTACAAGGGCCAGGCCCAGGCCGTGCTGCGGCCGCGCACAACCGAAGAGGTCTCGCGCGCCCTGGCCTTGTGCCAGGCCGAAGGCGTGCCGGTGGTGCCGCGCGGCGGCAATACCGGCCTGTGCGGCGCGGCCACGCCGGACGCCTCGCCGGCCAACGTGGTCCTGAGCCTGGACCGCATGAACGCCATCCGTTCCATCGACACCATCGCCAATACCCTGGTGGCCGAGGCCGGCTGCATCCTCGGCAATCTGCGGCGCGCCGCCCAGGAGGCCGGACGGCTCCTGCCCCTGAGCCTGGCGGCCGAAGACTCCAGCCAGATCGGCGGCAATGTGGCCACCAATGCCGGCGGCGTCAACGTCGTGCGCTACGGCATGACGCGCGAACTGGTCCTGGGCCTGGAGGCGGTGCTGCCCACCGGCGAAATCTTCCACGGCCTGCGCACGCTGCGCAAGGACAACACCGGCTATGACCTCAAGCAGCTGCTGATCGGTTCGGAAGGCACGCTGGGCGTGATCACCGCCGTGGCGCTGCGGCTGTTTCCGCGCACCGATGTGCGCACGGTCGTCCTGGCCGCGGTGGAATCGCCCGCGCAGGCGCTGTCGCTCTACGAGCGGTTGTTCCAGGCCTGCGGCGCGCGGCTGCAAGCGTATGAATTCTTCACCGGAGATTGCCTGGACCTGGTGCTGCGGCACGCCGAAGGCGTGCAGGAGCCTTTTGCCCAGCGCTACCCGGGCTATGTGCTGATGGAGCTGGCCGACACAGAGGACGAAGCCGCCTTGACGGCCCTGCTCGAAAAGGTGATCGGCCAGGCGCTGGAAGACGGCCTGTGCCTGGATGCCGCGGTATCGGCCTCGTTGGCGCAGCTGCAGGCCTTGTGGAAGCTGCGCGAGGAAATCTCCGAGGCGCAGCGCGCCGACGGCCCGCATCTGAAGCACGATGTTTCGCTGCCCATCGAGACAATCCCCGCATTCATGGAAAGCGCCCAGCAAAGGGTGCGGGAGCTTGATCCCGGCATCCGTTTTTATATCTTCGGGCATTTCGGCGACGGCAATCTACACTACAACCTGTCACGCCCGGAAGGCGCCCCGCGCGAATGGGCGGCCCGCGACGGCGCGCGCGTGACCGACGCCGTGCTCGACGAGGTCCATCGTTATGGCGGCAGCATCAGCGCCGAGCATGGCATCGGGCAGCTCAAGCGCGAGCATTTCCTGCATACCAAGGATCCACTGGAGCTGCGCCTGATGGCGGGCATCAAGCGTCTGGTGGATCCGGCCGGGATCATGAATCCCGGCAAACTGCTGTAATCCCCACGGCAAGGCGGGCCTTTCGGGGGCCATGCCTTGCGTGGCGGCAATAATAAATCCAGCGGGCCAGGGCCCGCCTCATTCCAAAGGTAGAGAAGACATGCATGCGAATTACATCGGCGGCGCCTGGGTGGAAGGCACCGACGCCCGGCCGAATATCAATCCGTCCAATCTGGCCGATGTCATCGGCCACTATGCGCAGGCCGATGCCGCGCAGACGCGCCAGGCCATCGACGCCGCCGTCGCCGCATCGCGCGAATGGGCGCATGCCACCGGCCAGCGCCGCGCCGATGTGCTTGACGCCGCCGGCAGCGAGATCCTGGCGCGCCGCGAAGAGCTGGGCCGCCTGCTGGCCCGCGAAGAGGGCAAGACCCTGCCCGAAGCCATCGGCGAGGTGGTGCGCGCGGGCAATATCTTCAAGTTCTTCGCCGGCGAAGCCATGCGCATTCCGGGCGAGAAGCTGCCCATGGGCCGCCCGGGCATCGATGCCGAGATCACCCGCGAACCCGTGGGCGTGGTGGGCATCATCGCTCCCTGGAACTTCCCCATCGCCATTCCGGCCTGGAAGATCGCGCCGGCCCTGGCCTATGGCAACACCGTGGTGTTCAAGCCGGCCGATCTGGTGCCGGGCAGTGCCTGGGCCCTGGCCGAGATCCTCAGCCGCGCCGGGCTGCCCGCCGGCGCCTTCAACCTGGTGATGGGCCGCGGCACCGTCGTGGGCCAGGCCATCCTGAGCGATGCCCGCGTCAATGCCATCAGCTTCACCGGCTCGGTGTCCACCGGCCGCCGCGTGCTGGAGGCCGCCATGCCGCGCATGGCCAAGGTGCAGCTCGAAATGGGCGGCAAGAATCCCATGGTCGTGCTGGACGACGCGGACCTCAAGGTGGCCGTCGAGGCCGCCGTCAACGGCGCTTTCTTCTCCACCGGCCAGCGCTGCACGGCGTCCAGCCGCCTCATCGTGCAAAAAGGCATCTACCCGCGCTTTGTCGAAGCCGTGAAGGCCCGCCTCGAAGGCCTGAAGATCGATGATGCGCTCCTGCCCGGCACCGACATCGGCCCGGTGGTCGACCAAAGCCAGCTCGACCAGGACCTGAACTACATCGCCATCGGCCGCGATGAAGGCGCGCGCCTGGCCGCGGGCGGCGAACGTGTCAAACGCGCCACCGAAGGCTTCTTCCTCACGCCGGCGCTGTTCACCGATTGCAGCAACGCGATGCGCATCTGCCGCGAAGAGATCTTCGGGCCTGTCGCCGCCGTCATTCCGGTCGACAGCTTCGAGGAGGCCCTGGCCGTGGCCAACGACACCGAGTTCGGCCTGTCGGCGGGCATCTGCACCACTTCGCTCAAATACGCCGCGCAGTTCAAGCGCGAAGCCCAGTCCGGCATGGTCATGGTCAATTGCGCGACGGCCGGCGTGGACTACCACGTGCCCTTTGGCGGCCGCAAGGCGTCGAGCTATGGCCCGCGCGAGCAGGGCCGTTATGCCGCCGAGTTCTACACCACGGTCAAGACCGCCTACACGCAGGCCTGAGCGCCCGCGCGCGACAAAGGCCGCCTCTTTCGAGGCGGCCTTTTTTCATGGGGCCCCTAGCCGGCTTGCGGTTCGCCGCGGGTCTTCCACAGCGAGTACAGGATGCCGGCGGCGATCAGGCCGAAAGTCACCGACAGCGACAGGGTGGCGGGCACCTTGCCCACCAGGCCGTGCAGGAAGATCTTGCCGCCGATGAACACCAGCACCAGCGCCAGGGCGTACTTCAGGTAATGGAAGCGGTGTATCAGGGCCGAGAGCGCGAAGTACAGCGCGCGCAGGCCCAGGATGGCGAAGATATTGCTGGTGTAGACGATGAAGGGGTCGGTCGTGATGGCGAAGATCGCCGGCACCGAATCCACCGCGAACAGCAGGTCCACGAACTCGATCAACACCAGGGCCAGCAGCAGCGGCGTGGCAAAGCGCGTCTTGCGCTGGGTCGCCGGGTCGGTTTCCACCACCGTGAAGGCGCTGCCGCGCAGGCCGTCGGTCACGCGCATGCGGCGCTTGAGGAACTTGAGGATGGCGTTGTTCTCGATGTCGGGCGCTTCATCCACCATGCGCCACATCTTGATGCCGGTATAGACCAGGAAGGCGCCGAACAGATACATCACCCAGCCGAATTGGCTCACCAGCGCCGTGCCCAGGCCGATCATGATGGCGCGCAGGATGATGACGCCGAGAATGCCCCAGAACAGCACGCGGTGCTGGTAGCGGCGCGGGATGGCGAAGTAGGTAAAGATCAGCGCGATCACGAAGACGTTGTCCATGGACAGCGATTTCTCGATCAGAAAGCCCGTGTAATAGGCCATGCTGCTCTCGGCGCCCATCTGCCACCAGATCCAGCCGCCAAAAGCCAGCGCCGCGGCGATATAGCCGGCCGACAGCAGCAGGCTCTCGCGCACGCCGATCTCGCGTTCTTCTTTGTGCAGCACGCCCAGGTCGAAGGCCAGCAGGGCCACGACCACGCCCAGAAACAGCAGCCAGCTCCAGACCGGCGTGCCCAGGAAATCGTTTAGAAAGAAAGTCATCAAGGCATCCATGGCTTCGTCTTGGAAGCCTGCCATCTTCCGGACTTGGGGTCTGCGTATAAATCAGCCTGAAATTGAGTTATGGTTCGAAAAAATCGAAGTGAAATCCCATGCTCAACTACCGCCATCTCTACTATTTCTGGGCCGTGGCCAAGGAAGGAGGCTTCGCGCGCGCCGCCGAGCGCCTGGACATGGCCATCCAGACCATCAGCGCCCAGGTGCGCGAGCTTGAGCGCAGCCTGGGGCATCAGTTGCTCAAGCCGGCCGGGCGCGGCGTGGCCCTGACCGAGGCGGGCGAGGCGGCGTTCGCCCGCGCCGAGGAGATCTTCCAGATTGGCCAGCAGCTGGCCGACGATGTGCGCGCGGCCGCCACCCGGCCCATGATGCGCCTGGCCATAGGCTTGTCCGACGGCATTTCCAAGCTGGCCGTCCATGCCCTGCTGGGCCCCATCCTGGACACGCCCGACCTGCGCCTGACCTGTCATGACGGCGAGGTCGATGAGCTGCTGGGCGAGCTCACCCGCCATCACCTCGACCTGGTGCTCACGGGCCAGGGCGCGCCGCCCAATCCCAATCTGCGCCTGACCAGCGAACGCCTGGTCTCCTCGCCGGTGGATTGGTATGGGCCGGCGCGCTGGGTGCGTCGCGCCGATGTCGCGGCCTTTCCGCGCGCGCTGGCGCGTTTGCCGGTCCTGCTGCCCACCGGGCATTCCGTGTTGCGCCAGACCCTGGACCGCTGGTTCGAGGAGCAGGGCATCGTGCCGCAGATCGTGGCGGAATTCGAAGACAGCGCCCTCATGGCCGTCTTCGCCGCGCGTGGGCTGGGCGTCTTCCCCTTGAGCCGCATGGGCGGGGAGGACGTGCGCTTGCTCAATGGCCTGCGCCCCTTGGGCCGCTGCGAGGATGTCCACGAGGAAATCCATGCCATCCGCACCCGGCGCGGGCAGCAGCATCCGCTGGTGCAGCGCATACTTGCACAAGCCCGGACTTCGGTTTTTTCGTAGTTATCATCCTGTGAGGTCTGGTTTTTCAGGGGTCTCGACGCCCCTATGCTGGCGTTTTTCCGGAGCTGTCATGAAGAAACTCATCTGGCTGTCCTTTGCCGTGCTGGCCGGCCTTTGGACCCTCGCCATCTGGCTATTGCTGCGCCTGAGCGACTGGATGCTGGGCGCGGTCGCCCAGGCGAGCCTGCCCGGCGCCGCCGCCCAGGCGCCCGACTGGGCCGGGCCCTGGATGGACGGCCCCTGGATGCCCATGCTGCAGCAAATGCTGCTGGAACTGGCCCAGGCGGCCAACGCCGTGCTGCCCATGGCCGGCGGCCTGTCGGCGGTGATCGCCCTCGTGGCCTGGGTCTTCTGGGGCTGCATCATCTTGGGCCTGCTGGCCGTGGCGGCCTGCCTGCATTGGCTGGCGTCCAGAAAAAAAGCCGCCCCGTGAAGGGGCGGCTCCAGGGACCGTGGCCGGCCGCTTAACTGCGGTGATAGACCTCGGCGCCCTTTTTCACGAACTCGACCGCCTTTTCCTGCATGCCCTGGGTCAGGGCCTGCTGCTCCGACAGGCCCTGGCTGGCCGCGTAGTCGCGCACATCCTGCGTGATTTTCATGCTGCAGAAGTGCGGGCCGCACATCGAGCAGAAGTGCGCCACCTTCATCGAGTCCTTGGGCAGGGTCTCGTCGTGGAACTCGCGCGCGGTGTCGGGATCCAGGCCGAGGTTGAACTGGTCGTCCCAGCGGAACTCGAAGCGCGCCTTGGACAGCGCATTGTCGCGCACGGCGGCGCCGGGATGGCCCTTGGCCAGATCGGCGGCGTGGGCGGCGATCTTGTAGGTGATGATGCCGTCCTTGACGTCCTTCTTGTTGGGCAGGCCCAGGTGCTCCTTGGGCGTGACATAGCAGAGCATGGCGGTGCCATACCAGCCGATCAGCGCCGCCCCGATGCCCGAGGTGATGTGGTCATAGCCCGGCGCGATGTCGGTGGTCAGCGGCCCCAGGGTATAGAAGGGCGCCTCATGGCAGTGCTCCAGCTGCAGCTCCATGTTCTCCTTGATCATCTGCATGGGCACATGGCCCGGGCCTTCGATCATGACCTGGACGTCGTGCTTCCAGGCGACCTGGGTCAATTCGCCCAGCGTCTTGAGCTCCGCGAACTGGGCCTCGTCGTTGGCGTCGTAGCCCGAGCCCGGCCGCAGGCCGTCGCCCAGCGAGAAGCTGACGTCATAGGCCTTCATGATTTCGCAGATTTCCTCGAAGCGCTCATAGAGGAAGCTCTCCTTGTGGTGCGCCAGACACCACTTGGCCATGATGGAGCCGCCGCGCGAAACAATGCCCGTCATGCGGTCGGCCGTCATGGGAATGAAGGGCAGGCGCACGCCGGCGTGGATGGTGAAATAGTCCACGCCCTGTTCGGCCTGCTCGATCAGCGTGTCGCGGAAGATCTCCCAGGTCAGTTCCTCGGCCTTGCCGTCCACTTTTTCCAGCGCCTGGTAGATGGGCACCGTGCCGATGGGCACGGGCGAATTGCGGATGATCCATTCGCGCGTTTCGTGGATGTGCTTGCCGGTGGACAAGTCCATGACGGTATCGCCGCCCCAGCGGATGGCCCAGGTCATTTTTTCGACTTCTTCGCCGATGCCCGAGCTCACGGCCGAATTGCCGATGTTGGCGTTGATCTTCACCAGGAAGTTGCGGCCGATGATCATCGGCTCGATTTCGGGGTGGTTGATGTTGGCCGGGATGATGGCGCGGCCGCGCGCGATCTCGTCGCGCACGAACTCAGGCGTGATGGCGGCCGGGATGGCCGCGCCGAAGGACTGGCCCGGGTGCTGGCGCAGCAGGCGGCGGGCCATTTTCTCGCCCTCGGGGCCGCTGGCGCGCAGCGATTCCAGGTATTGCTCGCGGCGCAGGCTTTCGCGGATGGCGACATATTCCATTTCCGGCGTGACGATGCCGCGGCGGGCATAGTGCATCTGCGTCACGTTGGCGCCGGCCTTGGCGCGCCGCGGCGGGCGGCGCAGGTCAAAGCGCATGGCCGTCAGCTTGGGGTCTTCCAGGCGCGCGCGGCCGTATTCGCTGGTCGGGCCGTCCAGGACCTCCACGTCGCCGCGCTCGTCTATCCATTGCCGGCGCAGTTCCGGCAAGCCGCGGCGGATATCGATCCGGGCTTGCGGATCGGTGTAGGGGCCGCTGGTGTCGTAGACGGTCAGGGGAGGGTTGTGCTCGCCGCCGAACATCGTCGGCGTGTCTTGCTGTTCGATTTCACGGAACGGCACGCGGATATCGGGCCGGGAACCGACTTCGTAGACTTTGCGGGATTTGGGAAGCGGGGCGACGGCGGCCGCGTCGACCTCGGCCGTGGCGGCCAGGAACTTCGGGTTGGCATTCATGGAAAGCTCCAAAGAAAATGGAGCCGAATCGGGATCTCCTTCCCGAGGGGGCAAGCCCCCGGGAAGGACGCTCCCAGCATCGGCATTATCCGTACTGGTACGAAGGGACTCTCTCAACACGCGCGCCCCGTGGCGCGCGAGTACCCCTGCGTGAAGCGCAGTATAGGCCGTATTGGGTCTTTACATCTGGAAGCAGTCCGGCGTGAAGCCGCGTAATATGGCCCTGTAAACTTTCCCCCTGGGCCAGGCCAGGCCCTCCTGGCATGACAGCCAACCTCAGAAGGAATCCATCATGCAACTGACTATGCGAAAACTTGCACCGGCAGCCTTGATCGCGGTCTTGGCGCTGGCGGGATGCGCGGCCCCGAAGGGGGGAGACAAGGCGGCCGCGGGCAGCGGCCAAGGCACGACGGCCGCGTCGAGCCAGGCGGCCACCAGCCCCGCGGTCGAGTTCTACATCGCCACGACCGACGCCGATCCCTCCTTGACGCCGGTCAAGGTGGCCGACGGCACGCTCTATCTGCAGCGCATGCCGGTGCTCACCCGCGCCGACCTGACCGAAGCCCAGGCGCTCGTGGATCGCCAGGGGCAGAACTTCGTCGGCCTGCGCTTTAGCGAGGCCGGCACGCGCAAGCTGACCGACGTCAGCACGCAGAACGTGGGCAAGATGCTGGTGTTGGTCATCGACCGCGAACTCATCGCCGCGCCGCGCATCGCCGAGCCCCTGAACAAGGGCGTGCTCGCCTTCGGCGTGCCCTCGGCCAATGCCGCGACCTCCATTGCCGCCAGGATCCGCGGCGAAGCCGAGCCCGCGGCCGCGCCGGCCGCCACGCCGGCTGCGCCCAAGCGCTAAGGCAAGGCGCTCGCCGCCTCAAGGCCCGCCTTTACCGGCGGGCTTTTTCATGGCGTCATCTTCTGGCGGCCATTCCAGGCAGGCCGTGATGTAGGTGTGAATCAGCCGGTCCAGGATGAACTGATCGCGCGGATGCAAGGCCGGCGCCTCGGGCGCGGGCTCATGCAGCTCCGTCGCCATCCTGGGATCGCGCGGGCCGTTGCCTGTCTCCAGCCAATCGAGGTTGACGTGCAGCGCCCGCGCCAGCCGGCGCGTCGCGCGGCTGCTATGCCTGCGGCCGCTTTCATAGCTGGCGATGGCGCTTTGTGAAAGGCCCGCCACACGTGCCAGGGCCTGCTGCGTGTAACCCCGTAATACGCGCGCTTCTCTCAATCTGTCTGAAAAGGTGTTCACGCCGGGATTGAAGCCTGAGCCACGCTTACCTTGGTGTTCAAATCAAGCACATACGTGATTGACGGGGGTTGAAGCGCGGGTGAACCGGACGCAGCGTAGTCACGACAATCGGCGGACCGTCAGGTCAGCGGGCCTTCCTGGGGCGGGAAGGCTGGCCGGATTCGGCCTGGCAAGCCTCAATGAAGCTGCGGACCGTGTTCTCCAGCAGGCGCTGGTCGCGCTTGGACAGCGCGGCGATATGCGCCGGCGTCACCGTCCGGAAGGGCCAGGGTGTGCTGTTGCCCAGGGTTTCGGGCTGGGGTTCGGCCAGCGAGGGGCCGGGATCCATCGGGCCTCGGCCCATTTCGAGCCAGTCCAGGCTGACATTCAACACCAGCGCCAGGCGTCGGACCGAACGGCTGCTCAAGCGCTGGCTGGTTTCGTAGCTGCCAATGGCGCTTTGCGACAAACCGCAAGCACGAGCGAGATCCTGCTGGGTGTAACCCCGCAATGCACGCGCCTGTCTCAATCGGTCTGAAAAAGTCTTCACAGGCTGATTGGATCGTGGGATTAAATTACTTTGGTGGTTAATTAAACCACTTATGTGGTTAGGATAACGTCACTTGGATCAACCCACCCCGATGCAATCTTCTCGAGATATGGATGCAGCACAGCCATCATTCTGGAAAATAGACGGCACGGATGGCCGTGCGCTGAGGATCCCGGTCCTGGCGCTTGTCAACTGCCAGGGCGCGGCCCTGTCCTCCAGCGATCAGGACTACCTGGAGACGGCCTTCCGGCGCGGTGGCTGGCAGGTGTACAGCATAGGCATGGACGGCGACTGGCAGCACAAGCTGGGCGAACTCACCCCGGACGTGCTGCTGGTGCGCAGCGGGGCCGCCGGGACGGCCTGCGTAACGCACATTATCAGACTGGTGAAAGAACGCGGGCAGGGCGTGTGCGTGGCGGTGCAGTACGGCGACGTCGCTCCGGGCCTGCGCATCGCCGCCCTCAAGGCAGGGGCGGACATCTGCTTCAGCCTGACCGACACGGGCGGCCCCTGGCTGGCCGCCGAACTGCTGGCCGTGGTCCAGGCGGCGCGCCGCTCCCGCAGCCTGGGCCTGTCGCGGGGCTGGAGCCTGAGCGACACGCGGCGCACGCTGTTCGGGCCGCAAGGCGTCACACTGCCCTTGACGCCCATCGAGGGCAAATTCCTTGCTGGTTTGTTTTCCTCGCCCGGCTGTTGCGTGCGACGCAGTGCCAATGCCCAGGGGATGCAGTCCCGCCGCCTCGACGTGCTGGTCTCGCGGCTGCGCAGCAAGGCGCGGCAGGCCGGGGTGGACCTGCCTTTGCGCGCCGTGCGCCATTGGGGGTATATCTTTTTGTCCGAGCTGACCGAACAGCCTTGAAGGCTATTCAGTGATCACAAGATTGTCGCGGTGCACCAGCTCGGGGTCGGTCATGCTGCCCAGGATGCGCGTGATCTGCGATGACGGGTGGCGCATGATGCGGCGCGTATCCGAGGACGAATAATTAACCAGTCCGCGCGCGCATTCGCGGCCTGCCGCGTCCACGCAGGCCACGACGTCGCCGCGCTCAAATTCGCCCTGCACCTCGGTCACGCCGATGGGCAGCAGGCTCTTGCCCTCATTGAGCAAGGCGCGCACGGCGCCTTCGTCCAGCACCAGGCGCCCGCGCAGGCGCAGGTGATCGGCCAGCCATTGTTTGCGCGCCGACCACACCGGCAAGGCCGCCTGCAGTTCGGTGCCGATGCACTCGCCTTGCGCCAGACGGGTCAGGACATTGCGTTCCCGTCCCGAAGCGATCACGGTGTGGGCGCCGCTATGGGCGGCGCGCTTGGCCGCCAGGATCTTGGTCAACATGCCGCCCGTGCCCACGCCGCTGCCGGCGCCGCCGGCCATGGCTTCCAGCGCGGCATCGCCCGCCTGGGCGTGCGAAATGAAACGGGCGTCGGGGTTCTTGCGGGGATCGGCCTCATAAAGACCGCGCTGGTCGGTCAGGATGATGAGGGAGTCGGCCTCGATGAGGTTGGTGACCAGCGCGCCCAGGGTGTCGTTGTCGCCCAGCCTGATCTCATCCGTGACCACGGTATCGTTTTCGTTGACGATGGGCACCACGCCCATGCGCAGCAGCGCAAACAGCGTGGAGCGCGCGTTCAGATAGCGATGGCGATCGGCCAGGTCTTCATGGGTCAGCAGGATCTGCGCGGTGCGCAGGCCATGTTCGGCAAAGGCGGCCTCATAGGCCTGGCACAGGCCCATCTGGCCCACCGCGGCGGCGGCCTGCAGCTCATGCATGACCGACGGGCGCTTGCGCCAGCCCAGGCGGGCCATGCCTTCGGCGATGGCGCCGCTGGACACCAGCACAACCTGCTTGCCCTGTTTGTGCAGGGCCGCGATCTGGGCCGCCCAGTGGCTGACCGCCGCGCGGTCCAGGCCGCGGCCTTCATTGGTGACGAGAGAGGATCCGACTTTGGCAACCAGGCGGTTGGCCGAGGCAATGACCGAGATAGGGGTGGCAGTCATAGTGATGACCAGGGAGGTTTCGAGGGCGGGCCGCGCCGGCGGCCGGTAGGGCGGGACGGAGTGTTATTCGTCACCGCCAGGCGGCAGGTCGCGCGTCGTGTCGAAACGCGGGTCCTCGTGCACATAGCTGCCGTCAGCCTTGTCCTGGTCGATCTGGTCTTTCTGCTTCTCGGCGTCCAGGTAGTCCTGCAAGGCCCAGATCAATTCCTGGGTGCCTTCGCCGTTGAGGCCGGAGATGCCGAACACGGGGCCGGTCCAGCCGAATGCCTCGCAGAAGCGTTTTTTCATGGACTCGGGATCGGGGACCATGTCCAGCTTGTTCAGGACCAGCCAGCGCGGCTTGGCGGCCAGTTCGGGATCGTAGCGGCGCAGTTCCTCGACGATGGCGCGGGCGTTCTGCACCGCGCTGTCGATGGGATCGGCATCGGGGTCCGGGCTGGAGACATCCACCAGGTGCAGCAGCACGCGGGTGCGCGCCAGGTGGCGCAGAAAGAGATGGCCCAGGCCGGCGCCTTCGGAGGCGCCTTCGATCAGCCCCGGGATATCGGCCACCACGAAGCTGCGCGACGGCGAGGTCCGCACCACGCCCAGATTGGGATGCAGCGTCGTGAAGGGATAATCGGCGATCTTGGGGCGCGCATTGGAAATGCGGCTGATCAGGGTGGACTTGCCCGCATTGGGCAGGCCCAGCAGGCCCACGTCGGCCAGGACCTTCAGTTCGAGGCGCAGGCGGCGCTGCTCGCCTTCCTTGCCCGGCGTCCATTGGCGCGGCGCGCGGTTGACGCTGGACTTGAAATGGATGTTACCCAGGCCGCCCTGGCCGCCGGCGGCCAGCGTGACCTGCTCTCCGTGGCGGTTCAGGTCGAACAGGACATCGCCGGTATCGGCGTCGTGCACCACCGTTCCGACGGGCACGCGCAAGGTGATGTCGGGCGCGGCCGCGCCATACTGATCGGAGCCGCGGCCGTTTTCGCCGTTCTTGGCGCGATGCAGGCGCGCATAGCGGAAATCGATCAGGGTGTTGATATTGCGGTCGGCCACGGCAAAGATGCTGCCGCCGCGGCCGCCATCGCCGCCGTCCGGGCCGCCCCTGGGGATGAATTTTTCGCGGCGAAAGCTCGCCACGCCATTGCCGCCTTTGCCGGCGATCACTTCGATGGTGGCTTCGTCAACGAATTTCATGGTGCGTGTACACGGATAGAGAGCCGGCGCGGTGCCGCGCGGCATGGGGAATATTCTGCCTGAAAACAAAAGGCCCTGCCGGATTGCGGCAGGGCCCTCGCGTTCTGGTCGGAGCGCCGATCAGTTGGCGGCTTCCACCCAGACGGTGGCTTTGTTCAGAGCACCCTTGGTGCCGAACTTGACCTTGCCGTCCGCCAGGGCGAACAGGGTGTGGTCCTTGCCCACGCCTACGTTCACGCCGGGGTGAAAGCGGGTGCCGCGCTGGCGCACGATGATCGAGCCAGCCAGGATTTGCTGGCCGCCGTACACCTTGACGCCCAGGCGCTTCGATTCTGAGTCGCGGCCGTTGCGAGTTGAGCCGCCGCCTTTTTTCTGTGCCATGTTTTAGCTCCTGCTAAAAAACCGTAAATCCAATCAAGCCGTGATGGCTTCGATGCGGATTTCGGTGTAGTTCTGACGGTGGCCCTGACGCTTCTGATAGTGCTTGCGACGGCGCATCTTGAAGATCTTGACCTTGTCGTGCCGGCCATGCGCAAGAACCGTAGCCTTGACCACGGCGCCGGCGACGAGAGGCGTGCCAACTTTCAGCTGGTCGCCTTCGCCCACGGACAGCACTTGGTCCAGGGTGATTTCTTGCCCAATGTCAGCAGGTATCTGTTCTACCTTGAGTTTTTCGCCAGCGGCAACGCGATACTGCTTGCCACCGGTTTTTACGACCGCGTACATGGGGTTTTCCTTAAAAGAAAGAGCAGGATGTCAGCCATCCCTGATCGGCTTCAAAAATTCCAAAGCCGAGCCCATGATTCTAGCCCGCCGCTGGGGGAATGTCAAAAAATCGCTTTTGACTTAAGGGCTTAGGCGTCGCGTCCCGGGCACATCGGGGAAAAAATGGGGACCGGCCCCGCCTTTTCAGGGGGAGCACGGCCCATCTCGGACAGCCCGTATAATCCCCCGGAAATCCACTGCCCCAGGCGGTGGCCTGGCGGTAAGAGCCCTCCGAGCGGCTCGTTTCACAATCCGGATACGTCTTGAATCTCCCCGCGCTCATTGCCCCCATTGTTGACGATATGAAAGCCGTCGATGCGGTTATCCGCGAGCGGCTGAACTCCGATGTCGTCCTGATCCGCACCATCGGCGACTACATCATCGGCGCGGGGGGCAAGAGAATGCGGCCGGCCATGGTGCTCATGGTGGCCCGCGCCCTGGGTTACCAGGGCACGCATCACCAGCTGCTGGCCGCCGTGGTCGAGTTCATCCACACCGCCACCTTGCTGCATGATGACGTGGTCGACGAATCCGATCTGCGCCGCGGACGCCAGACCGCCAACGCCGTGTTCGGCAATGCCGCCAGCGTGCTGGTCGGAGACTATCTGTACTCGCGCTCCTTCGAAATGATGGTCGAGGCCGGTTCCATGCGGATCATGCAGATCCTCTCGGAAGCCACCACCGTCATCGCCGAGGGCGAAGTGCTCCAGCTCCTGAATGTCCACGATCCGGATGTCTCCCAGGAGCGCTATCTGCAGGTCGTGCGCTACAAGACCGCCAAGCTGTTCGAAGCCGCCGCTCAGGTGGGCGCCGTGCTGGCCGGGGCCACCCCCGAGCAGGAAGCCGCCGCCGCGGCCTATGGCCGCCATGTGGGCACGGCTTTCCAGCTCATCGACGACGTCCTGGACTACAGCGGCGATGCGCTGGCGCTGGGCAAGAACGTGGGCGATGACCTGCGCGAAGGCAAGCCCACGCTGCCCCTGATCCGCGTCATGGAAGTCGGCACGCCCGCGCAGCAGGAATTGATCCGCAAGGCCATCGAAACAGGCGACGCCGACTTCGCCGCGGTGGCCATGGCCATCCAGGAAACCGACGCGCTGGCCCATGCGCGCCAGGCCGCCGAAGCCGAGGCCCAGAAAGCGCGCGACGCGATTTCTGTCTACCCGGTTTCCATTTATCAAAAATCTCTGTTAGAATTCTGCGCTTTCGCGGTGAACAGAGATCGCTAGATCTAAATGTGCTTTGCGAAAGCGCTGCGGTTAATCGCAGCGGCAGTTGATAGAGAAATCGGGGCGTAGCTCAGTCTGGTAGAGTACTGCGTTCGGGACGCAGGAGTCGGAGGTTCGAATCCTCTCGCCCCGACCAATCATCAACGGTCAGTCAGTCATTTTTCGGGTGTGGCGCTGCCGCACCCATCGGCAAGAGCCGGCACCGCCCATGCGCTGCCGGCTTTTTTGCGTTCGCGCGCCCTGCAGCCGCTAGGGGCGGCCCAGGTCGATGACGCAATGGCGGCGAAAGCCCTCCTGCTCGCCCTTTCTTTGATAGCCCAGCGTGTTGGCGATCACATGGCAGCGGCGGCCCGTGGCCGGATCCTGGACCACGTAGTCATTGGGGCAATGCAGATGGCCGTGCATCCAGACATCGGCCTGCGCGAAGAGCGCATCCAGCGCATTGCAGAAGCCGGCCGTGCCGGGCGTCAGGCCATAGCGCGGGTCGGCGCTGCGCAGGCTGGGCGCGAAATGCGTGATGGCGACGGTGGGGCCGTCAAAAGGCTGGGCCAAGGCCTCGCGCAGCCATTGCTGGCATTGCAGGCCCAGCTCGCGCAGGCTTTCGGCCAGCATGGGCCGGCCCTCGTCATCCAGCGTGGTGTTCTTGCTCAGGTAGAAATTGGCCGCGCGATAGGCCTTCTCCAACTGCTGGCGGCGCAGGGTCTCGGTGGCCTGGCTGCCGGCCAGGGCCTCGAAATCGGTCCATAGGGTCGTGCCGACAAAGCGCACGCCGTCGAGCACCAGGGTCTCGCGCTCCAGCCAGTGGATGCCCAGTTGCGCGCACAGCGCGCGCAGCCTGGCCGTGGTGGCGGTATAGCCCAGCGCGTCGAATTCATGATTGCCGGGCACGAACAGAATCTCGGGCGCGCGGCCCGGCGCCCGCGCGAAACGGCCCAGGCCGAAATCATTGTCCAGCAGGCGCGAGCCCGCCTGGTAAGAGCCGATATCGCCCGCCAGCACCAGGACGTCGGCGCCCGGAGCGGGCGAGAACTCGAAGTCCGGATTGGCTTCGAGGTGAAGGTCGGAGAGCAGTTGGATGCGCATGCCTCCAAGTGTAGAGGCATCCGGGATTCAGGCGCTGCCGGGGTTCAGCGCGGGCCGCGGACGCAGGGGACGGCGCAGCCGTTGCGCCATCAGCACCCCGGCCAGCGCCGCGCCGCCGCCGATCAGGTGATGGCCATGCAGGGTTTCGCCAAAGAAGCCGACCGCGATGGCCGCGGTGAACACCGGCAGGAAGTTCATATACATGGCGCAGCGATTGGGGCCCAGGAGCTTGACGCCATGCATCCAGAGCACGGGCAGCAGCACCGAGGCGCACAGGCCGGCATAGGCGATGAGCGGCAGGCTGGCCCGCGTGGGCAGGACGGCTTCGGGCGGCAGGCGCAGGGTCAGCAGACCCATCATGATGAGCGAGGCGATGCCCTGTATATAGTTGGATTGCCAGGCGGGCAGGCCGGCTTGCCAGCGCTTGAGCAGGACACCGTAGAGCGCATAGGCCAGGCTGGCGATCAGCATCAGGATGTCGCCGATGTGCGCCCCGCCGGCCAGCAGCGAGGCCGGGTCGCCGCCGCTGATCAGATAGACCAGCCCCAGGAAAGACAACAGGCCGCCGGCCAGCATGCCCAGCGTGGGCGGCTCGCGCAGTATCCACACCGACAGCAGCATGGTCAGCAAGGGCACCAGCGAGGTCATGATGGCCATATTGGTCGCCGAGGTGCTGTGGGCGGCTTCATAAGACAGGCACTGGAACAACACCATGGACAGAAAACCCAGGCATGCCAGGCGATGCAGCTGCGGGCGGATGGCCGCGCGGTTGCGCCAGGCCGGGCCCGCCACGAACAGGCTCATCACCGCCACGGCCAGCGCCAGGCGCCAGAAGGTGATGGCCAAGGGGTCGATGCTGCGGGCCGAGAGTTTGGACACCATGACATTGCCCGCCCAGAGCAGGATGGCGGCAAGCGGATAGAGAAAAGACAGCGGGGGCATGAGGCGAGTCGGGCGGAGAGGAAAACCGCATGCTGCGCGCCCGGGCGGCGTCTGTCTCACGCTAGAATGCCTTGAACTATCGTGAAAGTGACAGGCCCGCATGATTCCGCGCCCCGCCGACGATATCCATCTTCCTTTTGAGCAGACCGCGCGCGCCGTGGCGGTGCTGGCCGCGGACTACCCCCTGGGTGCGCGGATTCCGCGTCATCGGCACCGGCGGGCCCAATTGCTCTATGCCATCGAAGGCGTGATGATCATCGAGGCCCGCGTCGGGCGCTGGGTGGTGCCGCCCACGCGCGCCGTCTGGCTGGATGCCGGCCTGGAGCACACGGTGCGCATGAGCGGCAACGTGAAAATGCGCACGGTATTCGTCGAGCCGGAGGCGGTGGCGCATCTGCCGCGGGGCGCTTGCGTGGTGGAGGTGCCCGCCTTGCTGCGTGAGCTCATCCTGGCCGCGGCGCAATTACCGCTGGACTACGACGACAGCGGCCGCGACGGCCTGCTGGTGCGTCTGCTGCTGGCCGAGCTGGCGGCCATTCCGCGCCTGCCCCTGTACCTGCCCTGGCCCCGGGACAAGCGGCTGCGCGCCTTGTGCGACGCCGTGGTGCGCGACCCCGGGCGGCCGCATGAGGTCGCGCACTGGGCCGCGCGCCTGGGCGTTTCCACGCGGACCCTGCACCGCGTCTTCCAGCGCGAAATCGGCATGACCTTTGGCCGCTGGCGCCAGCATGCGCGCCTGCTGTCGGCGCTTGAGCGCCTGGCGCATGGCGAAAAAATCCTGAGCATCGCCCTGGACCACGGCTACGCCAGCCAGAGCGCCTTCGCGGCCATGTTCAAGCAGCATTTCGGCGTGCCGCCCTCGGCCTTTTATGCCTAGGGTGGGCGGCACGCGCAAAGAAAAACCCGCATGGGCTTGCGCGCATGCGGGTCTCGGCCTGCCCTGGGCTTTGCCTCAGGTATTGTCCTTCAGGGTCGCGCCCGGCCCATTGGCCTTGACGGATTCAATGCCCTTGTCCCGGGCCGCCGCGCTGGAATACATCTCGCTTTTCCCTATGGTCTCGCCATTGGTCGCGGTCAAGATGAAGTAGGGCGCCTCATTCGAGGCGGTCTTGCGCTGGTAGCGCGCCTCGCTTGGCGAATTCTTGCGCACCGACTCGATACCGCCCAAGGCATTTTCCTTGGACACATATCGTTCGCTGGTCAGGATGGTTTCGCCGTTGCCGGCTTTCAGGTTGAACATGTACTGATCGCCACTACGTTTCAAGTCATAAGTGCCACTCATGGGATCTCCGATATCCGAGTTATTGGACTCATTGGTTGACAAGTAATGTGATGCTTTACGTCCTGCTTCCGACGCCTGCTCATGCTAACGGCTTTTGGAAGTTCTAGGAAACTTCCTACATCTGGGTTTGCGGCGGGTGGGGGTGGCCGCCGATCGAGTCTGATGGATGATTCGGCGCCCAAATGAAAAATGCCCAGCGGCAGGCGCTGGGCATTTGGGAATTCGTGGTGGCCTGGGGCGGAATCGAACCACCGACACGCGGATTTTCAATCCGCTGCTCTACCAACTGAGCTACCAGGCCAACGAAGACCGCAACTATACATGAATTTTTTCGGGCGTGCAGCGTGCGGCCTGCTTTTTTTGCTGTCGCGGCCGAAAAAACTTCCGGGACGCGCGCGGCTTGCGCAAAAGTTGTGCAATCGGGCGACTCGCGATGCCGTCGAGCCGCTGTTTTGCGAGGGCCGTGCCGCGCGCGCTTTGATCTGGCGCAAGCGGGTTTGGATGGGCGGGCGCGCCGCGGGGACAGGGGCGGCGGGCGGCCGCCGGGGCGGTATAATCACGAACGTCGCTGTTACAAATCACAGCCCCGTTTCCTTTCCTGATGTCAGTCGCTGTTCTAGCCTTCGGTCTGAACCACACCTCGGCGCCGGTTTCGGTGCGCGAGCGCGTGTCCATGCCCGTCGATCTGGTCAAGCCGGCATTGGAAGGGCTGCGTTCGGCGTTTGGCGGAGCGGTGCGCGAGGCGGCCATTCTGTCGACCTGCAATCGCACGGAAGTCTATTGCGCCGCCGATGTGGGCGTGGCCGAGCAGTTGCCGGCCTGGCTGGCCGATCACCATAGCCTGGAGGCCGGCAGCCTGCATCCCCATCTGTACCGCCTGCGCCAGGATGAGGCCGTGCGCCATGCTTTCCGCGTGGCCAGCGGGCTGGATTCCATGGTGCTGGGCGAGCCGCAGATCCTGGGCCAGATGAAGGACGCGGTGCGCGCGGCCGAGGAGGCTGGTTCGCTGGGCACGCTGTTGCACCAGCTGTTCCAGCGCACGTTCTCGGTGGCCAAGGAGGTCCGTTCGCAGACCGCCATCGGCGCGCATTCGGTGTCGATGGCCGCCGCCGCGGTGCGCCTGGCCGAGCGTGTCTTCGGCAATCTGGACCAGGCCCGCACGCTGTTCATCGGTGCCGGCGAGATGATCGAGCTGTGCGCGACCCATTTCGCCGCGCAGCGTCCGCATTCGATGGTGGTGGCCAATCGCACCGTCGAGCGCGCGGAGTCCCTGGCCGGCCGCTTCTCGGCCGGCACGATGAAACTGGCCGATCTGACCGAGCGTCTGGCTGAGTTCGACGTGGTGGTTTCCTGTACGGCCAGTTCCCTGCCCATATTGGGCCTGGGCATGGTCGAGCGCGCCACCCGGCAGCGCCGCCATCGTCCCATGGTCATGATCGACCTGGCGGTGCCGCGCGATATCGAGCCCGAGGTCGGCCGCCTGGACGATGTCTATCTGTATTCCGTTGATGACCTGGGCCGTCTGGTTCAGTCTGGTACGGACGCCCGCCGCGCCGCGGTGGTGCAGGCCGAAGCCATCATCGAGACCCGCGTGCAGGGTTTCATGCACTGGCTGCAGTCCCGCGAGATGGTGCCCGTGATCCGCGATCTGCATCAGGCCGCCGAAGATGTGCAGGCCGCCGAGCTGGAGCGCGCGCGCCGCATGCTGGCGCGCGGCGAGCCGCCCGAGGCGGTGCTGGAGCAGTTGGCCCATGGCCTGACGCAGAAGTATCTGCATGGCCCGCTGGCCGCGCTCAACCGCAGCGCGGGAGACGAGCGCAAGCAGCTGCTTGCCTGGGTGCCGCGCCTGTTCCCTGGCCGCGATTCGCGCCGTTAGCTGCCACGTCCGCCTTCGCCGTGATCGCGCGGCAGCGCCCGCGCGCGCGTGTTGTCCAATTCTTTTTTCTCGAATACGCCCATGAAATCCTCCATGCGCAGCCGGCTGGAACAGCTGGCGCACCGTCTGATCGAAGTAGACGCCTTGTTGGCCGACCCGGATACCGCGGGCGATATGGAGCGTTTCCGCAAGCTGTCGCGCGAGCGCGCCGAGCTTGAGCCGGTGGTGGCGGCCTTCACGAGTTTCCAGGGCACCGAAGCGGATCTGGCGACGGCCCAGGAGATGCTGGCCGATCCCGAGATGAAGGCCATGGCAGAGGACGAGATCAAGACGGCGCGAGAGCGCCTGGAGACGCTGGAAGGCGAGCTGCAGCTGCTCTTGCTGCCGCGCGATCCCAATGACGGCCGCAGTCTGTTCCTGGAAATCCGCGCCGGCACGGGCGGCGATGAGAGCGCCTTGTTCTCGGGCGATCTGCTGCGCATGTATACGCGCTATGCCGAGAACCGTGGCTGGCGTGTGGAGATCATGTCGGAAAGCCCGTCCGAGCTGGGCGGCTACAAGGAAGTGATCGCCCGCATCGACGGCGATGGCGCCTATGGCCGTTTGAAGTTCGAGTCCGGGGCGCACCGCGTGCAGCGCGTGCCGGCCACCGAGGCGCAGGGCCGCATCCATACGTCGGCCTGCACGGTGGCGGTCATGCCCGAGGCCGACGAGATGGGCGAGATCGTCATCAATCCCGCGGATCTGCGCATTGATACTTTCCGCGCCAGCGGCGCGGGCGGGCAACACATCAACAAGACCGATTCGGCGGTGCGCATCACCCATTTGCCGACAGGCCTGGTGGTGGAGTGCCAGGATGACCGTTCGCAGCATCGCAACAAGGATCGCGCCATGCAGGTGCTGGCCGCCCGGCTGAAGGACAAGGAGCTGCGCGAGCGCCAGAGCAAGGAGGCCGCCGAGCGCAAGAGCCTGGTGGGTTCGGGCGACCGCTCCGAGCGCATCCGCACGTATAACTATCCGCAGGGGCGCGTGACCGATCACCGCATCAACCTGACGCTGTACAAGCTGCAGCAGATCCTGGAAGGCGATCTGGACGAACTGACCGGCGCGCTGCTGGCCGAACACCAGGCCGAGCAGTTGGCGGCGCTGGGTGATTGAACGCCATGCGGATCAAGGACCTGTTGCAGGACCGCCGTCTGCCGCGCCTGGAGGCGCGCATGCTGGTCGAGCAGGTCTGGCGGCGTCCGCGCGCCTGGCTGTTGGCGCATGATGATGAGCCGGCCGACGCCGGCCTGGCCGCGGCCTATGAGGCGCTGGCGCAGCGCCGGCTGGCCGGCGAGCCCATGGCCTATGTGATCGGCGAGCGCGAGTTCATGGGGCATGTGTTCCGTGTCACGCCCGCGGTGCTGATCCCGCGTCCGGATACCGAAACCCTGGTGGAGGCGGCGCTGGATTATCTGCGCGCCCGCCCGCGGGCGCGGGTGCTGGATCTGGGCACCGGCAGCGGCGCCATCGCGGTGTCGATCGCGCTGGCCTGCCCCCAGGCCCAGGTGACCGCGACCGATCTGAGCGCCGAGGCGCTGGCGGTGGCGCGCGGCAATGCCCAGGCGCTGGGCGCTCGGGTGGCGTTTGCCCAGGGCAGCTGGTTCGAGGCCATCGGGGACGACTGCGGTTTTGACCTTATCGTGTCGAATCCGCCCTATATCCATGCCGCGGATGGGCATCTTGCCGAGGGCGACCTGCGCTTTGAACCGCGCTCGGCCCTGACCGACGGGGCCGACGGCCTGGGCGCGCTGGCCGAGATCGCGCGCCAGGCGCCCGGGCGTTTGCTGCCCGGCGGCGCCTTATGGATGGAGCATGGCTGGGACCAGGCCCCGGCCGTGCGGGCCTTGTTACAACAGGCGGGCTTGCGCGAGGTCGCCAGCCGCCGGGACCTTGCCGGGATCGAGCGGATTTCCGGCGGCTTCCTATAATAGTGTTTGTGTTCCGCTTGTTCCTTTTGCGAGTTAATCCATGAGCGACGTACAAGATTTCATCCGCGATACCGTCAGCCAGCATCCCGTGGTGCTGTTCATGAAGGGTACCGCGCAGTTTCCGCAATGCGGTTTTTCGGGCCGCGCCATCCAGATCCTCAAGAGCTGTGGCGTCAAGAAGCTGGTGACGGTCAATGTGCTGGAAGACGACGAAGTCCGCCAGGGCATCAAGACCTTCTCCAACTGGCCGACCATCCCGCAGCTGTATGTGGGCGGCGAGTTCATCGGCGGTTCGGACATCATGAACGAGATGAACGAAAGCGGCGAACTCAAGACGCTGCTGGACAACGCCGGCGCGACGGTCTGACCATGCGCAGGCTGGTCGTCGGCATCACGGGCGCCACCGGCGCCATCTATGCCGTGCGCATGCTGCAAGTGCTGCGCGGCGTCGAGGATGTGGAGACGCATCTGGTGGTGTCGGCGTCGGGCGTGCTCAATATCCAGCACGAGCTGGGGATGGGCCGCCATGAGGTCCAGGCCCTGGCCGACCATAGCCATGGCGTGCGCGATGTCGGCGCCACGCTGGCCAGCGGCGCTTTCGCGACCGCCGGCATGGTCATCGCGCCGTGCTCCATGCGCACGCTGGCGGCCGTGGCTCACGGTTTGTCCGATAACCTCATCACGCGCGCGGCCGATGTCACGCTCAAGGAACGCCGGCGGCTGGTGATGATGGTGCGCGAGACGCCCTTCAATCTGGCGCATCTGCGCAATATGACGGCGGTCACCGAAATGGGCGGCATTATCTTCCCGCCCTTGCCGGCTTTCTATCACCGGCCCGCCAGCATCGAGGAAATGGTCGACCATACGGTCGCCCGCGTCCTCGATCTCTTCGACATCCATGTGCCGGGCCCGACCTGGGACGGCACGCGCCCCTGAGGCCGGTCTCAGGCCGGGATGGGATAACTCTGCTGGTAGCGCACGCTGAAGGTCTTGAAAGCCTGCAGCGCCTGTTCGGGGTCGTGCCCCGGCTTGACCAGGAAGCTATCGAATCCCACGCGCGCCTGGTAGTAGATGGTGTCTATCATCACGTCGCCCACGGCGCGCAGCTCGCCTTGCCAGCCATGGTTGCGGCGCAGCAGCTGGGCCAGCGAATAACCGCGTCCGTCGGTATAGACGGGAAAATCGATGGCGATAAAGGCGGGCTGGGCCGTGGCCAGGTCGAGCTGGGCGGGATCGGCGTCAGGGCCGAGCAGCAGGCCCACCGGATGCCGGCGGGCGGCCAGCGCCGAGGTCTGCGCGTTCCAGAGCGCCGGGCGGACGATCCAGCCGGCTTCGTCGGCGGGCAGGCTGTCGTCGGCGTCATGCAGGCGCCAGCCATTGGCTTGCAGCTCGCCGTGACGGATGAGATGAGGCAGGGAGGTGTCGGTCATGGCGGATCTCAGGCTTCCACGGTTTCGCGCTGCGCGGGCTTGGCCAGGAGCGGATCGGCATAGACGTCCTTCTTGAAGGGGTCGATGCCGACGCGGTCCACCACGTCGATGAAACGCTCGGCCTCGCTGTCGCGCAGGCTCAGATAGGTGCGGATCAGGCGGTCCACCACATGGGCGACCTGTTCGCGCGCGAAAGACGGGCCGATGATGCGGCCCACGGCCGCGCCGCCGCCCCGGGTCGATTCGATATCGGGCAGGGGGCGGGCCGCGCCGTTCTGGCGGCCGCCTATCGTCACTTGATACCACTCCTCGCCGGCCTTATCCACGCCGAGAATGCCGATGTGGCCGACATGGTGATGGCCGCAGGAGTTGATGCAGCCGGAGATGTTCAGGTCGAGTTCGCCGATCTCGAACAGATAATCCAGGTCGTCGAAGCGGCGCTGGATGGCCTCGGCCACCGGGATGGACACGGCGTTGGCCAGGGCGCAGAAGTCGCCGCCGGGACAGGCGATGATATTGGTCAAGAGGCCGACATTGGGCGTGGCCAGATTCAGCGCCTTGAGCTCGTTCCAGAGCGCGGGCAGCTGCGAACGCTTGACGTCGGCCAGGATGAGGTTCTGCTCGTGCGAGACGCGCAGCTCGCCGAAGCCATAGCGTTCGGACAGGCCGGCCACGGCGTCCATCTGGTCGGCGGTGATGTCGCCAGGCGGCACGCCGGTGGGCTTGAGCGAGAGCGTCACGGCGGCATAGCCGGGCACTTTGTGGCCATGCACATTGGTGCGCAGCCAGCGGGCGTACTGCTTGTCCTCGCGGGCCAGGTCGGCGCCGGAGTCGGGCTCGTCGGCGGCCCCGGCCTCATAGGCCGGCCAGACAAAGCGGCCGGCGATGGTGTCGAGCTGTTCTTGCGTGATGGTGTCCGGGCCGTCCTTGATGCGCAGCCACTCTTGTTCGACCTGCTGGGCGTAGACCTCGGGTGTGAGGTCCTTGACCAATATCTTGATGCGGGCCTTGTACTTGTTGTCGCGCCGGCCATGCAGGTTGTAGATGCGCAGCGCGGCCTGCATATAGGTCAGCAGGTGCTGCCAGGCGACAAAGGGCTTGATGAGATGGCCCACCATGGGCGTGCGGCCCATGCCGCCGCCTATCCATACGCGGAAACCCAGTTCGCCATCGTGTTCGACGGCCTGCAGGCCGATGTCGTGCACGCCGACGGCGGCGCGGTCCTCGACGGCGCCGCTGACGGCGATCTTGAACTTGCGCGGCAGGAAGGCGAACTCGGGATGCAGCGTGGACCACTGCCGGATGATTTCGCACCACACCAGCGGGTTGACCAGCTCATCGGGCGCGACGCCGGCGAAGTGGTCGGTGGTGGTGTTGCGGATGCAGTTGCCGCTGGTCTGGATGGCGTGCATCTGCACGTCCGCCAGCTCGCCCAGGATGGCCGGCACGTCTTCCAGGCGCGGCCAGTTGAACTGGATGTTCTGGCGCGTGGAGAAGTGGCCATAGCCGCGGTCATACCGGCGCGCGATATGGGCCAGCTTGCGCAGCTGCCGCGCGGCCAGCATGCCGTAGGGGATGGCCACGCGCAGCATGGGGGCGTGGCGCTGGATATAGAGACCGTTCTGCAGGCGCAGGACGCGGAATTCGTCTTCGCTCAGGTGGCCGTCGAGAAAGCGGCGCGTCTGGCCGGCGAATTGGGCCACGCGCTCTTGCACGAGCTGCTGGTCGACGGGGTCATACACGTACATGATGGGAACCCTGGAGGGGCCGGCGCGCCGGCGTCAAAAGGCGCCTCGACGTCGCCGGGCGCCATTGCGGTGATTTGCACATAACCCTAACAGCAGGCCGAACGGCCCGTCTAAGTCATTGTGGTTATATGGATATGGGCCGCGCCGCTAGAGCAGGGACTCGATGGGCAGCAGCGACAGAAACCACACCGACAGGCGCTGCCAGAGGCTGGCGCCGGGCTCGTTGTCATGACGGATGAACGTGCCGTCGGCGGCGGGCTCCAGCCAATAGAGGCCGCCGTTTTCGTCCAACAGCACATGATAGGCATCGGCGGGGATGCGGGTGTCGAAGGTATGGCTGATCGCCCGGGCCAGAGGCGGGCTGTCGATGACCAGCCCGAGCTCGGTGTTCAGATGGGCCGAGCGCGGGTCGAAATTGAAGGAGCCGACGAAGATGCTGCGGTCGTCGACGGCGAAGGTCTTGGCATGCAGGCTGGAGCCCGAGCTGCCGAAGGGGCCGAGGCCGCGGCTGCGCTGGACGTCGTCGCCGGCCCGGCGCATCTCGAACAGCTGCACGCCGCTGGCCAGCAGATCCTTGCGGTACTTGGCATAGCCGGAGTGCACCACGCTGACATCGGTGGCTTCCAGGGCGTTGGTGAGTACGCGCACCCGCACGCCGCCCGAGGCCATCTGGGCGAAGGCGGCCGTGCCTTGGGCCGTGGGCACGAAATAGGGCGAGACCAGGTCCACGTGGGATCGCGGCTCGCCGATGATTTCCTTGAGTTGGTGCGCCAGCAGTCCGTCGGGCCGGGCCTGGTCCAGGACCTTGGCCGGATCGTCGCTCACCATGCGCGCGGGCGACCACTCCAGGGGCAGATCGCCCTGCAGCAGCCGGCGCACCAGCGGCGTTCGCGCCAGGGCCTGCATATAGGCGTCGGCCTTGGGGTCGCGCTCCACGCCCTGGGCCGAGCGCGCCAGGCGGTCGAGTTCGCCCGCCGGCGCGGCGGGCAGGATGCGTTCGACGGGGTAGGCCGAGATGCTATTCCAATAGCGGTCGAAGTCGCTGGAGACCTCCTGCGCCACGGGGCCCACGGCCAGCACATCGAGGTCGGCGAACAGCACGCCGTCGGTGGCGCCGAAGTACTCGTCGCCGATATTGCGTCCGCCCAGGATGGTGGCCTGGTTGTCGGCGGTGAAGGACTTGTTGTGCATGCGCCGGTTAAGGCGCTTGAAGTCCGTCAGATAGCCGATGACCTTGGGCCGGCGCACCACAAAGGGATTGAACAGCCTCACCTCGATATTGGGGTGCTGGGCCAGCGCCGCCAGCGTGGCGTCCAGGCCGGCGGTGCCGTTGTCATCGAGCAGCAGCCGCACCCGCACGCCGCGGTCGGCGGCCTGGTGCAGGGCCTCGAAGAGCAGGGTGCCGGTGATGTCGCCATGCCAGATGTAGTACTGCACATCCAGCGTGCGCTGCGCGGCGCGCGCCAGCAGCATGCGCGCGGCGAAGGCGTCGTAGGCGTCGGCCAGGGGATGGATGCCCGCCAGGCCGGGATGCTGCGCGACGCGCGGCGCGATGGCCTGGCCCAGCGCGGTGGCGTCGGCCTCGGCCTGCGGCAGGCTGGCCGAGGCCTTGCGGCCTTCTTGCGAGGGCAGGGCGCAGCCGCCGAGCAGGGCGGCGAACAGGCCGGTCACGATAAGCCGGCCCAGCCAGCGATAGCGGCGTACATGGGTGTCCGCCGCCACGCCTTAGCCCGGCTGGGTTTCAAGGCAGGGCGCGAAGACGCCGGAGGCTTCGTCGCGCACGAACAGCACGCCGGTGGCGACGCCGAAATAGCAGCCGTGCAGCTGCAGCGCGCCGCTTTTCACGCGGCGGCTGATGGACGGGAAGGTCATCAGGTTTGCCAGGCTGTGCCCGATGACGGCCAGCTCCAGGCGCTTGAGGTCCTGGGCGCGGTCTCCGGTGCTGTCGCCCAGGGCATCGGCCACCGGCGCGATCTGCGACATCCATTTGCCGATGAAGTCCATCTTGGACAGCGGCTCGGCGTCGTCGTAGTAAGAGCGGATGCCGCCACAGGAGGCATGGCCCATGACGACGATGTGCTTGACCTCCAGGCCATTGACGGCGAATTCGATCGCCGCGCTGGTGCCGTGGAAGGAAGAGTCGGCATCGGGCTCGCAAGGCGGCACCAGGTTGGCCACGTTGCGCACGACGAAGAGTTCGCCGGGACCCACATCGAAAATCGCTTCGGGCGACACGCGCGAGTCGCAGCAGCTGATGATCAGGATTTCGGGGCGTTGGCCTGTTTCGGCCAGGGCTTCGTAGCGGCTGCGTTCGGCGGGGAAGCGGCCCTTGAGGAAGGCCTGGTAGCCGTCGGTAAGTCTTTTGGGAAACATGATCGTATCCTGGTTGTTGCCTCTTGGGCACACTGGCTGGCGCCGGCCAGGCCGTGCGCCGGGGCCGCTTAGGCGGCCCCCGGGCGTCGTGCATTTTCCCACAACGGCCTGTCGCTGAAAAACAGGCCGGGCCGCCGGCTCAGTCGGCGCGCACCTCGACCGCCGTAAAGCGCTGGAAGGTCATGGGCGTGCTGGCCCGGATGTGCCAGAGGTCGCCCGGATCCAGCGGAATGGGCGATTGCGAGGAGATACGGCCGATTTCCTTGCCGTTGGCGTCAAATAGCGCGAAGGTGACGGAGGGTTGGATGATGCGGGTCTGTCCCTGGTTTCCATATGTCCCCGTGATCACCGTCTGGCCGGCGATGTTGTCGCGCGTGGCCTGCAGATTGCCCAATGTGACCCCGTGGGGCAGGCTTTGCGCCGCGGCGTGGGCGGACAGGCACAGCAGGACGGCGGCGAATACATGCTTGAACAGATTCATGGCGCATTCCGAAGGCCGGGAGGCAGTGCCGCCATTATGTCGCCGGCCCGGCCCGGCGAAAACGTCGAACACGGTGCAGTTCGTAACCATTCTCGTCAGGCATGGGCGCAGGCTTGCCAGCGGCAGGGCTTTGATCGAAACTCGCCCATACCGGGGACCGTCCCGGCATTGTCCGCTTCCGGCCTTGCCGCGCAGGTCGCGCGGTCCCGGGGGCAGGGGAGGAAAGCATGGTTTTCCGTAAGTCCAGCATGGTTGCCGGCCTGTGCCTGGCTCTTCTGGCCAGCGGTCCGGTGGCCGCCCAGACTGCCGCGCCCGCCGCCACGCCCAGCGCCAAGCAGATGACGCCACAGCAAGAGCGGATGGCGGCATGCAACCGGTCCGCCGAAGGCAAAAAGGGCGATGACCGCAAAGCCTACATGAGCAGCTGTCTCCGTGGCGAAGCGCCCGCCAAGCAATTGACGCCGCAGCAGCAGCGCATGAAGGACTGCAACGCCAAGGCTGGCGCCCAGTCCTTGGCGGGCGACAAGCGCAAGACCTTCATGAGCAACTGCCTGAAAGGGGGATGACGCCCAGCGGGGCTCCCGATAAAAGCAAAGGCCTTGTCCACGGACAAGGCCTTTTTCATTGCCGGGCGGCAGGCTTCCCGCTGCCTACACGGTGGCAATGGGCGTGACCGGCGAGCCGATCGCATGCGGCAGGCGCAGGGGCGGCGCGGTCAACATGAAACGGTTGCGGCCATGGGCCTGCAGCCATTGCGCGAGGTCTTTCAAGTACCAGAGCTCGGCCAGCGGCAGGCCCAGCTTGAACAGGCAATGGTGGTGCAGGGGCAGCATGGCGCGCCGGCCCTGGCGGTCGCGGGCCGGATAGGCTTCGACCGCGTAGTTGTCGGCGCAGATGGCCGCGATGCCGCTATCGCTGATCCACGACAGCAGCGCTTCGTCGGTGCCATCGAGCGCCGCGCCGTACTGGTGCAGGACATCGGCGTCGGGCTTGCCCTGCATCTGCACCACGGCTTCGGCGTAGCCGGTGCGCAGCACCAGCATGTCGCCGGATTCGATGTCGACGTTCTGCGCTTTCATGGCCTGCCGCAGCTCGGCCGCGCCGATGAGGGTGCGGCCGGTGCCGAATTCGCGCGCCAGGTCCACCAGCACGCCACGGCCCTGCATACCTTTTTCGGCCAGGTTTTCCACGCCTATCTTCAGCGCGGCCGAGGGCCCGCCGCTGTTGCAGCCGCAACCGGTATGGTCGCCATCGACCGGGCCGATGACGTCCACGCCGGCGCGAAAGCCGTTGTAGTAGACCAGCTCGTCGCGGCCATCGCCGTCGGCGTCGAACAGCGCGCCCACATGGGCCAGCGAGTCCCATTGCGTGGAGTACTGCATGGACAGCAGCACCTGGTCGTCGCTCAGGACGTCGACCGCGTCGGGATTGAGGGCACGCAGCGGGAAATTGACGTAAGGCGTGTCGTTGAGCCGCGTCGGGCTGAGTTGCGGCGGGTGGCGCCGTGGATTGAGCACGTTGCCGCCGGGCAGGTCCAGCGGCAGCGACAGGCAGAAGGTCTTGCCGGCGCGGATTTCACGGGCCGCCTTGAGCACCTGCTCCTCGGTGATGAGGTTCAGGCGGCCAAGCTGGTCGTCCGGGCCGTAGTCGCCCCAGTTCGATCCGGCAGGCCGTTGTTTCCAGCGTTGCATGGCTTACTCCGTCAGGAAGGCCAGGACCTCGCGGGTGAAGGTCTCGGGATCTTCCCAGTTGGAAATATGCGAGGTGTTGAGTTCGACATAGCGCGCCCCGGCGATGTGCTCGGCCAGGTAGCGGCCGTCGGCCGGCGTGGCGGCCAGGTCATGGGTGCCGGCGATGACCAGGGTGCGGGCGCGGATCTCGCCCAGGCGCGCGCGCAGGTCGGCGTCGCGCAGCGCCGCGCAATTGCCGTTGTAGCCGGCATCGGGCGTGCGGCGCAGCATATCCACCAGCACTTGCGACAGACCCGGTTCGCGCTGGCGATAACCTTCGGTCAGCCAGCGCTCGACCAGCGCGGGCGCCATGGCGGACAGGGTTTGTTTCTGCACCGCGGCGATGCGGTCGGTCCAGCCTTGCGCGCTGCCGATGCGGGCGGCGGTGTTGCACAGGACCAGGCGGTCGATGCGGCTGGCGTGGTCCAGCGCCAGGGTCAGGCCGGTGGGGCCGCCCATGGACAGGCCGCAGAAATGGGCGCGGGCGATGCCCAGGTGATCCAGCAGTTCGACCACATCGCCGGCCAGTTGCTCAAAACGGTATTCGCCGTCCGGCACGGACGACCGGCCGTGGCCGCGGGTGTCGTAGCGCACGACGCGAAAGTGCTTGGCCAGGGCCGGCACCTGGCGCGCCCACATATCGGCATTGGTGCCCAGGGAGTTGGACAGGACCAGGGCGGGGGCGTCGGCGGGACCGTCGACGACGTAGTACAGGCGAGCCTGGCTGAGATCGGCGTAGGGCATGGAAATTCCTTGGCGCGGCGCGCCGGTTCACAACATCAAAGATAGCTTTTGCCGTCTACATAGGCTTTGCGCCAGCGCGTGATCGACACGCGCTCGAACAGCTCGGCCTTGTAGAAGGGATCGGCCTGGATCAGCCGCTCGGCCTCTTCACGGGTATCGACGTCGACAACATAGAGGCCGCCGCCGATATCCGTGCCGTCATCATGCAGTTTGGCGCCGCAGGCCAGCAGCAGGTGCTTGTTGGCGTCCAGGAAGGCGAGATGCTCGTTCCGGGTGGCCTGGCGCAAGGCCAGGCTGCCGGGCTTGTCGAAGGTCTCGATGATGTAGGGCATGAGCGGCTCCGGGATCAGATGGCCGAGGGGTGGCGCGCCAGCGCGGTGACGCGGATATCCATATAGGGGAAAAGCGGCAGCGAGGACAGCAGCTGGTGCAGTTCGTCGTGGCTGTCGACGTTGAAGATGCTGACGTTGGCGTAGCGGCCGACCACGCGCCACAGGCTTTGCCACTTGCCTTCGTGCTGCAGCTTCTGGGCCAGGGCTTTTTCGTCGGCCTTCAGTTTGTCGGCCTTGTCGGCGGGCATGTCGGGCGGCAGGTTCACTTGCATTTCGACCATGTACAGCATGGTATCTCTCCTTGTTGGCGGCGGCTTGCGCCGCCGGCATCGATGTGCGGGGCCCGCGCGGGGCCCCGGGCGAATCAGTTGGCGAACTTCAGCGGCAGGCCGGTGAGTTCGATCAGGCGCTCGGGCGTCATGCCGCCGAACAGGTCGGTGACCGTCACGCCGTCTTTGTTGATGTCGAAGACGGCCAGGTCGGTGTAGACGCGCGAGACGCAGCCCACGCCGGTCAGCGGATAGCTGCAGGCCTGCACCAGTTTGCTCTGGCCGTCGCGGGTGAGCAATTCCATCATGACAAAGACCTGCTTGGCGCCGATAGCCAGATCCATGGCGCCGCCCACGGCGGGGATGGCGTCGGGAGCGCCGGTGTGCCAGTTGGCCAGGTCGCCGCGCTGCGACACCTGGAAGGCGCCCAGCACGCAGATGTCCAGGTGGCCGCCGCGCATCATGCCGAAGGAGTCGGCATGGTGGAAATAAGAGCAGCCGGGCAGTTCGGTGACCGGCTGCTTGCCGGCGTTGATGAGGTCGTAGTCTTCCTGGCCCTTCTCGGGGGCCGGGCCCATGCCCAGCATGCCGTTCTCGGTATGCAGGATGACCTCGCGGCCGGCCGGCAGGTGATTGGCCACCAGGGTGGGCAGGCCGATGCCCAGGTTGACGTAGGCGCCTTCGGGGATGTCTTGCGCAACGCGGGCGGCCATGGCGTCGCGGCTCAGTTTTTCGCTCATTGTTACTCCTTGGCGCCGCGGGGGGCGTCGATCTGCACTACGCGCTTGACGAAGATGCCCGGCGTGACGACGGTTTCCGGGTCGATGTCGCCCAGTTCGACGACTTCGCGCACCTGGGCCACGGCCACGCGCGCCGCGCTGGCCATGATGGGGCCGAAGTTGCGGGCCGTCTTGCGGTAGACCAGATTGCCCCAGCGGTCGGCGCGCTCGGCCTTGACCAGGGCGTAGTCGGCGGTCAGCGGGTACTCCAGCACATACTGGCGGCCGTTGATCTCGCGGGTTTCCTTGCCCTCGGCCAGGGGCGTGCCGTAGCCGGTGGGGGTGAAGAAGGCGCCGATGCCGGCGCCGGCGGCGCGGATGCGCTCGGCCAGGTTGCCTTGGGGCACCAGTTCGAGTTCGATCTTGCCGCTGCGGTACAGGCCGTCGAAGATCTGCGAATCCACCTGGCGGGGGAAGGAACAGATGATCTTGCGCACGCGGCCGGCGCCCAGCAGCGCGGCCAGGCCCGTCTCGCCGTTGCCGGCATTGTTGTTGATGATGACCAGGTCCTTGGCGCCTTGATCGAGCAGGGCATCGATCAGTTCCATGGGCTGGCCGGCGGTACCGAAACCGCCGATCATGATGGTGGCGCCGTCCGGCACATCCGCCAGGGCGGCCGCCGCGCTTGGTACGAGCTTAGAAATCATAGGAGTCTGCGATAGTGGTGGCGTGTGATAATTTTGTTCTGCTGTAGAACATAGGTTCTTCAGGAGAACATCCTTTCATGGGGGGCATGTCAGGGCAAGGCCGGTCCCCCATATTTTTGCGGTAGGTAAAGCAAGCGTGAGTGAAGAAGGTCATTCCCAAGTCCCCAGCGACAGCTATGTGCAGTCTTTCGCCCGCGGCCTGGCGGTGATCCGGGCTTTTGGTCCGGAGCGCGCGCAGATGACGCTGTCGGAGGTCGCCGCGGTGGCGGGATTGACGCGCGCCGGGGCCCGCCGCATCCTTTTGACTCTCGTACAGCTGGGTTACGTGGCCCAGGAAGAGCGCCGCTTCTCGCTCACGCCGCGCATCCTGGAACTGGGATATGCCTATCTGTCGGGCACGCCGCTGTGGAGCCTGGCGCTGCCCTATATGGAAGAAGTGGCCGAGAACACGCGCGAGTCGTGTTCGGTGTCGGTGCTCGACGGCGCCGACATTGTCTATATCCTGCGCTTGTCCACGCACAAGGTCATGAGCATCAATCTTGCGGTGGGCAGCCGCCTGCCGGCCTGGGTGACCTCCATGGGGCGGGTGCTCCTGGCCGGCCTGCCCGAAGCCGAGCAGGACCGCCTGCTGGCCGATAGCCGCATCCAGGCCTATACCCCGGCCACGCTGACCGATGTCGCGCGTCTCAAGCAGGAGCTTGCCCGGGTGCGCGCCGACGGCTATGCCTGCGTGGTCCAGGAGCTGGAGCCCGGCCTGCAGTCGGTGGCCGTGCCCATCATGGACCGCAGCGGGCGCGTGATCGCCGCGATGAATGTCAGCGGGCATGTCAGCCGTTTTTCCCGCGAGGAAATGCTGCAGGCCTTTCTGCCCGGCCTGCGTCATGCCGCGGGCCAGATCAACCAGGCCTTGCTGCGCCGCTGAGCGGCAGGCGGGAGAACGGGCCGGGCGCATGTCCGGCCTCAGACGGGCGCCACGCCGAGCGTGGTGCCGCCGCACACATAGAGCACCTGGCCCGTCACGAAGCCGTTGTCCGGCGACAGGAAGAACATCGCGGCGCGCGCCACATCCTCGGGCGTGCCCAGGCGCTTGACCACGATGCTGTCGATGATGCGCTGGGTCTGCGGCGCGCCGGCGGGGTTGCTCTTCATGAAGAGGTCGGTGGCGATGGGGCCGGGGCCGATGGCGTTGACCGTGATGCCGTCGCCGCCCAGCTCCATGGCCAGCGTGCGCGTCAGGCCCAGCAGGCCGGCCTTGGTGGCCGAATAGACCACGCGCTCAGGCTTGCCCAGCGCGGCGCGCGAAGACATGTTGACGATGCGGCCGAAGCCCGCCTGACGCATGGCCGGCAGGGCGGCCTGGATCAGGATGAGGGCCGTGCGCAGGTGCAGCGAGACGACGTAGTCCAGATCGGCCAGCGTGGCCGTGTCGGCCGTGCCGGGCCGCGTGGCGCCGGCATTGTTGACCAGGCCCACGATGGCATAGCGTTCGGTGACCTCGCGGGCCACCGCCTCGGTCTGCGCGGCATCGGTGAGGTCGGCCTGGAACGACACCAGGCCGGCCGGCGGCGTCTCGGGCAGCCGGTAGTCGATGTTCACGACGGTGTGGCCGGCGTCGAGCAGCGCACGGGCGATGGCCGCGCCGATGCCATTGCTTGCGCCGGTGACCAGATAGGCGGTGGGTTTCATGCAGCGTCTCCGGAATCAGTGGGTCAGGTAGCCCCAGGCGAGCACGGCGGTGATGTGGATCACGCCCACCCAGAGCATCATGATGACGGTATAGCCCATCACGTCGCGCAGCTTGAGCTTGGACAAGGCCAGCGCGGGCAGGATCCAGAACGGCTGCACCAGGTCGTTCCAGGCATTGCCCAGCATGACGGACATCGTGGTCTGGTTCAAGGCGCTGCCGATTTCCTTGGCAGCGTCGATCATGAAGGGGCCCTGGATGACCCAGTGGCCGCCAGCCGAGGGCGCGAAGAAGTTGATGACGAAGGAGCTCACCAGGCCCCAGAAGGGCAGGGTGGCCGGCGTGGCGACGTCCACGAAGATCTTGGAGATCGTGGTGACCAGGCCCGAACCGGCCATGATGGCCATGATGCCGGCATAGAAGGGGTATTGCAGGATGATGCCGGAGATGGTCTTGATGCCTTCGTTCAGCTTGGCGACATAGGCCGCCGGCGTGCCCAGCAGGATGATGCCCAGGAACAGAATGATGAAGTTGATCAGGTTCAGGTCCAGCGACTTGCCGTCGGCGAAATAGAACACGACATAGGCGATGCCCAGCAGGCCGATGAGCAGGCTCAGGATACGGCTGTTGTTCAGGCGGCTGGCCAGCGTGTTTTCGACGCCCATGCTGTGGGCCGAGGCGTTGTTCTCGCTGCCCTTGTCGATATCGGGGTCGACTTCGACGACCTTGTCGCCAGCCTTGGGATGCAGCCAGGCATTGAGCAGCGGCAGGGTGATGATGATGACCAGGCTGGTCAGCAGCATGGGCACCGAGAAGATGGTCTCGGACAGCGGGATGACGCCCATGGCCTTGGCCGTGGGATGCCCCGGGGTGGCCACCAGCACGGGGATGCTGGCCGACAGGCCCAGGCCGTACATGGTGAAGCCGCTATAGGCGGCGGCGATGATGAGCGGATAGTGCACGCCCTTGACCTTGAGCGCCAGCTTCTTGGCGACCACGCCGCCGATCACCAGGCCGAAGCCCCAGTTCAGATAGCTGCCGATGCCGCCGACCAGCGTGGCCACGATGATGGCCGTGCGCGGGTTATGCACATGGCTGACGATGCGGTCGAGCAGGCGGTCGGTCAGGGGGGCCGTCGCCAGCACATAGCCCATGGCCAGGATGACGGCCATCTGGGTCGTGAAGGCCAGCAGGCTCCAGAATCCCGAGCCCCATTCGCGCGTGATCTGGGGCAGGCCCTGGCCTTCGACGGCAAAGGCCAGCACGACCGTCAGCAGCGTCAGGCCGATCGCGAAGACGAAGGGATCGGGCAGATACTTGCGCATCAGCTCCGTGAAAAATGAAGCGAGTTTATTCATGGTGCCTCCTACAGACTCCAATAAGGCGTATGGCTTGTTTATATTTGCGCACGCGCTGACGCCGCCCGCGCTTCTGGCGCGGGCGGCTGGGGATCAATCAAGTTTTTGTGTTTTGAGCCACTGGACCAGGCCGGCCAGGGCCGCGCTTTTCTCGCGCAGCACGCGCTCGCGGCGTTCGGGCGGCCAGGCATAGAAACCCTGGCCGGCCTTGGCGCCGATTTCGCCGCTCTGGACTTTGCGCGTGAGCAGCTCGGACGGCGTTTCACGGTTTTCCAGGTCGGCGTAGAGGTAGCTGGCGATGGCGTGATGCACGTCGATGCCGTTCATGTCGCGCTGCTCCAGCGGGCCGGACAGCGCCAGACGGATGCCCAGGCTCCATTTGACGACTTCGTCGATATCCTCGGCGCTGGCGACGCCTTTTTCCAGCAGCGAAATGGCCTCGCGGGCCAGGGCGTGCTGGATGCGGTTGGCGATGAAGCCGGGGATGTCGCGATTGACGCGCACCGGACGCTTGCCGGCGGCCTTGAGGGTGGCCATGACGAGGTCCACCGTGGCCTCGGAGCTCTGGTCGCCGCGCACGACTTCGACCAGCGGGATAACGTCGGCCGGCGTGAAGAAATGCGTGCCCACGAAACGGTCGCGGCGGGTGACGGCCTGCGCGATGGCATTGATCGACAGGCCGGAAGTATTGGTGGCGAAGATGGTGGCCGGTTTGCAGAGCTGATCGAGCTGGGCAAACAGATGGCGCTTGAGGTCCAGCTTTTCGGGCACGGCCTCGATCACCAGATCGCAATCGGCGGCGGCTTGCAGCTCGGGGGACATCCGGATGCGCGCCAGGCAGGCCGGGACATCGTGGGGGGCATAAACGCCCAATTGGCGTTCAATGACCTGCGCGGCGCGTGCCAGCGCTCCCTCCACAGGGTCGATCAGAACGACTGGCAGCCCTTGCGAGGCGAACAGGGCGGCAATACCGCTGCCCATGGCGCCTGCGCCGATGACGGCCAGATTCTGGATGGGGAAATCCATGAAGAAGCTCGCTTACCAGCGGCCTTGGCGCTTCGCACCTGTGGCCGGCCCGGGCAGCGCCGGCGTCTCGTCCAGGGTGCTTCTCCGTGCCGTGGCCAGAAAAATCTTTATGTTCTATATACGAACATTTGTGCGTATATAGAATTTCTTCATGGATATTACTAAGAATTGCTGCTGGTGGACAAACGCAGCTGCGGGGCGTCCATGTGGTGGACACCCCGCGGGGCCTCAATAGCGATAGGAGAGCCCAAGGCCGAGCTGATGGTCGCGCCAGCGGGCCGCCGCCTGCCCGGTGTAGCGCAAGCCTAGCTGCAGCCCGGGCGCGAGCTGGGCCTGCAGGCCCAGTTGCGCCGACACGCGGGTGCGCGGCACGGACCAGTGGCCGCTGACGCCATGCATGCGCTCCAGGCCGGCAAAGCCGCTGCGCGCGGCGTATTGGCGTTCGCGGGCGTCGTGGTGCATGGCCAGGCGCCACTGCAAGGCCAGCGCATCGTCGATGGCATGGTCGCCTTCGAGGCGTGCCCAGAGCGTGGGCACGGCGCGGTCCAGACTGGCGGCGCGCACGCCCAGGCCGGAAGGATTGTCTTCGGTGAAGCCGGCCTGGCGCAGATAAGTCAGCAGCATGCCGGCCGATGGCGTGATCGCCGAACCCTGGCCTAGCTGCCAGCGGCGGCCCGCGCCCAAGCCGGCCTGCCAGATATCGCCTCGCGCCGATCCGCTGGCCTGTTGGCGGACATCGTCCAGCATGATGTGGCGCGTGACCCGGTTGCGGTAGCGGCTGTAGCCCAGGCTTGCGTGGACGAACCCGCCTTCGTCCCATTGGCGCCGCAGGCCCAGGATGATGCCCGGCGCGGTGCTGCGGGCGTGATCCTGGCTGCCGGAGGCCGTGGATTCGCGCCAGTTGCCGCGGTCGTGCGTGAGCGCGGCGCCCAGTGTGAGTTGAGGCCCCAGGGCCCGGGTGAAGCCCATCAGCAGGCCATTGCCATGCTGTTTGCCGTCCAGCCCTTCGGGCCGCCAGTGCACACGGCCATGGCGGTATTCGGCGATGGCCCGGCCTGGCGTGCGCGCCAGGCTGGCCTGCAGGCGATCCATCCAGTCGTTCTGGCCCAGGGTATTGAGCGCGGCGGCGTTGGCATAGGTGGAGGCCGACAGCGAGTACAGGCTGTCGCGCAGCGCGCTGCGGCTTTGCACATGCTGGAGACGGCTGATGGCGTCGGCCGGCGCCGACGCCGCGCGTTGGGCCTGGGGCAGGGCGTCGAGTTCTTCCATGGCGGCGTCCAGCTGCTGGGCCGCCGCCGCCACCGGCGCGCTGCGGGAGAACAGCCGTGCCGCCACGGCCTGGACGGAGCCGACCCGCCGCACGGCCAGCCCGACCGCCTGCGGCTGGTAATCCAGCTGGGCGTGCAGCAGCAGACCCGGGGATCGCGTGAGTGTGTCGAAGCGGCCCTCGATGGCGGCGGCTTGCACTAGCGTGTGCACGCTGCCTTCGGCCACGACGTAGCCGGGGCGTATGCCCTGGATATGGAGCTGGCCGGCCAGGCTGGCCTTGCCCGTGACCGCCAGCAGGCTGCCGATGTCGGCCACCAGACGGCCCTGGGCGCTCTGGGTGAAATTGCCATTGACGGTCAGGCCGGCCTCCTTGATCACCACGGTGCCCTGGTTGCTGACACTGCCCACGCTGCCCGTGCCGACCAGCGTGCCCTGCTGCTCCACCGTGGTGGCCGAGGTGATGCTGCCCAGCACGTCGAGCGTGCCGGCCTTGATGCGCGTGGGGCCGGAGTAGGTGTTGTGGCCGGCCAGGGTGAGTTTGCCGGGGCCGTCGATCGCGAGGCCCCCCGTGCCGGAGATGTCGTTGCCGAAGACGGATTCGCCGCTTACCTTGGCGACGAAGTCGCCGAAAGGAAACTGGGCCGGCCCCTCGATCGCGCGCCCGATGTCCAGCAGGCCCCAGCCGTATTGGGAGTCCACGCCCGGCCGGCCCTTGTCCTTGGCCGTGGTCAGCAAGGTGGTGCGCAGATTGTCGTTGTCCATCCAAGGAAAGCGCTGCTGCACCAGCACGGCGGCGCCCGTGACCTGGGGCGCGGCCAGCGAGGTGCCCTTGTGGATCGTCAAGACGTAGGCGTCATAGGCCTTGACGCCTGGCAGGTAGGTGGTGCTGCCGGCGGCCAGGCACCATTGTTGGGCCGCGCCGCAGCGGTTGGCCCAGCTTTCGAGTGTGCCCCACTGGTCCACGGCGGTGACGACCAGCAACCCTTTCTGCAGATTGGGTTCCGTAAGCGGGCTGCGCCCGAAGGTGCCCACTTCTTGATAGGCCCGCCCCGAGAAGGCATTGCCGTTGCCCGCGGCGAAGATCAGCAGCGCGCCCCGGCGGACCAGGGCGTCGAGCTTGCCGATATGGGTATTGGATTTGTCGGCCGCCTGGAGGTATTCGTCCCGTGCAGCTTGGACACGTTGGTCGCCATCGGCGCCGTCGGAGGAAAAGCTGTTGTTGAAGATCTTCACGCCCTGCCCGAGCAGATCGTTCCAGGCATGGAAGGCGGCGGTTTCGGAGACCAAGTCGTGGGCGGTGCCGATATTGGCCGAATAGAGCTCGGCGTTGGGCGCGATGCCGCCGCGAAAACTCGCGTTGGAACGGGCCGCCAGCACCAGGGCCACCGAGCTGCCATGCTCGCCCTGCCGCGCGGGATCGGCGGGGGTGTGCGCCCCGTTGGCGTTGTAGTCGCCGCCATGGCGGGTGTTGACGTCGAGCAGGTTGTGGTTGCGGCTGACCCCGTTGTCGACGACGGCGACCTTGACGCGCGAGCCCAATATGCCGGCGTCATGCGCCGTCTTGAGATTGACGGTGTTGAGTATCCGGTCATGGGTCTCGTTGAAACTGCCCCGGGAGGAGAAGGCGCTGGGAGCAGGTCGGGCGTAGGCCGCGGTGGGAACGGGCGCGGCCGCCACGTTGGCCTGCTGGACTTCGGGCAGGACGGCGGGCACCGCTGCGTACTGCGGGTGGATGGGGGCGGGGCGGGGAGGAGGGACCGCCGGGGCGGGCGCCGGCACGGCGCCAGGCGCTGCGGCCTGACCGCCGCCCGCGACGCCACCCCTGCCACCGCCAATAGCACCGCCACCGCCGATAGCACCCCCACCACCACCACCGCCGCCCCCGCCGCCGCCTCCGCAGGCTGACAGCAAGGCGAATAGCACAAAGCCGGTGCAGCGCATGGCGCGCTGCACCGGCCGGGTAACCGGGGGAATAAGCATGATGAGTCTGAAAAAGCGGTAAGCCAACCGCCATTCTGCGCAGAGCGGCCGGCCGCCTGCGCCGGCCGCTCTGCTTATCAGCCTAATCCCCGCTCGCGCCTTATCCGGAGTTGCGCAAGCCCGCCGCGATGCCGTTGATGGTCAGGTGAATGGCGGGCGTGATGCGCGGATCCGGCGTGGTGTCGGACCGTTTCTGGCTGGCGCGGTGGCGGCGCAGGAGATCGATCTGCAGATAGTTCAAGGGATCGATATAGGCGAAGCGCTCGCGCAGCGAGGCCGCCAGCGCGGGGTTGTCGGCCAGGAGCTCGCGCTGGTTGATGAGCTTGAGCATGGCCAGAGTGCGCGCATGTTCGTCCGAGATGGCGCCGAAGATGCGTTCCCGCAGGCCGCGCTGGGGCACCAGCATGGCGTAGCGCTGCGCGATGGCGAGATCGGACTTGGCAAGCACCATCTCCATATTGGAGAGCAGGGTGCGGAAGGCCGGCCAGTCCCGCGCCATTTCGCGCAACTGGGACAGCCGCGAACGCTTGGCGCGCGGCGCGCCGTCGGCCCCGTCTTCGAGGTAAGCCTGCAGCGCCGATCCCATGCCGTACCAGCCGGTGAGCATGAGGCGGCATTGCGCCCATGAAAATCCCCACGGAATGGCGCGCAGGTCTTCGATCTTCTGGCCTTGCTTGCGCGAGGCCGGGCGCGAGCCGATGTTCAGGCCGGCAATCTCGTTGATGGGCGTGGCCGCGAAGAAGTAGTCGGCAAAGCCCGGGGTGTCGTAGACCAGCTGGCGATAGCTGCGCCGCGCGCCGGCCGACAGCGCGTCCATGGCCAGGCCATGATGCGCCATGTGGGCGTCCTCGGCCTGGCGGGCCGCCGCCGGCTGCTGCGCCAGCGTGGCCTCCAGCACGGCCGAGACCAGCAGTTCCAGGTGCCAGCGGCCGATCTCGGCGTCCTTGTACTTGGTCTGGATGACTTCGCCCTGTTCGGTCAGGCGCAATTGGCCGGCCACGGTGCCCGGCGGCTGCGCCAGGATGGCGTCGAAACTGGAGCCGCCGCCGCGGCCCACCGAGCCGCCGCGGCCATGGAAGAGGCGCAGCTTGACGTGGCGGGCGCGGAATACCTCGACCAGTTCGCGCTCGGCGCGGTAGAGCGACCAGTTGGACGTCAGATAGCCGCCGTCCTTGTTGCTGTCCGAATAGCCCAGCATGACTTCCTGGCTCTCGCCCTGGGCCAGGCGCACGCGCTCGCGCACTTCGGGAAGGTCCAGCCAGGCGGCCATGATGGATGGGCCGCGCTCCAGATCGGGGATGGTCTCGAACAGCGGCACGACCATCAGGCCATCCTCGGCACCGGGGGCGGCGCCGGCCGGCGCGATGAGGCCGGTTTCTTTTTGCAGCACCAGCACTTCCAGCAGGTCGCTGAGGGTTTCGGTGTGCGACACGATGGTCTGGCGCACGGCGGCGCGGCCGTAGCGCGCGCGGGCCGCGGCGGCCGCGCGCAGGACGGCCAATTCGCGCGTGGTGTCCTCGCTGTAGACAATCCAGGGCGAAGCCAGCGGGCGGGCCGTGGCCAGTTCGGCGCGCAGCAATTGCACGCGGGCCGCTTCGTCCATCAGGTCATAGCGCAGTGGACGGCCGTCCTGGCTGGCGCGGGCGAACAGCTCGGTCAGCACGCGCTCGTGCACATCGGAGCTTTGGCGCAGGTCCAGCGTGGCCAGATGGAAGCCGAACACCTCGACGGCTTGCTGCAGGCCGGCCAGGCGCAGCCTGGCGATGGGCGCGCCGTGGTGCCGGGTCAGCGATTCGGCGATCACGGCGAGGTCCTGCGCCAGGGCCTGGGGGTGCGGATAGGGTTCGGCCGGCACGGTGCTGCGCAGCGCCAGCTCGCGTCCGGTCAGGGCGCGCGCGGTGGCGGCCAGGCGCGCATAGACGCCGATCAAGGCGCGGCGGTAGGGCTCGTCGCGGCGGTGCGGCGAGGTGTCGCCGCCGGCGTCGGCCAGCTGCCGCAGCGCTTCGCTGGCGTCGCTCAAGAGGGTCGTGACGGAGATTTCCGCGCCCAGCGCGTGGACTTCATTCAGATAGTGCTCGAACACCACCGTGGCCTGGCGCAGCAGGGCCAGCTCCAGCGTGCCGGCGTCCACATTGGGATTGCCGTCGCGGTCGCCGCCTATCCAGCTGCCCATGCGCAGAAAAGGCTCCAGCGGCGGGGGCGGCGCGGCGAAGGGGTTGGCCGCCTCGGGGCTGAGCAGCTTGGACAGGTCGCCGTACAGCCGCGGAATGGCCGACAGAAAGGTGCTGCGGTAATAGCTCAGCGCATTCTCGATTTCGTCGGCCACGGTCAGGCGGGTGTTGCGCAGCATGCGCGTCTGCCACAGCGTGTCCACGCGGCCCAGCAGGGCGCTGTCCAGTTCGGCGCTTTCATCGCTGGTAAGGGGCTGGTCGCGCTGCGCGATCAGCGTGGCGATCTCGCGATGCGCATCCAGCGTGCTCTTGCGCTGGACCTCGGTGGGGTGGGCCGTCAGCACCGGCATGACGCAGGCCTCGCCGATCAGGCGGCGGATGCGCTGGGCCGAGACGCCTTGCGCGTGCAGCAGCTGCACGGCCTGGCGCAGGGTGCCCGGCGCCGGCGCCGCATCGGCCAGCGCGCGGGCGCGCTGGCGGCGGTTCTGGTCGCGGTCTTCGGCGATGTTGAACAGGTGCAGAAAGTAGCTGAAGGCGCGCGCGACCAGATTGGGGTCGTCCGAGCGCAGCTGCTTGACCAGCTGCTGCATCAGCTGCCCGTCGGCTTCCCGCCCTTCGCGGCGAAAGCGCACCGCGCTGCGGCGCAGTGTCTCGATGGTGTCGAAAACCCGCTTTCCTTCGCAGGCCTGGATCACGTCGCCAAGATAGCGCCCGAGAAGGCGGATGTCATTGCGTAGGGGCTCGGCCAATTCAGACTGCGCGCGTGTAGCGTTCATCAGGCGTTCCGTAAAAGAAGGAGAGGGATGTCGTGGCGATGGAGCAATGCGGAAATCGGGACGCTCAAATTTTACGCAGGCTTTCTTACGCCGCCGCCTGCGTTACATTGGCGGCTGGCACGCACTCTTTTGGCCTTCCCGCTATGCAAAATCATCAACGACGCGCCCTGGTCCTTTTCTCCGGCGGCCAGGACTCCACCACTTGCCTGGCCTGGGCCCTGGACCGCTACGCCCATGTCGAGACCGTGGCTTTCGACTACGGCCAGCGTCATCGCATCGAGCTGGACGCGCGGCTGAACGTGCTGCGCGCGATTCGCGGCCAGTTTCCGGATTGGGCCGCGCGCCTGGGCGAAGACCATCTGCTGGACCTGAAGGTGCTGGGCCAGGTGGGCGACACCGCCATGACCAGCGAGCGCGCCATCGAGATGCAGGCCAATGGCCTGCCCAATACTTTCGTGCCGGGGCGCAACCTGCTGTTCTTGACGCTGGCCGCGGCGCTGGGCTACCGCCGCCAGCTCGATGTGCTGGTGGGCGGCATGTGCGAGACCGATTTTTCGGGCTATCCCGATTGCCGCGATGACACCATCAAGGCGCAGCAGGTCGCCCTCAGTCTCGGCCTGGGCGCGCGACTGACCATCGAGACGCCGCTGATGTGGCTGGACAAGGCGGACACCTGGGCCCTGGCCGACAGCCTGGGCGGGCCCGAACTCGTCCAGACCATCGTCGAGGAAAGCCACACCTGTTATCTGGGCGAACGCGGCCAGCGTCACGATTGGGGTTATGGCTGTGGCGAATGCCCGGCCTGCAGCCTGCGCAAGGCCGGCTGGCTGCGCTGGGTGGCCCGCGCCGAGGCCGAGGGCTAGACCGGCCGGTGGCGCCAGGCCAGCGCCGCCGATGCGAGGAGGATGGCGCAGGCCGCCGCGACCGACATGCCCATGGCAAAGCGTGGGCCGGCGGTATCGATCCAATAGGCATAGACAGACGGCGCGGCCGCGCTCAACAGAAAGCCCGGCACCAGCAGCCGGCCGACGACGCGGCCATAGTGGCGGCGGTCGAACAGCGTCAGCGCCAGCGTGCCGCGCGTGATGGTCAACAGGCCGTTGCAGGCGCCATATCCCAGGGCATAGAGCGCGGCCAGGCGCGGATCGGCCGCGGCCAGGCCGGCCGCCAGCGCCAGGGGCAAGGCGGCGGCGGTCAAGAGATTCAGGCTGACCGGATGCAGGCGTGCGCCAAAGACCAGCTCCAGCAGGCGCGCGCCCACCTGGCCCACGCCCCACAGGGCGGCCACGCCCACCGCGGCCTGGGCCGCCAGCCCCAGACCTTGCAGCAGGGCGATCAGATGCGTGGCATTACCCGAGGCCAGAAAGCTGGTGAGCATCACCACCACCATGTAGAGCAGCTGGTCGGCCCAGCCGCCGCTGGCGGCCTGCGCCGTGGCCGGGCCGCCCGCCGGCGGGGCGGCGCGCTCGCTTGGCAGCGTCCGATGCAGCGGGATCAAGGCCAGGGCCAGCGCCGCATAGGCCAGGAGCGCGCCGCGCCAGCCCCATAGCGCCGCCATGGCCTGGCCGGCCGGCCACATCACCGTCGAGGCCAGGCCGCCGAACAGCGTGATCTGCGACATGGCCAGCCGGGCGCCGGGGCCGGCCGCATGGGCCAGGGCGGCGAAGGCGGCGTCGTAGAGCGCCAGCCGCATGCCCAGGCCCAGCAGGGTCCAGGACAGGAAGTAGTGCCAGGCCTGGTGCGTCAGCGCCAGGTTCAGGCAGCCCAGCGCCATCAGCACGGCGCCGGCCGGCATCACGCGCCGGCCGCCCCAGCGGTCGATGGCGCGGCCGGCCAGCGAGGAACTCAGCGCCATGCATACGATGGCCCAGGACATGCCGGCGTAGATAAGCGCGGCGCTCCAGCCCAGCTCCTGGCGCATGGGCTGGCCGAAGTTGCCGATCAAGTAGAAAGACACGCCCCAGCCGATCAACTGCGACAGACCCAGGCCGATGACGGTGCGGGCCGGGATCACGGCCGCGGCGGCGTGCGGTCGCCTTCTCCCAGCGCGCGCTGCATCAGGGCCGTGTCGCGCCATTGGCCATGCTTGAAGCCCACGGCGCGCAGCGTGCCGGCGGCATGGAAGCCGCAGCGGGCATGCAGGGCCATGGAGGCCGGGTTGCTGTCGCCGATGACGGCCAGCATCTGGCGCCAGCCGGCGGCGGCGCACTGGTCGATGAGCGCGTCCAGCAGCTTGCGCCCTATGCCCAGGCCGTGGCGGCCATTGCGCACATAGATGGAGTCTTCGCAGGTGTGGCGATAGGCGGGCCGGGGCCGATAGAGCGTGGCATAGGCATAGCCCACGATCTCGCCGCCGCATTCGGCCACCAGATAGGGCAGGCCGCGCTCCAGCACGGCGGCGCGGCGCTGGCGGATGTCGTCGACCGAGGGGGGCTCCAGCTCGAACGACGCGGTGCCGTGCAGCACATGGTGGGCATAGATGGTCTGGATCGCGTTGAGATCGTTCTCGGCGCTGGCGCGGATCAGGATGGTGGGGCTCAAGCTCGGGCTCATGAGGGAAAAAGAAAAACCACGGAACAGCGCCTAGTGTGCGCTTGCGCTATGGATAAGGGAAGATTTTTAGAATTATCATTAGCATAAGAAAATCTTCTTGATTAGATGAAAACCGCCGGTCTCAACCTCGATCATTTGCGCGTGCTGCTCGATGTCATGGAGCTGGGCAGCTTTTCGCTGGCCGCCGAGCGCCATGGCCTGTCCCAGCCCGCGGTCAGCCAGCAGGTGCGCCAGCTGGAGCGCCGCTATGGGCTGCGCCTGATCGAGCGCATGGGCCGCAAGGCCAGCGCCACCGCCGCCGGCCAGGAGCTGGCCGGCCATCTGCGCGGCATCCTGGCAGCGGTGGAGGATGCGGACTTGGCCATGCAGTCCCTGGCCGCCGGGGTCTCGGGCCGGGTGCGGCTGGGCACGGGGGCCACGGCCTGCACCTATCTGCTGCCGCCGCTGCTGGCCCGGTTGCGCCAGCAGTTCCCGGACCTGGATGTGGTGGTCCGGGTGGGCAATACGGCCGATCTGCTGCGCGACATCGAAGACAATCGCCTGGACGTGGGCTTGCTGACCATGCCCATCCGCGCGCGCAGAGTCCTGGCCACGCCGGTTCTTGAGGATGAGTTTGTCGCCATTTTTCCGGCCGGCGCGCCGGCGCCGCCCAGCCGCATCACGCCGCAGCTGCTGATGGATCGGCAGGTCGTGTTGTTCGAGCCGGGCGCGCAGACGCGCGCGCTGGTCGATGACTGGTTCGGCGCCGCCGGCCTGGCCCTGCGGCCCACGATGGAGCTGGGCAGCACCGAGGCCATGAAGGAGATCGTGGGCGCCGGCCTGGGCTGCGCGGTGCTGCCGCGCCTGGCCGTCTCCGGGGCGGGCGCGCGCGCCGGGCTGGTCACGCGCTCGCTCACGCCGCGGCTGGGCCGCGAGCTGGCCGTGGTGACGCGGCGCGACAAGCCCGTCAGCCGCGGCCTGCGCCAGGTGCTCGATGGCCTGCTAGGCCTGAAACTGCCGGGGGACAAACCCTGATTGATGCGCCGCATCGCGCTTGCCCGGGGCGTCCCGGCCCGATACAGCGTAATATTTATGTCTTTGCTGACACCATCGCCCGAGAAGGATCATGCCGCACTACCGTTCACGCACCTCCACCCACGGCCGCAACATGGCCGGCGCGCGCGCGCTCTGGCGCGCCACCGGCATGAAGGACGGCGACTTCGGCAAGCCCATCATCGCGGTGGTCAATTCCTTTACGCAATTCGTGCCCGGCCACGTGCACCTGAAGGATCTGGGCGCCCTGGTGGCCGGCCAGATCGAGGCGGCCGGCGGCGTGGCCAAGGAGTTCAATACCATCGCCGTGGATGACGGCATCGCCATGGGCCACGGCGGCATGCTGTATTCGCTGCCCTCGCGCGAACTGATCGCCGACTCGGTCGAATACATGGTCAATGCGCATTGCGCCGACGCCATGGTGTGTATCTCCAACTGCGACAAGATCACCCCGGGCATGCTGATGGCCGCCATGCGCCTGAACATCCCCGTGGTCTTTGTCTCGGGCGGCCCGATGGAGGCCGGCAAGGTGATCTCGCCCACCGACGGCAAGGTCATCGCCAAGCTGGACCTGGTCGACGCCATGATCAAGGCCGCCGATCCCAAGGTGAGCGATGCCGAGGCCGAACAGGTCGAACGCAGCGCCTGCCCGACCTGCGGCTCCTGTTCCGGCATGTTCACGGCCAACTCCATGAACTGTCTGACCGAGGCCATCGGCCTGGCGCTGCCGGGCAACGGCACCATCGTCGCCACGCACGCCTGGCGCCGGGGCCTGTTCGAGCAGGCGGGCCGCCTGGTCGTCGACCTGTGCCGCCGCTACTACGAACAGGAAGACAGCTCGGTCCTGCCGCGCAGCATCGCCACCAAGGCCGCTTTCGAAAACGCCATGTCGCTGGACGTCGCCATGGGCGGCTCCACCAATACCGTGCTGCACCTGCTGGCCGCGGCCCAGGAAGCCGGCGTGGATTTCACCATGGCCGATATCGACCGCATCTCGCGCAAAGTGCCCTGCCTGTGCAAGGCCGCGCCGGCGACCGACAAATATCACATCGAAGACGTGCACCGCGCCGGCGGCATCCTGGGCATCCTGGGCGAGCTGGCGCGCGCCGATCTGCTCGACCTGTCCTGCGGCAACGTGCACAGCGGCACGCTGGGCAAGGCGATCGCGCAATGGGACGTGGCGGGCGGCGCCGGCGAAGCGGCCCAGAAGTTCTACCGCGCCGCGCCCGGCGGCGTGCCGACCACGGTCGCCTTCAGCCAGGACAAGACTTTCCTGACGCTGGACATGGATCGCAAGACCGGCTGCATCCGCAGCAAGGACAACGCCTATTCCAAGGATGGCGGCCTGGCCGTGCTGTACGGCAACCTGGCCGAGAAGGGCTGCATCGTGAAGACGGCCGGCGTGGACGAGTCGCAGTGGGTGTTCACCGGCCGCGCGCGCGTCTTCGAAAGCCAGGAAGACGCCGTCGAAGGCATCCTGGGCGACAAGGTCGTCGATGGCGATGTCGTCATCATCCGCTACGAAGGCCCCAAGGGCGGCCCCGGCATGCAGGAAATGCTCTACCCGACTTCCTATCTGAAGTCCAAGGGCCTGGGCAAGACTTGCGCGTTGTTCACCGATGGCCGTTTCTCGGGCGGTTCGTCGGGCCTGGTCATCGGCCACGCCTCGCCGGAAGCCGCCGAGGGCGGCGCCATCGGCCTGGTCGAGGACGGCGATGTGATCGAGATCGACATCCCCAACCGCCGCATCCACCTGGCGGTCGAGGACAATGAACTCGCCCGCCGCCGCGCGGCCATGGACGCCCGTGGCGAACAGGCCTGGAAGCCGGTGGACCGCCAGCGCGTGGTCTCGCAGGCCCTGCAGGCCTATGCCGCGCTGGCCACCTCGGCCGATCGCGGCGCGGTGCGTGACCTGTCCCAGCTCAAGCGCTGATCCGTCTACGTTCTAAACAGAACAGCCCGCGCAAGCGGGCTGTTCTGTTTTCCGGCGTCTTATTGCGGCGATGCGCCGCCGCCCTGCGCGGCAAATCCCGCCCTCAAACTCCGATGCATCGTACGGCCCGGCCTGACTAGAATGCGCTCCATCGTTGTTGAACTCGACAGGCAAGCCATGCCGCAACCCGCAACCCGCAACCCGCAACCCGCAACCCGCAATTGAGTGCGTAAAGATCGCCACGGCTTCGCTGGCCGTGGCGAGCATGATGAGCGTGCCGCCGGCCCATGCCGTCGATGGCACCATCACCATCAATGGCGAGATCACCGACCAGACCTGCAAGATCGAGGGCCAGGACCCGCCCTACAACTTGCTGGTCAACCTGCCCAAGATCGGCACCAAGGCCCTGAAAGACGTCAACAGCACGGCCGGCGCCACGCCTTTCACGATCAAGCTCACCGATTGCCCATCGACGCTGTCCGGCGACGTCAAAGCCTATTTCGAGCCGGGATCGAGCACGGACTATGGCACGGGCAATCTGATCGCCTATACGACCGCGGCGCCAGTCGCCGCGGCGGTGGCGGCGATCCCTTCACCGGCCGCCGCCGTGTTCGACAACGTGCAGATCCAGCTGGTCAATCTCAATGGCAACGCCATCAAGCTGGGCACGGACGTGCAGCACCAGCAGGCCCAGGCGGCGACGCTGACCGCCAATGGCGGCAGCAAGCAGGCCACCTTGCGCTATCTGGCGCGGTACATCAAGAGCGGCGCAGGCGGTATCAAGGCCGGCAAGCTGGTGACCTATGTGCAGTACAGCATCGTTTATCCCTGAGAGGGTCTGATTCTGCCTGCCTGGGCCAAGGGCAGGGCGCCGGAGACTCGGAAACAACGTACGGCGCGCTTGCCTAGGATGACGGCTTGTCCAGGATGCTCCCCCGAAAACTGTTCCAGGTAAAACAAAGCATGATCCGCAATCCGCAATCCGCAATCCGCAATCCGCAATCCGCAATCCGCAATCCGC
>NZ_JHEP02000040.1 GCF_000657795.2 Bordetella pseudohinzii
CGCGGCTACCTGTGAACTGTCAATAGGTTGTATTCGTCCAGGTTGAGTCTGGAGATGGGTACAGCGCGCCCGATGCCTTGGTGGGGTCGATGCCAGTTGTAGTGGTGTAGCCAGGATTTCATGGCATCGGCTCGGTGTTGGGAGTTCTGGTAGGTGTGAGCGTAAGCCCACTCACGCAAGGCCGACTGGATGAAGCGTTCGGCCTTGCCATTGGTCTGTGGGCGGTAAGGTCGGGTAAAGCGGTGCTTGATGCCCAGCTCATGGCACAGCGCGGCGAAGGCGCGGCTGCGAAAGGCCGAGCCATTGTCGGTGAGCAAGCGCTGGATGGTCACGCCCAGGCGCTGGTAGTAGGCCACTGCGTCCTTGAGGAACTGGACGGCGCTGGGGAAGCGCTCGTCGGGGTGGATGTCGGTGAAGGCCACGCGGGCGTGGTCATCGATGGCCACGAAGACGAAGTCCCAGCCGGCCCCCTCAACGGTATCGCGTCGGTTGCCCGTGACCCGGTGGCCAGGGCGCTGGATACGTCCCAGCTTCTTGATGTCGATGTGCAGCAGATCGCCGGGGGCCTGATGCTCGTAGCGCACCACCGGCTCGGCCGGCTCCAGGTCGGCCAGGTGCGACAGACCGGCGCGGGCCAGGACGCGGCTGACGGTGCTGGCTGACACGCCCAGCGCCTGGGCGATGCGCGCTTGGGTCAGCCGCTTGCGGCGCAGCTCCACGATAGCCAGCGCCTTGGCCGGCGCAATCGCTCGGGGCGAGACCGTCGGGCGCGAGGACGCATCGGCCAAGCCCGCCTGGCCCTGAGCCAGGAAGCGGCCCAGCCATTTGCGCACAGTCGGCGCGGTGACCCCATAGGCGCGGGCCGCTTCAGGCACACAAACTTGATGGGCGATCAATTGCTGGACCATTTCGAGTCGACGTAGGAAGGTCAATCGGGCATGCTTATGGGTGTTCATCCGGCCGGGCTCCTTGAGTGAACTGGGGGGGTGGCGATTTCCAGTTTCTCAAATCCGGTTCGGATGAACCATGCATACAACCTATTGAATCTTCACAGCTAGGCGCCGG
>NZ_JHEP02000041.1 GCF_000657795.2 Bordetella pseudohinzii
CGGCGATATTGCTGAGCTTGAGGCCGCCGCCGTCGATGCCGGCGGTGGTGATGCTCGGGCCGCCGGTCAAGGTCAGGCCGCTGGCCTGAAGCTGGGTGGTGCCTAGCGTGACGGCATCCACATCGAGGTTGCGGGACAGGGCAAAGCGCAGCTTATTGTCGGTCGCACCCTTGGTGATGGCCAGGTTGCTGTCGGGGCTAGAGAAATCTACGGTGGCGCCGGGCGCCACATTGCTTGCATTGGCCCCCTGAGCGGTGACGTTCCAACCGCTGTTGGCCACCGAGGATACGGCTTGCAGTTGTCCCACATTGACGGCATCGGTCGTGGCGCTGCCGGCGGCGATATTGCTGAGCTTGAGCCCGCCGCCGTCGATACCGGCCGTGGTGATGCTCGGGCCACCGGTCAGGGTCAGGCCACTGGCCTGAAGCTGGGTGGTCCCGAGGGTCACGGCATCCACATTCAGGTTGCGGGACAGGGCAAAGCGGAGTTTGCTGTCGGTCGCGCCCTTGGTGATGGCCAGGTTGCTGTCGGCGCTAGAGAAATCCACGGTGGCGCCTGGCGCGACGTTGCTCGCATTGGCCCCCTGCGCGGTAACGTTCCATCCGCTGTTGGCCACCGTGGAGACGGCTTGCAGCTGACCGACATTGACCGCATCAGTGGTCGCCGTGCCGGCGGCGATATTGCTGAGCTTGAGGCCACCGCCGTCGATGCCGGCGGTGGTGATGCTAGGGCCACCGGTCAGGGTCAGGCCGCTGGCTTGCAGCTGGGTGGTCCCGAGGGTCACGGCATCCACATTCAGGTTGCGGGACAGGGCGAAGCGCAGCTTGTTGTCAGTGGCGCCCTTGGTGATGGCGAGATTGCTGTCGGCGCTAGAGAAATCCACGGTGGCGCCTGGCGCGACGTTGGTCGCGTTGGCGCCTTGCGCCGTAACGTTCCATCCGCTGTTGGCCACCGTGGAGACCGCCTGCAGTTGTCCCACATTGACGGCGTCGGTGGTCGCCGTGCCGGCGGCGATATTGCTGAGTTTGAGCCCGCCGCCGTCGATGC
>NZ_JHEP02000042.1 GCF_000657795.2 Bordetella pseudohinzii
AGCTGGGCAAGGCGAATGTCTTCATCGTGACCGTGCCCACGCCCATCGATGATTTCAAGCAGCCCGACCTGACCCCGCTGATCAAGGCCAGCGAGACCATAGGCGCGGTGCTCAAGCGCGGCGACATCGTGATCTACGAATCGACCGTCTACCCGGGCGCGACCGAAGAAGACTGCGTGCCGGTGCTGGAGCGTGTCTCGGGCCTGAAGTACAACGTCGATTTCTTCGCCGGCTACAGCCCCGAGCGCATCAACCCGGGCGACAAGGCGCACCGCGTCTCGACCATCAAGAAAGTGACCTCGGGCTCGACCCCGGAAGTCGCCGAGCTGGTCGACCAGCTCTACAAGGAAATCATCGTCGCCGGCACCCACAAGGCTTCGAGCATCCGCGTGGCCGAGGCCGCCAAGGTGATCGAGAACACGCAGCGGGACGTGAATATCGCCCTCATCAACGAGCTGGCGCTGATCTTCAACCGCATGGGCATCGACACCGAGGCGGTGCTGCAGGCGGCCGGCACGAAGTGGAACTTCCTGCCTTTCCGTCCGGGCCTGGTGGGCGGGCACTGCATCGGCGTGGATCCCTACTACCTGACGCACAAGGCGCAGTCCATCGGCTACCACCCGGAGATCATCCTGGCGGGCCGCCGCCTGAACGACTCCATGGGCGGCTATGCGGTGTCGCAGCTGGTCAAGTGCATGACCAAGAAGCGGCTGCATGTGCAGGGCGCCAAGGTGCTGGTGATGGGCCTGACCTTCAAGGAAAACTGCCCGGACCTGCGCAACACGCGCGTGGTCGACATCATCAAGGAGCTGGGCGAGTACAGCGTGGACGTCGATGTCTACGATCCCTGGGTCGATGCCGAGGAGGCCAAGCACGAATACGGCATCACGCCGATCGCCCAGCCGTCCCAGGGCAGCTACGACGCCATCATCCTGGCGGTGTCGCACCAGCAGTTCGTGGACATGGGCGCGGCGGCCATCCGCAAGCTCGGCAAGCCCGAGCATGTGCTCTATGACCTGAAATACGTGCTGACCGCCGA
>NZ_JHEP02000043.1 GCF_000657795.2 Bordetella pseudohinzii
CGATATTGCTGAGTTTGAGCCCGCCGCCGTCGATGCCGGCGGTGGTGATGCTCGGGCCGCCGGTCAGGGTCAGGCCGCTGGCCTGGAGCTGGGTGGTCCCGAGGGTCACGGCATCCACATTCAGGTTGCGGGACAGGGCAAAGCGGAGTTTGCTGTCGGTGGCTCCCTTGGTGATGGCCAGGTTGCTGTCGGCGCTGGCAAAGTCCACGGTGGCGCCGGGTGCGACGTTGCTCGCATTGGCGCCCTGCGCGGTAACGTTCCAGCCGCTGTTGGCGACCGAGGAGACGGCTTGCAGCTGTCCCACATTGACCGCATCGGTGGTCGCCGTGCCGGCGGCAATATTGCTGAGCTTGAGCCCGCCGCCGTCGATACCGGCCGTGGTGATGCTCGGTCCACCAGTCAAGGTCAGGCCACTGGCTTGCAGCTGGGTGGTGCCTAGCGTCACGGCATCCACATTCAGGTTGCGGGACAGGGCGAAGCGGAGTTTGCTGTCGGTCGCGCCCTTGGTGATGGCCAGGTTGCTGTCCGGGCTAGAGAAATCCACGGTGGCGCCGGGTGCGACGTTGCTCGCGTTGGCGCCTTGCGCCGTGACGTTCCAACCGCTGTTGGCCACCGTGGAGACCGCCTGCAGCTGACCGACGTTCACGGCATCGGTCGTGGCGCTGCCGGCGGCGATATTACTGAGCTTGAGGCCACCGCCGTCGATGCCGGCGGTGGTGATGCTCGGGCCGCCGGTCAGGGTCAGGCCGCTGGCCTGAAGCTGGGTGGTTCCCAGCGTCACGGCATCCACATTCAGGTTGCGGGACAGGGCGAAGCGCAGTTTGCTGTCGGTCGCGCCCTTGCTGATGGCGAGATTGCTGTCGGCGCTAGAGAAATCCACGGTGGCGCCGGGTGCGACATTGCTTGCATTGGCGCCTTGCGCCGTGACATTCCAGCCGCTGTTGGCCACCGTGGAGACCGCCTGCAGCTGACCGACGTTCACGGCATCGGTCGTGGCGCTGCCGGCGGCGATATT
>NZ_JHEP02000044.1 GCF_000657795.2 Bordetella pseudohinzii
CCCGCGGTCAGCGTGCCGCCGGCCTGGGCCTCGTCGTCCGGGCCGCCACCGATGAAGAGGTAGCTGTCCTTGCCGGCGAGATGGAGGGTCTGGCCGCCGAGGTCCAGCGCGCCGCGATTGGCGAGCCGGAGGCTGGCCTTGTTGTGCAGCTTGAACTCCCCATTGGAGTGGCTCCACCGGGAGCCGTCGCCATCGACGAGCAGGGTCGTGGGCTTGCCGTCGTCGCCATTCGGTTTGCCGAAGGTGGCGCTGCTTTTGCTGATCAGGCTGCCGCCGTTCAAGATCTTCATATCGACGGCGCCGCCGACCTTGGACGACAGGCCTTTGTGCAGGGTGACGCTGGATCCGCTATCGATGACCACGTATGCGGAGTAGCTCATCTGGGATGTGAGCTCAAGGGCGGCATGCGAGACAACGGCGCCGCCCTCCTTGACCATCAGCGTGCCCGCGCCGGTCTGGCCGGCGGTGTTTGTGCCGTTCCTGCCGATGACGAGTTTGCCGTAGTCGCGGATGGTGATGTGGGAACCTGCGCCGCGGACCAAGGTCGTGCCTTTCTGCAGATTGAGCATGTGCAGATTGAGGTGGCCTTGGTTCTCCACGGTCAGCGTGGGGGTTGCGCCGTTGAGCAGGACTTCGCCGGTGACAAGCGAGGATCCTGGGCCGGTGATATGCAGCGCGCTGTTGTTGCCAGAAAGATTAACCCATAAGCCGGGGGCCCATAGACCGCCGTCTTTGACGGTGATTCGCGCGCCCTCTCCCAAACGAACCTTGTCTTGACGGTGCAAGGAGCCTGGGGTCGCGCCGGGCACGATCTCCAAGGGCGAGTTGATGGTGGCGCTCGCTTGCTGTCCATGTGCCATCGATGACCCGAACAACAGGGATAGGCAAAGCGCGATTTGGGTAGGACGAAATGACGGGGGGGG
>NZ_JHEP02000045.1 GCF_000657795.2 Bordetella pseudohinzii
ATCCGCAATCCGCAATCCGCAATCCGCAATCCGCAATCCGCAATCCGCAATCCGCAATTGAATGCGTAAAGTTCGCCACGGCCTCGCTGGCCGCGGCGGGCATGATGGGCATGCCGCCGGCCCATGCCGTCGACGGCACGATCACCATCAACGGCGAGATCACCGACCAAACCTGCAAGATCAATGGCAATGTGCCGCCGGCCCATATCCATGTGCTGCTGCCCAAGATATCGACTTCGGCGCTGAAGGCCAAGGGAGATACGGCCGGCGCCACGCCCTTCCTCATCAGGCTGACAGAATGCCCTGATGCGCTGAACGGCAATATCAAGGCTTACTTCGAGCCCGGTTCCACCACAGACTACGCCACGGGCAATCTGGTCGCCTACACCACGGCCCAGGCCGTGGCGATGGCCGCCTCCATCCCCAATCCGCTGCCGGCGACCGCGTTCGGCAACGTGCAGATCCAGCTGGCCAATCCCAATGGCAGCACCATCACGCTGGGCCTCGATCACCAGAACCAGCAGGCCCAGGAAGTGCCGCTGACCGCCAACGGCGCCAACAAGGAGGCCACGCTGCGCTACCTGGCGCGATACGTCAAAAGCGGCGACGGCAATATCAAGGCCGGCAAGCTGGTGACCTATGTGCAATACAGCATTGTCTATCCCTGAGACCACGCCATCGGCTGCTCTTGCCGCTCAGGATAGGAAGGCGGCGCCACAGATTCGGAAACAACGCGCGGCGCCGCTGTTCTACGATCGCCCTGCTTGAGTCATCAATCCAGGGAATGTTCGATGAACCGCACACCGCACACCGCACACCGCACACCGCACACCGCACACCGCACACCGCA
>NZ_JHEP02000046.1 GCF_000657795.2 Bordetella pseudohinzii
GCATCGACGGCGGCGGCCTCAAGCTCAGCAATATCGCCGCCGGCACGGCGACCACCGACGCCGTCAATGTGGGACAACTGCAGGCGGTCTCCACGGTGGCCAACAGCGGATGGAACGTTACGGCGCAAGGCGCCAACGCAAGCAATGTCGCGCCAGGGGCGACGGTGGACTTTGCCAGCGCCGACAGCAACCTGGCCATCACCAAGGGCGCGACCGACAGCAAACTCCGCTTCGCGCTGTCTCGCAACCTGAATGTGGATGCCGTCACCCTCGGGACCACCCAGCTTCAGGCCAGTGGGCTGACCTTGACCGGTGGACCTAGCATCACCACCGCCGGTATCGACGGTGGTGGCCTCAAACTCAGCAACATCGCCGCCGGCAGCGCCACGACCGACGCGGTCAATGTCGGGCAGTTGCAGGCCGTCTCCTCGGTGGCCAACAGCGGTTGGAATGTCACCGCGCAGGGCGCCAACGCGAGCAATGTCGCGCCAGGGGCGACGGTGGACTTTGCCAGTGCGGACAGCAATCTCGCCATCACCAAGGGCGCCACTGACAATAAGCTGCGCTTCGCCCTGTCCCGCAACCTGAATGTGGATGCCGTGACCCTCGGGACCACCCAGCTCCAGGCCAGCGGCCTGACCTTGACCGGCGGCCCGAGCATCACCACCGCCGGCATCGACGGCGGCGGCCTCAAGCTCAGCAATATCGCCG
>NZ_JHEP02000047.1 GCF_000657795.2 Bordetella pseudohinzii
CGATATTGCTGAGCTTGAGGCCGCCGCCGTCGATACCGGCCGTGGTGATGCTCGGTCCACCAGTCAAGGTCAGGCCACTGGCTTGCAGCTGGGTGGTGCCTAGCGTCACGGCATCCACATTCAGGTTGCGGGACAGGGCGAAGCGGAGTTTGCTGTCGGTCGCGCCCTTGGTGATGGCCAGGTTGCTGTCCGGGCTAGAGAAATCCACGGTGGCGCCGGGTGCGACGTTGCTCGCGTTGGCGCCTTGCGCCGTGACGTTCCAACCGCTGTTGGCCACCGTGGAGACCGCCTGCAGCTGACCGACGTTCACGGCATCGGTCGTGGCGCTGCCGGCGGCGATATTACTGAGCTTGAGGCCACCGCCGTCGATGCCGGCGGTGGTGATGCTCGGGCCGCCGGTCAGGGTCAGGCCGCTGGCCTGAAGCTGGGTGGTTCCCAGCGTCACGGCATCCACATTCAGGTTGCGGGACAGGGCGAAGCGCAGTTTGCTGTCGGTCGCGCCCTTGCTGATGGCGAGATTGCTGTCGGCGCTAGAGAAATCCACGGTGGCGCCGGGTGCGACATTGCTTGCATTGGCGCCTTGCGCCGTGACATTCCAGCCGCTGTTGGCCACCGTGGAGACCGCCTGCAGCTGACCGACGTTCACGGCATCGGTCGTGGCGCTGCCGGCGGGCAATACG
>NZ_JHEP02000048.1 GCF_000657795.2 Bordetella pseudohinzii
GATCTGTCCAGCCGCACCGAAGAGCAGGCCGCCTCGCTGGAAGAGACGGCCGCGTCGATGGAAGAGCTGGCCTCCACGGTCAAGCAGAACGCGGACAATGCCCGCCAGGCCAATCAGCTGGCGGCCAGCGCCTCGGATGTGGCCGAGCGGGGCGGCTCGGCGGTCTCGGAAGTGGTGCAGACCATGGAGGGGATATCGGCCAGCTCGCGCAAGATCTCGGAGATTGTGTCGGTCATCGACGGGATCGCCTTCCAGACCAACATCCTGGCGCTGAACGCGGCGGTGGAAGCCGCGCGGGCCGGCGAGCAGGGCAAGGGTTTTGCGGTGGTGGCGGGCGAAGTGCGTTCGCTGGCGCAGCGCAGCGCCCAGGCGGCCAAGGAGATCAAGACGCTGATCGAGGACTCGGTGGGCAAGGTCGCGGCGGGCTCGCAGCAGGTGGAGCGGGCCGGGGCGACGATGCAGGAGATCGTGGCCTCGGTCAAGCGCGTGACCGACATCATGGGCGAGATCTCGGCGGCCTCCGAAGAGCAGTCCAGCGGCATCGAGCAGGTCAACCGCGCGGTCGCGCAGATGGACGAGGTCACGCAGCAGAACGCCGCCCTGGTCGAAGAAGCGGCCGCGGC